>NZ_LBJA01000038.1:0-381916 GCF_028128695.1 Bradyrhizobium sp. CCBAU 25360
CCGATCTCGTCGGCGATCCTGACCGCGTGCTTGTCGTCCTCGATGACGCCGAGATAGCCGGGCACGGTCGAGACCCTGGCCTTGGCGGCCGCCTTCTTCGACTCGATCTTGTCGCCCATCGCCGCGATCGCGCCCGGGTTCGGGCCGATGAAGACGATGCCTGCGGCCTCCAGCGCGCGCGGAAACGCCTCGCGCTCGGACAGGAAGCCGTAACCGGGATGCACGGCCTCGGCGCCTGTCTTGCGGCAGGCCTCCACGATCTTCTCGATCACCAGATAGCTCTCGGCTGCCGCCGGCGGGCCGATCAGCACGGCCTCGTCGGCCATCTCGACATGGAGGGCGTCGCGGTCGGCCTCGGAATAGACGGCAACCGTCTCGATTCCCATCTTGCGGGCAGTCTTGATGACCCGGCAGACGATTTCGCCGCGATTGGCGATCAGAATCTTCTTGAACACAGCTCTTCCTACAACGGAATGTTGTCGTGCTTCTTGGCCGGCATCTCGACCTTCTTGTCCCTAAGCATCTCCAGCGCGCGGGCGATGCGCTTGCGGGTCGAGTGCGGCATGATGACGTCGTCGATGTAGCCGCGTTCCGCCGCGATGAACGGCGACAGGAAGCGGTCTTCGTATTCCTTGGTGCGCGCCGCGATCTTGTCGGGGTCGCCGATGTCGGAGCGGAAGATGATCTCGACCGCGCCCTTGGCGCCCATCACCGCGATCTGGGCGGTCGGCCAGGCGTAGTTGAGGTCGGCGCCGATCTCCTTGGAGGCCATGACGTCGAAGGCGCCGCCATAGGCCTTGCGGGTGATGATGGTGACGAGCGGCACGGTGCACTGCGAATAGGCGAACAGCAGTTTCGCGCCGTGCTTGATCAGGCCGCCATATTCCTGCGCGGTGCCCGGCAGGAAGCCCGGCACGTCGACGAAGGTGACGATCGGGATGTTGAAGGCGTCGCAGAAGCGGACGAAGCGCGCGGCCTTGCGCGAGGCGTCGCTGTCGAGCACGCCCGCCAGCACCATCGGCTGGTTGGCGACGAAACCGACAGTACGGCCCGCGATACGGCCGAAGCCGGTGACGATGTTCTTGGCAAAACCCTCGGCGATCTCGAAGAAGTCGCCCTCGTCCACGACTTTCAGGATCAGTTCCTTCATGTCGTAGGGCTTGTTCGGATTGTCGGGGATCAGCGTGTCCAGCGACATGTCGACCCGCTCGATGGAATCGAAGCTCGGCCAATCCGGCACGCCGTCGGTGTTGTTCGCCGGCAGGAAGTCGATGAGACGGCGCATCTGCAAAATCGTCTCGACATCGTTCTCGAAGGCGCCGTCCGCAATCGAGGAGCGCGTGGCGTGCACCGAGGCGCCGCCGAGCTCTTCGGCGGTGACGACCTCGTTGGTGACCGTCTTCACGACGTCGGGGCCGGTGACGAACATGTAGCTGGTGTTCTTCACCATGAAGATGAAGTCGGTCATGGCCGGCGAGTAGACGTCGCCACCGGCGCAGGGGCCCATGATGACCGAGATCTGCGGGATCACGCCGGAGGCAAGCACGTTGCGGCGGAACACGTAGGAATAGCCGGCGAGCGCGGCGACGCCCTCCTGGATGCGCGCGCCGCCGGCATCATAGAGGCCGATGATGGGCGCCCGCGCCTTCATCGCCAAGTCCTGGAGCTTTGTGATCTTCAGCGCGTGGGTCTCGGACAGCGAGCCGCCGAACACCGTAAAATCCTTGGCGAAGACAAACGTTTTGCGGCCGTTGACGGTACCCCAGCCGGTGACCACGCCGTCTCCTGGAATCTTGGTCTTCTCCATCCCGAATTCGGTCGAGCGGTGCTGGACGAACATGTCCATCTCCTCGAACGAATGCTTGTCGAGCAGCAGGTCGATCCGCTCCCGCGCGGTGAGGCGGCCGCGCGCATGCTGCGCGTCGATGCGCTTCTCGCCGCCGCCGAGTTTGGCACCGGCGCGACGTTGTTCAAGGGCTTCGATAACGGACATCGATTGGGCCAACTGATCTACCGCTTTCTGGCGATTGGAGGCAGGTCGGTGCAAATGCCCTCATGGACTTCGGCAGCCATGCCGATCGTCTCGCCGAGGGTCGGATGCGGGTGAATGGTCTTTCCGATATCGATCGCGTCAGCCCCCATTTCGATAGCGAGACAGATTTCCCCGATCATATCGCCGGCATGCGGTCCGACGATCACGCCCCCGACGATGCGACCGGTTTCGGCGTCGAACAGCAGCTTCGTCATGCCATAGGATGCGCCCGACGCGATGGCCCGGCCGGACGCGGCCCATGGGAATTTTGTCGAACGGATCTTCCGTCCGGATTCGGCGACATCACGCTCGGACTTGCCGACCCAGGCGATCTCAGGATCGGTGTAGGCGACATTGGGGACGATCTTCGCGGTAAAGGCCGCCGGCTTCCCGGCAGCTACTTCCGCGGCGACGTGCCCCTCGTGAACGGCCTTGTGCGCCAGCATCGAACCGCCGACGACGTCGCCGATGGCGAAGACGTTGCGCGCCGTCGTTCTCATCTGCTCGTCGACCTGAATGAAGCCGTTCGAATCGATGGCAACGTCGATCCGTTCGAGGCCGAGCTCGCTACTGTTGGGAACACGGCCGGCCGATTGCAACACCAAATCGTACGATCGTGTCCGTACCGATGCGCCTGTGGTACCGACCCTCACGCCGTCCGGCGTGATTTCGGCGGTTGATACGCTGCTTGCGACGTCGATATGCTCGAAGCGATGCGCGTTGCGCGAACGCCAGATCTTCACCGCGTCGGCATCCACGCCCGCCAGGATATCGGGAAGCCTTTCGACAAGATCGATCTTGGTGCCGAGCGAGTTGTAGACGGTCGCCATCTCCAGCCCGATGATCCCCGCTCCGATCACGAGCATGCGGCCCGGAATGCTTCGCAGCGCGAGCGCGCCGGTCGAGGTCACGACCCGCTCATCCTTGGGAAGCACCGCTAGCTGCACCGCGCGCGAGCCCGTGGCGATGATGCATTGACCAAATTCAATTTGCTGCGAGCCTGCCCCCTCACCGACAATCTCGAGCCGCGTGGCGGAGGCGAATTTCGCGATGCCGCGGATCACCGTGACGCGGCGCGCTGCTGCCATCTGGCTCAGCCCATCCGTCAGCTTCTTGACAGTGCCGTGCTTGAAGGCGCGCAGCTCCTGCAGATCGATCTGCGGCGCGGCGAAGCGAATGCCCTTGTCCGCGATCCGTTTGGCTTCCTCCTTGACGGCCGCAACATGAAGCAGCGCCTTCGACGGGATACATCCAACGTTCAGGCAAACTCCGCCCAAGGTGCCGTAGCGTTCGACGATCGCGGTGTTCAGTCCAAGGTCTGCGGCCCGAAACGCTGCTGAATAGCCGCCCGGCCCGCCTCCGATCACGACAAGATCGTAGCGCGTATAATCTGTTGCGCGCTGGCCAACATCCTGATCCGCTGAGATCGTCTCGCCTTGCGCGCCCGCTTCGTCCGACGCCGACGCCGTGCCAATCATGGAGCCTTGAGACACCTTGTCTCCAACACGCAGCGACATGCTCGTGATCACCCCTGCGATCGGCGACGGAATCTCCAGCGTGGCCTTGTCGGATTCCACTGTGATCAACGCCTGCTCTCGCACGACGACGTCGCCTGCCCTGACGTGGACCTCGACGACCTCGACGTCTCGAAAATCCCCGATGTCGGGGACCCGGATTTCCTCTGTCCGCATCTGCGTCCTCACAACGCGAAGCGCCGCAGATCGGAGAGCACCGACGCGACGAAGCCCAGGAACCGGGCCCCAGCCACGCCGTCGACGACCCGGTGATCCCACGACAGACTCATCGGAAGGATGAGGCGCGGTTCAAACTCGCGGCCGTTCCAGACCGCCTCGGTGGCGGCCCGCCCGGCGCCGAGGATCGCCACCTCGGGCGCGTTGATGATGGGCGTAAATCCCTGACCGCCGATGCCTCCGAGAGACGACACCGAGAAACAGCCGCCCTGCATGTCGCTCGACGCGAGCTGCCCCGCGCGCGCCTTGTCGGCGAGCGAGCGCATCTCCGCGGCAATTTGCCGAAAGCCCTTCTTATCGCAGTCCCGGATCACCGGCACGACCAGACCTCTCGGCGTGTCGACAGCGACGCCGATGTGGACATAGTGCTTGAGGATCAACTCATCGCCATCGAGCGACGAATTGAAGCGCGGGTATTTCTGCAGCGCCAAGGCCGCGGCCTTGATCAGCAGCGACACCATGGTGAGCTTCGCCGTGTCCTTCGCGGCCTCGGCATTGGCGAGTTGACGAAAGGCTTCGGCGTCGGTCACATCCGCTCTGTCGAAATTCGTTACATGGGGAATGACGCTCCAGTTGCGCGAGAGGTTCGTACCGGTCAGCTTCTGGATCCGTGTCAGCGGCAGGCGCTCGACCGCGCCGTACCTCTCGAAATCCACCTTGGGCCAATCGACCGGGGCGCCGGGCTCAGGCGCCGTCGCCGGTCTCGATCGCACCAGTCCGTTGACGAAGGCCGCCACATCCTCGCGCAAAGTCCGGCCCTTGGGGCCTGTGGGCACGACAGAGTCCAGCGTCACGCCGAGCTCACGCGCCAAAGCGCGGACCGACGGCGATGCATGCGCCGCCCCGCTAAGCTGCGGCTGCTGTGCACGTGCTCGCGAGTCATCGACTGGAGCCACGGGCGCCGGCCGTGACAGCGCCTCCTGCTGCGAGATCCGTTGCTCCACCTGCGGTGCCGACGCAGTCGCCGGCGGAGGCGCGGTGGATTCGCCGCGCCCTTCGAGGACCATCAGAACCGAACCTTGAGAAACCCGCACCCCGACGTCGATCATCAGTTTGGCCACCGTGCCTGCGGCCGGGGATGGCACCTCCATCGTCGCCTTGTCGGACTCGATCGACAGCAACGGCATGTCGATCGTGACCTCGTCGCCGACCGACACATTGATTTCGACTACCGGAACATCCTTGTAGTCCCCAATATCTGGCAGAACGACTTCAATTGAACGAGACATGCGCGCTCCGCCCTCTCTCAGCGCGACCAAGGCGATGCAACGCCGGTCGGCAATTCGTAGCTGGCGATGGCTTCGGCGACCTGCTCACGCGCCACTTGACCCAATTTTGCCAGCGCCGAGAGCGCCGCAACGACGATCTGCTTGCGATCGACCTCGAAGAACGATCTCAGCGCGGCGCGTGTATCGCTGCGCCCGAAGCCGTCGGTGCCCAGCACCGTATAGGGCGCCTCGATGTAAGAACCGATCAGTTGCGGATACGCCCGGACATAATCCGATGCCGCGACGATCGGCACCTTGCCGCCGAGGCATTGTACGACGTGGCTCTCGACCGGGGTCGACAGTGGCGAGAGCCGATTAGTTCGCTCCACATCGCGCGCCTCCCGCGCCAGCTCGGAAAAGCTCGTTGCCGACCAGACTTCACAGGCCACTTTCCATTCGCTTTGCAGCATCGCTGCGGCGGCGAGCGCCTCCGGGAGAATGGCGCCCGAGCCGACCAGCCTGATCTTCGCCGGCCCGTCAGCGCTCGGCAGAACCCGATAGAGACCCTTGATGATGCCGTCGCGTGCATCGTCGGGCATCGAGGGCTGCGCATAGTTCTCGTTCATCGCCGTGAGGTAATAGAACTCGTCGTTGCCCTGCTCGAGCATCGACCGCATGCCGTGATCGACGATGACGGCCACCTCGTAGGAGAATGCCGGATCGTAGGCCCGGCAGTTCGGAACGGTCGCCGCCATCAGATGGCTGGACCCGTCCTGATGCTGCAAGCCTTCGCCGCCGAGCGTCGTCCGGCCGGCCGTCGCCCCGATCAAAAAGCCACGCGCGCGCTGGTCCGCCGCCGCCCAGATCAGATCGCCGACCCGCTGAAAGCCGAACATCGAATAGTAGATATAGAACGGCAGCAACGGGAAGTTATGGATGCTATAGGAGGTCGCCGCCGCGGTCCATGACGAAATCGCCCCCGCCTCGGTGATCCCCTCCTCCAGCAATTGACCGTCGATCGCTTCCTTGTAGTACAGCATCGAACCGGCATCTTCCGGCTCGTAGAGCTGTCCCGCCGGCGAGTAGATGCCGACCTGTCTGAACAGGTTCGCCATTCCGAAGGTGCGGGCTTCGTCGGCGACGATCGGGACGATGCGCGGGCCGAGCGTTTTGTCCTTGAGCAAATTGGTGAACAGCCGCACGATCGCCATCGTGGTCGACGTCTCCTTGCCGTCGCCGCGCAGCGCGAACTCCGCGTAGGATTGCAGCGGCGGCACCGGCAGCGCCGCCGAAGCGCGTCGCCGCGCCGGCATGTAGCCACCGAGTGCCGCGCGACGGGCGCGCAGGTACTGAATTTCCGCGCTGTCTTCCGCAGGCCTGAAGAATTCCAGATCCTCGACTTGCTCGTTGCTGAGCGGCAGGGCGAACCGGTCGCGGAACGCATACAGCGCGTCGACATCGAGCTTCTTGGCCTGGTGCGACGTCATGCGCGACTCGCCGGCGCCGCCCATGCCGTAGCCCTTCTTGGTCTTCGCCAGAATGACGGTCGGCCGACCCTTAATGTCTTTCGCGGCGGCAAAGGCCGCGAACAGCTTCTTGAAGTCGTGGCCACCGCGCTTAAGGCCGTCGATATCCACGTCCGACATGTGCGCAACTAGCGCCCGGACCTCGGGATCCTCGCTGAAGAAGTGGGCGAGGTTGTAGGCCCCATCCTTGGCGCCGAGCGTCTGATATTTGCCATCGACGGTGTCGGCGAATTTGCGCAGCAGCGCATGCTTGCTATCGCGCGCGAAGATATCGTCCCAGTCCGATCCCCACAGCACCTTGATTACGTTCCAGCCGGCGCCCTGGAAAAGTGATTCGAGTTCCTGAATCACCTGCCCGTTGCCGCGGACCGGCCCATCCAGGCGCTGCAGGTTGCAATTGACGACGAAGGTGAGGTTGTCGAGATTTTCCCGCGCCGCCAGGGCGAGCCCGGCGATCGATTCCGGCTCGTCCATCTCGCCGTCGCCGAACACACCCCAGACGTGACGACCAGCCGTCTGCACCAGGCCGCGATGCTGCAGATACTTCATGAACCGCGCCTGGTAGATCGCGCTGATTGGCCCAAGGCCCATCGACGCCGACGGCACCTGCCAGAACTCCGGCATCAGCCAGGGATGCGGATAGGACGACAGACCGGGGCCGCTCAGTTCCTGGCGATACAGCTTCAGATTTTCGTCCGACAGTCGGCCTTCGAGATACGCTCGTGCATAGACTCCGGGGGACGAATGCGGCTGGAAATACACCAAGTCGCCCTCCGACTCGGAGCTTGACGCGCGAAAGAAATGATTGAAACCGACTTCGAAAATCTCCGCGGCCGAGGCGTAGCTGGCGACGTGCCCGCCGAGCTCCCCATAGGCCTTGTTGGCACGGACCACCATCGCGAGCGCGTTCCAGCGAATGATCGCCGTCAGGCGGGTCTCGATCGCGATGTCGCCGGGGTAGGGCTTCTGCTGCTCGAGCGGAATAGAATTGCGATAGGGCGAAAACGGCGGAGAGTCCGGCAGAACGCCGAGCTCCTTCGCGCGCCGATCGAGCGCAGCCAGGATGTAACGCACGCGCTCGGCACCGGCGCTGTGGTGGAGCGATCCAAGCGAGGCGAGCCAATCGGCGGTTTCGACCGCATCCTGATCGGCGTTGACGACCTTGCGTGGCGGATCGATGTGTGCAGTCATGCGTCGGGCTCCGAGAAAGCCCGCACTTGGTAGCATCGGGTGCTATGGCACGTGCTGCTGAATTCGGCCGCGTTCCGACGGATTGCCCGGCTCCGGCGGGACGCGGAGGCTCGCATCGCAGCATTCTCTGCTGTTGGTTTAATCGGGCGAGTGATCGAGCCGTCGGCCGCCTGACAGGTGCTCCCGCTTGGTCACGGCGCAGCATGCCGCATCGCTCAGCGCTCACGCCGCAGTAGCGGGCATCTTGTCGCAGATCAGCGAACTCGACGGCTCGCCGCGACTAGTGACCTGACCTTTCAAAACAGCTAACCTCGGCTAGCAGCAGGATCTGCATCAAGGCTTGACTGACTTGACGAATTGGCAGGATTGAAATGCCGCCCGAGACCGAGTTCGATCGCGATTTTGCGCGAATGGATCTGCCCGATCTTCGGATCAACTATGATCCTGTCGATCCGGATCAGTTCGATCGTCCCGTCACTTCATTCTGTCTCGAAACCAGCAAAGACAACGACGACCTGCCGCTGCACTCACACCGCAAAGGCCAATTGGTCGTCGCATCTCACGGCTCGGTGATGTGCCGGGCGCCCGGCGGCTTGTGGATCGTGCCTCCGCAAGGCGCGGTATGGATCCCGGCCGGCGTGCAGCACAGCAATTGCGTGGCCGATTTCGGCAAACTCTACACAGTGTTCATCGATCCGCAGGTCAGCATGCTGCCGCGGACCTGCTGCACGCTGATGATCACGTCGCTGGTGCGGGAATTGATCCACCGCCTCTCGGTGTTCCCACCGCTCTATCCGCTGGAAGGACCGACCAGCCGTCTCGGCCGGGTTTTGCTCGACGAACTCGTGCAGATGTCGACGACGGATGAAATGTATTTGCCGATCTCCCCCGACGCCCGTCTTCAACACCTCGCGACCTCCTTGTTGAATAATCCGGGCGACCGCAGCACGATGGACGAAGTCGCCTCGCGCTACGCGATGAGCGAGAGTACCTTCGCACGCTTCATAGCCAAGGAAACGGGGATGACCTTCGGGCGCTGGCGCCAGCGTCTCCACATTCTGATCGCCATGCAACGCCTCACGGCGGGCACTTCGGTCCAGGCCGTGTCGCTGGAACTGGGGTACGAAACCCCCAGCGCGTTCATCACGATGTTCAAGAAGACGATGGGAAAGAGCCCCCGCCGCTTCCTTGCCGAGCGGTCGCGCCTGATTAATTCGGACAGTTTGCCCTAGCTCGCACGTCCCTGCCTGGGCACTTGACGACCGCGACCCCGCGACGCTTTCGCGGGGCCGCCCGTAACGACGTCAGCGTTTGCTGTAAGGCGCAAGCGGATACTCGAGCGACGCTTCCGCAATGGCCTTTGGAGCCACCACCCGAGGCCTGCCTTTCAAACCCTGCAGCATCACCATCGAACAGTGGATGTTCTGGCCGGTCTCGTCGAACTTGGTGTTGTCGCCGTACATCAGGATCGGCTTCATGTCGGTCTTCTTGAGCGCGCCGTGAATCGCCGCGGACTCCGGCGAAGCCGCCCGCGTCACGGCGTCTGCGACGATCTGCACCGCCTCGAACGCGCAGCCCGCATTGGCATCGAACCAGTCGTTCGGGTAGTCGGCCGCGAACATCTTCATGATCTTGTCGGTCTCGGCGCCCTTGGGATTGAGCCACAACGCCGACAGAACCGGACCGTCACCATACTTTCCGAGCGCGTCGTGATACGCCTTGTCGGACACGCCGTTGGAGTTGGGCGAAAACACCATCTTCGGGTCCCAGCCCTGCTTGATGCATTCGCGCGCGATCATGATCGCGTCGTTGACGCGCGTGACCGAGATCAAAGCATCGGCACCCGACGCTTTCGCCTTGGCAACTTCCACCGACAGATCCTTGGCCTTCTCGTCATAGGCAACGTGCTGCGCGATCTTGAGCGGAACATCCACTTCCTTCCACGCCTGATCGATGCTGGCCGCCGTCGACTGCCCCATCGTGTTGTTGAGATGCAGAACGACGGCGCTGCTCGGCGGATCCTTCAGCGTGCCGAGCACGGACTTCAGCTCGGCCAACGATTGCCGCACGATGGTCAGCGACGTGGGGTAATAGCGGAACACCTGGGTGAAGCCCTGTGAAGTTACCTGGGTGGCGCTCGCGATGTGGACCACCATCGGCACCTTGGCGGCCTCGCAGGCCTGCAGCGCCGAAATGGTGGCACCGGAATCCCACGCGCCGATCAGCACGGTGCAGCCCTGCCGGATCAGGCTCTCGGCGGCAATCCGGCCGTTCTCCGGACGGCTTTGCGTATCGGCGTGAACGATCTCGATGTCGAGGCCGAACTTCTCACGCGCGAATTTGGCGCCGAGATCGATGCCGCGCACGCAGGCCTGACCGGGAAACGCCAGCACGCCGCTGCTGGGCATGATCGCTCCGACTTTCACTTTCGTGTTCGCCGCAAACGATGGCCTTGATACCAGGCCTACCGCAATTCCCAATCCGCTTCCGACAATCGTCCGCCGCGTGATTCCGCTTCGCTTGGTCATCTCGATGTCCTGTTGCTGAAGGAGTGAAATCTTATCTCGACTGTTAGCTTCGTACGTTTTGGGACCGACCGCCGACCTCAAAGGCCCATCTCGGCCTTGATCAATTCTTCCTCGGTTTCGTCGTAGAGCGACGCGATCAGCGACTGATAGCGCTCGTTGATCTGCTTGCGACGCTTCTTCCGCGTCGGCGTCATCACGCCGTTCTCGAGCGACAGCTCCTCTGGCAGAATGCGGAACGCCTTGATCTGCTCGGCTCGCGCCAGCCTTCCGTTGGCCTTGCCGATCTCCGCCTCGATCAGCCGGTTGACGATCTCGGAGCCTGCCAGGTCCGCGTAACTCGCGATCTTGTCGTCGCGCGACTTCGCCCAGTCCATTGTGGCGGTGGCATCCACTTCGATCAGGGCGGTGAGATATTTTCGCCCCTCGCCGATCACAGCCGCCTCGGAGATGAACGGGCTGTGCCTCAGCTCGTTTTCGATCTGAGTCGGGCTGATCGATTTGCCGTTCGACGTGTTGATGATCTCCTTCTTCCGGTCGACAAGCTTGAAGGTTCCTTCCGGCGACACTTCGACGATGTCGCCGGTGTAGAGCCAGCCGTCGCGAAGCGCCGCTTTCGTCTCGTCCGGCTTGTTCCAATAGCCCGCGAACAATCCCGGTCCACGGACGATCATCTCGCCGTCCTGGAGCACGGCGGTTTCCCAGGCCGGATCCGGCAGCGGGACCCCGACGTTGCCGGCCTTCGGCCACTCCGCCATCTGCACCAGATTGGCACCGACCAGTTCGGTCTGGCCGTAGCACTCCTTGAGCTGCAAGCCCCACAACTGCCACAGCGACATCAGCTCGGACGGCATCGCCGCCGACGAGGTGAACGCGACCTTCAGTTCGTCGAAACCGACCTCCGCGAGCAGCGGCAGGAACACTTGCTCGCGGCAGGCCGCGAACAGTTTCGAGACGAAGGCATCCTCGTGGCCGCGCTGACGGTCTTCGAGCGCCCTGCGCGCGATCGTCACGGCAAGCGTGTAGTTCTGATCTCCCGCTTCACCGGCGGGATGCACCTTGCTGAGGATCTGTGTCGCAAAGCGCTGGTAGAACCGCGGCGGCGCCATATAGTAGGTCGGCTTCACCTCTTTGATCGTCTGGGCGAAGTCCGCGGTCGTCTCGCCGAAATATGGAACTGCGTCGGCGATCAGCGGCAACGTGGTCGCCTGCCCGCGCGCCACAGTGTGCGACATCGGCAAATGCACGACCACCCGGTGTTCCTCTTCGCGCATACTGGGGCCGAACAGGGTGATGCAATGAACGCCGGCGAGAATGGAAAGGTGCGTCAGCATGGCGCCTTTGGGGTTTCCGGTCGTCCCGGACGTATAGCCGATGCTGACGACATCGGACGCCTTTGCTGTCGCGCTCTCCTTCTGCAGATAGTCATGCGCATCGACATCGTGTGCTCCAACAAAGTCGGCCAGCGACTTGATCGACGCCGAGGCCTCGCCGGTCCAATCCGGGTCGAGCACGATGATGCCGCGGAGCTGCTCGGCCCGACCGGAGGCGAGCACGATGCGAAGCTGCGGCTCCCCGCCGACGAACGCGAACTTCGCGCCTGAATCCGTGAAGCAGTAAGCCACTTCTTCGGGTGACGAGGTGAAGTAAACGCCCACCATGACGCCGCCGGCGCACATCGTGGCCATGTCGGCGATCAGCCATTCCTCGGACGAATCGCCCATGATCGCGACCCGATCGCCGCGCTCGAGACCAGCACGCCGCAGCGCGCTGGCCAGGTTCACGACACGCTGCGCATAGGCGCCCCACGTCATGGCGGTCCAGGCGCCGTGACGCTTTTGTTGCAAGGCGATCTTGTCGGGCCGCTCCGCGAGTCGCGCGGCCAAAAGCTGCACGACGGTCGTATCCGCCAACTGGGCGCCGGATGTCATCTCAGCGACGTTCATCTCAGCGCTCCGCGAAACGCTTGCGCTTGGCCGCGAATGCGGCAACCGCCTCGGCCCGCTCGGGCGACTTGAACGTCAACATCTCCAGCGCCGCAGAGGTGTCGAGCAGCAGGTGGGCGTACTGCTTGATGATCTTGTTGACGCTGTACTTGGTCCACACGATCGATTCCTTCGGCCCGCTTGCCAGCAGTTCGGCGTATTCGATCGCGGCATCGAGAACGTTGCCGTCTGCGACCACCTCGTTGATCATACCGATAGCAGCCGCTTTCTCGGCGGAGATGAATGCGCCGGTCATCAGATAGTGCTTCGCGCGTACCGGCCCCATCAGCAGCGGCCAGATCACCGCGCCGCCATCGCCCGCGACGACGCCGGCATTGACATGCGTGTCGGCGAAACGGGCTGTCGAGCTCGCATAGATCACGTCGCAGAACAGCGCGAGCGTGGCACCCAGGCCGACCGCGACACCGTTGACGGCCGCGACGATCGGCACTTCGACTTCCAGCATGTTGCGGATGAGGTGGCGACCGCTGCGCGTCGGGGACGGCAGCGTTCCCTTATCCAGCGACTTCTGATCGCCACCAGAGCAAAATCCGCGGCCCGCACCGGTGAGAACGATCGCGTTGACAGAACTGTCGTGATCCAGCTTGACGAAGACGTCTTCGAGCTCCTCGTGCATCTCCCAGTTGATCGCGTTGAGGATCTCCGGGCGGTTCATCGTGACGATCGCGACGCCAGTGGCGCGCTGCTCGACGATCAGGTACTTGTAGCCGTATTGCGACATTGATTTCACCGTTCGATTACTGCTTCTGGGTCCGCATCAGCCGGATCTGCCCGAGAATCTCCTCGGTCGGCCGCACGACGTTGTTTCCGTCGTTGAAATGCGGGATGACGTAGCGACCGACCATGTCGATCGCCTCCATGATCTTTTCGTGCGGGACGGAGTCCATGTGCAGCAGCACCTCGTCGATACCCATGGCCTCGAACTTCTCGATCTGACGAATGACCGTATCGGGGCTGCCGCACACCGTCGTGGCCGACTCGTTGACCAGATAGTCCCAGTCGTTGGCGGCGCGCTCCATCGACGGCACGCTCTCCCCCATGTATTTGTAGTCGTCGGCAATCGCCGCGAGACGCGGATAGGCATCGGTCGAGATCTTGGCATAGTGCATTAGCGGGCCGGCATAATCCGCCTTGGCCTGCTCGTCCGTTTTCCCGATGCCGATGAACAGCGGAATGCCGATACGCGGACGCTGCAGCGGTCCCTCCGCGTCGCACTTCCAGTTTTTTTGATAGGCGTCGATCAGCTTCTGCTGAGCTTCCCAGCCCTGATAGATGTTGCTGCTCATCACGGCGAAGCCCTGCGAGGCCGCCCAGAGATGACTGCGCTCGCTGGTCGCCGCGATCCCGATCACCGGATGCGGCTTCTGCAGCGGCTTCGGAACCAGCTGGCGCGGAGGGATCTGGTAGTACTTGCCGTCAAACGTGAAAATGTCCTGGCGCATCGCCGTTTTCAGCAGCGCCAGCCCTTCTTCCATCTGCGCCAGCGTTTCGTTCGGATCGACGTTGAACGCCCGCATCGCGATGGTGGTGTTGGCGCGGCCGCCGTAGAATTCCATGCGGCCGTTGGACAGGATGTCGGTCACGGCAAGCCGCTCGGCCGAACGCAAGGCGTGGTTGATGCGCTGCGGCATCAGCGTCACCGCCGCGCGCAGCTTGACGCGCGACGTCACCGCGGCCAGATAGCCGAACACCACTTCGGGCGCCGAGCTCGAGATCCCGCCCAGTGCCACGTGCTGCTCGGAGAGCGCGACGCAGTCGAAGCCGACCTTCTCGGCCAGACGGACTTCGTCGACCAGTTCGTGAAGCCTGCGCGAGTAACTGTGGCCGACCTGGGTTTCCTGTTCAGACCAGAACCCAAACGTAAGTGCCATGTCTCAATCCTTTTAGCTTGCGAGATGGCACAGGGTTTCATAGGC
This sequence comes from Bradyrhizobium sp. CCBAU 25360, assembly GCF_028128695.1. Taxonomy (NCBI): domain Bacteria; kingdom Pseudomonadati; phylum Pseudomonadota; class Alphaproteobacteria; order Hyphomicrobiales; family Nitrobacteraceae; genus Bradyrhizobium; species Bradyrhizobium sp. CCBAU 25360. The sequence goes on from NZ_LBJA01000038.1 coordinate 14,156, forward strand.
GTGGCGATATTTTCGCCCGAAAGCCGCGTTGCGTAGTAACGCTTTCCGAATTTTATGCTGTCAGCATTCGCAACATGGCAGACGCCCCGGGAAGCTTCGCCACGCAGCGGACGGGCTGACCGTCAACGGCGGGCGATGGCGGCTCCGGCCTCGCTATCGAAGGTCTTGATCAGCAACTCGGCGACCGCCGCGAGGCACGCTTCGCCGATGGCGTAGCTCGAGCCGATCGGACTTCCGATCACGCCGTTCTGCGAAACCGATCGGATGCCGTTCTTCCACATCAGTTCGAGATCAGCCTCCGACAAGCCGCCAAGATGGCCCACCTCGAAGCGGTCCGGTCTGACGCTGTCGGGCCTAATGACCATCATCAGCGACGTCTCGGCGATGTCGGCGTGGCCGCCGACGGCCAACACGTCTCCTCCGGCTTCGCGCACCGCATCGCGCCACGTGTCGATCCATTTCGTCGAGTCGAAGAACGCCAGGATCTCGACATCCGAGGGGACGGCCTCGCGCAAGCGACCGAGCATGTCCTTCAGGACCGGAAAATTGCCGATGTGACCCGAGTGAATCAGGATACGCTTGAAGCCGTGCCGCGCCAGGCTTGTGCAATAATCGACACAAATCGCTTCCAGCGTCCCCGGCCGTAGCGAGATCGTACCCGCGAATGGCAGATGGTGAGACGAGCAGCCGACCGTGATGGTCGGCGCCACCAGCGTGTTGCCGCGGCTGCGCGCGATCCGCTCGGCCAGAGCATCGGCATGATCCGCATCCATGCCCAAAGACAAATGCGGCCCATGCTGCTCGACGGCCCCCAGCGGGATCACTACCGTCGTGCACCCATCGGCCAGCGCCGCGGCGACTTCCTCGTGGCTCATCTGCTCCAGATAGATCTGATCGGGATATCCGCGCGTCATCGGCTCAACCCTTACTGTTCTTTGATAGAAATCTTGCACGCGCTTTGGTTGAGCTCTCGGCTGTGACATAGGCGTCGAGGTCGGCCACGGTCATTTTTTCGAGCGCCTGATCGCTCATTTGCGCGGTGAGGTTGAGCGATCGCTTGATGGCATGGAACAGCTTGCGGTCTTTCTGCCGCAACACGCCGCACACGTCTCGCGCACGGGATGCGACCTCCTCGGTCGGGACGATCTCGTTCACGGCGCCGATCGCCACGGCGCGCTCCGCGCCGACGAGCTCGCCCCAGTACAGCAGCTCTTGCGCCGCCCGCACGCCGAGCTTCTCGACGGCCCGGCGCATGCCTTTGGTCACCGGCAGCAGGCCATGGTTGATTTCCGGAAATCCAATCTTGCACGCCGCATCGGCCACAACATAGTCCGCATGCAGCAGAAACTCCAGGGCGCCTCCGACCGCATAGCCGCGGACGGCGCAGACGATCGGGCCCGGATAGTTCTCCATCGCCACGAGGAGTTCGTGGAAGAACCGGATGCGCGGCCTAGCGACGTCGATCCCGACGACTTCCTTGATGTCGCCGCCTGCGCTGAAGAAGCGGTCGCCGCTTCCGGTGAGCACGATGCCGGGCGGATTCTCGTCGTCGGCAAGGCGCCGGATCGCCTCCAGCAACTCGACGATTAGTTGCGCATTCAGCGCATTGGCCGGCGGCCGGTTCATCGTGATCGTGACCAGGTCTTGATCACGCTCGATCAGGAGAGAAGTGGCAGTATTCATCAATGAGACCCAAGCGAGAGGCGGCTGCAACAGCCGGGGAGCGGTGGACCGAACGGCGGCGAGACGAGAGCCGCAACGCCCGACGCCTCGCCGAGACGGCGCGCCTCACAATCCCAGATAGGCGCGCTGGACATCGGGGTTCTCGAGCAGATCGCGGCTAGATCCATGCAACACCACGGAGCCGTTCTCGAGCACATAGCCGCGGCTGCTCAGAGCGAGCGACTTGGCGACATTCTGCTCGACGAGAAGGACCGTGATGCCCTGCTCGTTGAGGGATTTGACGACGCTGAACATCACATCGGTCAGCGCCGGCGACAGTCCGATCGACGGCTCGTCGAACATCACGATTTCTGGCTTCGACATGATCGCCCGACCGATCGCCAGCATCTGTTGCTCGCCGCCGGACAGCGTGCCGGCGAGTTGGTCGCGGCGCTCGCGAAGTCGCCCGAACAGCTGATAGACGGAATCAAGCGTATTTGCCAGGTCGTGCCTGGCCCGCTTCAGCGAGCCGCCGATCAGCAGATTGTCCTCGACGGAGAGCGCACTGAAAATCTGGCGGCCCTCGGCGACCTGAGCGATGCCCATTTCGCAGATGTCCCACGGCGGTAGCCGCGAGATTTCGACTCCGTTGATCCTGACGGAACCGCGCGACGACGGCACGATCCCCGCGATTGATCGGATCAGAGAGGTCTTGCCGGCGCCGTTGGCGCCGACCACGCAGATCAGTTCACCCTTGCCGATGCGGAGCGACACGCCGTTCAGCGCATTGGAGCCGTCATAGGCCACGCACAGGTCGTCGACTTCGAGAAGCGCGTCGTCAGGCATGGAAACCGGCTCCCAGATAACTTTCCAGCACCGCAGGATCCGCTACCACCTCTGACGGCTTGCCCTCGGCGATCTTGGCGCCGTGGTGTAGCACCACCACGGTCGACGCCACTTCCATCACGATCCGCATCACGTGCTCGACCAGTAGGATCGTCAGTCCACCCTCGGCGAGCCGGTGCAGCACGCCGACGACGCCTGCCGCTTCGGTCGGACGCAGCCCCGCCATCACTTCGTCGAGCAGCAGCAACTTGGGGCGAGTCGAGAGCGCCTTCGCCATCTCGAGCATCTTGCGATCGGGCAACGTCAACTGATCCGTCCGGGCATTCGCCTTGCCGGCGAGCCCGACATTTTCGAGCGACTCATACGCCTTGTCCCGCGCCTCCTTGACGTTCGTCGTCCAGCTGAAGGCGCCCACCATGGCATTCTCGAGCACCGACATATCTTTCATCGGTCGGACGATCTGGAAGGTGCGCGCAATGCCCATGCGGCACACCGCTTCGGGCGGCTCGCGCTCGAGCGAACGCCTCTCGAATAGCACCCGCCCGGCGGTCGGTCTCAGCGCCCCGGCGACGAGATTGAAGCAGGTGGTCTTGCCGGCGCCGTTCGGCCCGATAAGGGCGGTGATGCGGCCTGCCTGCAGTGAGAAGCTGACGTCATTGACCGCGACCAATCCAACGAACGCTTTGGTCAGGTTCTTCACTTCGAGCAGCGCGGTCATTCCTCGACCTTCCGCAATTGTGAGATCCGGCCGCGCGCCGGCAGCTGGATCGCCTCGTAGAGCCGGACGATCGCCGGCCAGATGCCGTCGGGCAGAAACCACACGACCAGGATCAGCACCGCCCCGTAGGCGACGCTGTTCAGTCCGGGGAGCCCCAGGCTGTCGCCGAGCGCCCCCATGGCGTGATGCAGCGGGATCGCGGCCATCGAGCCGACCAGCGGGCCGAACGCAGTGCCCAATCCGCCGACCACAGGGCCGATCAGTACGTCGACCGAGATCGCCATGCCCATGATCGAATCCGGAAAGATCGCACCCTGCACCAAGCCCAGCACGCCGCCGCCGACCGCGGCCGTCGCGGCCGATATCGAGACCACCAGCACCTTGTGGCGAAACGTCCGCACCCCCAGTGCGCGGGCGGCCTCTTCGTCGTCCCGCATCGCCCGCCAGACATAGCCCCAATAGGACCGCGAGATCAGCTCCGTTCCCGCGACGCCGATGGCCGCAAGCGCGAGCGCGACGAAGTAGTAGAACCGCGCGTCACCGCGCAGCATCCCGAGGTCCATCGTGCCGCTCGGCGCCTGATAGAACAGGCCCTGCATGCCGCCGACATAGTCCCACCCGCCGAACATGATCCGGGCGAATTCGGCGGCTGCGATCGTGAGCAGCGCGAAATAGATGCCACGGACCTCGAAGCGGAAGCTCAGCCACGCCAGCACCGCGCCGACGAAGCCCGCAATCACCGCGCCCAGCAGCAGACCGATCCACGGGGTGACGCCGTATTTGATGTTCAGGATCGCCACCGCATACGCACCGATTCCAACGAACAGCGCGTGACCGATGGATAGCTGCCCGCCGATCCCGAGCATCAGGTTCCACGATTGTCCCATGAAGGTGAACAACAGGACGATCGTCAGAAGTGAGATGACGTAGGCGTTGGACATGCCACCCACCACGGCCAGGGCGGCGAAGACCAGAGCGCCGGCACCCCAACGCTTGGTGTCGCTGGCTTGATCAGATGTCCTTTGCACCGAAAAACCCCCTCGGACGGAAAATCAGGATGATGATCAGGAGCGCGTAAGGGAGTGCTGTTTTCATCGACGGCGTGAACATCAAGGCCGCGATCGCTTCGGCGACCCCGATCGTCAGGCCGCCCAGAAGAGCGCCACCGAAGCTGCCGAGACCGCCGACGATCACCGTCACGAAGGCCAGCAGCGTGAAGTCGACGGCGAGATAGGGCTGCGCATCGAACAGCGGCGAGATCAATGCGCCGGCGACGCCAGCGCAGGCGGCTCCGATGCCGAAGGTCACCGCATAGACCCGAGGGATATTCAGCCCGACCACCAGTCCGCCCAGTCGATTATTGGCGGCGCCCCGCAGCGATCGGCCGAATGCGGAGTACTTCAGATAGGCTCCCAGTGCGGCGATCAGCAGTCCGGCCGTAGCGGCCGCCTGGATGCGGGCCCAATCCAAGGTGAGCGGACCCACGCTCACGGTCTGGAAGGACAACTGAGACGCCGTCGGCCGCGGATCCGGACCGAACGACATCAGCAATACGCCGCTGAAAAGCAGTGAGAGGCCGATGAAGACGATGAACTGATAATGATGCGGCCGATTGACGAACCGCTTCACGACGAGCGTCTCTAGCAGATAGCCGAACACGAACATGACGACCGCGGCGATCGCGGCGGCTAAAACGATCGGGATGTCACAGATTTGAACGGTCCAGTATCCGATGTAGATCCCGAACACGACCATCTCGCCATGAGCGAAATTGACCACGCGCATAACGCCGAAGATGATGGTGAGACCGAGCGCGACGAGCCCGTAAACCAGCCCGATGAGCACCCCGCCGGCGATGACATTGAGCCAGAGCGACAGCATCAGCGACCGACCGCCGATGGATGCGCGATAGAAAGTCTTCGTCTTCCTTGCATGCTGATCGGTTCCATCTTGGCTGTAGCGGAAACGTAGCGGCGCCTGACGTCGTCCTGTGTTTCAGACCGCCTTTGGCGCGGCGAAACATCCGTCGATGTAGACGAGCGACTCACATCCGGCCCTCGTGGTCTGAGCCACCACCTCTCCGGTGAAAATGGTGTGACTACTGTCGCTGTAAGCATTCACCACGCGGCAATCGAAGCTGCAGACCGCGCCGACCAGACTTGGTGCTCCGGTTTTGAGATCGCACCACAAACCGTCACCGAAGCGGATATCGCCCTTGCTGCCGTCCTGCCCGGAAAACTTGAGCGCCAGATCGCGATGCTCGACTCCTAGAATATTCCAGCAGAACGACCCACTGCTGAGAATGATGTCGTGCGCACCGGCAGATCGATTGACGCAAACCAGCACGCTGGGCGGAGCCGCCGACAGCGAGCAGCCCGCCGTCAGTGTCAGACCATGGCGGTTCGGCGCCCGACCTGTCGTGACGATCGACACGGTGCCCGGCACGCTGCGCATCGCAGCACGGAATGCTGCGGCATCGAGTGGGCTCGTTTCGGACAGCGGCGGTGTTGCGGACGGCATGGCTACGACCCTTGGATTCATGAGATGGATGCGCCCTCTTTGTCTGGTTGTGAGTCCGGGCATGCAGCGCTGCCCCGGTGAACGTCTGAGCTATCCGGCTGCTTGATAGAACTGGATGACGTTGCCGCCCGGATCCCGCACCTTCACCGCACGGCCGTGACTTTCCATGTCCCGGACCGCGCCGACTTGCGCCCCCATGGCTGCGGCACGCTCCATGGCGGCATCGAGGTCATCGACACCGAAGACAAGAACGGCATCTTGCAGCTGGTCCGAGACCGACTCCGTCGGTCCGGCGACGCAGAACGCAGCCGCATCGCTCACGAACTGTATCCACTTGCCGGGATCAGCGAAGCGCACCTTCAGACCCAGACCTTCGTAGAACTCGGCCAGGCGTCCAGGATCGTTCGCTGTCAAATAGACTTGCTTCAGTTTCACGCTCGACATCCAAACCGTCGCTACCCAAGTGCGATCGTGGGTGGATAGTCGCCCGAGCCTCTCAGCATTACTGCTTGAACAACGCCTGTCACAGAAGCTTCATCAGCATTTTATGCTGTAACGACTTGTCGAGTCGCTAGATCCAACTCTGCATCCGGCCGATCTTTGCCATTTTCTGGTTGACGAGGTGGGCGTCGTTGCTGCCGAACCTTTTGTCTCGCGCAACGCCCGCGGCGTGGTCAGCGACGTGGGACCGAAGCCACACGCGACGACAGGCGGTTGTACGAAACAGGGCAGTTCTCGACATCGAGCTCTGCTGCACGTCCCGTCAAGTGACACGGGGAGCCAATCGATGGAGCGGCGGGCATTACATCTTGACCGAATCCGTGGATCAACGTCGGCCTGCATATCGCATAGGCAAAAAATGTATCGGAAGTAGGCAACTAATCTTTTGATCGCAATGCACAATGCGAAGGTTGACGGTTTTTCGATACAAATCGACGATTTGTCGAAATCCCACAAGCGCAATTGCGGTTAGCTTTTACCACGCGATTGTCATCACCCCGCAAACGACGGTGATACGCGCCGCAGAAGACTGCCATACTTGGGAGATACGCGATGTCGACAACCTCTCTCGACAGAATAGATATCAAGATCCTCAACGAGCTCCAGCAGAATGCGAGCTTGACCAATGTCGAGCTCGCATCACGCGTCAATCTTTCGCCGTCGCCGTGTCTGGCACGCGTCAGAACACTCGAAAAACTCGGCGTGATCGATCGACGGATCGCCCTTCTCGATCCCGCCGTGCTCGGCATTGGTGTAACGGCTTTCATCCAGATCAAGCTGGAAAAGCAGGTCCAGACGTCCCTCGAGAATTTCACCCGATCCATCGACCGGCTGGCCCAGGTAATGGAATGCTATCTCATGACCGGTGAGAGCGACTACATGCTCCGCGTCATGGCGGCCGACATCGAAGATCTCGAAGACCTGATTGTCAACAAACTATCCCGCATTCCCGGCGTCAGCAGCATTCGATCAAATCTGGCCCTCAAGCGCATTTCGCACAAGACCGTGCTGCCGATCGACGCCAATCGGCCGGTCACCGTCAAGGCTTGCGCCACCCCCTCGCGCCCTCTGGAGCGCTCACCAAGACCCCGATACGACCCAACCGGTCCTTTGCTGTCCGATGCGCCGATCGGGCTCGACACCAATCGTCCCAGCTACAGCGTGGAAAGGCTATGAGGCGCCCCGCCATGGGCTCCGGCCAGTTGGCAATAATGGTGAAGTTAAGATCGGCAGAGTGCTCGAGCGGCGCTGCGAGCCTGACAATCCGCACACGACCCAACGCGAGCACCCGTCGGTTCCAGCGAGCAGAGCGACCGAGATGACGGGATCGATCGAAGCGGCCCTGCAGGCGCTCGCCGACGGCGAAATCGTCGTGGTCACCGACGACGACGATCGCGAGGGCGAAGGGGACCTCGTCGTTGCCGCCTCGCGGTGTACGGCTGCGAAGATGGCCTTCATCATTCGCCATACATCGGGAATCGTCTGCGCTCCGATTACCCTCGAAGACGCGAGACGCCTGCGGCTTGACCCGATGGTTGTCAACAACGACTCGGCTCACACCACGGCGTTCACCGTGTCAGTGGACTACCGGCCGGATAACGGTACGGGCATCTCGGCCGAAGAGCGGGCCTCGTGCTGCCGTGCACTCGCCAACCCCAACGTCGGCGCCGGCGATTTTTGCCGGCCGGGACACGTTTTCCCGCTGATCGCAAAAGAAGGTGGCGTACTCATGCGCTCGGGTCACACCGAGGCCGCCGTCGACCTGTGCAGACTGGCAGGTCTCGAGCCGGTCGGTGTCATCAGCGAACTGATGAACGACGATGGCTCGGTGATGAAGGGTCCGCAAGTCGCGGCGTTCGCCGACAAGCACAAGCTGAAACAGGTCACCATCGCAGACCTCATCAGCTTCCGGCAGGCCCGCGAGACGCTGATCGAGCGCGTCTCGAGCGTCACGGCGGAGAGCTCGATCGGCCCGCTCCAGGGCTATTCGTATCGCTCGCCGTTCGACCCCATTCATCACGTCGCCTATATCTACGGAGAACTGGGCGACGGCACCAACGTCCTCACGCGCTTCTATAAACCCAACATCCTGCGCGATTTGTTCTCGGGTCAGGAACAGGCCAAGATGAACGTCATTCTGCAACGCTTCAAGGATAATGGCAGCGGCGTGCTCGTCTATCTGCGCGACGGCGCGGCGGGCGTTCCGCCTGCGCCGCTAGGCCCGATCAGTTCGCGCGAAGACGACCGTAATCGGCAATGGCGCGAGATCGGTGTCGGCGCCCAGATCCTGCGGGATCTCAAGATCAGCTCCATCCGTCACCTCACGTCGTCGACGCATCACTTCAAGGGACTGTCAGGCTTCGGCATCGAGATCGTCCGAAACGAAGCGCTCTAACTCCAGCCATCCGCGTTTCGAAAGTCCATTGAGCGCGTCCCGCACCTCAGGCATCCGGCGAAGCTTGCAGTTCGTATCGCGGCAGGTCTCCCCCGGGCCAGTCTGGCCGGCCTCGCGCTCGGAGAAGTAGCGCGCCGGCGATTTGCCAAGCGCCTTCTTGAACATGGTGATGAACGCGCTCACCGACTCGTAGCCGAGCGCCTCGGACACGGACTGAACCGTGTTGCCAGCAGACAATTTCTGGATGGCGACGATGATCTGAAGCTGCTGACGCCAGCGACTGAAGGTCATGCCGGTCTCGGCGAGCACAATGCGCATCAGCGTCCGCTCGCCGAGCGCGACGGCTTGCGCCCACTCCGCCACGGTCCTACGGTCGGCCGGATTGTCCATCAAGGCATCGGCGATCATACGCAGTTTCGAACTCCGCGTGATCGGAAGATGCAGCCGTTCGGTCGGCATGGCGATCAACTCGTTGAGGAGCACCGCGGCGATCTGCGCGGGCGGGCCGTCGGGATCGTAGAGCGGGGGCAGCGTCGCCATCCGATGGATCAGCTCGTGCAACAGCGGTGAGATCGACAGCGTGCAGCATTCCTGCGGCACGCTCGCCGCATCCATGTCCACATAGAGAAACAGCAGGCTGGCGTTGCCGCTGACGCGATTGCTGTGGGGCATACCGCCGGGAATCCAGACGCCGCAGCGCGGCGGGACCATCCACAGGCCGCTCGGCACTTCGCACGTCACACCGCCGCGCTGGGCGAGGACGAGCTGTCCCTTGCGATGGATGTGAACCGGCAGCTCGTCCTCCTGCTCCCGGGTATCCACCATGCCGGCCACGATCGGACGGTCCAAAATGTCAGGATCGAACCGCCGATAGTGCTGATAGAGCGTGCCGCGCATTGTCATCCTTTAGCAATTAATTGGCAGAATAACGAAATTCTCTCGACGCAGCAACGCCTATGGTCTCCGTGCTTCACGGACGATCACATCATGCCTTCACCATTTCTGTCTCGGCTTCTCGCAACAGCAGCGCCCGGCCGGCTCGATCCGAAATGGGCGCTGTTCTCTTCGAACTCCTTCATCGCGGCAATGCTCGCGATCTATTTTGCCTTCCGGCTCGGATTGGAGCGGCCGTATTGGGCGATGCTCACGGTCTATCTGACCGCACAGCCGTTCGCCGGCGCGGTTCGGTCACGCGCCGTCTACCGCTTTGTCGGGACATTGCTGGGCGCCTGCGTGGCGCTGGCGCTGGTCCCGATCCTGGTCGATCAACCCGCGTTATTGTCGGTTGCCGTTACCGCATGGGCCGGACTCTGCCTCTATATCTCCTTGCAGGATCGCACGCCGCGCAGCTATGCTTTCCTGCTGGCAGGCTACACCGCGACGACAATCGCGTTCTCGAGCGTCAACGTTCCGGCGATGGTATTTGTGACCGCGCTGTCGCGTGTCGAGGAGATCCTGCTCGGCATCGGCTGTGCGACCTTGGTGCACACCCTGCTGTTCCCGAGCGACGTCACTACTCCTGTGCTGAAATCCCTCTGCGCCGCATTGTCGGACGCCTTCGCCCGGACCACCGATGTGCTCTGCGCGCGCGTCGACAAGGCACCGAATACGGGTGTGCATGGTCTTGATGATGTCGCCGCGCATGCCGAGATCGCGCAAGCTGCGCTCGGCCTCGAGCCCAACCATCCATTCCCCCGATGCGGCAGATGCGGCGAGGCCCATCTTCTCCAAATGTTGAAGGCGACCGACCATCAGGCGCCGGATCTCGGGATCGGACTGGCCGGGGTTCTCTGGGCGAAGATCGATCGAGCCGGTCTCATCTGCCGCCAGCCGGATCTCCCGATCGAGCCGCGTCCTGTGCCGGCGCTTCATGCAGATTCCCGGCGTCGGTCCGATCGCGGCGCTGAGCTTCATGACCGCGGTAGCCCAGCGCTAATCTGTCGTCACCTGCACCGCGACTACTGCGCCGGTTTCAACCGCAGCCGCTGCGTGATCTTCGCCAAACCCGACGTGGAAGTCGGTCTCGCTAACCCACATCCGGTGCAGAATGCTTGCCAGCTTCCGTGCCACCGCGGTGATCGCGCACAGCATGCTCGACCGTTTGGCGATCCGCAGGCCCCATGCCCGCAGTGCCGATCATTCCTGACCCGCAGCAGCAGGCTTGCGGCCGCCTCGCAAAGCGCCTCGCGTACGGCGACGTCGCCTCGTTTGCTGATGCGTCCTTCGTAATCGATCGACGTGCCGGACTGGTGATCCCGCCGCTAACCGCTGCGCGCCGTAGCGTACAAATCGGACGGACCGGCCTTTTGTTTGGCACCGTAGGCGATATGGATCAACGCATCCCGGACAGTTGAGCAACGCGCAGATGGCGTCGAAACAAGTCAACAGCAACCTCGTCAGCTACCACAAATCCAGCGCCTTCCTAGGAGGCCCGCATCGACACCAAGGTCGCGCCATGGAAATGCCCATCTCGCTCAACGGCGCTCGATCCGATTCTGGCCGGGATCATCGGAGCACGTGCAGGAACCATGGTTGACAATGATAACAACGAGCGGCGCCGACTCGTCGAGTTCAAGGACGGTTGCCGCTATGGCAAATTCTGAAAGACTAAGGCCTACGAGCTGATCGCCCACGAGAGGATCAGGGCCTACAAGATGGGGGGCAAGACCATGATCGACCTCGACAGCGTGGATGAATATCACGCTTCGCTGCCGAGGCTCGAAACGAGGGCGAGCTAGGCCGCCGTCTGCGTAGCGAAACGGCGGGCGCATCGTCGCTCAGGCTATCAAGGCGATCAACTTTATGTTGTATTAAACGCACCGTTCGGCCCGCTAGGCCGCACGGTTACAGATGCCTGGTTCTTATTGTCCCAAAGCTGGCGCCGTACCACCTCGTCGCGCAGTGGCGCTCTTTTTCTCCGTACTATGGGCGAGCTGGGCTTCCGACTACATCGTCGTCGAACGCGACCTACTCGCTCAGCAGGTCGACGCGGTCGAGCGGACGCGTGCGCGCGGTGGTCGCCGCCGGGGCATTATCGCAGTCCATGGTCCGCAGCGCCTTGTTCAGTGTTTTCGGACATTAGGACGCTCTCGTCATTGGACGCCCAGCAGATCGCGGATCAGCGTCGCGCGATCCCGCGTTATCGATACCGGTTTCGCGTGCACGCGACATAGGCCCGCCCTTAACCTCGCGTTACGTTAGGTCGAGTCCCCGCTGGGACTTCGAGTCAGAACCGGGTTCGATTCCGGTCGGGGGCGATTTTGGAGACCGGAACGCGATGAGCGGTGCCTGCTGCCGAGGCAGCCTGCAGTTTTATTTTTGCCAGTAAATACAGTGCATCATATTGTTGTATTCCTGTGTCGGCAGCCCTCGATCGCGTTGAAAACACACGCAAAAATTCACCGCCTCCGTCCGTTTGGTGGCATTTTGTTGGTATCGGGAGAACAAACAATCGCGGCGATTTTTCGCCATTCCGAACAAGGGAATTGAGCAGATGGCCCGCCAGAACGATGGCGCGTGGCCAAGCTGATCAGGACCAACGTCGATCGACGCGCCGCCTGACATCTTTTCAGATTGAAGGGCCGACGTTTCGGCAAGCGTTGAGCAGTTTCGGATGAGACGAAGCCCTCACAAAGCGCAATCGGTTCAAAAATTACCGGCGACCAAATCGTAAGAGCCCCTACTGCCGCGGACGTACACCTTGGCAGCGGCGGCGCATATCAAGTCGCGATTGCAATCGAACACGCGGAGAAAGCCCGTTTCATCGTAACCGGCATCTGGTTGAATTCGCTTCAGCGCATCTTCGTCGATGAAAAACGATGCCTCGATAGCGCTGTCGTGTCCCCAGAATCGTACGGCACGCCGCGTGCGGTCGTATGAACGGCTATGGTTTGGAAACTCGATCATATGGTCGGGGCCGATCAGTTGTCGGTGAAGGAGACTTCCTTGCCGACTTATCCGATTTTGCGCCGGTCGATGGCCAATCTGCATCGACGCTCGCAACGGCCAAGCATGGCGAGGGGGAAAGAGCGTTAAGGCGATTGCGCCAACCCTTAAGTGGCTACGTTGAAAGCGAACTACAACTCTGCTCGCCCCTGTCACAGCAAATAGTTCTGCTTGACCTCGTTATTCCGCCGATGGGCATTATATCTCGAATATCACCGCGAGTTCACGGCTGTTATCGGTGACTGAGAGCATCGTGCTCCCGCCGCGACCAAGAGGCGGTCAATATGTCGAACATCTCCAAATTCGGACTCCGCGAGTGGCTGGTACCGCCGGTCCTGCTGCCGATCTTCTTCGCGCTTGTGATCGCTGGTGCGGTGCTCATTCAGTGGTAGTTGCTCGCCTGCGCGGGCCCGCGCCGCCAGCGCCAAAAGTCTCTGCATGATGGAACATTTCAGCAGCACGAGGGATACCCCAGCGAGGCAGCCATCGGGGGACGAGATGCCTAGGATCAACTCGCACCCGCATTGCGGAGAGTTACCGATGACGTTCGGTCCGTCACGCAGTCCAGCCATCGTTCTCGTCGTAGAAGACGAGATGGTGCTCCGCATGCGCGCAGTTGGCATGGTGGAAGACGCCGGCTACACGCCGTTGGAAGCGCGGGATACCGACGAAGCCCTCGCAATCCTGAGCTCCAGATCCGACATCGCGCTCGTTTGCGCCGACATCCAGCTGCCGGGCAGCATGGACGGCATGGGCCTCGCGCGTACCGTGCGTAAACGGTGGCCGGCGATCGATATCATCCTGATGTCCGAGCAATTGAACCCGCCCAGCATCGATCTTCCCCCCCGCAGCAGATTCTACGGTAAGCCGCTCCAAGCCTGGCAGATCATAGCTGGGATTCGCACGATGATTGGCCACGCCTGAGGCGCCCAACATCGCCCGACCATCCGCGTCAAGCGGCCATCCTAACTAGCCCTCACCTCTCGTCGATCGGCAACATTATGGCGATCTTCCTCGTCCGGCATGTCACAACATATCGGTACCGGCGTGCGGTCAGGCTGGGCCGACATCAACTGATGGCGCGCCCGCGCGACAGTTTCGACCAGCGACTGATTGATTTCTCGCTCGATGTGACGCCCGCGCCCTCGGAGGTGAGGTGGCTGCACGACGTCTTCGGGAATTGTGTTGCGCAGGTCGAATTTGCCTGTGACAGCGACTACTTGCGATTCGAGTGTATCATCAAGGTCGACCACACGCCGGAGAATGCGCCCGACTTCAGAATTGAGGCCCACGCGAAGGACCATCCATTTGCGTATCAGGATGATGAGGCGCCGGACCTGGCACCCTATGTTCAAAGATGGTTCTCGCACCCGGAAGATCATCTCGGCCGGTGGCTGGATACGTTTCTCGTGCGCGGGACCAGACGCCGTACGGGCCAGGTCCTGATGACCCTCAATGAAGCAATCTCGGATGGCTTTGCATATGACCGCCGCACGGCGCCAGGAACGCAAAGTCCCTCCACGACACTTGAACGCAGGAAGGGCAGCTGTCGGGACTTTGCCGTCTTGATGATTGAAGCCGCGCGAAGCCTAGGTTTCGCCGCACGCTTTATCACCGGCTATATCTACGTACCGGATCGCGATGGTCCAGCCTGGCTGGGCGGGGGAGCCACTCATGCCTGGTGTCAGATTTACGTCCCCGGCTCCGGCTGGGTCGAGTTCGATCCGACCAATGGGATCGTCGGAAACCGAGATCTGATCCGCGTGGCGGTGGCCAGGGTCCCGAGCCAAGCTGTTCCCCTGTTTGGCAGTTATTGGGGAACTCGCGAGGATGAGCTTGGAATGGACGTGGACGTGAACGTCAAAACGACGTCAGCTCTGTCATAGAGTTGCTCAATGAACGGACAGGAACACGGCAACTACTAACGCGTTGGCACTTTTGCAGTGCTGCGCTGTGTCGACGAGCCATGCTCACGATTAGCAGCCGCGGGAATTTGTCGACTTTGGAGGACGCCGCGTGAAGATCCGGGTCGGCTATGAGATGATCTACGACTTTCCGCAGCCCACGCCCATGATCATGGTCCTGGGCGTTCATTTTTCCCGGGCATCGGACGTTATCGTCCCCGATTATCTGACCACCACGCCCTCGGTTGCGATCGTCCCCTATCGTGACGGCTTCGGTAACTGGTGCAGCCGCATCGTTGCGCCAGCGGGTCGAATGCGCCTGGCGGCTGACGGGATCGTTCGCGACACGGGCTTGCCGGACGTCGTTGTGCCCTCGGCTACCCAACACGCGGTCGAGGACTTGCCGGCAGAGACGATCGTGTATCTGCTCGGCAGCCGCTATTGCGAAACCGACCAGCTGTCCGATGTCGCGTGGAAACTCTTCGAGAAGGTCTCGCCCGGATGGGCCCGTGTTCAGGCGATCTGTGATTTCGTTCACAATCACATTGAATTCGGCTATGAGCACGCGCATGCAACCAAGACGGCCCGGGACGTCTTCAACGAGCGCAAGGGCGTGTGCCGGGACTTCGCGCATCTGGCCGTCACGTTCTGTCGCTGCATGAACATTCCCGCCAGATACTGCACCGGCTATCTCGGCGACATTGGTATGCCTCCCCCTTATGCCCCAGGGGACTTCGCGGGATGGTTCGAAGCCTATATCGGCGGGCGTTGGTACACATTCGATCCACGCAACAACGTCCCCCGGATTGGACGTGTGCTGATTTCTCAAGGACGTGACGCTGCCGACGTGCCGATTACCCAGACGTTTGGCCCCAACACCTTGGTCAGCTTCAAAGTGTGGACCGACGAGATCCCTTCTTCCTGAGCACAGGATACAGCGAGTCTGGACCCTGAATCGCTTGGAGAAATGATCGCGGACTTGCGACGGGATTTGTCAGTACGAAACCGAGTTGGGCCTCTGCCGGAACGAATGTCGGTGGCGCAACTTGGTAAGCACGACCGGATGCAAACGCCCCCCAAAGCATCCGAGGAAATGACGGCCTCATTGCGCCCCCACGCTCTGGGGCCGTCGCTTGGGACGGTCCCTCTAGTCGCGCTCTCTCAGCACAGGCTTCTCGTGCAACACCGCACTCAACAACGAGTTGTGGACTTCGATGTGGCCGTTATAGCTGATGAGCCCCAATCTTCGAAACTTGTTCATGAAATAGCTGACCCGCGATCGTGTCGTTCCGATCATTTCAGCCAATGTCTCCTGATTGATGCTCGCGCTGATCGGCTGCGGACTGCCTTCCTTGCCGAAATTGGCGAGGAGCAACAGCAGACGAGCAAGCCGCCGTTCGCTGGAATTGAATAGCTGGTCGATCAGGTCCTCCTCGATCCGGCTATTTCGGGTCAAGAGATACGAAATGAACAGCTGGGAGAATTTCGGCTCGTCACGAATAGCCGACATCATCGATTCTCTGGTTATCGATGTGATGACGCAATCTTCCATCGCCGCTGTCGTCGACATCCGCAGAGGGTGACCATTCATGCACCCCTCGCCGAAGAACTGACCGGGCTCGAGAATGGCGACGACTGCTTCTTTGCCCTGCTCCGAAACGACCGTCAGCTTGACCTTGCCGCTTTGAATGTAGAACACTGAGTCAGCAGGGTCGCCTTGCTGAAACACAAGCTGGTTCTTGCGAAACGTCAGAATGGCTTTGCCGGTGCCCACCCTGGCGAGAAATTTCTGGGGGTCGAACATGTCCTTGGTCGACTTCGCCACGCGTGGACTCCCTTGGATCGACGAGACTTGCCCGCTTCGATCGATTGCCAAGCGAACGACTTTCTCGACCAAGCGACGAACAGCCGCTTCTTGCCGGCTGGAACTTGCGGGAGCGGACCCGTTGGGCAGACTTTACTCCTTGATTGTTCGCAATTCTAGGGAAGAGCCACTTTCCAAGCGGCGCGGCTCACTGTGCGCCCATCAGCGGGCGTTTTCGGTCATCTCAGACGAGGAGGCGCTGGCCCTGTGCGCGGCACGATCTTAAGGTGGAGCATAGAAGCCCGGCGGCGCGACGCGCTGGTCAATATAGCTCACCATGGAGAGGTTGACGGGATTATTGTAGAAGGCAGCAGCGACACGACTCTTTACTGAGTCTGCTTTGCATCCCTCGTTATTCGACCCTCCCATACCCATATCCTATCCTGTGTCTCTGATCGTGCCAGCCGGCAGGAGAGTGGCACCAGCTGCAGATATGAACAGTGGTCGACAATAGGAGGATGCCATGTCACTTGCGCAACTTCGGATCGATGACGGACCGCACACCATGGACGGGCTCCGGCTCATTGCGCGGGACGACAACAAACAGGTCGAGGCGTTCATGAGTCGGAAAGTGATGGACATCTGGGCGGAATCTGTCGAGCATCGCGGAGGACGCCAAAGTCTTTTCCGAGGTCAATACAACGCGCTCGGAAGACTGAACCTGCCCGCACTGCAACGGATTGTGCGCGCGAAATACGAGCGAGGTATCGCGTTCAACCGCCAACATCCCTTCGTCGAGGTTCTGTTCTCTGACATCGCCGAAAGTGGCGAGACTTTGAATCTAAGTGAACTGGTTCGAGAGACACTGCCGCCGGCATTTCACAGGCTGACCTAGGATCCTGAACGCTGTGACCGAAGCGTACGCTCCCGGCTGTCCTAGATGGGTTCAGGACAATTACTTGCAAGTTGAGCAATATTGACCAGCGGGGGGGCATCAAGCCAGGTTCCATTATGGCTTCCGTAGCTCTTCAGTGAAGGAGAGCCAGCACGCCGCCTATCCATGGTTGATGTCATGCGGTCACTTCTGCGCAAGCGAACAGACAAACAAATCGGCTACAGCATCTCGCAACTTGTTCAATTGCGCCATCAGATGCTCCGGTTTGCTCGGACGCTCCCGCCGGGACCTGACCGGAATCAGCGGCGGCAAATCGCGTCTTCCTTGCGAAGCCTTGCCAGACGCACGCGGTGAACCGGCTGTCTCCAGCCAGCAAAGTCAAACATTGCAAGGCAAGACACGTTCCTCATGCCCTTTCTGATCCCGGGAGCGCACCGGGGTATCCCGCTGAGAGCTCGAACGTCCAAACAGGTCCGTTTCCCCTCTAGGGCTCGCAAACCGGACTGCGCCCCGGCAACTGCGGAAAGCTTGCAAGAATGATGCATGATTCAAAGGGGTCGGATGGCAAATGTAATCGAACGGAATAACGTCCAGGTTCGTGGCGCGGGCGACAGGGCGATGGTCTTCGCCCACGGCTTCGGGTGCGATCAGAACATGTGGCGGTTCGTGGCTCCGGCGTTCGAAAAGGACTTCATGACCGTTGTGTTCGACCACGTCGGCGCCGGCGGATCCGATCTGTCGGCCTACGACAGGGCCAAGTATTCGACCTTGTCGGGTTACGCCGACGACGTGGTCGAAATCGGCACCGAACTTGGTTTGAAGGATTCCGTCTTCGTCGGACATTCCGTCAGCAGCATGATCGGCGTGCTGGCCGCGCGACAAGCGCCAGGCACGTTCGGCAAGCTCGTGCTCATCGGCCCTTCAGCCCGCTACATCGACGACGAAGGATATGTTGGCGGGTTCAGTGCCAAGCAGATCGATGAATTGCTCGAATTTCTCGAATCCAACCACATGGGTTGGTCGGCGCAGATGGCACCTATGATCATGGGCAATTCCGACCGGCCGGCTCTCGGTCAGGAGCTCACGAATAGCTTCTGCCGCACGGATCCCGATATTGCCAAAGCGTTCGCCCGAGTGACTTTCACCTCCGACAACCGTAAGGATCTCGCGGAGGTCTCCGTTCCGACCCTCGTCCTCCAATGCAGCGAAGACATCATCGCCTCCCAGGAGGTCGGCGATTTCGTTGCCCGTAGTATCCCCGGCGGTCGAATGATCGTCCTGAACGCGACCGGGCATTGCCCGAACCTCAGTGCGCCCGACGAGGTCATCGCGGCGATTCGAGCCTTCGTCTCGTGAGCGTCTCCGGTCCAGACTTCGAGGACATGGTCAACAACGCCCCGTGCGGGTACGTCACCCTGCACCCGAACGGCCGCATTGAGCATGTCAACCCGACCTTGCTGGCGTGGAGCGGGCACCCGGCAGACCAGATGGTCGGCAAGCGTTTCACCGATTTCCTGACCATGCCAGGCCGCATCTACTACGAAACTCATATCGCGCCGCTGCTGCGGATGCAGGGCTTCTTCAACGAATTCGCTATCGACATGGTGACCACTGCCGGTGAGCCGCTCCACATGATCGCCAACGCGAACGAGCGCCGCGATGCGGATGGAAAGCTGCTGCTGATCCGTCTTGCGTTGATCAAGGCGACCGACCGACGGCGCTACGAACAGGAGCTCCTCGCCGGCCGAGAATTGGCCATTGCTGCCGAAAGGGCGACGCAAGAAGTGCTGCTGCTCGAGCACGAAACCTCCGAACTGCGGGAACAGTTCATCGCCGTACTTGGTCACGATCTTCGCAATCCTCTCGCCTCCATCAGCGCCGGCGCGAGACTTCTCGGCCGTACCGTGCAGAATGAGAAGGAGCAGCAGATCGTCGCCATGATGCAGACGACGGTCATGCGCATGGCCTCGATGATCGACAACGTCCTCGACTTTGCACGCGGTCGTCTGGGCGGTGGCATTACCCTGGAATATGATGCGAAAGGACCGCTGGAGCCCGTCCTTGCCCAGGTGATCGACGAACTGAGGCTGGCTTCGCCCGGTCGCGTCATCGAATTCGAGTTTGCCGTCGACGGGCCGGTAAACTGCGATCGCATCCGCATCGGCCAGCTCCTTTCCAACTTGCTCGGCAACGCCGTGACGCATGGCACGGCCAACAAGCCCATCACCGTTCACGCCGAGACGCGAAATGGATTGTTCGAGCTCTGGGTCGCCAATGCGGGTGAGGCTATTCCGCAAACGGTGATGGACAAGCTGTTCGAACCGTTCTTCCGCGGCAAGGCCCGTGCGAGCAAGCAAGGGCTTGGACTTGGGCTGTACATCGCCTCTCAGATCGCAAAGGCGCATGGGGGCGCATTGACCGTCGCATCGACCCCCGCGGAGACCCGCTTTAGTTTCTCAATGCCGCTGGCGTAACCTGCATGCTGCAATGGCCGCCTTCCGACGGCGCGGTCCTCAATCTTCTCCCAAGAGCGACACCGGACTAGCCTTCGAGGACGTGCCCCAAAGCTCTTAGCGGACGCACGCGATCGCTGACGATCTTGAGGATGGCCAGCATCGGAACAGCCAGGATCGCGCCAGGCACGCCCCACATCCAGAACCAGAACACCAGCGACAGGATGACCAGCACCGGGTTCAGCGTGAAGCGTCGGGCAAGCAACATGGGTGTCAGGGTTTCGCCTTCGGCGAGGTGGATGCAGAAGTAGAGGGCCGGCGGCAGCAAGGCCCACCACAAGCTGTCGAAGCTCAACATTCCGGCCAGGAGGAAGATGACGGTGCCTAACAGTGGGCCCAGAATCGGAACGTAGTTGAGCAGGAAGGCCGCGGCTCCCCACAACAAGGGGTCTCCAAGCCCGCAGAAATACATCGCAACCGCCGTTGCAGCTCCCACCGCAGCGTTCATGGTAGTGATTGTGAGCAGATAGGCAGATATGTCCGCTTCGATCTGCTGGGAGATGTCCACCGCCTGCCTCTTGTCGCGAAAACTTGGGAGGACCTCGACGATACGTCGCAGAAAAACGTCGCCTGCGACCAGGAGAAAGTAGAGCACCAGAACCGTGGTGAACAGGCCGTCGATGACAGCCCGCGTTCCAGCGAAGAGCGCGCCGGTCAGGCCGAGATCGCTGCGGACCGAAACCGTGGCTCCCTTTTTCTCGGGAGCGTCAGCGACGTGCTCGGCCTGCTGGATGACTTTCTGCAGCGCTTCGATCGGGCGCTTTAGAACGACCAGATGAGTTTCGAGGCGAGGCAGGCCCTCCGGCAATTTCTCCGCCCAAGACGCTGCCGGTAGCGACAAGGCTGCCACGAAGCCCACGAGCGCTCCGACGACCACCAGGATCGCCAAGAGTGCTCCTATGGCACGCGGAAGACCTATACGCTCAAGCAGATGCACGACGGGGTGCAGAATGAGCTGCAGCACGAAGGCGAGCACCACGGGCAATATGATCGAGCTTGCCACATGGATGGCTGCGAGCACGGCCAGTGTTAGCAGACTACCGAGAAAGAACGTCTGCGGGCTGGACGGCAGCGGCATTTCGATATCGTCGGCCGCCTGCGGTGGCGAGGCAACCGGTTCCGGTACGCCGACATTCTGCCCTGGGGACCAGGGGGGCTCATGCGGCAACTTTGACAGCGAGACCACGACGCTTTTCTCCATCCCGATCCAGGGGCCTGCCCCAACCCGCTGAGTCAGCTTCGCACCGGTCGGAAGGGCGCGATGCGGCTGCAGGAGCCTCTAGCCGGATAAGCAGTCGGTCCGGCTGGACGGTTCGGCCGCGGCGGGCCTCTTCGCCAACTGAAGAATAAGGAGAACACGTGGCCCCGCCGGAGCGTTCCTAGGCGCTCGCGAACCGATGCGGCGCATTCCCGCCAATCTCGGTCTCGGCAGCGGCTTCATCGATGGCCGCCAGCAACCGAGCCGTGGCAGACTGTTGGATCATGTGCCCTGCCCCAGCGACGCGGTGCAGCTTGCTGTGAGTGACTTCGCCGTGAAGTCTGACCGATTGCTTGTTGATGTCGATGAGGCGATCATCATCGCCGGCGATGATGATGATGGGCATCCTAAGTTGGTCGTAGGTCTTGGACGAGGCAAATGCGGCGGGGATCATCAACGTTGCCTCCGCCGCGCTGGCACGCATCTGTGACGGTCGCAACGCCAATTCCTTGGGGAAGCCGACGAACTTGTCAGGGACTGGCCGCGGACCGAACATCTTGCGCAACATGGAAGGCCACAAGAGGCGGCTGACGATCGGCGAGATGGTGTGACTGATGGCATCGCCGATGCCGGGTATCGCTGACATCGAAGATGCCGCCGCGTCAGCACGAACGGTTGGAAAATAGTATCCCGACGCCAGCACCAAGGCTTCGACAAATGACGAATGTCTTGTCGCCAACGCAAGAGCGACCGCCGCACCCCATGAATGTCCAAGCACGATCGCCCGCTGAACGCTCAGACGATCAAGTGCCTTTCTGAACAGGTCTGCCTGTGCTTCCGGGGTCCAGATCACGTTTCGTGGCCGCGAGCTGTGTCCAAATCCGGGGCGGTCGAATACGATCACCCGAAACCTGTTGGCCGCGAGATCGATCAGGCCGCTTGATTCAAAATCCTGGATCATGCTGCCGTTGCCGTGCAGGAGCACAAGCGGACGCCCATTGCCACGTTCCACGTAGTGCAGTCGGACGCCATCGATCTCCAGGAACTGCCCACGAGGCGGGTTATCGCGTTCCGCTTTCTTGGCGACTCGCCCATTTACGATCGCTATGGCGCCGAGAAGGGAAGCCGCCCCAGCAAATGCCATAAGCGCGGGATGTCGCCGCAAGGCCGTGGTGTAGTCGGACCGGAGCGAGAGGGAGCGTGTTCGCGGGGATGCCATGTGCAGTACCTCAGGTGGCATGCACGATGACTCAGGCAAATTGAGAAATGTTGCAGGCTCATCCTCAACGGTCGCCGCCGAGTCTTCGTTCCAAACGCAACTTGGAGCGCCTCGTTGTCGCTCTCGCCGGTTCAAGATTACTCCGACTGATCAGCCCAGCGCTGAAGGCAATAAATGATGGCATGGAACATGTCGACGTTGGTCTTGTTCAACATTGTTACTCTTACCGAGAAAGCGACTGGATCGATGGCAAACAACAAAAACCCGGATGAGAAGCAGCCCGGTGAAAATCCGAAAGGTAAGTACCATTACAATCCGGGAAATATGGCGGGAAAAACGCCCGGTGACGCGGAGCAGACTGACGAAAATCGGGGCACTCCGTCTCGGCACAAAGAGAAGCCCGCCGAATAGGCCCGCGACTTTGCCCTCTTCGTAGCGGTCGCGGAATGAACCTGAAAGACCAACTCAGGCACCTTCCGAGAACCGGCTCATCGCAAGACGCGCGTCCGACGATGAGCCATCCCGGGTGGATGACGCAAGCTGAGGGGTCAGGTATCGCGCCATAGACCAATATGACAATCCCACGATGGGAGAGTTGTTCCTGTCAGAACGTGGCGAGGGCAAGCTTGTCCCGCCTCTGCCTGCGCTCCGAGACACAACTTGGCTGCCAGCGCCTGATGCCGCGATTAGGTTCTTTTGCTGGCATGCTGTCGGTCTTTGAGGCGCCGCCTGCCATGCTTTCGCTGCACAATGGGAGTTCATATGAAAATGCCTGTTCACTCATCTGAAGAGCCCGAGCCGAGAGCACCACGCGCTGATAGACTGCCGATGGAAGGATTTGCGATCGTTGTCGACGGGCACTTCAAGTCAAGGTTTGATACCGCGGAAGCCGCCGAGTCGTCGGGTCGCGCACTTAAATCGACCTACCCGATGCTCCGGATCGAAATTTATGACGCCGTGACAACCGCCCGAACCTTATTGGGCTGAGAAATCAACTCTCCGAGGATGCTCATCGGAGCGGAAAGGGCCTTGCTCGGCAAAGAGCCGCATCGTCGAGCAAACGGTGACGAGTTGTCTTCGCTACGGAGCGAAAGCCGGCGCACTCGGAGACATGCAGTGGGGGCGCAATCGAAGACGGCCGCTGGACACAGCGAACTATCTAACGCAGGCGCCACGCTGCCGCTCACCGCGAGCCGTTGCTCGGAATCACAATTCACGAAAAACAGTTGGCTGCGCCAACCGAAATTTAGAACCATCGGTCTACGATGACTATCCAAAGCCTAATCGGCGCAAGCCGCTGCCCATTGCCCTCACGTCTTACGACGGGCTTTGGTCGCAAGTCCGCTCCGGTATTACGAACCGCATCTGTCAGCATCTGACGGAGTTCAGCCTTCGTCGCCGCGTTGTCGATTTTTGCCAGTTTGTCATTCATTTTATATGAGAACGCCGGCGGAAAATGCCACTTTTTCGTTCAAGCTGGATTTCCGACGGCGACGAGCGCGGAAGGAAACCGGCATAGCGCGAAGGGCCATCTTCTTTGCGTTCTAAAAAACAACCCCGCGGCCGTTAAACCGGTCGCGGGTTTGCGAAGCCAGGGGCCCTGCCAGTACATCCGTGGTCAAAGCAGCATGGCATCCTATGCGCGCTTACGCGACACGCAGATTCTCTGCTGCGGACTTGCCGGTCCGGCGGTCAGCAACGACGTCGAAGGACACCTTTTGTCCTTCATCGAGACCGCTCATGCCGGCGCGTTCAACCGCGCTGATATGAACGAAGACGTCTTGGCTTCCTTGGTCTGGTTGAATGAAGCCGAAGCCTTTTTGGCCGTTAAACCACTTCACAGTTCCCGTATTCATGGGTGATCTTCCTTTGGGACAGGTGTTCGGAGCCGCGCTCGAGCGCGCAGCAAGCTAAGCGAGATCTGGAGGGAGGTCGTCAGTCAGGCGCGCTGAAAGCGGCGAGGCCAAGTCGTTCGGCCGAAACTCGATAATTACCATATGGCTATTGCTTGTTCGTTCCGCAAGTGGCCGTGGTGAGGGAGAGCCCGCGTTACTGCAACACAAGGGGAGCTGGCAGTGGCCCCTTACGGGTCAAGCACACGCGCCGTCCGCCGATCTGCTGACAGCCGCACTCTCGAAGGGAACAAAGGGTGAGAAGACGGTTTGAATCTGGCGGCAGAACCAGGAGACTGGGAGCCGCGAAGAAAAGCCGTTCGGTGTAACGCCCGGCGGCTTTTGTTTGATGGGGCATCTCTCGATGCCTGTGACGTGTCGTCCCCCGCCTCAAGCAAGGGCACCGAGTTGAGAGCACCTCACTGGGGTCTGCATGTCCAAGCGACCTCGCCGCCTTTTCCTCTGTGCGCAACCAGGACGGAGGAACACTCCGCCCCCAGTCGGTTTGGCTCCCCAAGCAGCATTTTTGTGATGCGGTGCTTTAACACTCGCGCGAATCGGAATTGGCATGGCTTCCGTCATAGTGGGGCTGAACAGATACTTCGCATTGATCGAGCGTCGAGTGCCCACGAAAGTGGGGACTTTCATTCGCTGGCTGCGAGAGCCATCCAAATTCTGGATCCGTGTCATTGTCGCGGGGATATTAATTCTCGGGGGCGTCTTCAGCTTCTTGCCCCTCTTCGGTCTCTGGATGCTCCCCCTTGGGCTTCTTCTCATCGCGCAGGACATGCCGGTCCTGCAAAAGCCTCTCCTCGCCATGTTGCGATGGATTGAGCTGAAGTGGAAGTGGCTGAGGCGACGGTTCAGAGCGAGGTCGTCATAACGGCGACGGCCAATTGCGGAAGCAACCAGATGACGCGACCGTCCCACCCGCGGCGTCGGGGCAATCCCCCTATTTGGAACGTTGTGGCTAAGCTAGGCTTGGTCCAGCAGGAGGTCACCATGACCAAACCATCAGGCCACGGCATCATGCGCGTACGCGGAGAAGACCAGCCGGCGGACAAGGAGCGTGCCCAACTGGCTCAAAAAATTGAACTTGGCCACACGCCCCCTGAGATCAAGGAAGAGGCGAACGACCGGGACTGAACGGCAAATATCGTGCGCAAGCGCGAGGGCTCGCCAGCAGGATGCCGCCAAATATCAGGCTGCTTTCTGTGCTCGGTCATATGGCGGAACGTCCCGGATGCCCTCCCGTTCCTTCATTCCGGAGCCGGTAATCCGGGTGTGGACAGCCATTCGCTGATTTGAGCCCCGGTCTCCGCCTGCCGAGCTTTGCGGATTGTGTGTTCCCGCTCGATACCTGGCGGGAGCGACTTTGCCTTTTGACGAAGGACTCGCCCGTGTTCGGCAAGGCGTTCTTCAAAGGAGGTGGTCTGCTTGAGACGGCGTCGCTGCATAGCGTGCTCCTTTTCCCAGGGAAGGCGGGAGCGCGACAGCGTTCTCGTCACCGACAGATGCCGAGGGCCGCGCGGTGATGCAATGACAGTAGCAAGTTACGGTCCGACGCGCTGGTCAATACTGATCATAGCGGCGCCAAAGGCCCCTTCAGCAACCTGTTGCGCCGGACAAGCAACGCTCTTCACGGTCAGGCAGCAAGCTCTCGGAGCGCCGAGATGATCGCCTCCGACGGGTACGGCTTGTGGAAGAACCTTGCCCCATCGGGCAGCTCAGAACCTTTGACGAGATGGCCCGAGACGATCAGGAGCCTGATCGGTGGCCATCTTTCGCGAACGGCTTCCGCGAGCCCAACGCCGTCCATCGAACCAGGCATCCTGACATCTGTGAAGACAACGCAGACATCCTGTCGGGCTTCGAGTATTCTGATGGCCTCATCGGCATTGCCGGCAAGCAGCGGATGCAGTCCCGCATCCTCGACGAGGTCGTTCGCCATCAAGAGGAGCATTGGTTCATCCTCGACGACCAAGACGCAACTGCCACGAGGAGAGCTTTGCTCTGGCATATTAGTCCTTTCTAATGCAGGAGACGTCACCGGCCGGGATATCCCGCAGTCACGCCTTTAAGCCATCGCAGCAGCCGGCGTTCCGAATGGCCGCTTCTTTTCTGATCAGTCTTTCTGGCGGACCCAATGCGGCTAACGGTTAGCGAGAGGTTTCGCCGTGCGCCGCCACGACTTCCGCCGAATGACCGCAGCACTCGCCTCGCTCGGCAATGTGCGTCCAGCGGCCTTGCCCGATCATCGCCGCAAGGTTAGCGCGTCGACGCCGCAAGCCCTTTCCATAAGGAAGCATGACTGGTCATTTGCGCGGCAGTCGGATTGAAAAGCGCGTGCCTGTTTGTTCGCTGGATACCACAGAGATCTCGCCGCCATGGGCTTCGACGATCAATTTCGCGATGTGGAGGCCAAGGCCAAGGTGGGTACTGTGCTCCGACGGGTCACCGACTTCCTGGCCTCGCGTCCAGGATTGGAAGATTGATTTTTGCGCATCAAGCGGGATCGAGGTTCCGAGATTGTGCACTTCGATGGTCATAGCATCGGGATCGTTACCTGCGACAGTCACCGTGATGGGCGACGCTGCGTCGCCATAATGGACTGCGTTGCCCATCAGGTTGGACAGCACCTGTCCAAGGCGGGCGGGGTCGCAGGAAACCAACGGATCGCCCTCCTTCGTGACCTCAAGTTTCCGATCTGGGTTGACGGCGCGAAACTCATCCGCGATTTCCTGACACAAAGCCGCAACGTCGTTGTTGGTCTTTGTGACGGGGATTTGAGTGCCGAAGGACGAGCGGGTGAGATCGAGCAGATCGTTCAGAATTTGTGTCGCCCGCCCGGCCGCCAGCCTGATCTCGGAAACTACCCTGGCCTGCTTTGCGTCGGTTGTCCCAGATCGCTCCATCCACTGAGCGCCCATTGAAACGGCACCGAGAGGATTGCGCAGGTCGTGGCCGAGGACGCCCAGAAACAGGTTGCGCGAGTCGTTTATCGTCTTCGTATAGTGGGCAACCGACTCGGTCACGGCCTGATCGATCGCTTCGTTGAACCGCGTCAAGTCCTCGATATCGGTGTCCGCAAGGCTCCGATGGTGGGCAACCCATTGCTTGACCACGCTTGCGCGAAGCGCCCTGTATTCCGACACCATCTGATCGATGTCAAAGCCGTCGGCCAGACGCAGAGCGGCATGGAGTTCAGCCGCGCTTTGAGAAAAGGCGCTATCATTCGTGCCGTCGCCTCGCGATTTATCAAATTGCTCCCGCGGGGTTTGTGCGGTTTCGAGGTCGTCCGCCACGAACCCGAGAAGATCGACGATATGATCTTCCAGAGCCAACTTCGTCATCCGGTCGCTGGCCGGTGATAGAGTTCGAGCGAACTCCGTCCATTCCTTCACGATCGGAGCCTGGTTCTGTCGAATGAAGTCAGCCAGGCGTTCGTACGTTGGCCGCTCAGTGGAATTGCTCAAGCCGGCCCCCCCAAGTAGATGACGCGAGCCCTCGATCGAGCAGGCACAAGCCCTCCGCTCGCGAATGCCGTGCCTGCACTCCGAAGCGCCGAGTCTAGAGTATAGTCACTGGCTTCGCGGCTGTCACAACTGACTTCGCCTGCGAGGAACCGCGCGACTTTCGGAGAATCGCTCGACTTTGGCCGAACCTTCGGGACGACGGTCGTTTTGCCCTTGCCGTGCCGGATGTGGGTGTGTCGGAAAGCGATCGCTACACTCACGCCGCGGCAAGACCGGCGCACCTATGCATCGATCGGTAGCGGATCCAAGCGAGCAGGACTCTATTGGCCTTTGGGAACCGGCTTCAATGCGTGGTGCTCGAGTTCCGATGGACTATCGAAACGCAGAACAGCTGTTCGGTGCTCGAGCGCACTTCCACTGCCAAATCCGGCCGCTTGCTTTGGAAGACGGATTCCTTGGCGATTCCAGTCAAGGTTTGCATTGCTTTGACTTCGGCGGCTTTCAGATTGGGAAGGGGTAGACCTTCCTCGTCTGCAAAGAAATCGCGACCACTTTGGATGTCAAAGAAATACCGATTCATGGAGCGCTCCAGAAAATTGGATCACATATAGTCCCACCAATCGGTGTGTCGCTTGCCTGACGACTCGGACATCGATACGGCTGTCGTCCTGTCACACGATCAGCCTCAACTGTTCGATCTGTCCCGCCGCACGTTGCGAAATTCTTCGGGGCCCTTCATTAGTTTCCCCTTCCGGCTTGCCCTGTCTTCAGATGTCGCATCCGCATCGCCCATCCCGTCGATTGCGTCAGAGGCCAGCTCCTTTGCCCGGATCCGAGAGCTCTCACGCTTCGACTTCGGAGCTTGGCGCATAGACCGATCACGCAGGCCGTCCAGCGCCGTCTTCACCAGCAGCTGTATCGCTTCTGATCGGTTGGGCCTTCGCTTCTGGCTGAGTGCCCAAGCGTCAACCTGATCGAGAAGCTCAAGCGTTAGCCGAACTACCCGGCCTTGCTCACCTGTCGCCGCTGGTGACTTCTGACGAACCGCTTTCGACCCAGACATATTGGACATCATTCAATTGGAGTGTGACAACCGCGCCGCCGCGACACTGAGAGGCGGAGACAGTCATGCCTGCGAGGTGGCGCATCAGGCCATTTCGTTCCGCTCTTGAGCTAATCAACCCGGCCGCTTAGGGTTCCAGTGAACGCTTGCCTTGAGCGCGGCGCCGATTTCACTGGCTATTCCCCACCGGGAAGCGCAGCGTGGTCCCGAGCAAGGAGCCCGGCCTTGAGCGGAAGCACGTTTAGCAGCGTGGGTGCTTACAGTGGCTCAAGGTACTCAGTCTCGATCGCGCGTCCGAACGCCCCGCGCCAACGACGCCGAACACGATCAGGTGTCCAGCGCAGGTCTTTCGGCGGGTTTGCAAAAAAGGCGCCGTATGACGGAGATCACCAAGGAGGCCATGGAAGGTGCCGCTGCGCGGCATCTCTCGGCTGGCTTCAACTTCCGTGCCTATACGCCGCACAAGATCGCTTACGATCTTATCCGTTGGGATGAGGAATTCAGACACGCCAATTACACTCGGCTCGTCGTAGCCGTGACGCTCTGGCAAAGCGGCTCGTCTGACTAGGGGAAGCGGCCGCGGCTCGTCGCGCGGCCTGGATCTGCAGTCGAGCCAGAGCGGATCGTCATTTACACGGTCACTCCATTTACACGGTCACTCCAGGGATATAGTGTTCGGCTAGAGGTTGGCGGATGCTCACCTTGAAGCTGCCCAGAAAGCAGCGACCTCCGAAGTCGCCGCGTATCGTCGTAGTAGCAGCTCACGTGCCATCGGAAGGCGCAATCATAAAATTGGGTTTACCAACGTGCGTCAGCAGCGCCGATGCACGTCCTCATGCGCTCACGGAAGGCCAACCATCATGAAACTTCCTGCAATATTACAAGGCGAGGCGCGGACCCGCTTCCTTCAAGGAATCGCTTTCGGCGCGGTGGCGACCATGGCGATTGGATTTGCCTGGGGCGGTTGGGTCACCGGGGAGAACGCTAGAATCATGCGCGCCTCGGCGGAGACCAGTGGCAGGATGTCGGTTCTGGTACCGCTGTGCGTCGCTCAGTTTACAGCCGCGGATGGAGCTATCGCCAAGTTCAAGGCGACCGGCCCTTACTCCAGGGAAAACGTCGTCAGCGAATTCGTGAAGAGTGTGGCGTCCACGAGCATGGATTACTCATTCGCCAAGGCTTGCGCGACCGGCGTCGAGACGGAGATTGCCAAGACGGCGACAAAGACCTGACGAGCCATCCGGAAGCACATGGTGAATTCTGGTGGCGCGGTGGGGTCGCTCGCGCCCAATGACGGGCTAGGACACCTGATGTCGCCGGACCTCTCTCAGCCGCATGTTGCGAGGACAGGACGTCTCGCGGTTTCGTGCGGTGTCGGTGAGGTTGACCCGCTTGTTAGGCGATCCTTGCGAGTCCCGTCCGAATTGACATGAAGAGGCCGGCGGATTCGGCTTCGAAGCGGCCCACTTATACGAAGATGTATCCGAAGACCGCCTCGACGTCCTCGCGTACTTTCAAGTCCACGGAAGCTTTGTTTTGACTGTGCCCAGCGGAGGCACAGCGTTGAAAATCAAGAGCGTCGAAAATTCAAGGCTTCCGACCATAGCGGAAGCAGTCAATCAGGCGAAGCCTTCCCGAGCACTCAATCCTTCGCCTCGCCCGGCTTATCGGACGACAAATGGCCCGTGACGATATCAAAGATCGTCGATCAGCTTGTGCCTCGCCCGAGAAAGAAACCAGCACAATCTAGGCGCGGCTTAGCCGACGCTCATCGCACATCGCCATTGTGTAGATGGAGCTCTCGAGTACCAGCAAATGGGATATGAGCAAAGACGCACACAGCGCAGCGTCTTTTAGTTCACTCCAGAGCGCCGCGATAGCCTTTCCTTGCATCACATATCCGGGTGTGCACGGCATATAAATGCCGCGTTCATTCGATATTTTTTGCTTCACGGCGCCATGTGCCGGCGCAAAGCGGAATGCAAGGACAAGTCAATGACGCGAGTTGCGCTCTATGCCCGATACTCGTCTGACAATCAACGTGACGCCTCGATCGAAGACCAATTTCGTATTTGCAGAGAACGCGCGATGCGTGAGAAGTGGACGATCGTCAATTCTTACAAGGATGCCGGAATTTCCGGTGCGAGCATGATCCTTCGTCCGGGCATCCAAGCCCTGTTGCAGGATGCTCAGAGCCGTGCGTTCGATATCGTGCTCGCTGAGGCGCTCGATCGCATCAGCCGCGACCAAGCGGACGTGGCGACCCTGTTCAAGCAACTGCGCTTTGCCGGGGTTCCGATCGTCACCTTGGCCGAAGGGGAAATCACCGAGCTTCACGTCGGTCTAAAAGGGACTATGAATGCTCTATTTCTGAAGGACCTCGCTGCGAAGACGCACCGTGGTTTGCGAGGTCGGGTAGAGGGTGGAAAGTCAGGTGGCGGGCTTTGCTACCGATACCGCGTTATCAAACGGCTCGACGAGCGCGGAGATCGTATCCGGGGAGACCGAGAGATCGATCCGGCCCAGGCCGGCGTAATCCGGCGCATCTTTCGGGACTTCGCCGCTGGCATCAGTCCGCGAGCGATCGCGGTGAAGCTCAACGCCGAAGGCATAGCCGGCCCTGAGACCCAGCTGTGGAATGACACGACGATCCGGGGCCATGTCAAGCGCGGCACCGGGATCATCAATAACGAGCTTTACGTGGGACGCCTCGTTTGGAATCGGCTGCATTACATTAAGAATCCTTCGACGGGGAAACGCATCTCGCGTCTCAATCCGGAGGCCGACTGGATCGTCACCAAAGTTCCAGAGCTTCGCATCATCGAGGATGAACTCTGGGATCGGGTGAAAGCCAAGCAAAGTGAGATCGCCGAAAAATTTATCAATGTGACAGTAGCTGTCCGCGAGCACCATTCGAACAAACGACTTAACAGTGCTCGTCGCCCAAAGTCGTTGTTCTCGGGACTTGTCCTCTGCGGCTTATGCGATGGCCCCTGTTCACTGCGCGGAGCCGATCGCTTCGTCTGCTCGGCACATGTCAGCAACGGGTCCTGTTCGAACGGCCGCACCTTGGCGCGGAGCGAACTCGAACATCGCGTATTGGGCGGGCTGAAGGACCGGTTGCTGGCGCCAAACGTCATCGCAGAAGCAATGCGCGCCTATGCTGAGGAGATGAACCGGCTGAACCGAGACCGGCGAGCCCGCGGCGATGCTTGGCGCGCTGAACTGGCGAAGGTAGAAAAGCAAATCCATGGAATGGTCGAAGCGATCAAGGAGGGCATGTTCCAGCAGTCGATGATCGCGGCGATGGATGCGCTGGAGGCTCGCAAAACCGAGCTCTCTGCCCTGCTCGCCGAAGCTCCTGCCGATACCCCGGACATTCTCCCGAGCGCCTCGCAAGTCTACGCCAAGAAGGTCGCCCACCTCACTGAGGCTTTGAACCGTCCTGAAGACCGGGCCGAGGCCGCCCAGCTCTTCGTGGTCTGATCGAACGCATCGTTCTCCGGCCGGGTGCCAAGCGCGGCCAAATCGACGCCACCCTCCATGGTGATTTGGGCACAATCCTGAGCTGGACTGCTGCGCGTAACGCGGAAAAGGCGGCACAAACCAAAACTCCCGCAGCCTCGGCTACGGGAGTGTCGGTATCAGTGGTTGCGGGGATAGGATTTGAACCTATGACCTTCAGGTTATGAGCCTGACGAGCTACCGGGCTGCTCCACCCCGCGTTAAACACTTGCTTTGCCTTCGGTCAGATCCCGGGGACGGTCGGTTGAGGCCGGCGCTGTTCGCGTGGCTTTCTCGTCCGTCCCAAAGGCTTCCTTGGAAGGCAACCCCGGGCAAAGCCCTCGGGTGCGGGGCGTATGTACCAACCCGAGCAGCCTTTGGAAAGGGCCGCGGGAACGTTTTTTTCGACTTTATGACAGCGGAAGCGACCGATTTCGGCTGCGTTCCCTGTGCTCTTGCCAGAAGTTCCACAAAGGGCCAGCTTGCGGCAACAAGATGAGGGCCGAAACGCGCCCTTGAGGGAGGAACGCCGTGGACAAATCCCTGACGAGCGCCCCGGTCGGAGCGCTGGAGGAGGCCTTCCACGCCATGGTCGCGCGGTCGCGGGACGAGCCGCCGGCCGGCCTTGCCGAGCGGCTCGACCGGATGGCGCGGCTGCGTGCCGTGGTCGCCGACAACGAAGAGCGTTTCCGGCAGGCGATCTCGGCCGATTTCGGCCACCGCTCGGCGGTCGAGACCACCATCGCCGAGACTATGCTGCTGTTTTCCGAGATCCGGCATGCCACAAAGCACCTCAAGAGCTGGATGGCGCCGCAGCGGGTCGCGACCGCGCTGCAATTCCTGCCCGCGCGCAACCGGCTGATGCCGCAGCCGCTCGGCGTCGTCGGCATCATCGCGCCCTGGAATTATCCGCTCCAGCTCACCCTCGCGCCCGCGATCGGCGCGCTCGCCGCCGGCAACCGCGTCCTGATCAAGCCGAGCGAGCTCACGCCGCACTTCGCAGGCCTGCTGAAGGAGACGGTCGCCGCGCGATTCGATGCGACCGAGCTGCTCGTCACCGGCATCGAGGGCGAGATCGCAGAGGCGTTTGCGCGCCTGCCGTTCGATCACCTCGTATTCACCGGCTCGACCCGGGTCGGGCGGCTGGTCGCGGAGGCCGCGGGGCGTAACCTGACGCCTGTTACCCTCGAGCTCGGCGGCAAGTCGCCTGCGATCATCGATGCCTCGGCCGACCTCGATGAAGCGGCCGAGCGCATCGCCTACGGCAAGCTGCTCAATGCCGGGCAGACCTGCATCGCGCCGGACTATGTGCTGGTGCCGGAGCGCTCGTTGCAGGCCTTCGCCGAGAAGGTGCGCGCCCAGATGCGGCGGATGTTCGGCACCGATCCCTCGAACAAGGACTACACCTCGATCATCTCGGACCGGCATTATGCGCGGCTCGAAGGCCTTGTCGCGGACGCGGCGCAGCGCGGCGCAAAAATCCTGCAGCCGGCGAAGGCGGACGATCCGAACTGGAAGGCGCATCGCAAATTCCCGCCGACGCTGATCGTCGGTGCGACCGAAGCGATGGCGGCGATGCAGGAGGAGATTTTTGGGCCGGTGCTCCCCGTTCTCAGCTATCGCGATCCCACTGATGCCATCGCCTTCATCAACCATCGCGACCGGCCGCTGGCGCTGTACTGGTTCGGCAAGGACGGCACCGCGCGCGACGAGGTGCTGGCGCGCACCATCTCCGGCGGCGTCACAATCAACGACTGCCTGTTTCACTTCACGCAAATCAACCAGCCGATGGGCGGCGTGGGCGCATCCGGCACCGGCGCCTATCACGGCGAATGGGGCTTTCGCACGTTCAGCAAGCTGAAGCCGGTGTTCTATCGCTCCAAGTTCAACCGCCTCGCCGACCTCTATCCGCCCTATGGCGGCAAGATCGCGCGGCTGGAGAAATTGATGCGGTTCATGTCGTAGTTGCTCGTCATTCCGGGGCGACGCGAAGCGTCGAGCCCGGAATCCATATCCACCAGTCGGGGTTATGGATTCCGGGCTCGCGCCAAGGGGCGCGCCCCGGAATGACGAAGGAAATGGGGGAAGCATCGGTGACTGACACATTCGATTTCGTCGTCGTGGGCGCGGGCTCCGGCGGCTGCACGGTTGCAGGAAGGCTGTCGGAGGATGCGGCGACGTCCGTGGCGCTGCTCGATGCGGGCGGGACGAACGACAATTGGCGCATCACCACACCGTTTGGGCTTGCTCTGCCTTACAAAACGGCCAACTGGGCTTTCGATACCGTACCGCAAGTGGGATTGAACGGCCGCATCGGCTATCAGCCGCGCGGCAAGGGTCTTGGCGGCTCCTCGGCGATCAACGCCATGGTCTACATCCGCGGCCACAAATGGGACTACGACCACTGGGCTTCGCTCGGCAATGCCGGCTGGTCGTATGCGGACGTGCTGCCCTATTTCAAGGCTTCCGAGAACAATTCCGATTTCGACGGCGAGTATCACGGCAAGGGCGGCCCGCTGCATGTCAACCGGCTGCGCGCGGACAATCCGATCCATGATGTCTTCCATCAGGCCGCGCGCGAGGCGCAGTTCCGCATTCGCGAGGACTTCAATGGTGAGGATCACGAAGGGCTCGGCAGCTATCAGGTGACGCAGCACAATGGCGAACGCTGGAGCGCGGCGCGCGCCTATGTGCATCCCCACATCGGCAAGCGAGCCAATCTGCGCGTCGAGACGGGCGCACACGCCACGAAAATCCTGTTCGAGGGCGGGCGCGCCGTCGGCGTCGAATATGTGCAGGGCAAGCAGACGAAGCAGCTGCGCGCGCGCCGCGAGGTGATCCTTGCTGGCGGCGCCTTCCAGTCACCGCAGATGCTGATGTTGTCGGGCATCGGCGATGGAGATGCGCTTGGCAAGCACGGCATTGGCGTCGTGCACCATCTGCCCGGCGTCGGGCGCAATCTGCAGGACCACCCGGATTTCGTGTTCGTCTACGCCTCCGACTTTCCGCACTTCGTTCATGCCTCGCTCGGACGGTTGCCGTCCCTGCTCCGTGCCATCCAGCGCTATCGCAGCGAACGACGCGGCCTGATGACCACCAATTTCGCCGAGTGCGGCGGCTTTTTGAAAACCCGGCCCGATCTCGACGTGCCTGACATCCAGCTCCACTTCGTCATCGCGATGCTCGACGACCACGGCCGCAAGAAGCACAAGGAGGCGGGCTTCTCATGTCACGTCTGCCTGCTGCGGCCGAAGAGCCGCGGCAGCGTGTCCCTGAAGAGCGCCGATCCGCTCGCAGCGCCCTTGATCGATCCGAACTTTTTGGGCGAAGAGGAGGATCTCGAGAGGATGGTCGCGGGCTTCAAGACCACGCGCCGTCTGATGGAGACGCCGGCGCTGCGCGCGCTGCAAAAGAAGGACATGTTCACGTCCGACGTGCGAACCGACGACGACATCCGCAACATTTTGCGCGATCGCGTCGACACCGTCTATCACCCCGTTGGCACCTGCAAGATGGGGACGGATGCGCTTGCCGTGGTCGATCCGGCACTGAAGGTGCACGGCGTCGAGGCCTTGCGCGTCGTCGACGCCTCGATCATGCCGACGCTGATCGGCGGCAACACCAACGCGCCGACCATCATGATCGGAGAGAAGGCGGCGGATATGATCAGGGCGGAGATGCGAGCGAGTTAGTCGGCGCTGCCACGTCATTCTCGGTGTCGTCCCCGCGAACGCGGGGATCCATAACCACAGGGAGGATTTGTGGCGCGAGATGATAACTCCGAGTCCTCGCCAAATTTCTCCCTGTGGCTATGGGTCCCGGATCTGCGCGCGCTTGAGGCGCGCTTGTCCGGGACGACAGTGGGGCTTAGTTCAACAGGAAGCCACCATCGACGGTGATCACACTCCCCGTCATGTACCGCGACGCCTGTGACGCCAGCAGCAGAATCGCGCCGTCGAGATCGGACTCGGCGCCGACACGGCGCTGCGGGATGCGTTTGGCCAGGCGCTCGCCGGCCGGCGTCGACCAGAAGGCGTGGTTCATCTCGGTGTCGATATAGCCG
Organism: Bradyrhizobium sp. CCBAU 25360; assembly: GCF_028128695.1. Classification (NCBI taxonomy): domain Bacteria; kingdom Pseudomonadati; phylum Pseudomonadota; class Alphaproteobacteria; order Hyphomicrobiales; family Nitrobacteraceae; genus Bradyrhizobium; species Bradyrhizobium sp. CCBAU 25360. The sequence continues at coordinate 50,274 of NZ_LBJA01000038.1, forward strand.
GGCGCGAGCGCGTTGATGCGGATGTTCTGGCCGGCGAGCTCCAGCGCCATCGCCTTCGTCGCCTGGATGATGCCGGCCTTGGAGATCGCGTAAGGCGACACCGCCTTCAGGACGCCGGTGCCGAGCACGGAGGCGATGTTGACGATGTTGCCTGACTGCTTGCGGGCGATCATGCGCCGCGCGACTTCCGTCGCGAGGAAATAGGCGCCCTTGAGATTTGCGCCGATCACCGCGTCCCAATCCGCTTCGGTCTGCTCGGTGGCGAGTTTCTCGATGGCGATGCCGGCATTGTTGATCAGCACCGTGACGGGACCGAGCGCGGCCTCTGCTGCGTCGACGGCCCGGGCGATCGAGGCCGTGTCGGTGACGTCGAGCGCGACCGCGGCGGCGCGGCCGCCCTTGCCGCGGATCTCCTCCTCCAGGCTCTTCAGCTTGTCGGCCTGACGCGCCGCGAGCGCGACGGCTGCCCCGTGGGCGGCGAGCACCCGGGCAAATTGCCGCCCCAGCCCCTGGCTCGCGCCCGTGACGAGGATGGTTTCTTTACTGACGTCAAATAGGCCTGACATTGGCGATAGACCCTACGCTCTTGGAGCCATCAATACAGACGATTTTAGCGATCTGAAACCGGAATGATCGGTCCGGCGTTCATTCGTTCCGTCGAGGGCAGGGTTTTGCTGATGAACAATTTCGATCTCGCCGTCTACGCCGCGCTCGCCATCGCGGTCGGCTTCGGCTTCAGGACCGGCCTGCTCCGCAGCGCCATGACCATCCTCGCCTATCTCCTCGCTGCTCCGATCGCGGTCGCGCTGATGCCGTTGATCGTGCCGCAGATCGCCGGCAATCCGAATGCGCCGCTGCTGCAGAACTGGATCTGGCTGTTCGGAATCTTCGTGGTGGTCGGCATGCTGTTCGGCTATATCGGCCGCCTGGCGCTGAACGACACGATCCGCGACGCCGGCATCGGCGATCGGCTCGGCGGTGCCGCGCTCGGCGCCGTCAGGGTCGGTCTCGTCGCCACCACGCTGGTCCTGGTGTTTGACCAGATCGTGCCGGCCAACAGACAGCCGCCTTTTCTCGCCGGCTCGCATCTGCGGCCGCTGTTCTCGACGGCGGGTCAGATGGGCTTCAAGTCGCTGCCCCCGGAAGCGACCTCCGCGATAGACCGCCTCAAGCAGGAACAGCGCATCTGATCTGTCGCATTTGCATCGCTAGCGGCGAGGTGCATGCATTTTGATGCGAGCCCGTGCCTTATCAGCGACGCCGATGTTGGCTAAAGTGGGCGCCATCCAAAACCTGCCTGACATTACGGGAGTGAAACAGTGGATCTTGGGATCAAAGGTCGCCGCGCCATCGTCTGCGCATCCAGCAAGGGCCTCGGTCGTGCCTGCGCCATCTCGCTGGCGGAGGCCGGCGTCGACGTCACGCTGACCGCGCGCGGCGCCGAGGCGCTGAAGAAGACGGCGGACGAGATCCGGAAAGCCTATCCTGATGTGAAGGTCACCGAGATCGTCGGCGACATCACGACGCCGGCGGGCCGCGAGGCCGTGCTGAAGGCCTGCCCCGAGCCCGACATCCTGATCAACAACGCCGGCGGCCCGCCGCCCGGCGATTTCCGCAACTGGACCCGTGACGACTGGATCAAGGCGATCGACGCCAACATGCTGACGCCGATCGAACTGATCAAGGCGACCGTGGACGGCATGATGGCGCGCAAGTTCGGCCGCATCGTCAACATCACCTCGGCCGCGGTGAAGGCGCCGATCGACATCCTCGGCCTCTCCAACGGCGCGCGCGCCGGCCTCACCGGCTTCATCGCCGGCCTGTCGCGCAAGACCGTGATCAACAACGTCACCATCAACGGCCTGCTGCCCGGCCCGTTCGAGACCGACCGTCTCACCGGCACCGCAAAGGCCGAGGCTGACAAGCGCGGCGTCTCGGCCGAGCAGATCCTGACCGAGCGCGCCAAGCTCAATCCCGCCGGGCGCTTCGGCCAGCCCGACGAGTTCGGCTATGCCTGCGCCTTCCTGTGCGGCGCCAAGGCCGGCTTCATTACGGGCCAGAACATTCTGCTGGATGGCGGCGCGTTCCCGGGGACGTTGTGACCGGTCCTCTCCCTCTCCCCGTTCTTACGGGGCCGCGACGAGCTTCGCTCGCGCCGAAAGGGCTGGGGTGAGGGGCTGCTTCGGCAAACACGGTGAGAGTTGGACTCACGGAGAGTCCCCCTCACCCGATCGCTTTGCGATCGACCTCTCCCCGCAAGCGGGGCGAGGTCAGCAAGATCACCGCTGTTTCGTCGGCTCGTCTTCGTCCTGCTGACTGGGAGCGGACGAATCGGCCGTCGTGCGCTCGTCGGTCCAGTCGATGCCGAATTCGTCGAGCCCGCCTGCGAGCAGATCGCCCAGCATCGGCTCGCCAAGCAGGTAATGCACCGTTTCGCGGCGGGGGCTGCGATATTCGGTGCGCGCCTCCACCGCGCGGGCGCGCAAATCGTCCCAGTCATCGATGGTGCCGTCGCCGCGACCGAGCCACGTCAGCGCGACGAGATCAAGCTGCTCGTCCTCGTTCAAGGCGATCATGAAGCTGCCGAGCTCTTGGACGACAGGATCGGAGCCATCATCTTCGAGGACGTCGACCGCGTCGTCATCGGTCGGGTTCGAGCCGGAATCCGGATCGGAATCCCCCTCTTTGACGTCGAATTCACGCGCCTTCTCGATGATGAAGGCGACCTTCTCCGCGGAAATCGCAAGCTCTGGCATGGCTTCCTCTTCGGCTTTTTCCTGGGGTTCCCGCGATAACGCCGCACCGCGTCAGATGATCCATTGCGCTCGATGACGGAAACGGCGCATCTTTCGGCATCAAGGCAAAAACATGGGAAGGCGGCGGATGCAGTGGAAGGTCGGCCAGGTCAAAATCACCAAGATTGTGGAGCTGGAGACGGTCGGCTCGACCCGCTTCATCCTGCCGCTCGCGAGCAACGCAGAGATCCAGAAACTTCCCTGGCTGATCCCGCATTTCGCCACCGAAGAGGGCCGGCTGAAAATGTCGATCCATTCGCTGGTGCTGGAGACGCCGTCGCGCCGCATCGTGGTCGACACCGGCCTCGGCAACGACAAGCAGGGCCGCAATGTTCCGACCTGGAACAACCGCACCACGCCGTTCCTCGCGACGATGATGGCAGCCGGTTTTGCGCCCGACAGCATCGACACTGTGCTGTGCACGCATCTTCATGTCGATCATGTCGGCTGGAACACGCGGCTGGTCGACGGCCGATGGGTGCCCACCTTTGCCAAGGCGCGCTATGTCTTCGGCAAGATCGAATACGAGCACTGGCTGGAGCATTCGACCGAGCCGGACAAGCGAGCCGTGTTCGAGGATTCCGTGAAGCCGATCGTCGATGCCGGCCGGGCCGATCTGATTCCGAGCGATCACCAGCTGTGCGAGGAAATCAGCATGATCCCGACCCCCGGCCACAGTCCCGGCCATATGAGCATTCTCATCCGATCGGACGGTAAGCAGGGCCTGCTCACGGGTGACGTCGCCCATCACCCCTGCCAGATGGCGCATCTCGACTGGTCCTCGACCGCGGACTCCGACCAGAGCCAATCTGCAAAGACACGGCGCGAATTGTTCGGCCGCTTTGCCGACACGCCGACCTTGGTGATCGGCGGCCATTTCTCGGCCGGGCATATCAGGCGGGATGGAGAGGCATTCAGGTTTGTGGCGCTGGCCTAGGTCTCGTGCCCCGGATGCTGCGCAGCACGAAGTGATGCGCTGCTAAGCCGGGGCCCATGTATTTGGATCCCGGCTCTGCGTCGCGTCATTTCATGCCGCGCCGCGTCCGGGACACGAGAGCGCCGTCCGCCCATCGAATCCAGAGGGCTGCAATGCGCCCCGCTCTGGGCGGTTGAATTTCCCCTCGCCCTGTTCCATGAAGCTGCTTAACCGATCGGTCCATTCCTAGGGAGAAACGAGAATGAAGCTTGTTCGTTATGGCGAGAAGGGTGCGGAAAAGCCCGGCCTGATCGACAAATCCGGCCAGTTGCGCGATCTGTCGGCGCATCTGAAGGACCTCACCGGCGAGGCCTATTCGCCCGAGAGCCTGAAGAAGCTGGCAGGCCTGGATCCCGCCTCGCTCCCGGCGGTCTCCGGCAAGCCGCGGTTCGGCGCGCCCGTCACCGGCATCTCGAAATTCGTCGCGATCGGCCTCAACTACTCCGACCATGCCAAGGAGACCGGCGCCGATATCCCGAGCGAGCCGATCATCTTCATGAAGGCCAACACGTCGCTGTCCGGCCCGAACGATGCGGTCGAAAAGCCGCGCGGCTCGACCAAGCTCGACTGGGAAGTCGAGATCGCCGCGATCATCGGCACCCGTGCGAAATATGTCTCGGAAGCCGACGCGCTGAACCACGTCGCCGGCTACTGCGTCTGCAACGACGTCTCCGAGCGCGCCTTCCAGATCGAGCGCCTGGGACAGTGGACCAAGGGCAAGTCGCACGACACGTTCGGCCCGCTCGGACCGTGGCTTGCAACCAAGGACGAGATCAAGGACGTGCAGAACCTGTCGATGTGGCTGGACGTCAACGGCCAGCGCCGCCAGACCGGTTCGACCAAGACCATGATCTTCTCCATGGCCAAGTGCATCTCCTATGTCTCGCAGTTCATGACGCTGCTGCCCGGCGACGTCATCACGACAGGCACCCCGCCCGGCGTCGGCCTTGGCATGAAGCCGCCGACCTTCCTCAATGTCGGCGACGTCGTGACGCTCGGCATCGAGGGTCTCGGCGAGCAGCGCCAGGAGATCGTGGCGGCGTAAGCCGTGCCTTCATCCTGAGGAGCGCGCAACGCGCGCGTCTCGAAGGATGCGCCACAAGCACAGTCGCCCGGCGTTCGCGCCGGGTGAAGAGCGACCGTCCCTCGTTGTCCATCCTTCGAGACGCGCGCCAAGGGGCGCGCTCCTCAGGATGAGGACTGTGTGTCTGGATAGAGGTTATTTCCAATGAAGCTCACCTTCTCCCCCGCCTCGCCCTTCGCCCGCAAGGTGCGCATCGCCGCGATCGAGCTCGGGCTGATCGACAAGATCGAGCTCGTGCCCGCAAGCGTCGCGCCGGGCACGGCCAATGAGGACTATTCGAAGATCACGCCGCTGAAGAAGCTGCCGGTGCTGATCACCAATGACGGCGACGTCATTTTGGACTCCTACGTCATCGTTGAATATCTCAACGAGACCGCCGGCGGCGCCCTGATCCCCGGTTACGGTCCCGCGCGCTGGAAGGCCAAGACCAATCATTCCCTGATCAACGGCATGCTCGATTCCATGCTGCTGTGCCGCTACGAGAAGATGGTGCGGCCGCAGGGCCTGCAATGGCAGGCCTGGTCGGACGACCATTGGAACAGGGCGTGGACCGGCATGGCGCGGTTCGAGAACATGCCTGAGGTTCTGAACGGCCCGTTCGACATCTCGCAGATCGGCCTCGTCTGCGTGCTCGGCTATGCCGACTTCCGCTTCGCCGATTGCGGCTGGCGCAAGGCCTATCCGAAGCTCGACGCCTTCCATCAGAAGATGCTGGAGCGGCCCTCGGTCAAGATCTCGGTGCCGCCGGCCGCCTAAGCGCGATGAAGATCATCGCGCTTTAGGGTTGTTGTTTGAGCATGATCTTGTCGGAAAACCGCTGAACACTTTGCGCTATCGCGGCCCTCCGGGTCCGGATCATGCTGTAAACGCGGAGTTCTCATGAGCCTGAAGTTCTCGGTCGGCGATCTCACCATCCATCGCATCATCGAGCAGGAAACCTCGTTCGTCCCGGCGCTGGAGATGCTGCCGGGATTGACGGCCGAGGTACTGGCCGAGAATCGGGCATGGATGCGGCAAGCCAAGGCGCTGGACGAGCAGGACGTATTGCTCCTGTGCTTCCAGTCCTACGTGGTGAAGACACCGCATCACACCATCCTGATCGACAGCTGCATCGGCAACGACAAGCCGCGGCCTCGGCCGAAATGGAACATGAAGACCGACGACACCTATCTGCGCGGGCTGGGCGCCGCCGGCTTTGCGGTCGAGGACATCGACTTCGTGATGTGCACGCATCTGCATGTCGATCACGTCGGCTGGAACACGCGGCTGGAGAACGGCCGCTGGGTGCCGACCTTCCCCAAGGCGCGCTACGTCTTCGCCAGGCAGGAATTCGACCACTGGACCGAGCAGAACGCGAAGGCGCAGGTCGCCCCCTTCGCCGACAGCGTGCTGCCGGTGGTTGAGGCCGGACGCCACGAGCTCGTCGGCAATGATCATGAGATCGGCGATCACGTCCGCATCCTGCCGACGCCGGGCCACACGCCGGGGCATATCGCCGTCACGATGGGCCGCGGCAAGGACGATGCAGTGTTCTCCGGCGATCTCATGCACTCGCCGCTGCAGACGCTCTATCCGGAGCTGTCGATCAAGTTCGACGTCGATCCAGCCGCGGCAGCGAAAACGCGGCGCAGCTTCCTGGAGCGCTATTGCGACACCGACACGCTGTGCTGCACCGCGCATTTCCCGTCGCCCTCGGTGGGGAAGATCCGGCGGAAGGGCAATGCGTTCGTGTGTGAGTCCATCTAGCGAGATGCCGTAGGGTGGGCAAAGCAAAGCGTGCCCACCATGCCAGACGCGTCGCGGAAAGATGGTGGGCACGGCGCGCGATGCGCGCCTTTGCCCACCCTACGATTCCACCCGAGTGGAGAGACACGATGACCGCACTCCCTGACATCCCCCTGCCCGCCGGAATCCGCTCGCGTTATGTCGACGGCATCAACGGCTTGCGTATGCACGTGCTGGAGGCTGGCTTCGAGACCACGGGGCGGCCGTGCCTCCTCTTGCTGCACGGCTTTCCCGAACTCGCCTTCTCCTGGCGCAAAATCATGCCGACGCTGGCCGCGGCCGGCTATCACGTGATCGCGCCGGACCAGCGTGGCTATGGCCGCACGACGGGATGGACTGCGGATTACGACGGCGACCTTGCGCCGTTCTCACTCCTCAATCTCGTGCGCGATGCACTCGCCCTGGTGTCGGCGTTCGGCTATAGGCAAGTCGATCTGGCCGGGCATGATTTCGGCAGCCCGGTCGCGGCCTGGTGCGCGCTGATCCGGCCCGACGTGTTTCGTTCGGTGACGATGATGAGCGCGCCGTTCGGCGGACCGCCGGCGCTGCCGTTTGGTACGGTCGATGCTCCGGCAAAGCCTGCGGTGGAGGACCCCGTGCATCGCGAGCTCGCCGCGCTGCCGCGGCCGCGCAAACATTATCAATGGTATTATGCGACACGCCCGGCCAATGCCGACATGCAGCACGCGCCGCAGGGCGTGCATGATTTCCTGCGCGCCTATTATCATCACAAGAGCGCGGACTGGACCGACAACAAGCCTTATCCGTTGGCGTCGTGGTCGGCGGACGAACTCGCAAAGCTGCCAACCTATTACGTGATGGATCTGAACGAGACCATGGCGGAGACGGTCGCCAAGGAGATGCCTTCGCCCGCCGCGATCGCCGCCAACCAATGGCTGCCGGACAGCGACCTCGCCTATTACAGCGCCGAATATGGTCGCACCGGATTCCAGGGCGGGCTGCAATGGTATCGTTACGGCACATCGGGCATGCTCAACAGCGAGATGCAGCTGTTTGCAGCACGCAGCATCGACGTGCCCTCATGCTTCATCTCGGGCAAGCAGGATTGGGGCACTTACCAGCGTCCGGGCGTGTTCGAGGCGATGCAGGGGCGCGGCTGCACAAGGATGCTCGGCTGCCATCTCGTCGACGGCGCCGGCCATTGGGTGCAGCAGGAGCAACCCGCCGAGGTGAGCCGGCTGCTGCTCGACTTCTTGGCCAAAGCCGGCACAGCCTCATTTGACCCGGGAACCCCGGCCCTCTATATAGTTTAGAATAGTTCTAAACTAGTGTATAGGGCCGCCGTGAAGAATTTTGCCGACCTGACCGAGCGCGAGGTGCTTGCGGTCGCGATCTCCTCCGAGGAGGAGGACAGCCGCATCTACATGACCTTCGCCGAGGACCTTCGCGAGCGTTACCCGGACACGGCAAAAATCTTCGAGGAGATGGCCGAGGAGGAGCGCGGCCACCGGCACATGTTGCTGGAATTGTACGAGCAGCGCTTCGGCAAGCATCTGCCGCCGATCCGGCGCGAGGACGTCAAGGGATTCCTGCGCCGCCGCCCGGTCTGGCTGACCAAGAACCTGTCGCTCGACGCCATCCGCAGGGAAGTCGAGACAATGGAGATGCAGGCGGAGCGCTTCTACGTGAAGGCCGCCGAACAGGCCCAGGACGTCGGCGTGCGCCGCCTGCTCGGCGATCTCGCCGAAGCCGAGAAAGGTCACGAGGAGACAGCCGCAAAGCTGACGGGCGAGATCCTGAATTCCGATGTCCGCGCCGAGGAGGATCGCACCAATCGCCGCATGTTCGTGCTGCAGTACGTGCAGCCGGGCCTTGCCGGATTGATGGACGGATCGGTCTCGACGCTGGCGCCGCTGTTTGCCGCGGCCTTCGCCACCCACCAGAACTGGCAGACGTTTCTTGTGGGCCTCGCCGCATCGATCGGCGCCGGCATCAGCATGGGTTTTGCGGAGGCGCTGTCCGACGACGGATCGCTCACGGGGCGCGGCTCGCCCTGGCTGCGCGGCGTCACCTGCGGCGCGATGACCACGCTCGGCGGCCTCGGCCACACCGCGCCCTATCTGGTGCCGGATCATTGGGCCAACGCGTTCTGGATCGCAACGGCGATCGCCTGCGTCGTCGTGTTCTTCGAATTGTGGGCGATCGCCTTCATTCGCTCCCGCTATATGGATACGCCGTTCCTCCAGGCCGTATTCCAGATCGTGCTCGGCGGCGCGATCGTGCTCGCGGTGGGCGTGTTGATCGGGGCGGCGTAGTGGCCTCACATTCGCTGTCATTGCCCGCCCCTGTGCGCAATTGCGGACTAGGCGGGCGATGACGGCGAATTCCTGAACTCCTTCCGTTCCGTCTCGCCGGCACATCAATCGCGATCAAACAGTCGTTGCAGCACTCGGGCAAACTGCGCATCATCCTCCGACAACGAGAGCAGGAGAAGCGCCGTGACCAGATCGGAATGGAGTTTCAAGAGCGCGGTCGAACTTTCGGCCGCATTGACCGCAAAGAAGGTCTCCGCGGTCGAGCTTACCCAGGATGCCATCGACCGCATCGAGCGTCACGACGGCAAGGTCAACGCGATCTGCGTGCGGGATTTTGATCGCGCCCGCAGTGCGGCACGCGAGGCGGATGTGGCGCTGGCGCGCGGCGAAAGAAAACCGCTGCTCGGAATTCCGGTGACGGTGAAAGAATCCTTCAACATCGCGGGCCTGCCCACAACTTGGGGCTGGACGCCGCAAAAGGATTTCAAGCCGACCGAGGACGCGCTGTCGATCTCCCGGGTGAAGAACGCCGGCGGCGTCATTCTCGGCAAGACCAACGTTCCCGTGGGCTTGGGGGACTGGCAGAGCTACAACGACATCTACGGCACGACGAACAATCCATACGATCTCGGCCGCACGCCCGGCGGCTCATCAGGCGGCTCGTCGGCAGCGCTGGCGGCCGGCTACGGACCGCTCTCGCTCGGATCCGACATCGGCGGCTCGCTGCGCGTGCCGGCATTCCATTGCGGCGTCTATGCGCACAAGCCGACATACAATCTCTGTCCGACGCGCGGCCATACGCCGCCGCCATTTCCTGCGGTCCCGATGGAACGCGATATGGCGGTGATCGGCCCGATGGCCCGGAGTGCGGCCGATCTGACGCTGCTGCTGGACGTGATGGCCGGTCCCGATCCGGTCGACCTCGGCATCGGATACAAGCTGGCGCTGCCGGACGCACGCCACGACAGGCTGAAGGATTTCCGCCTGCTCGTGATCGACAGCCATCCGTTGCTGCCTGCGAATTCCGACATTCGCGGCGCGATCGAGACGCTGGCCGGGCGATTGACGGGCGCCGCCGCGAGCGTCGCGCGCGAAAGCCCGCTGTTTCCGGACTTCAAGGAAGCCTCGCGCCTCTACATGCGCATGTTGATGGGCTTCCTGGGCGCGTTCTTTCCGCCGGACATTCTCGCCGGCGCGCGGGCCGGTGCGGCGCATCTCTCACCCGAGGACAAGAGCCTCGCGGCCGAGCGGCTGCGCGGCATGACCTCCAGCCATCAGGCCTGGGTGTTCGACGAAGGCGCGCGCGCCGGGCTGCGCGCGCAGTGGCGGCACTTGTTCAGGACATTCGATGCGGTGATCTGCCCGATCATGCCGACTCCCGCCTATCCGCATGATCATTCGCCGGAGCAGGAGAAGCGCCGGATCAATATCGACGGCAAGGACCATGTTTATCCGGACCAGCTTGCCTGGCCCGGCATCGCCACGCTGACGGGCTTGCCGGCCACGGCCGTTCCGCTCGGCCTGTCGAAGGACGGGCTGCCGGTCGGCGTCCAGATCATCGGCCCCTTCCTCGAAGACCGTACGCCGCTCAGGCTCGCTGAACTGATCGAGCGTGAGTTCGGCGGGTTCCAGCCGCCGCCATTATTCAATGATTAGTTCTTCCCGTCATCGCGAGCGAAGCGAAGCAATTCAGAATCTTTCGAAGTGACAGTCTGGATTGCTTCGTCGCCAGCGCAAAAATTGCTTCGCAATTTTGTCGCGGGCTCCTTGCAATGACGGAGGACGACAACGTCGCGCTTCCGGGCTCGCGCGTCGCGCGCCCCGGAATGACGGAAAGGAAGCACCATGAGCCAGGACCTCGATCAACTGACCGCCCTCAACCGTGACTACGTTGGCTCCGTGCAAAACTGCGACGTCAAGCGTTTCGACGAAATCCTGGCGACGGAGTTTTATTGCTCCAATCCCGACAAGACGCTGGTCGACCGTGCCGCCTTCCTGGAGCAGACCGCGCGGCCGATCACGATCCGGAACTTGAAAGAGCGCGACGTCATCATCCGCATCATGGGCGACTTCGCCGTCATCCACGCCGCGACGAGCTACACCACGGCGGATGGCCAGCAGGCGACGGGGCGGTACACCGATTGCTGGGCAAAGCAAAATGGCAAGTGGCTCGCGGTGTCGGCACACGTGTCGCGGTGAGGCCGCACGCTGCCTTTCCCCCTCGGGCTGCAGGGCATTCGACGACTGCCATAAAGAGATCGCTAACCAAACAATCTTTTCCCGAGCCATGGGCAAACCGCTGATCTGACATTTATCCAGCTGGCAATCGTTCGCCCGTCAAAATTGCAAGTGACGAGAGGTCCCCTCAGGGCATCGATCTCGAGCATGTCACGAGGACACGCTGCGAAGCTCGGAGTGCTTCCCCGGCAAGGGTACCGCTCAAATCCGGCGAGAGTGATTGCGTGACAAACGACACAATCGAGATAGGCGCGCTCCGCGACCCCTATCATCGCGTCAATCCAGATGAGACGCTGCCCGAGCGATGGCGCATTCCGATTGCGGTAGCGGTCGGGTGCGGGCTCATGGGCATCGTGCTCCGTTACCTCGCGCGGGAACACGCGACCGCCGACGCCGCCGAATACATCACCTGGTACACCTTCGCGCGAGATCACGGCATTGCCGGGCTGGCCGAGGCTTTCACCAACTACACGCCGTTCTACAGCTACCTTCTGCTGATCGCCGCCCGATTTGATGGGCTGGGCCAGCCGCTTTCCCTCGTGAAGATGATCTCGGCCATATTCGAGCTCGGCTGCGCGATCGTTGTGGCCCGGATGGTCTGGCGAGTTACAAGCGTGCCGTTGCGCACGTCCCTGGCCTTCTGCGCGGTGTGGCTTGCGCCGACGGTGCTCTTCAACGGCGCAATGTGGGGACAGGCCGATTCGATCTGGACCTTCTTCGCGCTGATTTCCGTGGCGATGTTCATGCGGGACCGAAACGGGGTTTTGCCATTCGCAGTGGCCTGCTCGGTGAAGGCCCAGGGCGTCTTCCTGGGGCCGTTCGTGCTGGGCATGATCCTGCGCCGCAAGATCCACGTGGCATGGCTTGCAGCCATTCCGGCAGTCTATGCGATCCTCGCCATTCCGGTTCTCGTCGCTGGCAGATCCCTGGTCTCCGTACTCGGGATCTATCTCGGCCAGGCCAACACATTTCATCACCTGACCATGAATGCAGCGAATATCTGGGTGTTCGCAGGAGGAACGCCGTACGCGGTCGGAGTCGCCGCCGGCCTCGTGCTCGCGGCGGCGAGCGGGCTCGCCCTATCGATCTTCATCGCACAGTCCAGGCGGACGGGGCCGGAGTTCATTCTGCTGGTCGCGTGCGTATCGCTCATCCTCATGCCGTACCTGCTTCCGAAGATGCACGAGCGCTATTTCTACGGCTTCGAGCTTGCGGCGATCGCCCTGGCCTGCCTCAATCTGCGTTATCTGCCGTTCGCAGTGATTGCCCAAGTCGATGGCGTGTTATCCTACCTCGCATTCGAGAGTGAGATCGTCATGGGTCTGTTGCCGGCGGCGCTCTGCAACACCTTTCTGGTGTTCTACCTCGTGCTCGATCTCCGGCATGGCGAACGTGGATGTCGCTTTCCGAGGTTTGCCTGGCTTGGCTTCACCGCGTCGACTGCGGGATTATTCTCCTATTTGCTGTTCGCGGGTCCCGGCCTGAACGTATCCGTCGCGTATATGCTCGTCGCCGGACTTGCCACGGCCATGACGCTGCTCCTCGTGAAGGAGCAGCGTTGCGCCTCGGCCGACAGTCCGGCCGCATCGCGTTGATTTCAATTTTCGGGCAGCGCCGGCGTCGGTTGTGCTAGCTGTCGAACACGATCACGCTGCGCAGCGTCTTGCCGGCTTTCATGTTGGCAAAGCCCTCGTTGATCTCGGACAGCTTCAATTTCGCCGAGATCCAGTCCTCCAGATGCAGCCGTCCGCGCAGGTAGAAGTCAACCAGGCGCGGCATGTCGACGCGAAAATGGTTCGAGCCCATCGAGGAGCCCTGGATCCGGCGCTCGCGCAGGAAATCGAAACCGTGCAGCTCGATCTTCTGGCCGAACGGGATCATGCCGACGATGGTGGCGGTGCCGCCGGAGGCGAGCATGCCGAATGCCTGCTCGGCGGTCTCCTTGCGGCCGAGCACCTCGAAGGAATGATGCACGCCGCCATTGGTGAGATCGCGCACCTGCTTCACGACGTCGCCGTCGGCGGGGTTGATGATGTCGGTTGCACCCAGCTTGGTCGCGAGCTGGAGTTTTGCCGGATTGGTGTCGATGGCGATGATGCGGCCGGCGCCCGCGATCTGCGCGCCGTTGATCGCGGCCATGCCGACACCGCCGCAGCCGATCACGGCCACGGTCTCGCCGGCCGTCACCTTCGCGGTATTCACCACCGCACCATAGCCGGTGATGACGCCGCAGCCGATCAGCGCGGCTAGATCGAGCGGCATTTCTTTCCGGATCTTGACGATCGCGTTCTCGTGCACCAGCATCTGTTCGGCAAATGACGAAAGATTGAGGAACTGGTGCAGCTTCTCAGGCTTGGACCACTGCATCCGGTTTGAGGCGCCCGGCAGCAACTTCACGGTGGTGTCGGTGCAGAGCACGGTGCGGCCCGTGGTGCAGTTGTCGCAGGTGCCGCAGAACACCGACAGGCAAGTGACGACGTGGTCACCCGGCTTGACGTAGGTGACATCGGAGCCGACCTGCTCGACCACGCCGGCGGACTCGTGGCCGAGCACCGCGGGCAGCGGATGCGGATAGAGCCCTTCCATGAAGTGCAGGTCGGAGTGACAGAGCCCGGCGACCGTGGTGCGGATCAGGACTTCGCGCGGGCCCGGCTTCGGTAGGCTGACGTCCTCGATGACGAGCGGCTGGTTGACTTCATAGAGGACGGCGGCCTTCATCGAGCACTCCCTGTCGCGTTTCTTGGTTTGATCGTGGCGTGCAGCCTACGCTGCCAGAACCAGTTCGCCAACCTCGCTCATGCCGGCTGAGCTGTCGCCAAGCAGCAGCGCGGCGATCCTGGCCTGCGTGGCATTTTCCGTGAGCCGGAACGGATCGCTCGGTGACACCCGATGGTCGATCACGAGCCGCGACAACAGCAGCCGGCGCGCATCGCCGCGCATCTCGTGGATGCGATGTGCCCCCCAGGCGAGAGCGACGGCGCTGGCGACATGATAGAGCAGGCTCGTCGCACGACGCGCATCGGCCTCGTTCTCGGATGCCCCCGCAACCTCGCGCGCGAAGCCGACGGCGCGATCGACAAGTGCCCGCAAGCGGTCGCGCCAGGCCTGCGGCACGGAAGCACTGTCGTCGAGCCGGGCATGCAGATCGGCCGCCAGCGCGGATTCCGCGCCGTGGCGGCCGACCGCGCGCCGCAGCGCATCGATCGCGACGATGTTGCCGGTGCCTTCCCAGACCGACCCGAGATGCGCATCGCGCAGCAGGCGCGGCGTCGCGAATTCCTCGATATAGCCGATGCCGCCGCGCATCTCGAGCGCATCGCCGCAGACCTTTCGCGCATCGCGGGTGGCGCGGAATTTCAGCGTCGGCGTCAGGATCCGCAACAATGCCGCCGCATCCTGGCTGCCGGCCTCGGCGCGGTCGAGCGCGTCCGCGGTAAGGAAGCTCATCGACAGCGCCTGCTCGACCGGCAGCATGATCTTCAGCATCTGGCGCCGGCCGAGCGGCAGGTCGATGATGCGCTGGCCGAACACGACGCGGTTTGTCGCGACCGTCATCGCATCATGATAGGCGCGGCGCATCAGCGCGGTGGATTTGACGCCGTTGGAGAGCCGCGACGAATTCACCATCTCGGCCATCTGCACGAAGCCGCGGTCGAGCTTGCCGACCGCGTAGGCGATGGCGCCTTCGAGCTTGATCTCGCCCGAGGCCATCGAGCGGGTGCCAAGCTTGTCCTTCAGACGCACGATCCGGTAGTGGTTCTGCGAGCCGTCGTCGAGGAAGCGCGGCATCAGAAACAGGCCGACGCCGCGCGTGCCGGGGCCGGCGCCTTCGGGGCGCGCCAGCAGCATCACGACCTCAGCGTCGGCATTCGAGCAGAACCATTTTTCGCCGTAGAGACGCCAATGATCGCCTTCCTGCACGGCGCGCGTGGTCAGCGTGCCGACGTCGGAGCCCCCCTCCTTCTCGGTCATGAACTGGCCGCCCTGCGTCAGCTTGCCCATGTCGGTCTGGGTCAGACCGTCCAGATATTTCGCCTTCAGCGCCTCATCGCCGAAATTCGCCAGCAGCTTGGCGCAGCCGTCGGTGACGTTGATCGGGCACCCCATGCCGAATTCGGCCTGGTTGAAAAGAAACGTGAAGGCGTGCTTGGCGACGACAGGATATTTGTCCGGCCAGCCCATGATGCCCTTGCGGATCGAGAGCGCATGGATGCCGAACTCGCCGAACGCCGCGTTCTCCAGTTCGCGATAAGCCGGGTGATATTCGATCCACTGCACGTCGCGGCCGAACTTGTCGCGCTGGTGCAGCACCGGCGTATGACGGTCGGCAAGCCGCGCGCAGTCGTCGAGGCGGCCTCCGGCGAGTTCGCCGAGGCGATCGAGATGCGGCTCGATATGGCGGAACAGATTTTCCGGCAGATGGATACGCAGCAGGTCGGTCAGCGCGGGATCGGCGCGGTAGAAGTTCATGCCTGTGGTGTCGGGCGCCAGCAGACCGGACTGCTCGGCCGCGACATTCCTTGGCTGCGCTGGGGCCGGCTTATGCATGATCGTCCTCTTCGTTTCCGCCTTGCGGACATTCCGCGCCACTTTAGCGCTTGCCGCTTGGGATGATGTCGATCATGCTCCAGTCGCGGGGTGCGATAAAGCCGCAAATCGTCAGGGAGGCATGATCACCGTGAAGGAGCAATTCGCTCTGCGGAATTGTGATCGCGCCGGCTGGCTGTTCGCAAAAGCCATGCATAGATCAGGAGCTTCCTGCTTCCGAGAGACCACACCATGGAACATCCGAAATACAAGATCGCCCTTATCGTCGGCGCCGGCGAAGGCCTGAGCGCTTCGCTGGCGCGCTTGCTGGCTGCGCAAGGCATTCGCGTCGCGCTCGCCGCGCGCAAGATCGAGAAGCTGGGCGCGCTCTGCAGCGAGACCGGCGCCAAGGCCTATGCCTGCAACGCGACCGAGCCCGACCAGGTGGAGCGCCTGTTCGGCCTCGTCGAGCGCGAGATCGGCACGCCCGACCTCGTCGTCTACAACGCCAGCGGCCGCACCCGCGGGCCATTCGTCGATCTCGTTCCGGCCGATGTGGCGCAGGCGATCGCGATCAGCGCCTATGGCGGCTTCCTGGTGGCGCAGCAGGCGGCAAAACGCATGCTGCCGAACAAGCACGGCGCGATCCTGTTCACCGGCGCCTCCGCCAGCGTCAAGGGCTATGCGCAGTCGGTCTCCTTCGCGATGGGCAAGTTCGCGCTGCGTGGCCTCGCCCAGAGCCTGGCGCGCGAATTGTCGCCGCAAGGCATCCATGTCGCGCATTTTGTGATCGACGGCGGCATCCGCAGCGCGGCGCGGACGGAAGCCGAAGACAAGCCGGATTCGATGCTCGATCCCGACGCGATCGCGCAGAGCTATTGGAACGTGTTGCAGCAGCCGCGCAGCGCCTGGAGCTGGGAGCTCGAGCTGCGGCCCTGGGTGGAGAAGTTTTGAGGCCTGACTGCCGTAGGGTGGGTTAGCCGAAGGCGTAACCCACCTCTTTATTCACCGCGTGTCTGAAAAGAGGTGGTTACGCTGAGCGGTCTGCGCTAGGCGCAGTCCGCTCAGCTAACCCACCCTACGAGAGCCAAACAAGAACAGGGAGGATCAATGACCACCGAAACCGTCATCGACACCGGCACCAATGAACTCCTCTGCGTCATCCGCGACCGCGTCGCGGTGATCACGCTGAACCGGCCGGAGGCGCGTAATTCGCTGTCGGACACGCTGACGCCGGCGCTGCGCACGATGATCCGGACCTGCGGCGAGAATCCCGATGTCGGCGCGCTCTTGCTCACCGGCGCCGGCGAAGCGTTCTGCGCCGGCGGCAACGTCAAGGGCATGGGTGCGCATCGCGACCCGAAGAAGCTCGAAATGTCGTTCGACGACAAGGTCGCCGATCTGCAGGAACGGCAACGGCTGCTCACCGGCGCGCTCGTGTCGGTGCGCAAGCCGACCATCGCCGCCCTCCCCGGCCCCGCGGTCGGCGCCGGGCTTGCCATCGCGATGGCCTGCGACATCCGCATCGCCGCGCAATCGGCCTTCGTCGCCACCGGCTATGCCCGCATCGCGCTCTCCGGCGATTACGGCATCGCCTGGCTGCTCACCCGTCTCGTCGGCACCGCGCGAGCCCGCGAGCTGATGTTCACCGGCGACCGCGTCGATGCGGTGCGGGCCGAAGCGATCGGCCTCGTCAACCGCGTCGTGCCCGATGACAGGCTGCAAGCCGAAGCCTTCGCGCTGGCCAAGTCGCTCGCCGAAGGCCCGCGCCTGGCGCTGCGCTACATGAAGGACAATCTCGACGAAGCCGTGCTGTTCGATTTCGAAACCGCGCGCGACCATGAGGCCGAACGGCTGGTGCGCCTGACCACGACCGCGGATCACAAGGAGGCCGTGCAGGCCTTCATCGAAAAGCGCAAGGCGGTGTTCACGGGAAAATAGGCACTCGCTTTGCAACAGGCGGTCGAGGCGGGTAACCGGCTGTCATTCCGGGGCGATGCGCAGCATCGAGCCCGGAATCCATCTGGCCGCAAGACACGTCGTGAAATGGATTCCGGGTTCGCGCTACGCGCGCCCCGGAATGACGATGTGGAGAGAGTCTTCGCCCGGACCGCAACCGGGCAAAAAAAAGCCCGGCCCTGGTTCACCCAGAGCCGGGCTTGCAGTGGTGTCAAACCGAGGCTGAGGGGCTTTCGGCCTGACGGGAAAGGGCGGCGAGGCGCCAGCTTGCGCAGGGAATGTCTTTCGGCGCGATCGCGATCTCCTTGTCGAAGCGCACCAGCTTCCAGTCGTCGGGATGATTGACGAAGGCGAAACCGGATTTACGCGCGAGCGAGACCATGGTCTCGTTGGAGCGCAGCGTGTCGCCGAACATGTGCTCGGCGCCGAGCGCAGCCGCGCGGCATTCGAGATTCTTCATCAGCGCGGTGGCGATGCCGTGGCCCTGCCAGCGGTCATGGACCGACAGGCCGAATTCGAGCGTCGCGGTTTCGGCGTGCAGTGCATAGCGCGCCTCGGCGACGATGGTGTCGAAGCCGTCGACCATCATGGTCGCAACCACGGAGAAACGTTCGCGCTCGCCGACCTGAAGGAAGTCATGCAGCAGCCCTTTCGGCAGCTCACTGATGGCGCCGAAGAAGCGGTTGTAGCGGGAGCGGGTCGAGAGCGAACGGAAATAGTGCTGCAGCTCGTCGGTGTCGCGCGGCTCGACAAAACGGACGTTGAGCGCCGTGGCATCGCGGGTGCGCAGCGTGTCCGAATATTGCTTGAGGTCTTCGAGGCGGAGAGTGCTCATGATACGAGCCCTTCACAAAAGAGACCGCCGGCGCCCCCACAGTCAGGCGGCGCCGGCCTGGCGGCCAATCAGGCCCGCCAGAAGGGTTTGTCAGCCTCGTAGGCAATGTCGGTCCAGGACAGTCCGACGTCCTGAAGATCACGCGCGGTCCATTGGGTGAGCTCGCGCCTGTTGCGATAGCGCTCGTGCCAGACGTGAAGGGTCTCGCCGATCTGCTGGATCAAGCCGGGCGCATGATGATTTGTCATCGAATTGTGGGTCAAGGTAGACATTTTAAGCTCCTGGAGCTAACTTGGCCGCTAATATCGGCTTCCTAGTGCAGTGCGACAAACGACAATTTGTACCTTTTCGCATGAAATAACGTCATGTATCCTGCTGCCAAATGACTGCCAGATTGCCGTCCCTGAACGGATTGCGGGCGTTCGAAGCCGCCGCGCGCCATCTCAGCTTCACGCTGGCGGCAAGCGAGCTGAACGTGACGCAGACCGCGATCAGCCATCAGATCCGCAGGCTCGAGGAGGAGCTCGGCATCCGCCTGTTCATCCGGCAGAACCGTGCGCTGGCTCTGACCCCGGAGGCGCGGGACTATCTGCCGGGCGTCCGCGCTGCCTTCAACGACCTCCGGCTTGCGACCGACCGGTTGCTGCGCAAGGACGACGACAAGGTGCTGACGGTCTCGACGCTGGCCTCGCTCGCCGCAAAATGGCTGTTGCCGCGGCTGACGGATTTCCAGGAGCAGCATCCCGGCATCGACGTTCGTATCACCACCTCGACCAGCTTCGTCGACTTCCAGCGCGACAATGTCGATGCCGCCATCCGCTACGGCCGCGGCCAGTGGCCGG
Organism: Bradyrhizobium sp. CCBAU 25360; assembly: GCF_028128695.1. Lineage (NCBI taxonomy): Bacteria > Pseudomonadati > Pseudomonadota > Alphaproteobacteria > Hyphomicrobiales > Nitrobacteraceae > Bradyrhizobium > Bradyrhizobium sp. CCBAU 25360. The sequence continues at coordinate 69,591 of NZ_LBJA01000038.1, forward strand.
GCCTGCGCGCCGACTGGCTGATGGCGGATGAGCTGTTTCCGGTGTGCAGTCCGTCGCTATTGCGTGGCGACAAGCCACTGCGCCGGCCCGAAGATCTGGGAAACCATCCGCTGCTGCACACCTCGAGCGCCAACAGCGACGATTGGCGGCTTTGGCTGACCGCGGCGGGCCTGCCGGCCGACATTGCGAGGCACCCCGGCATCACCTTCGACATGATCTTCATGACCATCCAGGCCGCGATCGACGGCATCGGCGTGGCGATGGGACGGACCTCCTACGTCCAGGACGACATCGCCAAGGGCCGCCTCGTGGTGCCCTTCAAGATCGCGCTGCCGGCCGACGCCGGCTTCTACCTGGTCGCGCCCGAGGGGCGCCGCGAAGCGCCGAAGCTGACCGCATTCCGCCAATGGATGCTCGCTGCGACGCAAAATAAAGCCTGAAAAATCATCAGCTTCCTCCCAAAAACGGATTGACTCGGCCCGCCTCGCGCGGGAAGAGGCGTGGCAGATTGTCGCAGTCTCTGTCGCCTTGCCGTGGGATGATTTCCCGGTCCGGCCAGACCTTTCCAAGGGGAGCAACGCCATGGCTGGACCAGCCGCATCGACCAATCCACCCGCGATCAAATCACGCATCGGCGCCATCCTGCGCGCCACGTCAGGCAATTTTCTCGAACAGTTCGACTTCTTCCTGTTCGGCTTCTATGCGGCCGCGATCGGCAAGGCGTTCTTCCCCTCCTCTGATGAGACCGCATCGCTGCTCAACACCTTTGGCGTGTTCTGGCTCGGCGCCTTGATGCGGCCGGTCGGCGCGATCGTGCTAGGGGCTTACATCGACCGCATCGGCCGCCGCCAGGGCCTGATCGTCACCCTCGCCATCATGGCCTTCGGCACCGTCGTCATCGCATTCTGCCCGAGCTATGCGACCATCGGCATCGCCGCGCCCATCATCGTGCTGATCGGACGTTTGCTGCAGGGCTTCTCCGCCGGCGTCGAGCTCGGCGGCGTGTCGGTGTATCTCTCGGAGATCTCCACGCCGGGCAATCGCGGCTTCTACACCTCGTTCCAGTCGTCGAGCCAGCAGGTCGCGATCTTCGTTGCCTCGATCCTCGGTTACATCCTCTCGGAGGTGATGCCGGCCGACACCGTTGCCGCCTGGGGCTGGCGCATTCCCTTCTTCGTCGGCTGCCTGATCATTCCCCTGATCTTTGTCCTGCGGCGGACGCTGGAGGAGACGCCGGCCTTCCTCGCCATGAAGAAGCATCCGACGGCCAGCGAGGTGTTCGCCTCCGCGCTCGCCAACTGGCGCATCGTCATCCTCGGCATGATGATCGCGATCCTGACCACGACGACGTTCTACTTCGTCACCGTCTACACGCCGACCTTCGGCAAGACCGTGCTGAAGCTGTCGACGCAGGACGCGCTGCTGGTCACGCTGCTCGTCGCTGTCACCAACTTCTTCTGGAACCCGGTCGGCGGCGCGCTCTCCGACCGCATCGGCCGCAAGTCCGTGCTGCTCACCATCGCCGGCCTGTCGCTCGTCACGGCCTATCCTGCGCTGCACTGGCTGGTGGCGGCGCCGAGCTTCGGCAAGCTGCTCGCCGTCGAGATGATGTTCTCGTTCTATTTCGGCGTCTACAGCGGCACTATGCTCGGCGCGCTGGTCGAGATCGTGCCGGCGGATGTGCGCACCACCTGCTTCTCGCTCGCCTTCGCGCTCGCCGCCGCCCTGTTCGGCACCTTCACGCCGTTCGCCTCGACCTTGCTGATCGAGCATACCGGCGACAAGGCCTCGCCCGGCTTCTGGCTGATGCTCGCTGCGCTGCTTGGAATCATCGCGGCCTCGACGGTGTATCGCGGCGGCGGCAAGGCCGTGCCGACTTATGATGCGGTGCCGGAGCCGGTTGCGGGGCACTAACCGTCATTCCGGGGCGCCTCGAAGAGGCGAGCCCGGAATCCATTTCGCTCATTCCCGTCGCACGATGGATTCCGGGCTCAGCCCTTCGGGCTGCCCCGGAATGACCAACTGGCTACAACTCCACCACCACGTAATCGCTCTCGACCTTCACCGGGATCGTCTCCGCGACATACGGCCCCTTCACGACGCTCGCACCCGGCTCGACATGGGCCGGGTAGGCCTTCACGCGGAAGCGGCGGGGATCGCAATAGGACTGACCGGTGCGGATGTCGAACTCCCAGCCGTGCCAGGGGCAGCGGATGATCTCGCCGAGTTTTGTATACTCGATCTCGCCGGGCTCCTTCGACTGCGCGAGACCGATCAGCGGGCCCTCGCACAGCGCCGCGCCCTGATGCGGGCAACGGTTCATCAGACCGAAATATTCACCCTTGATGTTGAAGACCGCGATCGGCCGCCCGTCGATCTCCAGAAATTTTCGCGTCCCCGGCGGCAGTTCGTCGACCGGCGCGATCACATGCCGCGCCATCAACCAATCCCGTACAGCGCGCGCGCATTGCCGAGGTAGAACGCCTCGCGATTGGCCTCGCTGACACCCGCCGGCAACACGCGCGACGGCTCGTCGTAATCCCAATGCGGATAGTCGGTCGCAAACAACAGGCGATCCCAGCCGATCCAGTTGATGACGTCGAACAGATCCTCGCGGCTTTCAGGATCCTCCATCGGCTGCGTCGTCCACCACACCTGCTCGCGAATATACTCCGACGGCGGCCGCTTCACATGCGGCACCTCGCTGCGCAGGCGCTGCCAGGTCTTGTCGAGCCGCCAGGCCAGCGACGGCGCCCAGCCGAAGCCGGCCTCGATCATCACCATCTTCAGTTTCGGGAAGCGCTCGAACACGCCTTCCAAAACAAGACTCGCTAGCGCCGATTGCTGGCATTGCGAGTGACCCACCATCTCCTCGATGTAATAGGACGGCCAGCCCGACGGCGTGATCGGATTGCCGCCGAAGCCGAAGGCGTGGACGCCGACGGGAAGGCCGGCTTCCTCCGCGGCCTGGTAGATCGGCCAGTAACGGCGCTGGCCGAGCGGCTCGACATTGCGGCTGAGCAGCAGCACCTGCACGAAGTTCTTGTCGCCGGCGCGCTCGCGGATTTCGGCGGCGGCCGACAGCCCGTCCTCATTGCCGACGACGATCGAGGCTTTCAGCCGCTTGTCCTTGCTGGTCCATTTGTCGATCTGCCAGTCGTTGATCGCCGAACACAAAGCGGCCGAGAGTTCGTGATTGCGGATGCCCTGCCCGGTGTTGAGCGGATTGAGCACACCCAGCTGCACGTTGTTGGGATCGAGCAGTTGCTTCTGCATGAAGGACAGCGAGGAGCCCTGCGGGCCGCCTTCAGGCGGATAGGCATCGCGGCGCGAGGCGTTGGGCTGGGCCTTCGGATAGGGCGGGCCTTCCATCATGCCCTGATAGGCATGGACGCCGTAGACTTCGAGATGATGCTGCCAGCGTTTGGCGAGATAGGGATAAAGCTCGGTGCGGGTGGCGCGTGCCGGATGGATGTCGCAGTCCGCGATCGCGGTTTTGACGGTCAGTGGGGAAGCGGCTTCTTGGCTCTCGCGGAATTGGATATTCATCGCCTTGCCTCCTTTGGCAGCGGGCTCACGTCAGGCGGGGATAGGTCGCATGTGGATTTTCGATCATGATCTTGCGCACGAGATCGGGGGTGAGACCTTCGGGCAGCGCGTCCTGGCCCTCGAACTGCCAGTGCGGATAGTCCGTGGAGAATAGGACCAATTCGTCGGACTGCATATGATCAAACAGGCGAATTAATGTCGCCTCGTCTGGCGGCGCATCAAATGGCTGTAAGGAGAAGCGGATGTTGCTGCGCACAATATCCAGCGGCGCGCGATCAACCCACGGCGTCTCCATCCGCACCCCGCGCCAGAACTTGTGCAGGCGCCAGAGATAGGGAGAGATCCAGGAGACGCCGGATTCCAGCATCACCATTTTCAGGCGCGGATATTTGGCGAACACGCCCTCGACGATCAGGCTGGTGAGCTGAGTCTGGAACGCCTGGGCCTGCCCGACATAGTCCTCGATGTGATAGGAACCCCATCCCACTGCGGTCGGCGGATTGTGATAGGCGGAACCCGCGTGAATGCCGACCGGGAGTTCCAGCCGTTCCGCGGCTTCATAGATCGGCCACAGCGCGCGCTTGCCGAGCGGCGTGTCGCCCATCACAAGCATCAGGACCTGGACGAAGCGCTTATCGTGCGCGCAGCGCTCGATCTCTGCCACGGCCTTCTCGACGCTTTGCGTCGGGATCACGATCGAGCCGCGCAGCCTCTTGTCGCGATCGAGCCACTCCTTCACCAGCCAGTCGTTCAGCGCGCGGCAGAAGGCGGCCTGCAAATCTTCCGAAAACACCATCTGCACGCCGTAGAGCGGACTGCAGATGGCGTAGCTGAGCTGAAACGGATCGAGCACATGGCGCTGCATGTCGTCGAGGCTCTCGCCCGGCTTGCCGCTCTCGGGGCGCCAGTCGGGCCGCGCCGTAATCGGCGAACTCGGCGGATAGGATTGCGAGATGAGGTCGACCATGCCGCGCGTCGTCACCTGATCGCGCCAATAGTCGTTCAGGTACGGCAGCAGGCTGGTCAGATGCGGCACGGCCGGATGCACGTCGCAATCCACCCCGCCGGCGATCAGGGACGCCATGACGTCTCCCTTCTCACGTTTCCTCGCATGTCTCTACTTGTACCCGCCATTCAAGCAGGCCTGCCCGTCGCCCGCAACTCAGCCAAGCGTCCTGTCATATGCTAGGAAGGCTGAGCTCGGTTGCGAAGAGATAAGGGGTTAGGGATGAAAGAGCTCGTCAGCATTGCGGAACAGGTCGCAGCGAAGCTGATCGCGCGCAAACAGACCATCGCCGTGGCAGAATCCTCAACCGGCGGCCTGATCGCGGCCAGCCTGCTCGCGGTGCCCGGCGCGTCCGCCTATTTCCTCGGCGGCGCGGTGGTCTACACCCGCGATGCCAGGCGCGTGCTGATGGATATTTCGGACGAAGGAATGAAGGGCTTTCGTTCCTCGTCGCAGCCCTACGCGCAACTGCTGGCCGAGCAGATGCGAACGCGCTTCAACAGCGACTGGGGCCTGTCCGAGACCGGAGCAGCCGGCCCAACCGGCAACCGCTACGGCGACGCCGCCGGCCATAGCTGCATGGCGGTTGCGGGGCCTGTGTCAGAGGTGATGACGCTGGAGACCGGCAGCAACGACCGGTTCGGCAACATGCAGATGTTTGCTGCGACGGCGCTGAAGCTGTTGTTGAGGAAGCTGGAGGGGTGAGCTGCGCGAGTGAGTCGGGGCAGCCTCACCACCACATTGCTGTCATCGCCCGGCTCGACCGGGCGATCCAGTACTCCGAGACGGTTATGATTGAATCGATGGGCCGCGGCGTACTGGATGCCCCGCCTTCGCGGGGCATCCAGCGGAGAGTGAGGCGAGAGCTCACCGCCCCAAATGCCGCATGAAGATCCGGACCACATATCCCTGGAATCGCGGTGCTTCGTCGTAGAGATCTGACGCGATCCGCTCGATGGTCTCACGCAACGACAGGAACTGCGCCTGCCGTGCGCTGCTTTCGGTGCCCTGCATGCCCGCGAGCTCGTCCATGGCGGCGTCGCTGATCTGGCACTGCACGACCTCGTCGCCGCTCAGCATGGTGAAGCGAAAGGCCAGCCGTTCGAGGTCATGGCCAATGATCTTGTCGCGCGTCAGCGGCATCCAATTGTCCCGTCGCGCCCCCGAACGGGACAATGCTGAAAATCTGACGCCTTGTCACTATCCGCGCCGAAGGACGTGGCGGTCATCCGACGCCCATCAGCAGCGGCTCGACGAACCGGCTGCTCTCCAGCTTCAGTAGACGAGCGCCGTGCCGGTCGGCCTGTCGAGCGCCGCGGCCAGCGACCGATACTCCTCACAACCGGTCCCGCAGATGGAGGCAATCCGGCTCAAATGATAGAGCGCCTGCTCGCGATTACCCCGCTCGAGCTGCCACAGCCCGTAATATTGCCACGTCAGCACGTGGTTCGGATCCGCCTTCAATGCGCGCTCATACCAGACCTGCGACTGCTCGTAGTCGCCGAGCTTGCGATAGGAGTAGCCGATGAGGTTGGCGACGTTCGGATGGTCGTCATGGCCGAGCGACTTCAATTGCGCGATCGCGGCCGCATAGTCGTTGCGCTCGTAGATCGTGTCATAGGCCACGCGGTAGCCCGCCGCGAATGCGGGATCGCCGATGCCGGACTGATTGTTCGGCTTCTTGCCTTTCTGGGTTGCCTTGGCGCCCGGACGCTTCGGATAGGTCGGCTGCGGTTTCTGATCCGAATAGGCGCCCGCGTACGGATCCGTGGAGCTGGCGCTGCCCCCGCCTCCTCCACCCCCGCCTCCGCCCGCGGCAAAGGCCGGCGAGCACAATAGGGCTGCCGCGAACGTACCCAACACGAAGCGCCTGATCATCGCTGCGATCATGTCTGCCTCCTCAGTGTTTCAAGCGGCCCCGGACCAATTGATAACCCTGCCTCGGCGGCAATATTCCGGGACGCTGCGCTCACGGAGGCGTCAGCATGCGTACGACAGTTCCGGTGTCCTTTACTGGAAGGCCACCTCGGCAAAGCTGCGCAGCTTTCGCGAATGCAGCCGCTCCGATTCCTGTTGCTTGAGCCGCTCCAGCGCCTTCAGGCCGATCTCGAGATGCTGGCCGACGCGGCGGCGGTAGAATTCGCTGGCCATGCCGGCGAGCTTGATCTCGCCGTGCAGCGGCTTGTCGGAGACGCAGAGCAGCGTGCCGTAGGGAACGCGGAAGCGATAGCCGTTGGCGGCGATCGCGGCCGATTCCATGTCGAGCGCGACCGCGCGCGACTGCGACATACGCCGGATCACCTCAGGCCCGGAGATCTCCCAATTGCGGTTGTCGACGCTCGCGACGGTTCCAGTGCGCATCAGGCGCTTGAGCTCGAAACCTTCGAGCCCCGTGACGTCCTCGACCGCCTCCTCGAGCGCGACCTGCATCTCGGCCAGCGCGGGGATCGGGACCCACAGCGGCAGCTCGCGATCGAGCACGTGGTCTTCGCGCACATAGCCGTGCGCGAGCACGTAATCGCCGAGGCGCTGCGTGTTGCGCAGGCCCGCGCAATGGCCGAGCATCAGCCAGGCATGCGGGCGCAGCACCGCGACATGGTCGGTGACGTTGCGCGCGTTGGACGGACCGGTACCGATGTTGATCAGCGTGATGCCGCGATAGCCTGATGCGACCAGGTGGAAGGCCGGCATCTGCGGCATGCGCGCCGGCGCAACGCCGCTGATTGCGCCGGCGCTGCGCGTGATGACGTTGCCCGGCGCGACGAAGGCGTCAAGGCCGGCCTCACTCGACTGGAGCCGCTGCTGACAGAGCTGCGCGAAGGCGTCGACATAGAACTGGTAGTTGGTGAAAATGACAAAATTCTGGAAATGCTCGGGGTCGGTGCCGGTGTAGTGATAGAGCCGGCGCAGCGAGTAATCGACGCGGGCGGCGCGGAACAGCGACAGCGGCTCGGGCGCGCCCGGCTGAAGCTCGAAGGTGCCGTCGGCAATCGAATCGTCCATGGTGGCGAGATCGGGCACGTCGAACGCGTCGCGCAGCGATCGCGCGACAGAGGAGTTCTCGCTCGTCGTGATCGCAGCTTCGATGTTGATGTCGCGGCGATAGGCGAAGTGGATCGGGATCGGCTCGGCAGACTCGCCGATCTCGACGGGCACGCCGTGATTCTGGATCAAGAGGCCGATCTGCTCGATAAGGTAGCTCCGGAACAGATCCGGACGCGTCACGCTGGTTTCATGGACGCCGGGCCCGGCGACGAAGCCGTAGGCGAGACGGGAATCCAGCCGCGCATGCGTCGCGGTGGTGAGGCGGACGAAGGGATAATAGGCTCGCACCCGCGTCGTGATCGCTTCGCCGCCGACATAGGCCTCGAACCGGTCGCGCAGGAATTTTGTGTTGCGCTCGTAGATTTCTTCGAGCCGCGCGACCGCGAGTGTGGCGTCGGAGAAGGATTCGGTGGCGATGGAGGATGGGGATTGCATGGTCGACCGCCGAGTTGATGGGCTTGAGTCGAACTATAGCAAAGAAGTCAGTGCCGTAGGGTGGGCAAAGCGGAGCGTGCCCACCAATATGCCCGTCGTGTAAGAGACGGTGGGCACCGCGCATCGCGCCTTTGCCCACCCGACGAGACCGACAGCGAGAAACACGGTGCCGTGGGGTGGGTTAGCGCAGCGTAACCCGCCACTTCTGCTTCCGCGGATAGAGAAGCGGTGGGTTACGCTGCGCTAACCCACCCTACGAGATCACGACGCGCTTTCGCCCGTCACTTCTCCCGGAACGCCCGCATCAGCTGGTCGTGCAGCGGCTTCATCAGATAGGACAGCATCGTGCGGTCGCCCGTCTGGACGAAGGCTTCCACGGGCATGCCGGGAATCATCTTGACGTCGCCGAGACGGGCGATCTCTGCGGCCGGCATCGAGACGCGGATGGTGTAGTAGCTCTGGCCGGTGCGCTGGTCGGTGGTGACGTCGGGCGAGACGCGGCTGACGAGGCCGTTGAGCTCCGGCGTGGTGCGCTGATTGAAGGCGGAGAGGCGCAACAGCGTCTTCTGGCCGATCTGCAGCTTGTCGATGTCGACCGGATTGACCTTTGCCTCGACCTGGAGATCGTCGGCCTGCGGCACGATCAGCATGAGAGCGTCGCCGGCGGTGATGACGCCGCCGACCGTGTGCACCGTGGATTGCAGCACCATGCCGTCCTGCGGCGCGCGGATGTCGATGCGGCGAAGCTGGTCTTCGGCGGCAACCTTGCGCTCGATCAGCTCGCCGATCTTGTCGTTGGTCTCGCGCAGATCCTTGGAGACCTCGCTCACCACGTCCTTGTCGACCTGGATGATCTGGAGCTCGGTCTCCGTGATCTTGCCCTTGGCCTGGGCGCGCGAAGCGATGTACTGCGCGCGTTCGCCGTTGAGACGGGCCGAGTCGCGTTCGAGCTGGGTCAGACGCGAGATCTGCACCAGACGCTTGTCGTAAAGCTCGCGCACGCCGGTGAGCTCGTTCTGCACCAGCGCGATCTCCTGATCCTTGGCCTTCTCCTGGGCGCTGAGCCCCGCGATCTCCTCGTTGAGCTGCGTGATGCGCTCGCGCAGCTGGGCCTTCTGTCCGGTGCGGCCGTTGACGCGGACGTCGAACAGCTTGGTTTCGGCGGAGAGCAGCAGCTTGACGTCGGGATCCCCAGCGCGCTCGATCAGGGCCTGCGGAAATTCGATCCTGTCGACCCCGCGCTGCTCGGCCTGCAGGCGCGCCGCACGCGCCTGCGCGGCGTCGAGATTCTTGGTGACGATGGCAAGGTTGGCCTTGGTGACGGTATCGTCGAGCCGCACCACGATATCGCCGGCCTTGACCAGGTCGCCGTCGCGGGCGCGCACCTCGCCGACCACGCCGCCGGTCGGATGCTGCACCTTCTTGACGTTGGATTCGACCACGATCTGGCCCGGCGCGATCAGCGCGCCCGAGATCAGCACGGTCGAGGCCCAGCCGCCGAGACCGACGACAAGCACCAGCACGATCACGAAGCCGAGGATCAGGTGAAACTTGATGGATTCGCGTACGGTCTTGTTCGCGGCAGGCTTCGGGCCGCCGATGGCCATCGTGCTCATGGCTTTGTGCTCATGGTTTGGCCACTCCACCTTCGCTGACGATCTTGATCGGGGCCGGCGGCGTCACGCGCGGCTGCAGTACCTGGGCGAGCACCTGCTCCTTTGGGCCGAAAGCCTGCATGCGGCCATCACGCAGCACCAGGACCTGGTCGACCGCCTCGACGCCGATCGGGCGGTGCGCCACCACGACCACGATGGCGCCGCGCTCGCGAGCGGCGCGGACGGCGCGGGTCAGCGCCTCGTCGCCTTCGGTGTCGAGATTGGAGTTGGGCTCGTCGAGCACGATCAGGAAGGGGTTGCCATAGAGCGCGCGCGCCAGCGCCACGCGCTGCGCCTGGCCGGCGGAAAGCGCCGTGCCCTGCTCGCCGACTTGCGTGTTGTAGCCCTCGCGCATCTTGATGATCATCTCGTGCACGCCGGCTTCTTTCGCAGCCGCGATGATGCCCTCGGACGTCGCCTCGGGATCGAACCGGCTGATGTTCTGGGCGATGGTGCCGCCGAACAATTCGACGTCCTGCGGCAGATAGCCGATGTGCCGGCCAAGCATGTCGGACGACCATTGGTCGAGCGCCGCGCCGTCGAGCCGCACCTTGCCGCGCACCGGCTGCCAGACCCCGACCAGCGCGCGGATGAGCGACGACTTGCCGGAACCGCTCGGGCCGATCACGCCGAGGCCGTTGCCCGCGGCGAGCGCGAAGGTGATGTCCTGCACGATGAGGCGCTGGTCGCCGGGCGGCACCATGGCGACGCCTTCGACCGAGAGCCGGCTCGTGGGCGCCTGCAACTGGGTCGGCATCGTCTGCGCCGGCATCTGCTCCAGCAGGCGCGTGAGGCGGTGCCAGCTCTGGCGTGCCGCGACGAAGGATTTCCAGTGCGCAATGGCGAGATCGACCGGCGCAAGCGCGCGGGCGGACAGGATCGAGCCGGCGATGATGATGCCGGCGGTCGCCTCCTGGTGGATGACGAGATAGGCGCCGACCGCCAGCACGGCCGATTGCAGCATCATGCGCAGCACCTTTGCGACCGCGCCGAGACCGCCGGCGACGTCGCTCGCGCGCTGATTGCCGGCGAGATACTTTTCGTTGGTCTCGCTCCAGCGCTGGTTCATCCGGCCGGCCATGCCCATCGCCACCATGACTTCGGCGTTGCGGCGGCTGGCCTGGGCGAGATCGTTGCGCTGGGCGGCAAGCCCCATCGCCTCGCGCGCCGGCTGGCGGGACATGAACTCGGTGACCAGCGTCAGCCCGACCAGGATGATGGCGCCGACCAGCGCGGTGACGCCGATCATGACGTGGAAGGCGAAGCAGATGGCGAGATAGAGCGGCAGCCAGGGCAGGTCGAAGAATGCGCTCGGGCCCATTCCGCCGAGAAAGGAGCGGACATTGTCGAGGTCGCGTAGCGGCTGGAGGCCTTCGTTGCGGCTGCCGACCAGAAGCGGCAGACGCACGATGGTGTCGAACACGCGCTTGTTGAGGGCTTCATCGAGCGCGGTGCCGATCCGCCCCAGGATCCGGTTGCGGATCATGTCGAGCACACCCTGCGCCATGTAGAGGAAGCTGGCGAGGATGATCAGGCCGACCAGGGTCGGGACGCTGCGGCTCGGCAGCACCCGGTCGTAAACCTCCAGCATGAATATCGACCCGGTCAGATAGAGCAGGTTGATCATGCAGCTCATCAAGCCGACGCCGATGAACGCCGTGCGACAAGCGCGTAAGGCGTCACCGAGCTCTGAACGGCGGACGCCAGGACCGGCTGCCATCAGTCTGATCTCTTTCAGGTGGGGGCCAAGGCCCCTGATTTCACGAGCAATTCAGGGTACTCGCCCCGGATTAACATCATGTTCGCCCTGCGTCCAACGCAGCCGGGTTCATCCAAAACCCTGATGGCCCACATCTACCCCTGATGGCCCCGCACGCAAGTCCGGTATTTCACAGTCTTTGCGGCTTTTTGGTGCAGTGGCCGCCGCCCCTCCCGGTCCTGGAGAGGCGGCTAGTTCCGATCGACCGAACCGGGCGGCTGCTAGAACCGGCCGCCGCCCCTCACCAGCCGTACCACCAGCAGCAGGATGACCGCGCCGATGGCGGAATAGACGATCTCGGATACCAGGCCTGTGCCGAGGCGAATGCCGAGCTTCGGAAACAGGAAGCTCGCCACCAGCGCACCGGCGATGCCGACCACGATGTCGCCGATGATCCCGAACCCCGTTCCGCGCACCACCTTGCCGGCGAGCCAGCCGGCCACCAGGCCGACGAACAGGATGACGAGCAGGCCTTCGTTTGAAATGTGCATAAATCTGGTCCCTCTGCATGAACGGCCGCATGGAACGGGAACCGGGATGAATGGCGTCTGAATGCTAGTCGCTTCACCCGCCTTCGACAAAAATGTCGAAAACAACCCCATGCAAAGTAGAACGGCTTCTGCCTGCAGTCGCCGGTGAACTGTGACAACTCGGTGTTGCCGTAGAGGAATTTCAAAGGAAGGAGCGCTGCTGCAGCGCCGTTCAAATACTATGACAGCGCCGCCGTCTGCTCCGCCAGCACACATCGCGCCGCCCGGCCCGGCCCGACCGCCACATTGGCAGGCAATTGCGCCAGGCAACGGGGCTGCGCCACGGCGCAGCGCGGGGCGAAGGAGCAGTTGTGGGGTTTCTCGGTCAGCGAAGGCGGCGTGCCGGGAATGGTTTCGAGGCGGGCGCCACGCTTGGCGCCGTGAATAGTCGAGGCGAGCAGGCCCTTGGCATAGGGATGCACCGGGCTGCGGACGATGTCGCGAAGCGTGCCCTGCTCCACGATCTGGCCGGCATACATCACCGCGACACGGTCGCAGATCTCGATGGCGACGCCGATGTCGTGGGTGACGAAGATGACGGACATGCCGAACTCGCGCTGCAGCTCGCGCAGCAAGAGCAGGATCTGGATCTGCACGGTGGCATCGAGCGCGGTGGTCGGCTCATCCGCGAGCAGGATTTTTGGCCGGCACGCCAGCGCCAGCGCGATCATGGCGCGCTGACGCATGCCGCCGGACATCTCGTGCGGATAGGCGTCGAGCCGGCGTTTTGCGGAGGGAATGCGCACGACTTCGAGCATTTCGAGTGCGCGTGCCCTGCCCTCCGCGTAGCTTTTGCCCTCGTGGCGCACGACGCTTTCGGCGATCTGCGCCCCGATGGTGTAGACCGGATCCAGCGCCAATGCCGGCTCCTGGAAGATCATCGACACGGTCTGGCCGCGGAAGGACGACAGCTCCTCGTCGTTCATGGCGAGCACGTCGCGGCCCATGACGTTGACGGTGCCGGAAATCTGCGTGCGCTTCTTCGGCAACAGCCGCATCAGCGCACGCAGGGTCACGCTCTTTCCCGAACCGGACTCGCCGAGCAGGCCCAACACCTCACTGTTGCCCAGCGAGAGACTGAGATCGTTCACGGCGTAGACCGTGCGCTCCCCGGTGAAGCGGATGTTGAGGCCTGAGATGTCGACGAGGTTGGTCATGACGGCAGTTTCGGCAATCGATCGTGATAATCGGTGACGCGCTGGAAGGCCGCGCCGATGGTGAGCAGGGTCGCTTCGTCGAAGGAGCGGCCGATCAGCTGCATGCCGACCGGCAGGCCGCTTTTCGTGAAGCCCGAGGGCACGGTGAGCGACGGCAGGCCGAGGAAGTTCACCGGGCGGGTGAACAGCGTCAGCCGCTGCACCATGGCCGGTGCGTTCGGCCCGCCCCCGACATCGCTCTCCTCGATCGTCGGCGCCGGCACCGGCGAGGCCGGCGCGATCACGGCATCGACGTCCGAGGTCGCCGCGTTGTGCGCGGCCAGCGCCGGGCCGCGCCAGCGCATCGCTTCCAGATATGTGATGGCTGGAACGGCGAGACCGTTCTGCAGTCGCATCAGGACTTGCGGGCCATAGTCCTGCGGACGCTCGATCATCCAGCGCTTGTGGAAGGCGGCAGCTTCGGCGGCGAGCACGAGCTGGCTCGCCGAGGACAATTGCCGCTGGTCCGGCAGCTCGACCGTGACGATGTCCGCGCCCTCACGCTTGAGCACGGCGATGGTCTCGTCCAGCACGCGCGCGACCTCGCTGTCGAGATCGTCGACATAGAACGAGGCGGGTACGCCGATCTTGAGGCCTTTCAGCGAGCCCTTGGTCGCGCCGACATAGTCCGACAGCGGCTCGTGGCTGCAGGTCGAGTCCGCAGGGTCCGCCCCAGCCATCAGCGCCAGCAGCAGCGCGCAATCCTCGGCGGTGCGGGCAAGCGGGCCGACGGTGTCGAGCGACTGCGACAACGGCATCGCGCCGGCCCGGCTGACGCGACCGACGGTGGTCTTCAACCCCGTGACGCCGCAGAAATGCGCGGGCATCCGGATGGAGCCGCCGGTGTCCGAGCCCAGCGCCGCATAGGTCAGCCGCGCCGCGACCGCCGAGCCGGAGCCCGACGACGAGCCGCCGGTGATGTGCGCGACGTTCCAGGGATTGCGCACCGGGCCGTAATGGGCGTTGTGCCCGGTCGGGCCGTAGGCGAATTCGGCCAGATGCAGCGTGCCGAGCCTGATCTGGCCGGCGTCCTTCAACCGCTGCAACGCCGTGGAGGTCACGGTCGGCACGAAATCACGACGGATCAGCGAGCCGCAGGTCGCGACGTGGCCGGCATCGTAATACATGTCCTTGTGCGCGAGCGGCACGCCGTGCAGCGGACCACGGACATTGCCCTTGGCCAGCTCGGCATCAGCGACCTCGGCCGCCTTCAGTGCAGCCTCCGCCTCGATCGACATGAAGGCGTTGAGATGCGGCTGCCACTGCGCGATGCGGTGCAGCAGCGCGCGCGTCACCTCATGCGAGGACACCTGCTTCATCGCGATCGCGCGCGCGACCTCGGTGAGCGTCATCAATGCAGGCTCAGTGCTCATTTCGACACCTTCTGCGTCTGCGCGATCGGATAGAGCGCGGGCTCGAGGTCGAACGGCAGCGTGCCGGCGATGGCCGCGAAGCCTTCGAAGGCAGGTCCGATGGAATTGGAGATGCGCGTCGCGATCTCGTCGTCCACGGGGACGCCGGCAACCAGCGCAATCGGCTTGATCTCTTTCGGTGTCGGTCTCGTCATGCGGTCTTCTCCCTGGGCGCGCGGCTATGGCCAGAACCCGGAATCGCCATGTAGCATGCGGCCTCGTGGCCCATATTATCCAGCGCGGTGAGCTTTGGTGTCGCATTTGCGCAGAGCGGCTCCGCAAACGGGCAACGGGTGTGGAAGCGGCAGCCCGGGGGCGGATCAATCGGGTTGGGCGGATCGCCGGTGATTGGCGGTTGCTCGGTGCGCCTGTCGGGGTCCGACGACGGCATCGCCGCCAGGAGTGCGCGCGTGTAGGGATGCGCAGGGTTGTCCCAGACCTGGTCGACCGGGCCGAGCTCGACGACCTCGCCGAGATACATCACCAGCACGCGGTCCGAAATGTAGCGGACGACGTTGAGGTCGTGGCTGATGAAGAGATAGGTCAGCCCGAACTCGCGCTTGAGATCGGCGAGCAGGTTGAGCACCTGCGCCTCGACGGATTTGTCGAGCGCGGAGACCGCTTCGTCCAAAATCACAAGTCGCGGCGACAGCGCCAGCGCGCGCGCGATGTTGACGCGCTGGCGCTGGCCGCCGGAGATCTCGTGCGGATAGCGGTTGGCGAAGTTCTCCGGGCGCAAGCCCACCTTGCCGAGCAGCTCGCGCGCCAATGCGCGTGCCGCGCCATCGCCCATGCCGTGCACCTTCGGGCCAAAGGCGATCGATTCCTCGATCGTCAGGCGCGGATTGAGCGAAGCATAGGAGTCCTGGAACACCATCTGCATGCCGCGGCGCAATTCGCGCAAGCTCAGCGACTGGCCGACGGTCATGCCGTCATAGATGATGTCGCCGGTGTCGCGCGGCATCAGATGCATCAGCAGGCGCGCGGTGGTGGACTTGCCGCAGCCGGACTCGCCGACGATGCCGACGGTCTCGCCCTTGGCGACGGCGAAGGAGACGTTGTCGACGGCGCGCACGGTGCGCTTCGCGGCAAACAATCCACCGCGAACGGGAAAGTGCTTTGTCAGTCCGTTGACCTGAAGCAACGGCTGCGCGACGCCGCCGCGGTCTTCGACCGGCTCGAGCATTTCGACGGATGTGTTGCTCTCGCTCATGGCTAGTTCCTGATGTCCATGGCGCTCCGCAGGCCGTCCGAGAGCAGGTTGAAGCAGATCGAGACGGCGAAGATCATCGCGCCCGGCAATGCGGCGACCCAGGGATTGACGTAGATCGCGGTACGCAAGGTGTTGAGCATCAGCCCCCATTCCGGCTCCGGCGGCTTGGTGCCGAGGCCGAGGAAGGAAAGACCGGCGGCCAGGATCATCGAGACCGAAATCAGGCTCGTCGCATAGACGAAGATCGCGCCGAGCACATTGCCGAGGATGTGCACGCGCATGATGGTGAAGGGCCCGGCGCCGGAGGCGCGCGCGGCCTCGACGAAGTCCATGTTGCGCACGCCGGTGGTGACGCTTTCGGCGACGCGGGTGATCTGCGGCACGAACACGACCGTTAACGACACGATGGAATTGAGGATGCCGGCGCCCAGCGCGCCGGAGATCGCGATCGCCAGCAGCACGGAGGGAAAGGCGTAGAACACGTCGATCGTACGCATGATCGCAGTGTTGAGCTTGCCGCCGACATAGCCGGCGACGAGGCCCAGCGAGGTGCCGATGCAGAACGCGAGGATCACGGGCAGGATGCCGATGACCAGCGACAGCCGCCCGCCGTAGATCAGCCGTGCCAGCATGTCGCGGCCGAGCTCGTCGGTGCCGAGCGGATAGCCAGCGGTGCCGATGTGGCGCAGGCGGCGGATCATGGAGCCCTTGTAGGGATCTTCCAGACCCAGCCACGGTGCGAGGATCGCGGACAGGAAGATCAGCAGCAGCACCAGCGCGCAGGCCATGCTGACCTTGTCGCGCCGGATGCGGCGGCCGACGGTCGCCCAATAGCCGCGCGCCTTGGTCGCGGGTGCGGCCTGCAGCGCGGCATCGGCGGTGGCGGCGGACAACGGAAGCTCGCTCATCGCCGCAATTTCCATCGTCGTCCCGGCGAAAGCCGGGACCCATAGCCACGAAATGTAATTTGGCGAAGACTCGTAGTGGCCGTCTCGTCCCACAACCGCTTACCGGGGTTATGGGTCCCGGCCTTCGCCGGGACGACACTGAGTGTGTGGCACCTCATCCCACTAGCCCCGCTTGATGCGCGGATCGATCGCGGCTTGCGCGATGTCGACCATGAGATTGAGGAAGACGAAGAACAGCGCCAGGATCAGGATCGTGCCCTGCAGCAGCGGCAAATCACGCTGGAAGATCGCCGAGTTGAGCAGGAAGCCCGAGCCCGGCCAGGAGAACACGGTCTCGATCAGGATCGAGCCGCCGAGCATATAACCGAGTTGAAGCCCCATCACCGCGAGCGCGGTGGGCGCGGCGTTCTTGATGACGTGGCGGAACACGCCGCGCTCATGCAGCCCCTTGGCGCGCAGGGCCTCGACAAAATCCTGGCTCAGGATGTCGCCGGTCAGCGCGCGCACCGTGCGGGTGACGATACCCATGGGAATCACCGATGTCGTGATCGCGGGCAGCACGAGGTATTGCAGGTGCGCCCAGTCCCAGGCCCAGGTGGCGGAGCCGCCGGGCCCGGCGCCGACCGCGGGCAGCCAGTTCAGCTGCACCGAGAAGATGATGACGAGCACCATGCCGAGCCAGTAATGCGGCACGGATACGCCGGCGATGGCAAAGGAGGTCGCGAGCTTGTCGATCCAGGTCTCGCGGAAATAGCCGGCGATCAGGCCGAGCAGGATGCCCATGGTGAAGCCGATGATCGCGGCGGCAATCGCCAGCGTGACGGTGTTGCTGACCGCGCGCATGACCTCGGCGAGCACGGGGCGCCCCGTCGCAATGGAATTGCCGAGATCGCCGTGCAGCGCGCGCATCAGCCACAAGCCGAACTGCACCGGCAGCGGGCGGTCAAAACCATAGGCGGTACGCAGCTGCGCGGCGAGCTCCTGCGAGGCATCGGCCGGCAGCACCGCGACCAGCGGATCGCCCGGCGTGATGTGCACGAGCAGGAAACACACCAGCGCGACGCTGATGACGATCGGGACGACGTAGACGATGCGTCTGGCGATATAGGCGAGCACTGGTCTTCTTTCTTCCTTCTCCCCTTGTGGGAGAAGGTGGCGCGAAGCGCCGGATGAGGGGTATCTATCCGCGGATACAGCATTATCGAATGAGCGAGAGGGTCACTCGCGGAGAGAGACCCCTCACCCGGCTTCGCTGTCGCGAAGCCACCCTCTCCCACAAGGGGAGAGGGTGCACTGTTCGTGTGGCGCGAACTACTTCATCGACACCAGCGAGAAGTCGATGAACCAGCTCTTCGGCTGCACCACGCCGGTCACCTTCGGGCTCATCGCGCGGGGGCCGACGTCGTGGGCGACGTAGAGGAATGCGGCATCGTCGACCGAGGCCGCGTGCAGCTCGGCGAGCGCGGCGTCGCGCGCGGCGGGATCGAAGGTCTGGCGAGCCTTCTTCACCAGCTCGTCGAACTTGGGATTGTTGATGAAACCCCAATTGTTCGAGACCGGCGGCGCCATGCCCGATTGCAGGAAGCGCACCAGGGCGAAGAACGGATCCATCGCCGCGTAGGTCACGTTGGTCGCGTGCGAACCGTTCGCCGACGGATCCTTGGCGCCCCGGCGCCAGTTCGTGAACAGCGTATTCCATTCGATGACGTCGAGCTGCACATCGAAGTAGCATTCGGCAAGGGCCTGCTGGAGATACTCGTTCATCGGCAAGGGCTGCATCTGGCCCGAACCCGAGGCGGAGGTCTGGGTCTTGACCGTCAGCTTCTTGTTGGGGCCGAAGCCCGCCTCCTGCATCAGCTTCTGCGCAGCCGCCTTGTCATACTTGATCTCGAAGCTCGGCTTGCCGCGCCAGGGATGACCGGGCTCGAAGGTGCCGGTGGCCGGCACCATCAGGCCGGCGAGCAGGCCGTCCTTGAGACCTTCGCGATCGACGCAGAGGTTGGCGGCCTTGCGCACGCGGATGTCGTTCCAGGGCGAGCCCTCGACGCGGGAGAACTGCCAGGGCCAGACATGCGGCTGCTCGTTGGCGTAGAGCTTGAAGCCGCGCTGCTTGAGCTCGGGCAGTGCGTCCGGCGCCGGCGCCTCGACCCAATCGACCTGCCCGGAGAGCAGCGCCGCGGTGCGGGCGTTGGCTTCCGGCATCGGCAACAGCACCATCTTGTCGACCTTGGGCACGCGCGCCTTGTCCCAATAGCTCGCGTTCTTGACGAGCTCGAGCCGCTCGCGCGGCGTGAAGCTCGCCATCTTCCACGGGCCGGTGCCTGCAGCGTCCTTGGCAAACGCCGTCCATGCCGCCTGCGACTTGGCCTTGGCGTCGGCGCCTTCGGCCTTGTCATAGAAATGCTGCCACTTCGCCGGGCTCGCCATGAACAAATTGGTGAGGTTGATCGGCAGGAAGCTGTCGGGCTCCTTGGTGGTGAGCTCGACCGTCATGTCGTCGATCTTCTTGGCGGAGGCCAGCGTCGGCATGCGCGAGGCCGTGACGCCGACCTGGCTGGCGTCGAACTGCGGCGCGTCCTGCTTCAACACCTTCTCGACGTTCCACACCACGGCATCCGCGTTGAACGGGGAGCCATCGTGGAAGGTCACGCCAGGGCGCAGCTTGAAAACCCACTTGGTCTTGTCGGCATCGTCGACCTTCCACTCGGTGGCAAGGCCGGGAATCACCACGCTCGCCTTCTCGGCGGAGGACAGGTCCCAGCCGGTCAGCGCGTCGTACATGGTGAGGCCGGTGAAGCGGTTGCCTTCAAAACCCTGATCGGGCTGGCCAAGCGTGCGCGGAATATCGGCAGCGGTCATGCCGATGCGCAGCACGGTTTCGGCACTGGCCTCACGCGGCCATGCAGCCACCGTCGTTAGAGCGAGCACCGCGATCCATGCCGCGCGCGTGTTCTTCTTAGTAAGCATCGCCTCAATCCTTTTCCGGCTTCGATGACTATTTTTGATGCAATCGTATGCAATGGCTATGCCAAAGAGAAACTTATTCTGCGATTTGGCCCTGCGACGACAAGTCCTTGTAGGTCGTAGGCGGGTGCACGCGCCGCGCTGCCTATTCTGGCATCAAGATTGCAAGTTCGGTCCCGAAATCCCCTGGGAGCTCTGGGCCATGCGTGTTCGTCTATCGATTTGTCTCGCCGTGCTTGCACTGGCGTTATCCGCAATCTCGGCGCGCGCCGAAACGGTGGTGCGCTACGGCATCTCGATGGCGGACATTCCGCTCACCACGGGTCAGCCCGATCGCGGCGCCGGCGCCTATCAGTTCACGGCCTACACGATCTACGATCCCTTGGTGGCCTGGGAGATGGACGTCGCCGACCGGCCCGGCAAGCTGGTGCCGGGGCTTGCGACCGAGTGGAAGGTCGATGATGCCGACAAGACCAAATGGCGCTTCACGCTGCGCAAGGGCGTGAGGTTTCACGACGGCAGCGAGTTCAACGCCGACGCCGTGATCTGGAATCTGGACAAGGTGCTCAACGACAAGGCGCCGCAATTCGACAAGCGCCAGAGCGCGCAGGTGAAGACCCGCCTCCCCTCCGTTGCGAGCTACGCCAAGATCGACGATTTCACCGTGGAGATCACCACCAAGACGGTCGATTCCTTCTTTCCCTATCAGATGCTGTGGTTCCTGGTGTCGAGCCCCGCGCAGTACGACAAGCTCGGCAAGGATTGGGACAAGTTCGCCAGCCAGCCCTCCGGCACCGGCCCGTTCAAGCTGACGAAGCTGGTACCGCGCGAGCTTGCAGAACTCAGCAAGAACCCGGACTACTGGAACAAGAAGCGCATTCCCAAGGCCGACAAGATCGTGCTGGTCCCGATGCCGGAAGCGCTGACCCGCACCAATGCGCTGCTGGCGGGGCAAGTCGATCTGATCGAGACGCCGGCGCCGGATGCCGTGCCGCAGCTGAAAGCCGCCGGCATGAAGCTCGTCGACAACATCACACCGCATGTCTGGAATTATCATCTCAGCGTGCTGCCAGGCTCCCCCTGGACCGACATCCGACTGCGCAAGGCGCTGAACCTTGCGATCGACCGCGACGCCGTGGTCGGGCTGATGAATGGCCTCGCCAAGCCCGCGAAGGGCCAGGTCGACCCGTCCAGCCCGTGGTTCGGCAAGCCAGGCTTCGAGCTGAAATATGATCTGGCTGCGGCGAAGAAGCTGGTCGAGGAGGCCGGCTACTCCAAGGCGAAACCACTGAAGGCAACCTTCATCATCGCACAGGGCGGCACCGGCCAGATGCTGTCGCTGCCGATGAACGAATTCCTGCAGCAGAGTTTTAAGGAGATCGGCATCGACATCGACTTCAAAGTGGTCGAGCTCGAGACATTATATACGCATTGGCGCAAGGGCGCGGCCGACGAGATCAACGCCGGCATCACCGCCAACAACATCGCCTATGTCACCTCGGACCCGCTCTACGCGATCGTCCGCTTCTTCCATTCGGGCCAGATCGCGCCTGTGGGGGTCAACTGGGGCGGCTACAAGAACCCGAAGGTGGATGCTCTGATCGACGAGGCCAAGCAGACATTCGATAGCGCCAAACAGGACGAGTTGCTGGCCCAGGCGCACGCGCTGATCGTGGACGACGCCACGCTGGTCTGGGTCGTGCACGATACCAACCCGCACGCGCTGGCGCCGAAGATCAAGCAGTTCGTGCAGGCGCAGCATTGGTTTCAGGATCTGACGACGATCGGGATGGAGTGAGCGGCAAACACAGGTGTCGTAGGGTGGGAAAAGCGAAGCGTGCCCACCACCTCGGCATTGCGGAGCAGGATCGTGGGCACGGCGCTAACGCGCCTTTGCCCACCCTACGAGAGTTGATGGACGTCGCTGGCGTTTGAGCCAAGCTGCCGTATCAACCACCACTGTCGTCCCGGGCAAGCGCCAGCGCAGACCCGGGATCCATAACCACAGGGAGTCGTTTGACGAAGACTCGTGGTTGCCAATCTCGCGCGGCAACCACTCCCTGGGGTTATGGGTCCCCGCGTTCGCGGGGACGACAGCGAATTTGAGGCGCTGGCAACGCAAACAACGCCTCCCCACTACTTCGTCAGCAGCGCATACGCCCCGCTCCAACCCTCCGGCGGCGGGTTGATCTGAAAATCCCTGATCCTCGCCTCGTAGAGCCTGAACAGCTTTTCCAGCGTGTCGGCATCCTCGCTGCGACGGCCGCGTTCGATCGCATCGAGTGCGCCCTGCCAGTCGCGGCCGCGGTAGCAGCCGAGCATTTCGATGGTGATGTTGCGCAGGCGCTGGAAGGCGCCTGAGTGCATCACGTCCTCGCGCCCGGCGATAGCGTAGATCACCTCCGGCTCGGTCTTGCCCTTGACCATGATGAAGTCGAGCTCGAGGATCGCGAACTTGTCCTTGGCGGCAAGCGCGGTTCTGGATCCGACGATGATCGGGAAGCCGTATTCCTTCGACTGGCCTTCCAGGCGTGAAGCCAGGTTCACGCTGTCGCCGAGCACCGAATAATTCTTCTTCAGGTCCGATCCCATATTGCCGACCACGCCGATGCCGGTGTTGAGGCCGATGCCGACATTGAGCGGAATGTAGACATGGCCGCCGTCGGCGGATTCCTGCTCGCGCTCCTTGTTGACCGCGTCGATCTGCTCCAGCATCTGGATCGCGGCCTCGCAGGCGTTGACCTCGTGCTCGGCATCGTCGAGCGGCGCGTTCCAGAACGCCATGATGGCGTCGCCCATGTACTTGTCGATGTAGCCCTTCCGCTCGATGATCACGTCGGTGAGCGGCGTCAGGAAGCGGTTCATCAGCGCAATCAGGCCTTGCGGGTCCTGCTTGTAGCTTTCCGAGATCGTGGTGAAGCCGCGCACGTCCGAGAACATGATCGTCATCTCGCGCTCTTCGCCGCCGAGCACGAGCTTTTCCGGCGACTGCGCCAGCTGCTCGACCAGAACCGGCGACATGTATTGCGCGAACTGCCCGCGGATCTGCACGCGCTGGCGCTGCTCGCGCACGAAGCTCGCGAAGATCAGCGTCAGATAGACCGCAGTGGTCGAGAGCAGCGGATAGGTGAAATCGATGAGGTAGCGGTACTGCGCGTAGAAGAACCAGGACACGCCGACCAGGATGGCGGCGAAGGTCGCACCCGCGAGCACGAGGCGCACAGGGCCGAGATTCGGCGTGAAGATGATCACGAGCAGGCCGATGACGAGCGCGGCCAGCAATTCGACGCCGAGCGCATAATTCGGCTGCGAGATCACCGCGCCGCTCAGCACGCTCTCCAGCACCTGGGCGTGGATCTCGACCCCCGGCATGGCCCGTGACACCGGCGTCGTCTTGATGTCGTTCAATCCGCCCGCGGAGGTGCCGACCAGCACCAGCTTGCCGGCGAACCTGGAGGGCGGCAGGCTGTTGTCGAGCACGTCGACCGCGGACACGTAGATCGAAGGATCCCGGCGGGCATAGTGCACCCAGAGCTGACCGTTCTTGTCGGTCGGAACTTCCAGGCCCTTGAGGCGGATCGACCTGATACCGGCCTTGTCCGTGCGGACCAGCAGGGTCGGCGTTCCCGTGACGACACGCAGGATCTCGAGGCTGAGCGAGGGCATGATGTTGCCCTGGGCGCGCATGATCATCGGCACGCGGCGGATCAATCCGTCACGCTCGGTCCGGATCGAGAACAGGCCGCGACCGGCCGCGATCTTCTCGATGATCGGCACGTTGCGGAGCAGGCCGGGGAATTCGAACAGGAAGCGCTCGGCGCCCTCCTCCCCGAGCGTGGCCACGCCCGTGAACGGAAGCGATTTATCGAGCTCGGACAGGACCTCTGGAAGCCCGGTCTCACCCAGCACCACCCGCGAGCGCTTGATCGCGTCGGCGAGGACCTGGTCGTTGCTCGGCAGCTCGCGCAGCTTGGCGCGGGTGGCGTCGTCCAGATAGCGCATCTGGCTCGCGACCAGCTCCGGGTTGAGCCGGTCGGGCTCCGAGAACACCACGTCGAAGCCGATCGCCACCGCGCCGCTATCGGTGAGGTTCTGGATCAGGTCGGCGATGCGCGTGCGCGGCCACGGCCATTGTCCGAGCCTGGCGAGGCTCTTGTCGTCGATGTCGACGATGACGACCGGCCGCGATGTCTTGTGGCGCGGGTCGATCAGCTGGAACATGTCGAAGGTGCGCAGCCGCAATTCCTGGATCGGCAGCGGATCCCACAGGCGCGCGCCGGCGAACATGACCAGCAGCGCAAGGCACATCAGCCGCGCAAAGCCCAGCTTCCGTGCAAACCACCGCCGCAGGATCTTGAGACGTTTCATGCTGGTGGAATATCATGCATTGACGATCAATGGCAGCGCCGATCGCAGATGCCGACGATCGACGCGCCCAAGCGTCAGGAATGAACGATGAAGTCGCTGGCGTGGAGATTGCCGACGACTGTGTTCTTCAGGAGAATCTTGTCGTTGCTGTCGAGCGTCAGCAAGGTATCGACGCCCTGCTGCGCCGCGTGCTGCGAAACCTGCGTCCAAGACGTGATGCTGGTGAACTGCCGCAGGTCGATCTTGTCGAGGCCGGTCTCGAAGTCATTCACGGTGTGCTGAACCGCGGTCTGCGACGACGTCGGCGCGAACACGAACTGGTCCTTGGCGCCGCCGCCGATCAGCGTATCGTTCGACTCGGTCGCGAAGATGACGTCCTTGCCGTCGGCGCCTGCCAGAATGATATCCTGGCTGCTCGCTCCCGCGACGAAGATGAAGTTGACCGTGTCGGAGTGGCCGGCCGAATCGGCGACGGTCAGGGTGACCCGGTCGGTCACGGGCGGCTGCGGGTAGTCATCGGCGCTGGCGCCTGTCGGATCGTAGACGACGCCAGTACCGCCGCTCGCGAGGCCCGCGTTGATTGCGTCGAGTGAACCCGTCATCGGAGCGAAATAGACGCTGCTGACGTCCGGATGCGCAGTCGACAGCGTGACGGTGAACGTATCCGCAGCTACGCCTGCATCGGTATCGACGACGACGAGATCAGTGATGATGTCGTTGCTGTTCTCGATGATGTGCTCGACCTGGAAGCTCCCGGTGCCGATGACCGGGCCGCCGGCCTCGTTCGCGCCCGTCACGTCGATCGTGAGCGTGGCCGTGCCGGTTGCACCGTGCACATCCGTGGTCTGGACCGTGAAGATATCCGCGTAGGAGCCGTCGGTCAGCGCGTTGATCGCGGCGGCGTTCGGAACGTAGCTGTAGCTGCCATCGGGATTGACCGTCAGCGTCCCGTAGAGTCCGCCAGCTGTCGTGGCCGCGTGGTGATCCGCATTGATGACGGCATAGGTCAGCGTCGCCGTCTCGCCGGTGTCGACATCGTTGCCCGCCAACGTCCCGGTCAGATCGCAGAAAGTGTCGGCAGCAGCCGTGTCCGAGAGCGGACCGATGTGGAGATCTGCGAGCGTCGGCGCGTCGTTGCTGCCGGCGATGTTGACGGTGACGACTGCACCGGTGCCCGCGCCGACACCATCGGCCGGAACGATCGTGTATTGCAGCGACAGCGTTTGGCCGGCGCCGAGGAAATCGAACGCCTGTCCGTGCGAATTGAAGTTCCAGGTGAACTGCGTATGAGTCGCGGTACCGTCGAGGATGTAGCCCGAGGGGACAGTGAGATCCGCCAGGAGGTCGGCATTCGACAGCCCGCCGACGCTGTCCGTTTGCAGCACGCCGTCGAGATAGGCCTGCACGTGGCTGACCGACACCGTGACGTGATCGGTCGCATCGACGTCGGAAACCGTCAGCACGCCGTGAGTGTCCAGCCCCTCATTGGTTTCCTTGAGGTCGGCAAGGTCGATGTCGAGGCTTTGGGCGGGGTTGACCGAATTGGCGACCGTGTTGCCGCTGCCGCCGCCGAGCTGATAGTACGCGGCCAGATCGGTCTCGTGGCCGGTGAGCGCGGTGAAATCGATCGACTGGATCTGAACCTGCGTCAGCGCGTCGGTCCAGACGCTTACGTCGGCGATTGAGCCGAAGAAGCCTTCCGAGCCAAAGCCCGCCGCACCCGGCTCGCTCGCGCCGCCGATCATCATGTAAGAGTGCGACGGATTGGACGGGCTGCCGTCGATCGGGTTGACCGACCATGCCTGCGAATATTCGAGATGGCCGTCGAGATAGAGCGAGAAGGTGCCGTTCTCGCGGGTCAGCGCGATGTTGTGCCACTGTGACGCGGCGATTGCCACGCCGGTATCGGCGATCTGGACGCCGCCCGCGAGGATCTGCAGCTCCATCGTGCCGTTGGCATTGACCGTGCCGAGCAGGCCAAAGCCCGTCGTCGAGGTGTTGCCGTTGTAGAACAGGATCTGGCCGTGACCAGCCTCGGCGCCGCCGTTCCAGTTCACCCGGCCGTCCAGCGTCACGTCATCAGTGGCGACCGTCGGCGCGGCGCCGACCGCGATGGTGTGGCCGTCGAAGCCCATGTCGTCCGACGTGGCGTAGGAGACGGTCGGCGCATCGTTGGTGCCGGTGATCGTGACGGTGACGTCCTGGCTGATCTTGCCGCCGTGCTGGTCGTCGAACGTCACGGTGTAGACCTGGGTGATGGTCTGCCCTTCCGCGAGCGACTGCAGCACGGGATCGTTGTTGTCGAGCGTGAAGTGCCAGCCCAACGTCGCACCGTTGTTACCGTCAGTGCTGGATTCGGACACCGCATCGATCGTGAAGGTGCCGATATGCGAGCCGGTCCCGAAGCCCGGCAGGTTCGAGCTGACCGACGAAGATTTGAACGACCACGCCGCCGTGTGGGTGTCGGTCAGGTCCAAATCCTGGATCGCCAGCGTGCCGTCGGCCGTGAGCGAGGCGCACTCATCCTCGGTCACCGCGCCCGTCGCTGCGGCGGCATCGTTCGTGATCGTCGGTGCATCATTGACGCCCGTGATCGTGACGGTGACGTCCTCGCTGACGGTACCGCCATGATGATCGTCGAACGTAACGGTATAGACCTGCGTGATGGTCTGGCCCTGCGCCAGCGACTGCAGCATTGCATTGCTGTTGTCGAGGCTGAAGTGCCAACCCAGCGTCGCGCCATTGCTCGTGTCGGAGTTGTACTCGAGCACCGACTGATCGATCGTGAACGTACCGATGTGCGTGCTGTCGGCATCGAAGCCCGGCAGAGCCGAGCTGATGGACGACGACTTGAACACCGCCTGCGCCGCATGGGTGTCGATCAGGTCGAGATCCTGGATGGCCAGCGTACCGCCGATCGACAGCGTCAGGTCCGCGTCCTCGACGACATGACCTGTCGCCGCCGCGGCACCGCTGGTGACTGTCGGCGCGTCGTTCTTGCCCGTGATGACGACCGTGACGTCCCGGGTGACCGTCCCACCGTGATGGTCGTCGATCCTGACAGTATAGACCTGCGTGATGGTCTGCCCTTCGGCCAGCGACTGGAGCACCGGGTCGTTGTCGTCGAGCGTGAAGGTCCAGCCCACTGACCCGCGGGAGCTGGCGCCCGGGCTTTCAACCACCGGGGCAAGCGCGAACGTGCCGATATGCGAGGTGCCGTCGCTGAAGCCCGGCAGATGCGTGGTCGAAATCGTCGACTTCAGCGAAAAGCTCGCGGTGTGCGTGTCCGTGAGATCAGGATCGTTGAATGTGATGGTGCCGTTGGCGGCGAGCGTGGCCGCCGTATCCTCGGTCACCGCACCGGTCGGCGTGGTCAGATCTTCGACGATCGTCGGCACGTCGTTGGTGCCCTCGACATTGACGTCCGCACCGTTGATCGACACCGTGATCGGGGTGCTGACGACGCCGCCGTGTCCGTCGTCGACCTGCACCACATAGTTGAGGGTCAGTTTCTCGCCTTTGGCGAGGAAATCGAAAAGATGGTCGGGAACGCTGTAGGTCCAGGTGGCCGAGCCGTTGTTGCCGTTCCCCGCGCCCTGTACCACGGTCAGCGGCACCTCGACGGCGGCAATCGCCGCGAGTTGCTGCGGCGTCAGCGTCGACGTGATATCGTTGCCTTCGGCATCGAGATATTTGAACGGCTGCGTGGACGAGAGCGCGGCATTCACGATCGGCCGGTCTGTCAGGTCGACGTCGGTGAAGGTGACGGTGCCTGTGATGGTATCCAGAGTCTCGTTGCCGGTCCCGACCTTCTCGATGACGGTTCCACCCGACGTCGCGACGGTGGGCTTGTCGTTCGTGCCCGTGACCGTAATGGTGATCGGGATGAGCTTCGACTCTGGGCTGACTGAGAAATTGGTGTCGACGCGGACCATGTAGGTCAGCGCCAGCGTTTCGCCGGCGGCGAGGAAGTCGAAGACTTTGTCCGGGATCGTGTAAGTCCAGACCGCCGAGCCGTTGTTTTCGTTGGCAGCGTCGGGGGCGACGTTGATCTGGATCTGCGTCGCCGCGATGTCCTGCTTCTGGAGCGCCGAGAGCGAGCCGGTGACGTCGTGCTGGCCGGCGTCCTTGTAGACGTAGTTCGGCGCTTCGGCGAGGCTGATGCTCACCGTCGGCCGGTCGCCGAGGTTTTGATCGACGAATCTGATCAGGCCGGAAATCGTATCGGAATGCGTGTCGCCGGTCGCGTCAGCACGCTCGGTCAGCGCGAACGCCGTCTTCACATTGCCGCCGGCGTCGAAGCTTTGCACAATCGGCTGGCCGGGGATACGCACGATGGGCGGCGTAGACGTGCCGGGCGCCTCCGATCCCTGCGAATTGAGATTGACGAATGTCGCGGTCGCGACGGCGCCGCCCCCCGACTTGAACACGACGTCCAGGCTCATCGGCGTGAGCGTGTCGGTGAAGTTCGTGGTCAGCTTGGTGTTGGTGTTGTTGTCGGTGAACTTCAGCGTGAACACGTCCGTGATCAGCTTCTGAACGTCCGGCGACATCAGCGCATTGGAGATCGAGACGTTGCCGCCGCTGATCTGGATCATCTGGCCGGCCTGGTTGACCGTCGCGATCGGCAGCAGCGTGACCTTGTCAAACAGGATGTAGGAGCCCGTCGTGCCGTTCGGCTCGACCAGCACCTGGAAGCTCGCCTGCGGCTGCGGATCGCCGCCACCGGCGGGAACGACGAAGTTGATCTGGGTCAGCACGGCGGTGCCGCGGATGCCCATGGTGGCGACCGGCGTGTCGATCTTCATGTCGCCGTGCTTGGCGGTCTCGCCGGCGACGAAGGTGATGGTGCCGGCGACCAGGCTGAGCAGTGAGGAATTGCTCGACCCGTTGGGGTCGTAGACCATCTCGTTCAGCACCATCCGCGCATTCGAGGACAGGCCGAACACGGTACCGTCGATGAAGGTGATGCCGAGCGTGGAATCCGCGCCGGTCGAGACCACGTCACCCTTCTCGACGTTGTCGCCGTTGTTCAGGATGACCGAGACGCCGTTGCGGATCGCGGTCGCGCTGCCCACGAGCTTGGTGACGTGGCCGATGACCTGGGCCGCAGCAGCGCCGCCGGGGGCGGCTTGAGCGACCTGGACATGGCCCGTGAGCGCGTTGACGATTTCGCCGGTGAGATGGGCGCCGTCGGGTGAGGCCAGCGCGGCACGCTTTTCGCCCCGGAAATAATCGTGAACGACGAATTCGTGACCCTCGTGGGACAACACGAGATCGAGACCCGTGCGCTTGAATTCGCCGTTGAAGATCAGGTTGGGGTCGGGAACAACGAACGCGCCCTCAGGCACGTGACCATGCGCCTTCGCCGTAAAGGAATCGACATGACTGCCCGCGGGCGAACGGGAACCCTGGCCGTCCAAGGAAATCGCGGCGTCAAATTGGCCAGCGTAGTTCAACCGGGCACCGTAAAAAGGGTTAAAATTTAAGTAAGTATCGACCGCCTAAGCTTGCATAGCATTAGCAAGTCCTTAGCGATACCATCTATTGCTTGTGTGATTTCGCATCACTTGGCCCCAAGAGGCCCCACGGCTTGGCGCCGCTACAGAGAAGCGAAAGTAATCTCTCAAATATTCGGAAGGCGAGTTCGGCCTGTTTCCACGCATTTCCAGTCATCCAAAGTAATCTGACGCATAGTAACGAAACAGATACTTGCGTCATCTTTCCTTCGCGAGGTTCCGCGGCATCCTGCGGCAAATACGGAGTTAAATCTGTGACCTAACTAACAGAACCCCATGAAATAGGGGGGCGTTAGCCATAGGACCCAGATTCGGCACCCCCACAACCTGTGTCTGCAATTGGCTCCATTTCGCGGCAGCCGGACACTCCTAGCCGGCGAATCGTAAAGTTTTACGCAATTTGGGCAGGTCCATTTCAGGCTGTTCCCCGGTTTTGGAACCCCAGCCGGGCGCGTTAAGCAGAACAAAACGGCCCGTCTCGCACTATCTCCGCGAAAGCAACAAAGCCCGGCACGTTCAGGTCGAGGGGGATCTGACGAAGCTCGGGAAGGGGATGTCAGATGGAGACCG
Organism: Bradyrhizobium sp. CCBAU 25360; assembly: GCF_028128695.1. Taxonomy (NCBI): domain Bacteria; kingdom Pseudomonadati; phylum Pseudomonadota; class Alphaproteobacteria; order Hyphomicrobiales; family Nitrobacteraceae; genus Bradyrhizobium; species Bradyrhizobium sp. CCBAU 25360. Next base: position 99,720 of record NZ_LBJA01000038.1, read on the forward strand.
CTGCTCGCTCGCGCGCCTGGCGCGCAATCCTTGTCCTGTGCGGATTGGTCCTGCTCGGATCAGCCGCCGAGCTTCGCGCCGGCACGCTGCTGTCGCCGGGCGCAGGCCTGCTCGTGCGCAAATCCGCCGAGCCGTTCGGCGTGTTCGCCTTCGCCATCTCCGCCGGCAGCCTGCAACAGAAATGGCTCGCGCTGAAAGACAAGCTCGACGGCGACATGGTGCAGCTCGCGTTATGCGACGGTGACCGGGACAATTGCGCTTCGCCGGCGGCCCTGAAGCTGCTCGCCATCGTCGACCAGGCCCGAGCCCGCGACGGCCGCGCGCGGCTCGGCGAGACCAACCGCGCCATCAACCTTGCCATCCGGGCCGCCAATGACGGCATCGACGACGTCTGGGGCTCGCCGCTAGCGACCTTCGCGCGCGGCGCCGGCGACTGCGAGGACTATGCCATCGCCAAGCTGGCCGCGCTGCGGTTGGCGGGCGTGGCGCCTGAGGACCTCCGCATCCTCGTGGTGCGCGACGTCAGGGCCGGCGAAGAGCACGCGGTTGTCGCCGCGCGCCTCGACGGCCGCTGGCTGATGCTCGACAACCGCCGCATGGCGATGGTCGAGGACGACGCTGCGCGGAGCTACCAGCCGCTGTTCGCGCTCCATCAGTCGGCCGTGATGAAATATGTCGACGAACCGATGCAGGTTTCGATGGTCGCCGCCGAGGCGCGCTGATGGAGCGCAGCGCAATCCGGGGCCGCTGTCGCTTGTCGTACGAGTCCCGGATTACGCTTCTCTCCATCCAGGCTACGAACCTCCGTTCACCAAAAACTCATTCCACCACGCGATCCGGGCGGCTAGCATGGCCACGGCTTTGCGGGGGCGACGGGAATGCGGTTCATCGTGCTGACTGTGATTGCGCTGCTGGCGCTCGCCTTACCCGCGTCAGCGCAGTCCGACCGCTCCATCGCCGATCGGCTGCCGCTGTTCGCCAGGAACAACTGCCAGCAGATTCGCGACCCCGGCAATCAATTGTTCTGCGGTGATGCCACGCTTGCCGCCGCCGCCGAGAAGCTGAACACCGCGATCGAGGCGCGGCTCGCCCGCCTGCCCGATCGCCTTCCCGCGATCGAGGAGAATGCGATCTGGATCCGCCAGCGCAATCTCGGCTGCGGCATCGTCGGCCAGACCGCGATCCGCACTGACGATTTCGAGCGGGTGAAGGCGTGCCTGCTCAAGGTGACCGAGGAGCGCGCCGCGATCCTGCGCGATCCGGATTTCGACTGCCTCGCAGCCAACACCGCGGCGGGCGCGGTGATTTGTGCGGACCCGTCGCTGGCCCTTGCCGAAACGGAGCTCAATGGCCAGGTGCTCGGCCTGATCGGCAAGCTGGACCCGACCGCAGCGCGCTTTGCCTTCGCCGAATATGGCAGGTGGACACGAGAGCGCGATCGCAAATGCAATCTGGTCGGCAAGGAGAACGTGCCGCTCCAGGAGCTCGAATCCGCAGAGGATTGCCTCGCCGATCATTTGAAGCACAAAGCCGACGACATCCGCGCGGCGAAGGGCGATCCCAAGAAGGTGTTCGGCCGGCAAGTCGCGGCCCGCATCCCCGACACCGACGCGGTCGACTTCTGCGCGGCGCGGATCCATGCGGCCAATTCGTGCGGCAGCTTCCTCCGCATCAACCGCGTCTACGCGCTCGACAGCCAAGTGACCGAGCAGGAGGCGCAGGTCACCGGCGAAATCGAGATGGCGGTGCTGGCGCCCTTCACCATGTGCAGCAAGGTCGCATCCAGCTGCACCGGCACCTGCTGGGACGCCAGGACGGGTCTTCCGCAGCCCAGCGCCGCCAACAAGGAGCGTTCGGCGGAAGCCTTCAACGTGACGCGTCGCCTGAGGATCCAGCGCACTTTTGCGTTCGTCAAAGCCGCCGACGGCTGGCGCTGCAGGGAGGACGAACTGGCGCCGGTGAATTCGGGGACGGCGAGCGGGGGATCGTAGGCACTTCTTCCTGCTCCCCTTGTGGGAGAAGGTGGCGCGCGCGAGCGCGACGGATGAGGGGTTCTTTCCACTCGCTAGACTATTCGTGAGGATAGAGACCCCTCACCCGGCTCGACGCGGCGAGCCACCTTCTCCCACAAGGGGAGAGGGTGCACTGAACTCGCCGCGAGAGAGTCCGCATCAAAACATCAGATTGTCCTTCACCAGGACCCAACGGCCGTTCTTCACCTGCTGCACCTGGGTGACCGTGGTGGCGAGATGGTTGGTCTTCGAGAACACGGTCGGCGGCGAATTGAAGATATCCTGGAACTTGTCGCCGGACTCCAGCGCGTCGAGCATCTTCTGGCCAGTGAGATCCTTGCCAGCCTTGTTGGCATAATGCGCAAACGTCATCACCGCATTGTAGCCGATGATCGCCTGAGTGTTGGCGTCGGCGTTGAACATCTTCTTGTAATTGACGAGCCAGTCCTTCACCTTTCCCTTCGCGGTGTCCTCGTAGGGAATTTCGAAGTTCGAAGCGGCATACAAGCCTTCCACCACTTCCTTGCCGAGCGCCGGCACTTCGAGCACGTTGACGGGCGTGGCACCGAGGAAGGTGACCTCCCAGCCGAGCTTCCTGGCCTCGGTCATGGTGCCGATAGGCTCACGAAGGACCGCGCCGAGCACGACGAGGTCGCAGCCGTCGGACTTCATCTTGGCGACCTGCGCCGAGAAGTCGGAGGCGCCGCGCTTGTAGCTCGTGATCGAGGCCGGCTGCACCTTCATGGCGGCGAGCTGCTGGTTAAAACCATCGAGCACATTTTTTCCGTACTCGTCATCCTGATGCATGATGCACGGCTTCTTGAAATTCTTTGCCTCAATCATGTATTTGAGCGCTGCGCGCGTGCTCTCGACATAGGGCAGGAGGTTGTTGAACTTCAGCCGCTCCTGCGGCTTGGCCGCATCGAACTTGAAGGTGAACTCGGCCGCCGTCAGCGGGAAGAGCTGAAGCACGCCGGCGTCGAGCAGGATATCCTGCGCAGCGAGCACGGTCGGCGATCCCATTGGTCCCACCATCGCGAAAATCTTGTCGCGCTCGATCAGCTTTTGCGAAGCCAGCACGGCTTTCTTCGGATCGTAGCCGCTATCCTCGACGACAAGCTTGATCTTGCGACCCTGGACACCGCCCGCCCCGTTGATCTCCTCGACCGCCATCTTCATGCCGTTGGAGACCGGCACGCCCCAGCCCTTGATCGGCCCCGACAGGTCCTGATGCGTGCCGATGACGATCTCGGATGCCGAGATGCCCTCATTGGTGACCTTGGTTTGAGCGGTGGCCGGCAGACAGGTCAGCGCAAGGGCGCTCACCGCGAGGCCCAGCGCCTTCAGCGATTTCGACATTGCAGTCTCCTCCTTCAGTGGCCCGTGTTGAGCGAAGGATCGGGCCTCTCAAGCCTTCGCCGTTTTCTCAAATCCATCTCTCTTGAGCATGATCCTCCGGATCATGCTCAAGCAACCGCGCGCTCGCGATACATCGCCTCGATCTCGGCGGCGTAGCGCTTGTTCACGAAGCCGCGCTTCAGCTTCATGGTCGGCGTCAGCTCCTCGTCCTCCGGGGTGAGCTGGCGCTCGATCAGGTAGAACTTCTTGATGGTCTCGACGCGGGCAAAATTGCCGTTGACCTGCTCGATCTCGCGCCCGATCAGATCCTGGATCTCCGTCGCCCGGCACAGGCTCGCATAATTGGTGAAGGGAATGTCGTGGTCCTGGGCGAACTTCTCGACGTTCTCCTGGTCGATCATCACGAGGCAGGTCAGATACGGCCGCTTGTCGCCGATCACGACGGCATCGGAGATGTAGGGCGAGAATTTGAGCTGGTTCTCGATCTCGGACGGCGTGACGTTCTTGCCGCCGGAGGTGATGATGATGTCCTTCATGCGGTCGGTGATCCGGACGAAGCCTTCATTGTCAATGGTGCCGACGTCGCCGGTGTGCAGCCAGCCGCGCTGATCGATGGTCTCCGCGGTCTTCTCCGGCTGGTTGAGGTAACCCATGAACAGGAAGTCGCCCTTGATCAGGATCTCGCCCTCGGGCGACAGCGCGACCTCGCCCCAGGGCACGGCGGTGCCGACCGAACCGAGCTTGATCCGCTCCGCCGGCATCATGGTGGCGACGCCGCAATTCTCGGTCTGGCCGTAGAGCTCGTGCATGTCGATGCCGAGCGCGAGATACCAGCGGATCAGCTCCGGCGCGATCGGCGCTGCGCCGGTGAAGGCGACGCGGCAGCGATCGAGCCCGATCATGCGGCGGATGTTGCGGAATGCGAGCCGGTAGGCGATCCGGCTTGCGAGGCGCAACGACAGCGGCGGCGCCTTGCCCTCGATCCGGTAGTCGACCATGCGGTAGCCGATGCCGATGGCGCGGCGATAGACCCATTGCTGGAGCGGGGTCGCATCCTTCAGCGCGATGGTGATGGCGGAGTAGAATTTTTCCCAGATGCGGGGGACCGCGAGGAAGACGGTCGGCTGCACCTCGCGCAGATTGTCCGGCACGGTTTCCGGGCTCTCGGCGAAATTCATCACCGAGCCGAGTGCGACCGAGATGTAGTAGCCGCCGATGCGCTCGGCGACGTGGCACAGCGGCAGGAAGATCAGGCGATCCTCGTCCTCCTGCGTCGGGATGAAGTCGTTGGCGTGACGCATCTGGTGCGTGACGCTGCGGTTGGCGTGCATCGCGCCCTTGGGGGGACCGGTGGTGCCGGACGTATAGACCAGGATCGCGAGATCGCCGGCGCTGCGGCTGTCGATCATCTCCTGCCACAGCGCCTCGCGGCCGACCATGTGATTGCGGCCGAGCGCGCGAAACTCGTCGAGCGACATCACCATGTCGTCGGAGAAGCCGCTGAGGCCCTCCATGTCGAACACGATGATCCTCTGCAGGCTCGCGCAGCGCGCGCGGCAGGCGAGGATCTTGTCGAGCTGCTCCTCGTCCTCGGCGAAGATCACTTTCGTCCGGGAATCGTTGACCAGATATTCGACCTGGGACGACGCATCGGTCGGGTAGATGCCCGAAGCGACGCCGCCGGCGCACAGGATGCCCATGTCGGCATGGACCCATTCCGGCACGGCGTTGGCGATGATGGAGGCGACATCGCCGGGCATGAAGCCGGTCGCATGAAGCGCGTAGGCGATCTCTTTCGATATCGCCAGCCATTCGCGCCAGCTTGTCGGCTGCCAGATGCCGAATTTCTTCTCGCGGATGGCCGGCCGATCGCCCCGCGTCTCCGCAGCGCGCAAGAAGCTCTTCGCGATCGTATCAGCGACCGTCAGCACCGCCGGTCGGGCCATGCACGTCTCCTCCTTGTCGCCTGCCTCCGCTGCCTGCCTTGCCGGCGGTCTCTATTGCGGATGGCGAGCTCATCTTACTGCCAGCTCTTCCTCACCGCCACGTCTTCTTCTTTTTCCAGCGGCGCTCGCCTCGCGCGCCCGCTTCCTTGGCGCCAAGGTAGAACTCCTGGATGTCCTGGGAATGCATCAAGCGGTCGCAGGTGTCGTTCATGACGATACGGCCGATCTCCAGCACGTAGCCGTAATGCGCCGTCTCCAGCGCCACCTTGGCGTTCTGCTCGACCAGCAGGATCGACATGCCCTGCTCCTCGTTGACGCGGCGGATGATGGTGAAGATCTCCTTCACCAGCAGCGGCGACAGGCCGAGCGAGGGTTCGTCGAGCAGCAGCAGCGTCGGCCGGTTCATCAGGGCGCGTCCGATCGCGAGCATCTGCTGCTCGCCGCCGGAGAGCTGGCCGGCCGGCTGGTTGATGCGCTCCTTCAGCCGCGGAAAGTAACCATAGACGCGGTCGAGATCCTCCGCGACGCCATCACGGTCCTTGCGCGGATAGGCCCCCATCATCAGGTTCTCGCGCACCGACAGGAACGGGAACACTTCGCGTCCCTCCGGCACGTGGCTGAGGCCCAGCCGCACGATCCGGTCGGCCTCCATGCGCTGGATCGGCCTGCCCAGGAATTCGATCGAGCCCTTCTGCGGATCGAGAATGCCCGAGATGGTCTTCAGCACCGTGGTCTTGCCGGCGCCATTGGCCCCCAGCAGTGTGACGATGCGGCCGCGCGGCACCTCCAGCGAGATGCCGCGGATCGCCATGATCGGCCCGTAATAGCTCTCGATGTTGGAGAGTTTCAGGATGATCTCGGGCGTGACAGCGGCGTCCATGCGTCAAGCTCCCAGATACGCGGCGACGACGTCGGGGTGCTGCTGCACTTCGGCGGGCGAGCCCATCGCCAGCACCCTTCCATAATTCAGCGCGATGACGCGATCGGAGACGCGGTTGACCAGCGACATGTCGTGCTCGACCATCAGCACGGTGACGCCGAGCTCGCTCTTCATGTCGCGGATCCAGAACGACATGTCGTCGGTCTCCTCGACATTGAGGCCGGACGACGGCTCATCGAGCAGGATCAGCTTCGGCTCCGAGCACAGCGCGCGCGCCAGCTCGATCACCTTGCGCACGCCATAGGGCAGGCCGGAGATCAGCTTATCGCGATAGGGTTCGAGATCGAGGAACTCGATGACCTGCTCGACCCTGCGGCGATGCACCTTCTCGTTGGCCCGCACGCTCGGCAGGAACAAGAGCTCCTGCCAGAGCTGCGTGGTCGAGTGCCGGTGACGGCCGACCAGGAGGTTGGAGAGCACGGTCGCGTTCTCGAACAGCTCGATGTTCTGGAAGGTGCGGGCGATGCCGAGCTTGGCGATGTCGTAAGGCGGCTCTTCGGTGATATCCTGATCCTCGAAGAAGATGCGGCCCGAGGTCGGCCGGTAGATCCGCGAGATCAGGTTGAAGATCGAGCTCTTGCCGGCGCCGTTGGGACCGATAATCGAGAGGATCTCGCCCTTCTCGACCGCGAACGAGACCGCGTCGACCGCTTTCAGCCCTCCGAAATGCAGCGACAGATTCTCGGCGCGGAAATAGCTCATCGGTTCCGCTCCGACTTCACGTAGATCTTCTGCCGCTTGAAGGTGGCGCGCTTGTAGAGCGGGAACAGCTGGAAGAAGAGTTTTATCTTCAGCCAGCGGCCATAGAGACCCAGCGGCTCGAACAGCACGAACAGCACGATGATGATGCCGTAGATCGCGCCTTTGAGGCCGTTGAGCGAGGCGAAGGCCGCGACCTTCGACTGAATGTTGCCGGCGGTGGCCGGGCCGGCGCCGAACGTCGCCGCGATCCCGGCGATCATGCCGGGCATGTCGTCCTTGAGATAGGTCAGGAACGGATCGATCATCACGATGAAGATCGCCCCCAGCACCGCGCCGTGCAGGCTGAAGGTGCCGCCGATCAGGATCACGATGATGAACTCGATCGAGAGCTGGAGCGTGAACATCTCCGGCGAGATGAAGGAGAGCTTGTGGGCGAACAGCACGCCGGCAAAGCCGGTGATCGCCGCCGAGATCGCAAATGACTTCACCTTGTAGAGCGCGACATTGACGCCCATGCTGCGCGCCGCCGTCTCGCTGTCGCGGATCGCGACGAAGGCACGTCCCGTCGGCGAGCGCAGCAGATTGAGCGTGCCGACGATGGTCAGCACCAGCACTGAGAGGCAGAGGAAATAGAAGGTGGGGCTATCGCGCGGGACGGTGACGCCGAGCAGCGACAGCGTCTTCACCCGCATGCCCTCGTTGCCGTGGGTGACGCTTTCCCAGCGCGCCAGGATCTCCTCGACGATCAGGGCAAAGGAGATGGTAGCGATGACGAGGTAGATGCCGGTCAGGCGCAGGGCGGGAAAGCCGACCATCGCGCCGATGATGCCGGTCAAACCTCCGGCGGCGAGGAAGTAGATCGGGAACGGCACGTTGTACTTCTGCAAGTATGCCGCCGTGTAGGCCCCGATGGCGAGGAATGCGGCGTGGCCGAGCGAGGCCTGGCCGGTAAAGCCGGTGAGGATCAGCAGCGCGACGCCGACGATCGCATAGATGCAGACGAAGACGAGCTGGCTCATCAGATAGCTGGAGAGCACATAGGGCGCGATCAACAGCAGCGCGAGCAGGATGCCGTAGGAGACCAGATAGCCCGAATGCGGGAACAGCTTGATGTCGTCCTCATAGTCGGTCTTGAACAGGAAGCGCATGCGTTCAGACCTTCTTGCGGACGTGGTGGCCGAACAGGCCTTCGGGCTTCAACAGCAGCACGGCGAGCAGCACGAGGTACGGCGCGACATCCTTCCAGCCTTCGGGCAGGTAGAAGCCGGCCATGCTCTCGATCACGCCGATCAGGACGCCGCCGACCACGGCGCCCGGGATCGAGCCGAAGCCGCCGAGGACCGCGGCGGGAAATGCCTTCAGGCCAAGCACGAGGCCGACATTGGAATGGATGAAGGTGATCGGCGCGAGCAGCACGCCGGCGCAGGTCGCGACCGCCGCGCTGATCGCCCAGACGATCGACACCACGCGCTTGACCGGGATGCCCATGTAGTAGGCCGCGAGCATGTTCTCGGAACTGGCGCGCATCGCGGTGCCGAGCGTGGTCTTGTTGAAGAAGAGATAGAGCAGCGTGCACAGGATCATCGTCGCCGCGATCACCGACAGCTTGTCGTAAGCGAGCACCAGCGAGCCGATGCGGAGCACGCCCTGGCTGAACGGGGTCTCGATCTTCAGATCATCGGTGCCCCAGATCATGCCGGCGACCGAGCGCAGGAAATAGCCAAGGCCGATGGTGGCCATGATGATGGAGAATTGCGGATAGCCGAGGATCGGCCGCACCACCACGCGCTCTGCCAGCATGCCGAACAGCGCCATCGCGGCCACCGCACCGGCAAAGCCGATCCAGTAGTTCAGGCCCATCATGCCGATGAAGGTGAAGGCGAAGAAGCCGCCGAGCATCATCAGATCGCCCTGGGCGAAATTGACGACCTCGGTGGCCTTGTAGACGAGCACGAACCCGAGCGCGATCAGGCCGTAGACGCAGCCGAGCGCAACACCGCTGACCAGCTGCTGAACGAAATCCAGCATTGACGCGCGTCCTCCCGATGCAACCGGCGGTTCTTCCCGACCGCCTTGCCGCATCTTGTGTCCAGTCGCTACGCAGTCGTTTCGCTGCGTTAGCGCCATTTGTCCGGAACCAATTCAGCCTGAACCGCTCCTTACTGTCAACAAACGGTGACTTGCCATTAGTCGAAACCGGATGGCGGAATTTGTGGGCCGTAGATTCACGGTGCCGAAATATCTTGGGATCATGGTCGCGAGCGATGCAAAACCGGATAGTGTGGCCGTCATGAAGCGGGACAAGTCGGCGCTGGAAGTCCTGGGGTTAACGAAGCGTTTTGACCGTCTGGCGGTCGACAGCCTCGATCTCACCATCCACGCCGGCGAATTCTATGCGCTGGTCGGCCCCAACGGCGCCGGCAAGACCACCACCTTGCGCATGGTTGCGGGCCTGCTGCGTCCCGATGCCGGCGCGGTCTCGATCTTCGGCATCGATGCGCTCGAAAATCCCGTCGCCGCCAAGCAGGTGATGGCGTGGGTCTCCGACGAGCCCATGATCTACGACAAGCTGACCCCGCTCGAATATCTCGAATTCGTCGCCGGCCTCTGGGGCATCGCGCCATCGGTCTCGGAGCCGGTCGCGCAGGACCTGCTCGCCTCGCTCGGCCTGGAGCCGCACCGGCACGAGCGCTGCGAAGGCTTTTCCAAGGGCATGCGCCAGAAGGTCGCGCTCGCCGGCGCACTGGTGCATGATCCCAGCCTCATCATTCTCGACGAGCCGCTGACGGGGCTCGATGCCGTCTCCGCACGCCACGTGAAGGGCCTGCTCAGCGAGCGTGTCCGCGCCGGCTGCACCGTCATCATGACCACGCATATTCTCGAAGTCGCCGAGCGCATGGCCGACCGCATCGGCGTGATCGCCTCGGGTCGCCTGGTGGCCGAAGGCACGCTGACCGAGCTGCGCCAGCAGAACGGCCATGCCGATACCAGCCTGGAGGATCTTTTCATCGCGCTGGTGACGCTTCCGGAAGCCGCATGAGCTCGGCAACCGCGCTCTCCTGGTTCGCACGCCACGAGCTCCGGCTCGCCTGGCGCGAATGGTTCGCCATGATGACCGGCGGACGACGCAAGCGGGCGCGCGCCGCAATCATCGGCCTACTCTGCTTCGCCGCGCTGCTGCATCTGCCGGCCTGGGCGGTGATCGGCCGTTTCGCCGATCTGCAGCTGCCGCTCGACCAATCCTCGCTGATCGTGATCTCGGCGACGATCTTTCTCGCCTGGACCTTGATGTTGTCGCAGGCGATCGAATCGGTGACGCGGGTGTTCTACGCCCGCGCCGATCTCGACCTGATCATGTCCTCGCCGGCGACGCTCGCCAATCTGTTCTCGGTCCGCATCGCCGCGATCGCGCTGACCGTCACCGCGATCGCGCTGCTGTTCTCGACGCCGTTCATCGATGTGCTCGTGATCGGCGGCGGCGCGCGCTGGCTCAGCGCATTCGGGGTGGTCATCGCCATGGGCCTGTCGGCCGCGGCGGTCGCGATCGCCGTCACCATCCTGTTGTTTCGCCTGATCGGCCCAGCGCGGACGCGCCTGATTGCCCAGATCCTCGCCGCGATCATCGGCGCCGGCTTCGTGATCGCGCTCCAGGTCGCCGCGATCGTGTCCTACGGCACGCTTTCGCGCTTCACCATCCTGACCTCAGGCAGCGTGGCCGCCCATGCCCCCGATGTCGACAGCATCTGGTGGTGGCCGGCACGGGCGGCGATGGGCGACAGCGAAGCGCTGCTGCCGCTCCTGGCGCTCGCTTTGGTGCTGCTCGGAAGCGTCATGGCGATCTTCTCGCACCGCTTTGCCGACACGGCGATCGATGCCGCGGCTTACGGCAGCTCCGGCCGCGAGCGCGCGAAGGAGCGTCCGTTCCGCGGCGGGTCGCGGCAGCAGGCGCTGCGGCGCAAGGAATTCTCGCTGCTCTGGCGCGATCCCTGGCTGATCTCGCAGACCCTGATGCAGCTGCTCTATCTGGTGCCGCCGGCGCTGCTGCTCTGGCGCAGTTTTGCCGACAGCTCCGCGGCGCTGACGCTGATCACGCCTGTGATCGTGATGGCGGCCGGACAGCTTGCCGGCGGGCTGGCCTGGCTGACGATCTCCGGCGAGGACGCCCCCGACCTGGTCGCGACTGCGCCGCTGACGCCATCCGCCGTCGTCCGCGCCAAGATCGAGGTGGTGCTGATCGCGATCGCCGTGATCTTCTGCCCGCTGATCGGCGCGCTGGCCTTCGCCGCACCGATCCAGGCTGCAGTGAGTGCCGGCGCGATCATCCTCAGCGCGGCCTCCGCGACCGCGATCCAGCTCTGGTTTCGGGTGCAGGCCCGGCGCAGCCAATTCCGGCGCCGCCAGACCTCGTCGCGGCTTGCGACCTTCGCCGAAGCGTTTTCCTCGATCGGCTGGGCCGCAACCGCGGCACTGCTGCTTGCACTCCCCATCGCCGGCCTCATCAGCGGCCTGATCACCGCGAGCCTGGTTGCGATCACCTGGAAGTTCAGCCCAAGGCGGGACTGAAGGCGGGACTGATAGCCGGAGTGAGAGGTGCGACACTGACGCGCTGTTGATCGCAGCCCATTGGCCCCGCGCCGCAATGCACGCTAGACTTTCCCTGACATCATCGGGGACGGACTTATGCGGCGACTTGTTTCGACGGCCCTGGCGCTGTTCGGCGCATTCCTGACCCCTGCCCTTGCCCAGCAGCCACAGCGCAGCGAGTGCCTGGCGATGGCGAACGCGGCCCCGCGCGCTCTGCCGGTCGCATTCCGGCCGGCGGCCGGCACAGGCGAGGTCGAGATCACCTATGTCGGCCACTCCACCTATTTCATCGACACGCCCGGCGGCTTGCGCATCGCGACCGATTATAGCGGCGCCTACCAGGTCGGGCCGCTGCCCGACGTCGTGACCATGAACCGGGCCCACAGCACCCACTACTCTCTGTTTCCCGATAAGCGCATTCCTCACGTGCTGCATGGTTGGGGCGAGGACGGAAAGCCGGCGATCGTTTCAGAACGCATCAGTGACGCCTTCATCCGCAATGTCACGACCGACATCCGCCGCTATTTCGGCGACGACGCCGGCACCGACATGATCCGCGACGGCAATTCGATCTTCATCTTCGAAGTCGCCGGCCTCTGCATCGGCCATCTCGGCCACCTCCATCACAAGCTCGACGACAGCCATTTCGCCCAGATCGGACGGCTCGATATCGTGATGGTGCCGATCGACGGCACCTACACCATGTCGCTCGAAGGGATTTCTGACATCACCAAGCGCCTGCGCGCCTCCGTCGTGCTACCGATGCATCGCTTTGCCACCCCGCTCGACGATTTCATGCGCCGGATCGGCCAGCAGTTCGAGATCGACCGGCGCTCCGGGCGGTCCTTCCGGATGTCGCGGGACGCGCTGCCGTCGATGCCGACGGTGATCATCCTCGACGGGGTCTGAGGCGCAACTTTCTCCAAGCCTTCTGCCGTCTTCGGTGCTGATCTCCGCGCAACAGGAGATCGACATGAACGACTTTGCGCGACTATTGCACGCCGATGGACCGAATTCCGAGCACGCCGCGGCGCTGCAGCTCTACGGCCGCTTTGTCGGCGATTGGGACGCCGAGATCACGGCCCACGGCCTCGATGGAACCAAACACACCGCGCGCGGCGAGATCCATTTTGGCTGGGTGCTGGAGGGACGCGCGGTCCAGGACGTCTGGATCATCCCGCGCCCCGCGGGCAGCCCGGCCTTTCCGATTGCGGGCAATTGGTACGGCACGACGCTGCGCCTCTACGATTCGACCATCGATGCGTGGCGGATTTCCTGGTTCGATCCTGGACGCAGCGTCTTCCGCCAGCAGATCGGCCGGCCGCGCGGCGCCGACATCGTGCAGGAAGGCACGACGGAGGCCGGCGAACTGACCCGCTGGAGCTTTACGGAAATCACCGGCGATTCCTTCCACTGGCTCGGCGAGACCAAGCCGGCCGATGCAAGCGATTGGCGGCTTGTGGTCGATGTGAAGGCGAAGCGGCGGAAGGGCTAGAGATCTGATGGCTGTTGGTTGAAGCCGTGGGCCCCAGGCTCGCTGCAACCTCTCCCGCTTGCGGGGGAGGTCGGCGCGTAGCGCCGGGTGGGGGCTCTCTCCACATCGGGAGTGTCCCATTGCGGAGACGCCCCCACCCCAGCCCTCCCCCGCAAGCGGGAGAGGGAGCGCACCTGCTCCGCCGCTGCTGTGGTGCTCTGAGCAATGCGCGCTGCTGTGCGTGCGTGTGAGATGTTAGGCTCCTCCCTCAAGAGACAACAGGGAGCGGACACTGATGGCTGCAAGCAGTGTGCCCGGCAATACGAGCGGGCTGTTCGTCGAGCCGCGCGAGGACTGGCTCGCGCTGCATCAGGAGCCGATCATTGATCCCTTGCGGCCGATCGTCGATCCCCATCACCATCTCTGGAATCGCGGCCACCGCTATCTGATCGAGGAAATAGCGGCCGACATCGCCTCCGGCCACAACGTCATCGCGACCGTCTATGTCGATTGCCGCTCGATGTATCGCGCGCACGGGCCGGAAGCGTTCCGGCCCGTCGGCGAAGTCGAGTTCGCCAACGGCGTCGCCGCCATGAGCGCAAGCGGCGCTTACGGCAAGGCGGCGATCTGCGCCGGCATCGTCAGCCACGCCAATCTGCTGCTGGGCGACGCCGCAAGGCCGGTGCTGGAAGCCGAGATCGCGGCCGGCAATGGCCGCTTCCGCGGCATCCGCCATTCCTCGGCCTGGGACGAGGACCCGGTCGTCGCCGGCATGTATGCGAACCGGCCGAAGGGCCTGTTGCAGGATCCAGCTTTCCGCCAAGGCTTTGCCTGCCTGGCCCCACTGAACCTCAGCTTCGATGCATGGCTGTTCCATCCGCAGATCGGCGAGCTGACCGAGCTTGCGCGCGCCTTCCCCGACACCAGGATCGTGCTCGACCATTGCGCCGGCCCAGCTGGCGTCGGCCGCTTTGCAGGGCGGCGCGAAGAGGTGTTTGCACAATGGCGCGCCTCGATCCGCGAGATCGCGACATGCGAGAACGTGGTGGTCAAGCTCGGCGGCCTCGCCATGTGCCTGCTCGGCTACGACTTCCATTTGCGCGAGAGGCCGCCGTCATCCGAGGAGCTCGCCGCGGCCTGGCGCCCTTACGTCGAGACCTGCATCGAGGCGTTCGGACCCAAGCGCGCGATGTTCGAGAGCAACTTCCCGCCGGACAAGGGCCAGTGCAGCTACCAGGTGATCTTCAACGCCTTCAAGCGCATCGCCTCACCCCTGAGCGAGGCCGAGAAGACCGCGCTGTTCTCGCAGACCGCCACCGACGTCTACCGGCTCGAGCTGCGTCATGACGAGAAGAGGGGCCGGGATGATCCCGCCCCCTCTTCCGTCGTGGCCGCTGGGAAGCGTTCTTGAATTGAGATTATTGTTTGAGCATGATCTTTTCGGAAAACCGCTGCACACTTTTCCGGATCATGCTCTAGCCGGCACCCATCAGGGAGGCCGGACGGCGCTCTCCGGTGGAGGCGAAGATCTTCTTCAGCTTGTTGACGACGCGGATCAGGAAGCCGATCATCACGGGATTGGTCTTGCGGCAGAAGGCGATCTTCTTGACGTGGCCTTCGACATGCCATTTGGCATGCGCGCCGTCGCGGAAGAAGATCACGTCGCCGGGGCCGTAGCGCTTGGGCGGCATGCCGTCGCTTTCGAGCACGATCGATCCTTCCATGATCATGATCGTCTCGTCGATATCGTAGTACCAGTTGAAGCGGCCTTCGGTGCACTGCCAGATGATGGTCGATGCGGTGCCGTCGGCACTGGTGGACAGGATGTGCGAGCGCGACACGGGATTGCCCTCGATGATCCAGGACGGCTCGATCGGCCGCAGCTCAAGCTCGACATTGCAACTACCGATTTCAATCAATGCGCGCGACATCTTCTTCCCCAGCGGGTATAATAAAATATTGCCGGATCTCGGCCCGGATTGCTTCGAAAGATGCCGGGAACGCTAGTCATCGGTTTTTAATTCTTTCTTACGCAGGCCCCGACAATCAGCCGGAAGTTGCAGGCGCGAAGCGGTTAACGCGGCGATTTCCCTGCAAATTCGAGCACATGAACCGATCTTTTCCGGGGTGCGACAAAGTGCGCGGAAGCATAAAATGGAGCCACGCCGATGCCCCTCACGCCCGAGGTTCTGACAGCCAATCGTGAGGCCGTCGCCTGGCTGGTCAGCCTCGATGTCTCCTTCGCGCCGGACGAGGAGCCCTGGTTCACCATCGACGGCATCGAAAACCCCCAGCAGATGGGCAGTGACGGCTCCGGGGGCGCCTTCGTGCTGCTGCCGCCGCAGAATGTGCTTTACGTCTCATCGGAGGGCCGCGCCGGGATTATCGCCGATACGTTCGAAGCGTTCGTCCAGCTCATCGTCGCCCGTCCCTATTGGCTCGACATCCTCAAATTTTCCGGCGGCGGCGACCTCGCGGAGATGCGGCGTGCGGCGGAGGCGCTGGAGGCGACGCTCGACGACGAGGACGAGATCAACGAGGCTCGCGAGGAGATCCTCAAGAGCCTCGACCTGGACGACGCGGACGATCCCGTCGGCGCGCTCTACGAGGCGATCGCCGCTTCCGACGCCATCGTACGAGCCACCGACGGCAGCCCGTTCACGACATTGTTCAACCGCTTCAGCATCGACAACAATCCGATGCTGCGCAACGCGGCGGCGTGAGGGGGCTAGACGCGAGCACTTGGACCTTATTTATTTGCACCGTCATGGCCGGGCTTGTCCCGGCCATCCACGCCTTGCGGCACAAAGAACGTGGATGCCCGGGACAAGCCCGGGCATGACGAGCGGCGGCCTACTTCGCCCACTCGCCCTTGCGGAATACCGGTACCTTGCTGCCATCGGGCAGGATGCCGTCGATATCAGTCTCGGCCGAGCCGATCATCCAATCAATATGGATCAGGCTCTGGTTGCCGCCTTGCGCGGCGATCTGCTGCGGGGTGAGCTGCGCGCCGTTGATGAAGCACTTCGAATAGCACTGGCCGAGCGCGATGTGGGACGCTGCGTTCTCGTCGAACAGCGTGTTGTAGAACAACAGCCCGCTCTGCGAGATCGGCGAGGAATGCGGCACCAGCGCCACTTCGCCGAGGCGCCGGGCGCCCTCGTCGGTGTCGAGCACCTTGTTCAGCACCTCCGCGCCGCGCGAGGCCTTTGCATCGACGATCTTGCCGTCCTCGAAGCGCACCGCGATGTTGTCGATCAGCGTGCCCTGATAGGACAGCGGCTTCGAGCTCACGACATGGCCGTAGACGCGGCGGCAATGCGGCGTGGTGAAGACCTCTTCGGTCGGGATGTTGGCGTTGCAGCTGATGCCGTTCTTGGAGAGCGAGGCGCCGCCCTCCCATTCGTGGCCATCGGCAAGGCCAATGGTGAGGTCGACCCCCGGTCCGTTGTACTGGAGCGCGCGGAAACGCTGGCCGTTGAGCCAGTTGGTACGCTCACGCAACACCGCATTGTGGCTCGCCCAATTGCCCATCGCGTCCTCGCGATCGACGCGGGACGCCGCGAAAATCGCATCCGCGAGCTTGCCGACCGCGACGTCCTCGGGATCATCAGGAAACACCTGCCTGGCCCAGGACAGGCTCGGATAGGCGATGATGTTCCAGTTGGTGTCGAAATTGACGATCTTTTCCAGCGCAGGCTGATAGGCCATCGAATTCGCCTTGCTGGCGCGCGCCACCTTGGAAGGATCCTCACCCGACAACAGCATCGGATTGTCGCCGACGATGGCGAGCCGCGCGGTGTTGTCGGAGAACGCCTTGGCCATGCCTTCGTAGAGCCAGCCGGCGGCACGATCGAAACTGCTGTCGTGGCCGTGGCGGTAGCGCGCCAGCGTCATCTCCTCGTCCGACAGGATCGGTGTCACGATGCCGGCGCCGGCCTTGTAGGCATGAACGGCGATCCGCCGCACCAGCGGCAGCGCGATCGCGGGCGCCGTCAGAAGCAGATCCTGTCCCGGCCGCAAGCCCAGGCCCACCTTCACCGCCACCTCGGCCAGCCGGTCGAGCTTCACGGGATCGATGGGAGTGGCGGAATTGCGGTGATCAGTCATGCGGGGCCCTCTGCCGAAAGTCTGTCGTTCAATCTAAGTCTAGCATCGCGGGACGCAAGTGCGCGAGCACATTGCGACATGGAGAAGATACGCAGTTTCACGCATTTTGGTTTTCAACGCGTTGCCGATTTCAGCACCCGGTCAACCATGGCGGGCGCGAGGCCGAGGTAATTTTTCGGTGAGGTGAGCGCCTCGATTGTGGCGCGATCGATGCGGCTCGATATCCGGGAGTCCACGGACAGCGCCTCGGCCAGGCTCATTCCCTTCTCGTTGGCCTGACGGCAGGCATCATAGACCACGTCATGGGCCTCCTGCCGGCCGAGTTGTGGCGCGAGCCCCATCATGACCGCCTCGGCCACGATCAGGCCGCGGCTGACCGCAAGATTGTCGTTCATCTTCGCCTCATCCACGATGAGGCCTGCGAGTGCGAACTTCGCCTGGTGCAGCGCGCCGGCAGTCAGCACGAAGCTCTCCGGAATCGCCATCCACTCGGCGTGCCAGGGGCCCGTGGCGCGTTCGAAATCCTGCACCATGGCGTCGAGCATCAGGCCGGCGTGCTGGCGCACCGCCTTGGACGCCGCCAGCATCAGCTCCGACGAGATCGGGTTGCGCTTCTGCGGCATGGTCGAGGAGGCGCCGCGTCCCTTCACGAAGGGCTCGTAGACTTCGGCGAACTCGGTCGAGGCCATGATCATGATGTCGAGTGCGATCTTGCCGAGCGAGCCGGTGACGAGCGCAAGGAAGTTCACGGCTTCTGCAAAGCCGTCGCGAGCGACGTGCCAGGTCGAGGCGGGAATGCCGAGCTTCAGCTCCGCGCAGAGCGCCTCCTGCACCTCAAAACCCTTGTCGCCGAGCGAGGCCAGCGTACCTGCGGCGCCGGCGAACTGGCCGACCAGCACGCGCGGCTTCAATTGCGTCAGCCGCTCGGCGTGGCGGTCGAACATGGCGAGCCAGATCGCGGTCTTGTAGCCGAAGGTCACTGGCAGCGCCTGCTGGAGATGGGTACGGCCCGCCATCGGTGTGTCCCGGTAACGCTTCGAGAGGTCGGCGAGGATACGGCGAAGTTCGGCGATGTCGTGCTCGACGATCTCGAACGCGGCGCGCAGTTGCAACACCACGGCGGTGTCCATGATGTCCTGCGTGGTCGCGCCCCAATGCACGTAGCGGCCGGCCTCGCCGCACTGCTTCACCATCTGATGCACCAAAGGGAGGATTGGATAACCGACGATGTCGGTCTCATGCCTGAGCAGATCGAAGTCGAGCGCGGCGACGTCGGTCCGCGCCGAGATCTGATCGGCGGCCTGCTGCGGGATCACGCCGCACCTCGCCTCAGCCTTCGCCAGCGCCACCTCGACCTCGGCATAGCGTGCCACCAGCGCGACGTCGGAGAACACCTCCCGCATCTCGGGCGTACCGAAGGCGTCGCGGAACAGCATGGAATCGAGCACGGTGGTGGAGGCAGGAAAAGCAGGCATCGGCGATTCTTCGTGGTTGGTGTTTGTGTGGGCGACAGCTTACGCAGGGCACGCGCTCCGGCAAAGGACATTCGCGGCTCGTCGCACATTCGTCCCGCACGACGACATACGACGCACATCGCACGATCGCCCGTCATCCCGAGGTGCCGGAGCGAAGCGGAGGCCTCGAAGGATGGACGGCCCGGCTGCATCGTGGCCGTCCCACCTTCGAAGCTCCCCACGCGGCGCCTTGCGCCGCGCGGCTCGCCCCTCAGGATGACGGGTCGATTTCGGACGGAACATCCGGTCAACAGGTCGCCCACAGCGTCTACCCCAATCGCACGGCATGGCTGCCATCACGCGATCGCGATGAACCAAGCGGCCCCTTCGGCAGACTCACAGTTTTCGACCCAAATTTCATTTTGTTTTTTTGCTAGCCCCAATTCGTAATGAGGCCTGAGTTTCGACGTGCAGTTTCTGTTCCGGGACCACCTTCTCGATACCGACCGGCGCGAGCTGAGCCGCGAGCAGGTTCCCGTTGCCGTAGAGCCGCAGGTTTTCGATCTCGTGGTCCACCTGATGCAGAACCGCGATCGGGTGGTCAGCAAGGACGAGCTGATCGACAAGATCTGGCACGGGCGAAGCGTCTCCGAATCCACCTTGACCAGCCGGATCAACGCGGCGCGCAAGGCCGTCGGCGACAGTGGCGCGAGCCAGGCGCTGATCCGCACCATCGCCCGCAAGGGCTTTCGCTTCGTCGGCCATGTCGAGGCCAAAGGTAGCACGATGGGTGGCGCAATCGCGCCGGAGCCCGGCTACGCCGCGCGGGTGCAGCGCGCCGCACTCACGCTTCCCGAGCGGCCGGCGATCGCCGTGCTGCCCTTCACCAATATGAGCGGCGCGGCCGAGCAGGATTATTTCTCCGACGGCATCAGCGAGGACATCATCACCGCGCTGTCGAAGCTGCGCTGGTTCTTCGTCATCGCGCGCAACTCCTCCTTCGTCTACAAGGGCCGCGCCGTGCACATCCGCGAGGTCGCGCAGGAGCTCGGGGTTCGCTACGTGGTCGAAGGCAGCGTGCGGCGGAGCGGCGAGCGCCTGCGCATCTCAGCCCAGCTCAACGACGTCTCGACCGGCAGTCATCTCTGGGCCGAGCGCTACGACCGCGAGCTCGCCGACATCTTCGCCGTGCAGGACGAGATCACCGAGGCGATCGTCGCCGCAATCGAGCCGCAGCTCTACGCTGCCGAAAGTTTTCGCGCCCAGCAGAAGCCGCCGGGCAGCCTGGATGCCTGGGACCTCGTGATGCGCGCGCTGTCGCATCACTGGCGCAGCACGCGCGAGGACAATGCCGCCGCGCAAGGGCTGCTCGAAAAGGCCGTCGCAATCGATCCCGCCTATGGCAAGGCGCTGGGACTGCTCGCGACCAGCCATATCTTCGGCGCGCATATGGGCTGGGCCGACATGGCCGCGACAGTGCCGATCGCAGAACGCGCGGCGCTCGCGGCGGTGGAGGCCGATCGCGAGGATGCCTGGGCCCATCATGGCCTTGCCTACACCTATCTGTTCCGCCGCCGCTTCGACGACGCGCTGGCGGAGTTCGAGCTGGCGCTGACGCTCAACCCGAACTTTGCGATGGCGCACGCCTTTTACGGCGTGACGCTGTGCTACGCCGGACGATGGCAGGACGGCGATGCCGCCGCACGTCGCGCGCTGCGGCTGAGCCCGCGCGATCCGCTCGCGGCGGTCTATTGCGGGGTTGCGGCCTATGCCAGGTTCGTCGGCCGTGACTATGACGGAGCCGCGCAGATGGCGCGGGAATCGATGCGGCAGCGCGGCGATTTCGTCGGCGCGCACCGCGTGCTGACGGCCGCCGCCGGGATGTCAGGAGATCCGGCGCTGGCAGCGTCCGCCCTGGAAGGCCTGCGCCGCGCCCAGCCCGAAGTCTCGCTCGCCTGGATCACGCGCGAGCTACCGATGCTGCGGGACGAGGACCGTGCGCACTATCTGGAAGGATTGCGGCGCGCGGGAATGAAGTGACCGCGTCGCGCCTTCTCCCATCGCAGGCGCGATCGCGAGCTAATTTAGGCGCTAGTCGTCGTCGGGCCCGAACAGCCTGATCTGCGGGAAGCCGCCGCGCGGCCGGCTGGCGTAATCACGCACATCGGAATCTTCGCGGATGTTGCGCGCGACGTCGTCCCAATCGGTGCGATCGCGCAAGCCGCGCTGCTCGCGGGAATCGTAGTGGCGGCGCTCGGTCCAGCGCTCGCGGCGCTCCATCCGGCGCCGCTCGGACGCAGCGCGCTTGGCGTCGGAGTCCCTCGCCTTGGCATAGGCGTTCTCGGGTGAAGAGGCCGGCTCGGTCGAGGCCTGCTGCTCAGCCGGCTTTACGGCCTGCGGAGGCGATCCGATTGCTGACTTCGACTGTTCCTTGGACTGTTCCCTGGGTGGCTCGACCGCGGCCGCTGGCGAAGGCGGCGGCGCCGGCGGTCCGGCATTCGCCTGAGTGGTCTGCGTGTCGGGCTTTACAGCTTCCGGCTTCGCTTCGGCTTGCGCCGGCGCGGCAATCATTGCGCCGAAGGCTTGCGAGCCGGTGAGATAATTGACGCGTTCCGACGGCGCGCTCGTCTGTGCCGGCGCGCCCGCGGACTCCGCGCGCTGCGCCATCTTGCTGGTGTCCGGGCCCTGTTTGGACGCGACCGGGTTCATGATGTTGCCGGCAACGATGCCCCCGCCAAGACCGATGGCAATGGCCGCGATAATAGTTCCGGCACCGACGAAATAAGCTGTCGAGGCGCGCATTGATCCACTCCCTCTTTGGGGCGAGCAACGCACGTTGATTGCCAGATGTTCCTGATGCAGGAGCGGTTCCCGGAGGAACCCCGCGTGTCAGATCTGCTGCGCGACTTTTTCGAGCCCGATGAGGCGGGCGAGCTTGCGCACTTCTTCCTTCTGATCGTCACGCAACTGGAACAGCAGCGGCATGGCGGCCGACTTCAATTGCTGGACCTCGTCGCAATTCGGATCGATCTGCGCGCTGGGTGGCGCGTTCGGATTGGAGAGTTTGTTGGCCGAGATCTTGCGGACGACGTTGCGCAGCGCGGTCTCGACCGAAGGCCAGTAATATTCCTGCGACGAAGACAGCTTCAGCCGGTCCCGGATGCCAGAGATCTGTGCGTCGGATAGCAGGGTATAGTGTTTCTGCGGCTGCGCCTTGGCGACAACCTTCGGCTTGGCCGGAACTTCGACGGCGGGAACTTCAGCCGCGGCGGGCGCTTCGGAAGCACTCAACGACGCCTTGGGCATCGGGAAATCGGATGGCGTGGCGGCGGCAAAGGCCTGGCGCAGCGGCTCGGCCAGCACGGGCGCCCGCGAAAGCCTGTCGGCCGGCACCTGGACCGGCTCGATCGCGGCCGAAGCCAGGGCCAGGGTCGGAACCAGACGGTCGGCCTTGGCGGCGCGGTTGGTGGCGAGCGGCTTGGCTGGAGGCGTCTGCGCGATCATCTCTTCGCTGACGCTGGGCACGCTGTCCCGGCCAAGAATGGCGGTGGTGGCGGCACCCAGGACGAGGAAACAGGTCAGCACAACGATGGTGATGGCTTTGGACAAACGTCTCTCCGCGCCCAACTTCAAGTCCACGTGATCACTGCCCGACAACTGGGCGATAATTAAGGCTTAACCGTGCCATCGCGGCGGCAATCGCGCGGACTGCGGCGACATCGCCCGGAAAACTCAAGGAAATCAGGCAGCTGCCGAAAGGTCGTAGGCGTCCTGGATATCGGCGACGATCTCCGAGGCCTCCCACACCGCGCGCGGCTCGACCGATTGCAGCGTCACCGTCCAGTTGCCGCCCCGGCGGGTGCGAGGGACGCTGACGATGTCGAACCGGACGTTGCGGCACAGCGGGTGGCGCGCCAGGGCATGAGCGACGCGGACGCGGATTTCGTCCAGCGAAGCCGCTGTCTTGCTGTTGAGAAAATCGAAGTCCATCGCCTGTCCCTCTCGGCCCTGATTGGCGGGCCGTGAGGGGGATTCTTGGCCGGCGTTGGTTAATCTGCCGTTAAATAAGGGGAGCGGAGGAGCCCGGGATTAACCGTGATCCACACCGTCGTGGCCCGGCTCGACGGGCTGCGCCTACGGCCCGCCCGCCGCACGATATTCGGCGAGCGTCCGCGCAACCAGCTCGTCAACCGCCGGCACGTCCGTCACTCCCGAGGTCGAGTGCCCGCCGCTCCAGATGTCGCGCCAGCGCTTTGGCCGGCTCTCGCGCGCGGCAACGTCGATATCCTCAGCGATATCGATCGCGCCGCGTGCCGGGAGATCGTCGGGATCGAGGCCGGCGGCCACGATCGACGGCCTCAGCATGCTGGTCTGCAACCCCGTGAACGCAGTGGTGAGCAGAATGTCGTCGGCGCAGCTCTCGACCAGCATGCGCTTGTAGCGTTCGTCCGCCATGCTCTCGCGCGTCGCGATGAACTTCGTGCCCATATAGGCGAGATCGCAGCCGAGCACTTCGGCCGCACGCAGCGCTTGGCCGTCGCTGATGCCGCCGGCGAGCACGATGATGCCATCGTAGAATGCGCGCACCGCGCGGACGAAGGCGAACGGATTGAGCCAGCCGGTCTGCCCGCCCGCGCCCGCAGTGAGCAGCACGAGCCCATCGGCACCTGCTTCCGCCGCCCGTTCGGCGTGGCGGATCGAGGCGACGTCCGCCAGCACCAGCACGCCGGCGTCATGCAGCGGCTTCACCACAGGCGCGGGCGAGCCGACCGAGGTGATGACGATCTCCGGCTTGTGCCGCAGCAGCACGGCGAGATCCTGCGCGAGCCGCGCATTGGAGCGATGCACGATCAGGTTCGGGCAGAGCGGCGCAGCCTTGCGGCCGGATTGGTCTTCGTGCCGGCGCAGGCGCGTCGCGATCGCGGTGAGCCATTCATCGAGCTGCTCCGTGCTGCGGCAATTCGCGGTGGGGAAGCTGCCGATCACCCCATGGCGGCAGGCCGCGACCATGAGCTCGACGCCCGACACCAGGAACATCGGCGCTGCGATCAGCGGCAGAGCGAGACGATCGCCGAAGCGTTGCAGTCGATCTGATGGCACGCAAATCTCCTCGTCACGCTTGCCTCCCGGTGCGGGCTTTGTCGTTTCCTCCCGCAGTCTCTGTGCTAGCGTCATCGGCAACATTGGCACGCCTGAAGCCGGTGACAAAGCAACGAGGAAACATATGTCCGATCCGCTCCACGCATCGTCCCCGACTTGTGCGCAGACGCTACGGGCGCTGTCGCGCTATCCCGGCCGCACAGCGTTCGCCTGGCCCGAGGGATCGCTGAGCTATCAGGGCACTCTCGACCTGATCGGACGCATCCAGGGCGTGTTCATGCGGCTTGGCCTGCAGGCGGGCGCGCGCGTCGCCTTCCTCACCGCGAACCGCGCCGACAGCTGGTGCGCCGGTGTCGCTGCGCAATTGTCGCGGCTCTGCATCACCTGGCTGCATCCGCTGGGATCGCTGGAGGACCAGCTGTTCCAACTCGAGGATTCCGAGGCCGTGATGCTGGTGGTCGACGCGGCCGCCTTCCGCGACCGCGGCGGCGAGCTCTCCGCGAGGGCAACCCGGCTGAAGGCGGTCTTCACCACGGGGCCGGCCGGTTACGGTGTCGATCTGCTGGCGGCGATCGAGAGCGCGAGACACGCCAGCGCGCGGTGCCTCGCCGGTCTCGACGATCTCTCCACGCTGAACTACACCGGCGGCACCACCGGCAAATCCAAGGGCGCGCTGCGCTATCACCGCGAGAACGCCGGAGCCGCCGCTGCGATCCTCGCCGATTTCGAGATCCCCGACGCCGCCCGCTACCTCACGGTCGCCCCGATCAGCCATGTCGCGGGCACGAAAGTGCTGCCGACCTTGATGCGCGGCGGCACCGTGCACATGCTGAAGGGATTCGATCCCGAGGCCGTGCTGACCACGATCGCGCGCGAGCGCATCAACTTCACGCTGTTCGTGCCGACCATGATCTACGTGCTGCTCGATCATCCCTCGCTTGATAAGACTGACCTGTCCTCGCTCGAGCTGGTGCTCTACGGGGCGTCAGCGATGTCGCCGAGCCGGCTGGTCGAGGGCATCGAGCGGATCGGGCCGGTGTTCTCGCAGCTCTATGGCCAGACCGAATGCTACCCGGTCTCGGTGCTGCGCAAAGCCGACCACGATCTTAAGGCACCCGAGCTGTTCCTGTCCTGCGGCTTCCCGATCGCAGCCTGCGAGGTCAAGATCCTCGACGACAACGACCAGGAGGTGAAGACGGGCGAGGCCGGCGAGATCTGCGTGCGCGCCCCGCACGTGATGGCGGAATACTGGAAACGGCCCGACATCACTGCCGAGACGCTGAAGAACGGCTGGGTCCACACCGGCGACATCGCGCGCAAGGACGAGCGCGGCTACATGTTCATCCTCGACCGCAAGAAGGACATGATCGTCTCCGGGGGCTTCAACATCTTTCCGCGCGAGGTCGAGGACGTGCTGTCGCAGCACGCCGATGTCGCCATGGTCGCGGTCGTCGGCATTCCCGACGAGAAATGGGGCGAGGCCGTCACCGCCATCGTCGTGCCGCGCGAGGGCGCAAGGCCTGATCCGGACGAGCTGATCAACCTCGTGAAGACGCGAAAAGGCTCGGCGCATGCGCCCAAGCAGATCCAGTTCGTGAAGCAGCTGCCGATGACCGGTGTCGGCAAGGTCGACAAGAAGGTATTGCGTGCGGGGTTCTGGAGCGGGCGGGACCGGATGGTGGGGTAAAACCCCGGGATTTTACGGTGTGATTGTGGCCCCGGCACCACAACGAGCAACGGAGTATGCGCCGGCGCTGGCCGCCCGATTGCAGGCGAATCAGGGAATCACCTAGACCGCTGACGGGGCTGGGAAGCGGAGTAAGCAATGAGAGTCGCTTCCCTGGAAAGTGCAGTCGCCGCGGTCACCTTGATCACGGCTATCGTCGTGGTGCTGTGGGAGATCAAGATCTTCTACGGAATGTGAACTGGCAGGATGCCTCGTCGCACACGATCAAGCATCCCTTCCGCGGCGGCGGAAGCCTGCCGTTCAATCGGCTCACAGAGCGACAGCAGCAAAGGCCGTCACGCTCACCGCTTCTCGATCACCAGGCTCTGCACCGCGCGGCCGAAATAGCCTTGCCGGTCCGCCAGCCGCGACATTGCGAGCCCCGCGCCGTCGGGTCCGATCCAGGAGTCGCCGTCGAGCAGGATCCAATCGCCAATGGGCTGGCGCGAGAAATTCACGGTGAGGTCGGCGTTGATGTAGGTCCAGGCGCGAAAATCGAGCGTCGAGGCGGTGCCGTTGGAAAAATCGGCGGCGACCACGGCGCGCATGGCCTGCGAGATCGCTTGGCCCTCGATGAGCGGATGATCGACGCGAAACCAGATCGCGCCGGCGCCGGCCTGGCCGAAGCGGCCACGCGCGGCGCGCATCGAGACCGAACGCACGAACGGGCTGGTGGCGGCGTGACCGTCCTCGACCAGCGAGTCCTCCGGCATGGGCAGCGTCACCGGCAGCGCCTTGACGTCGGCGGGCAACGACAGCGCCTGGCGCCTGATCTTGAGCACGGTGGCGCCGACGACCTGCAAACCGTCGGCGAGCAGCTTGATTTCGCAGAGCTGGATCTTGCGGCCCTCACGCAAGACGTCAGTCACGATCGTCAGCGGCGCGACCGGAACGGGCCGCATCAGATCGATGGTGACGCGCGCGATATCCATCGGAGCAGGCGTCGGAATGCGTTCGGCCGCCCATGTCACCAGCGAGGCCGGCGCCGAGCCGTGCTGCATGCGCCGATCCCAGGGACCGGCGGCGTCCGGACTGGTGACGACGCTGTCGCCGTCGACACGGTAGATGGGGGGCATGTTTTAATCAGTCTTGGTTGACGTTCCCCGGACGCTGCGCAGCGCGAAGCGGTGCGCTGCTGATCCGGGGTCCGTGCCTTGCGGCGATGGGTCCCGGCTCTGCGGAGCAATGCTACGCACTGCACCGCGTCCGGGACACGAGAAGCTACAACGGCGGATCGATCGCCTCGTCGTATTCCTTCTTGAAGCGCGCGATCAACTCGGCGGCAGGCATAACCTTCTCTACGCTGCCGATGCCCTGGCCCGAGCCCCAGATTTCCTTCCAGGCCTTCGGCTTGGCGCGCTCGCCCGAGGCGTCGGTGCCGAAATTCATCTTGGAGGGATCGGAGGTCGGCAGGTTTTCCGGATCCATGCCGGCGGCAAGGATCGAGGGCTTCAGATAGTTGCCGTGCACGCCGGTGAAGAGGTTGGAATAGACGATGTCGTCGGCGGTCGAGCCCGCGATCATCTCCTTGTACTTCTCCACCGCATTGGCTTCCTTGGTCGCGATGAAGGCCGAGCCGATATAGGCGAAGTCGGCCCCTAAGATGCGTGCGGCGCGGATCGCCTTGCCGTTGCCGATCGCACCCGACAGCGCGATCGGGCCGTCGAACCATTTTCGCGTCTCGGCGACGAAGGCCAGCGGCGAAATGGTGCCGGCATGGCCGCCGGCACCGGCCGCGACCAGGATCAGGCCATCGGCGCCCTTCTCGATCGCCTTGTGGGCGAATTTCTGGTTGATCACGTCGTGGAAGACGATGCCGCCCCAGCTGTGCACGGCCTGGTTCAGCTCCTCGCGTGCGCCGAGCGAGGAGATGATCATCGGCACCTTGTACTTGGCGCAGAGCTGCATGTCGTGGTCGAGACGGTTGTTCGACTTGTGCACGATCTGGTTGACCGCGAACGGCGCCGAGGGCTTGTCGGGATGCGCGCGGTCATAGGCCGCGAGCTCCTCGGTGATGCGCGCCAGCCATTCGTCGAGCAGCTCCGGCGGCCGCGCGTTCAGTGACGGAAACGAGCCGACCACACCTGCCTTGCACTGCGCGATCACGAGATCGGGCACCGAGATGATGAAGAGCGGCGAGCCGATCACGGGGATCGACAGGCGTCCTTTGAACAAGGCAGGCATGGACATTGCAGGACGATCCTCTGTTGGCAGGTCAATGGAAGGTTGACCGCCATACCAACAAGGCAATCTTTCCACTGTCAAGTATTGCGTTTTGGCGCCGTAGGCGGCACCCCGCGACACTATTCCAAGATGCGGAATTCTTTCCTCGTCATTCCAGGGCGACGCGTCAGCGTCGAACCCGGAATTCATCGGGCATCAATGCGCGTAGCGAGATGGTTCGGGCTCGCGCTACGCGCGCCACGGAATGACAGCGACCGCCTACCCCAGCAGATCCGGATTGATCAGCCGCTCGAACGAGAACATCTCGTCCCACTTCTCTTGCGTCAGCAGCTTGCGTTCGGCCACCACGATCTGGTGCAGCGACTTGCCGCTCTTGTAGCCCTCGCGCGCGATCTCGGCGCATTGCTTGTAGCCGAGCAGCGGCTTCAGCACGGTGACGATGCCGAGCGAGTTGAGCACCATGTTGCGGGTGTGCTCCTCGTTGGCAGTGATGCCGACGACGCAATTCTCGCGCAGGCTGTTGACCGCGCGCTCCATGGTGCGGATCGAGAAGAACAGCGCGAACGAGATCACCGGCTCCATCACGTTGAGCTGGAGCTGGCCGGCGCTGGCGGCCAGCGTCACCGTGGTGTCGAGGCCGATGACGAGGAAGCTGGTCTGGTTGACGACCTCGGGGATCACGGGATTGACCTTGCCCGGCATGATCGAGGAGCCCGGCTGCAGCTGCGGCAGGTTGATCTCGTTGAAGCCGGCACGCGGGCCGGAGGCGAGCAGGCGGATGTCGTTGCAGATCTTGGTCAGCTTGCTCGCGGTGCGCTTCAACACGCCCGAGAGCTGCACATAGGCGCCGGTGTCGGAGGTCGCCTCGACGAGGTCGCCGGCGAGAATGAAGTCGACGCCGGTCAGCGCGCTGAGGTGCCGGACCGCGAGCTTGGGATAGCCGACCGCAGCCGTGACGGAGGTTCCGATCGCGGTGGCGCCGAGATTGATCTCGCGCAGCAGCGCACGCGCTTCCGAGATGCGGTCGACCTCCTCGCCGATCGTGGTGCCCCAGCCCCGGAATTCGGCCCCGAGCGACATCGGCACGGCATCCTGCAGATGCGTGCGGCCCATCTTCAGGACACGATCGAACTCGCGACCCTTGGCGAAGAACGCTTCCTGGAGCTGACGCAGCGCGGTCATGTAGCTCTCGAGCCGCAGGATCAGCGCGAGGCGAAAGGCGGTCGGATAGGTGTCGTTGGTCGACTGGCCGTAATTGACGTGATCGTTGGGGCTGACGTGCTGATAGTCGCCCTTGCCGAAGCCGAGCGATTCCAGCGCGAGGTTCGCGATCACCTCGTTGGCGTTCATGTTGGTGGAGGTGCCGGCGCCGCCCTGGATGAAGTCGGTGACGAACTGGTCCATCATGTCGCCGGCGATCACGCGGTCGCAGCCGAGGATGATCGCGTCCGCGACCCTGGCCTCGATCGCGCCGAGATCCCGATTGGCCATGGCGGCTGCCTTCTTGACGTAACCGAGCGCCTTCACGAAGTAAGGCTCCTGGTTCATCGGAATGCCGGTGATGTGGAAGTTCTCCTTACCCCGGATGGTCTGGACGCCGTAATAGATGTCGTCGGCGATCTCACGCTGTCCGAGGAAGTCCTGCTCCGTACGGCTCATGGGCGCTCCTTGTTGCTCGCGCGACGTCCTCTAGTTCTGGCACAGCGCGCTGGTCACGAAAGTGTCGGTGCGGCAGTCGTCCGGCTTGCGAGCCCTGCCGGGAATCAGGACCTTGGCCGAGCATTTTTCCGCGGAGTCGGCATTCAGGCTCTTGCCGTCCTTGTAACCCTTGCTCTGGCAGAGCTGGTCGGCGGCCTGCTTGCAATCGGGCGCGCCGTTGGACGAGGGCGGACAGGCCACCCGGCCCGACACCATGGTCGAAGGCTTCGCCAGCCGCGACAGATCGTTCATGGTCTCGCTCGGGCTTTTGATCGGCGGCAGGATCGAGGGCAGCTTGTTGAACAGCTTGCCCATTTCATTGATCAGCCCGGGATTTTCCGCTGCCGCCGGCGGCGCCGATGGAGCGGGCGTCGACGGCTGAGGCGCGGCCTGCGGCCCCTGCTCCTGCAAGCCAAGCACCGGCGGAGCGGATTGCGGCCATCCGGTCCCGGCGGCACCGAGCAGGACCAGCAGCACTGCTGATATCAGCGTCCCGAGCCGCAAGGCCGGATTGCCGGATCGAACCATCATGACGGCAACCGTAGCCGAACCCGGCCCGGCGGCAAAGCGCGGGTTACCAAGTGAGCATGATCTCCGCGCAAACGCGTTCCGCGTTTGTCGCGAGGGAAAACCGCTTCACACCTTGCGCTGACGCGGCCCTTCGGGTCCGGATCATGCTCTAGATCAACTTGATCGCCACCACGAAGCCGAGCACCAGCACGGCAGCACCGACCGCCACCACGAGACCGAGATGCTTCTCGATCTGGACCCGGATCCAATCGCCATAGCGGTTGAGCAGGATGGCGACGATGAAGAAGCGTCCGCCGCGCGCGACGATCGAGCAGATGGTGAACAACAGAATGTTGTAGCCGGCAAAGCCCGAGGTGATGGTGACGAGCTTGTAGGGGATCGGCGTCAAACCCTTGAGCAGGATGATCACCGCGCCCCACTCCGCATAGGAGGCACGGAAGGCGTCGACCTTGTCGCCGAGGCCGTAGACCTGGATCAGCCAATGACCGACCGAGTCGAACAGCAGCGCGCCGATGGCGTAGCCCAGGATGCCGCCGAGCACCGAGGTGATGGTGCAGACGGCCGCGTAGAGCCAGGCGCGCTGCGGGCGCGCCAGCGACATCGGAATCAGCATCACATCCGGCGGCACCGGAAAGAAGGAGCTTTCGGCGAAAGACACCGCTCCCATGATCCAGAGCGCGTAGGGCTTGTGAGCGGCGTCGATGCACCAGTCGTAGATACGTTTCAGCATGGCGCCGCGATGAAGCACCATGGGACGGATTTGTCCATGCCGAGATTGAGGCGAATTATGACGTTTCTAGTGGCGCTTGCGCGCGGCACGCCCCTCGAGCGCGACAATTGGCCGCCTGGCAGCCACGCGCGGTGACGCGACCTTGGGCAGCTTCATCGACGATTTCGGCAGCTTCTCGGCAATGCCGAGCATGTCTTCCCGCCGCGTCATCTCGCGCCAGACGTCCTCGGGGCGCACGCCCGCAGAGGCCCAGAGCACGGTGAGATTGTACAGGAGATCGGCGCTTTCCCGGATCACGGCGTCGGTATCGCCATTGACGGCATCGATCACGACCTCGATGGCCTCTTCGGCGAGCTTCTTTGCCATTTTCGAGGGCCCGCGCTGAAACAGCCGGGCCGTACGCGATGTTGCCGGATCAAGATCCCTGGCCGCGAGCACAGCCAGATATAGCCGCTCAAGCGAATCACTCATGGTACTCAAAACTACTCTAAACAAATGGCGAGCGTGTTAACGCGCGGCAATAAAAGCAGAAAACAGGCCGGCGCGGCAAGCGCGACGGCCTGTCATGGTCAACTCCAGCTGCCAGAGCTAGTAGCAGTTCTGGTAGTAACCTTGGCCGCAGAACTCGGACGGAGCGGTGCCGCCGTAGCGCTGATATTGGAAGTTCGGGCCTGGACCATAATAGGGCCCGTAGGAAGGGCCGCTGTAATAGGCGGGACCGCCGTAATAGCCATAGCCCGGACCATAGTCATAGGCATAGGAGTCACGGGTCGCGGCGATGGCAAGACCGGTGCCGATGGCCGCGAAAGCCGCAGCTGCGGCCGCGCCGCCTC
Organism: Bradyrhizobium sp. CCBAU 25360; assembly: GCF_028128695.1. Taxonomy (NCBI): domain Bacteria; kingdom Pseudomonadati; phylum Pseudomonadota; class Alphaproteobacteria; order Hyphomicrobiales; family Nitrobacteraceae; genus Bradyrhizobium; species Bradyrhizobium sp. CCBAU 25360. The sequence continues at coordinate 131,103 of NZ_LBJA01000038.1, forward strand.
CGCCACCATGCCAGTGACGGCCGCCTGCATAGGATGCGGTCGGGGCAAGCGCGGTCAGCGCCAGCACCGCCGCGGTGGCAAGAACGGCCTTTCGGCCCGCAAACTTGGAGAATCGCTCGAACATGTCTTGGGCCCTCCTTGGGACCTGGAATGGACGCCTGCGGACAGGCTCATGCCTTTCAAACCCGCACAGCCTAAGTTGGGTTCCCCAACCCCAACACAAGCTGAACGGGGTTGCGTGATCGTGCCGCAACCGCCGCTCATCTGCCGTTCATGTTGGCGCGGAGAGACTGGCCGCAGCCGGCTGCCGTAAAGCGTCACGAAACCATAACAATGCGGAACCCGGCGCAATCGATGTCAGGATTCAAGACGACCGCCCTGCGTTGCCTGCTGGCTCTCTCGATCTCGCTTGCAACGCTCGTTGCACGCGATGTCCGTGCGGCCGAGACCGCTGCGCCGTCCGTTGCGATCCATTTCACCTTCGACCGCCCGCTCGACGCGAGCATGGCGCCGTTCTTCCTTGCGGCGAAGGACGGCAGGTTCAGCGCCGAACGTCTCAACGTGTCCTTCAACAGCGCAGCCGGCTCGCCGGAGGCGCTCGCACGCGTCGCCAAGGGCGACAGCGAGCTTGCGCTGATCGACATCAACGAGCTGATCCGCCTTCGCGACAAGGAGGACTCGGCGCCGGTCAAGGCGGTGTTCGTGCTGTTCAACCGCGCGCCCTACGCGATCGTCGCGCGCAGGAGCCGCGGCATCCATCTCTTGCCCGATCTCGACGGCAAGACCGTCGGCGTTGCCGACGGCGACCTGTCGATGCGGCTGTGGCCGGCGCTGGCGCAGCAGAACGGCATCAAGGCATCGCGCGTCAGATTCCACAAGATTGGCGCTGCGGTCCGCGAGCCGATCCTGTCCGCAGGGCAGGTCGATGCCGTCGCAGGCTTCAACTATCTCTCCGCGGTGAACCTGCGCGACCGCGGCGTGCCCGGAGCCGATCTCGTCGTGCTGCGTTATGCCGACTATGGCTGCGAGGCCTATGGCTTCGCCGTGGTGGTCAATCCCGCCTTCGCCGCGGCGAAGCCGGACGCCGTGAAGGGCTTCGTCCGCGCCTTGATCGCCGGCATCAATGCGACCATCAAGGAGCCGGCACGAGCGGCGGACGAGGCCGCTGGCCGCATCGACGACGGCGACCGCGACCTGGAGCTGGAGCGCCTGCGCACCGTCCTCGTCGACAACATCCTGACCGACGAGGTCAGGCGCAACGGCCTCGGCGGCGTCGAGCCCGCGCGCCTCGAACGCTCGATCGACCAGATCGCGCAGGACTTCAAATTCCGCAAACGGCCCACGGCGGGCGACATCTTCGACGACCGGTTCCTGCCGCCGGTGGCGGGGCGGCTGATCAACTGAGCAAAACTGACAGCTTCCGCTATATCTCCCGCGCGATCCCTGCTTAAAATACGGGCTCCGTTACCCGCTCGAGTTCGTTAGCCCGCATGCCCATCCTCCGTCTCTACACACGTGTTCTCGAGCTGCTCGGCAAGGAGGCGCGGCTGGGCTGGCTGCTCGCGGTCGCCAACCTCCTGCTCGCTGCCTCGCAGTTCGCCGAGCCCGTACTGTTCGGGCGGATCGTCGACGTGCTCTCCGGCAAGACGGTAGCCGGGTCGAGCTCGGCCTGGCCGTTCCTCATCGCCTGGGTCGCGTTCGGGCTGTTCACTATTCTCTGCAGCGCGCTCGTGGCCTTGCAGGCCGACCGGCTCTCGCACCGCCAGCGCCAGGCGGTGCTGACCGATTATTTCGAGCACATCCTGCAATTGCCGCTGACCTTCCATTCCGGCACCCATTCGGGCCGGCTGATGAAGGTGATGCTCAACGGCACCGACGCCTTGTGGCGGCTGTGGCTCGGCTTCTTCCGCGAGCACTTTGCCGCGATCCTCTCGGTCGTTGTGCTGCTGCCGCTGTCGCTCTACCTGAACTGGCGGCTCGCGATCCTGCTGTTCGTGCTCTGCATCGTCTTCACCGCACTGACGACCTTCGTGGTGCGCAAGACCTTCGGCATGCAGATGGCGGTCGAGGAGCAATATAGCGAGCTGTCCGCGCGCGCCTCCGATGCACTCGGCAATGTCGCGCTGGTTCAGAGCTTCGTGCGCGTCGAATCCGAGGTGAAGGGACTGCGCTCCGTCGCCGACGAGTTGCTGGCCGCGCAGATGCCGGTGCTGTCATGGTGGGCGCTCGTCACCGTCATCACGCGCGCCTCCACCACCATCACCGTGCTCGCGATCTTCACGCTCGGCATCGCGCTGCACGACCAGGGGCTGACCTCGGTCGGCGAGATCGTGATGTTCGTGAGCTTTGCGACGCTGCTGATCCAGAAGCTCGAGCAGGTGGTGAGCTTCATCAACAACGTGTTCATGGAAGCGCCTCGCCTGCGCGAGTTCTTCAATGTGCTCGACGCCGTGCCCGCAGTGCACGACCGGCCCGACGCGATCGACGCCGGCAGGCTGTCCGGCCTCGTCGAGTTCAACGACGTCACCTTTTCCTACGACGGCAAGCGGCCGGCGATCGAGGACCTCACCTTCACCGCGCTGCCCGGCCAGACCATCGCGCTGGTCGGTCCGACCGGCGCCGGCAAATCCACCGCGATCGCGCTCCTGCACCGCGCCTTCGACCCGCAATCCGGCTTCATCAAGATCGACGGCATGGACGTGCGCGGCGTCACGCTGACCTCGCTGCGCCGGAATATCGGCGTCGTGTTCCAGGAGGCGCTGCTGTTCAACCGCTCGATCGAGGAGAATCTGCGCGTCGGCAAGCCGGACGCGACCGAAGCCGAGATGCGCAAGGCGGCCGAGCGTGCCCAGGCGCTCGATTTCATCGAGCGCAGCGGCGGCTTCGAGACCAATGCCGGCGAGCGCGGCCGCATGCTCTCCGGCGGCGAGCGGCAGCGGCTGTCGATCGCCCGCGCGCTGCTGAAGGATCCCCCGATCCTGATTCTGGACGAGGCTACCTCCGCGCTCGACGCCCTCACCGAGGCCAAGGTGAATGCCGCTCTCGACGAAGTGATGAAGGGCCGCACCACCTTCGTGATCGCGCACCGGCTCTCCACCATCCGCAACGCCACGCGGATCCTGGTGTTCGAGAACGGACGGGTGATCGAAAGTGGAACTTTCGACGAACTCGTGGCCAAGAGCGGCCATTTCGCCGAACTCGCCAGGGCCCAGTTCATGGTTCACGAGACCACACGGGCCAGTGTGACAGCCGCAGAGGCTGCTGCGACTGCTGCCAAATCCCCGTAGCAAGTCCCCACAGGATCGTCGAAATTCGGCCTATTTCATTGCGGAATACCCCGCTCATGCCCCTGTTCTCGACGCACCAGCCGGTATAGGTTTGCGGCGCCGCAAGCGGCGGCGCTGGATTTCAGAACCGACAATCAGATCACGAGCACCGCCCGTATCAGGCGGGTCTCCAAGGACCGGAATCGGATAGTGCACGCCCTACGCCCGCTGCTTCGCAAATCGCTGTTCAACCTGTTCGCTGCCACGCTCGCATGTGCCGCGCTGCTCGCGCCGCGCGGGGCGAGCGCCGAAGCGCTGCTGCTGATCGAGGCCGACACCGGTAAGGTGTTGCAGGCCGACAATGCGACCATTCCCTGGTATCCGGCCTCCGTCACCAAGATCATGACAGCCTATGTGACGTTGAGGGCGGTCAAGGACGGCAGGCTGACGCTCGACACGCTGCTCACGGTATCGCCGACGGCGGCCTCGCAATCGCCCTCGAAGATGGGGTTCCGTCCGGGAACGCAGCTCACCGTCGACAACGCGCTGAAGATGATGATGGTCAAGTCGGCGAACGACATGGCCGTGGTGCTCGCCGAAGGCGTCGGCGGTTCGATCGACGGTTTCTCCGCGATGATGAACGATACCGCGAAGAAGCTCGGCATGACGCAGACCAGCTACGTCAATCCGAACGGCCTGCCCGCCGACGGCCAGATCACGTCGGCGCGCGACCTCGCCATCCTCGCGCGCTCGTTCCTGCGCGACCTGCCGGAATACGAATACTTCGTGCACATCCCGGCGATCCGCTTCGGCAAGCGCACCACCGGCAATTTCAACAAGCTGATCGGCCGCTATCCCGGCGCCGACGGTTTCAAGACCGGCTTCATCTGCGCCTCCGGCTACAACCTCGTCGCCTCGGCCACCCGCAACGGGCGCCGGCTGATCGCGGTGGTGCTCGGCGCCAATTCCGGCACCGCGCGCGCGGTGAAGGCGGCGCAGCTGCTGGAGCGCGGCTTCAGCCAGGACAATCTGACGTGGCTGCGCCCCTCGCTCGGCACGGTCGATAACCTCGTGCCGGTCGATGCCTCGCCGCCGAACCTGCGCGACGAGATGTGCGGCGGCCATCGCAAGCGGCCGGCCAGCGACGACGACGATGCGCTGATTGCGGCCAATGGCGGCACCAGCGGATCGGCCTCGGCCACCGGCGGCGAAGCCCAGGTGACCTTCTTCACCGCCGGCCTCCAGCCGCCCCTGATGAAGGCCTCCGAGCTGATGGCCTCAGCTCCCGCGGCGGCCGAGCCCGTGCTGGTCTATACCGGCCCGACCCGCACCGGCACCGCCCTGATCGCGGCGGTCGCGGCCGATGCCGACCAGCAGGCCACGTCAAAGCCGCGTGGCAAGAAGTCGCGCGTGGCCAAGAAGCCTGACGCGGCCGACAAGCCGAAAGACGCGGGCAAGGACGCCGCCAAGGACACCAAGACAGCGGCCGTGAAGCCTGTCGCCAAGCCGGCTGAGGCCAAGGGCAACGATAAGAGCGACGCGAAGACCGCGGCGAAGCCGGCGGCGCCCAAGCATGCTGCCGCCAAGCACGACGCGGCGGCAAAACCCGCCGAGAAGCCCGCGGCTAGCAGCGATCCGAAGCCCGCCAAGCCCAAGGCCGCGACAAAGCCCGCCGCCAAGCCGGCCAACAACAGTTAACGGCGCGCCGAGCCGGGACCCCGCGCTTCGCACCTGCGGCAGCGCGGTAACTCGACGATTCCGGTAGCCACTCCCTGACCGATGTCTTAAGCCTCGACGACTTGCCACCCGTTCCGGCAGGCTCGATACTGGCAGCAATGAGGCAAGCCCGAGACACAGCGGGCTCTGGTAGATGAGGGGAGTTTTCCATGGAGCGCATCTGGCTCAAGCAATATCCGCCCGGCGTGCCCGCCGATATCGAGCCGACCCAATACGCATCGCTGGTCGATCTTCTTGAAGAGAGCTTCACCAAGTTCGCCGACCGCAAGGCGTTCATCTGCATGGACAAGTCCATCAGCTATCGCGACCTCGACCAGATGTCGGTCGCGCTCGCCGCCTATTTGCAGGGCCGCGGGCTGCAGCGCGGCGCCCGCATCGCCATCATGATGCCGAACGTGCTGCAATATCCGATCGCGACCGCCGCCGCGCTGCGCGCCGGTTTCGCGGTGGTCAATGTCAATCCGCTCTACACCCCGCGCGAGCTCGAGCACCAGCTCAAGGATTCCGGCGCCGAAGCCATCATCGTGCTGGAGAACTTCGCCCACACCGTCGAGCAGGTGATCGCCAGGACGCAGGTCAAGCACGTGATCGTCGGCAGCATGGGCGACCTGCTCGGCTTCAAGGGCGTGATCGTCAATCTCGTCGTCCGCCGCGTCAAGAAGATGGTACCGGCATGGTCGCTGCCGGGCTCGATCTCCTTCAACGATGCGCTGTCGGCCGGCCGCGGCATGACCTTCAACAAGCCAAAGCTCTCGCCGGGCGACGTCGCCTTCCTGCAATATACCGGCGGCACCACCGGCGTCTCCAAGGGCGCCACCCTGCTCCACCGCAACATCGTCGCCAACGTCCTGCAGAACGACGCCTGGCTCCAGCCGGCGCTCGCCGCGCCGCCGCATGTCGACCAGCTCATGATCGTCTGCGCGCTGCCGCTCTATCACATCTTCGCGCTGACGGCCTGCTACCTGCTCGCGGTGCGCGCCGGCGGCTGCAATCTCCTGATCCCCAACCCGCGCGACATCGCCGGCTTCGTCAAGGAGCTGGCGAAATACCAGGTCAACAGCTTCCCGGCCGTGAACACGCTCTACAACGGCCTGATGCACCACCCTGATTTCAAGAAGCTCGACTTCTCCAAGCTGAAGATCTCCAACGGCGGCGGCATGGCGGTGCAGCGCCCCGTGGCCGATCAATGGAAGGCGATCACCGGCTGCTTCATCGCCGAGGGCTACGGCCTGTCGGAGACTTCGCCGACGCTGACCTGCAATCCGGCAACGGCAACCGAGTTCACCGGAACGATCGGCATTCCCGTGCCATCGACCTACATCTCGATCCGCGACGACGACGGCAACGAGGTGCCGCTCGGCCAGGCGGGCGAGATCTGCGCCAAGGGTCCGCAGGTGATGTCGGGCTACTGGAACAGGCCCGAGGAGACCGCCAAGGTGATGACCGCGGACGGCTATTTCCGCACCGGCGACATCGGCATCATGGACGAGAAGGGCTACACCAAGATCGTCGACCGCAAGAAGGACATGATCCTGGTCTCCGGCTTCAACGTCTATCCGAACGAGATCGAGGAAGTGATCGCGAGTCATCCGGGCGTGCTCGAATGCGCCGTGATCGGCATCCCCGATTCCAAGTCGGGCGAAGCGGTGAAGGCTTTCGTGGTGAAGAAGGATCAGAACCTCACCGCTGAGGCGGTGATCAAATTCTGTCACGAGCAGCTCACCGGCTACAAGGTGCCCAAGCACATCGAATTCCGGAGCGACCTGCCCAAGACCAATGTCGGCAAGATCCTGCGACGCGAGCTGCGCGACGAGAAGAAGGCTCAGGCGGCGTAAGCGCGTCGCCGATTCATGACCGCGGTCGGCGATATCACGCCATCGGGCATTCTCGCCTTCTGGCGCGAGGCCGGCCGCGAGCGCTGGTACGAGCGCAGCGACGCTTTCGACGCGGAAGTCAGGCGCCGCTTCCTTGCTTTGTGGCAGAAGGCGGTCGCCGGCGAGATCGCTTCATGGGAGGCAAGCGATGACGGCGCACTCGCGCTGGTCATCGTACTCGACCAATTCCCCCGCAACATGTTCCGCGGCACGCCCCAGGCCTTTGCCAGCGATGCGCTGGCGCGCGACGTCGCCCGCCGGGCGATCGATCGCGGTGTCGATGCCAGGGTCGATCCGGTCCTGCTCGAATTCCTTTATTTGCCCTTCATGCATTCGGAGCACCTGCCCGACCAGCTGCACTGCGTCGCGCTGTTTCAGAACACCGAGAATGCCGAAAACCTGAAATACGCCCGGGAGCACGCCGACATCATCCAGCGGTTCGGCCGGTTTCCCCACCGCAACCACCTGCTCGGCCGCGACAGCACCGAGGAAGAGCAGGCCTTCCTCGACAAGGGCGGCTTCGCCGGTTGATGACATCACGGTGAAGGGGCCCCACCCTCACCGCTTCGCCCGCCAGCAATATTGTGCAGGCCCGCGGCACGGTCTAATAAGCGGGATCGATATTCAGGGAGACCGACAATGGCGATCCAGACTGGCGACAAGCTGCCCGAGGCGAAATTCCGCGTGATGACGGCGGAAGGCCCGCAGGTGAAGACCACCGACGATATCTTCAAGGGCAAGAAGGTGGCGCTGTTCGCGGTGCCCGGCGCCTATACCGGCACCTGCCACAAGATGCATCTGCCGAGCATCTTCCTCAACGCCTATGCCCTGAAGGACAAGGGCGTCGACAGCATCGCCATCGTGTCCGTCAACGACGCCTTCGTCATGAACGCCTGGAAGCGCGACACCGACCAGCGCGACGAGGCTATCTTCCTCGCCGACGGCAATGCCGATTTCACCAAGGCGATCGGCATGGAGCTGGACGCCTCCGCCAACGGCCTCGGCATCCGCTCCAAGCGCTATTCGATGCTGGTCGAGGACGGCGTGGTGAAGAAGCTGAACCTCGAGGCGATGCCCGGCAAGGTCGAGGTCTCCGGCGGCGATACGCTGCTCGGGCAGCTGTAAGGCGGCCACCGCTTTCAGCCAATCACTCGGTGTCGTCCCGGCGAACGCCGGGACCCATACTCTCAGGGTGGAGTAGCGGAGCGAGCTGGTCACCACGAGTCTTCGCCAAACTCGACCCGGTGGGTATGGATCCCGGCTTTCGCCGGGATGACGGCAGTGAGTGGAGCGCCGGCAGCCCCCTACTCCGCCAGCCTCTGCTGCAACCTAGCCTTCACGATCCCGTCCCGCGCCAGCTGATCGGCACGCTCGTTCTCTGGATGCCCGGCATGGCCTTTGACCCAATGCCAGCGGACCTCGTGCGCCTTCAGCGCGGCATCCAGGCGCTGCCATAGCTCGACATTCTTCACCGGCTTCTTGTCGGCGGTGCGCCAGCCGTTGCGCTTCCAGCCATGAATCCAGCCGGTGATGCCCTGCCTGACATACTGGCTGTCGGTGTAGAGATCGACCGTGCACGGCTTCTTCAGCGCTTCGAGCGCCGAGATCGCCGCCATCAGCTCCATCTGGTTGTTGGTGGTATGGCGCTCGCCGCCGTTCAACTCTTTTTCCTTGTCGCCGAACTTCAGGATCGCGCCCCAGCCGCCCGGCCCGGGATTTCCCGAGCAGGCGCCATCGGTATAGATCGTGACATTGGGAAGCTCGCTCACGCGACCAATCCTGACGGCATCAGCCCGTAATCGCGTACGCTCGTCACGCTCTGGTGGAAGCGCAGCTTGCGGACATATTCCAGCGGATCCTTCGGCTTGACCAGCGCGCCTTCGGGGACGTTGAGCCAGTCGACCAGCCGCGTCAGCAGGAAGCGGATCGCAGCACCCCGCGCCAGCAGCGGCAGTGCGGCCTCTTCGGCCTCGCTCAGCTTTCGCACGCGGCCATAAGCATTGAGGAAGGCGCGCGCCTTGGTGACGTTGAAGGAATGATCCGGCTCGAAGCACCAGGCGTTGAGGCAGATCGCGACGTCATAGGCCAGCATGTCGTTGCAGGCGAAGGTGAAGTCGATGATCCCCGAGAGCTGGTCGCCGAGGAAGAAGACGTTGTCGTTGAAGAGGTCGGCGTGGATCACGCCCTCCGGCAGATCGCCCGGCCAGATCCCGCTCGAGAGATGGTCGAGCTCGGTCGCCAGGAAAGCGCGCAGGCCCGGCTGCACCTCGTCGGCGCGGTTCGAAGCCGCATCGAACAGGGGCCGCCAGCCCGCGACCGACAGCGCATTGGCGCGCCGAACCGCAAAATTCGCGCCGGCCAGATGCATCTTCGCCAGCGCCCCGCCGACACCGGCGCAATGGGCCACGTTCGGCTTGCGCGGCCACATGCCTTCGAGAAAGGTGATGATCGCCGCGGGACGCCCCGACAGCTCGCGCAACGCCTCGCCGTCTCTTCCCTTCACCGGCAGCGGGCAGTTGATGCCGTGCTCGGCCAGATGCGTCATCAGGGCGAGGAAGAACGGCAAATCGTTCTTCGCCACGCGCTTCTCGTAGAGCGTGAGGATGAACGAGCCCTCGGTCGTATGCAGCAGGAAGTTGGTATTCTCGACGCCCTCGGCGATGCCCTTGTAGGAGAGCAATTCGCCGAGCTCGTATTGCTTCAGGAAATCCGCAAGCTCGTCGGCGGCAACGTCGGTGTAGACCGCCATAAAGGTCTACTCGGCGGCGGCTTCGGGGCGCACCTGACGCGGCAGCGGGAAGAACTCGTTCTCCTCCGCGGCCGAGACCGTCTCCACATGCAGCGTGTAGCGCTCGGCGAAGGCGTCCATGATCTCCTCGACGATCACTTCCGGCGCGGACGCGCCCGCGGTGATGCCGAGGCTCTTGATGTTGCCGAACTTGTCCCAGTCGATGTCAGTGGCACGCTGCGCCAGCACCGCAATCCCGCAGCCCTCGCGCTCGGCGACCTCGCGCAGGCGCTGCGAGTTCGACGAATTGGGGGCACCGACGACGATGAGCGCGTCGACCACCGGCGCCACCTTCTTCACCGCGAGCTGGCGGTTGGTGGTGGCGTAGCAGATGTCTTCCTTGTGCGGCCCGTTGATGTTCGGGAAGCGCTCCTTCAGCAGCGCCACGATCTCCGCGGTGTCGTCGATCGACAGCGTGGTCTGGGTCACGAAGGCGAGGTTGTTGGGGTCCTTCGGGGAGATGGTCTTGGCGTCCTCGGCGGTCTCGATCAGGGTCACGGCGCCGGTCGGAAGCTGGCCGAGCGTGCCGACCACTTCGGGGTGATGGGAGTGGCCGATCAGGAAGATCTCGCGGCCACGCTTGAAGTGGATCGCGGCCTCGCGGTGCACCTTGGTCACCAGCGGGCAGGTCGCATCCAGCGAGAACAGATTGCGGGACTGGGCGTCGGCCGGAACCGATTTCGGCACGCCATGGGCCGAGAACACCACCGGCGCGCTGGTGTTTTCAGGGATTTCGGCCAGCTCCTCGACGAAGATGGCGCCCTTCTTCTTCAACCCGTCGACGACATACTTGTTGTGCACAATCTCATGGCGAACATAGACGGGGGCGCCGTACTTATCGAGCGCCCGTTCCACGGTGTCGATCGCCCGGACCACCCCGGCGCAGAAGCCACGGGGAGAACAAAGCACGATCTTGAGGTCTGGTTTGGCTGACATTGAGCGATCTCGGGACCGAATCACCTCGCCAAATGGGCGGGAAGCGGTCGATGGATGGAATAGGGCTTGGGTACGGGCTTACAGGGAATTGGGCCCCCTTTCGGGCGCTGTCAAGGCACTATCTATAGCAGAACCATTGCGTGGCTACCCCCTCCGGGCTTATATAGCGCGAATTCCCAGTCATCGCTGATGACCACCGGTTTCGCCTCCAGAGGGGTGGGCGAAGCACAAAGGAGATTTGCCATGAGCAACGCACCTCTGATGCCCAAGGCGACCGCCGTCTGGCTGCTCGACAACACCGCGCTGACCTTCGACCAGGTCGCCGATTTCACCAAGATGCATCCCCTCGAGGTGCGCGCAATCGCCGACGGCGATGCTGCCCAGGGCATCAAGGGCATGGATCCCCTCTCCAACGGCCAGCTGACCCGCGAGGAGATCGAGAAGGGCGAGAGGAATCCGGATTATCGGCTCCGCCTCCAGGAGAGCAAGGTGGTGCTGCCGCCCCAGCCCAAGCGCAAGGGCCCGCGCTACACCCCGGTCTCGCGCCGCCACGAACGTCCGAGCGCCATCCTCTGGCTGCTGCGCAACCATGCCGAGCTCAAGGACGCCCAGATCATGCGCCTGGTCGGCACCACCAAGAGCACCATCGCGAGCGTGCGGGACCGAACCCACTGGAACACCTCCCAGCTGACCCCGATCGACCCCGTCACCCTCGGCCTCTGCTCGCAGATCGAGCTCGATTTCGAGGTGGCGCGCGCGGCCAAGGAGAAGCCGATCGACGCAGCCTATGGCGGTGCCACGCTGCTGCCGGCCTCCGAGACCACCAAGAAGGACGAGTTCGAGCCGGCCGAGCGATCGAACGACGACCTCAACCTCGACGCCGTGTTCGCCAAGCTGAAGACGCTCGGCGGCAAGAAGCAGGAAGACGAGGAAGAGTAGTTCCTCTCCCTCTCTTCCGTTCGCTTAAAACGCAAAAAGCGCGGCAGGAAACCTGCCGCGCTTTTGTTTTCCCCCTCTCCCGGTGGTCGTCCCCGCGAACGCGGGGACCCATAACCCCAGGGAGAGGTTTGGCGAAGACTCGTCGTTCGGTACTGCGCTTTCTATCGATAGCTTCCGCGGTATGGGTCCCGGCGTTCGCCGGGACGACAGCGGAATTCGTTGCTCTACGCGAGCGCTCCTCAGAACTTGTACGTCACGCCGGCGCCGACCAGCCACGGATCGATATGCGCGGTGCCGGTGACCGGCAGGCCGGAGACGGTGGCGCTGTAGTCCGGACGCAGCCAGAGCTTCTTGACGTCGACGTTGAGACCCCAGTGCCGGTCGATCATGTAGTCGAAGCCGAACTGCACGGCGCCGCCCCAGGCGTTGCTGACATGCAGGTTGGTGGTGGTGGCGACGATCGCGGGCGGACCGGCGATTGCGGCAGGCGAATTGGCCGCGGAATTGTTGAAGAACACGGTGTAGTTCACACCGGCGCCAACATACGGCTTGAAAGCGCCGAACTGGTCGAAGTGATATTGCAGCGTCAGCGTCGGCGGCAGCAGCGTGGTCTTGCCGATCGGCAGGTTCGCGAGCGAGCCGGTGCCGCTGATCGAGTGCCGGGTCACGCCGAGGATCAGCTCCGCGGCGATGTTCTTGGTGAAGAAGTAGCTGATGTCGAGCTCGGGGACGACCTGATCGCTGATCGAAAGGCCGGAGTTCGGCGAGGACAGCGAGGGCACGCCCGCCACATTGACGGTCGAGCCGCCGGCATCCGGCAACACGCCGAGCACGCGCAGACGCACCATCCACGGATTGAACGCCTCCACCGGCGGCGGCGCCTTCTTGTAAACCGGCAAATCGGCAGCTTGCACCGATGCAAACGTGCCCGCGAGCATCGCGCCAACCGTCGCAAGCCGCGCCAGGTTTCTTGTCGTTCTCTGCATTTCAATCCCCTTCAGCCTTCACTCGCGCGTCGTTGCGCGACATGAGCGTCAGAGCAGAAGGGGGGCGCTGAAGGATTTGACTTCGATCAATTCAGCCAGACGCAGCCACGATTTGGCCACGGCGTTGCAGATCTGTCACGGAAATCACGAATGCGGCGCGGCAGGATAATGCCGCACCTCACATCAGGGCCGCTCGGGATGGTTCAGCATGTATTCGCCGAGGTCGCGCTGGCGGCGATCTGCACGGGCGGTGGCGGCGTTGCGCTGAACGTCGCGATCCTTGCGGCAGGCCACGTATTCCGGCGAGCCCTGCGCATTGCCCCGGCCCAGGCAGACCGCATCGTCGTCGTCGCCGCCCACCGCCACCGGCGTCTGGTAGCGCGCGGAGCAGGCGGAGAGCATGAGGCCCGCAAACACAATCGCAAGAAACGGCTTCGAATTCATAGCAGCTCTTTCGTCCTCATGATGAGGAGCCCGCGCGGCGGGTTTCTCGAACCATGAAAGGCCCGGATTCAGCAGCGGGGCCTTTCATCCTTCGAGACGCGCGCCAGGCGCGCACCTCAGGATGAGGGTTGAGCGGAAAAATGCGGCCTATTCAAGCCCCCAATGGAGTCGGTCGTTCCGGGATGGTGCGCAAGCACCAGACCTCAGGTGCGCAATTGCGCACCGGGGAATCTCGAGATCCCGGGTTCGGTCCTGCGGACCGCCCCGGGATGACGCTTCGCCTCACACCCGCCCCTTCAGCGCCTCCCCGATCTCGTCGAGCGTCTTGGGATCCTCGATCGTCGCCGGCATGGTCCAGGACTCGCCGTCGGCGATCTTCTTGATGGTGCCGCGCAGAATCTTGCCGGAGCGTGTCTTGGGCAGGCGGCCGACGGTGATCGCGAGCTTGAAGGCGGCGACCGGGCCGAGCTTGTCGCGCACCAGCGCGACGATCTCCTTCTCGATCTCGGCGGGCGCACGCTTCACGCCGGCCTTGAGCACCAGGAAGCCGCAGGGCACCTCGCCCTTGATCGCGTCCTTGACGCCGAGCACGGCACATTCGGCAACATCGGGATGCGAGGCCAGGATCTCCTCCATGCCGCCGGTGGAGAGCCGATGGCCGGCGACGTTGATGATGTCGTCGGTGCGGCCCATGACGAAGACATAGCCGTCCTCGTCCTTGTAGCCGGCATCCGAGGTCTTGTAATAGCCGGGGAATTCGCTGAGATAAGCCTCCCTGAAGCGTGCATCCTGATTCCACAGGGTCGGCAGGCAGCCCGGCGGCATCGGCAGCTTGATGACGATCGAGCCCATGGTGTTGGGCCCGACCGGCTTTGCCGCCTCGTCGACCACGTCGACCTGGTAGCCCGGCATCGGCACCGTCGGCGAGCCGTGCTTCACCGGCAGCATGCCGAGCCCGACCGGGTTGCCGGCGATGCACCAGCCGGTCTCGGTCTGCCACCAATGGTCGATCACCGGCACCTTCAGCTGCTGCTCCGCCCATTCGACCGTCGGCGGATCGGCACGCTCGCCGGCGAGGAACAGCGTGCGGAACTTCGACAGGTCGTATTGCCGGATGAACTTTCCTTCCGGATCGTCTTTCCGGATCGCGCGGAACGCGGTCGGCGCAGTGAAGAACGCGACCGCCTTGTGCTCGGCGATCACGCGCCAGAATGCGCCGGCGTCGGGCGTGCCGACCGGCTTGCCCTCATACATGATCGTCGTCGCGCCGTGCAGCAGCGGCCCGTAGACGATGTAGCTGTGGCCGACCACCCAGCCGATGTCGGAGCCGCACCACCACACCTCGCCCGGCTTGACGCCATAGAGGTTGAACATCGACCATTTCACCGCGACGAGATGGCCGCCATTGTCGCGCACGACGCCCTTCGGGATACCCGTGGTGCCCGAGGTGTAGAGGATGTAGAGCGGATCGGTCGCGGCAACAGCCGCGCAGGGCGCCTTCTTGCCGTCGTTCATCGCCTTGCGGCGCAGGCTCGCCCAATCGTAGTCCCGTCCCGGGGCCAGGTCGCAAGTGAGCTGCGGGCGTTGCAGCACGATGCAGGCCTTCGGCTTGCTGCCGGCAAGCCTGATCGCCTCGTCGAGCAGCGGCTTGTACTGCACGATGCGGCCGGGCTCGATCCCGCAGCTTGCGGAGAGAATGAGTTTCGGCTGCGCGTCGTCGATGCGGGTGGCGAGTTCCTTCGCTGCAAAGCCGCCGAACACCACGGAGTGCACCGCCCCGATCCGCGCGCAGGCGAGCATCGCGACCACGGCCTCCGGCACCATCGGCATATAGAGGATGACGCGGTCGCCCTTGGCGACGCCGAAATCCTGCATGATGGCGCCAAGCGCCTGCACCTCGTTCAGCAGTTCAGCATAGGTGAGCTTGGTGACGCTGCCCGTGAGCGGCGAATCGTGGATCAGCGCGACCTGGTCGGCGCGCCCGCCTTCGACATGGCGGTCGAGCGCGTTGTAGCAGGTATTGACGACGCCGCCGGCGAACCAGCGGCCGTAGGTCCCTTGCGAGGGGTCGAAGATGGTCTTCGGCGGCTCGATCCAGTCGATCTCTTTCGCGGCCTCGGCCCAGAAGCCTTCGGGATCGGCCAGCGAGCGCGCATGGACCTCATGATAACTGCTCTTGCCCTGGATGTTCATTCCCGCGCTCCCGTTACCTTTATCGGCCTGACCTCGAACCTTGCGGCGCGGCGGTCGCCCCGCCATGACCCGGGTCAAGTGTCGGCCTTGTTTGAGAGGTATTTTCCCGGGAACGGGCCGCGGTTCAAGCTGAAAAGGATGGGTTATTTCTCCCTCTCCCCGCTTGCGGCAGGGCTATCGCATATGGGGTATGGGCTAGGGGGGCACGACAGTACCCACATCGTCATGGCCGGGCTTGTCCCGGCCATCCACGCCTTTCCATAACGCACGGAGAACGTGGATGCCCGGGAAAAGCCCGGGCATGACGACCTCTGCTAGATGTTCAATTGCCCTGCCGCTCACGGCAGGGAGAGGCGAAGAGCCCGCCTCAGCTCTCCGTCGCGTTCAGCTTCTGCAACCGCTCCTGCATGACCTTCCTCAGATCATAGCCCGGCCGGCCGAAGCTGGCGTTGCGGAGGCTAAGGAAATCGCGCTGGGTCTTGCGCAGCTCGCCAGCCGAGCGCTTGCCCGCCGATTTCAGCACGCGCTCATAGGTCTCGGCGATCTGGCGGTCGAGCACGCCCAGCTGCGGATCGGCGCAGATCACCTTCTCGACCTCGCGCTTCGCGGTCGCGCATGCGAAGGACGGACCATTGCCGGACGCCGCATTCAGCGCCCGCGGCGGCTCATCGCCGAATTTCGCGATCTCCGCGATCATGCTGCGGCGGCCGTTGGCAGCGTTCTCGTTGCCGGGATCGAGCTTGAGCGCCGTCTCGTAATCGGCCAGCGCCTTCTTGCGCTCGCCCATCTTCTTGTAGAGCACGGCGCGGTTGTTGTAGGTCAGCGCGAAATTCGGATCGATCTTCAGCGCAGCCTCGTAGTCACCGAGCGCGGCTCCGAACTCACCCTTGAACTGGTAGGAATCGCCGCGGTTGGTGAAGAAGTTCGGCCGGGGCGCCAGGCGCAGCGCCTGATCGTAATCGGCGATCGCCTTGTCGTACTCTTTCATGGCAGCATAGGTGAGCCCGCGATTGTCAAAATATTCGGGCACCTTCGGATCGAGCCTGATCGCTTCGCCGTCGTCGGCCACCGCCTTGTCGAGCTGGCCGAGCTTCTTGTAAGCGGCGCCGCGGTTGGTGTAGGTGCGCGGACGGTTGGGATCGAGCCGCAGCGCCTCGCTGAGATCCTTGATCGCCTTCTCGTTGTCGCCGCCGAGATAGTAGTTCACGCCGCGGTCGGACCATGCCTGTGCATCATCCGGCTTCAGCTTGATCGCCTGGTCGTAATCGGCGAGCGCGCGGTCAAGCCTGCGCTGGGTGGTGTACACGACACCGCGCAGCTCGTAAGCCTCCGCATTCTGCGGATCGAGCTCGATCGCCTTGCTCAGATCCGCCGCCGCGCGGTTGAGATCCCCGCCGGCCTCGCGCAAGAGGTCGCCGCGCAGGCGCCAGGCCTTTGCATTCTTGCCGTCGATTGCGATGGCGCGGTCGATGTCCCGCAGGGCTTGCGTGAGGCCGCCAGAAGTCCGGGCATTGGCGTCGGCGCGAACCAGCAGCGCCGCGGCGCGGTCGGACGCGGGACTTGCGCCCTGGTCGATGATGACGGTGCACGCCGGGATCAGCTCCGCGGGAACAGCCTTGCTGCCCATCACGCAATCGGCGCCCGCCGAGGCGGGGGCTGCAAGGACGAGGCTCATCGCCGCCCCGAGAAGAAAGGCGCGAAGCGAGACTTTGGCAAGCGAAAGCGCTTGCGCGGAAGGATGTGTGCCGCACATGGCAGAGTGCTCCGTGACGTCGGGTTCTCACCGTTGTCGCGGCAGGGAAGAAATGGGTTCAAGTCGCCTCTGTCTACGCCGTCATGGCCGAGCTTGTCCCGGCCATCACGTCTCACGCGCGGCACAAAGAACGTGGATGCCCGGGACAAGCCCGGGCATGACGAGCTCTCGTGCAGCAACGGGCCTAATATCCGTCTACCCCATTGAGTCGCAGCAAGCGCTCCTGCATCGCCTTCTTCAGATCATACCCCGCCCGGCCGTACCCGGCATTGCGGCGGGCGATGAACTCATCCTGCTCGCGCTGGAGGTTCTTCGCTTCCGCCGGATTGCGCGCCTCCCGGATCACCCGGGCATTCGATGCAAAGATCTCGCGATCGAGATCGGCGAGCTCGCGGTTGCCGCAGATCGCCTTCTCCACGGCACGGGCAGCACGCCTGCAGTTGAAGCTGGGCTTGCCGGCGACCGCCATCTGCGCGCCGATCCGCTCCAGCTCGCGCGCCATTGCCTTGTGGTTGGCCTTGGCCTTCTCGTGGTTCGGATCGATCTTCAGGGCCGCGCCGAAATCCTGCACCGCCTTGGGCTTGTCGCCCTTCTTCAGCCAGAGCTCGCCGCGCGCGTTCCAGATGTCGGCGAGCGCAGGGTCGAGCGAAAGAGCGCGGCTGTCGTCGGCGATGGCGCGGTCGACCTGGTCGTGCCGCGCATAGAGCGCCGCGCGCGCGATCAGCGCCTTGATCAGATCCCCCTTCGCCGTCTTCTCATTGTCGATCACGCCGGCGCAGGCCGTGGCCGCCTTGTCCACATCGTCTGCCGCGGTCGCCGCGAGGCATGAGGCGACATCGACCTGGATCACCGCAGCCGGTTCGCCGCCGGTCGCAGCCCGGGCGGCATTCAGCGACAGCGCGCAAAACAATACGGCACCTGACAGTTGAATGAGTTTTTGAAAACACATGCTCGTTGCAGTCGGTGTCTTGCTTTGTGGCTTGCCTTACGTCTTGCCTGGGGGCCGTACTATCCATCATACGGCCGGATTGGTGCTAGCTTGTGGCGCTGCTCAGACCGGCTTCGGGGATCATCGTGTCGACATTCGAATGGATCATCGCGCTTCTGCTCGGCGCCGTTGCCTTATCGGCGCTGGCGCGGCGGATCAAGGTCCCCTACCCGACCTTTCTGGCCATCGGCGGCGCGCTGATCGCCTTCGTGCCGTCCAGCCCGTCCTGGGCGCTGGAGCCGGACCTGGCCTTGGCGCTTTTTGTCGCACCGGTGCTGCTCGATGCCGCCTTCGACACCTCGCTGCGCGATCTGCGCAACAATTGGGTTCCGGTCTCGACCCTGGTCGTCGCCGCGGTCGGCTTGACCACGGCCGGCGTCGCCTTCGTCGCGCACCGGCTGATGCCCGATATGCCGTGGGCCGCCGCGGTCGCGCTCGGTGCCATCGTGGCGCCGCCGGATGCGGCCGCTGCGGTCGCGATCCTGAGCCAGGTGAAGCTGCCCCACCGCATGGTGAAAGTCCTTGAGGGCGAGAGCCTGCTCAACGACGCGAGCGCGCTCCTGATCTACCGCATCGCGGTCGGCGCGGTCGCCACCGAGCATCTGACATGGAGCCAGGTCGCGCCGACGATGGCGCTCGCGCTGGTCGGCAGCGTCGTCGCCGGCCTGCTCGCGGGCTACATCATCCCGCTGCTCCTGGAACGGGTCAAGGAAGCACCCAGCGCGATCATCGTGCAGTTCGCCACCACCTTCATGGTCTGGATCGCCGCGGAGCATCTCGGCCTCTCCGGCATCCTCACCATCGTCGTCTACGCCATCACCATGGCGCGTACGGCGGGGGCGCGTATGCCGGCACGGCTGCGGGTGCCGTCTTATGCGGTGTGGGAAACGATGGTGTTCGTGCTCAACGTGCTCGCCTTCATGCTGATCGGCATGCAGATGCGGCCGATCTGGACGCGGCTGGATGCGGACGTGCGCTGGGAATATTGCGTGGCCGCTGGCTGGATCCTGCTGACGGTGATCCTGGTGCGCCTCGCCTGGGTGACGTTCTATCGCACGACCTTGCGGGTGCTGGTCGCGCAGGGGATCTATCATCCGAACGACCCCAGGGCCGTCGCCTCGCCCAAGGGCGGCCTCATCATCTCCTGGTGCGGCATGCGCGGCCTCGTCACGCTCGCCACAGCTTTTGCGCTGCCGGAGAATTTTCCCTATCGCGACTTCATCGTCTTCATCGCCTTTGCGGTGGTGCTGGGATCGCTGGTGATCCAGGGCCTGACGCTGCGGCCGCTGATCCTGGCGTTCGGCCTCAAGGACGACGATCCCGTCGGCAACGAGGTCGCGCGCGCACGCGCCGTCGCCTATCGTGCCGCGCTCGATGCGATCGAGAGCGATCCGTCCGAGGAGGCCGAGATCCTGCGGCTGGAATATCGCGCCATCCTGATGCAAGCCGGGAGCGATCCCAACGGCGGCATCGCCAGTGGCGAACTGCCCGCCGATCCCCTGCGCCGCCGCGCCATTGCAGCCGCCCGCAAATCGATCTTCGAGCTCCGCGCCACCGAAGTGATCGGCGACGATGCCTTCCACCGGCTCGAAGAGGAGCTCGATCGCGCAGAATTGAGCGCGGGGGGATGAGGTAGCGCAGCCACAAACTCGGTGTCGTCCCGGACAAGCGCGCCCCAAGCGCGCGCAGATCCGGGACCCATAACCACAGGACGTCATCGTGACACGAGGTTGGCAACTCCAAATCTTCGCCAAACACAATCCTGTGGTTATGGGTCCCGGGCTCGCGCTACGCGCGCCCCGGGACGACGGCCGGCATTGAACCAAACCCCACCTCCCCAGACTCATTCCTGATGACGACCCTGACCGACGACCGTCGTGTACGCGCGCGTGATGCGTCGCCTGCACGATATTTTTATCTCCACATGGCCCTGGCCTGCGCGGCCACAGCTTTTCTCGGTTTCGCGCCGACCTATTGGGTTCCGCTCGCCCACCGGACGTTGTCCGCGAGCCCCGTGATTCACTTTCACGGGCTCTTGTTCTTCACCTGGTCTGTCTATTTCGTGCTTCAGACCTGGCTCGCGGCCTCGGGCCGCCTCGTCAATCATCGCTCGCTCGGCATCGCCGGCGTCTCGCTCGCAACCGCGATGACGATCTTCGGCTTCCTCGCCTCCGTGCACGTGATGCAGCATTCCGCAGCCCTCGGGCAGCGCGAGGCCGGCATCGGCTTCTCGATCGTGCCGATGAGCGGGATTGCGTTCTTCGCAATCGTGTTCGTGATCGCGATCATGAACACCCGCAGAGGAGAGATTCACAAGCGCCTGATGCTGCTCGCCGCGGTCTCGATCCTCGATGCCGCGATCGCGCGCTGGTTCCTGACCTTCCTGGCGCCTCCCGGGCCACCCGGCCCGCCGCCGGTGCCGGTGACGATCGCGCCCGCCGTCGTCGCATCGCTCCTGCTCGTCGTCGCCATGGTGCGCGACTGGCGCACCGAAGGCCGCGTGCATCCGGTCTACATCTATGGCACGCTCGCGCTGCTGGCGGTGAAGGTCTTGAACTGGCCGATCAGCGAGACGGCTGCGTGGCACGCATTTGCCGGCGGGATACTGGCGCTGGCGCAGTGAGTAGCCAAACACTCCATTGTCGTCCCGGGGCGCGCGAAGCGCGAACCCGGGACCCATAACCACAGGGAGTGGTTACCTTGGTGAGCTGGTCACCGCAAGTCTTCGCCAAACCACGTCCTGTGGTTATGGGTCCCGGATCTGCGCTGCGCTTGTCCGGGACGACAGTGAAGCGTCAGGCGGCGCCTACGCCCCCGCCTTGCACGTGATCCCGCCGTCGACCACGAGCTCGATCCCCGTCACATATTTCGACTCGTCGGACGCCAGAAACAGCGCGGCGTTGGCGACGTCGAAGGCATCGCCCATGTGACCCATCGGCACCTGCGCATCGCGCGCGCGCCACATCGCCTCGACATCGCCCTTGGCGTAGCTGGCGGCAAGGCCGGCAGAGTGTTCTACCATCGGCGTCTTCATCAGGCCGGGCAGGATCGCGTTGACGCGGACATGGTGCCGCGCGAACTCGATCGCGGTGGTGCGCGTCATCTGGTTCATCGCCGCCTTCGAGGTGCCATAGGTGACGTAGGAGATGCCCATGTGGCGGATCGAGGCGATCGAGGAGATGTTGATGATCGAGCCGCCGCCCTGCTTCACCATCACGGGAATGACGTGCTTCATGGCGAAATAGGCGCTCTTGAGGTTGACGCTGAAGACGCGGTCCCAGCTCTCCTCGGTCACCTCGACCACGCTGCCCATCTCGGCGATGCCGACATTGTTGTCGAGCACGTCGATGCGGCCATAGGCCTTCAGGCAGGCCGCCACCATCGCCTCGACCTCGCTCGCGCGGGACACATCGGCGGTGAAGGCGGTCGCCTTGCCGCCTTCGCCGGTGATGATCTTCGCGGTCTCCTCGGCAGCGGCACCGTTGCGGTCGACGCAGAACACCTGTGCGCCCTCGCGCGCGAAGGTCACCGCGGTCGCCTTGCCGTTGCCCCAGCCCGGTCCGATCGAGCCGGCCCCCACCACCATCGCAACCTTGCCCTTGAGCCGATCCATCATGTGTCTCCTTGTTGTTGTTCTTCTTGTAGCCCGGACGGGGCGTAAGCGTAATCCGGGGCTACGGATCGTTGCAGATCTTCATCGTGGTGACGTTAGCACCAATGGGATACCCGACAATCTCCGACAGCGTCCGGCATTGTCCATCATGGCACAGCCGCCATTCGCCGGCCGCGCCCGAATTGCCGAGCACGACCTCTTTCATGGCTGCCCGCTTCGGCTGCCACTGAAACCAGCCGTCGACCAGCCGCGCCTCGGGCGGCGGCTCCATGCCGGGGCCGGTGCCCTTGACGCGGGCCTGCACCAGTTCGAGACCGGCGGGGGTGACGCGCCAGTCTTCCTGCCAGTCGACTTTCGCGATCGAATGCGTCCAGACCAGCGTGAACGCCGACAACGCCAGCGCCTTCACGCCGAAAGCCGTTGCGAAGCAGAGGCTCACACCGCCTCGACCGTTACAGGCGGGCGCTGCCGCCATTGCCACAGCGCGAGCGCCGCAGCGAGCACGAAGCCCGCGGTGTCGCTGAACGGGAATTCGCCGAGCAGGCAGAACGCGGCGCCGAGCGCGACCAGGCGCTCGATCAGCGTCAGCCGGGTGAACAGGAAGCCGATCGCGACCATGCCGAACAGGCCGATCGCCACCAACGCCTTGACGGTCGCGAGCGCGACCGCGCCGTAGAAGCCGAGCTTTGCCGCCATGGGGTCGCCGGCCTGCAGCATCAAGGCCGGGGAATAGACGAAGATGAAGGGGATGACGTAGCCGGCCAGCGCGATGCGCATCGCCTCCCAGCCGATCTTGTCCGGGTTCTCCTTGGCGATCGGCGCCGCCGCGAGCGCCGCCAGTGCCACCGGCGGCGAGAGGTCGGCCATGATGCCGTAGTAGAACGCGAACATGTGGCTCGCGATCAAGGGCACCCCTAACTTGGCCAGCGCAGGTGCCGCGAGCGCGGCGGTGATGATGTAGGTCGGGATGGTCGGGATTCCGGTGCCGAGCAGGATCGACAGCAGCATGGTCATGATCAGCGCCAGGAACAGACTCTTCTCGCCGAGCCCGATCACCCAGCCGCCGAAGATGGTGCCGACGCCGGTCTGCGACATCATGCCGATGATGACGCCGACGATGGCGCAGGCCATGCCGACGGTGATGGCGGATTTGGCGCTCTCGGCCAGCGCGTCGCGGCAGGCGCGCAGCGCCGCAAAGCCGCCGCGCACGAAGGCGGTGATCACGATCAGCCCGACCACGACGCTCGCGACCGGCACGATCTTGAGGCCGTCCCGCGAGAGCGCGGCGACGACGAGCGCAAGGCCGATCCAGAAGATGGTGCGGATCACGTTCGAGGAGGCGCCCGTGGTGATGGCGGTGCCGAGGATCAGCGCCACCGTCAGCGCGAGACCCATGCTGCCGGCATAGAGCGGCGTAAAGCCCTCGAACAGCATGTAGACGAGGGCGGCGAGCGGCAGCACGAGGTACCAGCGCGTCACCAGTGCCCTCCAGGCGCTCGGGATTTCCGAGCGCTTCATGCCGACGAGGCCGTGCTTGCCGGCTTCCAGATGCACCATCCAGAAGGCGGACGCGAAATAGAGGATCGCGGGAATGGCCGCCGCCTTGACGATCTCGGAATATTGCACGCCGAGCGTCTCGGCCATGATGAAGGCGACCGCGCCCATCACCGGCGGCATGATCTGCCCGCCCATCGAAGCCGTGGCCTCGACGCCGGCGGCGAAGGCGCGGCGATAGCCGAACCTGATCATCAGGGGAATCGTGAACTGGCCGACGGTCACGACATTGGCGACGCCAGAGCCGGAGATCGTGCCCATCATGCCCGAGGCGAACACCGCGACTTTCGCAGGTCCCCCGCGGGTGCGGCCGAACAGGCCGAGCGAAACGTCGGTGAAGAGCTGGATCATGCCGGCGCGCTCCAGGAACGAACCGAACAGGATGAACAGGAAGATGTAGGTCGCCGACACGTAGATCGGCACGCCGTAGAAGCCCTCGGTGCCGAACGACAGATGCGTGACGATCTGGTCGAAATCGTAGCCGCGATGGTTGAGCGGCGACGGCAGGTACTGGCCGAAGAACCAGTAGACGAGGCAGGCGCCGCACATCAGCGGCAGCGCCGCGCCCATCAGGCGCCGCGTGCCCTCGAAGATCAGCACCGCCAGCACCGTGCCGACCACGAGATCAAGCCGCGTCGGGTCGCCGTCGCGCGCGATCAGGTCGGCGTAGAAGATCCACTGGTAGAGCCCGCACAGGAAGCCGGCGCCGCCGATCACCCAGCCGAGCGCGCGGCCGGCATTGCTCTTCGCGGTGAAGTTGGCGATCAGGCCGAAGGTGAGCAGAACGAGGAAGCCGACATGGACGCCGCGCACCACCTGGCTCGGCAGATAGTTGAAGGCGGCGACATAGAGCTGGAAGGTGGCGAAGGCGATGCCGATCCAATAGGCGAGTTGCCCCCACCAGCCCGGACCGAAACCGTCCGGGAAACCGTGCTCGAAATTGTCGAACTCAACCTTGATGGGCGCAGCTTCGGCGCCCTCTGCCTTTTCCAGCATCTTATTCGTCCTCAGCCCTGTAGCGCATATAACATCGAGGCATTGCTCACCCACACCGTCATGGCCGGGCTTGTCCCGGCCATCCACGTCTTACGGTGTCTCCAAGAACGTGGATGCCCGGGACAAGCCCGGGCATGACGTTCGCGGATAGAGCGCGCCTTACTTGATCAGCTCTTTTTCCTTGTAATAGCGGATCGCGCCGGGGTGCAGCGGAACCGGGCTGCCTGTCGCGGCGGTCTCGAGCTTGATCTCCTTGCCGGCCGCGTGTGCATTCTGCAATTCCGGCAGCGATTCGTAGATCAGCTTGGTCATCTGATAGGCGAGATCGTCCGACACCGCGGAGCTCGTGACGAGATAGTTGATCACGGCCGCAGTCGGCACGTCCTTGTCCTGGCCGGTATAGGTGTTGGCCGGAATGATCGCGGAGACGAAGGGCGGGCCGATCTTGTCGACGGTCTCCTTCGGCACCGACACCACCGTGATCGGGCTCGAGGTCGAAAGGTCCTTCAGCGAGGCGACGCCGAGACCGGCCGATTGCAGCGTGGCGTTGAGCTGGCGGTTCTTCATGAGGTCGACGGATTCGGCGAACGGCAGATATTCGACCTTGCCGAGATCCTTGTAGCTCATGCCGGCGGCGGCCAGGATCGCACGCGAATTCAGCTCGGTGCCGGACTTCGGCGCACCGACGGAGAGGCTCTTGCCCTTGAGGTCGGCCAGCGTCTTGATGCCGGACTCGGTCGTGGCGACGATCTGGATGTAGTTCGGATAGATCGCACCGATGGTCCTGAGCTTGTCGAGCTTGGTCTTGAAGCCCGCCTCCTCCTCGCCGTCCCAGGCGGCCTTGAGCGAATCGCCGAGCGTGAACGCCAGCTCGCCGCGGCCCTGCTGCAGCAGGATCAAATTCTCGACCGACGCCTTGGTGGCCTGCACCTGCGTCTTCACGTTCGGAATCTTGTCGCCGTAGATCTTCCCGATCGCGACTCCGAGCGGATAATAGACGCCGGAGGTGCCGCCGGTCAGCACGTTGATGAAGGATTGCGCCTGCGCGCAAGGTGCCGACGCCGCCAGAGCAAGAGCCGCGGCCGCGCCGAAAATGGTCCGTTTCATGGTTGTTGTTCTCCCCAAACCGGCGGCGAAATTGGCCGGATGAGGGATGCGGGTCAACCCATCCAAAAGACAAAACAGGACTGCGGTAAACGGCCGAACGAGCTGAATTTTTCGGGAACCCGCGGTGCGGCGAGGTGGCGCAGTCGTCCCCGGCACATCCTTCGAGACGCCCGCCTGCGGCGGGCCCTCAGGATGAGAACGGAGTACGTGACAGCTATTTCAACAGCAAAGCTGGCGCTCAGCCTCATCCTGAGGAGACCGCGAAGCGGTCATCTCGAAGGACGAGGCGCTCGCCCAGGCCCCGCCAAGCGCATACGCGATCGCCCTCCCCGTAAGCAGGAGGGAGCGCGCCGTCACTGGCAAGGCTTTACTGGCAAGGCTTTGCTGGAAAGGTTTTGCTGGAAAGGCTTTACTGGCAAGCTCTCACTGGAACGTCATGTCCAGGCATTTGGAGATGTCGGAACCGAGGCCGGAGGAGATGATGATGCAGCCGCGCACCTTCTGCGCGCCGACATCGGCGGCCCACACCGAATAGCCGCCCGGGCCGAAGAACGAATTGGTGTTCGGCGGCTCGGTCTCGGTCGCGTCGAAATCATACTTGCCGTCGGTCTCGAAGATGCGCGGCTTCTTGGTGCAGCCGCCGTCGGTCTGGACGTTGATGACTTCCTTGTTGTCGCGGGTCAGCGCCAGCGAGACCTGGCAGCGGAAATATTCCGAGGTCTTGGTGTTGAACAGATAGGTGTAGGACTTGCAGGTCGCCGTGTTCAGCTTGCCCGGGGCAAGGCCGCGGCTGCACGAAATCCGCTGGTTGTGGCTGAGCTGGTAATCATCGGCCCGGGCGGCCGGTGCCAGCGCCGTCAACGACAATGACGCAGCCCAGCAAAGTTTAATCACATGGCGCATCCGAATCATCCCCACCCATAATTTTGTCGAGTTGCGTTCTAGACGGAAAGCGGAACATAGTCGCGAGGGGACGAAGGGAAAATCACAAACTGCTGGGCAAGACGTGATGCGCTGCGGCGCTTTCGCAAATTGACCCGGACAAGCCGTTCGTGATTTGTTCAAGCCGGGTACCCCAGCGACGGGGAGGATGGATGATGACATTTTCAACCAAGACATTTGCACTTGTTTCGGCTGCACTCGTGACAGTGCTCGGCGCGTTCGCCGCGCCCGCTTTCGCGCAAGCCCCGGCAACGCCGTGGGAGCTCAAGCCCGACACCGGCTACGCCTATGACAGGGAGGGCAAGACCTTTTCCTACAAGATGGGCACCAGCAACGCCGGCGAGCTCCTGAAGGGCGCCAAGAAGGTCCCGAAGGGCACGCTGTTCTTCATCGGCCACAACGGCCAGCTCTACATGCGCAGCGGCCCCTATCTGGAAGGCGACGGCAAGTTCAAGTTCGGGCCGGATCAGTAAGCGCGCTGCCGTAGGGTGGGCAAAGGCGCGTTAGCGCCGTGCCCACCATCTCTCTCTATCGCAAAAGGTGCGTGGGCACGCTTCCGCCGCCGCTCTTCGAGCTATGGCGGACAAGTCGCTTTGCCCACCTACGGCAGCGCGCTAAAACGCCCCCGCCAATTCCCTTGCACCGGGTTTGCTGCTGTTCGAATCCATCCGATCGTCGGTCACCGCCAGCAGCTTGGCCACCGTGTTGTGGCGAATTGCGACCGGGTTGCGCTCGTAGCCGCCGCGCTGGAAGAAGTTCGAGGTCGGCACCTGCTCGCGCATCGCCTGCGGCATCGTCACCATGTCGAGCCCGGTGCCGTCGCCGGTGAGGTTCATCATCTCGAGCTCGGCCGCGGTCAGCGGACGGCTGTAGCCCTTGGCGCGGGCGAACAGCACCGAGGTTAGGAGCTTGTGGGTCTGCAGCATCGGACCGACATCGATGTCGAGCACCATCGCATGCATGGCCCAGCCCTGCGCGGTGTTGCCGATCTTCTCGTGCTCCGACCAGGTGTCGGGCACCGACTTCGCGTGCGCCACCATCTTCTTCAGCACGACGAGCTTGTGCTCGAGCGACTGACGCGCCGGTCCTGATGTCCGCGCGACCTTCTCGGAGAGCGCGCGAATGAGTTCGTGCCCCTGCTCGGCGAGCAGCTCGACGCTGTTGGTGGTCAGGAGCTGGTTGTAGCCCATCGCGGTCGAGATCGCGCGCTTGCCGCCATGCTCGATTCCCGCCTGCACGTCGTGGCTGCCGGTGCCGCCGGTCTCGAACGAATAGACCCGCACGGCCTGCTCGCGCGTCAGCCCGGAGGCCAGCGCATAGCGCGCATAGGCGCGCTTGAACTCGATCTCGCTCGCCGGGCGCTGCGGCGTGAACTGGTAGAGCTCCTGCGCCGCGCGCAGGAAATCGGCGACCACCGGGATCGGCTTTTTGGCGGGACGGTCCGGCGTTTCCTCCGGCTCCGGATTCACCGGCTTCTTCGGCCCGTTATAGAGCGGCGGATGCTCCAGCACGTAGTCGTCGAGCGTCACCTGCTGCCCGCTGCGCCGCTTGGCGTTGCGGCCTTTCCGCTTCTCCGAGATCTGGCTCCAATAGGCGCCGGCCTCGGCGTCGAAGGCCGCGCGCGCCGCCTGATATTCTGCGAGCTTGCGGCGATATTCGAGCACGGCCGGCGAGGCGCCACCCTGCGCAAAAAACTGCGACAGCAACTGGGCGTTGGCATCGCGAACGGCGGGCGGCAGCGCGTCGATCTCGCCGCCACGCGCGGCGGGCGCGAGCAGGACGAGCGCAAGTGGAACCAGCACAAGGCTGTTTCGAGAGAGGCTGTTTCGAATCGAATGATGCATGCTGCCCTCTTAGCAGGCATCCGGTAACCGTCACGTTAACGCGCCGTTTACCTCTTTTTTCGTCTCTTGCGTCACTTCCAGGCGAACACCGGCTGTTCCAGCTCGGTGACGCGGGTCTGCCGGCCCGCGAGCACCTCGCGGAACTGGTAGATCAGCGCCGCCGTCGGCGCGTGGATCAGGCTTTCCTGATGATGGAAGCGAATGACGCGGCGCGCGCTCTCGGGGATCGCGACGAAATCGAAGGCGTCGTCGCGCTCGATCGTGTCGAGCGCAATGCGATGGACCGAAGCCACCTCGTCCGGGTTCGGCCTGATCGCGGCACTGTCGGCGGCCCAGACCACGACGGGCGTGATCAGATAGCCGGAGCGGGTCGGATAATCGTCGAGCGTGCCGAGCACCTGCGCGCCGGTGAGGCGAAGGCCAAGCTCCTCGTCGAGCTCGCGCAACGCCGCCTCGACCGGCGTCTCGCCGGCGTCGCAGCGGCCGCCCGGCAGCGCCCATTGGCCGCGATGGGCGCGCAGATGCGATGCGCGCAGCGTGAGCAGGAATGCGGTGTCATCGTCCTCGCTCGCGGTCAGCGCGACCGCCACCGCGGCACGCTTCAGCGTCGTCGGCACTTCACCCGCCGGCAGCCGCATGAAGGCCGCGCAGGCATTCGCGATATTCCGCCGTGTGGCATCATCGAACGGTCTCATGATGCTTGACTACACCACGTCCGGCCCCGATGAAACGGGATCGCAAGGCCCGCACGGAATGGACGACGAGATGACCAACAAGGCCGCCGCAAGGCTCAAATCAGACGGCTGGAGCATCCTGGAGACCACGGGCTTCATGCACCTGATCGGTCCCCTGTGGGAGCGCAAGGTCGACGGTCATTACGAATTCGCGCTCGCGACCGAGGACAAGCACCACAACCGCCGCGGCATGGTCCAGGGCGGCGTGATGATGACCTTTGCCGACCGCACCTGCGGCATGACCGCCCGTTACGTCTCCGGCAAGGAGTTCATGGCAACCGTGCAGCTCGACACCCATTTCGTCGAGGCCGGCCAGATCGGCGACATCCTGATCTCCCGCCCGCGCGTGGTGCGCTCGACGCGCAGCCTGATCTTCATGAGCACGGAGGTGACGGTGGATGGCCGCTGCATCGTGATGGCGAACGGCGTGTTCAAGATTCTGAAGGGCCCGGGGTAGCTGTTCGGTCAGGTTGCCACTGCCGCAACCACACATTCCGCTGTCGTCCCGGCGCAGGCCGGGACCCATAACCACAGGGAGCAGTTGTGGCACGAAGCTCGTAACTCCGAGTCTTCGCCGAACGCAACCCTGTGGTTATGGGTCCCGGATCTGCGCGCGCTTGGGGCGCGCTTGTCCGGGACGACGAGAGGAAGCGGCATTGCTGGATTGCTTCGCTGCGCTCGCAATGACGGCTATGGCTGGCTATGCTGCGCTCCTTAAAGATATCGAGGACCCGCCCATGCAATACCGTCAGCTCGGCCGCAGCGGCCTGAAAGTGTCGCCGATTTGTCTGGGCACCATGATGTTCGGCGGGCCGACCGATGAAGCCACGTCAAAACGGATCATCGACAAAGCGCGTGATGCCGGCATCAACTTCATCGACACGGCGGACGCCTATTCGAAAGGCGCCTCCGAGGAGGTGGTCGGCCGCGCCATTGCCAGCAACCGTAACGCCTGGGTGCTTGCCACAAAACTCGCCAACCCCATGGGCGACGATCCCAATTGCGGCGGCCTGTCTCGGCGCTGGGTGCTGCAGGCCGCCGACGACAGCCTGAGGCGGCTCGGCACCGACCACATCGACATCTACTATCTGCACAAGGAAGACCATTCGACACCGCTGGAAGAGACGGTGCGCGCGATGGGCGATTTGATCCGATCGGGCAAGGTGCGCTATTTCGGCGTCTCGAACTATCGCGCCTGGCGCGTTGCCGAGATTTGCAACATCTGCGACCGGCTCGGCATCGACCGGCCCGCGGTGAGCCAGCCCTATTACAACGCGATGAACCGCATGCCCGAGGTCGAGCATTTTCCGGCCTGCTCCTATTACGGCCTCGGCATCGTGCCCTACAGCCCGCTGGCGCGCGGCGTGCTCACCGGCAAGTACAAGCCCGATGCCGCCCCCGACAAGGAGACGCGCGCGGGCCGCAATGACACCCGCATGATGCAGACCGAATGGCGGCCGGAATCGCTGCAGCTCGCGCAGGAGATCAAGACTCACGCCGGGAAAAAGGGCATCACCGCCGGCCAGTTCGCAGTCGCCTGGGTGCTCAACTCCGCCTTCGTTTCCTCGATCGTCGCGGGGCCCCGCACCGAGGAGCAATGGGACGGCTACATCAGCGCGCTCGACTACCGCTTCACTGGGGATGACGAGGCGCTGATCGACCGACTGGTCGTGCCGGGGCATCCCTCGACGCCAGGCTACAACGATCCCGCCTACCCGATCGAAGGCCGGCGCGCGCGGACTGCGTGAAACCGGGAGACGACGATGGCGCATCAAGATCGCTACGGCCTGCCGCTCTCCACCATATCCGATGCGGCCGCTGGCGCCTATCGCGAGGGTGTCGACCTCATGCTTGCGGGCTGGACCGGCATGGCGGAGACGCTGGAGCGCGCCATTGCCGCCGACCCGGACTTCGCGCTTCCCCATATCGCCCGCGCGCGCATGCATGCCTTCTACCAGCAGGGCGATCTCGCCCGAAGCAAGGCGGCGCTCGCACGCGAGCTGGTCGCCAGGCGCGGCACC
Source organism: Bradyrhizobium sp. CCBAU 25360 (assembly GCF_028128695.1). NCBI lineage: Bacteria > Pseudomonadati > Pseudomonadota > Alphaproteobacteria > Hyphomicrobiales > Nitrobacteraceae > Bradyrhizobium > Bradyrhizobium sp. CCBAU 25360. Next base: position 161,818 of record NZ_LBJA01000038.1, read on the forward strand.
GAGCGCGAGCGCTCGCATGTCGAGACGCTGGCCCTTGCGATCGAGGGCCGGCTACCGGAGGCGATCGCATCCACGCTGAGGCACATCGACACATGGCCGCGCGATGCATTGGTGCTGTCGCTGCCGCTCGGCGCGTTCGGCCTGTTCGCCTTCTCCGGCATGGCCGACCACGACCGCGCACGGCACGAGCTGTGCGGACGTGTGGCGCAGCACTATGACGAAGACTGGTGGTTCCTGACCATGGCCGGCTGGGCGATGACGGAGAATGGCGACGTCGCGCGCGGCCGCGCCATGACCGAGCGCGGTTTTGACCTCCGCCGGGCCAATGCTCACGCTGCGCATGCGGTGCTGCACGCGATGTTCGAGGACGGCTCGATCGACGCTGCCGACCGCCTCGTCGACGACTGGATCCCCTCTTACGACCGCGCCGGAATCCTGCACGGCCATATCCGCTGGCACCAGGCGCTCGGCGCGCTCGAGCATGGCGATGCGGCACGCGCGCTCGCAATCTATGCCGACGTGCTCCAGCCGTCAGTCACGCAGGCGCCACCACTCAACGTTATCACCGACGCCGCCTCGCTGCTGTGGCGCCTCTCGGCTTACGGCCATTCCGTGCCGAAGGCGCTGTGGCTGGAAGCCGACGCCAGCGCGCAAAAACTGTTTCCGAAGTCGAGCCTGTCCTTCGCCGACATCCACATGGCGCTGTTCGCGGCGGCGACGCAAAACCACCCGGCGCTCACCACGCGCCTTGCGGCCATCGAGCAGCGCCTCGCCGAGGGCAAGCTGCCGGCCGGCCCCGTGGTGCCGGCGATCTTCCGCGCGCTGGCGGCCTTTGCGGATGAGAATTACGCGTCATGCGCGCAAACGCTGGCGCCCGTGCTCGCCGAGGTCGTGCGGATCGGCGGCAGCCACGCCCAGCGCGAACTGGTCGAGGACACCTATATCGTCGCACTCATGCGCAGCGGCGAGCTCGCCCGCGCCCGCACCCTGCTGGGCGCCCGCCTGCACCGCCGGCCCTCACTTCGCGATACGCGCTGGCAGGCGGCGATGGCCTGAGTTCCGCCACGAAAAAAACACCGGCCTGACGGCAAGTGGCGGCGGACGGTTTGGACGATTTGGACAAAACGCCGTCGGGGTGGCGCGGTGGTATTCCAGGCGGGACTTGCAGGACAAACGGGATCGCAACCAATTTGCGGTTCGATGGTTATGGTGCGGAACCTGACCGTGGTTCCCTGGCACGTGAGCCTTCCAATGCGCCTCTGCCGATCGCTGCTGGCCGCGACCCTTGTTTTCACGGCCACCCTTGCCGCTTTGGCAAGTCCTTGTTTTGCCGAGACTTCCAAGCCGATCCCGGTCAACAATCCGCCGGCGCTGCAGAATGCCTTCATCGATCTGCTGGCGCTGATGTCCGGCCACTGCAAGACCTTCAAGGTCGCCGGGCGCACCTTCGCCTGCAAGACGGTGGCCTACGCCCATGGCGACAAGGGCCGCGTCAATTTTGCGGTCGCGGTCGACGATCCCTCCGACGACAGCCACGTCGTGTCGTTCTCCGGCGAAAACGGCAAGCGCGCCGACGACAATTCCTACGAGCTGCCGATCGACCGCATGCTGCTCAACTCCAAGGACCGCCCCAGGGTCGACGGCCTTCCGGTGCCGGCCGAGCAGACCTCCACCGGCCTCTGCCGCCAGACCGGCAATTTCGCCGCCAGGAAGGTGACCGACGTCACCTGCTCCGCCACCGACAGTGAGGGCCGGCGCTACGAATTGCTGTTCGTCTCCGACGGCACGCCGGTCAGCGTGCGCCGCATCCGGCAATCGGCGCCGTCGATCCAAGATCCCTTCAAGTAACCCGTTCAGTAGCGATCACGCGAATGCCTTCTCCAGCGTCGCGAAGATGACCGCGAGCGACTTGTCGTGCCGCGTCACCGGCGGCACCGGGCGATCGATCTTCATCAGTCGATAGACCGCCATCTGCGCCGCGCGCACCGAATATTCGACGGTGAACACGACGTCGTCGGGGATTTCGACGAACTGGCTGACGAAAGCGAGGTTGACCGAACTGTTCGGCACCGGCAGCGGCCGATCCGTCAGGTTGCGCGGCATGAACATGCTGGTGATGTAGGGCATGCGGCAGGGCACGCAGATTGCGTCCTCGAACACGCCCGCATCGAAATTCAAATGGCCACACAGCTCCTTGAGTATCTCCGCGCCGCCGCAATCGGACATCGGCTTCGCAACGAAATTGCCGACACGGTCGGGATGCAGCGCATAGCCCCAGAACACCTGCACATTCTTCGGCTGTCCGGCGAAATGCGGCTGGTGATAGAGCACGACCGACATCAGCCAGTTGGAATCCTTGAACGTGACGAGGCCGCCGGTGCCCGCACGGTTGCCGGAGAACGCCTCCATCCGGTCGAAGAAGAGTGGATCGCGGCAGGTGACGGTGAAGGACAGCCAATAGGAATCAGGGATCGAGCTGTTGAACGCGGCGGGGTTGCCGAATTCGGGACGCTCCTTCGCGATCGTCTCCCACAGCGCCCAGCCCTGGCTGTCTTTCTTGGTCAGATGCGGCGGCGGCTCGGTCATGGTGCCGAGGCTCGAGGCGTCCGTCATCGAGCCGTTCTGGAAGAATACGAGATCGCCGTCCTCGAGCCGGACATTGGCGATGCGGCCGTCGCGATCGAGCACGAGCTGGCGCACCCGCAAGCGCCCGTCCTCGTTCTCGATCGCCATGTCCGTGACGCGCGTGCCGCGCACGAATTGCACGCCCTGCCGCTTCAGCCAGTCGGCGAGCGGCCGCACGATCGCATCGTACTGATTGTAGACGGTGCGCTTGACGCCGGCGAGCGTCTCGATTCGCGGAAACTCGTTCATGAAGCGGTGCAGATAGCGCTTCAGCTCGACCGCGCTGTGCCAGGGCTGGAACGCGAAGGTGGTCTGCCACATGTACCAGAAATTGGACTCGAAGAATTTCGGCGAGAGCCAGTCGGTGATGCGGCTATTGCCGAGCGTCTCCTCCGAGGCCTCGGTGAGCCGCAGCAGCTCGAGCCGGTCGCGCGCGGAGAAACCCATATGCGAGACGTCGACCTTGAAACGGTTGCGATCGACCAGCCGCGCCTTCGAGTGCGCCGGGTTCTCCAGGTTGAATGCGATGGTCTCCTCGCGCACGCTGAGGCCGGGATGCTCGAGCGAAGGGATGCTGGAGAGCAGATCCCAGGTGCATTCGTAGTGATCGGTGGTCAGCATTCGCCCGCCGCGCAGCGAATAGGCGCCGTTCGCGAGCAGCGTGCCGTCGAGGCTGCCGCCGACCAGCGGCTGCGCCTCGTAGATCACGATGTCGCGCCCGGCCTGCTGCGCATCGCGGATCAGGAACGCCGCGCCCGCGAGCGATCCAATGCCACCGCCGATGAAATACGCCTTCATGACTTGCCTCGATTGCCGTTCGAACTCGCGGGCGACATTGCATCGCGAGGCAGCGGCCGAAGTTGCGCTGGATCAACCGCGGGGAGAGGCGAAATCACGTCGGCGTTATCGGCGCGGGCTTCTTCGCATAGACGTGCTCGATCTCGTCTGCGAAGCGGCGTTCGAGCGCGGGCCGCTTGTTCTTCAGCGTCGGCGTGAGCAGGCCGCTCGCGATGGTCCACGGGTCCAGCGTCCACCACACCGCGCGCGGCGTCGCGTAGGACGGATAGGCCTTCACGGCCGCCGCGATCCTGGCCAGCAGCGCAGCCCGTTCCGCCGCGCCGCCTTGCTTGCCGCTCGCCGCCAGTCTTTCCTTCTCCTGCACCCAGGCTTTGGCGTTCAGCACGACCAGCGCAGTGAGGAACGGCCGCTGTTCGCCGACCACCAGCGCCTGCTCGAACAGGGGATCGGCGAGGATCGCGGTCTCCAGATCCACCGGCGCGATCTTCTCGCCGGTGGACGTGACCAAGATGTCCTTGATGCGGCCGGTGATGGTGATGCGCCCGTTCTCGATGCGGGCCTGATCGCCGGTGTGCAGCCAGCCGTCGGCGTCCTTGACGCGGCGTGTCTCCTCCGGCTTGTGCCAATAGCCGAGCATCACGCTGGGGCCGCGCACCAGCAACTCGTCGTTCTCGCCTAGCCTCACCTCGACGCCGTCGAGGACATGGCCGACCGAGTGCGGATCATTGTCCTCGATGGTGTTGACGGAGACCACCGGCGAGGTCTCCGTCATGCCGTAGCCCTGGAGCACGTCCAGCCCGAGCGCGAGAAACAGGCGAATGACGGGCTCCGCGATCGGCGCGCCGCCGGAGATCGCGACGCGCAGGCGGCCGCCGAGCCGCGCCAGCACCTTGTCGGCGACGAGCCGTTTGAGCAACGGCCAGGCCAGCCGGTCCAGCAGCGACGGCACGCCATGCCGCTGCCGTGCATCGAAACGCCGCCCGCCGACGGCGATGGTGAGGTCGAGCAGCAAGCGCTCGATGTAACTTGCTGATGCGCGATGCTGCATGATCAGCGCGAAAATGCGCTCGTAGATCCGCGGTACCGAGACCAGCACCGTCGGCTGCACACGCTTCAGGTCCTCCGAGAGTTGTGGCACCGAGCGGGCATAGGCGACGCACGCGCCGGCCGCGATCGGATAGTAGTAGCCGCCGGTGCGCTCGAAGGTGTGCGAGAGCGGCAGGAAGGACAGGAAGACGTCATGGGGTTCGGCGGCGATGCGGTGCGCGATCGCCTTCACATTGGCGACGACATTGCCATGCGAGAGCATCACGCCCTTCGGCCGCCCGGTGGTGCCCGAGGTGTAGACGATGGCGGCGAGATCGTGCGGCTCGATCGCGACATCTGGCAGCGGCGCGGTAGCGCCGGGGGCTTGCGCGAGCCAATGGTCGAGCCCGACGATGCGGGCATTCGGCGTGATGAGCCCGCTTGCATCCGCGCAGACGACGCGCTTGAGATGGTCGAGCGGCTGGCCGGTCGCCACGATCGCCTGCCAGCGCTCCAGCGTATCGACGAACAAGAGCAGCGCGCCGGAATCGACAAGGACGTAGGCGATGCTGTCGGGATTGTCGACGGCATGCATCGGCACCGGCACGAGGCCGCGCGACAGCGCCGCCTGGTCCATGGCGATATGCGCAATGCCGTTCGGCATCAGGATGGCGGCGCGTTCGCCCGGCGCGAACTCCTCCGCGGCGAGCGCGCGCCGCCACAGCTCGAATCCCGCATCAATCTCGCGCCAGGACTGGCTGACCCAGCGCTGCGCGGTCGCATCGAAATGACGATAAGCCTCCGCCGCCGGCGTCGCCTCGACGCGCCAGCGCAGCAGTTGCGGCAGCGTCTTGATGTCGGCAAGACCGTCCGGTTGACTCGCCTGTCCCGGCATGGCGTCCTCTCGCATCTCTCGATTCCCAGCATTTGGTGCCTCGACACTAGGCCGGCCAGTCCTTGCCGCTTTGATCCTCAGCAAGGCGGCCATGCAGGGAAGAGACGCTGCGCTGCGTCCGGGGCACGAAAGCTGTCGCGAAACGAGGGAAGATCGGCATTGCGCGCTGTCCCAGTCGCCTCGCATATTCGCTTTTACAACCCGTGCGAAAGGTCCGATCATGCCCGACCCCTTCCCCGCTCTCATCGTCGTCGACGTCCAGCGCGCGTTCGACGAATGGGAGGCGGCGGGACAGCGGCGCAACAATCCGGATGCGGTGGCGCGGATCGCGGGTCTGCTGAAGACGTTCAGGGCGCGCGGCGCGCCGATCTTTCATATCCGCCACGAGGGTACGAAGCCGAATTCATCGTTTCTGCCATCGCGTTCCGGCTACGCCGTCAAGGACGAGGCGCGCGAGCAGCCGGGCGAGACGGTCATCGTCAAACGCGTCAACAGCGCCTTCATCGGCACCGACCTGGAGCAGCGCCTGCGCGCGGCCGGCATCGGCACGCTCGTGATCTGCGGCGCGACCACCAATCATTGCGTGGAGACGACGACGCGGATGGCCGGCAATCTCGGTTTCGATGCGCAGCTCGTGCGCGATGCGACATGGACGTTCGACCGCATCGGGCCCGACGGCGACAAGCATTCCGCCGAGGAGATCCATGCGATGACGCTGTCGAACCTCAACGGCGAGTTCGCGCGCATCGTCACCAGCGACGACGTGGTCGCCGCGTTCGCGGCCAAGTGATGGCAGGAATGCGATCAATGCCGATGATGCGACAATAAATCTCACGAGCCCACTCATGCGCGCGAATCGGACGTCGCAATACTGCGTCGTTTCGACGCCCGCACTGGCCGGAACGCGGGAAGCGCCCATCTGTTGTCACACGACATTCAACTGGAGTGATGACACCATGAAGTATCTCATTGTCGCGATGGCGGTCGGTGTTGCGGCGCTTGCCGGCGGATCGGCGGCGAACGCGGCCAATAATTCAAGCGCGAAGCAGAACGCGCAGGCCGGCCAATCGACCGACATCAGCGCGCAGCACCGGCACCACGGCCATCGCCACCATCATCACTGGCGTCATCATCACCACCATCATGGCTACTATCGTCCGCACCACCGGAGCTACGGCTACTACCCGCGGCATCACGGCTATTACGGCGGCGGGCCGTACGGGTATTACGGCGGCGGCGGTCCCTCGGTGACGTTCGGCTTCGGCGGCAGCCGCTGGTAAAAGGAAAGGCCCGCGATGCGGGCCTTTTTCTTACCCCCGCAAAATCATCCCTGCCGTCTCCTGGCCGCTCGCCAGCGCCGCCTCTACCGTGCCCATGTCACGGCCGCGATAGAGAGCTTCGCCGGAAAACAGCACCAGGCCATCGGCACGCGCGAGGATCGCTTGTGCCGCACGCGTCCGCGGCGTCGCCCAGGAATAGGCACCGCGGGCAAAGGGATCGTGTGCCCAGTTGGTCGCCGCCGCCGCGACGAGCTCGCGCGCGATGTCCTCGCGCGACAGCTTGAAAATGGCGGCGAGCGAATCGAGCCCGGCATCGATCAGTCCCCGCGGATCGAGGTTGTCCAGCTCCGCCGTGCGCGGGCCGCCGAACCAGCCGGTGAGCACGGCCTGCCCGCCCGGGTATTGCGTCCACCACACCGGGATGGTCCGGTCGGACAACAGGAAGGTCATGGCTGCGAGATCCTGGTGCCGCTCGCGCCACCACGGCCGCGCAAACCGCAGCAGGATCTTGATGACGTTGCCGAAGCCGATGTCGCCCGCAGCAGCAAGCCTCGCGCGCGCGCTCGCCGGCAGGGCCATCTCGCGCAACAGCGGCAGCGGCACGGTGAGGATCACGCGATCACAGACGTGGACATCGCCGCCGGCGCAGCGAACGGCCGCCGTGTCGCCGCCCTCCTCGATCGCCGACACCACGCAGCCGAGATGGATGGTCACGCCGAACCTGCGGCAATCGGCGGCCAGAAAGTCGATCAGCGCGCCATAGCCGCCATCGATGCGCGCCTGCGGCGCGTGCCCGCCATCCATCCATTCCTCACGCAGCGCCAGCGTCGAGGCGCGCTCGGGGTCGGCCGCGTCATAGCCCTCGACCATCCGCTCGATCGATTGGCGCATCGGCGCATAGTCATCCCCGGCGAAATGCCGGCGCAGGAACTCGGCGACGGAGAGATCGTCCTTCAAGTCCCTCAGCACGGCCTGAAGCTCCGCCTCGTGCGGATCGTCGCGCTCCTCGCGCGAGAGCGTCATTCCGTCAAAGCTCCACTGCTCGCCCGCGATCTCGCGAAGGGACAGCCCGGCCTCGCGCAGCAGCTCGCGCGTGACCGGCGCCTCGCCATGGACGAATTCGGCGCCGCCCGCGGCGGGGTAGCCGAACTCCTCAACCGGCAGCGGAAGGATGCGGCCGCCGCAGCGCTCGCGCGCCTCCAGCACCGTCACCTTGCGGCCGGTCCGCGCCAGTTCGCGCGCCGCCATCAGGCCGGCCGCGCCGGCGCCGACGATGACGATATGTTCCGTTGTCTCGGGCATAGCCGCGCGTTACCGGCTCGCGGCTTGCGGATCGTTCTTGATCAGATAGCGCAGCAGCAGGACATCGCCGCCGAGCTGGCGCGTACTCTCCAGCGTCATCGCGGTGATCGGCGCGCGCTTGTCGCTGTCCGCCTCCGTTGAAGAGAACACGAAGGGCGCGCCCTCTGCGCCATCGATCGCGGGGCTGAGAATCAGGTTGAACTCGTCGATCAGACCGGCGCGCAGGAACGCGCCATTGGCGACGCCGCCGCCCTCCACCAGCAGCCGCTTCACCCCTAACTCGCGGCTGAGAATGTCCAGCACCAGCGCCAGATCGAGCTCGGACTTGCCGGCAAAGATGTAGGAAATGCCTTCGCCCCGGAGCCCTGCGAGATGGGAATCCGGCACGCTCTCAGTCAGCACGACGACGATCGGATCGCCGCCGATGTCCGAGCGGCCCCAGCCGATCTTGCCCCGCGCATCGAGCACGATTCCATAGGTCTTGGCGTCCCGCCGCGCGAACCAGTTTTCACGCGGCAGCTTCGCGTCGTTCGTCGCAGGATAAGGCTGGCCCCTGGCGAACTCCGAGCCGGTGACGCGGCCGATCACCCAGGCATCGCCGCCGAGCTCGTCATGAATCTTCTCGAACCAGTCCGTGCCCGCCCCCTTCGGGCGCCAGCGGCTGGGATGCGTGCGGCCATCGAGGCTGGAGTGCATCAGACAGATGACATAGGGCTTCATGCAAAGTCTCCGAGCATCACTCAGGCCGAGGCTGCCGGCCCATCGCCCTTCTCATCGCTCCTGGCGCGATCGTTGACGATCACCGCGAGCGGATTGAGCTTTGGTGGCGCGACCAGCTGCAGCGTGTTGGTATCGCGATGGTCGAACGGCGCGCCGCGCACGAACAACTCGGTCTGGATCAGATAGGTCCAGCTGCCGTCGTCGTTGAAGGTGATGTCGCAGCGATAGGAGTCGGTGCGAAACGCCTGTTCCAGAAAGTCGGTCGAGCAGATCCCGTAGGCGGTATCGCCACGCTTTGCGGTGACGGAGATCGTCCTGTCGTCGGGCCCGGCCTTGCCCGAAGCCAGCAGCACCTGCCCGCGCGGAATCGCCAGCGTCTGCATGATCAACCCGGTCGCGGGCTCCCACAGCCAATAGCCGACCTGGTCGTGGAAGGTGATGTCTTCCTCGGGCGTGTTGATGTGGATGTGATAGCGCAGCCCGTACAGCAGCTGCGGCCCGTTGGCCTGCGGATCGATCGGGTCCATGCGGATGCGCTCGATGAAGGTCCGCCGCTCCGGCCCCTCCGCCTTCGGATTGATGTCGATGCCCTTGTCCGCCTGCCAATGCCCTGCGAGACGGCGAAGCGGGCCGAGATTGGCAAGGCCGTCGGGCGAGACGTCCTCGGGCTCGGTGAAGATATCGGCGGGAATGGGGAGCATGGCGGCCTCGCGGGAAAGTTGCGGAGGCAGCAATAGCATGGCGGCGCGGGCGTGGCGCGTGCTCAGGCCTCACAATCGCGAATGGACACCGGCGTTGCGCGCGGGACGATTGTCGGGCTTTTCGACAAGACGACGAAGCCGAACCCGTTCGGTTGGGCTCCGCCGCCGGGACGTTTAGTGGCGATGATCGCGGACCTCGGGCTGCGTGCGGTGGTCCCTGACGATGGTCTGATTGCGATGGTCGCGCACAATCGGCGGGTCGCGATGATCGCGGACGATGGTCAGCGCGCTCGCGGGCGTCACCGCGCTTGCCAGGGTGATCGCTGCGAAGGCCACAAGGATGATATTGCGCATAAGTCTTGTCCTCTTCCCGGTGGATCACTGCGAGCCACCTGACGCCAAGCTAGATCGACCCGCTGGAACGATATGTGTCGGCGATCACGCGGCGACGATCGAGACGTCGGCGATCACGCGTCATCCGCAGCACGAAGCGCATGGCGGCTTGTCCGTCGAGCCCCCCTGCGAAGGACAGACGCGCGACGCGATCTTCGCGACGCTCGGCGTGTCCGTCAGCACCGTGAAGAGTCACCTCGCTGACGTTTCCGGTGTCACCGGAGGCGGCTCTCAAGCCGCTTCCGACACCGATTTCGCACGCTCCTCGAGCACGCCGATCGTCGAGACCAGATTGTCGCGCCGCGCTCGGAGGTTCAGTGCAAGCAGCGGATATGTCGGCTGAAGCACGTCGAACACGCCGGCTTTGGCTTCCTCCTCGAGAATGTCGGTATTCAACAGCCGGACGCGCCACCACAAATCGGCGATCAGCGCATCGAGCCGGAGTTCTCCGGCAGTACCAGAACGGGACATTTCTTGCATCGCTTGCCTCAACCTGAAACGGGCCTCCCTGCCGAGGCCCGGCTTTGGTCAAGACTGAGCAAATGGAGTGCCAGGATCGGCGGGTGCGATTTGGCTCGGGAATTGGCTCCGCGCGGTGCGGTCCTTCGGCTCTCAGCGGGAGCTGAACGTGCCAGGGGACCACCAGGTCTTGCCCCCTTCCAAGCTATTCCTAGGGAGGCTTCACCTGCTCAGCTTTCCTGCTCTTGGGCGGCGGGCGATGATGACAAACGCCGGAGGCATTCAGCTCACGCCGCCCGCCGTTTCCGTCGCGCCGGGGGAGCCTGCCACGAGAGGCCGGCGAGCGGCACGGGCTTGCTGAAGTGAAATCCCTGGCCGAGCGGGATGCCGAGTGACTGGAGCCGTTTAACCTGCTCGAAGGACTCGACCCCCTCGGCGACGATCGAGAGCTTCAACGTCTTCGCGAGTTGCACGATGGACTTCAGCACGGCGACGGTCTCGCAGCGATCGATCCTGTCGATGAACGATTTGTCGATCTTGACCTTGTCGAAAGGAAAGGCCGTCAAATAGGACAAAGACGAGTATCCGACACCGAAATCGTCAAGGGCAATGGAGACGCCGAGCGCCTTGAGGCGCTGCAGCGTCTTGAGGTTCTCCTCGGTGTCGGCGAGAAATACGCTCTCGGTGATCTCGAGTTCGAGCCGGGTTTGCGGAAGGCCGCTCTGCGCCAACGCAAACGTCACGGTGTCGACGAGATTGGTGCCGGCAAATTGCAGGGCAGAGAGATTGACGGCGACCTTAACGTCGGCCGGCATGCTCATCGCATCGCGACAGGCCCGGGCAAGCACCTGATTGCCGAGCTCGACGATCAAGCCCCCCGCCTCCGCAACCGCAATGAACTCAGCCGGAGGAATGTAGCCCCTGGTGCCGTGATGCCAGCGCGCCAGCGCTTCGACCGATTTTACCCGGCCGGTGCCGAGCTCGATCACGGGCTGATAGAATACCTCCATCTCCTCGCGCCAGATCGCTTCGCGCAGCTCGATCTCGAGCACGTTGCGCTGATCCGCTTCCGCCTTGAGCTCCGCTGAATAGAGGTGGAAGCAGCTTCGGCCGGCATTCTTCGACCTGTAGAGCGCAAGATCGGCGTTGCGGAGGATCTCATCGACCCGCGTGCCGTGCTCGGGCACGAGCGCAAGGCCAATGCTACAGCCGATCACGACGGGATGGCCATCGATGTGATAGGGCTCGGCAATGGCCTGGACCAGCCGCTCGGCCAGGCTTGCAGCGCCGTCGCGCATCGCGGCCACGATCACGGCAAACTCGTCGCCGCCAATTCGCGCCGCCGTATCGGCATCACGAATCTGCGCCTTGATCCGGTCGGCAACCTGCTTCAGCAACGCGTCGCCGCATTGATGGCCGAGCGCATCATTGACGGACTTGAACTTGTCGAGATCGAGCAGGAGGACGGCGAACGCAGGCTCCAGCCGGCGTGAGCTGGCTAGCGCCTCGTCGATGCGCTCCTTGAACAGGTTGCGGTTGGCAAGGCCGGTCAGGCTGTCGTAATGCGCCAGCCGCTCGATGCGGTCCGCCGACGCCTTTCGCTCGGTGATGTCCTCATGAGTAGCGACCCAGCCGCCACCCTCGCGCCGGCCGTAGGAGATGTAGACGACCCGTCCATCGGGAAACTGCACGGTGTTCGAGATCTGCTCCGACCGGGCGAGCCGGTTCTTCAAATCGACGAGATAGGCCTCGACGTCGAGCACGGCGGTCTGTTTTGCGAATATATCCCGGAAATGCATGCCGATCCGAATGTCTTCCGGCAGGAGGCCATAGAGTTCGAGCCATTGCGGGTTGAATGCGATCAGGCGGTCACGGCCATCGAACATGCTCAAGCCCTGGGGAAGGTTCCGGAGCGCATCCTCGAACTTGCTGGCAAAATCGCGCCGCTCGCGGTGAGCGCGATCCAGCGCCTGCTGCCGTCGCCAATGGAATGTCGTCGCGGCGAGGATAATGAACGTCAGCAGCAGCGCGCCGCCGAGATAGACCTTCTGCCTGAAGGCGGAGCGGGAATAAATCTCCTGCTCCGAAATGCCGACGGTGAAGATGAGCGGAAACGCGCGCGACCTGCGCGCCGTGATCAGCCGGTCGCTGCGGTTCGGCCGGTTCTCGTTCCAATATTGCACATAGAAGCCGTCACCGAGCTCGCCCTCGACGCGGCTGGGTGTGCGTTGTCCCAGCACGGAGCTCTGGTCCACGCCCCGGGCGGCGAGCACGACGTAATTCGCATTTCTGAGCACCAGCGTTCCTCCGACGCCGAGCTTTGCCGTGTCGTAGAACCTGCCGACCACGTCGACGCTGATCGAGCCGACGATCACCCCGGCCGGATTCCGCGCGAGGTCGAACAACTTTCTTGCCAGCTGGATCGTCCATTTGTTCGAGGCCCTTCCCAGCACCGGCTTGGCAACGTAGAGGCGATCGTCGGCTTGCGCCATGACATTGATGAAGTGTTCGCGATCGCCAAGATAAAGCGGCGGACCGGAATAGCCCGCGGTCGTGTCGATCATGTATCCGTCTGATCCGATCAGTGCGAACTGAACCACGTCGCCGGTCGCAATGCGGGCCGTGTCCGACCATGACTTCAAGCTGAAGGTGAGCGGATCCTGGGCGTAGAGCGCTCGCACCACCAGTAATGACTGATCGACGCGCTCGAAGATGCGTTCGGTGTTTTCCTCGAACAGTTCGGCGACGCTGTCGCCGTGCGACCGCGCCTGCTCGACCGCATCCATCCGCTCCGACGCGGTGATTGCGAAATAGCCGATCCAGACCAGGGGCAGAAAGAACAATGCGATCTGCAGCGGACCATTCCGCAGGATCGTTCTTCCGGCTTTGCGGACTGCCCCTGCGGGAATCACGACGCGCACCCCCGCTTCGGCCGCCAGGGCAGAACTGCGCTCGCCCGCAGTATTGGCATCGCCTTGTCTCCGCCTCGACTGCACAGGGACACCCGCGGCCGAAAGCGGCGCGCGGGTGCTGCTCTTAGCGCAAAGGTAGCTGAAACAGCCTTAAGTTTGTGTTTGGGCAAAGCTCAATTCTTCAGCTTAAAGCATCCGTATCATCACGGAGGTCGGCTGGCCTTGAGCAATCAGGTACACGGGCATGTCGAAAGCCGCACATTTTCAGCCGCCTTTGGACCTGCTTTTCAGATTGCCCGCGCAAGAACGATCGTGCCGGACAGGATGAGGACCCCGCCTGCCGCATAGCTCAATCTTCGGCCGAACGGCAGCAGCTTCTCGCCGGCGACATAGAGCGCGATGCCGATGATCCAGGCCAGGTTCATCACGCCGCCGACGAACAGCAATACCATCAGAAACCAGCAGCAGCCGACGCAGTAGCTGCCGTGGCGAAGTCCCATTCGCAATGCGCCGCGCGTGCCGGGCCGCCAATGTCGGCTGAGAAACAATAGCGGGCTCTCGCAGTACCGCAGGCACGCCTGTTTGAGAGGCGTGAACTGATAAAGCCCTGCTGCAATCAGAACGCCGCCGCCCAAAATCGCGCTGGTGCTTGCCATCGCCATCGACAGCAATCCGAAACGTTCGAACGCTCCTTGCACCAGGACCGCAGCGAGACTGAACCCCGCCCACGTCACGAGATAGCCGGCGAGAAAGATCCAGGTATCGATTGCGGCGCGGGAGGCGGTCTCCTGCTTGCGCTTGACGGTCGCATACAAGAGGACGGTGGGCACCGCGCTCGGCGCCATCATCGCGACCATCATCACCCACCACATCACGAACAGCAGCACGCCATAGAATGGCGTCCACGGCATCGGCGCCATGTCCGGCATGTCGGTCATCATCTCGGTGTCCATGCCGGCGCCCGCGGCGAGATAGGCCCAGGCGAGCGCCACCACTGCGGCAGTCCCGATCGCGACGACCAGCCGGTCGCGGTGGAGCAGGTGTTCCAGTATCGAGCGCCCCTGCATCGACTTGTCCATAGCGATGAGGAGCTGACACCGAGGTTTTGTGTCGGTGTCAGCGCCGCATCATGCGGCAACCCCCTCGGGCGTCTGCACGACATTGGCGAGCGAGCTATGCGTACCCCGGGTCTCGAACGGGATCGCCCCGGTCGAGCGGATGTTGGCGGATGCGACCTCGGCCGCCCGATGTTCGAACCCCTCGGGCATGACCACCTGGATGCGGTGCGGATCACCGGTGACCGGGTTCTTGATCGGCTCGACATCGGTCTCGAGCACGCCCCTGGCGACGAGTTTTGCGACGCGTCCTTCCTTGTCGAAGGAAAACTCGAACGGTGCAAACACCGGATCGTGAATCCTGGTAACGATCATGCTGACGATCTGGAAAAGCGTGCCTTCGGCCGAATGCTTGCCGGAAAAGATATCGAACAACGCCTGACGCTGCTCCGCCGTGGCGCGTTCGTCGATGATGGGCTGGATTGTCCCGTTGCCCTCATGAAGCGGCCCAGGGAAGTCGACCGTGATCGCAAAGCAGAGACCATCGAGCCTGGTCCCTTCGAAATGTCCCCTGGCGATCCGCATGGCGACCATTCCCTTGCAATAGCCTTGGGTCGGCCGTGCGTTGAAATCGCAGGGACAGCCAAACGCGCAGGTGCAGTTCTTCATCCATTCGCCTTCGAGACGCCAGTCCGATGCAGCCATGGCACATCTCCCAATGTGAGCGGGGACGCGGCAGCCATTGACGATTTGTTCAGCGTTCTTGTCGAGGCAACGCGAAAAGGCGCGAGCGGGATCGAGGTACGATCAGAAGGCCGGCATCGCAGAAAAAGTGTGGTGGCGAGCTGCCGTTTACCGTCCAACGATCATATCAGCGGCCGCCGGCCACGTATAGCGAACGAGGGTAGTGCCTCGGGAGCAGCCACATCTCGGGGATGTCCGACGTCAGGGGAATGGTGCCCAGGGGCGGATTGCGCTTTCCGACGTCATTGTCATTGAAATATCTAGCGAATTTCTAGCAGGCGGCGAGAATGTTTACCATGCCTGTAACACACCAAATGACTCTATTGCGGTTGCACCAGCGCCCCTGGAACCTAGCTGAGCGCACCGTGAAGGCTTTCGAGCGCAGCTACGTAAGCCTTGAGGTAAAGAGTTCTATGGAGGTCGCAGCTCGCATCTTCCACATGGAGCACGCGCTGGAAGGTTACTGACTAATAGTTCCTCAACGAAGGCTCTTCTCCGCTTCTGCAAGGAAAAGCACACTCGCTGACGCCATGTGCAGCAAGCTCATCCGGCGGCTCGGCAGTGGGGCCAGAGCCGGCACCGTGGCTGGCTGATCGACTACCTTCTCCTTTACCCAGCGGATTGATCTTGGTCGTTCTCGAGCAGCCGACCATTCTGAAGGAGGTCTCTCATAAACGGTGCCACGCCGTCTTGTTCATATTGCTTCATCGAAGCCTGACGTCGTTCTTCGGACAATTGGATGAGTTTCTGGCCAGCTTCAATTTTCTGGTCGTCCATGGGGCCAAAGAACACTTCACCCCATTTTTCCATTAACTTCTTTTCAACACCGGCGAATGAAAAGTCGTCGTGCCAGCCTCTTTGTAGAACTAGATACAACAACTTTGCGCAAGATTCAGGGAGGTCCTTACCTTTGAGAGCTTGCCCATAAAGCCACAGCGCCAAATCCGCAATCTGGATACCAGGGCTGTGTTTGTCCGAGCTGATTACGAAGTCACTCCCTGGGGCCATCTGCAGGCTATAGCTTTCACCTGCCCACTCGATCACGTCAGGCGATGCGTTCGAGAACATCTTATGCCAAGTTTGCAGCATTGAGCCAAATTCGCTCTGCTCATCATGGGTAATACGTTTGATTTTCTTTTTCCAAAGCTCCGAAAAATTCTGCAGACCTCTGAGCAAATTTGCAAAAGCGACAAGATTGGGAAAGTGCCCCTGCTTTGCAATCTTCTGCTCCGTTGCGAAATGAATGCTTTCCGGGTGCTGAATAATCCAATCAAGCCCAGCACCCAAGACTTCCCTAGATCGTTCGTCGGGCAAGACATGCAGTTGCGCCTTCAGCGCAGAACATATGGCCGGAAGCGCCTCTCGGGATTTGTCTTCGTTCGGCAGCAGGAGGCACTTCCAGAAATTCTTAGCTATCTCGTCATTGATTGTTGCCGCGAGCTTGAACGCAAGCATAATTTTCAGTGGCCGAATATTGTACACGTGCCAGGGAACGGCCGCATTCTCTCCGGAGTCAAATAGAACGTCGAACATCTTGGTCGCAAGCAAGTATCGCTTTTCCACGCGCGAGACAAAGAAGTGGACGTCGGCCGTATTCAGTAGGGAATGGAGATCGTCGGCGATCGATTCTAGTCGGCTCAATCCGAGTTCGTTGGCATGCAGGGCATCAACACCTAGCTTTTTGGCAATAGCGCTTACCTGGCCTCCCCATCGAAGGTCAAAATCTCCTTTGCTAACCAACGCGGCGGTGAAGAAATCAGGCTGGGCTTCGTCAAAAATATTCTTCCCCGTGTTTCCTGATTCATCAACATAAACATAAACGGGTATCTTTGAAGCGCCCATTTCATAAGCCTTTATTTGTCCAGCTAGAGCGCGGTGCACGTGAAAAAATAAACGCCCATACCGCATCCACCTTCTCTTTCCAAATCGCATCTGGATAAGGCTCTTCTGGCAAATCGTTGAGCGTGAACCGGATGGTGCTTTGAACAGCGGCTCGGGTCTGCTGCTTGACCTGCCAATCATCGATGGCGAGCTGATCCTGTAATTTCTCGAAGAGGTTCCGCGCCACCTTCTTCACCGCAGTTTCCTGTGCCTTAGTCAGCTTTGGTTCTGGCTTGGTCAGCAGATCGAAGATCGCAAGCTCATCTTCGGTAAGGTTCTCCCGCGCGGCCCGACGCTGTTCCTCATCCATCGCGGCAATAAGCGCCTTGAGCGCTTCAAAGAACGCCTCTACGTCCAGCGTACCAAGATTGTATTGCTCGACCAGCTTCTCTAGCTTCTCGACAAACTGCACGCGCAAAGGATTCTGCGCGGCCATCTTCCGGGCTGTTTCCTCGGCTTCCTCCCTTAGCGCCTCAGTTGCTGTGCGGGGCTGCTTGGCGAACAGTTTGGCGAGCTTTTCGAAGTCTATGGCCGAGAGATCAACCCGCCCGCCCGCGGCGTCGCCCTCGATGATTGGGGCTGTGATCGCCACGCCCTCAATCTTTTCATCCAGCAGCGCTTCGATCTTCGCTGCGACCGCCGAGATGTCCACCGGACCGATCTTGCCACGTACTGCCTCGGCGAGGACATGCAGCGCCGCCACCGGCTTCTGGTAAGGTGTCGCCCGTTCGTCCGGCAGCAGCGCCTTGTAAGCCCGCTCCGCCGCGCTCACCACGCGAAAGAAGCCACGCCTGCGGTCGTCCGGCGCGATGAGTATTTCCACAGCCTGCCCGATGAGCGCCAGCCGCTGAAGCTTTTCTGCCCTGTAGATGGCGTCTATGTCGACGACCACACCGGAACAGAACTCGCGGGCCGTCTTCAATGCTGCCTCCAACGCATCCACCAGGGCCTGCTTGTCCTTGATCGGCGAGTCGCCGCCGCTTCCCTCGGTGGCGTAAACAGCTAGCGCCTTTTGCAGGCTCTGGAACACGCCCACGTAGTCCACAATGACGCCTGCATTCTTACCCGGAGCACGGCGATTGGCCCGCGCGATAGTCTGCATAAGCGTGTGGTTCTTCATCGGCTTGTCGAGGTAAACCGTGCTGCACGTCGGCACATCAAAGCCGGTGATCCACATGGCACAGACGAATACTAACCGCAGCGGGTCGCTCGCGTCCTTAAACTTCGCCTCCAGGTCTTCTCTCTGCATCCGTTCGCGGTGTGGCAGGATGTCGAGATCTTTTCGTTTCAGATCATCGATCTCGTTCTGGCTTTGGCTAACGACAACCGCCATGTCCAGGGATCGCATCCAGTCTAGCCGCTCGGTGAGCGCCGGCTTCTCTAGATTGGATACCTTCATGAGCTGTGTCTCGCGGGCCTTAAGTTCGTCTGCCCATGCAAGCTTTACCTTATCGTACATCCGGACGGCCGTAGCCTTGTCAATAGCGACGAACATGCCCTTACCGAGATAGCCCCGCGCCGTGAAATGACGCACGAGGTCCTTAGCGATCTCGTCCAGACGGTCATTACGAGTAATAAGGTGATATTGCGTCGCAAAAGTTCGCTGGAGTTTTTTCTCCTGCTCTTCATCCAGCACCGCTTGCTCTAAAAGATCGTCGAGCTCATCCTTCAGCTCATCCGCCGCGAGCTGCAACTCCGGCTTTCGCGCCTCGTAATAGAGCGGAACGGTCGCGCCATCGGCAATGGACTGCGCGAAGTTGTAGACGGAGATGTAGTCGCCAAAGACTTCCTTTGTGCGCTGTTCCTGTCCGGCAATCAGCGGCGTGCCGGTGAAACCGATGAAGGCCGCATTGGGTAGCGCCCGGCGCATGTTTGCTGCAAGCTGATCGTACTGGCTGCGGTGCGCCTCGTCCGTGATGACGACAATGTCGTTACGGTCCGAAAGCACCGGCATCGGTTCCCGATCGGCCGTCGAGAACTTATGTATGAGGGTAAAGATATAGCGCTCCTGCCCGGAGAGAAGATCGCGCAGGTGCGTGCGGCTCTGCGCCTGACAGTCCTGCACATTCTTGGTTAGCGCCCCCGTGGTCGCGAAGTTCTCTGCGATTTGGTCGTCCAGCTCTTGACGGTCGGTGACAATTACGAAGGTCCAGTTGCCGCCGAACCGTCGCAGAACCTTCTCGGCAAACATCACCATGGAGAGGCTCTTGCCGCTTCCCTGCGTATGCCAGAACACGCCAAGCCGTCCTTGGTTTTCGCCAATTTCCTTCACGGCCTCGATGGCGCGATTGACGCCCAGCACCTGATGGTACTTGCCGACGACCTTGCGCAGCCCTCCTTTGGCGTCGTCGAACAGCAGAAAATTCTCGATCAAATCAAGGAAACGTGTCGGCTCGCAGGCGGCGCGGAGCATCGTCTCCAGCGCAACGCTTTCCGGGCCGCCTTCCTCCAAGCGCTTCCAAGGGGCGAAGGTGTCGAACGCCGCGTGGCTCGCCCCCATCAAGGCTTCAAGTCCATTCGAAAGAACAACGAAGCCGTTGAAATCGAACAGGCCGGGAATTGTGTCACGATAATCTCGCAGGTTGGCCTCGAAAGCTTCCTGCACCGGCTTAGTGATGTCCTTCCATTCGATCAGCAGCAGAGGAATGCCGTTAACGAAGCCGATGGCATCCGGTCTGCGCGAATAAAGTGGGCTCTCGATCCAGGCTTGCGAGGCCATGAGGAAATCGTTCGCGACGGGGTTCACCCAGTCGATGAAGAAGGCACGCTCATCCTTCACCGAACCATCTGCCTGCTTCACCTGCACCACGACGCCATCGCGTAGGAGCCGGTAGACCTCGCGGTTGGCGGCAATCGGCAGCATCGCCGAGCGATTCGTTGTGAACTCAGTTTCGGCCTGCCGCAATGCTTCATCGGGAAGCGCCGGATTCAGCTTGCGGAGTGCGGCGCGAAGCCTTGCCGGCAGCACCAGTTCGCGAAAGGACAAGCGGCCTGTAGGATTGTCAGGCCCCGGCTCCTCGTCCATTAGGTCGGCGCGACGCCAGCCCAGCTCCTCCAGGAGATCAAGTCCCGGCGTTTCGACCAGTTCATCCTCACTAGTGATGACGCTGGAAAGAGATTTGCTGGGGCCCGCTGGCGTCATCAAGCGACCGCTTCCAGTTCACGCTCAGCGCCGGGAATGGAAAGTCCACCGGAGATGAGGCGGGGAATGAGAAGGTCTCGTGAGGCCGTCAGGATAGCTTGCTGCTGTTCGATGACGAAAGCTGCTCTGAGCTGCGACATCGCCACTTCCTCGTATCGAACGACCAGATTAGATGGAGGACAAACGATAGGAATGTTGTGGAGATGGTTACGGTTCAGTGTGGGGACTGCGGCCCCACCACGACGAATGTGGAGATCTAGACGACGCAAAAGATGCAACGCATAAGCAGGCGAGGCTTTGCGAAATTCTTTGACGTACAAGGTTGTGTTTAAGGGCCAGAGGTCTTCGTGGACAATCATCACATTGCCAATTGTGCCAGACCTACCGGTCACGATTGCCGGTCCCCTGACTTTTGCTGCGGCATGTGTTCCATGTACGCCTGAAGCGGAAATAACTGGAAAGGGCCCGGGCGTTCTTTTTGACGTGGGCAAATCAAAACCACGCTGTAAAACGAGCATATCTTCTAGCGGACGATGCTGCCATCCCTCCGGCCGCCGCCCATCCGGCGTGTCTATCGTCGCGTGGCATTCGTGCCCGGGATACCGGAATTGGACGAACCATTCATCGAACAGCCGCCGGGCCATTTCCTCCAGCACGGCAATCCGCCGCCGATTCACCTCGATCAGATCGTCATAGGCTTCGAGAATTGATGCAATGCGTCTTTGAAGCGGAAGAACAGGGACCGCAATCTTTCGCTCGCGGATGATTGATCCGCTGAGGTTCCTCTGTGCGCCTCCATGGGCGATCTTGATCCACGCGTTGCGATAGTACCGTATTGCGTAGAACAGAAATTGTGCATCACAGATGTCTGGATTGACGATCATAGCGCAGCAAGCTTGGTTACAGCTCATTGGGGAACGGACCAACCCAAGACTTCCAATAGTCCTTCCGTCCCCGTACATGGCCATCAGAACCGTGTTCTTGGGCAGGACTTTTGCCGAAGAATTTTCGACGGCTTCCTCGGTAATCCATTCGCTAATGGCGGACGGATCAATCACACGGTCTTTGAGTTCGCCAGTTTTGACCCAAGGGATCGTTCCATCTCTATAGTAATCAGGATTGTCCCGACGCGGCGTCCCGCCACTTGTTACCCGGGTGCAGCATTGCGCGATTGTTAGTTCTGGCCAAGCGGGCACTTACACCTCCAGCAAATCAGCGATATTCTGCTCGACCCTCGCTTGCAGCTGAGCCGCTTCCGCATTGAGCCTTCCCAGTTCCTCCTGCAATGCTTCGAGTTTTTCCCTGAAATCACTATCGTCGTCCGCCTGCCCCGGCACGACGCCGACATAACGGCCCGGACTCAGACTCCAGTCCTGCGCCTCGATCTCCTCGCGGGAGGCAATCTTACAGAGGCCCGGCACATCGCGGTACTTACCCTTGGGAAACACTTCGGCCATGCGCGGCCCACTGCCCGCCTCGGTCTCAATCTCCTCACCGCGCCAAAGACGGGCGATGTTGCCAAGAAACTCGATATGGTCCGCGTCAAAGGTGCGATGCGCCCTATCGACTTGGCGAAAAACGTGACGGGCATCGATAAACAGGACCCGATCGCCGCGCGGGCCTTTCGCCTTAGCCTTATCGAGAAACCACAGGACTGCGGGTACGCCGACCGTGAGGAACATTTTAGGACCCACCGCGACGATACAATCCACCGCGCCCGTCCCGATCAACCTCGATCTGATCTCGCGCTCGCCTCCACTGGCTCCCTCTGCACCGCTAGCCATAACGAAACCAGCGCGGCCCTTCTCGTTCAGGGCGGCATAAAACAGGTTGATCCAGATGTAATTGGCGTTGTTGACATTGGGCAAGCCAAGTGGAAAACGGGCATCGACCTTGCCTGCATCGTTCACAAGCTTAGCGCGGTCTACCTCTGGCTGGTTGAATGGCGGATTGGCCATGACGAAATCGAACCGGCCGAGGAGCTTGTGCGGATCATCGTAATAGCTGTTGGCCTCGCGAATTTCGCCGGAGAGACCATGCACGGCGAGATTCATCCGGCAGAGCTTCAATGTGTCGGACATCTTCTCGACGCCGTAGATGCTGATCTCCTTCGACGGCTCCCTGTGATGGCGAGCAACAAACTCTGCCGAATGGGTAAACATGCCGCCGGAGCCACAGGCCGGATCGAAGATCGCGCCATGATAAGGCTCGAGGATGTCGACCATGAGCCTGACGATGGAAGCGGGCGTGAAGAACTCCCCGCCCTTCTGCATATAGCTGGAGGCGAACTGGCCCATAAAGTATTCAAAGATGAGACCGTAGGCATCGCCTTCGATCTTCAGCGGAGCCAAGAGCCGCAAGAGCTCCTGCAACACGTCATTCGGCAGGCCCGCATAGCCCTGCGGCAGGACGCCCGCGAGATCGGGATTGTTATCCGCGATGGCCTTCATGGCCGCGTTGAGTTCGGCCCCAAGGTCGGCCGCGCCCGGCAATTTTAAAAGTCGCGAGAAGCGAGCGTTCTCCGGCAGGAACACCGCGCCTCTTGCCTGATAGTCCTCAGGAGCTGGTTTCAGGCGCCCCTTGTATTGGGGAGCCAACGCGGCATGGACCTGTTCGAACTTTGCCTCCATCTGCCGCAATGCGATGAGCGCCAGCACGGGCTGGGCATATTGGTCCGGCCGCAGCGTACTGTTGGTCCACAATTGGTCTGCCGCTGAATAGAGGCGCCATGAAAAGTCTTGTAGGTCGGTAGCCACTGATCCCCCAAAGTCGTGCGAAGCAGACGCGGGAGAGTACCTAATTCGGAGGCGGCATGCCAAGGCGGATAACTCCGGGCAGGCCCGGCACCGGACGATATCTGCAAAGGGTTACAAAGTAAGGAGTGGGCTCGGGGCGCCGGCCTTCGGGTTTCCCTGGCCCTTAGCAGAAACGGCACGCGCTATGGGGCTTCATACGACGCTCCAGATTTGCCGCGGAGGAAGGTACCATCTGCAGCCGCGCGGCGTTACGATCTCGCTACCGTTGGGCTCTTGCGCAATGTCCGCCGATGTTACGGCGCCTCCATCGTGGATGTCCTCGATTTCCGATGCAAGGTCCTTCACTGGTCGGCGCAGTGACTTAAGGACGATCGGGAAGGTTAAACCCGAGGAGCAGCGAGTTACCTGAAATCTCACTTCTAGCCAGCCAAAGGCGACCCCGTCCACGTCCCATTCGGAGCCTGCGAGTAGGACCGGCGGCCCCGGAAGCAGTTGTGCAGAACGCCTTCATCTACTTGGGCGAAATCGCGACTCGTGATAGCGGTTTAGCCTTTTGAAAGGTGAGGCCCGTCCATTGCTCTCAAAAGTCCGCTTGATTCAGATTGGGGACGTCCATCTTCCCACCGCGGGGCGATCCGGTGGGGTCCTCGACGACAAGGACTCTCGCTTCCCGTCGGATTTAAAGAAGATCATCTCCAGTACCCCCATAAAGCAGGTCTTTCGCAAGATTTATGAACTCACGGAATCCGGCCAGATTGCTGGATTGGTTTTCATGGGAGATCTGACGGACTTCGGTAAGATTGACGGGTACATCGCATGCGCAAAATATATCGCGACGGCGCTCCAGATCGGTGCCAAGGGTCAAAATTCAAAAATGCCCGTCGGCATCATTCCGGGGAATCATGATATCGACCGCACCCTCGCCAAGGAAGCAAGCTTCATAGCAAAGTTTAAGCCTCTCGTGGCAGCCCTTGCAGCGGAAGGCCTGCCAGCGATTCCCGTGACCGACCCTACATGGCTGGACCTGGACACACCGGGAGCCTCGATCGGCCTGGTTCTGTTGAACAGTTGCTGGGGCTGCGGATCGAAAGAGTTCATCCCAGCTGAATTTCGAGACGACGTGCAGGAGGCTATCGAAAAAGCGCTACAACGCGGAGAGCACGAGAAGAAAATCGCTGCGTACTACGACAGACAATTCGATACACCCGCCTTTTCAAACGATACGATCGAAAAGCTACTCAATAGCACGCCCTCAGCGAGCGAGTGCTCCGTCTTGATAGTTGCGGCCCATCACAACCTACTGCCACAACGACAAACGAGATTGGCGCCCTACACTGAGTTAGTTAACTCTGGAGCCGTCCGCAGTGCGCTGCTGGAACTCGATAGGCCCGTCCTCTATCTTCACGGTCACATCCATCAAGACCCCATTGAATTGCTACAAGTCCCCGGCGGGGCCGTGGTGGCGTCAATTGCCGCTCCTGAAATAGTTGCAGGCTTCAACATTATTGAACTCGTATTCACGCGCACAATGATGCCGCTAACTTGCCGGGTCATTAAGTGGAGATTCGATCAAGGCGGATACTTAAGGCAGCTGAAGCCGATCACCATCCCGCTTATTGGGTCCAGGCGACGATCCCATAATGAGGCCTTGGCAAGTTTATACAGCCTCCTCCTCAAGCATGGCGAAATATACTGGACAGATCTCGTTACTCAGGCGGAGGCCATCTATTCATCCAACGTTGAAGAAGAACTTGAAGAGTCGCTAGAGTTGCTTCTTTCGGATGCGAAAATCGAAATTTCTAACTACGAGCTGCGGTCGACAAATTGGATAATAGGAGCTCGCGTATGACACGACTGCCGCTCAATCCATTCAGACCTACTCGTTGGGAGCACCAACAGGACGGCAAACAGCTGATCTGGTACACGAGGATTGCGAACAATCTAGCCGACGACAAGTCGATCTACGTAAGCGGTAGCCGTGGGAGTGGTAAGACGACGCTTTTGAAAAGCGTTTGCTGGGAGGACCTGGCAACTAACAGCTCCCTACGCATGCAGAGAAAGCTCGAAGACTTCAAGAGTATTGGTATTTACATCCGCTTTCCTGACCACCTGACCGTTGCGATGTCGTTCGTTGACTGGGCGAAGATTTATCCAGACGCGCCATCACCAGCACTCGAATTCCATCGGTTCTTTTCACTGCTTGTTGAACTCACATGCTGCGAGAGAGCTCTGCACGCCTGCCACGAACTTCGATCTCAAAGCCTCGCAACATTCTCGCCAGCGAAGGAGAGGGAGATCACGAGCAGCTTTATCGCAGAATTTCCGCGGCTAGCACATTTTGCGCACACAGAAGCTGCAACTTTTTTTGAGCTGGCGCGGCTCCTGCGCGACGTAGTGAGGGAGATGAATGCCTCATCCGTACGGGGGACAGTCTCTTCGATAAACGAGCGCCTCCCGCCGCGGGAGCCCGGAGAGATGCTGTCCCTACTAGTTACAAAGCTCTCGAACGCTGTGCGACTGGCCGGGGTAACGCCTTCGCGTCCTCCCGGCTTCAAATTCTGCCTCGATGATTGCGAAGTTTTGGGAACTGCGCAGCAGGTAAGCCTCAATACACTCGTACGCAATTCCAAATTTCCGGTCTCATGGGTCGTAAGCTACGTAGGATCGTTATTCGAAAACAGCCGCACCTACCTTGAGCAGCAACCCCTCACTGATGCGGACCGTCGCGTCATCTCGCTCGACTCAAGAAATGAAAGCGATTTCCGAGAGCTCTGCCAAGCGGTCGTGAGTCTGCGTCTGATGTTTTCGGTTTCGGAGCAGGCAAGGACATTTCGCTCCGTCAAGGAGGTCTCTGAATTTTTTCCTTTAGATGCTCGATTGGGAAGCCGCTCCGTCAACGACATCATGGAGCAGATGATTAAGCGATCAACGAGTCCGACCGCAGAGCGACTCGCGAGGAACGCGGCCATTGTTCAGCGGATACAAACCGGAAGGATAAACAATGCTGCCACGCCCCCCTTGTATCAGACGTACGTTCTGCTGCATTGGCAGGGCCAGGGAGAGGCCTTCAAGACGTCATTCAACAACGCGGACGAGGACGATTTAGAGCGCCGAGCTCACTCAAGCAACAGCCCGGCTGGTGAGGCTTGGCTTAGACGAAAGCAAAACGCTGCACTGCTTCATTTGGCGTCGACTCTTGGATTTAAGCGCTTGCCTCTCGCAGGTGCAAACGTGATCGTTTCGTTGTCGGACGGTTCTATCCGCGACTTCTTAGAGATATTGGGATTTATATACGAGGCTTATACCAAAAGGCACAAATTGGACGCGTATAGTCAAGAGAGCTTGGACAAATTTGCTCTGGCTCGAACGACCATTGCTAACGAAGTCCAGACAACCGGAATTTATAGAGCGAGCAGTGCCTATCATGCAGGGGTGAGCGCTCGGGGTGAAAGGGACTTTGATGTCGTTTTGCGTCTTATTGAAGGATTGGGGCGATATGCAACGATCTTGCAATCAGATCATCGCGACCCGAGCGTAATGGGCAGGTCTGAACGTGGCATCTTCCAAGTACGGTTCGAAGCCGCCCGGAGCGAGAGGGTAGACGCCGCGGCAAGACGCGAACGGTCTGTATTGAATGTTGTGAGACAAGCGGAAATCGCTGGATATCTCAGAATGGTCGATCCTCCTAATCACGATGTGCGGGGCGACCCGAGACAAGGTCAGTTGCTGCGCTTTCGTCTTCATCGGAGGCTGGCACCCTACTATGGCTTTTCTTACAGGGGACCATACGAGACCGTTGCGGTTTCAGCTTCAGAAATTTGGCAGCTTTGCGATCGGAGCAGTCCTGTTGAGCCCATCCTTTGGGCTGAATCGATGGCGGCTAATCCGAACATGCTCGATCAGAGGGAACTGTCTCTGGGATGGGATGGCGATCAGTGAACGAGCAAGCTCTTGCCAGCGCAAACGTACTATTGAGACAATCGTCTGCCGATTTGGGCTCATTCCGAGATCGCGAATACGACTTGGTATTATCTACACTGAGCTGGGAGCAGCGCGGTACCGCGGCCTTAGAAAGGCTCGGGAGAGAAATTGATGAACTCTGCTTGTTGAGATTCAACTCTTCGAAGAACCCGGCCGCAAACCAACGCAAAGATGAACAGCTAAAGCTGCTTTCACAGTTTTCAAAATGCTGCATCCCGGTGGAGCTCGACAGCTCGACCTCTTTCTCGGCGAACGTGCAGAAGATAGACGATCTCTTGCAGGCAAAGGTCGTGAGCAAGAAGCGACCGCTTCGGGTTCTATGTGACATCACTTGCATCCCGAAGTCTTATCTACTGCTACTTATCGGCCTGGGCTTTCGGAAAAATTACTTTGCACGCCTGGACTGCCTCTATGCGGAAGGACAATATCCGCTTGGCAAACAGCATGAAGCATCAGCTTCTCTCGCGAACACGACTGGCAGCATAACGTCTGAGGGAGTTTGGGAGTCTCTTCCGGTACCATTCTTCGAATCTGAGAGCACTATTCCGAACCATCGAGACGTTTTGGTGACACTCGGGGGTGAAGTAGGCTTGACCCTGCCATTCATTGAAAAATATGAACCGCGCCGGCTGGGGTTGGTCATGATTTCGGAGAGTGAGGTACAGACGCCCAGTAGGCTCCCAAAGAGCGAGCAGTATGCCTTGAGCGAACTCCAAGGCGAGCCAAACGTCGAACGTGTCAATTTATCGCTCACCGACGTAATCGGCACGGTCAGGTACTCGATAGATTTTTGCAAGCAATCGTCCGCCGACACAATCACGGCTCTCGCTATCGGCTCGAAGACTCACGCGCTTGCGTTAGGTATTGCTGCCCTGAGCCAGCCTAGAATGGAGATCATTTGCCGTATACCGACTCGTTACACCACCCTTGATGTTGAGGCAAATGGCCGGGTGGTTGGCTTCGAAATTGAAGATCGATTTGAACCAAACGCCTATCTGTCATAATTCTACGGGCCTCTTGGTTTGGCTTGAGCAGGCCTGCATCTAACGGCGCAGGGCGAGCAGCGCGGTTTTTGCGGGGATCGTTTGATCTTAACGCCTTGATGATACGGCGCATCAGGCTTGTGCCAGTCGCGCTACTCGCGGGTCAGGTCACTCACCAGGCTTCAATATGGGCGGCGTATTCAGCTGTCTTTCGTCTTCATAGCCGTCGAGCCTAGAAGCAGGCAGCGCCCGCAAGCTGCGTCGTCTTCTTGATAAAGCTTTCTTTCGTGAGGTATTTCGCCGCGAGTTCATGGTGCAGCACTCCCGCTGACCAGTCCGCCAGTGTCGTGGAGCGTACCCGAGCGGCGCGGCAGCGTCAGCGGGAGGAATGAAAAAGTGGCGCGAAAGGGGGTCGATGGGATCATACAAAGCCAACAGCACCGTTGCGCTCGCCTCCCGAAACATTCCGGCCCGTGCACCGGGAGGATTTGCCCGAAGGGTCCCGAACGCGAGCCGTGACCTCGTCGCGGCGGCTTCCCGTTTCTCCCCCGTACCCCCTCATCGATCAAGGTCTTCCCGGGCCGTTCACTGGGTACGCTATCCTTCCCCGTAGAGTCCTGTCCCAGTCAGGCTGAGTCGATTTGACTCAGGATGATAGCGTTGAGCTAGCGAAAAGATGCCCTAACGTTTGCGTCAACGGACGTTGTTGCAAATGTTGGAGGCCCGCAGTGTCGCCGCTTATTGATCGTTTCGTCGCCTACTATCGCGTATCAACAGCCAAGCAGGGCGCATCAGGACTTGGATTGGCCGCGCAGCGATCCGCCGTAGAGGCTTACCTCAAGCAAGGGCGGGTAATCGCTGAGTTCACGGAAGTCGAGAGTGGACGTCGAACCGATAGGCGGGCTCTAGAACAGGCGCTCGCCGCTGCCCGTATTCATCGCGTTCCGCTCGTTGTCGCGAAGGTAGACCGCCTTACAAGGTCTGTCGGATTCCTTTCTCGCCTGTTGGAATCTGGTGTTGAAGTGCGCTTCGCTGACTTACCTGCGATCGAAGGTCCCACAGGCCGTTTCATGCTCCAGCAAATGGCTGCCGTGGCTGAATTGGAAGCTGGCCTCATATCAACGCGAACCAAGGCCGCACTGATCGCTGCCAAGAAGCGAGGGGTACGCTTAGGTGGTCATCGTGGTACTTCGATATCCCAGTCTGCCCAGGCTGCCAGCAGGCTGGTCAGGAGCCGCCGGGCGACCCAACGAGCCAATGACTTGCTGCCTGTCATCGAAGAGCTACGACGTCAAGGCATCACGTCGGCGGAGGGGTTGGCGAGGGCGCTAACCGCAAGGGGTATCCCGACATCGAGAGGTAGGGCCAAATGGAGCGGCGTACAGGTAGGCCGCATGCTGCACCACCATCGACAGGACACATGCAAGCCTGACCTCAATGGTAGGGGCACCTAGGAGGGCGGTGGTCCGTGCGAACATGGCAGCTACACCGGCACAGAGACTGGGACACGACAGCGTCCGACGTAGACCACACCGAGCAAATCAAGCACACCAGCAAGCATCACTCATCGACGCAACACCGCCGCGTAACTCCCATACCCATGCGGGATTGAAAATTGGCGATGGACTACCAAGTGTAAATTTTGCCTCTGCTAGGAGAAGCTTAGAGTCACATGAGCGAAAACGACAACTGGTATCCAGAACGCCCGCCGCAGTTCGCTGACGCTGGAGATTTCGAAGCCGTAATATTTGGATCAGATCGGCCGCTAACAAACGGCGCCAAAGGCTACTCCTACGCGGCTTTCGCAATCCGACGAAAGGGAGATCACGAATACCACTATGGTGTTGCTTCAAGTCGGGGAGATAGCGAGGAGTATCGAGGCTACATAGCTGCCATCGTGGCCGTCACTGAAGCATTGCCCGCTAAATCGAGCGCCATCGTGACTACTCACAACAAAACTCTCGCGACGATTTTCAAGGAATGGCTGCCCGGATGGGAAGCAAACGGCTGGAAGAAGGCGGACAAGAAGCCACCTGCCGCCGTGGAAATTCTCCAGCGTTACTGGGCCGTCAAACGTGAGCGCCAGCTTAATCTAGCGTTTGAGCACGTTGCGAGAAACGACTGGAGATTTGGTGGCGTCTTCAATCGGCTCTCCGGTACGATCCAGAGGTTTGTGGAGAAGCAGTTCCCGGAACGGCCATGAGTAGGAGCAAGAAGTTCGAGAGAAGGGCCAAACAGCTTGCAGGCCTTGGCATCTCGCGATGCGCAATTCCGGGGTGCCGCCATCCCACCATGCTATCAGCCGGCACCGGGCTCGCGGTCTTCCATTGCCGTAAGCACGTCGAGCACAAAGCCCGGCACGGATCGCACTGGCATGGGACGTACAGCGCGGCCGAACTGAAGCCGTACCTTGCTGCCGCAACCTCGTATGTTCGGCTCCGAGCCGAATCCGATCGGTTCATCAAGGCGGCCCTCAATGCCGTCGCGCTGTTGCTAGAAGAAGCCGGGCCCACGGAGATCGCTACGAGGCTCAAGGGCATGTCGGCTACCAGACGGGCTCGCATCGCATTGGCGCGGCTTCGTGCCGCAGGCATCAAGCCTGAGCGCTTCGTCGCCATCGTGCTGGCCGTCACCGCGCTAATTGAGGAAGACCCCGGCTCACACCGGACGAAAGAGTTTCGCACGGTCCAGATCGCAAAGGCCCTGCATCGGCTAGCGAGCGGCACTCATAAGCGCTGGCCATTCGTGGACCATCAGGGCAGGCAGCGCCAAACCGAACTCCACGCCTTCCCCAGGTCGTCTGGGCCCGTACTGCGCCTGATTGGTCGGGCCGTCGAGCGCGAGCTGGAATGGGTGGTGGATAAGCACCTTTCCGCCGTCCTTGCCCTGAAGGTGAAGCGATACGGACGCCATCCCACGCTGCGGACAGCAGGCCTCGGATAATTTGCGGCGGCAGGCTCTCGCGCGTCATATCTGGTGGCCGGATAACGGTACGCACATGTTGGGGCATCAAGCCGGTCACTTTGAGCACAGATTCTTGGGGCCATGACACTGAGTAGTCAGCACATGCGGTTCGATCCGCAGTTGCGGGCGAGAACCCCGGAGCTGAGGGAAGCCATCGGCCGCTTCACACAGCACCTGATCGCCCAGGAAGATAAGATCGGCCTTCGCTCTCGGGCTCGCAAGGATGAAGACCGGCGCAAATTTACCATCGCTGTTGAGGCGATGGCGTGCAATCTACTCATGCAAAGTTTCCTTCGCGAGGAGACCGCGCTCGCCATTCCGCTCGACAACAACATGATGTGGGGTTCGAACCGCTACCGGAACCCGGTCTACGGCCAACACTTCCTTGGGCTGCTTGAACTGTTGGAGCGGCTGAAGCTCCTCAAACGAGTCGCGAAAGGCTATCGGTTCTCAAAAACGGCTAAAGCTCCGTCGCTGTTCAACGCGGTTGCTGACCTTGGGAAGCGCTTTCCGAAGGTCACACCGGCCTCGTTCCGTCGCGAGCAAGAGCCGGAAATTCTCATCCTCAAGGCGGGCAGAGATGAAGACGGCAACGCGGCCTTGATGAATTACTCCGACAGCCCGAAAACGAGGACGCTTCGCAGGCGAGTTCAACGTATCAATGATTGGCTCCTCGATGCCGACATTGAATTGGCTGGCACTCACGACTCAGCCCGGCTCGGCAAGGAGGGCGAGATTATCGCGTCCTACCGGCGAACAGTCCGCAGGACTTTCAATAACAAAAGCTGGCAACAGGGCGGCAGGCTTTCCGGCGGCTTCTGGATGACGATGCCCCGCAAGGATCGATTCCGGCAGATTCGCATGAATGGCAAGCCGGTGGCCGATGTCGATTACCAGCAACTCTTCCCGCGTCTCGCCTACGTCCGCGCCAGAGCGCCGCAACCTACCGGGGACCTTTACGATGTGATGGAAGACGGCACCGGACGCGATGGCTGGAAGCTGCTCCTTAATGCTCTGCTGTTCACGCGAGGCCCCTTGAAGCGTTGGCCGCGCGATTGCAGTCCATTGCTCCCCGAATTGAACCTCAAGCAAGCGCTGGCACTACTCGAACAAAAGCACGAGCCGATTGCCCATTTATTCGGAACCGGCATCGGTTTTGAACTTATGTTCCTCGAAAGCGAACTGCTGATTGCCGTGGTCACGCATCTCTTTCAGAGCGGCATCCCAGCGCTGCCCCTTCATGATGCCGTGCTTGTGGCGGAGCCGAACGCCGAAGCCGCCAAGGCTGCTATGAAGCATGCCTTTTGCGCTGGTTCGGGCCAGTCTCGCGCGTTCATAAAAATCGAGTTTGGCCCGGTAAAATAGGCCTTTTTTGCCTTACGTCTCTGCTAAAGGACTACGAGGGCGAAGAGCTAAGGGGAAGAGAACTTCGAGGATTGTCTTAGAGGTGCGGCTTGAGCTGATCCTCTAATGCGGCGATGCCAACCACACCTTCATCGCCCGAGCCTACCCTAGTGGGGAGACCTACAGAGGGGATGAGCACAGCAGACACCCACTTCCACCGCCCCTCCCCCTTGAAGATAGACCTTCATGGCCTCCATTCACGACGCGCTCATGAGGTGAGGGGACGATGCGAACCCGGCTATAGCCATCCCAGGGTCGTCCTGAGGGAGCACCTTGAGGAGATGAGGTAAGAGTACAGCAGCTACCCACCATCGGCCCCCGCCCTCGAAGGGTAACATCTAAGGCCTCCGTCGGAGGGTCTTTGGGGCAGCATGAGATGGTCCAGTACCGAGAAGGTCATCATCGGTCCTAGCGGCCCCCTCACCGGCTACGCCAAGGGTCCTTCGAGGAAGCCCCTAGGGAGAGGGAGGACACGGCCGATCCACAATCATAGAGGCCCTACTTCAGATAATGATCAGGGCCCCCAGCCCCCTCTTTGAGTAAGTGCTCAAAGTGATCAGGCAGGCACCGGACGGGATTCAGCCAATGCTCCCCCTGCACTATCGGTCAACGTGACTTCTTGGCTTCATCGAACAGGAAACGAATCGGCGTCTCCAATGCTTGAGCAACGTGCCATAGGCTAACAATGGTCGCGTTCCGATTTCCCTGCTCCAAGCCGCTGATATAGGCCCGGTCAACACCCACTAGATCGGCAAGCTCCGCCTGCGTAATTCCAGCCGCCCTCCGCAGCCTCTTTACGTTGCCACCTACCAAGCGCCGCACGTCCTCTGACATGCGCACATAGCGACAACTTGTTGCAATCTAATGCGACGCAATATATTGCACATCTGACAAAGGAGGCCAACGAATGCGCTATGTGTTCTTGCTCGTCTTCCTGCTGCAGATGACTCCCTCCAATGCTCAATCTCTGACAGTTGAGTATAGAGCCGCTCTCGAATATTGCGCTGGCCAGCATATGGCGGACCTTGATGATGGAATTTCATCGGCGCCAATCATTGCGCGAGCACTCCTAGGGGCTTGCAGGAGAGAGAATCAAAGGCTCTTCGAGCGAGCCATGACAGGGCAATCACGCGCCTACGTGACGGGATACGAAAATGCTGCGACTGAGCAGTTTATAACCTTTGTCTTGATGCACCGGGCGAGAAAGGGCCGATCCTGACACGCCGCCTGAGCCTCCCATTTATGAGTACGCGCCCTGGCGGCCATAGAGAGAAAGGCAGGTCGTGCGGCCACCCGATGTAGTTTAGACATCGAAGTTTGATCCAGTCCGGGCTTGATTTGATCTCAGCTGGCCCTTCATCCATGCATACTGAGGTCAGCATAGGAGGGGCGAGATGGACGAAGCAGCTTACACTTTGCAGATGCGAGACCTGGATTCGAAGGAGCAAGAGGCAACGCAGCTAGCAGTCCAGGCGGTGGAAAACGCCATTCGGATGAAACGAGAGCGGATATTGGCGTACATTAATTTCGAGATGGGACGCCAAAAGCGCAGCTTCTATAAGGAAGCCCAACAATGCCAGATGTTGAGCTTTCGAAGTGCAGGCAAGTATGTGCGGCGAGCTTTAGCAACGGACTTCTGGGCGAAGTGGGGCCTCTAAGCGCCCGAAAGCAAAGCCCGGCACCTCACTTCATAGCGCAGTTGCTTGGCCAGTGCGGTCGCGTGGTCGTCAAGAGCGCCCCACGTGCGCGTTTCTAAACCGACTGTTGCTTGGTCCGCGTGCGGTAACTCGCCGGTCAATCTCGCCAAAGGTAATTGGAACAGTAATGCGCGTCTGGGGATCAACTCGATAGCCCATGACTGTGTCGCGATAGGCCTTTGAGTTCAGAGCGTCCACGAATGACCTTGGCAGGTCTCCTATCGGAAACATGGCTTCAGGCACCCCGTTGCCGCCGAACAGAGACACGGCGATCGCCCCCCTCCTTCCGTCTGACATTGGCATGACTGCGACCGTATGCTGATACTTGTCGCGCACCGTAGCAGTCTTCCCGAGAGCCAGTCGCACTGAACGGTCCAGCTCCCCTGCGATAAAGCCGCGCGGCGAAGACTTAGGCCAGTTTGCGCGAGAGTTCATCACTATTTGTCGAAATATTGCCGCATCAGGTCCAAAGGTCCAATCACTTCCAAGAAGTTTATGACCGGCCGCTAGCGCGATCTTCAAGATGCCTCGCGTCCATGCTTCCTGATTGAAATACTCGACGGTCATCCGAAGGCTATCGACGAAGGTCTGTTCCGACGCGCTCATCATGGCATCCAGAGAATCGAGAAGGTTGCCGTCCTGGCCGTACGCAATCTGATTCCGCTTCTTCATTCCCGCCAGCATTCCTTGGAGGATTGCCTCTACCTTCTCGCGCGAACCTGCAACGGAGACCGGCCCAACCTCACCATTTTCAGGACGTTGCACAGCCGTGTCCAAGACTATGTCCATGACTCCGTCTGCATTTATGGTGATCGTTCCCTTGACCCCGTCTGGACTCGTCCCTCGCCAAACGATCGGAGTAATATTTCCGCTTTGGCCCTCAAGCTGAAGCTGGTGGCGCTTGATGGCTATCGGCAGCGTGTTTGCGAACGCGGCATCGACTTCTGACCCTAGATCGTTATTTGCACCCTTTGACACATCAGGCGTAACCAGCCCATTTGAACCTCCAGCCGACCAAGGAACGATGTGCTCAATAGTAGCGGTATCGCTATCAGCCGGCTTATTCGCGTTAAGGGTTACCTCTCGATAGATGCACTTTGCCACGTTGCTTTGTCCTGCATTTCAAATGACTTCATATCGCGGATATTTGGCGAGCGCGGCCGCTTGATCTTCAAGCTCAACGCCGTGATAGCTATCCGCCACCGTGCGGCCCTCAAGCGCGTGACCTGAGATCACATCAAGCACGCGGCGTTCAATTCCGGCCCTTGTGCCGATTGGCTTGAAACGATGCCTCCAGCCGTGATTAGGTGCAACGCCCCTATCGGGGACTGCCTCACGAGCAAACTCGGCGAGCCGATTCTTGATTCCTTGCAGCGGCCCAAGCACGTCACCATCCTTTGCGGGTCGCAGGAAGAGGTGACCGTTAGGTGCGGACTTGACGAACTTCACGAAGCCCATCTCCACGAGATGAGGATGGAGAACCACGTCCCTGGCCTCGTTAGTTTTCACGGTGCCAGCTTCAGGCGTGACTGCTAGATACCAGATGTCACCATGGCGCTTGAGATCAACCTTCCTCAGTTGCGCCATTTCACCGACGCGTGCACCCGAGTAGGCCATTAGCCAGGGCACCCAGCGCTTAGCAGCGAACGTTTCCGGCATCTCTCCTCCGCGCTTCACATGCAGGCTGGAAATGAGGATCGCCTTTGCCTCTGCCTCTGTGAACGCCTTGCTGCGCAGCTTGCGAGGTTTCGAGGCTTTGAGCGTGACGCCCTCAGCGGGGTTGCTGTGCATCTTTCCATTCGACACAGCCCATCCGAACACAGCCTTGAGCCCGGAGAGGTCACTATCTTTCACGGTCTTCGCTGCAATGGGTGTTCCCGTACGAGGATTGATGGTCGCTAGACGATGATCCTTGAAGCCGATCACGTCATCCTTTGTCACGCGGCTGCAATCGTCATGACCCAGATACGCCACGAACGACGCCATCGAATTACTATAGCTCTCTTGAGTGCTGGGTTTGAGATTGCGAGCTTTCGCTTCCACCCACCATCCTTCGACCAACGAGGTCAACGAGCCGCCCTTCGCGGGTCGTCGTTCTGTAGCGCCGTTCGGCGCAACCCATGCAGGAAAGCGCTCTGCCTTCGCATCGGGTGTGTAGTCGCCTTGAGCATTCCGCAGTCGAACCTCAAACGCATCACGCAGCGCCAGCCAGAAGGCTCGCAGCAGAAGACCACGAGAGGCCGCATCAACACGGCGAATACCCTCAGACAACAGCAGGCGGTCAACGAGCCGTCCTAGGCGAATCTCCAGGGCGGCAATATCAGGCGATTGGTCAGGTGGAGGAAGGTGGTCGAGACTTAGCGCGTGGCGATCGGCTCGCGGTTTGTTCATCTCGTGCTTGCCAATGGTCTCCAGTCGAACGATACGCGCAAGGGCCGCCTCGAAGAGCGCAGCATCATCCTCAGGGTCGTGAGGCACCGGATGCATTTTGCCGTTCGGCCCCTGCTCGACGGCATGCGTGCGCTCTCTCCCCTCGCCACTGGCCCATGCCCGGTAGAGGCGTCCAGCCAGGGCGGTTGCTTGGGCGTTAGTGAGAGAGGTCGGACTATCGTCCCGGAAGGCGCGGAGAATGCGTTCCAGGTACTGGTCAGCCGCCGCGATCCTTGCTTTGACCTCGGCCGGCTCATCGGTTCGGAGGGAAAACCGGATGGCCTGAGCACGGGGCGAAATCGTCACCGCATGCGTCTCGTCACCGAGCGGAAAATACAGTGTGCGACCAACGAGCCGCTCCCGCACGTCCACCGGAATCCGTCGCACATAGAGCTGGAACCGCGAGCCATCGCGCTTCATTGGACGCACCACCCGATACAGCATGTTGCTCACCGTTGTTACACAGTCCGGCAAGCGCAAGTCACTGTAAGGGCTTAACTTATTGAAGGATAAGGAACCTTCAAGAGGATGGTGCCCAGGGGCGGAATCGAACCACCGACACTGCGATTTTCAGTCGCATGCTCTACCAACTGAGCTACCTGGGCGTGCTCCAAGAGAGGGGCCAAAGCCCATCGAGCGGGCGGTTTATAGTGGGCTAGGGGCGGCCTGTCCACCCGGCTTCGCCAAGAGGCTTCGCCGGGCGCGGCCCGGCTGTGCACAAGCTGCCGCGGCTGGCGCGCGGCGGCTCGCGTGATCCGCTAAACATTTGATATTGTTATTTATTCCATGTCATCTAAATCGTCGTCGCGGCCGGGGATGACGTAGGAGCCTTTCAGCCAGCGGTTCAGGTCGACGTCGCGACAGCGCGACGAGCAGAACGGACGGGTGGCCTCGGACTGCGGCTTGCCGCAGATCGGGCAGGTTTTGAGCGGGCTGGCAGGCTTTTTGATGGGGGCGTCCATGATGTCGGCGGCTTGCACGGAGTGAAGGGGTTCAAGAGCCTGTCGGCAAACGGGTTCCTCGTACCGGCGGCGCGTGCGCCCCGTCAGGCCATTCTACCGTGCATGGGGTTGTTTTCGCGATTTTGTTGAGCCGCGGCTTGCCGGCTCACACCGCGGTGGCGTTGAGCCAGCCGAAGCGGATCGGAAAGCCCTCGCCGCCGAGCAGCGTGGTGGTCTCGTAGAGCGGCAGGCCGACGACGTTGGTGTAGGACCCCACCATCTTCACCACGAAGGAGCCGGCGATGCCCTGCACGGCGTAGCCGCCGGCTTTGCCGCGCCATTCGCCGGACCCGATATAGGCCTGGATGTCATCTTCCGAGAGGCGCTTGAACCGGACGCGGGTCTCGACCAGCCGCTGGCGGAACGCCTCGCGCGGCGTCACCAGGGTGATCGCGGTGTAGACGCGGTGGTTGCGGCCCGACAGCAGCCGCAGGCACTGCGCCGCCTCGTCCACCAGATTCGCCTTGGGCAGGATGCGGCGGCCGACCGCGACCACGGTGTCGGCGGAGAGGATGAAGGCGCCACGCAGCTCGTCGTCGAGTTGCACCGATTTCAGCGCTGCGTCCGCCTTGGCCCTTGCGAGGCGATTGGCACAGGCGCGCGGCAGCTCGCCCCGCTTCGGCGTCTCGTCGACGTCGGCCGGCCGGAGCGCGTCCGGCTCGATGCCGGCCTGGTTGAGCAGCGACAGGCGCCGCGGCGAACCGGAGGCAAGTACGAATTTGGGGCGGCCAAGCATCAGGTGATTGGGGGGATGAGCAGGGGGTGAATTGCGCGCGGAACCTATCGGAAGGGGGCTGATTTCACAACCCGGGAACCCCAGCTTTGGTGATTCGAGGGGATGCCGAGATGCGTGTGCCCCCAGTCTGTGACGCCGGTGTTACGCCTTCTCCGCCTCTCTCCCCACGAGGGGCGAGGGGAAAGAGGCGTCCGCGGCACGAGATCAACCTGACGCCGCGCCCACCTTGGCAAAACGCCGGCGGATGCGCATCAACAGCTGGTCGCAGACGTCGCGATAGGCTGCCAGCTTCTGGTCGCGGCTGCCCTCGATGGTGGTCGGATCCTGCGTCGGCCAATATTCGACGTCGGCCGCCAGCGTCCGCGTCAGCTCCAGCGCCTTGTGGTGCGCCTCGGGCGAGAGCGTGATGATGAGGTCGAAATTCAGCCCCTCCCAATCCTCCAGCTCCTCGAAGGTCTGCGGCTTGTGGGCGGAGATGTCCTGGCCGAGCTCGGCCATCACGGACACCGCGAACGGATCGAGCTCGCCGCGCCTGGCGCCGGCCGATTTCACGTAGAGGCCCTGCGGAAACATGTGTTGCAACAGGCTCTCGGCCATCGGCGAGCGCACGCTGTTCATCGCGCAGGCGAACAGCACCGATTGCGGATCGCGTGCGCGTGAGGGCGCAGCCATCCGTGATCAGCCTTTCCAATGAAGGACGGTGATGAGCGTGAACAGCCGGCGCGAGGTCTCGAAGTCGACCCGCACCTTGCCCTTCAGCCGCTCCTGCAGCGTGCGCGATCCCTCGTCATGGATGCCGCGCCGGCCCATGTCGATGGCCTCGATCTTGTCGGGGGTCGCGGTGCGGATCGCCTGGTAGTAGCTGTCGCAGATCATGAAATAGTCCTTCACGATCCGCCGGAACGGCGTCAGCGACAACAGATGCGCGACGACGGGCGTGCCGTCCTCGCGGCGGATGTCGAACATCAGGCGGTTGCCGGTGATGCCGATATGCAGCGTGAACGGGCCCTTCCCGTCGGCGCCATCGGGCGCGAACAGGTTCTGCTCGATCAGATCGTAGATCGCGATCGCGCGCTCATGCTCGATATCAGGCCCGGAACGGCCAATCGATTCTTCGTCGAGCGTGACGCCGACGATGCGATTGGTCGAGTCGTCCTGTTCGGGCAGCTCTGTCATGACAGATTGAGGCGCAATCCAATCGAACGCGAATGGGCGTCCAGCCCCTCCGCTTGTCCGAGCGTCATCGCGGCAGGACCGAGCGCACGCAGCTGATCCGGGCCGCATTTCAGGATCGAGGTGCGCTTCATGAAGTCGTGCACCGACAGCCCTGAGGAGAATCGCGCCGAGCGCGCCGTAGGCAGCACATGATTGGAGCCGCCGACATAGTCGCCGATCGCCTCCGGCGTATGGGGCCCGAGGAACACCGCGCCGGCATTGCGGATCTTCGCAGCGAGCGCATCGGGATCAGCCGTCATGATCTCGAGATGCTCCGCGGCGATCGCGTCCGCGAGCGAAATGCTATCGCCTAAGTTCTTCACCATGATGATGGCGCCGAAATCGGCCCAGGACGCGCTGGCGATTGCGGCGCGCGGCAGCGTCTTCAACTGCGCCTCGACCGCCTTTTCGACGTCGGCGGCAAGGCGGGCCGAGTCGGTGATCAGGATCGACTGCGCGCTGGCATCGTGCTCGGCCTGCGCCAGGAGATCGGCGGCGATCCAGTCGGCATTGCCAGTGTCGTCGGCAATCACCAGCACCTCGGACGGGCCGGCGATCATGTCGATGCCGACCTTGCCGAACACCAGCCGCTTGGCGGCGGCGACATAGGCATTGCCGGGGCCGACGATCTTGGCGACCGGCGCGATCGTCGCGGTGCCGTGCGCCAGCGCCGCCACGGCCTGCGCGCCGCCGACGCGGTAGATCTCGGTGACGCCGCCGAGCGAGGCCGCCGCCAGCACCAGCGGATTGAGCTTGCCGTCCGGCGAGGGCACCACCATCACCAGGCGCGAGACGCCGGCGACCTTTGCAGGCACCGCGTTCATCAGCACCGAGGACGGATAGGCCGCAGTGCCGCCTGGCACGTAGAGGCCGGCGGATTCGATCGCAGTGTAGCGCCAGCCGAGCTCGACTCCGAGCGGGTCGGTGAAGCGCTCGTCCTGCGGCAACTGCCGGCGGTGATAGATCTCGATGCGGTCCCGCGCGAGCTTGAGCGCATCCAGCGTCGCGACATCGCAGGCCTTGTTCGCGGCCTCGATTTCGGCGGCCGAAATGCGCAAGGAGGCCGCATCCAGCGTCAACCGGTCGAACTTTGCGGTGGCCTCGAGCAGCGCGGCATCGCCCCGCTTGGCGACGTCGTCGACGATGGCGCGCGCGGCGGCTTCGACGTCGGCCGAGACCTCGCGTTTGGCGGCGAGGAA
Organism: Bradyrhizobium sp. CCBAU 25360; assembly: GCF_028128695.1. Lineage (NCBI taxonomy): Bacteria > Pseudomonadati > Pseudomonadota > Alphaproteobacteria > Hyphomicrobiales > Nitrobacteraceae > Bradyrhizobium > Bradyrhizobium sp. CCBAU 25360. The sequence goes on from NZ_LBJA01000038.1 coordinate 202,117, forward strand.
GGCCGCGAATCGCTGGTCAAAATCGGCGCTGCTGCGGTCGAGGCGAACGGGCATGTCTGGCTTGGCTTCTGGCTGGTCTTTGGGGCGGATTGGCGCACCAGGTCCCCTGCTCAATGGCGCGGCGAGGAAGCGGCGTCAACCCTCGCAAGCCGCCGTTCTGGCGCAGGCCTGAGCCGGTGCGGCTGGTATACAGGTGACCTCATCCCTCCCCTTCGATCTCCAACCCCGTTCCCAATGCGTCGGCCCCGAGGTCGGTCAGCTCACATTCCAGGCATTCGACGTCGAGCCGGATGGCCCCGCCCTCGGCGAACAAGAGCAGGGCGCTGCCGCCGGGCTCCTCGTCGCGCCCGTCCCGGGGATGAAATTCGATACCGACGAGGTCCAGGACCTTGTCGGGAGCCGCGAGCTCGATGTTGCGCGACTTGCAGGCGAGCACGCGGTCGAAGCGGAGCGCGGCGACCAGCCGGCGCGGCTCGGCCTCGCCCTCCAGCGTCTGCTCCCAGTCCAGCCGGCTCATCCCGACCACAAGCCGCTTCTCGCTTTGTCGCCAGATGATGTCGGAGGCCTGGACACGGGCGTCCTGGACATGGGTCGAGATCACGGCGAGATCGTCGGCGTCGAGTGCGATCAGTTTGAGCTGGGGCGACATCGCCGACGCTTCTCCTTCGGAATGGACAGGGCTCAACGCGCACAGGCCCAGAAATTTCCGCTCAAACTAACGGGCCGGCAGGCTAGAGGCTATTGATATCCTCCATCTCCAGCACCTTCCGCGGATACCCCTCCCGGGCGACGCGGATCATGGCGCGGCCGATCTGCTCGGTCGAAGTAACGAGCCGCGGCGAGAGCCGGCGCAGCACGGACCAAAGCGGCCCGGTTGCGGAATAGACCGCCTGCACCCAGACGGTCTTGGAACGGGCGCCGTGCAGCGGCTGGATCGCGCCGGGCCGGAACATGTAGGCGGCCCTGAACGGCAGCTTGAGCAGATCGTTCTCGGTCTTGCCCTTGATCCGCGCCCACATCCGCGAACCCTGCTCGGTGGAATCGGTGCTGGCGCCGGTGACGTAGGTGAAGACCATCTGCGGATTGAGGCGCGCCAGCGTCGTCGCAGCCGCGAGCGTGAGGTCATAGGTGAGGTGGCGGTAGCGCTGCTCGCTCATGCCGATGGAGGAGACGCCGAGGCAGAAAAAGCAGGCATCGAAGCCGGTGAGCTGGGCCTCGATCGTTGAATAGTCCAGAAAATTGTCGTGGATGATCTCGGTGAGCTTGGCGTTGCGCACCCCCGTCGGGCTGCGGCCGACCACGAGCACACGGGCGATGCCGGCGTCGACCAGGCATTCGCGCAAAACGCCCTGCCCGACCATGCCGGTGGCGCCGAAGATGATGACTTGCATCGGGATGTTCCTGGCGGGCTCGCGGCTCACGCCGCGGCCGCGATCTCGTCGAAGGATACACCGGTCAGCGTCGCCGAGACATCCCACAGCATGGCAGCGGTGGCGAAATCCTTCGCGTGTGGCATGATCTTCGCCGCCGCGGGCGCCCCCTTCATTTCGTAGAATCCGTTCGGGCCGTAATAGCTGCCTGGCTCGGCCGCGGGGGAAGTCGCGGCGAGCAGCGTTGGCAGTGCGCCCTCCGCCGCGGACTGGCTGAACAGCGGCTGGAGCAGCCGGCCGATCCGCGACTGGAACGTGTTGGCGCCCGGCCCGTTCGCAATGAGGTCGGTGCGCGCAAAGCCGGGATGCGCGGCAATGCTGCTCACACCCCAGCCGGCCGCGTCGCTGCGACGCTGCAATTCGAGCGAAAACATCAGCATCGCCAGCTTGGACTGGCAATAGGCGCGCCACGGACGATAGGAATGCTTGCCTTGCAGATCGTCGAAATTGATCGTGCCGGAGCGGTGCGCAAGGCTCGAGAGATTGACGACACGCGGCGCCTTCGCGCGGCGAAGCGGCGGCAACAGGTGGGCCGTCAGTGCGTAGTGGCCTAGATAATTGGTGCCGAATTGCATCTCGAAACCGTCCTCGGTCTGCTGGCGTTTCGGCAGCGCCATCACGCCGGCATTGTTGACGAGAAGATCGAGCTGCTCGTTGCCGGCGGCGAAGCGCCTGGCGAAATCGGCGACGGAGGACAGGCCGGCGAGATCGAGAGGCTCGTAGGCGATCAGCGCATTGGGAAACCGCTCGCAGATGCCTTCGATGGCCCGCAGGCCCTTTGCGTCATTGCGTCCGGTGAGTATGACAATGGCACCGGCGCCCGCCAGCGCCATCGCCGTCTCGTACCCGAGGCCACCCGTCGCCCCCGTCACGACGGCCGTCTTGCCGGCGAGAGAGGGGATGTCTGCCGTGGTCCAGTCGGTCATGCCATGTCTCCGTTCGGGGCTGGAATGAGGCCCGCGGCCAATCTAAATGTGCACTGAGTGCAACTTTGCAAGAGGTGAAACGATTTGAAGGCTTCGAAGGTTGCCCGGAAATTGCCCGCGGACGGAAAATCCCCTGTTGTCACCGGCTTGCGCCAGCGCAAGCAGCAGGAGACCCGCGCGCGGCTGACCCGGGCGGCGATGACGCTGTTCCTGGAGCGCGGCTTCGAGGCCACGACCATCGACGACATCGCGGCGGCGGCGGAGGTGTCGCGGCGCAGCTTCTTCCACTATTTCGCGTCCAAGGAGGACGTGGTGGCGGCCTGGCAGGAAAATGCCGCCAGCGCGCTGGTCGCCGAGGTCGTCGCGCGGCCCGCGGACGAATCCATGCTGACGGCGGCGGAGAATGCGATCGCGTCGGCGGTCAAGCGGCTCGATCCGGCGGAAGCCGCGGCCATGTCGCGGCTCAAGCGCGACAATCCCGCGCTGCAGGCGCGCGACCAGCTCAAATACGAGAAGCTCGAGCGCGCGCTGGCCGAGGGCCTCGCCCAGCGCGCACGAACCAAATCCGACCGGTTGCAGGCGCGGCTCGTCGCCATGATCGCCACCGGCGCGATGCGCGTCGGCGGCGAGAGCTGGATCGGCGAAGGCGCGCGTGAGAAGCCGGAGGCGTTCGTCAAGCGCACCTTCGATGCGATCAGGGCGATCTTGAAGTGAGGCGCCTCACTCCCTGAAGAACGCCAGCAGGTCCGCGTTGATGGTTTCGGCGTGCGTGGTCGGCATGCCGTGCGGGAAACCCTTGTAGGTTTTCAGGATGCCCTTCTTCAGAAGCTTGGCCGAGAGCGGCGCGGAATCGGCGTAGGGCACGATCTGGTCGTCGTCGCCGTGCATGACCAGAACCGGCACGTTGATCTTCTTCAGATCCTCGGTGAAGTCGGTCTGCGAGAACGCGACGATGCCGTCGTAATGGGCCTTGGCGCCGCCCATCATGCCCTGGCGCCACCAGTTCTGGATCACCGCTTCCGACGGCTTTGCGCCGGGACGGTTGTAGCCGTAGAACGGGCCGGCAGGGAGGTCGCGATAGAATTGCGTGCGGCTGGCCGCGAGCTGCTTCTGGAGATCGTCGAACACGCTCTTCGGCAGGCCGCCGGGATTGGCCGCGGTCTGCAGCATCAGCGGCGGCACCGCGGACAGGATCGCGGCCTTCGCCACCCGGCTGTCGCCGTGGCGCGCGATGTAGTGCACGACTTCGCCGCCGCCGGTGGAATGGCCGACATGGATGGCATTCTTGAGGTCGAGATGCGCGGTCACGGCCGCGAGGTCGTCGGCATAATGATCCATGTCGTGGCCGTCGGAAACCTGCGACGAGCGGCCATGGCCGCGGCGGTCATGGGCGATGACGCGATAGCCGTTGTTGACGAAGAAAATCATCTGCGCGTCCCAGTCGTCGGCCGACAACGGCCAACCATGGCTGAACACGATCGGCTGGCCACTGCCCCAATCCTTGTAGAAGATCTCGACGCCGTCCTTGGTGGTGATGGTGGGCATGGGGGGACTCCTTAAGTGGAACGTCATTCCGGGGCACGCGAAGCGTGAACCCGGAATCTCGAGATTCCGGGTTCGATGCTTCGCATCGCCCCGGAATGACGAGGGGGAGACCGATCAGGCAAACGCCATCGGCTTGAAGCGGCGCCAGGCGCCGATGGTGAGCACGACGAAGAACACCAGCACGATGCCCTGCACCGCCGCGAACACGGGACCCGACGGCGGCGCCGGCGCCACGGCCGGCGCGAGCGCGGCAAGCGCCGGGACCTTGAGGAACGACTGGATCACCAGCACGAAGACGTTGAAATACAGCGAGATCATCGCGGTCACGACGTAGACCGGACGCCAGACGCCGGTGAGCTTCATACCGTACAGCGCGAAGCAGGCGATGGCGAGCAGCACCAGCGAGATGATGCCGATGATGTGCGAGGGCAGCAGCTTCTCGAACGGAAAAAGGAAGCCGGTGGCGCTGGTCAGGATCGTGAAAGCCAAGAAGATCGCGGTAAGGCCCGGCATCGACTTCGACCCGAGCAGGCCGAACATCACGACGAGGCCGGCGGCGATGGCGATCAGGCTGATGACGACATGGACCATCGTGAAGGCGGACAGGCTCAAGCCAAGGACCATGACATCTCTCCTACGCATCGAGGTCACGAGAGTAGTATTACGGTCCTCATGGGATTGCCACCTGCGTTGTCGTCACATGCATGTGCGAAGCCATGCGTCATCGTGCGAATCGACAAACGCATGGCTTATTTTTTTGCACCGCTGTCACAAACGACGGCAGATTTTCGACGAAAGTCGAATCGAGCCTCACACTTCCTTGGTGTCGAAGATCAAGAGGTCGGCGCCGCCGCTGGCGAATTTCGGCACGTCGGCGCCGGTGGCCTTGCCTTCCGGACTGCCGAAGGCCGCCTGGATGTCGCCCACGCTGTCGAAGGTGAGAATGGCAACGAGATGGATTCCGGAAGGACCTGCAGGAGATGCGACCGGCCCCTTGCTGACGGCGTATTTTTTCAGGCCGGGAAGTTTTTTGGCGAGCGGAATGTGGGTCTCGGCGTAGTACTTGTCGAAGGCGGCAGCATCCTTGGGTGTCTTGTAGAGCACGACGACTTCAGCCATTTAGTCCTCCCTTTTAAACTGTTCTGTTAGATCCTCATGGTGAGGAGCGTGCGAAGCACGCGTCTCGAACCATGCAGGCTCGGATGCAGCCGGGCCTGCATCCTTCGAGACGCGCTGCGCGCTCCTCAGGATGAGGGAAGATAGTCACGCATGACGCGGCGCAATGGCAAGTCCCATTCGTCTTGCCATCTGCTTGTCTTCTGCTCGGCTAAAGCGCCGGTTTTGCGGCGTCGCCGAGATAGCCGTGCAGGGAGGCCACGACCTGGGCACCCTCGCCGATCGCGCCGCCGACGCGCTTGACCGAACCGGAGCGGACGTCGCCGACGGCATAGACGCCGGGCACGGAGGTCTCCAGCGGCGCCACCAGCCTGCCCTGGTTCTGCTCGGACTGCGCGCCCGTCACGACGAAGCCGCCGCGATCGAGCGTCACGCCGCAGCCGTCGAGCCAGGCGGTGGCGGGATCGGCGCCGACGAACAGAAAGAGATTGCGGATGTCGGCAGAATCCTCGTCGTCGGACAGCCGGCTCTTCCAGCGGATGCGCCGCAGCAGCGCGGCCTCGTCGCCCTCGAGCGCTGATATCTCGGTGTTGAACATCAATTCGATGTTCGGGGTCGCTTCGATGCGCTCGATGAGATAGCGCGACATGCTGGCCCCCAGGCCGCCGCCGCGGATGATCATCAGCACTTTCTTGGCGTGCCCCGACAGGAACACGGCCGCCTGACCTGCCGAATTGCCGGCACCGACGAGGGCCACCTCCTCGCCGGCGCAGAGCCGCGCCTCGACCGGCGAGGCCCAGTACCAGACGCCGCGTCCCTCGAACTTGTCGAGGTTCGCGATCTCCGGCCGGCGATAGCGCGCACCGCTCGCAACCACGACCGCGCGCGAGCGCAGGGGATCGCAGCCGTCGAGCGCCACCGCGAATGCGCCGTCCTTGCGCGTGCAGTCGAGCGACTTCACCGTCACCGGAATCATGATGTCGGCGCCGAACTTCTGCGCCTGGGTGAACGCGCGCGCGGTCAGGGCCTGGCCCGAGATACCGGTCGGAAAGCCCAGATAATTTTCGATGCGCGCGCTGGCGCCGGCCTGGCCGCCGAAGGCGCGGATGTCGAGCACCGCGACGGACAGCCCTTCGGACGCCGCATACACGGCGGTGGCGAGCCCGGCCGGTCCGCAGCCGACGACCGCAACGTCGTAGATGCGGCCGTCCTTGGCACCACCAATCATGCCGATGGCGCGAGCAAGCTCGGTCTCGCTGGGGTTGCGCAGCACCGCGCCGCTCGCGGCGACGACCAGCGGCCAGTCTTCGGGTTTCGGCGAATAACGCGCGATCAATTCGCCCGCGTCGGGATCACGATCGGGATCGAGCAGATGATGCGGCTGACCGTTGCGGGTGAGAAAACCCTGCAACCGCACCACGCCGGCGGAGTTCGACGGACCGATCAGCACCGGACCGCCGATGCCGCCCTGAATCAGATTGACCCGGCGCAGGATCAGCGCGCGCATGATGCGCTCGCCAAGCTCGGCCTCGGCGACCAGCAGCGCGCGCAGCCGCTCCGGCGGCAACAGCAGCGTCTCGACATCGCCCTCGGCGCGGCCGTCGACCAGCGCCGGCTGTCCGGAGAGCTGGCTGAGCTCGGCCAGAAATTGCCCCGGCCCCTGGTCGATCACAGGGGTGACGTGACCGAGGCCATCGCGCTGGGTGATGGCGACATGGCCCTTCAGCACCACGAACATGCCGGGCCCGGGCTTGCCGGTCTCGAACAGGAACTCGCCGTCCGCGTAGCTGCGGGCCTCGCCGAAATGCCTGACACGCTCGATCTCGGCCGGCGTCAGCGTCGGAAAGGTCTGCTCGGGGCGGGTGAAGCGCGACATCAGCGCCTCGTCACCGGTTGGTTGCTGTCCGTTCTGCCCCATCGTCATTCTCGCTCATTCCAAATTCTTAGGTGCCGGCTTTGCCGGCGGCCCCCTCATTTAGGGAACCATCGTCATTCTGCGAGGGGTCGGTGCTTGCGGCGCGTTCGCGCGCCTGCAGCTTCCGCCGCTTCAGGTTTTCGCGCAGCGCCGATTTCAAGCGGTCGTCGCGGGACGTCCTCGCCTGGTTCGCGCTCTTGTCGGTCTCGTCGGCCATCACGGATCCATCACATCGGTCGGCGGCAGGATGCCACCGAATGGCGACAGCTCAAGGGGCCGGCGCGATCCATTCGTGCGAAACGCGAAATGGATCGAATCCGAGGCCTGGGGCAACTGGCCAGTTGGCGGGGGATATCGGAGCCCGAATCGCCGGAAAGTCGGTCGTTTCGCGCAAAAACGAGCAGTTTGGCCCTGATATCGGCCCGATTTTCTCGTTTTGACGGGCCTAGCAAGCTTGCACAGGAGGGGGGCTTGTGGCAGATATCGGCCCGCTTGGTAGCGCCCCTCGGGCGCCCGATTCTTCACCAGCACATGCTGCCGTAGCTCAGTGGTAGAGCACTCCATTGGTAATGGAGAGGTCGACAGTTCAATCCTGTCTGGCAGCACCATTTTTCCCCATTGAAGCGAGCTCTCCACTTGGCAGCCCCATTTGGCAGCGAGCCCGCAACACCCACGGATGCGATCGTGATCACACGTTCCCTGCCCTATGAAGGACTGCTCCACGAAATCGTCGAGCATAATGGCGTGCTTTATCTCGGCGGCATCGTCCCTGAAAATGCGGGGCTCGATATGGCGGGCCAGGCCGACGATGTGCTGCGCCAGTTGAAGACTCTGCTCGATGGGGCCGGCTCCGATCTCTCCTGCGTTCTGCAGGTGACGATCTTTATGGCTGATCTCGCCGACAAGGCGGCGTTCAATCAGGTGTGGAAGCGCAATTTCACCGCGGACCACCTGCCGGCACGTGCGGCCGTTGGCGTTGCGGATCTCGGCCCGGGCGTCAAGCTGGAGCTGACGGCGATCGCCGCCCGCCGCTGACTGGAGCGACACGGGCGAGGCGAGAGCGCTCGGTCATTCCAGTGTTCGCACATCAAGCAACGTTCTCGCGGCGCGAAGCGTCCGAGTTTTGCTGTATTCCTTGACCCTCTTCCTTGAAGAGGGCGCAGGGAAGACCGGGTGCCGGCTGGCACCCATGACCCGCTGCGCGAAGAATTTGCACACGCAAATGCGCAGGCGGAAAACAGGTGGGCCGGAAAACACCCGGCCTTCCCTGCGCGATGGGTTGACGGCCTATGCCTGCTCTCCCCGGAGCCGAGTTCCCTCTGGCCTCCGTCACCTCGCGAAAACCGACGCACCGCGTCCGGTCGGCCGATGCATCTTCGCGAAAGCTTGGCTGTAGCAACGACAGCCAGGACCACATGGTTTAGCCGTACGCGACCGCATCGTTCGTCTGCACGGAGAAGGACCTCACGAGGTTCACCCGCCCTGGTCCCGCCTTCCTGTGCCCGACGCAGCCGCGTCCACCGCACCCCAGCCCACGTTCGTTGCGACGTACGATCGCCCCTCTCCTCGGGCCGGGATGGCGGGGAATATGCCGCAAATCCGAATTTCGGTAAAGTGGAATATTTTTGCGAGGAGGGGTTGACGGGGTCTGGGGTGTTTTGCCCGTCGGGTCGCGATTGGGCCGCGCAGGTAAGGTTAATCCTTCCTTTCGATTGTCGGTAAAGTTTTATCTATTATCGTCTTGCCGTGGATGATGAACCGGGGGCTCCGATAGTGTTTGCGTGTTGCCTGATCGTGACTGGGATTGCGTTGCTTCTCTCCGGCATCGTTGCCTTCGGCTTTCATAGAAACTCGCTGCACGCGATGGCGTTGCTGTAGCCGGCGCCGTGGCTCAATGAGCGAAGGCGGAAGCGAAACCCATCAAGTCCTTTCGGAGGCGGTGATGAAACATGACGGGTTTCGCAAGGGCTCTACCCACCCTACGCACGATCAATTGTCGTTACCCGCAGCACGCCTCGCAAACCGATCATCTGCCCGACGCAGCCGTCGACACAGTTCGCGGTTGATGTTCTGCAGCACGATCACATAGGCCTGGATGTCGGCCTTGTAGCAAGCGTAGAGATTTTGGGCGGTCAGTTCGTACAGCACCGTCGGTGCCTCCGCGACAACCGTTGCCGAGCGATTTTGCATTTCGATCAGCGTCATCTCGCCGAAGAAGTCGCCGCGCTCCAGCACGGAAATCGGGATGACGCTGCCTGCATTCGTCCGTTTGCTCACCGCGAGCCGGCCGGATTTGACGATGAACAGCGAGCGGCCCGGCTCGCCCTCCGCCACGACGGTTGCGCCCGCGTCGAAGCGGCGCTCGACCAGCATCGACATCAGCAGGTCGAGACCTGGCTCCGGAAGGCCGCCGAAGAACGGCGTCGCGAGCAGGAACGCTTCCAGATCGGGGGCCGTGACAACCATTGCGCTAAGATACGCCCCACCGCTATCTGCGGCAAGCAGAGCGGCGTGTTCCGTCATTGCGAGTCTAGCGAAGCAATCCAGAATCGGTCCGCAGCGACAGTCTGGATTGCTTGGTCGCATCGGCGCAAAATTGCTTCGCAATTTTATCGCGAGCTCCTCGCAATGCCTCGCAAATCGCCGCTCACTGCCGCGCAGCGCTCTCCCCGCGCAGTTCCCTTCGCTTTCGCCACACCTGCAGGTCGATCATGGCTTTGATCGTCGCCGCGAGGATGGCCGCGCACAGCACGGCCTTTGAGATCGTCTCCATCGTTCCCTCGATCAGGAGGCAGTGGACCACGCTGCCCGCGACGATGACGATCGCGAGGGGAATATGAATGATGCGCCAGGTGCGCGGTCGCAGCTCCAACCGCCGGCGCAGGGACGCCAGCAGCGCAACGATGAAGATGGCCCACATCGCGGTCACGCCGAAGGGCGAGAATGGCGTCGGCGATGAGAAGGTCAGCGCGTCGATCATGTCGGGCGGACTGGTGATCCAGAGGCCGGCGACGTGGATCAGCACCGCGAAGGCCAGTGCGCCGCCGATCCAGTGATGGGCACGCCGTCCGCGATAGGCCGACAGTGGAGGCAGATACCCGCCGATCAGCAGCGGCTGAACCAGCACGAGACCGAGCGCGATGATTCCGGCGAAGCCGGCGAGGATGTAGACCGGACCGCGCCATGCGAGCTGCTCGCTTGTCGCAGCGGCAGCGATCGGCACGCCGATGGCCAGGGCGAGGGCAACCCAGATCAGGATCGCCCGGGCCGATCTCCACCCCGTCATTCGCTGGCCCGATCAGGCCGGCTGCAGGACGAAGTGCGCCTCGAGGCTGGTTTCCTTGGCGCTGCGCATCACCGGCCGCAGAAAGACGGTTTTGAATTCGCCGCTGTCATAGGCGAGGTGACCATGCGGCTGGCCGAAGATCGGAATGATCTGCGGCATCTCGAGCCGGAACTTGCCGTCCTTGTCGGTGAGCGTGGCGCCGTGGCTCTGCGGCTCGTGCTCCTGGCCTTCGGTCGTGTGCGCCCAGATCTGGATACGCTGCCCCGCGAGCGGAGCGCCGTCGCCGGCGCGGCGCACGGTGCCGCTCATCCAGAAACCACCCTTGCCGATCCGATCCACGATCGCCGCACCCTTGCGGTAGTTGTTGGCGCCGCCCGACATCGTTTCGGTCGGCGCGAGGCCTGCCGCACGGGCCGGCAGCAGGAGGCCGGATGCGCCGGCCGCCAGAACGGAGCCACCGGCGACGAGGAGATTGCGGCGATTGAATACGACCGTGGTCATGTCAGTTCCTCCGGGCGGTCGGCGCGATCGCGCGCCGTGCGATGATTTCTCGTGCCCCGGACGCGGTGCAGCACGCAGTGATGAGCTGCAGAGCCGGGCCTAGCCAGATCGGTTCCGGCTCTGCGGAGCAGCGTTTCACGCTGCACCGCGTCCGGGACACGCGACTACCGGGCAATGGCTGCGCAAAACATACAACACCAGGCCTGAAACGCCCAGTTGCGGCGAAGGGCGCAACGGGTCGCAATAACAGTGTTGTGAACGAGCGCGCGGCCGCTCGAACAGCTTCGCAGAATGGGTCAAGCGGAGCGAAACCCATCTGGCTCGTTCGACGGCGAAGGATGATGGGTTTCGCAAGTGCTCTACCCTTCCTGCCCACGGACACTACATGTGGTGGCACAGCTTCTTCCCACCGGTACCCTCCCCATGATCCCCTTCTCCGTGCTCGACCTCGCGCCGATCTGCCAGGGCAGCGACGCCGCGCAGGCGTTCCGCAATTCGCTCGATCTCGCCCGGCATGCGGAGGGCTGGGGCTTCAAGCGGTTCTGGCTCGCCGAGCATCACAACATGACGGGCATCGCCAGCGCGGCGACGTCGGTGGTGATCGGGCATATCGCGGGCGGCACCAGGACGATCCGCGTCGGCTCCGGCGGGGTCATGCTGCCGAACCATTCGCCGCTGGTCATCGCCGAGCAGTTCGGCACGCTGGAATCGCTCTATCCCGGGCGGATCGATCTCGGGCTCGGGCGGGCGCCGGGCACCGACCAGTTCACCGCGCGGGCGATGCGGCGCGACCTTGCCGCCGCGTCCGAGAATTTTCCGCATGACGTGCTGGAATTGCAGGCGCTGCTTGGCGATGTGCAGCCGAACCAGGCGATCCGTGCCGTGCCCGGCATGGGGACCAAGGTGCCGCTGTGGATTTTGGGATCGAGCACCTTTGGCGCGCAGCTTGCCGCGATGCTCGGGCTGCCGTTCGCGTTCGCCTCGCATTTCGCGCCACAGATGATGATGCCGGCGCTGCGCGAATATCGCGCACGCTTCGAGCCATCGGCGCAGCTCGACAAGCCCTATGCGATGGTCGGCGTCAACGTGTTCGCCGCCGAGAGCGACGCGGAGGCGCAGCGGATGTTCTCCTCGCTGCAGCAGCAGTTCATCAATTTGCGCCGCGGCACGCCCGGCCCGCTGCCGCCGCCGGTGGACGACATGGACGCGCTGTGGTCGCCGGGGGAGAAGGCCATGGTCGGCCAGTCGCTGTCCTGCTCCGCGGTCGGCTCGCCTGATGTGGTGGAAGCAAAGCTGAAGGCGCTGCTCGCCGAGACCGGCGCGGACGAATTGATCACCACGGGGCAGATCTACGACCACGCCGCACGGCTGCGCTCATTCGAGATCGCGGCGCAGGTGCGGGATCGGCTGGCGAAGCAGCCGGCGGTGTGAGCGCGATCGAGCGCCGACGGAGGTGCACTCCCTCCCCCGCTTGCGGGGGAGGGCTGGGGAGAGGGTTGTATCCGCAAGGGGACAACCCCGAGAGGACAGAGCCCTCACCCCGACCCTCTCCCGCAAGCGGGAGAGGGAGCGCACTGCGTTCGCAGTGAGCCTCGAACCCTCTAGTCCGGAAAGCCGAACAGCTTTGCCGGATTGTGGACGAGAATCTTCTCCAGCTCCGCCTGGTCGGGCGCGTAGCGGTACATCAGCTCGAGCAGGTCGGCATCGTTCGGCGGCTGCTTCACCGAGACCGGGTGCGGCCAGTCGCTGGCCCAGACGCAGCGGTCGACGGCCGCCTCGATATAGGCGCGCGCGATCGGGATCACGTCGTCATAGGGCGCGCCGGCCTTCGAGGTCTTCTCGCCGAGCGACAGCATCACCCAGAAATTACCCCGCTTGAGCAGCTCGAGCATCTTGCGCAGATTCGGATCGTTCCTGCCGGCCTCCGGATCAGGGCGCGCCATGTGATCGATCAGCACGGGCACGTCGAGGTTCTCGTATTTGGCGACGCTCGACATGATGCCGTCCTTCTCCGGCTGGATCTTGACGTACCAGCCGAGCTCGCGGATGCGCGCAATCGCTCGGGCGAAATCGGCATCCGACAGCACCGCGCCGAGCTCCTGGCGGAAGCTGAAGCGCGCGCCGCGAACGCCGGCGTCATGCAGCCTGGCGAGATAGGCGTCGTTCGCCTCCGCGAACACCAGCGCGTTGGCGCAGCCGCGATAGTTCGGACCCATCGCTTTGAGCCCGTCGAGCACGACGGCGTGGTCGGCACCGTAGGTCGTGGTCTGCACGATGATGCCGCGCTCGATGCCGAGCGTCTTGTGCACGCGCAGCGCAGCCTCCCAGGTCGCAGTCGGCATCCGATAGGCCGCACCGGGGCGCTCCGGATATTTGTCGATGGGCCCCAGCACATGAAACTGGCTGTCGACGGTCTTTGGCGGCGGGGCCTTGACCGGGCGGCGCGGATTGGGATCGAACGGCAAATAGGTCGGCATGCGATGCTCCTTCAGTCGATCACGGCGGTGAAGTCGCACTGCACCAGCGCGCCGCCGTCCATATTGTCCATCGGCAGCGCGTGACGTGCCGGGCGGGAATGCTCGTCCGGAAACATCTTGAGCCATTCGACATTGATGGGCCCGCGGTTGCCGCGGTCCTTCAGCCACACCGTCATCTTGATGATGTCGTCGGTGCTGCCGCCGGCGGCTTCCACGATCGCCTTCATATGCGCGAACATGTTGGCGCATTGGGCATCCAGGCTCTCGGGCATCGCGTTGGTCGCGGGATCGCGGCCGAGGATGACACCGGACATCACGAGATTGCCGATGCGGCAGGCGTTCGGAATCGGATTGACGTGCTTGAAGCCGCCGATGTGGATGCTCTTGCGCCGTGTCATGGTGCGCTTCCTTTTGCTTACTGCTTCAGACGAACTGGCACGACACCGAGCCGAACGGACCGTAATCGGCATGGAAGGTGTCGCCGCGGCGGATGTCGACAGGGCGCGTGAACGAGCCCGCCAGCACGACTTCGCCGGCCTTGAGATGCTCGTCATGCGGCGCGAGGCGGTTGGCGAGCCAGGCGATGCCGTTGGCGGGGTGATTGAGCACGCCGGCAGCAAGCCCGGTTTCCTCGACCTCGCCGTTGCGGAACAAGAGCGCGCCGATCCAGCGCAGATCCGCATCGATCGGGCGGAACGGCCGGCCGCCGAGCACCAGCGCCGCATTCGCCGCGTTGTCCGAGATCGTGTCCATGACCTTTCGCGTCTTGCCGGTCTCGGGATCGACGCGGTGCATGCGCGTTTCAAGAATCTCCAGCGCCGGCGTCACGTAGTCGGTGGCGTTGAGCACGTCGAAGATGGTGCAGTCGGGCCCGCGCAGCGGCGCCTTCAGCACGAAGGCGAGCTCGACCTCGATCCGCGGCGCGTGGAAGCGATCGAACGGAATCGGCGTGGCGTCGGCATAGAACATGTCGGCGAACAGCACGCCGTAATCCGGCTCGCTGATGCCGACCGCATTCTGCATCGCCTTCGAGGTCAGGCCGATCTTGTGGCCCTTGATGATGCGGCCGCGGCCGAGCTGCAGCTTGGTCCAGGCGCGCTGGACGGCGTAGGCATCCTCGATGGCGAAATCGGGATAGTCCTTCGTGAACATCGGGATCAGCGTCTTGGTGCGCTCGGCTTCATCCAGGCGCGCGGCGAGCCGTTCGATCGTGGCGGCATCGAGCATGGTCTACTGCTCCGCCGCGACGGTGTTGCGCAGCATGCCGATGCGGCTGGACTCGACCTCGACGACGTCGCCAACCTTCAGCCAGCGCGGCGGATCGAAGCGAACACCCGCCCCCGTCGGCGTGCCGGTCACGATCATGTCGCCGGGCTTCAGCGTCGCGAAGGTCGAGAGATAGGAGATCAGATAATCGAACGGGAACATCAGCCGCTCGGTGGTGTCCTGCTGCCGCACCTCGCCATTGACGCGCGTGGTGATGTCATGCGGGCCGCGCGGGTCGAGTTCGTCCGACGTGACGATCCACGGGCCGATGCTGCCGGAGCGGTCGAAATTCTTGCCTTGCGTGACGTTGAACTTGCCGTGCCGCAGCCAGTCGCGAATCGTGCCCTCGTTGCACAGCGTCATGCCGAAGATGTGCCCCCACGCCTTCTCGCGCGGGATATGACGACCGCCCTGCCCGATCACGATGACGAGCTCGCCTTCATAGTCGAGCTGATCCGAAACCTTGGGCTTCTCGAGCGGCTGGCCGGAGCCTGATATCGACGACATGCTGCGCACGAACAGGCTCGGATATTTGGGCAGGTCCGAATTGTCTTTATATTCCGCATTGCGCTCGGCGTAGTTGACGCCGATGCACCAGAGCTTTTCCGGCGCCAGCACCGGCGGCAGCAAGACGAGATCGTCGAGCGCATAGTCCGGCGTCGCGCCCGCGATCGCTTCCTGCGCATCGGACAGCGCGTTGGCCGCGATCAGCGCCTTCACGTCGGAGAAGTCGCGGCCGATCCGCCTGGTCAGATCGATCACGCCGTCAGCGACGGCCGCGCCGTAGCGCGGCTCTCCGTCCACGAGATAGCTCAGGAGTCGCATGGTCGTTCTCCAATTTGTGTCGGGCAGCGCGGCTGGCGGCGCGCTCAGTCTTTCGATTTGGGCGTCTGGAAGACGGTGTTCAGCGTCACGATCTCGCCGAGGCGGGCGTAACGGGGACCGCCGATGCGCGCGATCGGGTCGAGCGCCTTGGTCTCGACCTTGCCGTCGTTCACGAGGCCGTCGCGCAAATGGAACATCACGACCTCACCGACGATCAGCCGGCTCTTGGCCTCGCCGAACTCGAGACACTGCCGGAAGCGGCACTCCATCGCCGCCGGCGCGGCGGCAAGCCGCGGCACCTTGATGCGCTCGCTCGGAATCGTCTCCAGGCCGAGATGCTCGACCTCACTGATTTCAGGCGGATGCTCGACCGATGAGTCGTGCACCGCCGACATCAGCGGCGTATCGGCGATGTGGATGACGTATTCCTCGGTATCGAGGATGTTGTGCGCGGTGTCCTTGTAGTCGGCACCCTTGCGGCCGACGCTGATGGCGAGCATCGGCGGCTTCTGCGAGACGAAGGTGAAGGCGCTGAACGGCGCGAGGTTGAGCACGCCCGTGGCTGACAGACTGGTCACCCAGGCGATCGGACGCGGCACCACGATGCCGGTCATCAGGCGGTAGATGCGCTCGGCGCCGAGCTCGGTGGGATCGATCCGCATCGATCAATCCGCCCTGATGTTGGCCTTGCGCACCACCGGAATCCACTTGGCGTCCTCGCGCTCTAGGTAGGCCTTGAACTCGTCCGGCGTCATCGGCGTGGCTTCGCCGCCGAGCTTTTCGAATTTGTCGACCACGGCAGGATCCTTCAGGATCGCGACCAGCGTCTCGTGCAGCTTGTCGATGACGGGCGCCGGCGTGCCCGCGGGCGCGAACAGGCCGGTGAAGGTCTGGCCGTCAAAGTCCTTGTAGCCGAGCTCGGCGAAGGTCGGCACGTCGGGCAGCGATTTCAGCCGGTGCGGGCTGGTGACGGCGAGCGCGCGGAACAGGCCGGCCTTGATGTGCTGGAGGCTGACCGTCAGCTGGTCGAACGCGAACTGCACCTGACCGCCGAGCAGATCGTTGATCG
This sequence comes from Bradyrhizobium sp. CCBAU 25360, assembly GCF_028128695.1. NCBI lineage: Bacteria > Pseudomonadati > Pseudomonadota > Alphaproteobacteria > Hyphomicrobiales > Nitrobacteraceae > Bradyrhizobium > Bradyrhizobium sp. CCBAU 25360. The sequence continues at coordinate 218,473 of NZ_LBJA01000038.1, forward strand.
CCGGCGCATTGCCGCGATAATGCGCGGTGACCCATTGCAGCTCGAGGTTCGACTGCATCAGCTCGCTGAGCAGATGGTTGGTGGTGCCGGGGCCGGGCGAGGCCATGGTCAACTTGCCGGGCTCGCGTTTGGCGAGATCGAGGAATTCCTTCAGCGTCGTCGCCTGCACCGACGGATGCACCTCGAGCACCAGCGGGGTCATCGAGATGGTCGAGATCGGCATGAAGTCCTTTTTCCAATTATAGGCTTCGCGCTTGTTGATCTCGGTTGCGAACAGCACCGGGCCGTTGGCGCCGACGAACAGCGTGTAGCCGTCGGGCGCGGATTTCGCGAACGCCTCGCCCGCGATCATGCCGCCGGCGCCGGCCTTGTTATCGATGATGAAGGGCTGGCCGAGCTTTTCCTGAAGCTTGTCGGCGACGATGCGCGCGGCGCTGTCGACATTGCCGCCGGCCGGATAAGGCACGATCAGCTTGACGCTGCGGGCCGGCCATTGCTGGCCCGACGCGGGCCCTGCCAGCATCGCGGTGGCGGCAGCTATGGCAATCCAGATTAATCTCATGTTAACCTCCCGGCAGCGCTTCCAATTCCATGTCGCGTGCGGCGATGCGCGCGGCAGCTCGATCGGGGCGCAATCTCCAGATGCGCGCTTGTCCTGTCGAGTGAATTGTGGCGTTCTTGTCCATATTATGGACAAGACGCGAATCGCCCGCAACGCGATATCACCGCGGCAGGGCGCGCAGGCGATCCGGCGCGCCCTCGCCGTGCTACGCATTCTTGCCGCGGGTCGCGAGGACGGTGTGCCATTGGCCGAGGTGATCCGGGCGACCGGTCTCACCCGTCCGACCGTGCATCGCATCATCCATGTGCTGATCGAGGAAGGCATCGTCGAGCGACACGAGCGGACCGGCCGCTACGCGATCGGCAACCAGGTGCCGGAGCTGGCGCTGGCACGGCCGCGGCCGTCGCGGCTGCTGATCGCCGCCAATCCATCGCTGCAACGTGCTTCCACCGAAATCGGCGACACGATGTTCCTGACGGTGCGCACCGGCAACGACACGCTGTGCGTCGATCGCAGGATCGGAATCTATCCGATCCAGGTGCTGTCGATCGAGGTCGGCGCGCGCCGGCCGCTCGGCGTCTCCAGTGCCGGCGTCGCCATCCTCGCCGCGATGCCGGCGCCGGAGGCGCGAAAGATCGTCGCAGCGAACGAGAAGCGGTTCGAGGCTTACAAGACCGATGTGGCGACGGTCCTCGGCGAGGTCACCGCCGCGCGACGGCTCGGATACGGCCTGAGGGAAATCGGCCTCGTGCAGGGCACGAAATCGATCTCGACCTGGATCAAGACCCCGGATGGGCGACCGGCCGCCGCCATCACCGTTTCCGCCGTTCGAACGAGGCTCGGCCCCCGCCGCGAGCAGGAGGTCGCGGAGATCTTGTTACGGGAGGCGCGGAGTATCGAGCAGGCGATCGGTGGGTAATCACAACCAGCGCTCAGGCGGTGGTCCTTCGCCTCTCCCCGCTTGCGGGGAGAGGCCGGAATTCGAGCGAAGCTTGAATTCCGGGTGAGGGGGAGTCTCCGCGAATCCGATTGCCACCGAGATCGCGGATGGAGCCCCTCACCCCAACCCTCTCCCCGTAAGAACGGGGCGAGGGAGCGCACCGGCGATGCGGACAGAGCTCGCCTCAATCATGTCACCGCTGCGCGTCATCACACGGCGCTGTCAATGGGCTGACTTCGCGCGCATTTTTATGGCACAACGCCCCCTCCGCCGACCGACCAACGAGGCCCCCGCATGCCCGCGCCAAAACCGCCTGCCTTCGAGACCCTGAGCCTGCATGCGGGCCAGCATCCGGATCCCGTGACCGGAGCCCGCGCGGTCCCGATCTACCAGACCACGTCCTACGTGTTCCAGGATTCCGACCACGCCGCCGCACTGTTCAATCTGGAGCGTGCCGGCCACATCTATACGCGCATCTCCAATCCGACCACGGGCGTGCTGGAGGAGCGGCTGGCGGCGCTGGAGGGCGGCGTCGGCGCGATCTGCACTGCGAGCGGCATGGCCGCGCTGCATCTGGCGATCGCGACGCTGCTGAGCGCCGGCGATCACATCGTGGCGTCGAGCTCGCTCTATGGCGGCACCATCAACCTGCTGGCACACACGCTGCCGCGCTTCGGCATCACCACCACTTTCGTGAAACCGCGCGATCTCGATGCGTTCCGCGCGGCGATCAGGCCCAACACCAAGCTCGTGATCGGCGAGACCATCGGCAATCCCGGGCTGGAAGTGCTCGACCTTCCCAAGGTCGCTCAGATCGCCCATGACGCAAAAATTCCGCTGCTGATCGACAACACCTTTGCCACGCCCTATCTCAGCCGGCCCATCGAGCTCGGGGCCGACATCGTCATGCATTCGGCGACCAAATGGATCGGCGGCCACGGCATCGCGATCGGCGGCGCCATCGTCGACGGCGGCCGCTTCGACTGGCGCGCATCGGGCAAGTTCGGCGTGCTGACCGAGCCCTATGGCGGCTATCACGGCATCGTCTTCGACGAGCAGTTCGGCACCGCCGCCTTCATCATGCGTGCGCGCACCGAAGGCTTGCGCGATTTCGGAGCCTGCCTGTCGCCGACCAACGCGTTCCAGCTTCTGCAGGGCGTCGAGACGCTGGGCGTGCGCATGGACCGTCACATGCAGAACACGCACCTCGTGCTGGAGGCCCTGAAGTCCAACAAGGCCGTCGACTGGGTGCTGCATCCCTCGCTGGAGACGCACACGGACTATCAGCTAGCCAAGCAACTGCTGCCGCGCGGTGCCGGCTCGATCATCTCCTTCGGCATCAAGGGCGGGCGGCCCGCCGGGCGCAAGTTCATCGAAAGCCTGCGCATGATCAGCCATCTCGCCAATGTCGGCGACGCCAAGACGCTGGTGATCCACCCAGCCTCGACCACCCATCAGCAGATGGATGCCGAGCAACTCAAGGCCGCTGGTATCGGCGAGGAACTGGTGCGGCTCTCGGTCGGCATCGAGACCGCCGGCGACATCATCGACGATCTCGCGCAGGCGCTGCGCATCTCGCAGAAGGTCTGACACCATGAAGCTCTCCGTCAACGGCCTTGATGTGTTTGCCGCAACCGGCGGCCGCGAATTCGACAAGTCGCTGCCCGCGGTCGTCTTCATCCACGGCGCCGGCTTCGACCATTCGACCTGGGCGCTGCATACGCGCTGGTTCGCCCATCACGGTTTTTCCGTGCTGGCGTCGGACCTTCCCGGCCACGGCCGCTCTAGCGGGCCTTCGCTCGGCAGCATCGCCGAGATGGCCGACTGGACCGCGGCGCTGCTCGATGCGGCGGGAGCTGCGAAGGCGCATCTGATCGGCCATTCCATGGGATCGCTGATCTCGCTGGAGACGGCGGCCCGTCACCCCGACAAGGTTTCCGCGCTGAGCCTGATCGGCACCGCCGCGACCATGACGGTCGGCCCGGATTTGTTGAAGGCCGCCGAGGCCAACTCGCAGGACGCCAACGACATGGTCTCGATTTGGGGCCTCGGATTCAACGCCGAGCTCGGCGGCAGTCTCGCGCCGGGCCTGTGGATGCATGGCGGCGCGCAGGCGGTGCTGAAGTCTTGCGAGCCGGGCGTGCTGTTCAGGGATCTGTCGGCCTGCAATGCCTACGCGAATGCGCTGACCGCTGCCGCGAGTGTGAAGGTGCCGACGACATTGATTCTCGGCGAACGCGACATGATGACGCCGGCGAAGGCGGGCAAGACGCTTGCGGCCGCCATCCCGCATGCGAAGACCGTCGTTGTGCCGGGCGCCGGCCACATGATCATGGCCGAGCGCCCGGATGAATTGCTGGCGGCGCTGAGGGGCTGAGAGTTCGGCCGCAAGAACTTCCACGGCGTCATGGCCGGGCTTGTCCCGGCCATCCACGATCTTTCTTGCAACACAAAGAACGTGGATGCCCGGGACAAGCCCGGGCATGACGCCGTCGCGTTATCTCAGGACCCCGGCGTCCACTTCCAGACGATGTCGGAGACGTTGACCGGCTTCGGGATCAGGCCGAGCTTTGCAAAGCGGTCGGCGACGGCCTGCTGGGTCTTGATCACCTCGGCGTCGAGCGGCACCACGCTGTAAGTCGATCGATTGACGAAGCGGCGGACGGCCTCGATGTCGACACCGGTCGCCTCGGACTGCGCCTTCGCGACCTCCTCGTGATGTGAGTTCGCCCAGGCGCCTTCCGAGGCGAAGGTGGTGTTGAGCCGGGCGACCAGCGACGGATATTTCTCGACGAAATCCGTGTTGGCGATGTAGTAGGCGTTCGGCCTGTGCACGTCCTTGTCGAACGCGATCACCCGCGCGCCCTCCTTCAGTTCGGCGAGCGCCAGATACGGATCCCAGATCGACCAGGCGTCGACCGAGCCCTTGACGAAAGCCGCGGTCGCATCAGCCGGCGCGAGCGGCGCCGGCGTGATATCAGACCAGGACAGCCCGGCCTTGTCGAGCGATGCGACCAGCAGATTGTGCGCGCTCGATCCCTTGCCGAAGGCGACGCGCTTGCCCTTGAGGTCGGCGAGCGTCTTGATCGGTGAATCCTTCGGCACGATGATCGCCTGATTGTCGCCTTCGGACTTCACAGCCGCGACGTAGCGGATCCTGGCGCCGCCCGCTTGCGCGAAAATCGGCGGCGTATCGCCGACGAAGCCGAAATCGACGCTACCGACATTGATGGCCTCCAGCAGCGGCGGACCGAACTGGAAGTCGACCCATTTGACCTCGATGCCGAGCGGCCTGAAGGCGTTTTCGAGTGTCTGACGCTGGCGCACGGCCGGGAAGAAGCCACCCTTCTGCGTGCCGATCCGGATCTCCGCGGGCTTGTCCTCGGCGTGCGCGGACACATTGAATGCGGTCGCGACGAGCAGCGCTGCGGTCAGAAAATGGCGTCGTGCAATCATGTTGCGTTCCTTTGCGTTGGATTCAGTTGGCGAAGAACGGAGAATTCGCGCGCCGGCTCCGCTCGGAGAGCACCGCGCGGGCCGCGCGCTCGGCCTCTCGCGCCGAGCGGAACTGACGGCCTTCGAGACTGTCAAACAGGCGCTCGGAGGAGAAGAAGCGGAAGCCGCGGGCATCCCTCGTGACGATGCCGGCGGCACGGTCGTGGATCTCGATGATGTAGGCGTTGGACTGAGCCTGAGACATGACTGCTCGTTCGCCGGAATTCCGGCGCTCCTGACTTGCAAATTTGCGGTGTGGATGTTGCTAGGACGAGGTCAGCAACAACAACAGGCGCCCGTCGCCGCCGAGAAACAGCGCCGCGTCATGCACACATGCATGTCATTGGAATTGCGCTGGCGATCGGTTCTCATGGTGCGGCGTGGACTCGAGGAGCAGTTTCGATGCTGCAAATATCCAGCGATTGCCGCGATTGGTCAATGAAATGGCTATCCATATTTGCGGGCCGCGCGCGGGGGTGCTTCTCCCACAGGATGCGCTTGCAGCCGGATTCATCTTGCGCGGCAAGGATCGCCGCGGCGATATGCCGGGCTCTTGTAGGGTGGGCAAAGCGAAGCGTGCCCACGATCTGTCGCGATGTTGGACAGGAGGTGGGCACGGCGCAAGCGCGCCTTTGCCCACCCTACGATACTGAACTTGCGGAGAGAACCCCTCACCCCGCCCTCTCCCCGCAAGAGCGGGGCCAGGGAGACGAGAGAGCGCGGAACGTCACCACATCGTCGCGGCAGCCCGTTCCGGCCAGATGCGATCGTACTCCGCGCCGCCGACCTGGTTGTCGCTCATCTCGGCGAGGATCTGGCCCGGCGTCGGCAGCGTCTTCGGATCGATACGCTTGTCGGGATTCCAGAGCTCGGAGCGGACGATGGCGCGGGCGCACTGGAAGTAGATTTCGTCCACCTTCATCACCATGACGCTGCGCGGCGCCTTGCCTTCCACCTTGAACGAGGCCAGCAGCTCGGGATCGATGGATAGATGTGCGCGACCGTTGGCACGAACCGCATTGCCGGAGCCGGGGATCAGGAACATCAACGACACCCTGGGATCGCGCACGATGTTGCGCAAGGAGTCGACACGATTGTTGCCGCGGCGATCCGGCAGCATCAGCGTCTTGGGATCATGGATACGGACGAAGCCGGGCAAATCACCACGCGGCGAGCAGTCGATGCCCTCGGGGCCGATGGTGGCAAGCGCGGCGAACGGCGCCTTCTCGATGAAGACGCGGTAGAGCGGGGTGACGTGGTCGGCGACTTTCACGGTCGAGGCGTCGTTGGTGGCGCCGTAGATGGCCTCCAGCTGTTCGATCGTTTCAATCACCGACATTCCGTCCTCCTTGCTGTACTGGCTGATCGTGCCAGCCTTCGTTCCTGATCACGCGCACGAGCTGGCGGGCGTGATACTCGGCGCTACCGGCATTGAGGATGGTGACATCCGCCTGCGCCGACCTGTCGTCGACGCTGCGAGTGAGGCGCTCGGCGATATTGCCGTCGCTCTGTCGCGCGCGCGCGGCCAGCCGCGCGGCCAGCACATCCGGCGGCGCCGTGATCGCGACCACCACGACGTCGGCGTAGGTCTGGCGCAGCGCGCCGATCACCGTGCGCGAGACATTGGCGACGACCGTGCGGCCGGCGCGGATATCCTCGTTGATGGCGAGCGGCAGCGCATAGGAATGCCCGTGCGCGTCCCAATGCACGGCGAAATCGCCATGCTCGCACGCGCGGCGGAATTGGTCGAAGCCGAGCGCGACATTGTCTTCGTCGGCGGAGGATTCACGCGTCACGATTCGGCGCGGGAAGACAATGTCGTGATCGTCAACGCAGGCCGCCTGCGCGAGCCGCAGCAGCGTGTCCTTGCCGGCGCCGCTGGGACCGACCACGAGCACGAGCCGGCCGGGACCGATCGCGCCCGCGTCGTCCTGCGCCATGGCCGGGATCTCGCTCATGCGACGCGGCTTCCTTCGCGCCAGACGCTGCGGACGACGGGAACACTGCCGGCAACATGCACGCGAATGAGGTCGGCGCGCTTGCCGATCGCGACCTCGCCGCGGTCGGTGAGGCCCACCGCTTCCGCGGGCGCCTTCGTCACGGTGCGGATCGCCGCGGGAAGGCCGATGGCGGGCACATGCTCGGGCAATTGCAGCGCGCCCATCAGGAGGCTCGACGGAATGTAGTCCGACGACAGGATATCGAGCAGGCCCTCGCGGGCGAGATCGACCGCGGCGATGTTGCCGGAATGCGAACCGCCGCGCACGACGTTCGGCGCGCCCATCAGGATGTCGATGCCGGCCTCGTGCAAGCCGCGCGCGGCCTCGAGCGTGGTCGGGAATTCCGCCACCGACACGCGGTCGCGCACGGCATCCGCGACGTTCTCCTCGGTGGTATCGTCGTGGCTCGCGAGCGGGATCTGGTACTGATGCGCCAGCGACACGATCTCGCGCATATTGGTGGCGGCATAGAGCTTTTGATATTCGAAGCGCTTTGCGAACAGTTCGTCGAGCTCGGCATCGGTCTTGCCGCCGCCCTTGCCGCGGTAATAGTCGCGCAGCTTGACCTCGTCGCGGAACTGACGCTGACCGGGGGTGTGGTCCATCAGCGACATCAGCTTGACGTCGGGACGGTCGATCAGCTCCCTGGCCTCCTCGACCACGCTCGGCATCGGGATTTCGCAGCGCAGATGCAGGAAGTGGTCGGCGCGCAGCAGGCTGGCGTCGCGCGCGGTCGTGATCGCGGCGGCGAGCACGCCGGCGCGGCCATCGACCTCCTCGGCGCCGTCCTCGCGCCAGACCCGGAGCGAATCGAACACGGTGGTGATGCCCGACGTCGCGAGTTGGCCGTCGTAGGAGATGACGGCGGCAACCGGATTCCAGAACACCTTTGGCCGCGGCACGTAATGGGCTTCGAGATGGTCGGTGTGGAGCTCGATCAGCCCCGGCATGATCAAATCGCCGCCGGCATCCTCGGCGCCCGCAGGCGCAGTCCCATCGCCGATCTCGGCAATGCGCCCGTCGGCAAGAGCGAGCCAGCCCTGCTCGATCACCCGGTCGGCCAGCACGATCCTGGCGTTGGCGATCACAATGTCCTTCGGCTTGGCGTTCATTTCCATGTCCCTCAGGCCGCGGCGGCGAAGCTGGTGACGTCAACGATGCGGTCGGCAATCAGATGACGGATTTCGTCGTCATGGACAATGGCGACCATGGCGACGCCCTGGCGTTTCTTCTCGACGACCAGCTCGACCACGACGGCGCGGTTGGCGGCATCGAGCGAGGCGGTCGGCTCGTCCAGCAGCAGGATCGGCAGGTCCGAGATGAAGCCGCGCGCGATGTTGACGCGCTGCTGCTCGCCCCCGGAGAAGGTCGCGGGCGGAAGCTGCCAGAGGCGCTCGGGGATGTTGAGGCGGTGCAGCAGCTCGCCGGCGCGGGCCTGCGCCTCAGTGCGGGCCATGCCGTTGACGATCAGCGGCTCGGCGACGACGTCGATGGTGGCCACGCGCGGCACCGCGCGCAGGAACTGGCTGACATAGCCGATGGTGGAGCGGCGGACGTTGAGGATCTGCCGCGGCTCGGCGCTGGCCAGATCAATCACCGCGCCTCGGTGGCGGATGCCGATGCGGCCGCTATCGCAGCGGTAATTGCCGAAGATCATTTTCAGGATCGAGGACTTGCCGGCGCCTGATGGCCCGGAGAGCACGACGCAATCGCCGGGATTGACCTGGAAGGTCACGCCGCTGACGACCGGCAATTCGATGCCGCCCTGCAGGTGCATGGTGAAGGTCTTGTTGGCGTTGGCAACGTCGATCATGGCGGTCATCGGAAATCTCATGGCGGCAGAATCGAGGAGACGAGGAGTTGCGTATAGGGCTCGCGGGGATCGTCGAGCACCTGATCGGTGAGACCGGTCTCGATGACGCGGCCGCCCTTCATCACCATCACGCGGTGCGACAAGAGCCGCGCGACCGCGAGGTCATGGGTGACGATGATGACGGCGAGATGCAGCTCGGCGACGAGGCTGCGCAGGAGGTCGAGCAGGCGCGCCTGCACGGACACGTCGAGGCCGCCGGTCGGCTCGTCCATGAACACCAGCCGCGGCTCGGTGACGAGGTTGCGCGCGATCTGGAGGCGCTGGCGCATGCCGCCGGAATAGGTGCGCGGCGCATCGTCGATGCGCGCGGTGTCGATCTCGACGCGGGTGAGCCAGTCGGAGGCAGTCTCGCGGATGCGGCCATAGTGATTCCACCCCACCGCCATCAGCCGCTCGCCGACATTGGCGCCGGCCGAGACCGCTATGCGCAAGCCCTGGGCGGGATCCTGATGCACAAAACCCCAGTCGGTGCGGTACAGGAAGCGCCGCTCGGCTTCGCCGAGCGAGGCGAGATCGCGGGCGACACCGTCGCGCATCCGATAGGACACATGGCCGCCGCTGGCCGCAAGCTGGCCCGACAGCAGTTGCAGCAGCGTCGACTTGCCCGAACCTGATTCGCCGACGATCGCCAGCACCTCGCCGGGATAGAGCGAGAAGGAGACGTCGCGGCAGGCGGCGATGCGGCCGAAGGATTTGCTGAGGGAGGTCGCGACCAGCAGCGGCTGGTCGTTTTCGAGCGCGGCCTGATCAACCATTGGTGCCTCCTTGCGCCTTCTCCTTGTACGGCGCGGCACTGAGGCTGCCGTGATGGCCGGCGGCCTGGCGGCCCTCGCAATAGTCGGTGTCCGAGCACACGAACATCCGTCCGCCCTTGTCGTCGGTGACGATCTCGTCGAGATAGGAATTCTCCGCGCCGCACAGCGCGCAGGGCGCGTTGAAGCGGTAGGGCTCGAACGGGTGATCCTCGAAATCGAGCGACACCACCTGCGTATAAGGCGGGATCGCATAGATGCGCTTCTCGCGGCCGGCGCCGAACAATTGCAACGCCGGGCAGTTGTCCATCTTGGGATTGTCGAATTTCGGCGTCGGCGACGGATCCATCACGTAGCGCGCGTTGACCTTGACCGGATAGGCGTAGGCGGTGGCGATGTGGCCGAAGCGGGCGATGTCCTCATAGAGCTTCACATGCATCAGGCCGTATTCGGCCAGCGCATGCATGCGCCGCGTCTCGGTCTCGCGCGGCTCGAGGAAGCGCAACGGCTCCGGGATCGGCACCTGATAGACCAGCACCTGGTCTGCGTGCAGCGTCGCCTCGGGGATGCGGTGGCGGGTCTGGATCACGGTCGCCTCATCCGTCGCCGTGGTCGTGGCAACGCCCGCGGTCTTGGCGAAGAATTTTCGGATCGAGATCGCGTTGGTGGTGTCGTCGGAGCCTTGATCGATCACCTTCAGCACGTCGGCGGGACCGAGGATCGCAGCGGTGACCTGCACGCCGCCGGTGCCCCAGCCATAGGGCATCGGCATCTCGCGGCTGGCGAACGGCACCTGATAGCCGGGAATGGCGATCGCCTTCAGGATCGCGCGGCGGATCATCCGCTTGGTCTGCTCGTCGAGATAGGCGAAATTGTAGGCGGGCGCGTTCATTCCGCGGCTTCCTTCATGGCGTCAGGCGCCTGGGCGTCAGTGAATTCCTTGCGCAGCTTGCGGAGCAGGCCGAGCTCGGACTGGAAGTCGACATAATGCGGCAGCTTCAGATGCTCGACGAAGCCGGTGGCCTGGACGTTGTCCGAATGCGACATCACGAATTCTTCATCTTGCGCGGGGGCGAGTGCCTCCTCGCCGAGCTCGCGGGCGCGTAGCGCGCGATCGACCAGCGCCATCGACATGGTCTTGCGCTCGCTCTGGCCGAAGGCGAGGCCATAGCCGCGGGTGAAGCACGGCGCTTCGGTCGCGGAGCCCTTGAACTGGTTGACCATCTGGCACTCCGTGAGCTCGATCGAGCCGAGCGGCACGGCGAAGCCGACGTCCTCCGCCAGGAATTCCACCTCGACCTCGCCGAAGCGGATCTCGCCGGCGAAAGGATGGTTGCGGCCATAGCCGCGCTGGGTGGAATAGCCCATCGCCAACAGGAAACCTTCGTCGCCGCGCGCGAGGTTTTGCAGGCGCAGATCGCGGTCCGCCGGAAAATTCAGCGGCTCGCGGGTGAGATCGCCGACGCTGGCGCCGTCTTCGGCCTGCGGCGAGGATTCGATCAGCCCGTCGCGGCCGAGAATGTCGGTCACGCGCGGGGTCGGCGCAGTGGACGCTTCCGCCGTTGCCGGAACCTCCGGCACAAAGCCTTGCGCGAGCGCGGGATCGAGCAGGCGGTGGGTGTAGTCGAAGGTCGGCCCGAGGATCTGGCCGCCCGGAATGTCCTTGAAGGTCGAGGACACCCGCCGCTGCACCCGCATCGCGCCGGTGTCGACCGGCTCGCTGGCGCCGAAACGCGGCATCGTGGCGCGGAAGGCGCGAACCAGGAAGATCGCCTCGATCAGGTCGCCGCGCGCCTGCTTGATCGCGAGCGCCGCGAGCTCGCGATCATAGAGCGAGCCTTCGCTCATGACACGGTCGACGGCCAGCCCAAGCTGCTCCGAGATCTGGTCGAGCGTGAGCTCCGGAACGCCTCGGTCGCCGCGCCGCTTATCTGCGAGCAAGCGATGGGCGTTCTCGATGGCGCGTTCGCCGCCTTTGACTGCGACATACATGCTTCTAGCTTCCCTTGCTCACGATGCGCGTGGTGCGGGGGATCGCGGCCACGGCGTCATCGGCGACCAGCACCACATCGATGCCGCGCGGAAACAGTGCTTCGTTGACGCGCAGGCGCTCGAACAGATCGAACGGCTTGACCGACGCCTGGAGCATCGCGGCGCCGTCGATGCCGGGACCGCGCAGCTCGAAGCTGCGTCCTGCGTCGAGGCTGTCGACCTGGAGGATCAATGTGGTGGACCGATCCGGATATTCGCTGGTGCCGAGCGCGAAGCGTTCGAGCGGCGGCAGCGCACCGCCGTCACTGATCAGCGCAAAGCTCGCGATGGAGGAATCCTGCACCACCGGCGCGCCGGTGTGGAACTTCAGCCATTTCACCACGTCCGGGCTCTCCGCCATCCGCGCGTCGAGCCAGAGCGGCGTGTCGTGGTCGAACAGCGTCAGCGCGATCGCGGCGGTGCCGCGCATCATCGTTTCCGGCTTGCCAGCCATCGGCACGACGCGCTGGACCGAGCCCGGCCGCGCCATCGCGTCCATCACCGAGCGAAAGGTCGATTGCGCCGACAGCACCTTGTCGGCGAAGCCCGGGGGCAGTTCCGCAATCGTGGTCATGATCTCACCCCTCACCGCGCACCATGGTGTAGAAATCAACCTTCGTCGCGGCGGTCTCGGCCGCCGCCTGCTTCCGGCGAATCATAAGCTGCTCACGCAACGGCGCGATTACGTCCCTCTCCACCGACGCGCCAAAATCGCGCGACTGCGCCAGCGCGTCACACAGTGCGATCAGCCGCGCTTTCTCGCCGTCGCGCCCGAGCGTGTAGCCGAACCCGACCTCGCCGCTCGCCAGCCGGACCGCGGCGCGCGACACCGTGGCTTCGCCGAGATTGAAGGGCGCGCCGTCGCCGCCGACCCGGCCACGCAGCATGACGAGGCCGTTTTCGGGCGCACGCAAATCCTGATGGGCCGGGACAGCCAAGTTGCGGAGGCGGGCGGCGATCTCGCCCGCCTCCGCGTGCGCCAGCACGGCCATGGCGGCCTGACGCTGGGCTTGCTGGTTGTTGTGCTGGGTCACCTGATCCACCGAACCTCTGACAGAACTTGCCGCATCGAAGTTGTCTATGATAATAGACAACTTCATACGGGAGCGCCATGACTGTTTCGTGACAAAGCTGTGATTTCTGGAGTAGGTTGCCGCAACATGAGCATGCAGAACACCGCCTCCTCGGGCGTCGCGCTATGGCGCCTCGTTGCCGACGGCATCGAGCGCGGCATCGCCGATGGCCGCTTCGCGGCCGGCGACAAATTGCCGGGCGAGATGGAAATCGCCGAAACCTATCGGGTGAACCGCCACACCGTGCGGCGCGCGCTGGCAGCCCTTGCCGAGCGCGGCCTCGTGCGCGCCGAGCGCGGCAGCGGAACCTATGTCGAGGCACAGAAGCTCGCTTATCCCCTGCGCTCACGCACCCGCTTCTCCGAGATCGTCGGCGCCGGCGGCCGCGAGCCGCGCGGGCAGCTGATCGAGGCGACCGACGATGTCGCGACCCGTGAACTGGCGCGCGAGCTCGGCTTGAAGGCCGGCGCGCCGCTGGTGCGGATCGAGGCGATCCGCCTTGCCGATCGCACGCCGATCTGCGTCTCCACCACCTGGCTGTCGGCGGAATTATTTCCGGGTGCCGGCGCCGTGTTCGCAGCGACGCGCTCGATGACGAAGCTGCTGGAACATTACGGCGTCCGCGACTATCGCCGCGGCGCGACCCGGATCACCGCCGGCATCGTCGACGCCACCGACGCGGCGCGGCTCGATCTGGCGCTGGGACGGCCGATCCTGGTGGTCGATGCGACCGACCACGATCTCGACGGTAAGCCGCTGATGACCAAGCATTCGCGCTTCGCGGCGGAGCGGGTGGAGTTTCTGGTGGAGTCGTAGGGTGGGTTAGCCTTGGGCTGCGCGAAGCGCAGTCCGAAGGCGTAACCCACCTCTTCTGTCTCCGCGGAGATAAACAGTGGTGGGTTACGCCTTCGGCTAACCCACCCTACAGCACCTTTGATCAGGCGACAGCCCGCCGCCCGATAATCGCAAAGCGCAGCTTGCCCGAGATGAAATCGATCGCGGCGACCGCGACCAGGATCATCAGGATCAGAAACGACACCTTCTGCCATTCCAGCACGCGGATCTGCTCGGCGAGCTGGAGGCCGATGCCGCCGGCGCCGACGATGCCGATGATGGTGGCCGAGCGGGTGTTGGATTCGATGAAATAGAGCACCTGCCCGGCGATCACGGGCAGGACCTGCGGCAACAGGCCGAAGCGGATCTCGTGCAGCGGGCTGCCGCCGGAGGCGCGGATGCCCTCGACCTGCTTCTGGTCGGCGGCCTCGATCGCCTCCGAGAACAGCTTTCCGAAGGCGCCGAAATCCGACACCGCAATGGCAAGCACGCCGGCGAACGGGCCAAGCCCGACGACGTTGATCCACACCAGCGCCCAGATCAGCGTGTCGACGCCGCGGATCGAATCCAGCACGCGGCGCACGGGAAAGCGCAGGAGCTTCGACGGCACCACGTTGCGCGCGGCCAGAAGGCTGACGGGGAGTGCGAAGACGGCGGCGAGCGTGGTGCCGAGCAGTGCAATCGACAGCGTCTCGCCGAGTGCCTTCAGGTAGACCGGCAGCGACGAGCCGGGATCGGGCGGGATCATCATCAGGCTGATCCAGCCGAGCTGGCTGAGACCTGCGAAGAATCGCGACGGCGAGAAATCGAGATCGACCAGGCCGTAAATGAGGATCGCGAACGCCGCGACGATCATCGCCGGCGTGGCAAGCCGCGCCGAGGCCGGACGGTCGAACACATCGGGATAGCGCGCGCGAAGCTCTCGCGTGTCGACCGCTTGCCGCCTCGTCACGTCCGCGCCTCCTTGCCGAACAGGCGGCCGCGCAGCCAACCGGTGCTGATGTCGATGATGAACACGGTGACGATGATGGTGAGCAGGATCGCGCTGACGTCCGAATAGTAGAATTTGCGGATGGCGACGACGAGCTCCTGGCCGATGCCGCCGGCGCCGACGAAGCCCATCACCGAGGCTTCGCGGACGTTGATCTCGAAGCGCAGCAGCGCGTAGCTCGCATAGCCCGCGGTCACCTGCGGCACGACGGCGAACCGCATGCAGGACAGCCAGCTCGCGCCGGTCGAGCGGATGCCTTCGACCGGCTTCATATCGGCGTTCTCGACGATTTCCGAGAACAGCTTTCCGAGCGCGCCGGTGGAGTGGATCGCGATCGCGAGCACGCCCGCCATCGGTCCGAGCCCGAAGGCGATGACGAAGATCAGCGCGAAGACGATGCCCGGAACGGTGCGGGCGAATTCGAGCAGGCGCCGGACGACGAAGCGCAGCCAGGGTGCGGGCGAGGTGTTTTCAGCCGCGAAGAAGTTCAGACAAAATGCCAAGGTCGCGCCGATCAGCGTGCCGACATAGGAGATCAGCAGCGTCTCGCCGAGCATCTTCAGCCATTTGCGCCAGCCCCAGAGCCACTCGCCGACATCGGTCCAGACGCGCTGGCCGTTGTCGAGCGTGAGGATGCGGTCGAAATAGCTGATGAAATTGCCGAAATAGGTGAACAGCGTGCGCAGATTCACTTCCGCGCCGACCGCGGCGAGAAGCAGCGCGGCGGCGAAGACCGCGATCCCCAACAGCAGGCGGAGCCGCCTGCGCCCGACCGCCTGGCGATAAGCGGCGTTGAGCACGGCAAGCTGCTGCTCGGGGAGGATCGAAACCGCTGTTGTCATCGGCCTGAGCCAAGTTCCGTCAAAGAAAGAGCCGGGTCCAAGGACCCGGCTCCAGTTACATCGCCCTGAGATCAGGACGCCTTCTTCTTACGCAGCGCATCGACGAACTTGATCAGCTCGATCGTGCCATCCCAATCCTTGGTGGTGGCGGGATGAAAGCCCTTCTTCTGGCCGTCGGAGAGGCGGTCGAACGCGGCCTTGTCCTTGGCCGGCGCGTCGAAGAACGCCTTGGCGATAGCGGCCTTGGCGTCTTCCGGCAGGTCGGAATTGTAGGCATAGGGGCCGTTGATGATCGGCGCCGACTTATGGATGATTCGGAAGTCGTCCTTCTTCATCGCCGAGCCGTCGGCATTCTTCAGCATGCCCTTGGTCAGCATCTGCGCCAGCGTGGAATCGTCGTCGCTGGTCCACTGGTTGGCGGCAACGTCGACGGTGCCCTGCGACAGCGCCAGCATCGCGTTCTCGTGACTGCCGGTGAAGACGACCTTGCCGAAATAGCCGTCGGCATCGGGGATGCCCATCTTGTCCAGCTCGAAGCGCGGCACATTGTTGCCGGAGGTCGAGTTCGGATCGACGAGGCCGAGGTTCTTGCCCTTGAGCTGGTCGACGCTCTTGTAGGCGCTGCTCGCCTTGACGAAGAACACCGAATAATAACCGGTCGAGCCGTCGGCGTTGATGTCGTTGGCGAAGGCGTCGGACTTGACGCCGGTCAGGCGGGCGCGGGCGAACGAGGCCGAGCCATAGCTGGCGATATGGATGTTGCCAGCGCGCTGGCCCTCGATGACGGCAGCGTAGTCGTTGGCGATGCGGAGCGTGACCTTCACGCCCAGTTCCTTGGAGAGATAGCTCACGAAAGGCGCCCAGCGCTCGGTGACGCCGGAGGCGTTCTCGGCCGGGACGACCGCAAAGGTCAGCTCGGGATATTTGGCTTTCCAGTCTTCGGCGGAAGCCGACGAGGCGAAGGCGAGCGCCGCGGCGCCGGCAAGAACGAGTCTACGAGTGATCATGATACCCTCTTCATCGGTTGGGGTCGGTTGACGCAAAACTTGCAACTCAAACAGGCGCGACGCGGCTCAGGCGGCGGCCGCCGTTCCAAGTGCCGGGACGCCCGCGGGCGCCGGGTCAGGCATGGTGCCCATGACGTCGGCGGCTTCGAGATCGTAAAGCTCGCGCGCGACGTGGTCGGTCAGTGCGGCCGGCGCGCCGTCGAACACCACCCGGCCCTGCGCCATGCCGATCAGGCGGTCGCAATAGCTGCGCGCCAGATCGAGCGAATGCAGATTGCAGATCACGGTGATGCCGAAATGCTTGTTGATGCGCAGCAGCGCATCCATCACGATCTTGGTGTTGCGCGGATCGAGCGATGCGATCGGCTCGTCGGCGAGGATGATGTCGGGCTGCTGCACGAGCGCACGTGCGATCGCGACGCGCTGCTGCTGGCCGCCGGAGAGCTGGTCGGCGCGCTGGGCCGCGAGCGATGCGATGTCGAACTGTTCGAGCGCGGACATCGCCAGCGCCTTGTCCTGCTCGGGCCACACTTGCGACAGCGAGCGCCAGGCCGGCATCGTCGCAAGCCTTCCCATCAGGACGTTGGTGAGGACGTCGAGCCGGCCGACCAGGTTGAACTGCTGGAAGATCATGGCCGAGCGCGCCCGCCACTGCCGCAGTTCCTTGCCGCGCAGCGCGGTGACGTCGATGCCGTCGAACAGGATGCGGCCCTGCGTCGGCGTCGCGAGACGATTGATGGTTCGCAGCAGCGTCGACTTGCCGGCGCCGGACCGTCCGATCACACCGACGAAGCCGCCGGGGGAGACTTGAAACGAAGCGTCGTCCACCGCGGCTTTCGCGCCGAAGCGACACGTCAGACCTTCCACCACCAGCATGCAGGACTCCAGATTAGCTGGAGCCAACCGCTAACGCCCGCGCTTGACACTTGTGTGACACGGGCGTTGCAGTGCGGCGATCCTACACACCTCATCCCCTGTCATCGCCGCGTCATGACATCGTCATCAAGCCGCTCGAAGAGGAACGCCCGCCCTCGCGCTCCGGATGCAACATGGCCGCCAAAACTCTTTCGGTCCAGCCGACCATCGATCCCTCGGCCAAACTGCATGAGACCAGGCTCGGCGCCTATACCGAGGTCGGCGCGCGCACCATCCTGCATGAAGTGGCGATGGGCGATTACTCCTATGTCGTGAACGATTCCCAGATCACCTACACCACCATCGGAAAGTTCTGCTCGATCGCGGCCATGACGCGCATCAATCCCGGCAATCATCCGATGCACCGCGCGACCCAGGCGCATTTCACCTATCGCTCGAGCGCCTACTTCGAAGGCGAGAGCGACGACGCCGAATTCTTCGACTGGCGGCGCCAGCATCACGTCCATATCGGCCACGACGTCTGGATCGGCCACGGCGCGATCGTGCTGCCGGGCCGCAACATCGGCACCGGCGCGGTGATCGCGGCCGGCGCCATCGTCACCAAGGACGTGCCGGCCTACGCCATCGTCGCCGGCAATCCGGCCCGGATCGTGCGGCGGCGTTTCTCCGAGGAGATCGCCGGAAGGCTCGCGCGGCTCGCCTGGTGGGACTGGGATCACGACAAGTTGCGTGAAGCCCTGCCCGATTTCCGCAAGCTCGGGATTGAAGATTTTCTTGCGACATACGAAGCAGGGGCGGCTCCCCTGACCAGATCCCTTACCAGCAAACGAAACGCGGTCGCGTGACAGACATTTTCCTTGAAGGCGGCCGGGCCCTGATCGGCGCCGAATTCGTCGAAACGTCATTGACGGTGTCCGGACCGGACATCGCGCAGGTCGATGCCTCACGGGGCCGGGCGCGGCTGACAATCGATTCGCGCAACCTGCTGGTGCTGCCCGGCATCGTCGATCTGCATGGCGATGCCTTCGAGCGGCAGATGATGCCGCGCGCCGGTGTCGACTTCCCGATCGACGTCGCGCTCGCCGACAGCGATCGCCAGGCGATCAGCAACGGCATCACCACCGTCTTTCACGCCACCACCTGCTCGTGGGAGCCGGGCCTGCGCAGCGCCGATAACGCGCGCGGCCTGATGGAGGCCATCGAGCGGCAGCGTCCGCAATTCGCCGCGGATACCCGCTTCCATCTGCGGCACGAGACCTACAATCTCGGCGCCGAGGCCGAGATCAGCGAGTGGCTCGACGAAGGCCGGGTCGACCTGTTCGCTTTCAACGACCACATGGACGGCACGGTCGCCGACATGGCCAAGCCGCGCAAGCGCAACCGCATGGTGGAGCGCACCGGGCTGTCAGCTGAGGAATTCGACCGGCTGGTCGAACGCGTGGTCTCGCGCGCCGACGAAGTGCCGGCTTCGGTTGCGCGGCTGGCCGCTGTGGCGCGCGCAGCCGACGTGCGGATGCTCTCGCACGACGATGCGACGCCGGCGATGCGCCAGGAGTTTCGCGAGCTCGGCGCTGACATCGCGGAGTTTCCGATCAACGAGGAGACGGCACGGGCGGCAGCAAGCCACGGCGATGCCATCGTCTACGGCGCGCCCAACGTCGTGCGCGGCGGCAGCCACACCGGCTGGACGAAGGCCTCCGACATGATCGCCAAGGGGCTCTGCTCGGTGCTGGCGTCGGACTATTATTATCCCGCGCAGCTGCTCGCCGCGTTCCGCCTCGCCGCCGATGGCGTGCTGCCGCTGACGGAAGCCTGGAATCTGGTCTCCGCCGGGCCGGCGCGTGCCACCGGCCTTGCCGATCGCGGCGTGCTCGCGGAAGGTCGCCGCGCCGACATTCTGCTGGTCGACGACAGCGTGAAGCTGCGGCCGCGGCTGATCGCGGTGATCGCAGGCGGAAAGCTCGTCCATCTCACCGATGCGACGCGGCTGCTCACTGCTGTGGCGACGCCGCGCGAGGCTGTCGTCGCGGCCTAAATTGGTTATGCTGAGGCGATGACAGGTTTTCCCCGCTACGCGATCTATTTTGCCGCCGGCAGTGACAGCGCGCTGTCCCGCTTCGGCGCCGAGTTGCTCGGCTACGATGCCTACACCGGCAACGAATTGCCGTTCCCGCGTGATGCGCTGCATGTCGCGCCGGACTGGCGCGACGTCAGCGCCGATCCACGCAAATACGGCTTTCACGCCACGCTGAAGGCGCCGATGGCGCTCGTATCAGACAGGACCGAAGCGGAACTGATGGCCGCCTGCGCCGCATTCGCCGGCAAATCGCGGCCGCTTGCCGTGATCCGGCCCGTGGTCGATGCCATCAGCGGCTTCATCGCCGTCATTCCGGCCGAGCCGGTCGAGGCGCTCCAGCAGCTCGCCGCCGATTGCGTCCGCGAATTCGACTCGTTTCGCGCCGCGCTGTCGGCGGGCGATCGGGCGCGGCGCAAACCCGAGAAACTCAGCGAGCGGCAGCGCGACTATCTCGACCGTTGGGGCTACCCTTACGTGATGGAAGAATTCCGCTTCCACATGACGCTGACGGGGCGGCTGGATGCCGAGCGCCGCGGACCGATCCTGGAGATGCTGAGGCCGCGGTTTGCGACGCTCGGTCTCGATACGCTGGCGATCGACCGCATCGCGCTATTTCGGCAGGATGATGCGGCGGCAAGATTCCACATCGTCGACGAGTGGCCTCTGGCGCGATAGACCTCAGCGCCAGCTCGCAAGATTCAAGGCGAGCGCCACCGCGCCAACCAGAACGAGGCTGGCCGCCCAGACTGCATCCAGATTGAACCAGCTTCGCGAGACGAACCTCAATCCAAGATGGCGGTAGACCAGCCACGCCAGACATCCGCCGGCGCCGACCATGGCGGCAACATGCACCAGGGACACCAGCACCGCCATCCCCAGACTTGTCTTCATCAGCGCGCCCGCCGCTTCATGGCCGGCATCGAATTCGAAGGCCTGGCAGAGCCCGAGATAGATCGGCACGAGCATCAAGGCGGCGCCGTGAGCGATGGCGACGGCAAATGACCAGAGCGCCAATTGCGTCGGCGGAATTCGTGCCAGCGCGCGGGGATGACGCCGCGCGATCAGCCGATAAACGCCGAAGCCGATGACGAGAAGGCTCGCGCCAATCTGGATCGAACGCTGCCACTCGGCCAGCACGAGCAGGAACGCGAATGGCAGCAGCACGAGAAATGTTGCCAGGAGATGCCCGGCCGACAGGGCCCACAACGCACGAAAGAGCGCGCGCGGGCTCTTGTCCATGAGCCCGGCCGAAACGGCAAGCGGCCATCCCATCCCCGGATTGACTCCGTGATAGAGGCCGCTCGCGACAAGGGCGAGCCACAGCCAGCCAAGCGCCGGGCTCGCGTGCCCACCATCTAGACCGACGGGTAGCAAAAGGAGTCCGTCGAACAATCGCCGCCCTCCAGCCTGATCTGGTGCGCACGATAGCCGTCCGGGAAGCTCACGAAATAGTCCTTGTCGAGCTCGAGGCCGCCGTTGCGACCGACATTGGCCATCACCTCCACGCCCGGAACCCCATCGGGATAGAACTGGTCGTCCCAGGTGGAATAGAGCGAATTGGTCCAGTACACGCGCCTGCCGTCGCGGCTGATCTCGACCATTTGCGGGCCGGCCGCAAAGGACTTGCCATTCGGATGCGCTGTACGGCGTGCGATGCCGCCGATGTGGACGGAGCCCGCAAGCTTCGGCTTTCTGGGATCGGTGACGTCGTACTGGCGCATTTCACCGGTGCCCCAGCACGACACATAGAGAAACCGGTCATCCATCGACAGGTCGATGTCGGTCACGAGCGGCGGCACGGCGCCAAATCCCTGCAGCAGCGGCGGGAGATTCTCCTTTGGCGCGGGTTCGGGCGGGATCGTTGCCGTCTTCTCGGCGTGGAATTTCCCGCCTTCGCGCCACCAGGTCCAGATCGATGCTTCGAGATTGGTGGTGTCGACCACGACGCCCACGAAGCCGTATTCGCGAACCGGATCGTGCGCAGGCCGCACCTCGAGCGCCATCTGATGATTGGCGCCAAGGTCGATGGTCTGCACGTTGCGCCGGGCGCGAAGATCCCAGAAGTGGAGACGATGGCCATATTTATTCGCCAGCAGATCCTCCGGGACGATCCCGTTCTCGAACTGCGGCGGCAAGGCCCATTCGCTCGTCACCATGTAATCGCGCGGCAGATTCCACCAGAAGTCATAATGCAGCGCCTGCGGACCGCGGTCGATCTCCCATCGTCCGAGGACCTCGAACGTCTCGCAATCCATGATGAAGACGCCTGGTGGCCCGTTGGTGCCGTCCTTACCGCCACCACCCAGCGTGCTCACGTAAATGCCGTCCGGCCCGCAATGGATGGTGTGCGGCCGCGAATAGCCGGTCTTCTTGAAGATTTCCTCGGGCTCGATGATCTTGTGGATCTTGGCTTTGGTCGGATCTGGCTTGGTATCGATGATGTAGATCCGCGACGAACGGATTCCGGGGATGATGAGATAGCGCCGCTCGATGAAGGCATGTCCGGCGAGCGGCGACAGAGCGGAGGAGCAGGCATTCCAGCCGAAGTGGTGAAACTCATCACCCTTGTTGGGCATCGTCACGGTGTGGACGATCTGGCTGTAGGTCGGCGATCCCGGCTTGACGTCGATGACCGCGAGAGCATCCGGCTTCGAGAAATCCGGACTGAGCAGCAACGTGTAGGCGAAGTTCTCCGCAGGTGCTTCCATCGCAAGCCTGGGCGATGCGTGAAATGTGGGATCCGGCCTCATCGTCATGGCACTGCCTCCCTGTTCTGTCGGTTCGCGCCAACCTGGCTCGGGATAACGGCATTATGAAGAGGTGTTACACGATGTCTCGAGATGCTCCGCGGGGCCTGGTTGGCGAACGTACCCTACTTCATCGCCGGGCTGCGGGAAACGGCCGAACCGCGCTAATTCGACGCCTTCAGCCAACTGGGGAAGCTGGCGAGTGAGGCTGGAGAGCGGGCCTCACACTCGATGTCGTCCCCGCGAACGCGGGGACCCATAATCCCAGGGAGTGGTTATCAAGCGAGCTGCCCGCTCCGAGTCTTCGCCAAACTTCTCTCTGTGGCTATGGGTCCCGGATCTACGCGCGCTTGAGGCGCGCTTGTCCGGGACGACACTGAGTGTTTGGTACCGCTACTTCCCCCACCGCAGCGCCAGCGCGTCGCGCTCCTTGGCGAGTTCCAGCAGGCCCGCGCGCGTGGCCGGATGCAGCGGCTGCAAGGGATGGCGCACCGCGTCCGACTTGATCACGCCGCCGGCCTGCATCATCGCCTTGCAGGCGATCAGGCCGCATTGGCGGTTCTCGTAATTGATCAGCGGCAGCCAGCGCTCGTAGGCGGCCTTCGCTTCCTCGCGCTTCCCGGCGAAATAGGGATCGACGATCTGGCGAATGCCGTCGGGATAGCCGCCGCCGGTCATCGCGCCGGTGGCGCCGGCGTCGAGATCGGCGAGCAGCGTGATCGCCTCCTCGCCGTCCCAGGGGCCCTCGATGTCCTTGCCGCCCGCCTCGATCAGGCTGCGGAGCTTTGAGGCCGCGCCCGGCACCTCGATCTTGAAATAGCGGATGTTGGCGAAGTCGCGCGCCAGCCGCGCCAGCAGCTCGACCGACAGCGGCGTGCCCGCGACCGGCGCATCCTGGATCATGATCGGAATGGTGATGGCGCCGGAGAGCACCTTGAAGAATTCGACGATGCCCTTCTCAGGGACGCGGAAGGTCGCGCCATGATAGGGCGGCATCACCATCACCATCGCGGCGCCGGCGGCTTCGGCCTGCTGGCTGCGCGCGGCGCAGACGGCCGAGCTGAAATGCGTGGTGGTGACGATCACGGGAACCCGGCCCGCGACATGCTCCAGCACGGCATGCATCACGGTTTCCCGCTCGGCATCGGTGAGCACGAACTGCTCGGAGAAATTGGCGAGGATGCAGAGGCCGTTCGAGCCGGCATCGATCATGAAATCGATGCAGCGGCGCTGGCCCTCGAGGTCGAGCTCGCCGCGCTCATCGAAGATGGTGGGCGCGACCGGGAACACGCCGCGATAGGGGCGCTGGGCCTTGTGTGGGGTGACCGGCATCGAACTCTCCATCCCTGATCTGTCTTACGTCTGGCGCCGCATAGGTGACGCGGCGGCACAGATGTAGCCGCCGGAGGGACCTGCGGCAATGCCGAACGCGCGACGTCAGATGGAGAAACTGAAGCGAAACTACGCGGTCTTGACCGCGCCCAAAAAGCCCTCGACCGCGACGCGGAGGCGGTCGGCGTCGGCCGACATCTTCTTGACGGATTCCGACAAGACCGTGCCGGCGTTGCCGGTCTCCTGATTGAGCCTGGCGACGCTGCCGATGGTGTCGGTGACTTCCCGCGTGCCCTGCGCGGCCTGCTGGAAGTTGCGCGAGATCTCTGTGGTGGCCGCGCGCTGCTGCTCGACGGCGGCGGCAATCGCCGTCATCTTCTCGTCGATGCCGCTGATGGCGCCGCCGATGGCGCGGATCGCGGTCACGGCCTGGCCGGTGGCGCCCTGGATCTCCTCGACCTGACGCGAGATCTCTTCCGTCGCCGTCGCCGTCTGTGCGGCGAGGTTCTTGACCTCGCCCGCGACCACGGCGAAGCCCCGGCCCGCTTCGCCGGCGCGCGCGGCTTCGATGGTGGCGTTCAAGGCCAGAAGGTTGGTCTGGCCGGCGATGGCGTTGATCATCTTCACGACCTCGCCGATACGGCTCGCGGTCTGGTCGAGGATCTCGACCGTCGCGTTGGTCTGCTCGGCCTGCGACACGGCTTCGCGAGCCTCTCGCGCACTCGACTGCACCTGCGCGGAGATCTCGCCGACGGATGCGGAGAGCTCCTCGGTCGCCGCCGCGATGGTCTCCAGATTGTTGGTGGCCTGCTCGGCGGCGGAGGAGACCGCGGCGGTCTGGCTGCTCGATTCCGACACCAGCGAGCGCACGCCGGTTGCGGTGGCATCGAGCTCCCGCGTCGAGGCCACAACGCTGTGGATCACCGCCTGCACGGTGTCGTCGAAACTGCGGCAGGCCTCGTCGACGGTACCGGAGCGGGCCAGTTGCAAGGCCTGCTGCGATTCGCGCTCCCGGCCCAGGCGCTCTGCGGTCGCCGCGCTCTCGCGCAGGCTTTCGAGCGCCGCGGCCATGGTGCCGAATTCGTCGGGATGCCGGGATTGCGGCACCGGCGTCGCGTAGTCGCGCGCGCTGATGCGGGCGATGGCGTCGAGAATGGCGCGCACCGGGCGCATCAGGCGATTGCGTACCACGAACACACCGGTCAGGGTCACGGCAAGCGCGAGCAGAAACGCGAGCGATTGGACGATGAGGTTGGTGAGGGCTTTCGCCTGAACCATCTCGGCACGTGCGATCGACTGGTCGAGGGCCTTGTTGGCGACTGCGACGATGGGCGCGAAGGGCGACTGGCACAGCGCGTTCCATTCCGCGGGGGGCATCGCCGGCTTGCCGCTGCCGTCGAAATTCCGGGTGAGATCGCCGATCTGCTTGAGCACTCCGTCGGTCTTGGCCCGCGCCTCCTTCGCCGCATTGACGAGGTCGGCCGTCACGTCGGGCGCAGCCAGCAGCTCCTCCATCCCGGTCCAGCCGGCGGTAACGATGCCGTTCCAGCTCGCCACGGTCTGCTTCTGGGTCTCGTCGAGCGGCTTGCTGGCATTGACGTTCGGGCGCAGCGTCGAGCACTGGATGCCGTAACGGTCGCGCACCTGCCAGGCAAGGCGGCGGGCCTGGATCATGCGTGCGATGAAGGGGTCGTTCATCCAGGCGCGGTTCGACACCGCGGTGGACGCCAGGTTGGCGGTATCGATCACCTTGGTGACGGCATCGTACCAGGGTGCGGTGCGTTCCATCTTGCGTTCGGCACGCGGCAGCTTGGCCTCGTCGTAGAACAGCTGGAATTTCGGGGCGGCCTCGCTCCAGCGCTGCTTCAGCGTGCTTGCGAGCTCGTCGCGGCGGGCAAAGTCGACGGTCGAGAGCGCCGCGACGATGGAATCATGGCCGGCCTGCTCGGCCTTCTCGGCAGCAACGAGCTTGGCGCGCGGATCGTCCTCGCCAAGCAGCGCGCTCTGAGCATCGCCGCGATTGTTACGCAGCGCGAGCACGCCGTGGAAGATCGCCTTGTCGGCATTCGCGAGACGTTCCGTTTCGAGACTCTCGCTGTAGCGGCCAAAGGCCCCCGCCATCTGGAACGCCGTCGAAGCCAGCGCGCCGACGGCCAGCAGGGCCATCAGCGTCAGGAGAAGCGAGCTTACCGATTTCTTAAACATTGCCATGGGTCGGGGGCCTACTCTTCACGAGCGGCCACCTTGCATCGCGACATGCCAAGGTTTGGTTAAGACTTTAATCAAACACCCGCGGTTGTGCGCGGCCGCGCCTCCTGGCGGGCCGCATCCCCTCACGCGACCTTGGTGAAATCCGGCGGACGGCGCTCGGCAAAGGCCGTAAACGCCTCGCGCGCCTCGGCGGTGCGCAGGCGCTGCGCGAACTGCTCGCCTTCGGCCTGCATCTGCGCGACCAGCGCCTCGCCGTTGCGCATCAGCTTCTTTGTGGCGGTGAGCGCGCCGACCGGCTGGCGGGCAAGACGCTGCGCCAGCGCGAGCGCCTCGGCATCGAGCTTGTCGAGCGGCACCACCCGGTTGGCGAGGCCCCATTCCAGCGCGGCCTTCGCCGGCACGGTCTCGCCCAGCGCGAACATCTCGTAGGCACGGGCATGGCCGATACGCGCCGGCATCAGCAGGCTCGATGCGGCCTCCGGCACCAATGCGAGGCTGACGAAGGGCGTCGACAACTGCGCGTTGTCGGCGAGCACGACGAGATCGCAATGCAACAGCATCGTGGTGCCGACGCCGACGGCGCGGCCCTGCACGGCGGCGACCAGCGGCCGGGTGCAGCGGGCCAGCGACTGGATGAAGCGCACGACGTTACGGCTGCCTTCGGACTTGCCGGCTGCGACCGCGGCGAATTCGCCGACGTCGTTGCCGGCGGTGAACATGTCGCCCTCGCCGCGGATCAGGATCACGCGGGCCGACGGATCGAACTCGGCGGATTCGATGGCATCGGCGAGCGTGCCGTACATCGCATCGGTCAGCGCGTTCTTCTTGTCGGGGCGCGCCAGCGTGAGGGTGAGAATTCCGCCATTGTTCTCGATCCGGACGTGCTCGGTCATTGCTCTACTCCCTGGATTCGTCTGAAGGTCTTGTTTCTGAAGGTCTTGGAAACTTGTCCTGAATGCTGGTCAGCCAGCGCGCGACGATGTCGATCTCCGCAGCCGTGAATCCGTCCGTCAGCGCGGCGTTGACCTCTGCCGCGCCGTCTTTCGCCTGCGCCAACGCGGTCCGCCCCTTCGGCGTCAGCCAGATGCGCCAGGCACGCCCGTCCTCGCGATCGGCCCGCCGCTCGATCAATCTCGCCGCCTCCGTGCGGTCGACGAGGCCGGAAATGCCGGCCGGCCCCATGTCGAGCGCGGCGCCCGCCTCGCCCATCAGGACGCCGTCCTGCTTGCCGAGGATGAACAACAGCCCCGCCTGCGCCGGCGTCACCTCATTCTCCGGCCGCGCCGCCATCCAGCGCTGCAAGCGGCGTTGCGCGACGCTCAGCAGGTAGATCAGTCGATGATGCCGCCCGTCGGCCGATTTATTTCGCATGCGAAATAGATAGCCGGACGCAAGCTTGTTGTCAAACGGGCCACCTCGTTACGGCGCGCAGGTGAAGCTCGCCGCCTCCGTCACCGCACCCGACTTGTAGTGCGGCCAGGCCGGCCAGCGGCACAGGGGCAGCGCGCGCAATGTTGCGAATGAGGGCGCCTCGACCTTCTGCTCGGCAACTTCGAGGTCGCCGGGCGCCTTGCCCTTCTCGACCCAGTCGACCAGCACGCTCAACATGTCGACGTTCGCCGGTGCGCCGGAGCCGACATGGTCGACGCCGGGTGCGGTGTAGAGCCGCGCGAACTCCGCGGTCTCGCCCTTGCCGAGCTTGCGCTCGACGCTCTCGAAATAGCGGATGCCGGCATAGGGGCTCTGCGCGTAGTCGGCCATGTGCTCGAGCACGATCAGACGGCCGCCGCGGGCGCGGAAGCGGCTGAGATCGGGATCGGTCGAGTCCATCAGGCTCGAGACCTCGAGCAGCCGCGCCTTGTGCTCCTCCACCTTATAGGTGGTGACGTCGAGCTTGGGATCGCGCGCAAAGACATATTGAATGCCGCCGGCGCCGTAGATCCAGGCGATGCCGTTGTTGGGCGCAGGCGGCTGCGCCGGCGGCGCGGTGCCGAGCCACCATGCCACCCAACCGCCGGTCGGACCTATCGCCGGCGTGTCCTCGCCCGACACGCCCCAGCCGGGATAGTCGTCGAGACCGTTGGCGAGCGCGAACGGGAATTTGTAGGTCCCGTGCAAGGTATCGATCGCCTTGATCTGCGCATCGGTCAGGCACTGATCGCCGCTCTTTCCGGCCTCACAGCGCAGCGTCTCGACCTTGAATGCCGCCTTGCAGGCGACGGGGTCCTGCACCAACGCATCGTCGGAGCCGTCGGCCTTGTCACAGGCCGCCCGCACGGCCTCGCCGACGAGCTTGACCTGCGCCGGATTGATCCAGCCCGCCCCCATCGTGACGAGACCCGAGCGCGTGCCGGCGTGCTGCAGGCCGACCCAGTTGATCACGGGCACGCGTGCGAAGATGCCGTCGAAATCGTCGGGGTAGCGCTGCGCCATGGTCAGGCCTTCGCGGCCGCCCTCGGACGAACCCATGAAATACATCTTGTCCGGCTTCTTGCCGTAGGCGCGCTCCATCAGCCCAACGGCCGCATCGCGCACCTTCTTGTAGGCGCGGTGAGCAAAATTCACGAAGGCTTCGTCATTCAGTGCAAAGACCTGCGGCGGCTCGCCTTGCCTGGTCTCGTGGCCCGAATCGGTGCCATAGGTGACGAAGCCGCGCGCCAGCGGCGACGGCTTGTCGAAGGGATAGGCCGGCGGCAGCGCAAGGCCGGTGATCAGCACACCGTTGAAACCACCGCCGCCATATTGCAGCGAGCGGCCGTTCCATTCGACGGGAAGGTTGACCTGGAATCTGATCGGCGGCGCTTTGGGATCGACAGGGTCGATATGGCCGAGCACCTTGCAGAACGCTGGATTGGCCGGCGTGATGCGCCCGGAGGGCGTGGGTCCGCGTTCGGCAACGGCGATCGGCGAGGGCGCCTGGAAGGTTGCGGAATCGATCTTCACGGCATCGGCCCCGTCGGCGAGACCCTTGCAGACCACATCGGCGTCTTCTGCCAGCGTTGCCGCCGACGCCGTGCCCGTCCCCAGTGTCGCCATCGAACCTACAAGCAACGCACACAGCTTCGCTTTCTTTCGCGTCATCGTTTCCACCCGGCTTTCTCGATTTGTTGCGTCGACGGCTGGCCGCATTCAATGCAACCTTCGTCCTCCCGTCAATCGCTCACGCCGAGCCGCTCATCAGAATGATCCGAGCGCGCTCCCCAAGGCGATCACGGCCACCAGCGCCAATAGCGACGTCACGATGCCCACCATCACAATGTCGAGATAGCTGTCGCGATGGGTCAGGCCGCAGATCGCGAGCAGGCTGACCACCGCACCGTTGTGCGGCAGGATGTCCAGCGTCCCCGAACCGATCACCGCGACGCGATGCATCAGCGCAAGGTCGATGCCGCTGCGCGCGGCGATCTCGACATAGGTCTGGCCGAGCGCGTCGAGCGCGATCGTCAAGCCGCCGGATGCCGAGCCGGTCAGCGCGGCCAGAATATTGGTCGCAACCGCGAGCGAAACCAACGGGCCACCTTCGATCGCAAGCACCCAGTCTCGCACCGTTTCGAAAGCCGGCAGCGCCGCGATGACCGCGCCGAATCCGACGAGGCTGGCGACGCTGAGCGCCGGCAGAACCGATGCATTGGCACCGGCGTCCATGGTCTGCCGCAGAGAGGGAAGCCGGGCCCAATTGAGAAGGATGGTCGTGACGATGGCAGCGCCCAGGGCGGTGCTGACCGACCACACACCAGCGACCGCCGCCAACGATGTACCGCCGAAGCGCTGCTCGCTCAGATACGAAACATCGAGCCGCGGCAACACCAGCAGCGACATCACGAGATTGACAGCCACGACGACGGCCAGCGGCAGGATGGCACTCACCACCGGAGCCGACAGTTCACCGCGCCGTCCATGCCGGATCTCGGCCGGATCGAACTCTCGCGCGGTGGTCGCGTATTCGCGGACCAGTTCGTCGTCGACGGCACGTTCGGCCGCACCCTCCATGTCCTCGCCATAGCCTTCCCCCGCACGGCGGGCCGCGGCTTCAGCGCGGCGCAGCCACCACAATCCCGCGCCAGCCATGATCAGGGAGGCGATGATGCCGAGTCCGGGTGCGGCAAACGGCGTCGTTCCGAAGAACGGCATCGGGATAGCGTTCTGGATCGATGGCGTGCCCGGCAAGGCCGACATCGTGAAGGTCGATGTGCCCAGCACGATCGCGGCCGGAATCAATCGCCGCGGAATCGCGGCGGCACGAAACAGCGAGCGGGCCATGGGGACGATCACGAAGAACGCGACGAACAGGCTGACGCCGCCATAGGTGACCATCGCACCGGCGAGCACGACCGCCAGGATCACGCGGCGCTCGCCAAGACGTCTCGCCATGAAGGTGGCAACCGACGCGACCGCCCCGCTGTCGTCCATCAGTTTCCCGAATACGGCGCCGAGCAGGAAGATCGGGAAGAACTGCGCCAGGAATGCTGCGGCATTCACCATGAAGATCTGCGTCAGGTTCGCAAGCAGCGGCTCGCCGCCGAACAGCGCCGCGACGAGCGCGGCGAACGGCGCCAGCAGAAGAACGCTCCAGCCGCGAAAGGCGAATAGGACGAGAAGGCCAAGCCCGACGAGAATGCCGAGAAGCCCCACCTCTCAGCACTCCGACAGCAGGATGTCGAGATCGGCGGTCGAGCGCCGACCGATATCCGGGCCGTGCTCGTCGAGGAACGTTTCGGCCGCCTGACGTCCTTCGCCGTGCAGCATCGAGACGAACTCCCATTCGGCGTTGAGCTTGGACGAGGCGCCGAACTTCGCCAGCATGTCGCTCTTGACGCGGTGGGTCCGCATCTTCGCCCAGCGCGCGCCCTCGCCGCTTCCCGGGTCGGCCGCCTGACGCAGCAACGCGATCATACGCAACTCCTTCATCAGCGGCGAGTTGAACGAAATCTCGTTCAGCCGATTGAGTATCTCCGCAGCCGTCCGCGGCTCTTCCGGCTTTTCAGTCGGATTGATCTGCACCAGGATGGTGTCGTGCGCGTCGCTTTCGCGAATGAGCGGTGTGATGGTCGGGTTGCCGGCATAGCCGCCATCCCAATACGGTTCGCCGTCGATCTCGATCGCGCGGAACATGGTTGGCAGGCAGGCCGACGCGAGCAACACGTCAACCGTGATCTCCGCGTTGCGGAAGATGCGTCCTCGCCCAGTGCGCACCCGCGTCGCAGTGATGAACAGCTTGATCGGCGAGCGCGCGAGGCGCTCGAAATCGATGCTCTCAGCAGCACCGCATGCAGCGGATTGTAGCCGGTCGGATTGAGGTCGTAGGGGGAGAGCACCCGCGACATCAGGTCGGTCAGGATGTAGGCCGGCGACGTATCGAGCGTCCAGCGCCCCATCAGCCGGTCGAGCGGCGAGCGCTGGAGCGGGCTGAAGGCCGCCGCCTTCGAAACGCGGCGCCAGTATCGTTCGAGCGCGTCACGCGCACCCTCGGCCCCACCGGCCGTCCACCCATCCGCCAGCACCGCTGCGTTCATCGCGCCTGCGGACGTCCCGGAGATCGCGGCGATCGTAAGCCGCTTCTCTTCCAGCAGGCGATCGAGCACGCCCCAGGTGAAGGCGCCATGCGAACCGCCGCCTTGAAGCGCGAGATCAATCAGTACGCTGTCCGGTTCCATCGCGGCACTCACGCAACTGAAGCTCAATTCGACGCGACTTGTCACGTGGGCGTCGAAGTCGATGGCGTAGTTTAGAGAGCCTTGGCGGAGAAATGCAACCGGAACGTGGGCCCCGCGCCGTCTAAAGCGCGATGCGATGAGGATGAATCGTCATCGCGCTTTAGGTCGTTGTTTAAGCATGATCTTTTCGGAAAACCGCTGCGCACTTTTCCGGATCATGCTTTAGTGCTCGAACACCAGCCGCGCGCCGACCGTGCCGTCGAGGGCGCGGATCTGCTGGAGCAGCGCCGCGGAATCCTGCCCCGCCAGATCGGCATCGAGCACGACGTAACCGAGATCGCCGGCGGTCTCCAAATATTGCGCGGCGATGTTGATGTCGCGCTGGAGGAAGACCTCGTTGAGCCGGCGCAGCATGCCGGGCACGTTGCGATGGACATGACTGAAGCGCGCGCCGGAGGGACGCAGATGCAGCTGCACTTCCGGAAAGTTCACCGCGCCCATGGTCGAGCCCGTGATGAAATAGTCGACCAGCTTGCGCGCGACTTCGCCGCCGATGCGCTCCTGCGCCTCTTCGGTCGAACCGCCGATATGCGGGGTGAGGATGACGTTCTCGAGGCCCTGTATGGGGCTTTTGAAGCGATCAGAATTCGACGACGGCTCGACCGGAAACACGTCGACGGCCGCGCCGGCGAGATGACCGTCGCGCAAAGAGCGAGCGAGCGCGTCGAGATCGACCACGGTGCCGCGGCTGTTGTTGATGAGGAACGAGCCGGGTTTCATCGCCCGTAGCTCCTTCTCGCCGATCATGCCCGCGGTTTCCGGCGTCTCCGGCACGTGCAGGCTGACGACGTCGCTCTGCGCCAGCAGCTCCTCCAGCCTCTCGACCGGCTCGGTGTTGCCGTGGCGGAGCTTGTCGGTGCGGTCGAAATAGATCACGCGCATGCCGATGGCTTCGGCCAGCGTCGAGAGCTGCGAGCCGATATTGCCGTAGCCGACGATGCCGAGCGTGCGGCCGCGCACCTCGCGGCTGCCGGTCGCCGATTTATCCCAGCCGCCGTCATGCGCCGACACCGAGCGCGGAAAGATCCGCCGCAGCAGCATCACGATCTCGCCGATCACGAGCTCGGCGACGCTGCGCGTGTTGGAGAACGGCGCGTTGAAGACGGGAATGCCGCGCTTGCGCGCCGCCGCAAGATCGACCTGGTTGGTGCCGACGCTGAAGCAGCCGACGGCGAGAAGCTGGTCGGCGGCCGCGAGCACGTCATCGGTGATCTGGGTGCGCGAGCGGATGCCGAGCAGCGACACGCCCTTGAGCGCACGCCGCAGATCGTCACCGTCCAGCGCCTTGGTCAGCCGCTCGACATTGGTGAAGCCCGCGCCCTTGAAAAGGTCGACAGCGCTGTCGTTGACGCCTTCGAGCAGCAGGGCCTTGGCACTCCGCTCAGGGCTTTGGCCTGGGGCTGGCATGGTGTCTCCATAGATGATGAGCTTGGTCGCAGCTCATAGACCGCGGACGATGCGCGGCACAATAGGGGTCGGATACGGGGAGAAAATGGCGGGGAGGTAGATGTTTACAGCGCCGGGCCGCGGCGGCCGTCCTGTCATCCTGAGGTGCGAGACGGGCGGTGCCAAGCACCGCACGGGGAGCTTCGAAGGATGAACGGCCCCCGATGCAGTTGGGCGGAGAGCGCCGGGCCGTCGCCCTTCGAGGCTCGCCGAAGAGGCGAGCGCCTCAGGGTGACGGATAACACCGTCAAATCACATAAAACCCGTGCGTGCCGTCGCGGCGGAGTTGCTCGACCAGCCCATATTCCCAATCGAGATAGGCCTGCATCGCGGCTTGCGCGACGTCGGTGCCTTCATAGGGCCGGCGGTAACGGTGGGCCGGATCGGGCTTGGGCAGCACGCGCGGCGGACCGATCTCGAGCGCGCCATCATAGCCTCCTTCCAGCACATAAACCTCCCAACCCATCTGGGCGAGCCATGATGCGGTCATATCGGCGCGGACACCCTTGTCGTCGGTCAGGAGAATGCGCGCGCCACGCACGGGCGCGGCCATGTCGGTCTCCTGGACCAGCTGGCCGCCGGGATAATGGCGGAAGCCCGCGAGGTGACCCGCCGCATATTCCTCGGCATCGCGCACGTCGAAACGATAGAGGGTGCGGTCCGTTTGCGCGACGAGTGCAGCCATCTCGCTTGCGCCGATATGGCGAACACCGGCGCGATAGGCGACGTCGCGCGCATTGGCCGGGCCGCTCTCGAACGAGCCGAGCGCGCCGCGCCTGTCGGCGCCGTGATCGAGCGTGTGCCGCGCCAGCGTCCAGCCGATGGTGCCGTTGCGCAGCGCCCGCACCTTATTGGGCACGCCGGCATTGATCAGCGACTGGGTGCCGATGATCGAGCGGGTACGGCCGGCGCAATTGACGATGATGGTGGTTTCAGGATCGGGCGCGGCCTGCCCCGCCCGCAGCACCAGCTCCGCGCCGGGCACGCTGACCGAGCCCGGAATGTTCATCGTCGCATATTCGTCGAAGCGGCGGACGTCGAGGATGGCGATGTTGGCCTTGTCCGCGATGAGTTTTGCCACCTCGTCGGCGCTGAACGACGGCGTGTGCCGTCGCGCCTCGACCAGTTCGCCGAACGCTTTCGAATAGGAATTGACGTCCTCGAAAACCTCATAGCCCGCTGCACGCCAGGCGTTCAGCCCGCCGTCGAGCGCGCTGATATGGGTATATCCGAGCGCGAGGAGGCGTTCGGCGCCGGCCGCGACCAGCCCCTCGCCGTCATCGTAAAGCACGATCGCCACGTCCTTGCGCGGCAGCCGCACCTCGGCCTCGATCGCGATCCGATCCACGGCCATGTTGGCCGCGAACAGGGGATGCCCCGTCGCAAAGCCTGCCTCGTATCTGAGATCGAGCAGCGCGATTTCTTCGCGCAGCAGCAGTGCGCGGCGGATATCGGCGGGGGTGACGGTCGGAAGCTTCATGGCGCGGACCTTGAGAAGAGGGCCATGAGCTTTTGACCGATTAGAAGCGCGTTGGCTAGCCTCGTCGGCTCACTCGCCGGGAACGAGTCGCCCGAGCGGCTGCTGTGCCGGACGGCGCAGCTTGCGGCGCGACAGATAGAGCAGGATGCCGGTGACCGCGAATAACGGCATCGACATCGCGGCAATCATGAATGCGAGCTTGCCCGGCCAGCCCAGGATCTCGCCGCGATGGATGTCGTAGATGGCCGCGATGCTCTTTTCGCCGAACGTCTTGTCAGCAAAGCGCTCCGCTGAGACCAACTGCCCGGTGACGGCGTCGATGCGGAATTCGTCGCGCGTGGTTTCCAGCAACGAGGCTTTCCCCCACGACCGGATGCGCAACGTCGTACCCTGCGCAGGCAGCGTCAGCAAGGCCCTGGAGAATCGGTCGCCCTCCTCACGCTGGAACGTCATCCAGGCCTGATCGAATCCGATTGGCGGCGCCGGTTCGGAGTTGGCCGCACGCGGCAGCTTTGCGGGCATTTTCGCTGCCGTGACGTGCGGACGTGCGAGCAGCCAGGTCACGCCGTCCTTGTACCATTCGAATGAGAAATACAGGCCGGTGAGCGTCATCGTCAGATAGACCGGAAGGACCCAGGTGCCGATCACGGTATGCAACGACCGGTGCAGAGCGCGGCCACCGAGCCCAAGATTCGGTTTCAGCCACATTTTCGGACTGCCTGCACGACGCGGCCAGCGCAGCACGAGGCCCGACACCAGCATGAGGATCAGGCCGAGCGCGACCGTGCCGGTGATCGGACGTCCCCAGCCCTTGCCGTCGCCGGGAATGAGCAGCCAACGATGCAGCCGGCGCACGGTCGCGAAAAATGCTTCGCCGCGCGGCGAGCCCAGCACGCGGGCGTCATAGGGATCGACATAGAGCGAGGTCGGCCGGTCGCCCCGATCGTCACGGGCAAAGCGGACATGAACCGCCGCAGATGGATCGCTCGACAGTGTGACGGCGGCGACCTTGCCGAGGTCCTGCGAGGCCTTCAGCCGGGCAACCAGCGCATCAGGCATCAGCGCCGGCGCCTGACGCGGCGCGACCTGCATGATGCCGGCATTGAGATGATCGACGATCTCGTCCTCGAAACTCATGGTCGCGCCGGTCAGCGCGATCAGGGACACCAGCAGCGCAAGGACCAGGCCCGCGATGGAATGGACCTGAAACAGGACCGCCTTGATGGTGTGTCCGAGCCGCGCGGCCATGGCTAGAACTTCACCGTGGCCGACAGCGATACGCGCCGCGCATCGCCGATGGCGACGTTCAGGGCGTTACCGGTGGTGGATGTGTAGTAGACCTTGTCGAACAGGTTCTTGACGTTGAACTGATAGGTCACCGGCAGATTATCGACCTTCGTGTCGTAAGTCGCAAAGATGTCTGCGACGGTATAGGCCGGCATGAAGAACGTGTTGGCGGCGTCGCCCGGCCGGTCACCGACATAGCGCGCGCCGCCGCCCAGCCGCAGACGTCCGGCGAGCGCGTCCCCGAAATCATAGACGAGATAGAGTGAGGCCGTGTTCATCGCGACATTCAGCAACTTTGCGTTGCCGACGACGGGATCATTGATCAGGCGCGCATCGGTATAGCCGTAACTTCCAATCATGCTCCAATGGTCGGTCAGCTTGCCGGTCACGTCCAATTCGACGCCGCGCGACCGGGCCGCTCCGGAGGTGCGCGCCGCCGACTTGCCGTTGCCGATGTCATCGAGCACCAGCACGTTCTTCTTTTCGATGTCGTAGACCGCCAGGGTGCCCGACAGCCGCTTGTTGACATCGAACTTCAGCCCGGTCTCCCACTGCGTTCCCTCTTCGGGCGCAATGGTGGAGTCGACGACGAAGCCGGTGGTGAAAGCCGCGATGGTCGAGGTCGGCTTCAGCGACTGCGTATAGCTCACGTAATAGGAGAGCTGGTCGTTCAGCTTGACGATGACGCCGCCGAGCGGCAGCACCTTGTCGCCTGCGAGATTGGTGTTCGTGACGAAGACTGGCCGGCCCTTTCCTGCGAGCTGCTCGTATTCCATCCAGCGCACGCCGCCAACCACGGACAGCCAGTTGGTCAGATGGAAGGTGTCCTGAGCAAAGAAGCCGCGGGTGCCGAGCTTGTCGGTCTGCTCGCTGTCGGTTGCCGAAACGGTCGTGCCCGGCACGACCAGTCCGTAGACCGGGTTGTAGAAATTGAAGCTTGGCGTCGCCTGGCGGATCAGATCGTGGCGATCGATCGTGCGATAGAGCGCCTCGCCTCCGAACAGGATCTCGTTGCGGAAGCCGCCGACCCAGACGTCGCCCTGCAGATACGAGGTGCCGTAACTGGCATTGCTCAGCGAGTTACGGGTGCCATCGTTGCTGCGGGTCTCGACGCCGGTCGCGGCGTTGACGCCTGTGATGCGGAGCTGATTGGCGCTGAAGGTCTCGGTGTTGTAGCTGTAGGCCGCGGTGACCTTCCAATTGTCGTCGAGCTTCTGCTCGACCGAAGCCTGCACCAGGTCGGAGGTGCCCCACATATTGTTGAAGGGCTCGTCGAGACGGCGCGTCGCCGGGATTGCCAGCGGCGCCCCCTTGACGAAGGACGTGCCGCGGTCGAACGGAGTGATGAACTCACGGTGCTCATAGGTGAGCTGAACCGTCGTGGTGTCGCCGTACCAGGCCAGCGACGGGTTCACCAGCATTTCCCTGTGGCGGCCGAAATTACGCCAATAGTCCTCGCTGACGCCGTAACCGACGAAGCGATAGGCGAGACCGCCGTCGCCGATCGGGCCGGTGATGTCGAGCGTGCCGTCGGCGCCGCTGCGGTTGTTCGCGTAGGTCGACCCGAGCAGCGTGACCGAGCCGTGCTGGTACAGCTCCGGACGCTTGCTGATGGTGTTGACGATGCCGCCGGGGTCCATGATGCCGTAGAGCAGCGAGGCCGGTCCCTTCAGCACCTCGACGCTTTCGACGGCGGCATTGAGGCTGCGGCCCTGCACCAGCGGCATGCCGTTGCGCATGATCGAGCCGTCGCGATTGTCGCCGAAGCCACGGCGGATCACGGCATCCTGGGTTCCGGCAAGCGTGTTGGTCTGGGTGATGCCGCTGATATTGATCAGCGCGTCGTCGATGTTGCGCGGCAGTTGGT
The DNA here is from genome assembly GCF_028128695.1 of Bradyrhizobium sp. CCBAU 25360. Taxonomy (NCBI): domain Bacteria; kingdom Pseudomonadati; phylum Pseudomonadota; class Alphaproteobacteria; order Hyphomicrobiales; family Nitrobacteraceae; genus Bradyrhizobium; species Bradyrhizobium sp. CCBAU 25360. The sequence goes on from NZ_LBJA01000038.1 coordinate 255,910, forward strand.
CCTTCAACACCTGCTCGGGCACGACGTTGACGGACTGAGAGGTGTCGAGTGGCGAGGCGCCGCTGCGCAGCGTCGTCGCGCTCGGCATCGCGCGGTAGCCGAGCTTTGCGGCCTGCTGCGCGGCGGCTTCCGCAGCCGCGCGCTCCGAGAGCGTCGGTGCGGCGGCCGCAGGGTTACGATTGCGCTGGCGCGCGGCGGTCTGCGCGCGGCGCGACGGCTGGTCCGATGCGCGCACCAGCTTCGGCCGCTGCGCCGGCGCCTCCACCGTCACCGGCGGCAGGGCCGATTGCGCCTGCGCGGTCGTCGTGTTGGAGGGGCATTCGGCGAGCAGCACGGCCGCTCCGATGAGAAGACCCGCACGGCTCTTGCCGGCATGAGTTCGATGGCTGCAGATGCGCTGGCCATCCAGATAAGCACGCACGTTCGATTCACTTCCCGGTCAGACGCAGCCTTGAAGCTGGCGCGTCTAACAGCCGCAGCGATTGAAGAGAACCGCAGGCAGAGTTGAATCGCTCTAGTGTTGAATCGTTCTAAGGACGGAGCGGCATCGAACGGCAATCTTCGATTGCCGCCGTGCCGGCCGCGACACGCAGCGCGCGAACTGGCGGCGGCGTATCACGATTTTGTGCGGTCTCAGGCGATAGCAGGAGCCGTCAACTCGTCGAGCTTCCGCTTGAATGCGGAGCCGTCGGACGAGGCGCGGAGCGGCGGGCGCACGCGCTGCCAGGCCGCATCGCCGGTCTGTGCCGCCAGGATCGCTTTCAGCGTCGCGGTGAACGAGGGCGTCTTCAGCACGATTTCGATCGCAGCCTGCATGCGCGCTTCGACATCCTTGCCCTCGACCATGCCCTTGACCAGCTCGGGCACGACGTTGGCCATGCCGCAGATGGTGCCGGCGCCGCCAGCGGCGATCGCGCGGGTGATATCGGCTTCATTGCCGACGGTGATGGCGAGCTCGGGAGCCGCCGCACGGAATGCCTGGAACTGCTTGAAGTCACCGCTGGAGTCCTTCAGGCCGGCAATCACCTTGCCGTAACGCTTGCGCAGGCTCGCGGCGACGGCGGTGGGGATAGCAACGCCCGACATCTGCGGGATGTGATAGAGATAAGCACGCAGCCGATCGTCGGCGACGCCGTCGATGATCGCGGCAAAGGCATCCTCGATGCCTTCAGGCGCGACGCTGCGGTCGAAGTAAGGCGGCAGCACCAGCACGTGGCGCAGGCCGAGGCCGAGCGCCGCGCGCGAGAGTGCGATACTGTCGGTGATGGCGGGAAAGCCACCACCGATGCCGATGCGTTCCGGCGCAACACCGGCCTTGAGCACGGCTTCGATGGTCGCAACGCGCTCGGTGACATTGAACGAGGTGCCTTCGCCGGTGGTGCCGAACAGCACGACGCCGTCGACACCCTTGCCGAACAGCTGCTTGGCGTGAGCCGCAAGCTTGGCGGCGTCCACGCTGCCGTCGGCCGCCAGCGGCGTCGCCGATGCCACCCAGAACCCGCGAATTGCCTCTGTCATCACACCGCCCTCTCAGCTGCGATCTCGGATCAAGCCTCTGATCTCCCAATGGTCTCCAAGGGGCTTCCGAGCTTGTTTTTGCTTTACTTTCTGTCTTGTACCTTACATACAAGAAAGACGCAAATATTTTCCCCCGTCACGGCGCGCATGGGCGCAGCCAGATTTAGGGAGGTCTCGCATGAACATGGTGACCCCGGTGAAGCGGCCCGACCAATTGCTCGGCGCACTTCGCGACAAGCTTGGCGCAGCCGGCGTCCTGATCGGCACCGACGTGCCGGCGCGCAACTGCAACGACTGGAGCGCGAGCCTGCCGCAGACGCCGCTTGCGGTGATCCGTCCCGTCGATGCGCAAGGCGTGGCCGATGCGATTGCGACCTGCCGGCAGGCGCAGCTGCCGTTCGTGCCGCAGGGCGGGCTGACCGGGCTGTGCCGCGGCGCCTCGCCCGAAGCCGGCTGGGTCGCGATCTCGCTCGAGCGCATGAGCGGCATCGAGGAGATCGACCGCGCTTCCGCCACGATGACGGTGAAGGCGGGCACGCCGCTGGAGACGATCCAGAAGGCGGCGGACGAAGCCGGCTTCTTCTTTCCGCTCGACCTCGGCTCGCGCGGCTCCTGCGCCATCGGCGGCAATCTCTCGACCAATGCCGGCGGCAACCGCGTGATCCGCTACGGCATGACGCGCGAGCTTGTGCTCGGTCTCGAAGTCGTGCTGCCCGACGGCACCATCATCACTGGCCTCAACAAGCTGATGAAGAACAATGCCGGCTACGATCTGAAGCATCTGTTCATCGGCTCGGAAGGCACGCTCGGCATCATCACCCGCGTTGTGCTGCGGCTGTTCCCGAAGCCGCGCTCGACCATGGCCGCGCTCTGCGCGCTGACGGACTATGCGGCGGTGATCGCGCTGCTCGATGCGGCGCGCAGCGGGCTCGGGCCGCTGCTGTCGGCGTTCGAGGTGATGTGGCCGGACTATTGGGACGTGATCACGACTCGCGCCGGCGTGAAGCCGCCGATCGCCGCAGGTCACGGCCTCTACGTGCTGGTCGAGGCGCAAGGCACCGACGAGAGCCTGGACGCGCCGCGCTTCCAGGCCTGGCTCGAAGAGCTGATGGAGCGCGGGCTGCTGGCCGATGCCGCGGTGGCGCAATCGCTGGCGCAGACGCAGAGCTTCTGGCGCGTGCGCGACATCTGCGCCGAATTCGGCCAGGTGCTGGGCCCGCACATCTCCTACGACATCGGCCTTGCGGTGGCGCGAATGGACGAGTTCGTCACGCGCTGCAAGGCGGCGCTCGCTTCCGGCATCGAGGGATGTGAGAGCGTCTATTACGGCCATATCGGCGACGGCAATCTGCACCTGGTCTCCTGGGTCACCGGCCTCTCCGTCGAGCAGCAGCCGAAGGAAGAGATGGACACGATCATCTACGGTCTCGTTCGCGAGATGGGCGGCAGCATCTCGGCCGAGCACGGCATCGGCACGCTGAAGAAGAAATGGCTGGGCCATGCCAGGAGCGAGGCCGAGATCGCGCTGATGCGGACGCTGAAAGCGGCGCTCGATCCCGATCATCTGCTCAATCCCGGCAAGGTGGTCTGAGAAACGCAAATGCGCTCGCTCAAGCTCGATACGCCGAAATCGCTGTCGCAGCGGGTGATGCAGCGGCTGCGGCAGGCAATTATCGACGGCGAGTTCGCGCTCGGCGCTGCCATCTCCGAGGAGATGGTGGCCAATTCCTTCGGCGTCAGCCGCACGCCGGTGCGCGAGGCGATGGGCCAGCTGCAGGCGCAGGGCCTCGTGGTGATCCGCCCGCAGGTCGGCAGCTTTGTCTTCACGCCGAGCGCGGACGACATCAACGCGCTCTGCACCTTCCGGATCGCACTCGAACCCAAGGCCGCCGAGCTCGCCTATCGTTGCGATCGCGACGGTGCAATCGCCGCAATGAGCGAGGCGATCGCGGCGATGGAGCCGGCGGTCGCGGCAAAGGACAACATCGCCTATGGCCGCGCCGATGCAGCATTTCACGAGGCGCTGTTCACTCATTGCGGCAATCGCTACCTCGCCGAATCCTATCAGCTGGTCTCCGGCCGCGTCGCGGCGCTCCGCACCAATCTGACCTCACCGATCGACGTGCGGACCCGCACGTCGTTCGACGAGCATCGCAGGCTGCTCGATTTGTTCGCGCGCAGCGAGTTCGCCGCCTTCGAAGAATTGATGACCACGCATATCACCAATTCGGGCGTGGTCTACGCCAGGGCGTTGAAGGTGGACTCGCTGAAGGTGGAATGAGCGCTTCTAGCGCCCTTCCCTCGGTCCCGGCCTGTCCAGAAAATCCAGCGCGGTATTGATCTGCTCGAGCTGGTGCTCGATCCTGTCGCGGTCCTCGACCGATGGCACCTTTTCGAGCTGCTCCACGAGCTTCTGCTTTCGCAACAGCAGGTTCTCTATGACTGTACTCACAGCTCCCCCATCGCCAGAGGCGAACATCGCGAGCGCGCGCGAGGCGGGCTCGCGGCAACCCTCCATCAGAATGTCCGCGAAGGCCGATGGTTCCTGCGGGTGAACCCGGACGCATGCGGATGGAACTAGCGGCGCAAACTGGCCCAGACGCCACCCAAAATCAGCAAACCGCCGAGAAGATGGATCAGCTGCGGCGGTTCGCCGAGGATGGCGAAAGACAATAGCGCGCTGGCGATCGGCCCAAGATAGAGCACGAGCGAGGTCCGCACCGAGCCGAACTTGCCGCCGAGCCAGGCAAAGCCGGCATAGGCGAGCAGGCCGGGAACGATCCCGGCGAAGACATAGGCCGACAGCGCCTTGGTGCTGAAGACCTCCCCCGGCGTCGCCCACATCTCCATGGCCGCGAGCGGCAGCGAGAACAGGGCGCCGGCGCCCGAGAACAGGCTGATGCGTGCCAGCAGCGACGCCTTTGGCGCGGCGCGCGATTGCAGCAGCGTGTAGCCGGACCAACCGAGCATCGCGATCACGACGAGGCCGTCGCCCGCTGCAGTCTGAAGTCCGATCAATGTCTGGGGATGGCCGCCGGAGATGATGAGCAGCGCGCCGGCGAGCGCCAGCGCCGTGCCGAGCCATTGCAAGGGGCCGACATGCTCCATGCCGCGCAGGGCCGAGATCAGCAGCACCGTGATCGGCGACAGCGCCATGATCAGCGCGATGTGGATCGCCGTCGTCGAGACGCCCGCGGCGTAGACCGGACCGCCGCACAGGAACATGCCCATGAAGCCGGCGGCGAGGATCGACCAGATGTTCCCGGCCAGCGGCACGCGGCCATCGAGAATCTCCTTGAGCGCGATCGGCGCGAGCCCGATTGCGACGATGCTCCAGCGGAAGAAGGCGAGCGCGAAGGGCGGGACGGAGCCGGCCAGTCCGCGCGCCAGAATCTGATTGGAGGCCTGCGCGGTCGCCACCAGGATGAAGCCGACCAGCGCAATCACGCCGAGCCAGACATTCGTGGACGGCGATACGCCGGTCACCGCATCATGACCGCCGTCAGAGGTTTCCTTGCCCGTTTCCTTGCCCATGGATCAATCGGATATCCGATGACGGCCGCGGTGAGAACCCCGACGACGGCTCACTGGCATGCATATGCGGCACGCGCAGCATTCCGGGAGGCGCGGCGATGCTCGCGAGCAGCACCGGCACGACAGGGGTGCGGCTGAGCGAGACCGAGAACACCGCCAGCAGCGCGCACAGCATGCAGAGCCTCATCCGCACCGTCCGGCGATCGGTGATCGGCAGAAAGAGGAAGAACAACATCGCCAGGATCAGCAGCGCATCGACCAGAAACATGGGGCTCTCCTTCAAGACTGGAGAGAGCATGACGCGACGGCACCGGTCGGTATGTGGAGGGCGTCACACCCCCATGGCTGACGCGGGTCACGCTGGGAGAGGACGAAGCGGCGCGCGCTCGTGACCCGTTAACGCGCCGGACTGCGGCCCGGGAACCTCGATCTTTCACGCGTCCGTCGGTTGTATTCAGGAGCGTGGAGTCCTATGCGTAGGCGCCATGGACACCCAGATGATCACCGCCGTAAAGCCGCTGATGGCCCGGGCGCAGCCGCGCAAGCCTGCACCGTTCCTCCCGATGAGCCGCGCCGAGATGGATGCGCTCGGCTGGGACGCCTGCGACATCGTGCTGGTGACCGGGGACGCCTATGTCGACCATCCGAGCTTCGGCATGGCCATCATCGGCCGGCTGCTGGAGGCGCAAGGCTTCCGGGTCGGCATCATCTCGCAGCCCGACTGGCATTCGGCCGAGCCGTTCAGGGCATTAGGCAAGCCAAAAGTGTTCTTCGGCGTCACCGGCGGCAACATGGATTCCATGGTGAACCGCTACACCGCGGACCGCCGCCTGCGCAGCGACGACGCCTATACGGCGGGCGGCGAAGGCGGCAAGCGGCCGGACCGCTGCACGGTCGTCTATGCGCAACGCTGCCGCGAGGCGTTCAAGGACGTGCCGATCGTGCTCGGCGGCATCGAGGCCTCGCTGCGCCGGATCGCGCATTACGATTACTGGTCGGACAAGGTGCGTCGCTCGGTGCTGGCCGACGCCAAAGCCGATCTCCTGCTGTACGGCAATGCCGAGCGGGCGGTGGTCGAGGTGGCGCAGCGGCTCGCGGCCGGCGAGGCGCCGCGCGCGCTCGACGACATCAGGGGCGTCGCGCTGTTCCGCAAGGTGCCCGAGGACTACACCGAGCTGCACGCCGACGATCTCGATTCCGCCGACGAGGGCGCGACGCGCCAGAAGGGTGCGACCGTGATCCGGCTGCCGGCGCTCGAGCAGGTCGAACAGGACAAGGAAGCCTATGCCCGCGCATCGCGCGTGCTGCACCGGGAGAGCAATCCCGGCAATGCGCGGCCGCTGGTGCAGCGTCACGGCGATCGCGACCTCTGGCTCAACCCGCCGCCGATCCCGCTGACCAGCGAAGAGATGGACGCGGTCTACGACCTCCCCTACGCGCGCGCGCCGCATCCGTCCTACGGCGAAGCAAAAATCCCCGCCTGGGACATGATCAAGTTCTCGGTGACGATCATGCGCGGCTGCTTTGGCGGCTGCACCTTCTGCTCCATCACCGAGCACGAAGGCCGCATCATCCAGAACCGCTCGGAAGGCTCGATCCTGCGCGAGATCGAAAAGATCCGCGACAAGACCCCGGGCTTCACCGGCGTGATCTCCGACATCGGCGGCCCCACCGCCAACATGTACCGGATGGCCTGCAAGGACCCGAAGGTCGAAGCGGCGTGCCGGCGGCCGTCCTGCGTCTTCCCCGAGATCTGCCCGAACCTCAACACCTCGCATGACGACCTGATCCGGCTCTATCGCAAGGTGCGCGAGACCAAGGGCATCAAGAAGGTGATGGTCGCATCCGGCGTGCGCTACGACCTTGCGGTCGAGAGCCCGGAATACATCAAGGAGCTCGTCACCCATCACGTCGGCGGCTACTTGAAGATCGCCCCCGAGCATACCGAGCGCGGTCCGCTCGACAAGATGATGAAGCCGGGCATCGGCGCCTACAACAAGTTCAAGCGGATGTTCGACGAAGCGGCCGAACGGGCCGGCAAGAAATATTACCTGATCCCCTATTTCATCGCGGCGCATCCGGGCACGACCGACGAGGACATGATGAACCTCGCGCTGTGGCTCAAGAAGAACCGCTATCGCGCCGATCAGGTGCAGACCTTCCTGCCCTCGCCGATGGCGACCGCGACCGCGATGTACCACACCGGCGTCAACCCGCTGCGCGGCGTCCGCCACGGCGGCAGCGACAAGGTCGAGGCGATCAAGGGCCTGCGCCAGCGCCGCCTGCACAAGGCGTTCCTGCGCTACCACGATCCCGACAATTGGCCGGTGCTGCGCGAGGCTTTGATCGAGATGGGCCGCCGCGACCTGATCGGCTCGCAGCCGCACCAGCTCGTCCCCGCGCACCAGCCGCCCGGCACCGGCAAGGCCGCCGGCACGCGGCGCCCGGTCCGGCCGGGCGAGAAGACGCAGCGCTTCACGACCAAGGGCCTGCGGGTGATGAAGTAGCGGGCGCCGCTTGCCTGCTACAGCGCGAGCACCACTGCCCCTGACACGGCATCAGTCACACCGCGTCCGTTGCCCTGGTCTTCGAGCACCGACCTGAAACTGTCGAGCGTCTTGATCATCGCCGATCGCGCCCCGGCCAGCGCGTCCTGACTGGCCCATGTGCCGATGAGGCAGAAGGTCTGCTCGCCGGTCTTGAGGATAACGCCGTGCTCCAGCCCCGGCCATTTCGCCTTGCCGTTCCGGTGCGCGTCGAGGAAGGCGGCTTCCTCACCCGGCTTCACCTTGAACCTGACCACATTATAGACGTGCATGATGCGCCTCCAAAAATGGACTGATGAAAAACGGCGCCGCGCGAGGGACGGGACGAAAAATCCTACGGTCGCCCGGGCCAGATGGTGCTCCTCGCGCGCAGGGGCGTCACCGTGACAAATCGGCATGGCGACCTCAATTGTTTGGGACTGCCAGAGCAAAAATGTCGAAAACAACCCCATGCACAGTAGACGGCATGAGCGGGATCAATGGCTTAGGAGACGTGCAAACGCTCGATGTGCGGAGCAAGGACAGGTTGCTCCGTCGGGCAAAACAGGGGCATGGCGGGATCATCGGGGAGCTACGTGCGTCGGCGTCAGCAGAGTCGCTTGACCTTTTCGTCATCACGTAACATATAAAGTTACATGAAACGAGATTCCCGACTCTCCGGCGTGCTGCACGTGCTGCTGCACATGGCGCAGCAGCCTGGGCCGTTCACGTCCGAGACCCTGGCCAAGGCCATGGACACCAACCCGGTGGTGATCCGCCGCATCATGGCGGGCCTGCGGGAGATCGGTTACGTGCGCTCCGAGAAGGGGCATGGCGGCGGCTGGACCATCGCCTGCGACCTGTCGAAGGTGACGCTGCGCGACGTCTACGCCGCGCTCGGCAATCCTCCGCTTCTGGCGATGGGCAACCGGACCGAGGCGCCCGGCTGCCTGGTCGAGCAGGCCGTCAATGCCGCGCTCGATCAGGCCTTTGACGATGCCGAGGCGCTGCTGCTGGCGCGGCTCGGCGAGGTGACGCTGGCGATGCTGGGCGAGGACCTGCGCAAGCGGATCGGGTCTCGAAAGATCCACGACATCAGCGCGCATCGCGCCTGAACGGCTCCATTCACGGGGACAACATCATGACCGACATTCAAGCCGCATTCTCTGATCCGCAATTCGTGGCGAGATACACCGAGGGGCCGCGGCGCTTCGTGCCGGGCTATGACGCCATGCAGTCCATGACGGCGATTCTGCTCGCCGAAAGCGTCCCCAGCGATGGGCAGGTGCTCGTCCTCGGCGCGGGTGGCGGCCTGGAGCTCAAAGCGTTTGCGCAAGCGCATCCCGGTTGGCGCTTCGACGGCGTCGATCCGTCCGCGGCGATGCTGGCGCTGGCCGGGCAAACCCTGGGATCGCTGGCACCACGTGCACGCCTTCATCAAGGCTATGTCGACGATGCGCCGGAGGGACCGTTCGACGGTGCCACCTGCCTGCTGACCCTGCACTTCGTCGATGTCGCCGAGCGGCGCCGCATCGCCTCGGAGGTCCGCCGCCGGCTCAAGCCGCGCGCACCGTTCGTGGTCGCGCATCTGAGCGCGCCCGACGGCGAGCAGGAGCGCCCGCTGTGGCTGTCGCGCTACTCCGCGTTCCTGGCTGCGTCCGGCGTCGAGCCCGAGCAGGCGGCAGCCGCGCGGAACGCCGTCACCAACCATCTGGAGATTCTCGCACCCGCACAGGATGAGGTGATCCTGCTCGAGGCCGGCTTAACCGATCCCACGCTGTTCTACACCGGCTTCGCCTTCCGCGGCTGGGTGGCCTACGCGTGAGGTCGCAATTCGTCGTTCGGCACCACGGGATGCTTCAACCGCGCTTGGCTCTCGATACGTAACCGGCGGTGACCTCATCTTTGTGGCTGGCGAACGCAGCCAGCACTTCGGTCTTCTCGCGCTTCGGGACCTTGGCGAAGTCAAGTGTCCGCCCGAGTTCAGCAGCGACCTCGTCGAATTCCGCCGGGGAGATCCGCAAGGCCCGGTGCGCCTCCTCAAGGCCAAGGGGCGTCGTCCCCGGCCTGGTGGCCTTGAACTGGAACGGCCCACCCGAAACGTCACAGACCCAAAGTGTTCGCATGAACTTGAGACCAGGCAAGCGTTTCAGATTTTTGGTGTGCCATTCCCTCAACTGCGGATTTTTTGACTTCTGACCGACGACGGCGTTCTTTACGACAGCGTCGCTGAAGTGATCCACGACCGCTGCAATGGCGAAGACGCCGCCAAGTCGTTCATACAGGCTTTGATCCGGAGTGGTTTGCTGGGCCTGCGCACGCGCTTGATTGGCTCCAGCCAAAGCGACGGGGGCGGCTGTCAGCGCCAGTCCTGCGACCACACTTCGTCTGCTGATGGAAGTCGAACGAGGCCTTGCCATGGGTACCTCCTTACATCGGTTTCCTGAGGCATTGCAGCCAACATCCCGCGCAACTGCCGCCGTGCGCGCGTTGCCGTCCGGAGGCGCTGCCGGTGATTGCGGCGCTCCCGTTGGATGGGTCGGAACGGAAATGGTTCCCGGAAATTTTGAGCTAGACGCAGACCCATGCGCACCAAACTGCGAAGAACTTGGTATGAGCAAATCTAGTCCGCCATGCCCCTGAGAGCTGACGTCGAGCCAAGCGTCGAACGCGGACGAAAAGGGCCATCACCGGAAGTCGCAGGTCTTCGCCTTTCACGTGAGTTCCTCGAGCAGGGCCTTCGCTTCCTTCAAATCGCGGGTATCGAAGCCTTCGGTGAACCAGTCGTAGATCGGCGCGAGCAGTTCGCGAGCCTCGTTTCGCTTGCCTCGATCGCGCCAGAGCCGCGCCATGCTCATAGCGACGCGCAGCTCGAACGATCTTCCCCGCTGCTTGCGGGCGAGTTCGAGAGCTTGAACAAGGATTGCTTCCGCTTCCATGGATGCTCCGAAAAGCAATCGGAGTTCGCCTTCAATTCTGAGCACGTCGGCCTGCCAGAGATATTCGCCTGTGTCGGCTATCAGCTCGGTGGCTTTTCTGATCGCGCTCAGGCTACCCTGCATATCTCCTGCGCGTGCTTGCAGGACCGCAAGGAGTGAATGGTAGTGCGGAGAATGAAACCGAACCTGTTGTTCGGCGGCATGTATTCCGTGTTTCATTAGAGCAATGCCGTCTTCCAGCCGCTCTGCACACCCGATTGCCCAACCGCTCAGTATTTGACCGCAACTAATGGCCCAGAGCGGCACGCGCGATCCAAGTTGTGCGTTCAGGTTTTCAACGTAGTTCTTGACGTCGGCCATCTTGCCGAGCAACACGGACAACTGTGCGCCAGCATAGATGCCAACGATGCCGCTCGTATTCGCGTGGTTTGCGTCAAGGGCATGTTTAATTGCCTTCTGGCGTGCTGCGACTGCCTGGTCGGGGTATCCCAAGGCCCATAGGCTCAGTGCCAGATAGGCAAGGCCTGACGAGTGCGGATCCGCGAGGTAAAGCACCGAAAGAGCTTGGTCCATTTCGATCCTGTCGATTGCAAGGATCTGTTCCAGCTGTGCTTTCGCGGCCTCGAACTCGCCCATTTCAAGCAGCGACGCGCCCATGGCGCGGTGCGCGATCAGTCGCGCCGCGCGGTCACCGGTGTGCGCGGCCAGCGATTGGCAGCGCTGCGAATACTCAAGTGCCTTCGGGATCCTGCCGCTCGCTATGCAATAGGCATACTGCCCGTAGAGGCTCGGCAAGAGGTGCTCCGTGTCGCCCAACTTTTCACACAAGGCGATCGCGCGATCGCGTGCAGCCCCCACGAGTGGGTTGCCATAGCCATGCTGAGCCGCCAAGGGCGTCCCCAAGGCGAGCTGGAATTCGAGTTCCTGCTGATCCTTCTGTGTCGAATGCGGCAGCATCATTAATATCTCCAGGCCCCGTCTGAGATGACGCACGGCCTCCTCGTCGGCGGAGCGCCCCGCCGCACGCCGCCCGGCCTTCAACCAATATGAAATCGCGATCTCTGCCTCTCCGGCCTCCGTGAAATGGTGCGCCAACAGCTCGGGTTCGATGCTGCCAAGCTCAGGAAAGAGCTGTTCGAGCGCTTTGCCAATCCGTGCATGCAGCTTGTGACGGGCTCCGCGCAGCAATGTGCTATAGGCCGCATCCTGCACTAAGGCGTGCTTAAAGCTGTATTCCGCGTCTGGTGGCATTCCGCGCCGGAAAATCAATTCGGCAGATACCAGCTGATGGAGCGCTTTATCCAGTTCAGCTGAGTTCCGCTGCGCTACGGCCTGTAATAGTTCGTAGGAGAACTCTCGACCGATGGCAGCACTCACCTGCGCCACCTCTTTCACGGGTGATCCGAGCCGATCAAGGCGCGCCATCAGCGAGGCGTGCAGAGTGGCCGGAATTGCAAGCGCCGTCGCTGAAACACGCGAGAGTGCGGTTTTGGCGCCGCGGTCATCTGCCTCCAGCACCGCCTTCGTCAGCTCCTCGAGAAATAGCGGCACCCCATCCGTGCGCGCGACAATCTCCGAAACGACATCACTCGTTAGGGTCCCTTCGCCGATGAGCTGCTGAACCAACGCAGCGCCCTCGCGCCGGTCGAGCCGGCTGAGGGACAGCATTGTGACGTGCGCCTGCCCGGCCCAGATGCGCTCGAACTCGGGACGGAATGTAATAACCAGCAACACCGGTAGATGCTGGACCCGCTCGACTACAAGGTCGAGCAGTTCGCGCGAGCTGGGATCGATCCAGTGCACGTCCTCAAAGAGCATCAACACCGGTCGTTGCAGCGCTAGACCATGGAGCTGCCGAAGTAGCGCCTCGAAAGTCTTTTCCTTTTTGCCCCTAGGCGTTAACTGGAAAGGCAGAAAACGGCCTTTGAACGGGATCGATAGCAGCTCAGCCAGCAAGGCCTGATCCTCTTGCGGAGGTGAGGCCGGCGCTAACAGCGCCGCCAATTTGTCAAGCTGCTCCTCCGGCGTATGTTCGCGCAAAAATCCGGCAGCGCGCTCCAGCTGTGTAACGATCGGATAGAACGCACTGTCGACGCGCTGCGGTGAGCAAAAGTACCTAAGGCTGGTGTGCAGCTCGATTTGAAGGCGCTCCTGAAGCGCCGCTATCAATCGCGACTTGCCGATACCTGGCTCACCAGCAAGCAGTACGACCTGACCTTCACCGCTCGCCGCCCGCCGCCATCGCCGTAGCAGCAAATCGAGTTCTTCTTGCCGTCCGACTAGCTCGGTCAGCCCACTTCCGTGGAACGCCTCGAAACGGCTTTCCACCGAACTCACTTGTAGCACTGCCCAGGCTCGCGTCGGCGCATCGATGCCCTTGAGATCGTGCAATCCGAGGTCCGCCAAATCGAACAGGTTCCCTAGCAGTCTCCGCGTGCTCTCAGCTATGACCACCGCGTTCGCTTTGGCGACGCTCTGAAGCCGTGCAGCAAGATTTGGGGTCTCGCCGACGATCGCCTGCTCCTGTGCCGATCCCGTGCCGATCAAGTCGCCGACGACGACCAGGCCCGTCGCGATACCGATGCGGGTTTGCAGCGGAACTGAAAACTCGAGCGCACCAACCGCGCCAATCGCTTCCAATCCTGCGCGAACGGCTCGCTCAGCGTCGTCCTCGTGAGCCTGCGGGTAGCCGAAATAGATCAGCACGCCGTCGCCCATATACTTCGCAACGAAGCCCCCGAAGCGGCGTACCGTATCGGCGATGCACGTTTGATACGCCGAAATGATCTCGCGCAGGTCCTCTGGGTCCATACGTGCGGAGAGCGACGTCGAACCGACTAGGTCCGAGAACATCACGGTGACTTGGCGGCGCTCGGCGGTGTCCTTAGTGGTTTTACAGGTTGCCGAAGAAGCGTCGGATAGGGGCGCCCGTGCGCCCGCTTCAGCACGCAAGGCGGCGATGGCGTCGAGCAGCTTGCGGCGATGCCCGACAATTCCGACACCAAGGTCCTTCAAGTCCTCCGCCGTCAGGTTCGGCAGGACCGTATCGTCGATCTCATTCTCGCGGAATGCCGCCTCATATTGTTCGAGGCCAAGCCTCCGTAGCCAACCTCCCAGGTCCATGACGGCGGCCCCAGTTCGCCTAGAGCTCCATCATTCCCCCGGCGAGGCAGCCTGTCTAGGGAAATGACCGGTTTGGGTCAAAACGCGAAGAACTCAGGTTGAGCAAATCTGGTCCGCTCTGGCTCAACGAGCGGACTACCGACCGCCGAGGCGCAACTTCGCCGATGGGCCACAACCGGAATTGCGATGATCGGCAGGTACTGGCGCAAAGCGGCCGCTAGGTTCAGCCTCTGCCACGCACAGACCTTAAAACGACGGGGATCAATGCAATGTACTGTATGCCATCGGCCGCGCCCCACCGCCCAAACAATCCGGCGCAGTTTGACACTGGTTATCATCGGCGCGCCCGGCTCGGACCGGCCGAATTGGAAAGCGGCATGTGTCGGACCTGTGGAATGACCTCACTGTGCAGTTCGACGTCTTTGCCGAAAAGTTCCGGGCCGACTCGTAAGAGACGCCAAGATATTCACGCCACGCGAAAAGGCTTCTTATGAGCCTCCTTCCGGACAGAGTCTCAGCTGGCTCGGCTGCTTGCCCCGCCGCAAACCGGAAAGGTGACGAGGTTCTCGCCGCCGGTCCATCCGAATTCGCGTAGCCATCGGCGAAACGACTTCAGGCGCGCCAGCCGACGGCGCCCCAGCCTTTCTCGGCGCGCGCACTCATAGGCGCTGCGACGGTCAGCTGCTGACTCGGCTTGTTTTTAATCAAGTTCAGCAGCGTCGCCGCCACGATCATCATCAGAACGCCAGCAACGCTGAGCGCGATCTGCATCGCGAGCCCTTCCGAGACATCGAGCAGCGCCAGGACGCTTGCGAGCGTAAGCAGAACGCCGAGGCAGTAGATCGGCAACGAGTTCTTACCACAGAGAATCGCACTGCACATCACCGGCGTCGTCAGCCATCGCGGATTGGGAGGCACGAACCGTACCGCCAAAACCGCAAGGGCTATAAAATGCAGCAGCCTGAGTGGGTCGAGATTTGATTTATCCACGGGATAAAACAGTTTCAGCAGCGCCTGCGGGACTATTCCGTCCAATAGTTGGATCCTCCAGCTCAATGCGATGATCAGGCTGAACACCAGATAGAGAGCGGCAGGTACAACTGCCGTGCGTGACGTCACCCATGGCCGCGCTCTCTCGCCTTCGACTATCCACCACGCGCCAAGGACAACAAGCAGCTGCCAGGCCAGGGGATTGAAGGCCCAGTGGCCGCTCGGCCACGCTGGTATCGTCCAACCGAGTACATGCACCAAGGCATAGAGCGCCAGCGCGGCGCCGAGCATCACGTTCGGCACTCGCAGCAGCAGCCAGAGCAGCGGCGCGAATAAGAGATGAAGAAGCACAAAGATGGGCAACACATCGGTATTTACCGGACAGTATTGCAGGATTGCCGCGTGCGCGAGCGCCGCGCCTGGCTGGTCCAAGAGAACGCGCGTATTGCTCTCGTCAGCAAGACGGTCCCCGCCTGCGAGGTAAACCAAGATCGCACAGGAGAGTGTGAGCATCAGAAATGCGGCATAAATGTCCCAGCTTCGCCGCAGCGTCCGCCTGATCAGGCCGGTCCAGCCCTCGCAGCGCCATACCTTGCCGTAGGCCAGTGCGCAGGTCACACCCGAGACGAACATGAACACTTCCGCGGCATCGCTGAAGCCGTAATTCCGCAGCGTCAGCCAACTGCCGATGTTGTTGGGAACGTGGTCGAGAAAGATGCACCAGAGCGCAATGCCGCGACAGGCATCAATTCGCAGATCGCGGCCGGAACCTTTCAGCTCCGGCAGCGCGCCTACCAATGGCTTCGGCGTAGCGGTTCGATCATGCATCTGGTTGCCTGTCCGGCGTGCGAGTAGTCTTCGAGAGGAACCATCAAGAGGGAAAGACGCCGAGCTCTCTACGGCTATGAAAAGCACGCAATAACCGCAAGAGCAAAATCGGCGCTGAAATCCGGTGCAAGCGTGACAAGAAACCCGCCAGCGGTAGCAGCGCCGACAATAGCAGCAGCAATTTGGGGCATCATCATCTGCAATCCCTCTGAACCTGTTGGGAATGCCAATGCCGAGAAAAACGTCCGACCACACGGCGCATCATAACAACGCCGCAGTCTAGATTGATTCGCGCCCAACCCAGCCACGACCGCAATTGCGATAACCATCGTAAGGTGGCGCTTGGCAGAAACTCTTGGCGGTAAGGCGGTTGGTAGTGGAGCATCGTTCATCCGGCACAGCCTTGTAAATCAGCCTGAGGTCTACATTGAGAGATCCCTTGGTCCTATGATCAAGGTATCGCACAGCTCGGCTTCCATCTGACGTCGCTCAGGTCACATCATAACATCATAGGCGTGTGACCATTGTGCACAGGCCAAGGGAGGCTGACTCGCGCGGACAACGATAAGTCCGCGCTCGCTTTTCTCGCTGTTGTATTGGGTGACAGAACGCCCTTCAGCTTCCTTGGGGTGCCTGACGGGACCGCTGGTCGGATCAGGAAGGGCGGTTCGGGAGCCATCCTCGGCCACCTTCGTGTCGCCAAAGATCGAAGGGGGGTGTATGATTTCTAAATTGGATCTCCGTGCAGGATGACGGAGAGCTTTTATGAAGGTCCTGATTGTCGACGATCACGCATTGATTCGCGAGGCCTTGCACTCAGTTCTGAAGCAGCTGAACCGAGAAGTAATCATTTTTGAAGCTTCGAACAGCCAGCAGGCAATGCGCCTCGTCGAGGAACATCCGGACATCAGCTTCATTCTGCTTGACATCAACTTGCCCGATCGAGATGGCTTTTCTGTTCTCCGCGAACTGCGTGAGCGCTATGCGACCATTGCTATCGTAATCCTCTCGTCATCGGATGATCAAGACACAGTCAAGCGCGCTTTCAAACTTGGCGCTCTGGGTTTCATTCCGAAAACTACCGAACGTGAGGTTATACTCAGCGCTATCAAGTTGGTGTTCTCCGGCGGAGTTTACATTCCCTCACAAATGCTGGAGGAAACGAGGAGTCCTCGGCTTACAGATAAGCCAGCGGCACGCGACTCTCTTAAGCGCATCGGGTTGACCGATCGGCAGATCGAGGTGCTTGCGCTCCTGATGAAAGGACGAAGCAACAAGGTCATTGCCAAGACACTCAATATGGCAGTACCGACAGTGAAGAACCACATCACGGTCGTCCTCAAGGCGCTCGGTGTAGCGAGTCGTACCGAGGCGATAATAAAGGTAGGAAAAATGGGCTGGGAGCCAAAATCTGAAACATAAGACTGCCCCGGCCTCTCCTATCCTCCATGATCCCTAAAGAGTTCGTGCAAAACAGCGCGGAGCCGCATTGGATCAACAGGCCTGTGCAGCAAGATGTATCCTGTCTCGTTAGCGTCCCGTAATGGTTCAGCTGCCGTATCGCCGCTGATCAGAATAGCTGGAATTGAGGAACCAAACGCCGCATTGATTTGTTCGATCGCGCAGATTCCAGTCTTTCCGCTCGCAAGATGATAGTTCGAGATTATAAGATCGGGGCGTTGTTTGCGCTGAGCAACTCGCACAAGTGCAGCATCTTCGGATTCGGCGCTAAGGACGGAGTATCCCCAATTGCTGAGCAATCCGCCCGTTCCCTCCGTCACCATTGGGGCGTCAGCAATAACAAGAATGAGCTTCCCTTCGGCCGAAAAAGCTCCGGTGTACGGGGAGTCAATGGGCGCGCTGGATGCGACACGTTCATCGACCATCGGAAGCTCGATCGCAAAGCGCGAACCTCGGCCCACACGCGAAGCTAAGTCGATTTGATGGTTGAGGAGACGGCTAAGCCTGTCAACAATGGCGAGGCCAAGCCCCAGGCCGCCGGACCGGCTCCGCTCTTGGGCGGGAACTTGAAAAAACTCGCCAAAGATGTTCTGCTTCTGATCCTCAGGGATACCGGGGCCGGTATCCCATACTTCGATACGCAAGGTTTCGCCGCGCCGACGGCATCCGACGATGATCCGGCCCCGCAACGTATAGCGGACGGCGTTGGACACCAGATTGAGCAGTATGCGCTCGAGCAGCATGGCGTCACTCCGCACCCAGGCGTTACTTCGCCTAATGCGTAGCTGGAGGCCTTTTTCCCGCGCTGCCTGATTAAACGTCATCTCAAGTTTTTGCAGCAGGTGCGCGATTGGGAGTTCGGTAATTTTCGGGGTAAGCATTCCAGCATCGAGCCTGGAGATATCCAGGAGCGAATTGAACATTTCATCCATTTCTTTGCGCGCTGCATCGACCCGTTCGATCGTCTTTGTCCTTTCCACCGAACTGAGCGGCGTGCGCAGTTGGGCAATGAACAAGCCCAGTGCATGTAATGGCTGCCGCAAATCATGGCTTGCCATGGCAAGAAAGCGTGATTTTGCGGCGTTGGCGAGTTCCAGTTCTTGCGTACGTTCTGCGACCCTGCGCTCGAGTTCAATCTGTGCGCGGCGCAGACCTTCCTCCGCTTTCTTGCGTACCTCCACGTCGGCGCTGAGCAACAAGCTAGGAACGGTAATACTGATCAAGAACATCAACACGAGGAGGAATGAAGAGTTGACATTTCCGTTCGTGAAGGGGCCGCCGCCCATGAGCGTCCCCCAAATCGTGGTGCCCGCAAGCACCAGCGCAACCGTTGCGGTGTCGCGCGGACCGCGCCGCAGTGCCGCCCATAACATTGGCAAGATCGCAAGGAAACCCAGTGGATCTCGGCCTGGCGTTTGCTCGATCAGGGGGCTGAAAGCAATGAGGCCAACTACGGCCGCAGTCGCGAGCACGCCGACTGTCTCCAAAAATTCATTGCGGCTGATAGCATAGTGGGGGCCTGCCGCCCAAAGCACAATAACGGGGACAATCACTAGCGCGCCGGTCGCATCTCCGAGCCACCATGTGATCCAGGCGTCAGCGAGATTCTTCGGTTCGATGTACCCGACGGTTGCCAGGCTGGTTAGTCCGATGCTTGCGCTGAGCGGTGTCGCGATCACCACGCAAATCAGAGCAAACCTTGCGACAGAATTTGGCGTTGAGAATGTGTTACAGCCGCCCGACCATCGATTGATGAGGTAAGCGCCGACAACCGCTTCGAGAGAATTGCCGGTTGCAATAGCAATTGAGGTGGCAACCGAGCCGGCCGTCGTGGCATTGGCGACCATCGCCGCTGCAAAAATTGCGGGCCAAATCCGATAACCCCGCAGCAGCGCCGCCGCCAGCGCGACACCCGTCGGCGGCCAAATTGGCGTTGCGCTGGGATGAATGGAGGCGAGGGCAAGGCCACCTTTTGCGAGGGCGAAATAGATCGCTCCAATTGCGACAAGATCCCCGGCATAGCTAATGTTTCGGCAGGAACTTGCCTTCGGAATAATTCGTGGGTCGGACATCATCAACACTTGGACTGGGCAATACGGTCGTCCCCCGTGACGGACTTTTTGATCTCTTGATAAAGGTCAATGATCGCTACTCCGCCGCAGAAGCTTACGTGATTGGATGTGCCTCGCGAACAAGCGAGCCTTTGCGATCGGACGCGTGCCGGAACTTCGATGATTGATGGTGGACGGCACCAGCAGCACGGCGATACCGCAGAGCGCGCTTTAAGATGTCAGTCTGGGGCTGACTAATATGTTGAGGACCGCGCCAGCTCGGTTCTAAAAATTTCTGAAGTCCAACAAGAGATGGCCCACTCGAAAACAAAGCATGAGCCGGTGAATAGCAAATGCAATTCACGACTTTGTAAGCGGAACTACGGTTAGCACAACCAGCATTCCCTGCTTCTCAACGATACAAGCTCCGCGCTTCGGCACTACCGATCTTCGATCTTATCTAGCTACCGTTCATTCCCGCGCCGCTGTCTTTTGACGTAGCAATCGTGTCACTCCGCATGAAGCGTGGGCAAGAAAACCGGCTTGTGACTCCGGTTGCGACAGCGACGCGGCAACTATTGCGTCCGCTGCGACGACGAGAGCCGGGGAGACATTTGGCTGCAATTGTGCGTCTTATCGGAGTGGCAGCGCTTGCTGCAACCGAACAGCCGGAGTAGGGGCGACTTCGTGTGGCCTGTGCGATAGCCCCACTACCACGCGTGATGTGCCGGACGAACTGCAGCAGTCCTGGGGGCAGTCCTTGCCCCATCGACGGGGGGCAACCTGATTTGCTGAGCTTCAGGACAATCATTTCAAGATAGGTCATCAAACGGCGACCTGATCAATTCGGCAGCTTTCGGCGCAAAAGCGGACCAACTCAGCACAGGCAACTTCAGCAACGGGTCAAACTGCGAAGAACTCTGGCCGAGCAAATCCCGTCCGCTGTGCCAACATGAACTGACCTCAGCGCCCAGCGGCGTCACTTCGCTTTCAGGGTCAAAGCTACCATCGGACCACCATGGCCCATCGGTCCAGTCTGACTCGGGAAGCGGACCCCCGCGCGCTGGGCTGAAGTCAGCCACTGGCCACTTCCGGACGCCCGCATCGCAAAAGGAAACCCTATGCGGTCCTCAGCGGTGCGGCGAGCGCCAGCGCAGCCACGGCATCCGCTATTCCCGGCGAATCTGCATAGGTAACCATGTGACCGGCATCCTCGACCAGATGTAGCAAGGAGCGGGGCAACGCCTCGTGCAGGCGGCGCGACTGGTCGGCCTCGATGAGCCGGTCACCCTTTCCGTGCAGGATCCTAACGGGACACCGGATGCCCTGATACTGAAGCTGCAATTGCGCGGCAGCAGGAATAAGGAACGCGCTCTCCTCGGCGGCCGCCCTCAACTGCTTGGGCCGGAGAGCCAACGAGATCGGAAATTCATTCTTGAATTTCGGCGGAATGGCACGCGGCGCGAACAGCGTGCGCATCAGCTTCGGCGCAATAGCCCACGATATGATCGGCGAGATCGTGTAGCGCATCAGATCCCCGAGCAGCGGCAGTGCCGGACCTGACATGAGCCAAAAGTCCATCCGTGAGGTTGGAAAATAGTAGCCGGACACAAGCACGAGCCCACTCACGGCATAACCGCTTCGCAGCGCCAGCGCGATTGCCACCAGCGTTCCCCAGGAGTGGCCGAGCACCACGGGATTGCGCACTCCAAGCTGATCAAGAGCCTTCGCGAACAAGGAAGCTTGCGTCGTAGGCGTCCAGATGCGCGTGCGCGGACGGTCGCTGTAGCCAAACCCTGGCCGGTCGAAGCAAACGACGCGATGGTCGTGGGCCAGGCGGTCGACCAAACCGCTCAGGACGAGATCCTGAATCATGGTGCCGTTCCCGTGAAACAGGACCACGCAAGGCGCAGCGGCATCGCCCCGTTCGATATAGTGAAGGCGCACTCCGTCGCAATCGGTAAAGACGCCGATAGGCGGATTCTTTCGCTCCGCTGTCACCTGAAACGCGATGTTGCCGAGGATCAGAACGACAAGTCCCGCCAAAACGATCAGCAGAACGGCTTCTGTTGTGGACATCGTGTCAACCTACATTCCTGATCGCGGGTCCCTCGGATCGGCGGCACCGAGCCCGCTCTGGGTTGTTGTGAGCCGCGCTCCCCAGCCGAAAGCAAGCAACCGTGATCGGCGCGTGCGTGATTCGCGTTTGCGTCCATCCTTTGCCGCAGCGGGTACGGCTTGCAGTTATCGTCCCGGCAGAGCCGCGAGCTCTGGGGCCGGCTTGATGCGCCAGAACGGATATGCCGCCAATTCTTTCGAATGCTGCCCGAACATCTCGGCCCGTCTGCTTGTAAACTCGGTAATGACGGCGAAAAATTCAGTTGGTGACCCGATCGTCGCAAGTCTCAGGCCGAAATCAAAAGTGAACTGCACGTTGGCCTGGGCTATCTCAAGAAGCTTTGCTTGGTACGCCTGCATGTTTGCCGTGGCTAAAGCGAAGCCTTTCATTGGATCGCTGCCGATCATTCTCTGACTGAGGTCACCTGGCAAGGCATCCACCCGAGGCTCAATGACAGGAACCTCGTGTCCAGGATCATCATGAAGCTTAAGAGGCGGTTCAATTGAGGCTGCCGCAGCAGAGCGAAGAAATTCCTCTTTCGGGCTTCTAACAATGGCCTGCTTGTTCCGTTGGGCCCGCGCGGCCATTTTCGGATTGCGGGCGCGCTTTGACGCTGGTGCCGGTTTGCGTTTGCTCATCTGGCGCTCCAAGAACATGAGGGTGCGACCACAACGGTCATTTCTGAACGGACAACAGGCTTCGTGATGTGGCGTTCCAAACCCGCGCATTGTTGGAGACCCGCATGAACTGAGATCAATCGCACGTTCTGCGACTGGACGATGATTTCAGGTAGCAACTCCAACCAACAAACGTCTAGCTGGCGATCTTCCAGACCTATGTTCGACGGGCGTTGGCCTGAGAACAATTAGCTCTTCGCTCGTTGTGCTCTCCAAAGACCGCTTTAAGTTGCGGCAACTACGCAAGCAGTCATGCCTTGATCGCGAGACTTCCTCGAAGCGAACCTTCGGAGGTCAGCATCGGCCCTTGATAGACCGCATCGCTGGAGCAATTTGAATGCTCTGGTCACTAGCAGTTCGTGGTGAAGGCGAGAGGAAGGGCACGACGTCATCCGTGTGACTGACGGCCAGGGCATGGTGCGCGCGGCGAGTCGCCGACGTCTCATCACGGACCTCAAGCTAAACGGGGCATTGACGGATGGCAGATCGCCGAACGTTGCCGGGAGGATGATCCCAAACTCCGGTGATCTTTGAGACCGATTTCTCGCCCGTCGCGCCCCGCCCGGTACCCCCTGATGTTGCAGCAGCCCTATCGTCCGGAGGACGTTGTCGGTGCCGGTAGCTTCGGATCGGGCGGTGAAGCCAGATTACCCACCGAGCGAATGCTCGAGGAAGAAGCGCAGCATTTCCCTCGTCGCATCCGGCCCCTGCGGATCAGTGTAGGTCCCGGCGGGACTGCCGCCTGACCACGCGTGTCCAGCGCCATCGATGTTCCAGTGTTCGGAGATCGCCCGACCGGCCCCGTCGATCAGGACGGTGCGAGTATAGGCATGGCCGTGGGGTACGCGTCCGCGAAGTACCTTCGTCGTCGGCCTCGTTGCCCCGGTGGACTGCTCGATTATCTGATCGCCATTCTTTGGATGCACCGTGGTGTCGCGATCGCCATGGAAAACGATGGTCGGCACAGAAGTTTTGCCGTCCGCAATTGCCTTGGAGCCGCCTCCCTGCCGCATGGCGACGAACGCGGAGGGAAGATCGCTCGCGGCTCCGCACGCGAGGCCTGAATGAATACCGACCGCCGCGTACAGGTCGCTATACGTTGCGCCCATGATGGCGGCGGCGGCCCCGCCGGCCGACAGACCCGCGACATATACGCGCTTCGGATCGATCGCATGGTCGCGCATGATCTGGCGGGTAATGCCGGCGATCATCGAGGGCTCGCCCCCGCCGCGGCGCTGGTCGCCCGTGCGAAACCAGTTCCAGCACTTCGATGGGTTGGCTCCGTTCGGTTGCTCAGGATAGACCACGAAGCAATTCTGCTCTTCCGCCAGGAAGTTCATCCGGGTGCCGGCCGCGAAATCGTCGGGCGACTGGGTGCATCCATGAAGCATGACGATCAGCGGAAGCCGTCGTCCCTCACAGCGGCTTGGGATGAACAGCTTGTAGGTCCGGCTTCCCGCGGCGTTATTGAAGGTACCGGCGATAAACCGTGTGCCCTCGGGCACCATGTCCGACGGGGACAGAGGAGCGCGTGCGATCGGACTTCGCAGGCCGAGCCCGGAAAAATCCCGCATGCCGTCGAGCGGTGAGGAGCGCCTGCGTCGCTGATCAGAGCGGGCCGGCGAGATCTGCGGAGCTTCCCGCTCCTCGACGACGTCGGCCGTAGCGTCGATGGTAAGCGGATCGAGCCCCGGGAGCCGAGCCTGAGCGGCGTTGCGATGCTCTGGTTTTGGAGCGCTACCGCCGTGGAGCATGCGCTGCAGGAGCGCGGTGGCCTCGACCAGTTGGCCGGCACGCGTGAGGCGGGTTGCTTCGCGGATTATGACTTGATTCAGCATCGTTCACCTCGTTCTGTCGGCGAGAGCGGCCTTGACCGCGGGAGTGGCGTGAAGGGCCCCCAGCACCGAGACCGACGCGATTGTGGCGCGAGCCAACTCGGGAGTGACGTCCTGGGCGATGGTGGCTAAGCCCAAAACATTGATCTGCAGCATTTCGCCGGCGCGCCGCGCCGCTTCGAGATCCTCGCGAGTGTAGTTGCGCAGCCCGAGGTCCAGGTTCTTCCGGGCCGTGGATTGTCTGACGACCTCTACGTGGCGCTCGAGCTGGTTCCGGATTGCTGTCCGGATAAAATCGGTCCGGTTCGAATAGAACCCTTCCTGCACCATGAGATCGACATGACCGAGGTCGACATAGCCAAGGTTGATCGTGATCTTCTCGGTGTCGGGGGCCTTCGGTCGCAGCTCGCGCACATTATCGGCCATAGGTACATCCATTATTACCATCCCCCTGGATGGTCTATGGATGTTATATAGATGCTCCCGGGCGCCTTTCAAGGGCGTGGCGAAGGACCGCTTACGACGATGGTCTGCAGAAGCATCGCCGTTAACGCTGTCGGCAAATGATTCGCCCGAGGTCGGCAATCGCCGACAAGTTGCCTTATTGCAGCGGAGAATTTTCAGCGGCACTAACCCCGGGTTAGAGGCGCTTTATGCTGAAAATGGCGTTGTTGGGCCTCCTCATCCTGTTGAGTGCAGGGGTGCTGTCGGCAATGGAGCTGAGCGCTCCACCGCGTCGCGCCGTCGCGATCGCCCCGCCCCTTGCCGAGCAGAGCGCAACCGTCTCTGCGTCACCTGACACGTTGCCGAAGGCCGATCGCCTCGAGGTTGCCGCTGTGAGCAGCGCGATGCCGACACAAATTGCTCCGGTCGAGAACCCCGTTGCTCCGCAAGACATCCAAGTCGATTCGACCGCGCCGAAACCGATCGTCCGTCATCGGCGCGATGCGAAGACGATCGCGACCGCCGAACGTCCCAAGCCGAAGCCAAAGGCAATTGTTGCCAAGCGAGCTGCCAATGCTCAGCGTGCAAAGGCCGCCAGCGAGACCGAGCCCTGTCGACTGAAGGCGTTCGGTGGCCTACTCAAGGCATTGAATTTGACCGGTTGCGAAATCTGAGGCCGCTTCTGGGCACGACAGATCAAAGTCGAACGACCTGACGTCGTGGTGCGAACCCGGGCCTGCTTCCTCCCAGCACTTACGGCCACACGCCTCGCCGCCATTTTTCCCTCGGGCCAACGTCTCGCAAATTCTTCCGGTCATGCATACCTAGCCCTCATGAAGAAAATCGGCTTTCTCTCCTTCGGACACTGGACCCCCTCGTCGCAATCGCAGACCCGCTCGGCCGCAGACACGCTGCTGCAATCGATCGAGCTTGCGGTCGCGGCCGAGCAACTGGGCGCGGACGGCGCCTATTTCCGGGTGCATCATTTCGCGCGCCAGCTCGCCTCGCCCTTTCCGCTGCTCGCGGCGGTCGGCGCCAGGACGAGCAGGATCGAGATCGGCACGGCCGTGATCGACATGCGCTATGAGAACCCGCTCTACATGGTGGAGGACGCAGGCAGCGCCGATCTCATCGCCGGCGGCCGGCTGCAGCTCGGCATCAGCCGCGGCTCGCCCGAGCAGGCGATCGACGGCTGGCGCTACTTCGGCTATCGGCCCGCTGACGGCCAGAGCGATGCCGACATGGGCCGGCGCCACGCGGAAGTCTTTCTCGACCTGCTCCGTGGTGAAGGCTTTGCCGAGCCAAATCCGCAGCCGATGTTTCCCAACCCGCCGGGACTCTTGCGCATCGAGCCGCATGCGCAAGGCCTGCGCGAGCGGATCTGGTGGGGCGCCGGCTCCAACGCCACCGCGGTGTGGGCGGCGAAGCTCGGCATGAATCTGCAGAGCTCGACGCTGAAGAACGACGAGACCGGCGAAGCCTTTCACGTGCAGCAGGCCGCGCAGATTCGCGCCTATCGCGCGGCGTGGAAGGAGGCCGGCCACACCCGTGAGCCCCGCGTCTCCGTCAGCCGCAGCATCTTTGCGCTGATGGACGATCGCGATCGTGCCTATTTCGGCCGGGGCGGCGAAGGCGAGGACCAGATCGGCTTCATCGACCCGCAGACCCGGGCGATCTTCGGCCGGAGTTATGCCGCCGAGCCCGATGCCCTGATCGAGCAGCTGCGCCAGGACGAGGCGATCGCGGAGGCAGACACGCTGCTGTTGACGATCCCGAACCAGTTAGGGGTCGATTACTGCGCGCATGCGATCGAGGCGATCCTGAAGCACGTGGCACCGGCGCTGGGGTGGCGGTAAGGCGGGCGGCAGTCTAACCATCAGGACGATTCACAAGAACCGGGCCGATCAGACCGCGTCAAACTGGCGCCTCGTGACTTGGGAACGAGCTCGTTTCGGGCAGCTCTTTTCCAGATGAGTTCAGCCGCCGCTGAGGCTGTGGCTGATCCGTGTGACAACGCGGTCCCATTGCCGCTTTTCGGCCGCGGGATAATTGATCAGCACGCAGTGCACATAGCCGCGCGCAAAGTTGCAGCGGTCGTACCAGATCTTGTCGCGCTTGATGCTGGAGACGACGAAGAAATTCGGGGCGACACGCTTGTAGATGATGCCGGACGGCGGACTCTTCGTGGCCAGGAATGCAGCCGGCGAAAGACCCTGGCTGTTGGAAACGGCCTGTACGGTGAGATCGGCTCTGCCGTCGGAGGTGCGAAATTGCTGGCCGAAGCCGTCGGGCTTGGCCGCCAACTCCGTGAAGAGCGAAACGGGAATGTCCACCGATGTTCCGGACTCGGCGATGCGGTAGGCCGTCCAGCTCTCTGCCTGGGCGGCAGACAGCGTGGCAAGGAGCGCTGCGACAGCTGCGAATGTCGTCTTCATGTCCACCTCATCACTCGCGCGGCACCAGTTGCAGCTCCATCAAGGCGATCCTTTGCAGGTTGGCGACGTTGCGCTCGCCCGCGGCGGCCGTGCGCAGGATGGATTCGGCGAGCATGTTGACGTGCGAAGCTTGCACGGGCTCCGGCAGGCTCGCAACCGCGGCTTCCAGGGCGCCCGTCATGATCGCGATCACCTCGGGTGAAAATTCAGCGTTGGAGAAGTTCTTCATCGTGCGGAGCCGGCCGTTTGTGCTGCGACCCGCGAGACCAACGCCGGGAAAAAGTGGAAGTTCCTGCGTCAGAGCGTTCAGGTGCGCGCGCCTGACGCTGAGCTACGCCACGGACTGGTAGCCGGTGAGCTGCTCGACTGCCGCACCCTCGCGGGCGACGGCCTGCATTCTCACATGGCTGCCGATGACGAGGCCGGTGAGCGAGAGCATGAGCCCGAGCGCGAGTGGCGCGAACAAGGCCTCTTCCTGGAACAATCCGTTGAGCAGCACGACCATGACGCCGAAGCCGGCGAGACCCTGCGTCAGATAGCCCGATGAGGCGTAGAGGCGCCATGCCCTAAGCGCCATCGCGAAATAGAAGGCCAGCAGCACGAAGGCGCCAAAGCCCATCTGGTACAGGAGCACGCCGATCGCGCTCTCGACCGCGCCGTCGATCGTCCCGGCGGCCTGTGCGGCACTCCAGTCGATGGAAAAGTAGCTCTCCGACAAATTGCCACCAATGCCGAGGCCCCGGCCGAAAGGTTTCTGCACGAATCCGTCCAAACCACCCATCAGTCCAATGACGTGATAGTCGCCGATCTGCAGCCCGAGGCGGATCGCCAGAACCGCGAAGGCGGCCATGCCGAGGAAGCCGAGCAACAACGTCACCACGGCGCCGATCAGACGGGTCGCGATCCAGGCCGCGACCACGAAGATCACCACGATGAGTGCGCCCTTCACGCTGCAAAAGATCAGCAGCGGCAGTGCTGCGAGGGCCAGCAGCGGCCGTCCCACCGAGAACAGGAACAGGGCGAGAAAGCCGACGCCGTAAGCGAAGCTGATCGGGTGCATGTTCGGACCGTTGATGCGCAGCATCTTCGACAGGCCGACCCCTTCGAGCAAGGGCGTGTTCAGAAAATCGAAGCTGAAGCGGTCCTTGAGGTCGACGGGCACGTTGCCGGTGGCCCGCATCTGGGCTTCCCAGACACCCGAATGGGTCGCCTTGAGCTCGTCGAAACCCCAGAACGTATAGCTGTTGGTGATGGCCAGCCAGAGATCGCGGAAGACGAGTTCGACATACCCGCACAGCAGAAGGATGACCGCGAGCGTCACCAGGAACGGGGTGATGCGCACCTCATAGGTCGCGGCCGTCAGAAGCGAGAGCTGGAACAGGAACAGCGGCAGCACGATATTGCGCAGATAGACCGCAGCCGGCTGTCCGTCCTGGATGAAGCCGATCGCGAAATACAGCGACACCACGGCGAGGGTGACGACACCCCAGCGCATGATCTGGTTCACCTCAGCCGATTGATTCCTCTGGCCCAGCACGTAAAGGCCGAACGTCGCCAGCCACATCACGGAGCAAACGAGGAAATTGTAGCCCTTGATGAAGTCGAGATCGGACGGCAGCGGGACCAGCGGCGACAGGATCGAGACGAACAGGTTCTGGAAGAACAGGACGAAGATGGCGATGGCCGGCGCGTAGGTCGGGACCGCCAGCACGATGGCGATACCGATGAGGACCTCGACCACGATGGCCAGGGCCGGATAGGCCAAATGCAGGACCGGAGCAAAGCCGATCGCCGCCACGGCGATACAGAGTGTCGGAACCAGTTCGCGCCAGGCCGGCGGCGATGGCTCGGCCGGCACGGTCTGAACCTGGGTTAAGTCACCGGCCCCCATCAATCGTCCTTTGGCAGCGCGCGTCGAGCACGATAGCGGGGCGATGTGAAAGGATTCCTTAACGATAGCGAACCGGTGCGATGTCAGCGCCGGCCGGGCCGGGGCGCGCCGAGCAGCGCCCGCATCACGTCGGGATCGGGCCTGCCGGTGCTGCGATCGACGAGGCCAAAGCCCTGCGCCAGCTCCCAATGCGTCCAGCCCCAGCAATGCTCCCTGGCATAAGCGGTGACGTCCGCCAGCCAGCGCAACCGGCTTTGTCTCGGCGCGCCGGCTTTCAGCACGCCGAACTCGTTGACGATGATCGGTCGCTTGAATTGCTGCTGCCATGCGAGCGCCGGTGCGAGCCAGCGATCGGCCTGCGGCTTGTCCTTGGCGGCGGCGATTGCGACGTCGAGCATGCCGAGCGCCTGGGTCGCGCCCCTCGCCTGCAGATCCTGGCGCAGCGCCTGCACTTTGGGATCGCCGGCATTGATCGGATAAGGCAGATCGATGATGTCGTGCAGCGGATCCTTCGCATCCCAGTGGGCCTGATGGGTGAACACCATGGGATCATAGAAGTGGATGGCATAGACGATGTCGGGATCGTCCAGCGGACGAAACCGCGGCAGCGAATCCGCGCGCTGCCAGTTGACGGGGCCGACGACGAGGGTCGTGGCAGGAAGCAATTTGCGGACGAAGCCGGCGAGCGTCTCGACCTGCCTTTGCCATGTGTCGGCGTCGATATCGGGCTCGTTGAGCAGCTCGGCGAAGACGCGGTCGGCCGGATAGGAGCGAATGACCTCTGCAAGACCGCTCCAGGCGTCCTGCATCTCGCGCAGCGCCGCGTCCGGATCCTCCTTGTGCAGGCGATTGAAGCGCTCGCCGGGATGAAGATCGACTGACGTAACGTAGCCGAGTGCGGTGAGCTGCTTCAGCGCCTTGTCGAGCACACGCAGCGTCTCGTCGCGCTCGGCCTTTGCGGCGAAACGAGGCATCACGCGCTCTGCCGGCACCGGCAACCGGACGTGAGTCATTCCAGCGCGGCGCAATTGCTGCAGCAATTCGCGGCTTGGCACCTCACCGTTGATCCAGCCGTCGGCATTGAAGCCGCGCGACAGTGCAGCGAGCCTCTCCGGCGCAACCGTCTGCGGCACGGGCACGCAAGTGTCGGCGAAGGCCGGCGCTCCGAATGAGATCGACAGCAGCATCGCAGCAGTCAGCCAACGACGGCGCGACGCTGTCATCGTCAAACCGCAAGACCCAATGCGCCGTCCTCGGGGTGCGGCGCCTGCGAACCCGCAGGCGCGTGATTGACGACCAGACCCGTCGGCACGGCCTCATACCGCGACAACGCCGCGGTCACCCGGCGCATCGCCGCCGAACCGAGCTCGCCGGCGCGCGCCACGAGGACGATCAGGTCCGCATGCGCCGCCAGCGCGATGGCGTCGGGCTGCAAGGCGAGATTGCCGGCATGGACGATGATCAGATCGAACTCCGAACGAATATCGTCCTCGGGCCTCGCGTCTGCCTTTCGGCCGGCACTGAGAAGCTCGTCGATCGACTGAAGTCCCGCCGTGGTCGAGCCGTCGTTCCATTCGGTCACCGGCGGCTGGTGACCTGCGAATTCCGGCTGCAGCCGGATCAATACGCTCATCATGCCGCGGTTCACGGCGGCGCGATTGAGCGAGCGCGCAACGGTGTTGCCGCCAGCACTCTTGCCGACCGACAGCACGAGGGCGACCTTGCAACCGCGCACCGGCACGCGATCGATCCGCTCGAGCAGCGGCCGCAGATAGGCGCCGAGATCGAGCTCGACCGAGGCGGCGATCGGTCTTTGCCAGACGGTGTTGGTCGCAGTCCCGGACGCCAGATCAGGAATGCGGGCCCAGACGGGAAGGCGCGGCATCGCCTCGGGCCGGGGCGCGGCAGCGGCGGAAGGCTGGACTTGAGTTTGGGCTTGCTGCTGGACTTGCGTGTCCTGCGCCCCCGCATGCACGGCGGCCTCGGCAGGCCCAGGCCCGCCGGACATGCTCGTCATCGCCGCTGTGGCGGCGGTCGATGTCAGCAGCGAGCCGATCCCCAGCGCCGCCAGCAGCAAAGCGAGCGGCGGACGGGTCGAGCGCAACGGCGGAATGGCGGGCGAAGCGATCTTGGTCTGGGAGTTTTGCAGCTGACGCTGCTCATTGGTCGTCTTGAACCGCGACAGGAACTGTTCGTAAATGTTCCTGTTGGCATCGGCGTCCCGCTGCAGCTCCTGCAGCTTCACCAGCGCCTGGCCGTCGACCAGCATCTGCGTCTCGACCGCCTTGAGCTGCTTTTCCAGCGCGTTCTGCTGCTCCAGCTGAGCCTCATATTCGGACTTGGCGGTGTCGATGTTCTTCTTCCGCTCGACCTCGATCTGCCGGTTGATATCGGCCAGCTGGCTGTAGGAGATCGCGAGGTCGGGATGGCGCTCGCCGTACACCGCCTTCTTCTGCGCGATCTGGTCATTTAGGGTCGAGCGCTGCGCGCGCAGCATGCTCAGCAGGTCCTGCTTCACGGGACCTTCGACATTGGCCTTGAGATCGCGTTGCACCTGCTCGTAGCGCGCCTTGGCTTCCTCGGTGCGAAGACGGGCGGCGGAGACCTGCTGATTGAGATCGGTCACCCGCAATTGCTGCGTGGTTGAATCCTTGCCGGCATTGAGGATCTTGTGCTCGAGCCTGAAGGCGGCGACGGCGTCTTCCGATGCGCGCAGCCGCTCGTTCAGCGTCTTCAGCCGGTCCTTGAGCCAATCGGCCGCCTCGTCCGTGGCCTCGGTGCGGACGCGGCCCTGGCTGGCAACGAACGCCGCGGCGATGGCGTTGGCGTAGTAAGCGGCCCGCTCGGAGCGGTTCGAGGTGAAGGAAATGGCAATGACGTAAGTGAGCCCGCGCCGCGTGATCTCGAGGCGGTTACGGAATTTCTCGAGCAGGCGCGTCATGTCGGTATGACCGCCCGCGATGTCATCGTCATCGGCGATCTTGAGCTGCTCGATCAGGGGGCGGAGAAAGCCGTCCGATTTGGCGATCTCGATCTGGCTCTGAAGCGCCGCGGCGTCCTGGCCGATGCCCGGCAGCACCTCCTGATCCGAGGTCACGCGCAGCTCCCGGGGATCGAGCACGACCAGGGCGGTCGCGGCGTACCGGACCGGCAGAATCATCAGAACGACGACGCCGAGGGCGAACAGCGCCACCGCCAGCGTCAGAATGCGCCGGCCGTTCTCGCGCAGGAAAGACAGCACACCGGTGACGGTCAGCGATCCCTTGATCAGCGCCGGCGCGGCGCCGTCAGGTTTCATCCGCGCAGCCCGCGGCGCTTCCCACGAAGCCGCAGGCTCCGTCGGGGCGATGCTTCGCGGAGTTGCGCGGCTACCGAACGCCATGGGCTCGACTCGAAATCAACTGACAGTCACAGTTCAGAGGCTTTCGACACCGTAAATATCCATGGTTAACCGGCGGTTACGGCCGGCGCGCGAAGCCGTCATGGCAAATGCCTGCGAACCGGCCCGTTCAGGCGGAAAAGAACGGCTTGGATGGTCTGCGTGCCGGGCCTGCCGCACTGGCAGCCAGCGGCGCCCTCGGCGCGGCCGGCCGCGCGCGCTCGACATCGCCAAGCAGGCAGGACCGCAAGGTTTCGATCTCCGGACAATCGGCAGTGCCAAGCGGCCCGATCAGGAAGCCGCTCTGCAGGGGCTCGCACCTGTAGCCGGGACAGCGCTGCACCCTGTCCGCAATCACGACGTCGACCTTGCCTTCGAGCAGCTCGTGCAGCCCCGCCGGCTGGCTGATGCGAATGGCGAGCTGGGGCTCGGCCCGGCGGAACTGCGCCAGGCGCGCCCGCAACGCATCGATCGCAAAACTGGCGTGGAGGCCGATATGCAGCAGGCTTGTGACGCCCTCGGGCTTGAGCTCGGCGGTGGCCTCGGCAAGACAGCGAAACGCCTCCCGGACCCGCGCCAGATAGGTTTCGCCGGCAGCGGTCAGAATGATCTGCCGTGTCCGTCGCTCGAACAGCTGCACCCCCAGCCGCTCCTCCAAGAGGCGGACTTGCTGGCTGACGGCACCGGCCGTGACGTGCAGCTCGTGAGCGGCCTGCTTGAAGCTGAGATGGCGGGCGGCGGCCTCGAAGGCGCGCAGGGCATTGAGTGGCGGCAGCAGATACGTCATGGCCGGCTCCGGGCGATGCGGGAAGCCGGCAGGATGCATGAGTTTCGCTCGCTCGACAAAAGAGAAATCCTGCTTTGTCGCCGCTGACGGCGAGCGATACCCCAGGGCCGATCCTAGCCCAGCCCGAGGAAACCTGTCGCAGTGCCACCCGAAACGCCGTCGATCGAAAACTTCTATTCCTGGATTCGCCTCACCGTCTCCATGGCACTCAGCACCCTGGGCTGCGTCGGCATGTGGTCGCTGGTCGTGGCATTGCCGGCGGTGCAGGCCGATTTCAACGCGCCCCGCGCCGAGGCAACGCTGCCCTACACGCTCGCCATCATCGGCTTCATGATCGGCGGCATCGTTATCGGCCGCCTGACAGATCGCTTCGGCATCCTGCCGCCGCTGGCCGGCGGCACGGTCCTGATGAGCCTCGGCTACGTCCTCACCGCCTTCGCACCGAGCCTGTTCGTGTTCGCGCTGATCTCAGGTCTCACGATCGGCCTCGGCGGCGCGGCCAGCTTCGCGCCTTTGGTCGCCGACGTCTCGCTGTGGTTCGACAAGCACCGCGGCCTTGCCATTTCCATGGCGATGGCCGGCAGCTCTCTGGCCGGCGTGGTCTGGCCACCGATCGTCCAGCACGCCATCGCCGCGTATGGCTGGCGGCAGACCCATATCGGCATCGGCCTGTTCTGCCTGGCGACGATGCTGCCGCTGTCTCTGGTTTTGCTGCAGCGACCCCTCGCCCGCATGGCCGCACGCGAAGCCGCGGGCAGCGGCAGCACGATGCAGACCATCGGCCTGCCCCCTTCCGTCACCCAGGGCCTGCTGGCGTTAGCCGGCATCTGCTGCTGCGTCGCCATGGCGATGCCGCAGGTCCATCTGGTCGCCTATTGCGGCGACCTCGGCTACGGCTCTGCGCGCGGTGCCGAAATGCTGGCGGTCATGCTCGGCTTCAGCGTGGCGAGCCGCTTTGTTTTCGGCTGGCTGTTGAACCGCATCGGCGGCCTGCCGACCTTGCTGCTGGGCTCGGCGATGCAGGCCATGGCACTCGCGCTCTATCTAGCGTTCAACGGGCTGGTCTCACTCTACGTCGTATCCGCCATTTTCGGCCTGGCGCAGGGCGGCATCGTGCCGAGCTATGCGGTGATCGTCCGCGAGCTGTTCCCGGCGCGGGAAGCCGGCTTCCGCGTCAGCCTCGCCATCTCGGTCACGCTCGCCGGCATGGCGCTGGGGGCCTGGATGGCCGGGGCGACCTACGACTGGACCGGCTCCTACGCTTCGGCGCTGGTCAATGGCATCGCCTGGAACATCGTGAACATGGCGATCGCAGCCTGGCTGCTGCAGCGCCAGCGTCGGCATGTTGTCGGCGTCGTCGCCGCCGCGCTCAGCTGATGTTCAGCAGGATCCGCCCCGATGTGCCGCTGCGCATCAAATCCAGCGCGTCGTTGACGTCGTCGAGCGCGAACTCGTGGGTCACGATCCCGCGGTAGCTCACCTTGCCGGCGTCGCTCAGGCGAACGAGACGCGGGATGTCGCGCGCGGGCTGGCACTGCCCGCCTTCCGAGCCCTTCAGCACCTTCTCGAAATGTAACGGCAGCGTGTAGATCTCGGCCTTCTCGCGGGGAACGCCGACCAGGATACAACGGCCTTTCTTGGCCGTGATCTCGTAGGCGAGCTCGATCAGATTCTTGACGCCCGTCGTCTCTACCACCTTGTCGGGCCCGTCCGAACCGGTGATGGCGCGAACCGCGGCAGCGACATCCTTGACCGCTTCGGAGTTGATGGTGTGGGTGGCGCCGAAATCCTTCGCCATCGCCAGCTTGTTGTCGAGGCGGTCGACCGCAATGACCGGATAGGCGCCGACCATCGCGGCGAATTGCACGATGTTCAACCCGACGCCGCCGACGCCGAACACGACGACGGCTTCGCCGATGGCGATCTGCGCGTCGTTGTTGACGACGCCGAGTGCGGTCGTCACCGCGCAGCCGAGCAGCGGCGCGCTGGTGCGGTCGATCGAGGCGGGAACGGGCGTGACACGGTTCTCCGAGACCACGGCATATTCATTGAAGGTGGTGACCCAGCCCGCATTGAGGCGCTTGCCGCGCCAGGAATAGGCCGGCGTATTGGACTGGATGCCCTTGCCGGGCCGCCAATGCATGACGACGGTGTCGCCCTGCTTGCAGGAGACCACGCCGGGTCCGGTTTCGACGATCGTGGCGAGCGCTTCGTGTCCCAAAAGATGCGGCAGGAACTTGTCGACGCCTTTGACGGCGTCGATCTCGTTGATCTGCGCGCCGCAGATGCTCGACGTGTGCACGTGCGCGAGCACCTGGCCGTGTTCGAGCCTGTCGGGCAAGGTGAACTCGTCGACGATCAGCGGCTTGCCGGATTCGACGAGAATGGCCGCCTTGGCAGTCTTGATGTCCATGAGAGCGCCCGATCACTCGAAATAGATGAATTCGTAATCGCCGGTGTAACCGAGCTTGCCGTAGAGCCAGATCCATTCCGACGTATGCAGGATCGACTCCGCCGTCAGCGCCCAGCATTCGAGGTTGTGCAATTCGGCGACGTTCCGGTAGCCCTCGACCATGACGTATTTGTTCTTGCCGACCCGCTCGACCTCCTTGAGCGCCGCTTCGAGCTCGTACAGCCGAAGATTGTGCAGGGTGCCGAGCGAGATGACGAGATCGAAACTGTCGTCGCCATAGGGGTAGATGTCCTGGGCGCGATAGTTGAAGAGGTAGGGCTTCACCTGCTCGTGTGCATTTTCGAGGCCGTGCTTGGAGATATCGAAGCCGACGACCTTCAAACCCGGCAGGATCTTCTGCATCTCGTACAGCAGAAAGCCCTTGCCGCAGCCGACGTCGAGCACGCTGGAGCCGTTCTTCAGGCCATAGGTCTCGATCAGCGCCTTGGCGACCGGCGCCCAGCGCCCCTCGATGAAGCGGTAGCCGCCATAGCCGAAGCGGCGGTCGCCGTCCCAATAGTCGGCCTCGTATTCCCGCGCTTTCAGCGAGCAGCCGATCTTGTCGTCGTTCATGCGGCCCATGTAGTCGCGCTTCGTCGCCGTATGCAGCGGCGTCACGATATTCAGTAGTCGTCCCATTGAGCCCTCAGATTCCAACACGCGCTGCGATTGCCGCGACTGGCCGGGGAGCCCTGAGTCGCGACTTGCGAGTCGTTCTAGCATTGGTGGTCGAGATCATCATTGCTTCAGATCAATGATGGGGAATCCTGAGACGAGACCGTCAGCCGCCGGCGGAGGTTCCGTTGCTGGCAGCAGAGCCGTGGACTCTGAAGCTCGCATCGCCGCCAAATCCAAATCATAGACTGCCGGCGACGGTTCGATCGCTCGCGGCTGTGCGGTTTCGCCGCAATGGTCGCCGTGAAATGAATCACTATAGTCAGGATGTCATGGCATATGTCGTCGACATAGATGCGCGCACCGCGCGCTTTGGTCTTCACGCCGGCCGCCTCCAAGCAGGCGGTTAGCCGGACGGTGCTTGCGCCGTCCGGGCTCTTTTCCAGCTTTCGTGACCTCGCCCTGAGAGGTCGTCTTGAAGCAGAAGGAGTGTGCCGTGCTGCCTCTTCCAAAAATCGCGCTCGCCGCATCGGACTATCCGCGACTCGAACGGCTTGCCCGCCTTGCCGCCCAAAAAGGCGATTTGGACGGGATATTCCTCATCAGTGAGATCAACCGCGCCGACATCGTGCCGAACGATTGGGACGATCTCCGTTCGCGCGTGACCGTGGGATCATGGGTCACCTGTTGCACGAACTGGGGCGTTCCGCGTCGCATCGTGCAATTGGCCTGGCCCGAGGAGTGTTGGTCGGATCCCGCCCGCATTTCGGTCCTGACACCATTGGGGGCTGCCTTGATCGGCCTGCGGGTCGGCGACCAAATGCCATACATCCTCGCCGGCTGCCTGAACGTCGTCAGGGTTCAGAACGTCACCCAATCAAGCCCCAACGTCGTCCCGCTCTTCCGGGCTCATCGGCGCAGCAAGCCGCGCGATGACGATCCCGGACCAACTGCAGCATAGGAGATTTCAAATGCACAACTTCGAAGCCGAGATTTGGCGCGACCAGCCGGCGTTGCCACCGATCAAGATCACGGAAGACGAATCGCGACGTCTGAGCTCGCTGGCGAATTCGACCATGGATCTGTTTCCCCGTGTCGCGCAGTTTCTGGCGCGCGAACTGGAGCGCGCGTCGGTCGCCGCAGAGAACGATTTGCGCGGCGTGGTCAGGATGGGCTCCAAAGTAACCTATCGCGATGACGAGAAAGGTGCCAGCCGGGAGATCGTGCTGGTCTATCCGCACGAGGCGAACATCGAACTCAACCGGGTCTCGATCCTGACGCCTGTTGGCGCGGCCCTGATCGGCCTCTCGGTGGGGCAGCGGATCGAGTTCGAGACGCCGGACAAGCGCACCAGGGGGCTGACCGTTCTGGCCGTCTCCGAATGAGGGCTGTCATCCGACCGAGCAGAACACTCTAGCGAGGCCAGATAGAAGCGGAGCGTGCTTGCGCAATGTTTCGCGATGCGCAGGCACCCTCCTGCTGTCCTATTGCACCTCGATGTTGGCGTCCTTGACCAGCTTGCGCCAGCGCTCTTCCTCCTGCCCGACATAGCGATCGAGCTGTTCCGGAGCGCCGCCGACCATGATGAGGCCTTCGTTGGCCTCCAGCTTCTTGAAAGCACCGGACTGAACCGCCTTTGCGATCGTCTGATTGAGACGCGCAATCACCGGAGCGGGCGTCTTGGCCGGAGCGTACAGTCCGTACCAGGATTCGGCGGCGTAGCCGGGAACCCCGGCCTCGGCGACTGCAGGCAATTGCGGAAATGCCGCCGAACGTTCGGCGGACGTGACAGCCAGCGCCCGGAGCTGACCTGCAGCCACCAGCGAGGCCGCGCTGGCCACCGTGGTGAACATCACGTCGATCTGTCCCCCTAGGAGATCGCTGATCGCAGGCGCCGCGCCCTTGTAGGGCACAGCGGTCATCTTGACCTTCGCCATCGCATTGAACAGTTCGCCCGCGAGATGAGCCGAGGTGCCGGTGCCGAACGTTCCGAAATTGAGCTTGCCGGGATTGGCCTTGGCTTCAGCGATCAAATCCGAGATCGAGTTGATCTTGGAGGCCGGATTGACCACGACGATATTGAAAGACCGCGCGATCAGCGAGACCGCCGCGAAATCCGTGTGCGGATCGAACGGCAGCTTCTTGTACAGGCTCGGGTTGACCGCGTGCGCGAAGGTCGCCATCAGCAGCGAATAGCCGTCGGGCTCGCTGGTGGCCACCGTCTGGGTCCCGATGATGGTCCCGGCGCCCGGCTTGTTCTCGATGATGACGGACTTGCCGAGGTCCGTCTGGATTTCCTGCGCCGTCGTTCGCGCGATGATGTCGGTCCCGCCGCCGGCTGCGAAGGGCACCACGATCTTGATGATCTTGTCGGGATATTCCGCGCGCGCCGGCGAGGCGCCCAGCCCGGCGACCGCCAGCACGACGGCACAAGCGAGGATGGCGAGGTTCAGCCAGCGCCGCACGGCGAAGCCGTTCCCGCGCGCGCCGTCGTGATTGATGATTCCGCCACTGGCCATCTGGAACTCCATCCGATTTTGTTCAGGCATCGAGAACAACCAATCCGTCTGCCGCCTTCACGCCCCGGCCCGCCGGCAGCACGAAGACCGGATTGATTTCGGCCTCGACGAGGTGATCGCCCAGTTGCGCAACCAGGCGCGAGAAAGCGACGATCGCTTCCGCGAGCGCTTCGACATCGCATTTCGGCCGGCCGCGAAAACCGTCCAGCAATGGCCATGTGACGAGATCGCGCGCCATCGCGAGGGCGTCGGCATGGCTGAGGCCGGCACCCGTTGGCAGCAGGCGCATCGTCGTGTCCTTGAACAGTTCGGCGGTGACGCCGCCCATTCCGAGGAGGATGGCCGTTCCCAGGGGATCGCGATGCATTCCGAGAATGATCTCGACGCCGCCTGAAATCATCTCCTGAACCAGGAATTGGGCGGGCCGCGTCCCGACCTTGGCCTCGACCTCGTCCGCCATCTTCATCAGGCGGCTGCCGATGGCTTCGGCGGTCAGGTTGACCGCGACGCCGCCGACATCGCTCTTGTGCGCGATCTCGCGCGAGAGGATCTTGAGCACGACCCGGCCGCCGAGGTCGCGCGCCGCCTGCTCGGCTTCGCGCGCCGTCGCGACCACTTTCTCTGCCACGACCGGAACACCAAAGCGGGCGAACAGCGCTTTGGCCTGTGCTTCGTCGAGCGATCCCGCCGGGAAGTCGCTGACATCGACCGCCGTCAGGGGCGAGGTGGGTGTCTGGACCTGCTCCGGCGCTCCGGCCCGCAAGAGCCCGTCGAGCGCAGCCGTGCAGCTCTCGGCGGAGGTGTAGGCCGGGACGCCTCGGCGGGTGAGGACGGAAACCACCTTGGGCGCGTAGGGGCTCACATAGGCAATGACGGGCTTGTCGCTGAGCGGCAGGCAGTCGTGGATGGCATCGGCCATCAGGCCCGGCGATCCCACCGCTGACGAGCCGGCAATGACGACCAGCGCATCGTAGGAGGGACTTGCGAGCAGGATGCGGATCGCGGCACGAAGCAGATCCGGCTGCAGACCGGCCAAGGTCACATCGATCGGATTGCGATCGAGATTGGCTTGCGGTCCCGACTGCAGGGCGCGCAATTGCGCGGCAGTCTCAGGGTCGGGGGCGGGCGTTGCAAAGCCGGCGACGCCGAGACTGTCTGATACGATCGTGCCGGCGCCGCCGGTCGAGGTGAGAATCGCAACACGCCGGCCGGACAGCTTCCGTCCCGCACCAAGGGCTGCGGGAATGTCGAGCAGGTCTTCGAAGGTTTTGGCGCGGATCACGCCGAGTTGCCTGAACAAGGCGTCATACATGCGGTCCGAGCCGGCAAGCGCGCCGGTGTGCGAGACGGCCGCTTGTGCGCCTGCCTCCGATCGACCGATCTTGAAAGCGACGATTGGCTTGCCGGCGCGTCGCGCTTTCAGAACCGACTCGCGAAAGCGAGATGGATTGCGGATCGCCTCGACATAGAGCGCAATGACGCTGGTTGCGCTGTCGCCGGCGAGAAAGTCGATGAAATCAGCGAGTTCGAGATCGGCTTCGTTGCTGGTCGACACGAGCTTCGACAGCCCGACACCGCGCGCCGCAGCGCGCGACAGCAAGGCTCCGAGAATGCCCCCGCTCTGCGAGATCAACCCGATGGATCCCGCCGGGAAGTCATCCATCGCCAGCGCGCCCGACGCCGACAGCACGATATTGTCGGTGAGGTTGACGAGGCCGATCGTGTTCGGCCCGAGGATCCGCATGGAGCCGGCGGCTTGCATGAGCTGTTGCTGGCGCGCGGCGCCTTCCGCCCCGGCTTCGGTGAAACCGCTGGCGAGAACGATCGCGGCGGCAGCCCCCCGCTCGGACAATTCGCGCACCGCGATGTGCGCGCGCTCGGCGCCAAGCAGGACAAGACCGACATCAGGCACATCGGGCAGCGAGGCGACGTCGGGGTAGCAGGTCAGACCGCCGATGTTCTCGACCTTCGGATTGACGGGATAGATCGCACCCGCAAAGCCATGCTTCCGGAGATAGGACACCGGGCGCCCCGACGTCTTGCTCGGGTCCGCCGATGCACCGATGACAGCGACGCTACGCGGCCGGATCAGGCGTTCGATCGCATCCATGGCTCAATCCTTCGACGCGGATTGCGCAAGGAACGCCGTCACGGCGTCGCGATGCTCCGCGCTGGTGTAGCAGATGGCCTGCGCCTGGCTGCCGAGACTGAAAATGTCGTGCGCGGAATGCTCGAACGTCTCGTTCAGGATCTTCTTGCCCAACGCCAACGCGGTGGGAGAGCCCTGAGCCAGTTCGACCGCCCAGGCCTGCGCGGCCGACAGGAGCTCGCTCGAGGTCACCTTGCGATCGACGATGCCGAGCGCGAGCGCTTCGTCGGCCTCGACGACGCGTCCGGTGAAGATCAGCTCCTTCGCCTTGGGAAGCCCGACCCGGCGCGGCAGAAAATACAGGCCGCCGCCGTCGGGGATCAAACCGCGCTTGATGTAGGACCAGGTGAACTTCGATCGCTCCGTGCCCATGACGAAGTCGCAGGCCAGCGCGGTGTCCGCACCGAGGCCCGCCGCAGCGCCGTTGACGGCGGCGATCGTCGGCTTCGGCAGCCCGAGCAGGAACGATTGCACGTGATGCACGCCCTGCTGACGGCTCCATCCGTTGAATGCAACTTCGCCCTGCGGCGCCGCGAGCCGGCGCTTCATTCCGCTGATA
Organism: Bradyrhizobium sp. CCBAU 25360; assembly: GCF_028128695.1. Lineage (NCBI taxonomy): Bacteria > Pseudomonadati > Pseudomonadota > Alphaproteobacteria > Hyphomicrobiales > Nitrobacteraceae > Bradyrhizobium > Bradyrhizobium sp. CCBAU 25360. The sequence goes on from NZ_LBJA01000038.1 coordinate 296,740, forward strand.
TCGCCGCCGGCGCAGAACGCACTGCCGCGCCCCGTCAGCACCAGAGCCTTGATGGCCCTCTCGCGAGCCACGGTTTCGAGCGCAGCGACGAACTCGGCGCGCATGTCGTCGCTCATGGCGTTGCGCCGGTCCGGCCGGTTGAATGCAATCGTCGCGACACCGGCCTCGACGGAAAATTCGATGAGCTGATAGGACATGGCAAGCTCCCTGGCTGGAGTCGGATCGATCGCCGCGACGCATTGCGGATGTCGAATGCCGATTTCAGGCCGTGCCGTTTCCTCGTTGAGCCCCAGCACGGCCGGGCGTTCTTCTTCGCTGGGCTGATAGCGGCTTGCGCCCGCCGTAACATCCCCCTAATTCCACTTAGTGGAAACGCTGAGCGGAGGCTGATGTGCCGCAGGTACGCAGATATGCGGGCGGGGTTGACGGCAACCGGTCGCTCGAACGGGGCATCGAGATCCTCCGGTCGTTCCGGCCCGGCGTCGACACGCTTGGCAACGGCGAGATTTCGGAGCGAACAGGATTGCCGCGATCGACGGTCAGCCGGCTGACGCGAACGCTGGTCAATTCCGGGATGCTCGACGAGGTCCGTAACCAGCGGACCTACCGGCTTGCCGCATCCGTCATCAGCATCGGTCACGCGATGCGGACGGGATCACCGGTGCTCAACGCGATCGGACCGATGATGCGGGCCGAATCGGCCAAGCGCCGGCTCAACGTCGGGCTCGCGACCGCGGATCGCACCATGATGGTTTACCTGGAGTCGATCCGCTACAGCCCGCGCGCGGCACTGCGCAACGTCGTCGCCGGCCAGCAGGTCCCGATGGAGTTAACGTCGCTCGGTCGCGCTTATCTCGCCGGCATTGCCGAGGCCGAGCGCGAGCGATTGCTGAAACTGTTCAAGCGGCGCAGCACTGCGGCCACGAAGGCGCTGCTTGCGGACGTCAGGACATCGATACGCTCGGTCGAACGCAACGGCTATTGCGCGGTGTCGTGGCAACCCGGCGTTCTCGCCGTTGCCACGCCCATCGTGCTGGCCGGGCTTCCGGTCTACGCGCTCAACATGAGCCTGCAGAATGTCGATCGGTCCGAGGCGCTGGCCAGCGAGATCGGCGCCTACCTCAACGCCTTCGCGGCCAAGTGCAAGGAGGTGCTGGCGGGCGGTTGAAGCCGGCCGGCGCCGTTACAATTTCCCGTAGACCCGCCCGGCGACCGCCTTCAGGCGCTCGACCGAGCCGGACTCCGGATGCGGCTTGACCGGCGCGAACAGGATCGAAGCCTGCCTGCCGTTCTTCCAGACATAGATGGTGACGGCGTTGCCGTTGCCCTTGGTGCAGGAATACTCGCCGAACGCTTCACTGCCGAGCTCTTGTATCGCCGTGTGCTTGCAGGGGCCTGCGCGTTTCATCATGCCGATGGCGGTGTCGCGCGAGGTCGCGATCACCGCGACGGTCATGGTGTTGGCCTCGCGATCGAACATCATGCAGCTGCCCGCGCCGGTCCGCTGCACCGTCAGCGTGCCCGTGTCGAGAAAGCCGTCGGCATCCGCGGCCGTGAGCCACTCGCAATTGCCGAACCGTTCGCTGCTCTTGCTCACGCTGCCTATGGCCACGCGCGCGGCTTCGGTGACCGGCCCGAGCAGCGCTTCATCAGCGCGCCGGCCGATCGGATAGACGGTGATCTGCAGAATGTAATCGCCTGACAAGGCGACGACCGAGGCTTCCTGGCGCTCCGCGCCGGCCGCGCTCGTTCCGCCCTGGCCTTCGTCGCCGATCCCCGCGACTGCGTTGAGCGGCATGCGCTCGCCAAGCGTCTTGACGAAGGTCGCGTACAATTCCCTGGCGCGGTCCTTGTCGGGATTGCGGAACACGGAGAGCATCATCGTGTCGCCGCGCCCGGCCTGGTAGATGCAGCCGCGGCCGTCCTGATTTGAAATCAGTGACCATTTGAGCGCCGGCATCGCACGGGCGAGATCCTGGGCGCTGATGAACGGGCAGGTTTCGGCCGCGCGCGCGGGAAGCACCGGGACGGCTGCGATGGCGAGGAAAAGAGCGAGGCAGGTGAACAGACGACCGATGGTACGCATGGACGTACTTACTACCGAAATGCCGCGCCCGGAACAATTCGAACGTCCGCCCCTCAGATCCGTCGCCTGATGCTCTATCGAGCCGATGGCCCGGCCAAGTCAGCGCAGGGCCGTCGTCACTGCCCGTTATATTCGGCCCAGCAATCCGCCGTTTCATAGACCCGGACCGCCGACAGCTGTCGAAGGCTCGGCTTCAACCGGTCCCAGATCCAGATCGCGATATTCTCGGCGGTGGGGTTCTCGAGGCCTTTGACCTCGTTCAGGCAGTGGTGATCCAGCGCGCCCAGGATGTCGGCGAAGCATTCTTCGATGTCGAAGAAATCCGCGACGAAGCCGGTGTGCGGATCGACCGGCCCGTCCAGCTGGACCTCGACCCGGTAGGAATGACCGTGCAGCCGGCGGCATCGATGGGTCTCGGGCACGTTCGGCAGCCGATGCGCCGCCTCGAACTTGAACGCCTGCGATATCTTCATTCCGCTCCTCACACGGCATCGCCATCCGGTCTCGGGCCCGTCTGGCGACCAGATGCTGCTAGGTCCTGACCTTTCGGCGAAGAATGGCGCGCCCGGAACGATTCGAACGTCCGACCCTCAGATTCGTAGTCTGATGCTCTATCCAGCTGAGCTACGGGCGCGTTTTTCGCGAACAGTGCGGACCTAAGCCCGCAGGCAGCCTCCGGACAGCGCCGGAGGGGTGCGAAAGAGCGCTCTGACTAACCGCTCTTGCCCCGATTGGCAAGGTCCGGGATGGGGAGATTTTGCAAGGAAATGACGGGGTCGGTGTCATTCCGGGATGGCCCAATGGGCCAGGCCCGAAATCCATAACCCCCGCTGGTGGCTATGGATTTCCGGGCTCGCGACGTCGTCGCGCCCGGGAATGACGGATAGATGAGTGCTCCAGACCCTGCAATGACGGAAGAACTCGGCCTTGGGCCGACTTACGCCCTCTGCCGCTCGTTGCGGATGGAGAGGAGCTCGACGGGGCGGTCGGGGATGACGATACGGAAAGTGGCGCCGATGGTGCCTTCGACCAGGTGGATGTCGCCGCCATGGGCGCGGACCAGCTCGGCGGCGATGGCGAGGCCAAGGCCGCTGCCGCCGGGGCGGCCGGAGGTCTGGAACGCCTCGAACAGGTGCTCCCGGGTCTTCTGGGGGACACCGGGGCCGGTGTCGGAAACCTCGAGAATTGCGACAGCGCCCTCGCGTTTTCCCGTGATCCGGATCTGCTGCACCCCACCCTCGCCGGAGGCGTGACTTTCCAGCGCCTGGGCGGCGTTGCGGACGAGGTTGAGCAGCACCCGGAACAGCTGATCGGGATCGGCATCGACCGCAAGCCCGCGATCGATCGCGGCGACCCAGGCGATCGAGGCGTCGGAGGCGAGGCCCGCGGTCTCGCGCACCTCCAGCACCACAGGCTCGATCAGGATCATGCGACGGTCCGGTGCGGCCTCCTGGGCGCGGCCGTAGGACAGCGTCGACTGGCAGAAGGCGATGGCACGCTCGAGCGAGCGCACCAGCTTTGGCGCAAAGCGCTGCACCCGCGGATCCGGCACGCTGGCGAGCTGATCCGACAGCAGCTGGGCCGAGGCCAGCAGATTGCGCAGATCGTGGTTGATCTTGGACACGGCGAGGCCAAGGGCGGCGAGCCGGCTTTTCTGATGCAGCATCGACATCAAATCGCGCTGCATGTCCGACAATTCGCGCTCGGCGACCCCGATCTCGTCGCTGCGCTGGCTCGGCACGATGATCCCCGCCGAGCTTTCGGGGTTCTCGTGGAAGCCGACCAGGCTCGCGGTCAGCCGCCGCATCGGGCGGACGAAGAGATAATGAAGCGCCAGATAGACGAGGCCCGCGGTCAGCGCGGCGATGATCAGCGCGACCACCACGACGTTGCGGGAGAACCGGTACATCTGCTGCCGCAGCGGCAACTCGTCGGTCACGATCTCGATGAACTGGGCCGTGCCGACGCCGGGGCCGACGATGCGGATGGCCTGGTTGCCGGTCTCCAGCATCATCCGGAACGAGCCGGTGATCGCGTCCCAGGCCGTCATGTCGCGCAGGTCGATGTCATGCTCGATGGCGGCCGGAATGTTGTCGCTGGCGAGCAATCGGCGCTGCTGGCCCATCTTGATGGCGACGGCGCGGGCATTGATGCTTTTCAGGATCTGGCGCGACAGCGAATCGGGAACCATGCCGAGCGGCGCCGCATCCAGCACCAGCGCCGCCGTGTTGGCGGCGGCGACGCGGTCGTTGAGCCGGTTGACCCAGAAGTTGGCAATGGCGGGCACATAGAGCAGCACGGCCGCGATCATCACCAGGGGGACGGTGAGCAGCAACAACTTGCCTGACAGCCCGAGCCCGCGCGTCCCACGGGGGCGCATCGCCGGCGGGTCCGGCTGATCCTGATCCCGGACCGGCTGGAGGTCTGTCGTTGCCACGAAAGTCGCCCTCGCCTTTGGCGGATGAAGGATTGGCAGTATGAAGATGCGGCCCGACCTCGGTCCGGTCAAATTACGGATCGCTAATCTGCCGAGGTGGGATGTAAGCGCTGATATCGCGAGTCGCCACCTCAAGGGTTAAAAACCCCGCACAAACAGCGATATTCACCGGAATCGTGCGCTTGTGCGGCGTTGACGAAAACAAGGCGCTCGCTTATAAGCCGGCCAAATTGTCCGCGATGACCCGGTGCGACACCGGGAGCGGCTCTCTTGGGGCCGGAAACGGCCCGTTTTGGGCCGCATCTTCGGGACTTTACCATCAATTCTACAGGCAAATTGCCCGGTCAGCGGAGAAAAACCCGTGAAGCGGACTTATCAACCCAGCAAACTGGTGCGCAAGCGCCGTCACGGCTTCCGTGCCCGTCTCGCCACTGCCGGCGGCCGCAAGGTTCTCGCCGCCCGCCGCGCTCGCGGCCGCAAGCGTCTGAGCGCCTGAGCCGGACCCCCTTTTCCGGGATTTCATCATGGATCGGCTGAGGCAGCGGGCGGATTTCGTCGCCGTTGCCAATGGCGCGCGGGTGAACAGTCCCGCGTTCGTCCTGCAAAGCCGCCCCCGCGATGACGGCGGCCCGATCCGTATCGGCTTCACCGTTACCAAAAAGAACGGCAACGCCCCCGCGCGCAATCGTATCCGGCGCCGGCTTCGCGAACTGGTGAAGCGGCTCGATCCGGTGTCGATGCAGCCCCATCATGATTATGTCCTGGTCGGACGAAGCGGCGCGCTCTCGCGCGACTTCGCCACCATGCTCGACGATCTGCGCATGGCGTTCACGAAGCCGGCGCGGCATACGGCCAAGGGACCTGCGAATGGACGCAGCCCGAGGACTGACCGTACCGGGCCCCGCCCCGCTCCTGCTGCCAGCCGCAAACCGGAATGATGACGAGACCCCAGAGATGACCGACAATCGCAATACCATCCTCGCCGTCATTCTGTCGGGCCTCGTCCTGATCGCCTGGCAGTATTTCTACAATGTGCCGGCGATGGAGAAGCAGCGCGCCCAGCAGCAGACGCAGGCCGAGCTCCAGAAGACCACGCCGCAGCCGTCGGCCTCCGCGACGCCGGGCGCGGCGCCGCAGCAGCCGGGCAACGCCGCTCAGCCGGCAACGCCGGGCGCGACCCAGCAGGCCCAGCCCGTGGTGGCGCGCGAGGCCGCGATTGCAGCCAGCCCGCGCGTGAAGATCGACACGCCGCGGATTGCCGGCAGCATCGCGCTGAAGGGCGGCCGCATCGACGACATCGCGCTGGTGCAATTCCGCGAAACGGTCGATCCGAAGTCGCCGCCGATCATCCTCTATTCGCCCTCGGGCACCGCGGAGCCCTATTACGCCGAATTCGGCTGGGTGGCGGCGACGGGCGTGACGGCGAAGATGCCTGATGCCCAGACCGTCTGGCAGCAGGACGGCAGCGGCAGCCTGACGCCGACGACGCCGGTGGTGCTGAAATGGGAGAATGGCGATGGTCTCACCTTCCGCCGCACCATTGCGGTCGACGACCATTATCTCTTCACCATCAAGGACGAGGTGAGCAATGTCGGCAATGCGCCGGTTACGCTCTATCCGTTCGCGCTGATCTCGCGCCACGGTGCGCCGCAGGTCTCCGGCTACTACATCCTGCATGAAGGCCTGATCGGCTATCTCGGCGACCAGGGCCTGCAGGAATATGCCTACAAGAAGATCGACGAAAGCAAGAAGGTGGACTTCAAGGTCACCAACGGCTGGCTCGGCATCACCGACAAGTACTGGGCCTCGGCGCTGTTGCCGGATACCAATGCCCAGCTGCAGGCGCGCTTCTCATCGAACCCATCCGGCAACGTCCACACCTACCAGACCGATTATCTGCTCGACCCCGTCACCGTCGCGATCGGCGGCACTGCGACCGCGAACGCGCGGCTGTTCGCCGGCGCCAAGGAAGCCGGCGTGGTCGGCGTGTTCCCGTTCGCCGGCCTCGGCGGCTACAACAAGGAGCTGGGGCTGAACCATTTCGATCTCTTGATCGACTGGGGCTGGTTCTACTTCATCACCAAGCCGATGTTCCTCGGCCTCGACTTCTTCTACCGCTTCTTCGGCAATTTCGGCATCTCGATCCTGCTCGTGACCGTGATCGTGAAGCTGCTGTTCTTCCCGCTGGCGAACAAGTCCTACGCCTCGATGGCGAAGATGAAGTCGGTTCAGCCGCAGCTGCAGGCGCTCAAGGAGCGTTATCCCGACGACAAGGTGAAGCAGCAGCAGGAGATGATGGAGATCTACCGCAAGGAGAAGATCAATCCGGTCGCCGGCTGTCTCCCCGTGCTGATCCAGATCCCGGTGTTCTTCTCGCTCTACAAGGTGCTGTTCGTCACCATCGAGATGCGGCACGCGCCGTTCTACGGCTGGATCAAGGACCTCTCGGCGCCGGATCCGACCAACCTGTTCAACCTGTTCGGGCTGATCCCGTTCGATCCGACCACGATCCCGGTGTTCGGCCATTACCTCGCGCTCGGCATCTGGCCGATCATCATGGGCATCACGATGTGGTTCCAGATGAAGCTGAACCCGACACCGCCGGACCCGACGCAGCAGATCATCTTCAACTGGATGCCGCTGATCTTCACCTTCATGCTGGCGGGCTTCCCGGCGGGCCTCGTGATCTACTGGGCCTGGAACAACCTGCTCTCGGTGATCCAGCAGAGCTACATCATGCGCCGCAACGGGGTGAAGGTGGAGCTGTTCGATAATCTCAAGGCGACGTTCGCGAAGAAGGCGACGTAGCTGCACACGAAGCGTGCCCGGTCATGCGGGCGCAAATGCCTCCACAGCGTCATGCCCGGGCTTGTCCCGGGCATCCACGTTTTGGAGGGTACCGCGCAGACAGACGTGGATGGCCGGGACATTTGAATGGGAAGACGCGCTTCGCGCTTTTGCCCGGCCAAGACGCGAGGATAGACTTTCCAGATGACCGATAAATCAGACGACAAGCTGATCGAGGCCGGGCGGAAGCTGTTCGCGCGCGACTGGCAGTTCATCTGGGCCTCGCCCTCGATCCAGACGCTGCCGCCGATGGCGGGGCTGGAGGTCGCCTTTGCCGGGCGCTCCAATGTCGGCAAGTCGAGCCTGATCAACGCGCTGACGGGGCGCAACGCGCTGGCGCGCACCTCGCATACGCCGGGACGCACCCAGGAGCTGATCTTCTTCGAGGTCCCCGGCAAGACCGACCTGCGCCTGGTCGACATGCCCGGCTACGGCTATGCCAAGGCGCCCAAGAGCCAGGTGGCGTCCTGGACCGAGCTGATCCACAAATTCCTGCTGGGACGCGCCTCGCTTGCGCGCGTCTACGTGCTGATCGACGCGCGGCATGGCCTCAAGGAGGTCGACCTCGAGGTCCTCAAGACGCTCGACCGCTCCGCGGTCAGCTACCAGATCGTGCTGACCAAGGCCGACCAGGTGAAGGCCTCCGAGCTGCAATCGCGCATCGCCGAAACCGAGGCGGCGCTGGCCAGGCATCCGGCCTCGTTCCCGAACGTGCTCGCGACCTCGTCACGCAGCTCGACCGGCATGGAGAGCTTGCGCGCCGCGATGGCGAAACTGCTGGAAGAGCGCGCTACGTGATGGTGGCGCAGCGCCTGCTGATCGGACTTGCCGGTTTGATGGGCGCCGCCGGCGTCGCGCTGGCCGCCGCCTCGGCGCATGGCGGCGATGCGAGCCGGCTGGCCTCGGCCAGCGCGATGCTGCTGTTTCATGCAACTGCCATACTTGCAGCTGTCGCCCTGCTGGCGCGCGGCCTTCTGCACGGCGGAATTGGCCTCATCGGTGCATTCGGCTTCGTGATCGGCGCCGTGCTGTTCGCGGGCGACCTCACCTTGCGGCAATATGCCGGGCACTCGCTGTTTCCATACGCAGCGCCGACGGGCGGGACGGTGATGATCGCGAGCTGGCTGGCCGTGACGCTGGCCGCGGTGGTGGCGCGGAAATAGGTCTCGTGTCCCGGACGCGGTGCGGCACCTAAAGCGCGTTTACGCGCGTCTTCGACGCGCTATGGTGACGCTCCGCAGAGCCGGGACCCAGCAAGCCGCATGGGCCCCGGCTCTGCAGCGCACCGCTGAAGAAGCGCTGCGCTGCGTCCGGGGCACGAAGACCACTTTGCGCCACGCCCGCCAATCGGATAGAACGCAGGCCGCTCCAGTCCCGCCAGCGAGATCCGCGACATGACCGACATCTCCCCGCTCGACCAGGCCCGCATCCTGTCGGAAGCGCTGCCGCACATGCAGCAGTATGACGAGGAAACCATCGTCATCAAATATGGCGGCCATGCCATGGGCGACGAGGAGACCGCGAAGAATTTTGCCCGCGACATCGTGCTGCTGGAGCAGACCGCCATCAATCCGGTGGTGGTGCATGGCGGCGGCCCGCAGATCGCGACCATGCTCAAGCGCCTCGGCATCGTCTCGGAATTCGCAGCCGGCCTGCGCATCACCGATGCGGCGACCATCGAGATCGTCGAGATGGTGCTCGCCGGCTCCGTCAACAAGCAGATCGTCGGCTACATCAACGAAGCCGGCGGCAAGGCCGTGGGGTTGTCCGGCAAGGACGGCAACATGGTGAAGGCGTCGAAGACGACGCGGACCATCATCGATCCGGGCTCGAACATCGAGAAGGCAATCGATCTCGGCTTCGTCGGCGATCCCGAGAAGGTGGACCTCACGCTGCTCAACCAGCTGATCGGCTACGAGCTGATCCCGGTGCTGGCGCCGCTCGCAACCTCGAAGGAAGGCCAGACGCTGAACGTCAACGCCGACACTTTTGCCGGTGCGGTTGCCGGCGCGCTGAAGGCCAAGCGCCTGTTGCTGCTCACCGACGTGCCTGGCGTGCTCGACAAGTCGAAGAAGCTGATCCCGCAATTGTCGGTCAAGGACGCGCGAAAGCTGATCGCCGACGGCACCATTTCCGGCGGCATGATCCCGAAGGTCGAGACCTGCATCTATGCGCTGGAGCAGGGCGTGGAGGGCGTCGTCATCATCGACGGCAAGATGCAGCACGCGGTGCTGCTTGAGCTCTTCACCAACCAGGGCACGGGAACGCTGATCCACAAGTGAGGGACGAGCGGACAAAGAAAACCGTCATGGCCGGGCTTGTCCCGGCCATCCACGATCTTTCGATCCGCGCCAAGAACGTGGATGCCCGGGCCTTCGCCTCGCCGAAGAGGCTTCGGCCTCGCAGGCGGGACAAGCCCGGGCATGACGGGCGGAGGGCTCAGCGCCCCCGCCGCTCACCCCTGACCCGCTTCCTGATGGCGCTGCCGGCCGCGGCCGTCTCGTTCGTCTTCTCCTCAGTGCCGGCCCTCGCCGATCTGAAGATCTGCAACCGCATGTCCTATGTCGTCGAGGCCGCGATCGGCATCGACGACAAGGCGGCGACCGCGACGCGCGGCTGGTTCAGGGTCGATCCCGCCACCTGCCGCGTGGTGGTGCAGGGCACGCTGACCGCCGATCGCATCCTGCTCAACGCCCGCGCGCTCGGCGTCTATGGCGCCTCCCCGATTCCGCAGAACGGCAGCGACATGCTCTGTGTCGCGCAGGACAATTTCGTCATCGCGGCGGCCCGGCAATGCCGCAGCGGCCAGACCCAGGCTGCGTTTACGCAAGTGACGCCGGCGCAAGGAGCCGACGGCAACCTCATTGCCTATCTCGCCGAGGATTCCGAATATGACGACGAGCAGGCCCGCCTCGCCGGCATCCAGCGGCTGTTGGTGATCGCGGGCTACGACGCCGCGCCGATCGACGGCGTCGACGGGCCGAAGACGCAGGCAGCCCTGGCCGCGTTCCTGAAGAGCCGCGGCTTGTCGTCGGACATCGTGGGCTCGCAAAACTTCTTCAAGACCATGGTCGATGCGGTGCAGACGCCGTCCCCGACCGGCCTCACCTGGTGCAACGACACGCCGCACAAGGTGATGGCGGCGATCGCGACCGACGACGGCAAGTCCGTGACCAGCCGCGGCTGGTATCGCATCGATCCCAAGACCTGCCTGCATCCTGATGTGACCGGCCAGCCCAAGCAGATCTTCAGCTTCGCGGAGGCCGTCGACGCCGACAACCGCGCCGTCAAGCTGAAGGACCGGCCGTTGAACTGGGGCGGCGACAGGCAGCTCTGCACGCGCGAGACCAAGTTCGAGACCGTTGAGCAGACCGATTGCGGCGCGCGCGGATTTGCGATGACGGGATTTGGCGCGGTGGACATGTCGAGCGGCGGCAAGACGCTCCGCTTTGCGGTGCCGTGAAATTGGCGTCATGATCAACACGCAAGCGCCTACAAGCTCCGCTGTCGTCCCCGCGAAGGCGGGGACCCATAACCCCAGGGAGTGGTTGTGGCGCGAAGCTGGCCACCCCGACTCTTCGCCGAACTCCTCCCCGTGGTTATGGGTCCCGGGCTCGCGCTTCGCGCGCCCCGGGACGACGAGCTGAGAATGTTGATATGAACCAACTCCGCACCTTTGCTCATGTCGACACCTGGGTGTTCGACCTCGACAACACGCTGTATCCGCATCACGTCAATCTGTGGCAGCAGGTCGATGTGCGGATCACCGAGTTCGTGTCCAGCTGGCTGCAGGTGACGCCGGCGGAGGCGCGAAAACTGCAGAAGGATTATTACCTGCGCTTCGGCACCACGATGCGCGGCATGATGACCCTGCATGGCGTGTCCGCCGACGACTATCTCGCCTATGTCCACAAGATCGACCATTCACCGCTGCAGCCGAACCCGGCGCTCGGCGAAGCCATCGCAAACTTATCGGGGCGCAAGCTGATCCTGACCAATGGCTCGGTCGACCATGTCGATGCGGTGCTGGCGCGTCTCGGCCTGGCAACGCATTTCGACGGCGTGTTCGACATCATCGCCGCCCAGTTCGAGCCGAAGCCGGCGGCGCAGACCTATCAGAAATTCCTCGCCGACCACGCGGTCGATCCGACCAAAGCCGCGATGTTCGAGGACCTCGCCCGCAACCTCACCGTCCCGCACCAGCTCGGCATGACCACCGTGCTGGTGGTGCCTGACGGAACGAAGGAGGTGGTGCGGGAGGACTGGGAACTGGAAGGCCGGGATGCCGCCCATGTCGACCACGTCACGGATGATCTGACGGGGTTTTTGGCAGGGCTCTCGCCCCTATAACCGCCGTCGTCCCGGGCAAGCGTAAGCGCAGACCCGGGACCCATAGCCACGGGATTTGGTTGTCGCGCCGGATTGGTAACTCCGAATCTTCGTCAAACCACTCCCTGTGGCTATGGGTCCCGGATCGGCGCTCCGCTTCGCTGCGCTTGTCCGGGACGACAGTGGAGTATGGACGACGGCGGAGTATGCCTTGACTCCGCCCGCCCAAATCCCGAAAAAGCGCCCCAATCCGTCAAATTCCTGCTTCCCAGAGGAAATCCCGATGTCCCTCCAAGCCCTCGAATCCACCATCAACAGCGCCTTCGACGCGCGCGACGGCATCTCGACCTCGACCAAGGGCGAGGTGCGCGAGGCCGTGGACCAAGCACTGGAGATTCTGGACAAGGGCGAGGCGCGCGTTGCCGAGCGCGGCAGCGACGGCAAGTGGAAGGTCAATCAGTGGCTGAAGAAGGCCGTGCTGCTGTCGTTCCGCCTCAACGACATGGGCGTCATTCCCGGCGGATCCGGCAAGGCGACCTGGTGGGACAAGGTGCCCTCGAAGTTCGAAGGCTGGGGCGAGAACCGTTTTCGCGACGCCGGTTTTCGTGCCGTGCCCGGCTCGGTGGTGCGCCGCTCGGCCTTCATCGCCAAGAACGTCGTCTTGATGCCGTCCTTCGTCAATCTCGGCGCCTATGTCGATGAGAGCACCATGGTCGACACCTGGGCCACTGTCGGCTCCTGTGCGCAAATCGGCAAGCGCGTGCACATCTCCGGCGGCGCCGGCATCGGCGGCGTGCTCGAGCCGCTGCAGGCCGAGCCCGTGATCGTCGAGGACGATTGCTTCATCGGCGCGCGCTCAGAGGTCGCCGAGGGCGTGATCGTGCGCAAGGGTGCGGTGTTGGCGATGGGCGTGTTCCTGGGCGCCTCGACCAAGATCGTCGACCGCGAGACCGGCGAGGTCTTCATCGGCGAAGTGCCCGAATATTCCGTCGTGGTGCCCGGCGCGCTGCCCGGCAAGCCGATGAAGAACGGCCAGATCGGCCCGAGCACCGCCTGCGCCGTCATCGTCAAGCGCGTCGACGAGCGCACGCGCTCCAAGACCAGCATCAACGAGTTGCTGCGGGATTGAGTTCGGCGCACACCGCTGTCGTCCCGGCGAAGGCCGGGACCCATACTCCGAGGCCGTGGTTTGGCGAAGACTCGTCGTTCGGTACGACTATCTTTCTACTGTCGATAGATCACGCGGTATGGGTCCCGGCCTTCGCCGGGACGACACCGGAGCCCTATCGAACCCACCCCCTCTCCATCGCGACCAAATATCGGGCGGCTCCTCCCGCCCGGAGCCGTTCGCATGGACTGGATCTGGTATCTGTTCCGCTTCGACGGCCGCATCAACCGCGCGTTGCTGTGGCAGGCGCTGCTGATCGTCGCGCTGCTGGCGGGCTTGCTGGAGATTGCCGGTCAAGTCATCGGGATCGTCGGAGGGACGAGGTCCACCCTGAAGCTCGGAATTGAGCTCGATTTCGACTTCGGTCTCGACGGCCTCTTCAAGCTGGTCGACCCCCGCGTCTCCCACGCGCTGGCATCGGCCGATCTCGCGGGCTCGATCCTCAAGGCGTCCGGCATGGCGCTGTTCTTCTGGATCTATCTCGCGACGGCGATCAAGCGACTCCATGACCGCGACAAGAGCGGCTGGTGGATCGTTCCGTTCTTCTTCTTGCCCGGCCTGTTCAGCCAGTTCGCGGACCTGCTGCCCAAATCAAGCTGGATATTTTCGCTCAACCTGACTGCCGCACTGCTGTGGCTGTGGGGCCTCGTCGAAATGTTCTGCCGGTCCGGCACCTCGGGCCACAACCGGTTCGGCCCTGATCCGCTCCTCGATATCGAGGACAGTTCGGCATCCGCCGCCTCCCCTGCGAAAGGCTGGGACCAGAGCCGCGAGATCGAAATTGTCCCGCCCCGCGCTAGCCCACCCGGCGGCATGCATGTTAAGCGGGGCGCATGACCGATGCTCTCTCCATTGCCCGCGATCTGATCCGCTGCCCCTCGGTAACCCCTGAAGATGCCGGTGCGCTCGGGGTGCTCGAAAAAGCCCTCACCGCCGCCGGCTTCGCCTGCCACCGCGTGACCTTCAGCGAGCCCGGCACCGCCGACGTCGACAATCTCTATGCGCGGATCGGCACCGAAGGCCCGCACATCACCTTTGCCGGCCATACCGACGTGGTGCCACCCGGTGACGAGAGCGCCTGGAGCATCGGTGCGTTCTCCGGAGAGGTGAAGGACGGCGTCCTGCACGGCCGCGGCGCGGTCGACATGAAGGGCGGCATCGCCTGCTCGGTCGCCGCGGTGCTGGAGCATCTCGCCGCCAATGACGGCAAGCCGCGCAACGACGGAAAGGGCTCGATCTCGTTCCTGATTACGGGCGACGAGGAAGACGTCTCCATCAACGGCACCATCAAGCTATTGAAATGGACGGCCGAGCGCGGCGAAAAATTCGACCATTGCGTGCTGGGCGAGCCCTCCAATGTCGAGACGCTCGGCGACACCATCAAGGTCGGCCGCCGCGGCTCGCAATCCGGCACGCTTTATGTCGACGGCGTGCAGGGCCACGTCGCCTATCCGCATCGGGCCTCCAATCCGGTGCCTGACATCGCAAGGCTGATCGTTGCGATCTCCGACGAGCCGCTCGACCATGGCAGCGCGCAATTCCAGGCCTCCAATCTCGAATTCACCTCGGTCGACGTCGGCAACAAAGCGAGCAACGTCATCCCCGGCGAGGCCCGCGCAAAATTCAACATCCGCTACAACGACAACCACACCCAGGCCTCGTTGCGCGAGCTGGTCGAGACGCGGCTGACAAAAGCCTGCGGCAACCGCATCAAGGCCCGCATCGTCTGGGAGCCCTCGAACTCCAACGTGTTCGTGACCAAGCCGGGCCCGTTCACCGATCTCGCGGTGTCCGCGATCGAGGAGGTGACGGGGCGGAAGCCCGAGCTGTCGACATCAGGTGGCACGTCGGATGCGCGGTTCATTTCCAGCTACTGCCCGGTGATCGAATTCGGTCTGGTCGGCCAGACCATGCATCAGGTCGACGAGCGGGTGCCGGTCAAGGATCTGGAGAAGCTGACGCAGGTCTATCGCGGGATTTTGGCAAGGTATTTCGGGTAGGTGCGGTCATTGCCAAGTATTCCGCCGTCATGCCCGGGCTTGTCCCGGGCATCCACGTACTTCAGTCCCAGCAAGAAAGATCGTGGATGGCCGGGACAAGCCCGGCCATGACGGTGTGGCGGCATCACGCGCTAATAGTCCACCTTCATCAGATACAGCCCATCCGGCGGGGCGACGATGCCGCAGGCGGCGCGGTTGCGCGCCTCTAACGCTGCGGAGAGGTCTTCGGCGGTCCAGCGGCCCTCGCCGACCCAGATCAGCGAGCCCACCATCGAGCGCACCTGGCTGTGCAGGAACGAGCGCGCCGAGGTGACGATGGTGATCTCGCGGCCGTCACGCAGCACGTCGAGCTGGTCGAGCGTCTTCTCCGGTGACTTGGCCTGGCACTCGGTGTCGCGGAACGTGGTGAAATCGTGCTTGCCGAGCAGACGCTGTGCCGCCACATGCATCGCCTCCGCATCGAGCCGGCGCGGCACGCGCCAGGCATGACCGATGTCGAGCGCGAGATTGGCGCGGGTGTTGATCACGCGGTAGCGGTAGTGGCGCTTCACCGCGGAGAAGCGCGCCTCGAACGTGTCAGGCACGATCTCCGCCTCCAGCACCGCGATCGGATGCGGGCGCAGATGCGCGTTGAGCCCGTCGCGAAAACGGCCCGGCGGAAACTGCTTGTCGATATCGACATGCGCGACCTGGCCACGCGCATGCACGCCGGCATCGGTGCGGCCGGCGCCATGCACCCGCAAATCCGCGCCGGTCATCGCCTTCACGGCCGCCTCCAGCGCGCCCTGCACCGAAGGCAGCGTGTCCTGCACCTGCCAGCCGAAAAACGGCGCGCCGTCATACTCGATGGTGAGCTTGTAGCGGGGCATCGCTGATCAGTTGAACCTCGCTCCCGCCTTCAACGGCACGCCGCGCAGGAAATCCGCGGCCTGCATCCGGCCCTTGCCTTCGCGCTGGATCTCGATGATGCGGATGGCGCCCTCACCGCAGGCGATGGTGAGGTTGTCATCGAGCACCTCGCCCGGCGCGCCCGACCCCTTTGCCAATTCACACCGCAGGATCTTGACGCGCGCATTCTCGCTGACGCCGGCAAGCTCGGCCCAGGCGCCGGGGAATGGCGACAGGCCGTGGATGTGACGCAGCACGGCACGCGCCGGCCTGGTCCAGTCGATGCGCGCCTCGGCCTTGTCGATCTTGGCGGCGTAGGTGACACCGTCCTCGCTCTGCTTCTTGAGCTGGAGCCCGCCGCGCCCGAGCGCGGCCATCGCGCGCACCATGAGATCGGCGCCGAGGCGAGAGAGACGATCGTGCAAATCGAGTGCAGTCATGTTGTCCGTGATCGCGAGGCGCTCGGCCATGGCGACGTCGCCGGTATCGAGACCGACATCCATCTTCATCACCATCACGCCGCTCTCGGCATCGCCGTCCATGATCGCACGGTTGATCGGCGCTGCGCCGCGCCAGCGCGGCAGCAGCGAAGCGTGCAGATTGTAGCAGCCGAGTTTTGGCGCATCGAGGATCGCCTGCGGCAGGATCATGCCATAGGCGACGACCACGGCGGCATCGGCGTCGAACGCGCTGAACTCGTCGAGCGCTTCCTGGGTCTTCAGCGTCTTCGGCGTCCGCACGGGAATGCCGAGCTTTCGCGCAGCTTCTTCGACCGGCGTCGGCTGCAATTGCAGGCCGCGCCGCCCGCCGGGCTTCGGCGCGCGGGTGTAGACGGCGACGATCTCGTGGCCATGCGCGACCAGCTCGAGCAGCGTCGGCACGGAGAAATCGGGCGTGCCCATGAAGATCAGGCGGAGGGGCATGTGGCGAGACAATCCTCGGAAACGAGCAACGTACTCGTCATGGCCGGGCTTGTCCCGGCCATCCACGTTCTTCCGGCCTGCGGCGGCACAGAACGTGGATGCCCGGCACAAGGCCGGGCATGACGGCGGAGAACGTGGTTACTCCGCGCGCTTGGCGGCCTTCTCGAACTTCTTCATCACGCGGTCGCGCTTGAGCTTCGACAGATAGTCGACGAACAGCACGCCGTTGAGATGGTCGATCTCGTGCTGGATGCAGGTGGCATAGAGGCCTTCGGCGTCCTCCTCGTGCACCTTGCCGTCGAGATCGGTGAAGCGCACGCGCACCTTCGCAGGGCGCTCGACCTCCTCGTAATATTCGGGGATCGAGAGACAGCCTTCCTCGTAGACCGAGAGCTCCTCGGACGAGGCGATGATCTCGGGGTTGATGAAGACGCGCGGAAGCGGCGTGGTCTCGCCGTTCTCGTCGCGTTTGGCGAGGTCCATGGTGATCAGCCGCAGCGGCTGCGCGACCTGGATCGCGGCGAGGCCAATACCGGGCGCGTCGTACATGGTCTCGAACATGTCGTCGGCAAGCTTGCGAATCTCCGGCGTGACCTTCTCGATCGGCTTGGAGACCAGACGCAGCTGCCTGTCGGGCAGGATGATGATTTCTCTGAGGGCCATGGCCGCGATTTAAGCCGCGCGCCGGACGCGGTCAATCCGGCCGGGAACCCCGTTAACCCCTCGCTAACCATAAAACTTGAGGTTTCGTTAACCATAAAAATTAGGGGGCTATTAACCATAACCGTTCCCTCTTCGTTCGCTAAGGTCGGCGAATCGCGCTAGAAGGGCCCATGAACGAGATCATTTTCATGCTGGCCGACTGGCCGGTGCGCACGATTGATGCCCTGATCGGCTTCGGCGCCCTTGTCCTCACCCTGCTGGTGACGATCGCCGTCGTGATCGCCCGCTCGGGCCGGCGCGGCGCGGAACTCGCGATGGCGCATGCGATCCGGGCCGACGAGCTCGAGGAGCGCCTGAGCGAGGTGCTGCGCGCCCAGAGCGAATCCTCAGGGAGGGTCGACGCCATGACCCAGGCGCTGGCGGGACGCCAGGCCGAGATGGCGCGCGCGGTCAACGAGCGGCTGGATTCGGTCACCCATCGCGTCGGCCAGTCGATGGAACATTCGACGCGCAACACCATGGAGAGCCTGCGCGCGCTGCACGAGCGGCTCGGCATCATCGACAGCGCCCACAAGAACCTTACCGATCTCACCACCCAGGTGACGACCCTGCGCGACGTGCTCGCCAACAAGCAGTCGCGCGGCGCCTTCGGCCAGGCGCGGATGGAGGCGATCGTCCAGGACGGTCTGCCGAAGGGCGCCTACGAGTTCCAGTTCACGCTCTCGACCGGCAAGCGGCCCGACTGCGTCGTGTTCCTGCCAGACCAGCGCCCGCTCTGCATCGACGCGAAGTTTCCGCTGGAGGCGATGACGGCGCTGCACGACGCCCGCACCGACGAGGAGAAGCGCGTTGCCACGCAGCGGCTGCGCGGCGACGTGATGAAGCATGTCAGCGACATCGCGGAAAAATATCTCGTCACCGGCGAGACCCAGGAGATGGCACTGATGTTCGTGCCGTCGGAATCGGTCTATGCGGAAATCCATGACGGTTTCGACGACGTGATCCAGAAGGCCTATCGCGCCCGCGTGGTGCTGGTGTCGCCCTCGCTCTTGATGCTGGCGATCCAGGTCATGCAGCAGATCATGAAGGACGCGCGCATGCGCGATGCCGCCGACCAGATTCAGACTGAAGTGATCAAGCTCGGCGACGATCTGGGTCGTCTCAGGGATCGCGTGGTCAAATTGCAGAAGCATTTTTCCGATGCGAACGAGGACGTCCGCCAGATCCTGATTTCCGCCGACAAGATCGAGAAGCGCGCAGGACGAATCGAGGAGCTCGATTTCAGCAAGGCGGACGCGCCGGCCGAGGGACCGCGGCTGGTCGCGGGCGCGGGCGAGCTGTTTCCGCGGAAGCTCCAGGCGGGGGAGTGACACCGTTTCGTCATGGCCAGGCTTGTCCCGGCCATCCACGGACTTTTCAACGGCACCAAGAACGTGGATGCCCGGAACAAGCCCGGGCATGACGGGATTTGTGGCAGAGGCATCACCCCCAGAATCTGCTAACACCACCCCATGACCGCTCCCGACGCGACCTCCCCCGCCGCGACCTCCGTCCCTGCGCCCTCCTGGCGCGACAGCCTTGCCGTGTACCTGCAGCCCCGGGTGCTGATCGTGCTGTTCCTCGGCTTCTCCTCGGGGCTGCCGCTGGCGCTGTCGGGCTCCACGCTGCTGGTGTGGATGCGCGAGGCCGGGGTTGACCTGAAGACGATCGGGCTGTTCGCGCTGGTCGGCACGCCCTACACGCTGAAATTCCTGTGGGCGCCGCTGGTGGATGCGCTGCATGTGCCGCTGTTCACCCGCGCGTTCGGGCGGCGGCGCGGCTGGCTGCTGTTCTCGCAATTGCTGCTGATCGTCGCGATCCTGCTGCTGGCGATGACCGACCCGGCCAGCTCGCCGTTCTACGTCGCGCTGGGCGCGCTGCTGGTGGCGACGACGTCGTCGACGCAGGACATCGTGGTCGACGCCTTCCGCGTCGAGAGCCTGCCGGAGAGCGAGCAGGCCGCCGGTATGGCGGCTTACGTTGCGGCCTACCGCATCGGAATGCTGGTCTCGACCGCGGGCGCGCTGTTCATCGTCTCGGGCTTCGAAGGCACCGGCATACCCCGCACCTCGGCGTGGATGTGGGGCTATGTGGTGATGGCCGCGATGGTGCTGATCGGCACGATCACCGCGCTGGCCGCGACCGAGCCGGCGCAATCCGCACAGGCGGAAGCTGCGACACAAACCGAGACCGCCTTTGCGCGTGTGTTGAGCGCGGCGATCGGCGCGTTCTCCGAATTCCTGTCGCGCAAGGATGCTCTCGCCGCGCTCGCCTTCGTCGTGCTATTCAAGTTCACCGATGCCTTCTCGGGCACGATGACGGCGCCGTTCGTGATCGACCTCGGCTTCACCCGCAACGATTATGCGGCGATCGTGAAGGGCGTCGGCCTCGCCGCCACCCTGATCGGCGGGTTTGCCGGTGGTTTCGTCGCGCGGCGCTATCCGCTGGCAATGTCGCTCTGGATCGGTGGCGTGGTGCAGGCGCTGGCCAATTTGTCCTTTGCCTGGCTCGCAGTGGTCGGCACCAATCAATGGGCGCTGGCGCTCGCGATCTGTGCCGAGAACTTCACCAGCGCCATCGGCACCGTGATCTTCGTGGCCTACCTCTCGGCGCTCTGCCAGAACCCGCTGCACACGGCGACGCAATATGCGCTGCTCACCGCGCTCGCGGCGGTGGGGCGAACATATCTGTCGTCGAGCGCGGGCTATGTCGCGGACACCACGGGCTGGCCGCTGTTCTTCGTGATCTGCGTGCTGGTGGCAATCCCGAGCCTGGTGCTGCTCGCATGGCTGCAGAAGCGCGGACATTTCGAGGCGCTGGGGCCGGTGAGGGTGTGACGCTCTGTAGGGTGGGCAAAGGCGCACTTGCGCCGTGCCCACCATCGTTCCAAGCATTCGACACAGGCGGTGGGCACGCTTCGCTTTGCCCACCCTACGGCATCTCGATCTGCCCCCCTACTGCTTCTTGATCAAGCTCCACTTCGTGATCACGGCTTCGCTCATCTGGCCGGGATCGCTGGCGCAGGCGACTTCGTCGACCTTGACCGAGATTTCCTTGCCGACGAACGTCTTCAGCTGCGCGGCCTGCGCATCGCCGCTCGGAACGAGCTGGAACGTCTCGGGCCCGGTCTCGAGATTGCACAGCCCGTTCGGCGGCGGCAGGCGGCGCGGCTCGGACGTGATCTGGTAGGTCGCAACCCGCTTGCCGGCATTCTTGACGTCGCGCACTTTCAAGGCATTCAACTCGCCGGACAACACCTCGCCGGCGTTGATCGGCTTGCCGGGCTTGGACGGCGGCGGCGCCCCGTCGTCCTGCTGCGCGGAGATGGCCGGGCTCGCCAGCAGCATCATCGTCGCGACCAAAGCCAAGCGTGTGGCGAAAAGTTTCGTCATGTCGTCCGTTCCGTAAAGTCTGGATGGCTAGAACAGGGTACGCTGCCGCATCGCGGCCGATAGCGTACCTTCATCGAGATAATCAAGCTCGCCACCGACAGGCACACCATGGGCCAGCCGGGTTACTTTTACGTTGGCGTCCTGGAGCAGGTCGGTGATGTAGTGCGCCGTGGTCTGGCCGTCCACCGTGGCATTCAGCGCCAGGATGATTTCGTGCACCCGAGAATCATGCGCGCGCGCGACCAGCGCGTCGATGGTCAGATCCTGCGGGCCGACGCCGTCGAGCGGCGACAATGTCGCGCCCAGCACATGATAGCGACCCTGGGTCGCATTGGCCCGCTCCAGCGCCCAGAGATCGGCGACATCGGCGACGACGACGATGATGGCGTCATCGCGCTTGGGATCGGTGCAGACGGTGCAGGGATTTTGCGTATCGATGTTGCCGCAGGTCTTGCAGACCTGGACCTTGTCGAGCGCGACCTGCATGGCCGAGGCCAGCGGCATCATCAGCGCTTCGCGCTTCTTGATCAGATGCAGCGCCGCGCGCCGCGCCGAGCGCGGACCGAGGCCCGGCAGCCGCGCGAGAAGCTGCACCAGCCGCTCGATTTCGGGACCTGCAACCGCGCCCATCTTACTGGCCGACCAACCCCGGCGGCAGGCCGAGCCCGCCGGTCAGCGACTGCATCTTCTCCTGCATCGCGGTCTCCGCCTTGCGGCGGGCATCACCGAGCGCGGTGACGAGCAGATCTTCCAGCACTTCGCGCTCTTCCGGCTTCATCAGCGAGGGGTCGATCTTGATACCCTTGACGTCCATTTTCGCGGTCATGCGCACCGCGACGAGGCCGCCGCCGGAGATGCCCTCGACTTCCACGTTGGCCAGCTGCTCCTGCATCTCCTGCATCTTGGATTGCAGCTGCGCCGCCTGCTTCATCATGCCGAGAAAATCAGCCATCGGTGCTCGTCCTTGGAAAAAGATGGGCTCAGAGATCGTCGCCGTCGGAACCGTCGGGCGGATCGTCACTGCCATAGTCAGCGTTTATATTGGCTTCCGGCGTCTCGGGGGCAAGCCTGCGGACCTCGACAACCTTCGCGCCGGGGAAACGCGACATCACCTCCCGCACGCGCGGATCGGCCTCTGCGGTACGGGCATGCTCCTGCTTCGCCGCCTGGTTCACCGAGCGCAGCGTCGGCTGGCCCTGCTCGTTGGAGACGATCACCGTCCAGCGGCGGCCGGTCCACAGCTCGAATTTCTTGGCGAGATCGGAGATCATGGTCTTGGAGGCGTTCGGCTCGAGCGCGACCTCCAGCCGGCCCTCCTCGAAACGGACGAGGCGCATGTCGCCCTCGAGCGCGCTCTTGGTCATGATGTCGCGCTTCTGCCCGGCGAGCGCGACGAGCTGGGTGAAGCTCGTGACGCGCAGCTGGGGCACCGCCCCTTGCGGATCCGGCGCGGGCGCCGCCATCTGCGGCCGCGCGCCGCCACCGCCGAACGAAGGCGGCGACGAGGTCGGCATGCGAACAGGCGCCGAGGAGGCCGTCGGCGCGGCCGGCGCGCTGCGTGCAGCACCGCCGCCGCTCGCGACCGGCGAGCCGCCGCCGTTCTGCTCCAGCATCCTGATCGCTTCGTCCGGCGTCGGCAGGTCGGCGACATAGGCGATGCGCACCAGCACCATCTCGGCGGCCGCAGCCGGGCGCGTCGCGGCCTGCACCTCGGCAATGCCCTTGAGCAGCATCTGCCACATCCGCGACAGCACGCGCATCGAGATCTTTGAGGCGAAATCCTTCGCACGCACGCGCTCAGTCTCACCATAGGCAACGTTGTCGGCAGTCGCCGGCACGATCTTCACGCGGGTGACGAAATTGACGAACTCGGCAAGGTCCGAAAGCACGACGATGGGATCGGCGCCGACATCATACTGGTCGCGGAACTCCTTGAAGGCGGCGGCGATGTCGCCGCGCGCCAGCGAATCGAAGAGGTCGATGACGCGGGTGCGGTCGGCGAGCCCCAGCATCTGCCTGACGGCATCGGCCTTCACGGCGCCTGCCGCATGCGCGATCGCCTGGTCGAGCAGCGACAGCGAATCACGCACCGAGCCTTCGGCAGCGCGTGCGATGATGCCGAGCGCCTCCGGCTCGATCTCGACGTTTTCCTTGGCGGCGATATTGGCGAGGTGCTTCATCAGCACGTCCGCCTCGACGCGGCGCAGGTCAAAGCGCTGGCAGCGCGACAGCACGGTGACCGGAACCTTGCGGATCTCGGTGGTTGCGAACACGAACTTGGCGTGCTCCGGCGGTTCCTCCAGCGTCTTTAGGAAGGCGTTGAACGCCGCCGTCGACAGCATGTGGACTTCGTCGATGATGTAGACCTTGTAGCGCGCGCTGGCCGGCGCGTAGCGCACGCTGTCGTTGATCTGGCGGACGTCGTCAACGCCTGTGTGCGAGGCCGCGTCCATCTCCAGCACGTCCATGTGCCGGCTTTCCATGATCGCCTGGCAATGCACGCCCAGGGTCGGCATGTGGATGGTCGGACCCTTTACCGAACCATCAGGCATCTCGTAGTTGAGTGCACGGGCCAGAATGCGCGCGGTGGTGGTCTTGCCGACGCCGCGGACGCCGGTGAGGATCCAGGCCTGCGGAATGCGCCCGGTCTCGAACGCATTGGAGACGGTGCGGACCACCGCTTCCTGGCCGATCAGATCGTCGAAACTGGAGGGACGGTATTTGCGCGCCAGCACCCGGTACGGCGCATTGCCGGCCTGGCCGGCGCTGTCGGGGTTGGAAGGGGCGCCAGCGTCGGTCATCGGTCGATCCGCAATGAAATGTCTCTTGGCCGGCTTTTGCGGAAAGGAGCGCGCTGGCGGCTGATGCCGCCGGCGCTGGTTCGCTCGAAAAACAGGTAGGAGACTGACGAGCGACCCGATCCGGACCTCGTTAGGGCTGCTTCCTTCCGGACCTGACCCGGTTGGCGAGTGGCTCGTCCACCGCCAATCTCCCGGTCCCTATTTGGGGCCAAAAGGGGCGGAAAGCAAGCGGCTATCGCCCCTGATCGACGGCGCCTGCCCAGCATCCGGGCAATTCCCGATCTGCCCAGCCGATAGGCTGTGCTTTCACTGAAAGTGCGACCTTGGTATGAACCTGACGGAACCTGTCCCAACCAGAAAAGCGATTGATCCCAATGGTTACACGTCGTGATGTTGCATCGATTGTCGGACTTGGCGCGATGACCGCGGCCGCGCTGGCTTCGCCGGCCGTGGCCCAGACCGCCGATCCGAACGAATCGACCTTCGCCCGCATCCGCCGCACCAAGAAGATGCGAATCGGCGCGGTCGGCGGCGGCGCGCCCTATTACATGAAGGATCTCTCCAGCGGCCAGTGGAAGGGCTTCTACATCGACATCGCCAAGGGGCTCGCCGACGACATGGAGGCCGAGCTCGAGATCACCGAGACGACCTGGGGCAATTCGGTGCTCGACCTGCAGGCCAACAAGATCGACATCTTCTTCGGCCTCAACCCGACCCCGAAGCGCGCGCTGGTGGTCGACTTCTCGGTGCCGGTCTTCAACAACGCCTTCGCCATCCTCTGCAAGAAGGACTTCAAGCCGAAGAGCTGGGCCGAGCTGAACTCGCCCGACATCAAGATCGCCGTCGACCAGGGCTCCTCGCACGATCAGGTCGTCAGCCGCCTGACGCCGAAGGCGCAGATCACGCGGCTGAAGACCGCGGACGACGCCACCGCGGCGCTGCAGACCGGCCGCGTCGACGCGCAGTGCCTGATCACCATGCTGTCGCTGACCGTGCTGAAGAAGAACCCCTCGCTCGGCCAGCTCGTGCTGCCGACGCCGATCTTCGCAACGACCTCGAATGCCGGCTTCCGCCGCGAGACCGACAAGACCTGGCGCGATTACGTCAACACCTGGATCGACTTCAACAAGGGCCTCGGCTTCATCCGCAACGCGATCATCACCAACATGGAGCTGGTGGGCGTGACCGAAGCGGACATTCCGCCGGGCGTTTCGTTGTAAGTTTCCACTTTCGTCATTCCGGGGCTCGCGAAGCGAGAACCCGGAATCTCGAGGATCCGGGTTCGATGCTTCGCATCGCCCCGGAACGACAACGCCAGCGGCCAAGGCGTACGACGAGTAACATACGCATGTATCAGTGGGACTTCGGCATCCTCTGGAGCTATCGCTGGCTGTTTCTCAACGGACTCGGCGTCACCGTCGGCTTCACCGTCGTCATCGTCGTGTGCGGGCTGCTGTTCGGCCTGTTCGGAGCGTTCGGGACCCTGTCGCGGTTCAAGGCGCTGCGTCTTCTCGCGCTCACCTTCATCGAGGCGTTCCGCTGCACGCCGATCCTCGTGCAGCTGATCTGGTTCTATTACGCGCTGCCGATCCTCGCCGGCGTCGAGATGACGCCGATCACGGCCTCGGCGCTGGCGCTCTCGCTCTATGGCGGCTCGTTCTATTCGGAGATCATCCGCGGCGGCATCATCTCGATCGACCGCGGCCAGTCCGAAGCCGGCGCCGCGCTGGGCATGACGCCGATCCAGACCATGCGGCGCATCGTGCTGCCGCAGGCGATCAAGCGCATGATCCCGGCGCTGATGAACCAGTCGATCATCCAGTTCAAGAACACCTCGCTGGTCTCGGTGCTGGCGGTGCCCGACCTCGTCTATCAGAGCCAGGTCGCCGCCCATGACAGCTACCGGCCGCTGGAGACCTACACCGCGGTCGCGGTCGCCTATGCGGCGATCCTGATCCCGCTCACCATCCTCGTCCGCCGCGGCGAGAAGCGACTGGCGGTCAGCGAATGAGCGAGACGCAAAAGATCGAGATCCGCAGCCTTCGCAAGAGCTTTGGCAGCAACGAGGTTTTGAAGAACATCAATCTCGACGTCGCCAAGGGCGGCGTCGTGGCGTTGATCGGCCCGTCGGGCTCCGGCAAGTCGACTCTGCTCCGCTGCATCAATCTGCTGGTCGTGCCCGACGGCGGCAGCGTCCGCGTCGGCGACACGCGCTTTGCATTTGGTGAAGGTGCAAAACTGCCTGATGTGAAGACGCTGGCAAAATTCCGCGCTACCACCGGCATGGTGTTCCAGCATTTCAACCTGTTCCCGCACATGACGACGCTTGAGAACGTGATGGAGGGACCGGTTACGGTGCGGCGCATGGCCAAGGCGGACGCGGAGACGCTCGCGCGTGCCCAACTCGCCAAGGTCGGCCTTGCCGAGAAGGCCGACCAATATCCGGCGACGCTGTCCGGCGGACAGAAGCAACGCGTCGCCATCGCCCGCGCGCTGGCGATGGAGCCCGATGTGATGCTGTTCGACGAGGCCACCTCTGCGCTCGATCCTGAATTGGTCGGCGAGGTGCTGAGCGTGATCCAGCAACTGGCCTCCGAAGGCATGACCATGGTGATCGTGACCCACGAGATCGCCTTTGCCCGTGAGGTCGCCGACCGCCTCATCTTCATGCGCGACGGTGTCGTGGTCGAGGAAGGCCCGGCGCGGCAGGTGATCGACAATCCCAGGGAAGCCGCCACGCGTGCCTTCCTCAGCCATTTCCACCGCACCGGCGCGCTGCCGCCGGCCACAACGGCATCGTGATGTCCGATATCAACCGCGTCTATCTCGTCACCGGTGCCGCCAGCGGCATCGGCCGTGCCACCGCAAAGCTGCTCGCGGCGCCCGGCACCGCACTTCTGCTGCACACGCGATCGAACGCGGAAGGTCTTCAAGCCACCGCAGTGGACATTGAAGCGAAGGGCGCCGTGGCCGCAAAATGCCTCGGCGACCTCGCCGAGGAGAGCGCGGCCACCGTCGCCATCGCCGCCGCGAAAGCCGCCTTCGGCCGGCTCGACGGATTGATCCTGGTCGGCGGCCATGCCCGCCGCGGCAGCGCGATCGGCACGCCGGCCGATCAGTTCCGGCAGGCGATGGACGAGTCGGCGCTGGCCTTCACGCGTCTTGTTGATGCCGCGCTCCCACTGCTGCGCGCGGGGCATGATGCACGGATCGTCGCCGTGTCCTCCTTCGTCGCACATGCGATCCGGCCCGAATTCGCACCGTTCGCGGCAACGGCCGCGAGCCGTTCCGCGCTGGAAGCCTTGGTGAGGCTGACCGCGATCGAGCTCGCCAGCGACGGCATCACCGTCAACGCGGTGTCGCCGGGCCTCATCATCAAGGACAAGCCGGGCGAGAGCCGGCTGTCGCCCGAGCAGATCGCGGCGACCGAAGCGCTGATCCCGATGCGCCGCCGCGGGCGACCGGAAGAGGTCGCCGAGATCATCGCCTTCCTGGCATCCCCCAAAGCATCCTACGTCACCGGCCAGGTCTGGCACGTCAATGGAGGCCTGACATGAGCGAAGCGACCGTCGAACGTCTCAGGCTGTTCCTGATCGAAAGCCCGATCAAGATGGCGCGCCTGCAGGGCGTCGGCAACGTCAAGGGCACGGTGAAGCGCGTGCTGATCGAGCTCACCGCGAGCGATGGCGTGATCGGCTGGGGTGAAGCCGCGCCATGGGAGGTGTTCACGGGAACGCCGGAAGCCGCGTTCGCCGCGCTCGACATCTATCTGCGTCCCATCGTGCTCGGCAAGCCGGTGCGCCGGATCCGCGCGCTGATGACAGAGCTCGACCGCGCGCTGGTCGGACATGCCGAGGCCAAAGTTGCCATCGAGATGGCGCTGCTCGACATCGTCGGCAAATCGTCGGGGCTGTCGGTTGCCGACCTGCTCGGTGGCCGCGTGCGCGACACGATTCCCCTCTCCTTCTCCATCGCCGATCCGGATTTCGCCGCCGACCTCGAGCGCATGCGAAAGATGGTTCCGGACGGCAATGTCATCTACAAGGTCAAGACCGGCGTGAAACCGCACCGCGAGGATCTCGATCATCTCGAGGCGATCCGGAAAGAATTCGGCGACAAGGTTGATCTGCGCGTCGACTACAACCAGGCACTCGCGCCATTCGGCGCCATCAAGATCTTGCGCGATGTCGAAGAGTTTGCGCCAACCTTCATCGAGCAGCCGGTGCCGCGCAAATACCTCGACGTGATGGCGCAGCTCACCGCCGCGCTGGAAACGCCCGTGCTCGCCGACGAAAGCTGCTTCGACCGCCGCGACATGATGGAAGTGGTGCGCCGCGAAGCCGCCGATGCCGTTTCGATCAAGCTGATGAAGGCCGGCGGCCTGTTCGAGGCGCAGGCGATCATGGCGATCGCCGACATCGCCGGGCTGCCCGGCTATGGCGGCACGCTGTGGGAAGGCGGCATTGGGCTAGCCGCCGGCACGCAGCTGATCGCGGCGACGCCGGGCATCTCGCTCGGCTGCGAATTCTACATGCCGCACCACGTGCTGACCGAGGACGTGCTGGAAGAGCGCGTCGCCAACCGCGCGGGCCATGTCGTGGTGCCCGACGGGCCCGGCCTTGGCATTCGCGTCAGCGAAACCTCGGTCCGCGCCAATGCGCGGGTCCTGGCGGAGGCGTAGTTTCCGTCATTCCGGAGCGCGCGCAGCGCGAGCCCGGAATCCATAACCACAGGGCGAGGTTGGTGCGCGAGCCGGCAACCACGAGTCTTCGCCACACGACTGCCTGTGGTTATGGGTCCCGGATCTGCGCTTCGCTTGTCCGGGACGACGACCGCGTATGCGGTGACAGCGGGGCGCCATCCTTCCCCTCAGGGAATCCCTATCGTATGGTCGTGCCCAACACGCCCGAACCCACCGGGCCATCCGGAAACGCATATGCCCGAACCCGCCTGGTCGCTGCACTCCCGCCTGAAAGAGGACACCATCGACATCGGCGATCTGCCGCTGTCGAAGGTGCTGGTCATCAAGGACGCGCATTATCCCTGGCTGCTGCTGGTGCCACGGCGCGCTGACGCGGTCGAAATCATCGATCTCGACGAGGTGCAGCAGGCGCAGCTGATGACGGAGATCTCCCGCGTCTCGCGCGCGCTGAAGGAGATCACCAGATGCGACAAGCTCAATGTCGCGGCGCTCGGCAACCTCGTGCCGCAGCTTCACGTTCACATCATCGCGCGCCGCACCAGTGACGCGGCCTGGCCGCGGCCGGTCTGGGGCGTGATGCCGCCATTGGCGCATGACGCCGCAGAGGTTCAGAATTTCATCAGCGCGCTTCGCCGCAAGATCTGGTTGGGTTGAAAGAACGATAATGTCAGCATTCAACGCATTTCCGCTAGGACAGCCGGCCTTCGTCACCAACATCCTCGATCGCGCCGCGCATCTGCGCCGCGACGACCAGAAGCTGTTCGCGATGGAGCAGAAGCCGACCTCGCGCGCCTATGTCGTTTATCGCGACTCGCTCCTGGTCAAGCGCGAGGGCGACAAGATTCGCGCGCTGCTCTCGATCGACGAGGCGCTGAAGTGCGGCGCCAATCCCGGCACGATCTTCCTGGGGCTGCGGGATGGCGCCGCGATGTTCGGCATGGGCCTGTCGCAGGCCGCCGCCGAGAAGCTGGTGGGACGCGAGGACTACACCGTGACCGAGCTGCGCGGCATGGCGATGCAGGGCGCGATTCCTCCCGACCAGCTGTCGGCGATCGCGATGGCGAAGTCGATGGTCGGCTGGCACCAGCGCCACGGCTATTGCGCCAATTGCGGCTCGCGCAGCGCGATGAAGGAAGGCGGCTGGAAGCGCGAGTGCCCGGCTTGCAAGGCCGAGCATTTTCCCCGGACCGACCCTGTCGTGATCATGCACGTCGCCTCCGGCGACAAGTGCCTGCTTGGCCGCCAGAAGCAGTTTCCGGCAGGGATGTATTCCTGCCTCGCCGGCTTCGTCGAGGCCGCCGAGACCATCGAGGACGCGGTGCGCCGCGAGATCCTGGAAGAATCCGGGATCCGCTGCACCGACGTGCAATATTACATGACGCAGCCCTGGCCCTATCCGTCGTCGCTGATGATCGGCTGCAGCGCGCGAGCTGTGAGCGAGGACATCATCGTCGATCACTCGGAGCTTGAGGATGCGCGCTGGTTCACGCGCGAGGAGGCAGCTCTGATGCTGACGCGGACGCATCCGGACGGGCTCGCCGGCCCGCATCCCTTCGCCATCGCCCATCATTTGCTCGGCCGCTGGGTGCACGACAAGAGCTGACCGCCGATGGCCGCACCCGGGATCGCGCCGCGAATCCTCTGCATCGGCATTCCGGTGCGCGACCTCACCTTTCGGGTCGAGTCCGTGCCGGCGCGCGGCAGCAAGGCCAACGCCAGCCACCTCGCCGAGATCTGCGGCGGCAACGCGCTCAATGCCTCGATCGCGATTGCGCGGCTTGGTGGTCACGTCTTCTTCGCTGGCCCCATGGGCGATGCGCGGGAGACATCGAGCGGCTTCATCCTCGACCAAATGGCGCAGGAGGGCATCGACACCACGCATATCGTGCGCATGCCTGATATGACCACGCCGGTCTCGGCGATCATGATCGATCCCTCGGGCGAGCGGACGCTCACGATCTATCGCGATCCCGGCCTGTGGCGCGTGAAGCTGCCCAATGCCGACGAATTGCTGGCCGATTGCCGTGCGGTCCTCGTCGAAAGCCGCTGTGCCTCATTCTGCGTTGATCTCTGCGCCGAGGCCCGGCGACGCGGCATTCCCGTCATCGTCGGCGTCGATCGCGCGATGTCGTTGCAGGACGGCCTGCTGACCGCCGCCTCGCATCTGCTGTTCGCCAGCGAGCAGGTGCAGGAGACCGCCGGCATCGCCGACGACGCCAAGGCGTTGCAACGCCTGGCCAGGCTGACGCCGGCCTTCCTTGCCGCGACCCGCGGTCCGCTCGGTACGATCTGGCTGAACGAGGCAGGCGAGCCGGAAGAGACGGCGGCCTTCCCGGTCCAGGCGGTCGATACGCTCGGCGCCGGCGACGTCTTTCATGGCGCCTTCGCGCTTGGCCTCGCCGAGGGTAAGGGGGTGCCGGAGGCGCTGCGATTCGCCGCGGCCGCTGCAGCACTGAAATGCACCCGCCATGGCGGCGGCATGGCTGCACCCCAACGTATTGAAGTTGAAGGATTTTTGCGAGGGAGGCCCTAGAGCAATTCCATCGATGAGCCGAGATTATGGGCTTGCTGGGGAAAGATTTTCTCTATATCAGGGAAATCAGCCCCTGAAATGGAACAAAGTTCTTCAAATGACCGACCTCGCCGTCCAGATCCCCGAGACCAGCCGCCGCCTCGATGCCATCGACCGCAAGATCCTGATGGTGCTGCAGGAGGATGCCTCCCTGTCCGTCGCCGAGATCGGCGACCGCGTCGGCCTGTCCTCGACCCCCTGCTGGAAGCGCATCCAGCGCCTGGAGGCTGACGGCGTGATCCTGAAGCGGGTGGCCCTGGTCGACCAGAACAAGATCGGGCTCGGCATCTCCGTGTTCGTCTCGGTGGAGAGCTCCGACCATTCCGACGCCTGGCTGAAGAAATTCGCCGAAGCCGTCAGCGCGATGCCCGAGGTGATGGAGTTCTATCGCATGGCCGGCGACGTCGACTACATGCTGCGCGTCGTGGTCGCGGACATGCAGGCCTATGACGTGTTCTACAAGAAGCTGATCAGCGCCGTGCCGCTGAAGAACGTCACCTCGCGCTTCGCGATGGAGAAGATCAAGTCGGTGACGGCGCTGCCGATTCCGGCGGTGGTGGCGGCTTAGCTGCTCGACGGAGGACGACGGGCCTTCGGCAATCGTCATGGCCGGGCTTGTCCTGGCCATCCACGTCCTTGCATTCGCGCAAGAGGAGAGGCGTGGATGCCCGGGACAAGCCCGGGCATGACGGCGGAGATAGCGGCGTCCAGTATCTCTGAAACTGCTCAAATCGTCTGATTGTACTCACCGACCTCGGGATGCGTACGCAGCACGCTGTTCACCATCTCGAACATGTCGTGCATGCGCTGCTCCGAGACCGGACTCTCGACCACGACGACGAGCTCGGGCTTGTTCGAGGAGGCGCGCACCAGGCCCCAGCTGCCGTCCTCGACCGTGACGCGCACGCCGTTGACGGTGACGAGGTCGCGGATCGCCTGTCCCCCGATCCTGGCGCCCTTGGCCTGCAAGCCCTCGAAATGCTTCACCACCTGGTCGATGACGCCGTACTTGGTCTCGTCGGCGCAATGCGGCGACATGGTCGGCGACGACCATGTCTTCGGCAGCGCGTTCTTCAGGTCCGCCATCGACTTGCCCGGCGCGCGGTCGAGCATGTCGCAGATCGCGATCGCCGACACCAGGCCGTCGTCATAGCCGCGTCCATACGGCTTGTTGAAGAAGAAATGGCCGGACTTCTCGAAGCCCGCCAGCGCGCCGGTCTCGTTGGTGCGGCGCTTCATGTAGGAATGGCCGGTCTTCCAATAGGCGACCTTCGCGCCCTGCTTCTGCAGCACCGGATCGGTGACGAACAGGCCGGTCGACTTCACGTCGACGATGAACTGCGCGTCCTTGTGGATCGCCGACATGTCGCGCGCCAGCATCACGCCGACCTTGTCGGCAAAGATCTCCTCGCCGGTATTGTCGACGACGCCGCAGCGGTCGCCGTCGCCGTCGAAGCCGAGGCCGACATCGGCCTTGTGATGCAGCACCGCATCGCGGATCGCGTGCAGCATCTCCATGTCCTCGGGGTTCGGATTGTATTTCGGGAAGGTGTGGTCGAGCTCGGTGTCGAGCGGGATCACTTCGCAGCCGATCGCCTCCAGCACCTGCGGCGCGAAAGCGCCGGCGGTACCGTTGCCGCAGGCCGCGACGACCTTGAGCTTGCGCTTGAGTTTCGGACGATTGGTGAGATCGGCAATGTAGCGCGCCGGGTAGTTCTCGTGGAACTGGTAGGAGCCGCCGGCCTTGTTCTTGAACTCCGCGTTCAGGACGATCTCCTTCAGCCGCGTCATCTCGTCGGGGCCGAAAGTCAGCGGACGGTTGGCGCCCATCTTCACGCCGGTCCAGCCATTGTCGTTGTGCGAGGCGGTCACCATCGCAACAGCGGGCACGTCGAGATCGAACTGCGCGAAATACGCCATCGGCGTCACCGCAAGACCGATGTCATGCACCTTGCAACCCGCAGCCAGCAGGCCGGAGATCAGCGCGTATTTGATCGAGGCCGAATAGCCACGGAAATCATGCCCGGTGACGATCTCCTGCTTGACGCCGAGCTCGGCGATCAGCGCGCCCAGCCCCATGCCGAGCGCCTGCACCCCCATCAGGTTGATTTCCTTCTGGAACAACCAGCGCGCGTCGTATTCGCGAAAGCCCGTGGGCTTCACCATCGGCTCGGATTCGAAGGCGTAGGTGTTGGGCAAAAGGACGGATTTCGGCTTCGGGAACATTGAGATGGTCTCGTGAAGGGCAGGAATTGAGGCAGCCTTAGCGAATGCAGGGCCGCAGCGGAAGGCGGGAATGAAGGCTTATGGCCGATAATTGCGGCAGTTTGGTAACGAAGAAACGTTACCGCGAGGGCAGTACCAAATGTATGACCGGAATGAGCTAACTCTGCAGTCGTGCAATCTCCTCTTCGACGACTGCCTTGAGAGCCGGCAGAGCCTGCTGAACAGTTTCCCACACAAGATGTGCAGCAACATCTTCATAGTTGTGGCGATAGACATTGCCCGCCGCCGCCATCTGTCTCCATGCAATGGCCGGGTGCCTGGTCTTCAGATCCTCTGGGGGCGGCGAGACGCTTCTGAAATGATCTCCAGACATCGCGTAACGGCATAGACCGCCCGGAGGTCCGCCGCGAACGCCTCGCGATCGAGACTTCCGACGAACTCGGTCGCCAAGTCGATGTGATGCAGGATGTCCCGCAGGGTCCCGTCGATGCGATCAGAAGGCATAGACGGCATCGGCCGTCGCGGCAGGAGCGACGTATGATTTCAGACCATCGCGATTGACGACGTCGACCGGGCCGTCAAACAGATTGGAAATGTATTCCTTGAGTTCGACGTAGTCGAACACAGTGATCCGCGCATCTGGATCAATCTCGACCATGATATCGACATCGCTGCCGGAGTGATTTTCACCCCGCGCCATCGAGCCGAACAACGCGGCATGCAAAACGCCCCGCTCGCGAAGGGCGCGTTCGGACTTTCGCAGGATCGCCATTGCATCGGGTCCATTCATGGACAGAATATAGCACCCTGTTCGGCCCGGCGGGAGCCCCCGCCAATGCCCCTCCGGGCGGGCCTACTGCTCCAGCACCATCTGGCCGTTGGAATATTCGAAACGCTTCAGGCGGGACAGGAAAGACAGGCCGAGCAGGTTCTCCGACAGCGCCTCGTCGGGCAGCACCATGGCGTCGACGTCGCGCACGACCAGACCGCCAACCTCGAGCATCGCGATGCGGGTGCGCGCGGCCTTGATGGTGCCGTTGGCGGTGGAGACGGTGGCGTTGTAATCGCTGCGCGAAGGACGCAGGCCAAAGCGGGCCGCCGAGGTCTCATTCAGCGCAACCACGGAGGCGCCGGTGTCGAGCATGAAGCCGATGCGCTGACCCTCGATCCGGCCTTCGGTCTGGAAATGACCCCGGCCATCGCGGGAAACGGCGAGGCTGCGGCCCCCGGCGGGCGCAGTGGCCGCGACGGCGACAGTGGTGCGCGGCGCCGAGCTTGCGGAGGCGGAGCTCATCCTGTCCGCCATCTGCGCCATGAAGGTGCCGAGGCCGATCATGACGGCTGCGATGATCATAATGTTACGCATCACACCACTTCCGAGCCGGAAAGCTCGATTTCAACACGCGGCACACCAAGCCGCGAGCATTGCTGCGGCCAGAGCGATGCTATTTTGACGAAAAGGATGAGCGGACGGTTAATGCGCCCTCACGTCCCGCGCGGCTTGGCCCGCCGGGTCGGCACGGCGCTGGCCGGATCGTCCGGCCAGGGATGACGGGGATAGCGGCCGCGCAGGTCGGAACGGACCGCGGCGTAGCTGCCGCGCCAGAAACCGGGAAGGTCGCGCGTCACCTGCACCGGGCGCTGCGCCGGCGACAGCAATTCCAGCACCAGCGGCACCTTGCCGGCGGCGATCGAGGGATGGGCGTTGAGGCCGAACAATTCCTGCAGCCGCACCGCGATGGTCGGCCCCTGCTCGGCCTCGTAGTCGATCGCGAGCATGCTTCCGGTCGGCGCCTCGAAATGCGTCGGCGCCTCGCGCTCGAGCCGCGCGCGCATCTCCCACGGCAGCAGCGCCATCAGCGCGTCGGAGAGATCGCCGGGCGAAATGTCCTTGAGCGCGATCTTGTCATAGAGCGCCGGCACCAGCCAGTCGTCGCGGCGCGCGATCAATCCCTCGTCGGACAGGTCGGGCCAGCTGTCGCCCTCGGCCTTGCGCAGGAACATCACCCGGTCGCGCCATTGCTTTGCAGCCTTCGACCAGGGCAGCCGATCGAGGCCGGCGGCGATCAATCCATCCGCGAAGATACGCGCGGTATCCTCGGAGGGCGAGACGGCAAGTGTCGCTTCGGACAGTGTGATCGCATGCAGCACGCGCTTGCGCCGCGCGCGCAGCGCCATCGCGCCGCGGTCGAACGAAATCTCGTCGGCGCTCTCGATATGCTCGGCGAAATGCCGCTCGATCTCGCTCTCAGTGATCTGCGCGGCGAGCAGGATACGCCCGCTCGCCGCCGTCCCGGTCATCTCGCCGATCGCGATGTAGGGCGCGCGGGCGAGCGAGGAGGTCTGCTCGACGGCGGCGCCGCGGCCGTTGGCCAGCACGAAACTGCCATTGCCGCGATTGCGTGCGACGCGATCGGGGAAGGCATAGGCGAGCATCAAGCCGGTCGAGAGATCATCCTGCGGCCCGGCCCTCTCCGACGCCGCCACTTGCGAGGCCCAGCGCCGCGCCAGATCGCGCGCGCTGGCGGCGCGCGGCGAACGGTCGCGGCGGAACTGGTCGCGCCGATGCTCGAGATCGACGCTGTCGCCGCCAAGCCCGCGCTCGGTGATGATGGCCGCGATCTCGGCGGCGGCTTCGCCCTCGCCTGCGCGATGCGAATCCACGATCATGCGCGCCAGCCGCGGCGGCAGCGCCAGTGCACGCAGGCTTTTTCCCTCTGCGGTGATGCGGCCATCGCCATCGAGTGCGTTGAGCTCGGAGAGGAGGCTTTTTGCCTCTTTCCACGCGGGCGCCGGCGGCGGATCGAGGAACGACAGCGCGGCGGGATCGCTCACGCCCCATTGCGCGAGATCGAGCACCAGCGAAGACAGGTCGGCGCTCAAAATTTCCGGCTGGGTGTAGGGCGCGAGCGAAGCCGTCTGCGGCTCGTCCCAGAGCCGGTAGCAGACACCCGGCTCGGTGCGGCCGGCGCGACCGCGGCGCTGATCCACTGCCGCACGCGCGGCGCGCACGGTCTCGAGCCGCGTCAGCCCGATGTCGGGCTCGTAGCGCGGCACGCGGGCAAGACCGGAATCGACCACGATGCGTACGCCTTCGATCGTCAGCGAGGTCTCCGCGATCGACGTCGCCAGCACCACCTTGCGCATGCCTTTGGGTGCAGGCGAAATGGCGCGATCCTGCACAGCGGCATCGAGCGCGCCGAACAGCGGCACGATCTCGATCGAGGCGTCCTGCACGCGCTCGCTGAGGAAATTCTGGGTGCGGCGGATTTCGGCGGCGCCCGGCAGGAACGCCAGCACCGAGCCGCTGTCGGCACGCAGCGCCGAAGCAATCGCATCCGCCATCTGCCGCTCGATGGGCGCATCCGCCTTGCGGCCGAGATAGCGCGTCTCGACGGGGAAGGCCCGCCCCTCGCTCTCGACGACGGGCGCTTCCCCAAGCAGCCTTGCGACGCGCGCGCCATCGAGCGTCGCCGACATCACGAGGATGCGCAGGTCTTCGCGCAGACCGGTCTGCGCATCGCGCGCCAGCGCGAGGCCCATATCGGCATCGAGCGAGCGCTCGTGGAATTCGTCGAACAGGATGGCGGCAACGCCTGACAGCTCGGGATCGTCGAGGATCTGGCGGGTGAAGATGCCTTCTGTCACCACCTCGATGCGCGTGGTGCGCGAGATCTTCGAGCCGAACCGGACGCGATAGCCGACGGTCTCGCCGGCGCGCTCGCCCAGCGATTTGGCCATGCGGTCGGCGCTGGCGCGCGCCGCGATACGCCGCGGCTCCAGCACGATGATCTTCTTGCCCTTCGCCCAGGGCGCATCGAGCAAGGCCAGCGGCACGCGCGTGGTCTTGCCGGCCCCGGGCGGCGCCACCAGCACGGCGGCATTGCTGGCCTCCAGCGCGCGCGACAAGTCGTCGAGCACGGCATCGATCGGGAGGGGTGTGTCGAAACTGCGGGGCAAGATCTCGCATCCGTCATCACCCGCCTTGCGCGCCGGGCGGGTGATCCAGTCAACTCAGATCCCGATCATCACGAAGATCGGGATTACTGGATACCCCGCCTTCGCGGGGTATGACAATCGTGTGTGGCGATCAGCCCTGCACAGGCGGGCGGCCGATGCTGTCATAGGTGAAGCCGGCGGCTTCCATGTCTTCGGGGCGGTAGATGTTGCGCAGGTCGACGACCACGGGCTGCGCCATGACGCTCTTCAGCCGGTCGAGATCGAGCGCACGGAACTGCACCCATTCGGTGACGATGACGAGCGCGTCGGCACCTTGCGCACAGGAATAGGCGTCCTCGCAATAGGTGATATCGGGCAGCTCGCCCTTGGCCTGCTCCATGCCGACGGGATCGAACGCCTTGACCGTCGCGCCCATGTCGATCAGGCCTGTCACCAGCGGGATCGACGGCGCATCGCGCATGTCGTCGGTGTCGGGCTTGAAGGTGAGGCCGAGCACCGCAATGGTCTTGCCGCGCAGCGAGCCGCCGAGCGCCTGGCTGACCTTGCGCGCCATCGCGCGCTTGCGATTTTCGTTCACGGCCAGCACGGATTCGACGATGCGCAAGGAGACGTCGTAATCCTGCGCGATCTTGATCAGCGCCTTGGTGTCCTTCGGGAAGCACGAGCCGCCGAACCCGGGACCGGCATGCAGGAATTTGGTGCCGATGCGGTTGTCCAGGCCAATGCCGCGCGCGACCTCCTGGACGTTGGCGCCGGCCTTTTCCGAGAGATCGGCGATCTCGTTGATGAAGGTGATCTTGGTCGCGAGAAACGCGTTCGCGGCGTATTTGATCATCTCGGCGGTGCGACGCTCCGTGAACATCAGCGGCGCCTGGTTCAGCGACAGCGGACGGTAGATGTCGCCCATCACCTTGCGGCCGCGCTCGTCGGAGGTGCCGACCACGACCCGATCGGGAAATTTGAAGTCACGGATCGCCGCGCCCTCGCGCAGAAATTCTGGATTGGACGCGACCACGACGTCGGCTTTGGGATTGGTCTCGCGGATGATGCGCTCGACCTCGTCGCCGGTGCCCACCGGCACGGTCGACTTCGTCACCACGACGGTGAAACCGGTGAGCGACCGCGCGATCTCTTTCGCTGCGGCGTAGACATAGGAGAGGTCGGCGTGGCCGTCGCCGCGCCGCGACGGCGTGCCGACCGCGATGAACACGGCATCGGCATCGGCGACCGGCTTGGACAAATCGGTGGTGAAGTCGAGCCGCTTGGCCTTGACGTTGGTCGCGACCAACTCGTCGAGGCCGGGCTCGTAGATCGGAATCTCGCCGCGATGGAGCGCCGCGATCTTCTTCTCGTCCTTGTCGACGCAGGTGACGTCGTGACCGAAATCAGCAAAGCAGGCTCCGGACACCAGTCCCACGTAACCCGTGCCGATCATCGCGATGCGCATGAAAATCCCTGTTTTAGATTGGTTAACGAAACCCCGACACGGGGCGGTTTAGCATTTTCCCGAGGGGAGGGAACAGTCCGCAGGCAAAAAAGCGGCATGGGAATTGAACCGGTAAAGAAGTCGGAAACCGTGCAGGCCCCACACTGCCTCGCACCCGAACAGGACAGGGCGGAACGCGCCTCGAAAAGAGACACCATGGCACCATCTGGCACAATTGCAGGGAGCGGAGGCAGCCAATCCCCTTCTGCCGCGCGTGTCGACTGGATCGACTACGCCAAGGGCATTTGCATCATCATGGTCGTGATGATGCATTCGGTGCTGGGGGTCGAGCTCGCCGCCGGCGAGACCGGTTTCATGCATGTCGCCGTGGCCTTCGCAAAGCCGTTCCGGATGCCGGATTTCTTCCTGATCTCGGGCCTGTTCCTGCCACTGGTGATCGATCGGGACTGGCGAACCTATCTCGACCGCAAGGTGGTGCATTTCGCTTATTTCTATGTCGTCTGGGTGACAATCCAATTCGGCTTCAAGGCGCCCGCTTTCGCGGCGGAGACGAGCTGGCATCACGTTGGTCTCCTGTATCTCGAATCCTTCATCGAGCCGTTCGGCACGCTGTGGTTTATCTATCTGCTGCCGGTCTTCTTCGTCGTCACAAAACTGACACGCAAATTCCCGCCGCTCGCGATCTGGCTGGTCGCCGCCGCCCTGGAGACAGCCCGGATCTCGACCGGCTGGACCGCGATCGACGAGTTCTGCTCACGCTTCGTCTATTTCTATTCGGGCTATCTGTTCGCGCCCTACGTGTTCGCGCTGTCGGATCGCGCGCGGAAGCATCCCGTCCTTGCGCTCGCAGCGCTCGCGACCTGGGCACTGGTCAATGCCGGCCTCGTCGCGTCGGGCGCCAGCGAAGGGAAGGTCGTCTCGCTCGTGCTCGGCTTTGCCGGTGCCTGCGCCATCATCACCATGGGCACGCTGCTCGCGCGCGCGCAATGGCTGAACTTCTTCCGCTACTGCGGCGAGCATTCGATCGTGATCTATCTCGCCTTCTTCCTGCCGATGGCGGCGACGCGAACGCTGCTGCTGCGCACCGGCATCATTCCCGATATCGGCACGGTATCGCTGATCGTCACCGTCGCCGGCGTGCTCGGCGCACTCGCGATCTGGCGGGGCGCGTTACGGCTCAATGCGCACTTCCTGTTCGAGCGGCCGGAGGCGTTCTGGATTGCGCCGAAGAAGGCTGGGCCGGTGTTGCAGGCGGCGGAGTAGCAATCTGTCGTCCCTGCGAAAGCAGGGACCCATACCGCGTGATCTATCGATGGATCGTGGCTTCCGTACCAGGGCCTCGTCACCACCAGCCTTCGCCAAACTCCTCCCTGTGGCTATGGGTCCCGGATCGACGCTCCGCTCCCGGCAACGCTACGCGTTGCCAAGAGCTGCGCTTGTCCGGGACGACAATTGAGTGTGGGCTGAGGGCAAAAATCCCCTTCCCAAGGCTGTCAAAGCCCGCAAAAATTCATACATTGCGGCCATGCCAAAGACCTCCCCGAAGACCTCCGCCAAAGCCGATCCCCCCACTGCCGCGACAGCTGCTGCCAAACCGGTTGCAGCAAGGGCGGCCGGCAAGGGCGACCACATCTTCCTGGTCGACGGTTCCGGCTACATCTTCCGCGCCTACCACGCGCTGCCGCCGCTGAACCGCAAGTCCGACGGCCTGCAGGTCAACGCCGTGCTCGGTTTCTGCAACATGCTGTGGAAGCTGCTCCGCGACATGCCGGAAGACAACCGGCCGACGCACCTCGCGATCATCTTCGACAAGTCGGAGGTCACGTTCCGCAACAAGATCTACCCGGAGTACAAGGCCCACCGGGCGCCGGCGCCTGACGATCTCATCCCGCAATTTGCGCTGATCCGCGAGGCGGTCCGCGCCTTCGACCTGCCCTGCCTGGAACAGGTGGGCTTCGAGGCCGACGACCTGATCGCAACCTATGTGCGGCAGGCCTGCGAGCGCGGCGCCAGCGCGACCATCGTGTCCTCCGACAAGGATTTGATGCAGCTCGTCACCGATTGCGTCACCATGTACGACACCATGAAGGATCGCCGCATCGGCATCCCAGAGGTGATCGAGAAATTCGGCGTGCCGCCGAACAAGGTCGTCGAGGTACAGGCTCTGGCCGGCGATTCCACCGACAACGTGCCCGGCGTGCCCGGCATCGGCATCAAGACCGCGGCGCAGCTGATCACCGAATATGGCGACCTCGATCAACTGTTGTTCCGCGCCGGCGAGATCAAGCAGCCCAAGCGGCGCGAGGCGCTGCTCGAGAATGCCGAGAAAGCGCGGATCTCGCGGCAGCTCGTGCTACTCGACGACAAGGTCGACCTCGATGTGCCGCTGGACGACCTCGCGGTCCACGAGCCCGACGCACGCAAGCTGATCGCCTTCCTGAAAGCCATGGAATTCACGACGCTGACGCGACGCGTCGCCGAATATTCGCAAATCGATCCCGCCAATGTCGATGCCGACCCTGGCTATGCCAGCGGCGCCAGCGTGTTCACGACGCTGCCGCCCTCCGATGTCGTGCCTGCGCCGGGCGGCGATACGTCGGCGCAAGCCCGGGCGAAAGAGCCCAACAAGTCAGCGGGCAAGGAGGACAAGGCTGCGAGCCCGAAGGGCGCGCCGATCTCGCTGGCCGCCGCGCGCGAAGAGGCGCTGCGCAAGCTTCCAGTCGATCGCGCCAAATATCAAACGATCAAGTCGCTCGAGGAGCTCAACGCCTTCATCGCCCGCATCCACGATACCGGTCATGTCGCGGTCGAGATCCGCGGAAACTCGATCGACCCGATGCAGGCCGATTTCTGCGGCATCGCGCTGGCGCTGGCGCCGAACGAGGCCTGCTATGTGCCGCTGGCGCACAAGCAAGCTGGCGGCGGGGCCGGCCTGTTCGACGCCGGCCTTGCACCTGATCAGGTCAAGCATGCCGATGCGATCGAGGCCCTGCGGCCGGTGCTGGAATCGGCGGGCATTCTCAAGATCGGCTTCGATCTCAAATTCACCGCCGTCATGCTGGCGCAGCACGGCATCACCTTGCGCAACACCGACGATGCGCAGTTGATCTCCTACGTGCTCGATGCCGGCCGCGGGTCGCACGCGATCGAATCGCTGTCCGAGCGCTGGTTCGGACACGCCATGCTGAAGGAGAACGAGCTGCTCGGCAGCGGCAAGGGCAAGATCACCTTCGACCAGGTGCCGATCGACAAGGCCGCGGCACTGTCGGCGGAAGGCGCCGACGTCGCCTTGCGCGCCTGGCGCGTGCTGAAGCCGCGCCTGGTCGCCGAGCATATGACCGCGGTCTACGAGACGCTGGAGCGGCCGCTGGTTGCGGTGCTTGCGCGCATGGAGCGGCGCGGCATCTCGATCGACCGCCAGGTGCTGTCGCGCCTGTCCGGCGACTTCGCCCAGACCGCGGCCCGCGTCGAGGCCGAGATCCAGGAGATCGCGGGCGAGCCGGTCAATGTCGGCAGCCCCAAGCAGATCGGCGACATCCTGTTCGGCAAGATGGGACTGTCGGGCGGCACCAAGACCAAGACCGGCGCCTGGTCGACCACCGCGCAGGTGCTCGACGAGCTCGCCGAGCAGGGCCATGACTTCCCGAAGAAGATCCTGGAGTGGCGCCAGGTCTCGAAGCTGAAATCGACCTACACCGACGCTCTGCCGACCTACGTCAATCCGCAGACCCATCGCGTGCACACGACCTACGCGCTGGCCGCGACCACGACGGGCCGGTTGTCGTCGAACGAGCCGAATTTGCAGAACATCCCGGTGCGCACCGAGGACGGCAGAAAAATCCGCCGCGCCTTCATCGCAACACCCGGACACAAGCTCGTCTCCGCGGACTATTCGCAGATCGAGCTCAGGCTGCTGGCGGAGATCGCCGACATTCCCGTGCTGAAGCAGGCGTTCCGCGACGGTCTCGACATTCACGCCATGACGGCGTCGGAAATGTTCGGCGTGCCGATCAAGGGCATGCCGAGCGAAATCCGCCGCCGCGCCAAGGCGATCAATTTCGGCATCATCTACGGCATCTCCGCGTTCGGCCTCGCCAACCAGCTCGGCATCGCCCGCGAGGAGGCCTCGGCCTACATCAAGAAATATTTCGAGCGCTTCCCCGGCATCCGCGCCTACATGGACGAGACGCGCGATTTCTGCCGGCAGAATGGCTATGTCACCACGCTGTTCGGCCGCAAATGCCACTACCCCGACATCAAGGCCTCCAACGCCTCGGTGCGTGCCTTCAACGAGCGCGCCGCGATCAACGCGCGGCTCCAGGGCACCGCGGCCGACATCATCCGCCGC
Source organism: Bradyrhizobium sp. CCBAU 25360 (assembly GCF_028128695.1). NCBI lineage: Bacteria > Pseudomonadati > Pseudomonadota > Alphaproteobacteria > Hyphomicrobiales > Nitrobacteraceae > Bradyrhizobium > Bradyrhizobium sp. CCBAU 25360. The sequence goes on from NZ_LBJA01000038.1 coordinate 339,568, forward strand.
GCCATGACGCGGGTGGAGGATGCCCTCGCCGAGAAGAAGCTGTCGGCGCAAATGCTGCTGCAGGTGCACGACGAATTGATCTTCGAGGTGCCCGACGCCGAGGTCGAGGCGACGCTCCCCGTCGTGCAGCACGTGATGCAGGACGCACCGTTCCCGGCCGTGCTGCTGTCGGTGCCGCTGCACGTCGATGCGCGCGCGGCGACCAACTGGGACGAGGCGCATTGAGGCGGCTCTTTACCTCTCCCGCTTGCACTCGCTGACGCCACACGGTCGGTGTCGTCCCCGCGAAAGCGGGGACCCATAGCCACTGGATCGGGTTTGGCGAAGATTGCCCATGACTATCGCGCGTCAAACTTCTCCCTGGGGGTATGGGCCCCGCGTTCGCGGGGACGACGTTGGAGTGACATGCGAGAACCTGAATTGTCCTCCGAGCAATTGCGCGATGGCCCCACCTCGCCTCGCATATTAGAACCGTGCCATCTCCCGCACCGGTTCACCCATGCCCCACACCTCCGCCCTGCTCGGCTTCGCCCTCGTCTGCCTTGGCCTCGTGCTCACGCCGGGACCGAACATGATCTATCTGATCTCGCGCTCGATCACGCAGGGGCCGGCGGCGGGCATCGTCTCGCTCGGCGGCGTCGCGCTCGGCTTCGTGTTCTACATGCTGTGCGCGGCGTTCGGCATCACGGCGCTGCTGCTCGCCATTCCCTTCGCCTATGACGCGCTGCGCTTTGCCGGCGCGGGCTATCTGCTCTGGCTCGCCTGGCAGGCGGTGAAGCCGGGCGGACGTTCGCCATTCCAGGTGAAGCAGCTCGCGGTCGACAGCCCGCGCAAATTGTTCGCGATGGGTTTTGTCACCAACCTGCTCAACCCGAAGATCGCGATGCTGTATCTTGCGCTGCTGCCGCAGTTCATCGATCCCACCGCCGGCAGCGTGCTGACGCAGTCGGTGGTGCTCGGCGCAATCCAGATCGCGATCAGCGTCAGCGTCAACGCGATGATCGCGCTCGCGGCGGGATCGATCGCGCAATTCCTTGCGAACCGGCCGAGCTGGATGCTGGTCCAGCGCTGGCTGATGGGCACGGTGCTGGCCGGGCTCGCGGTGCGGATGGCGGTCGAAGCGAAGAAGGTGTGAGGCACTTTCTTCCTTCTCCCCTTGTGGGAGAAGGTGGCGCGAAGCGCCGGATGAGGGGTTCTCTCCGCTCGCAAGACTGTTCGTGAGGATGGAGACCCCTCACCCGTCTCGCCGCTTCGCGTCGATCCACCCTCTCCCACAGGGGGAGAGGGCAAGACCCCATCAATCCAGCTTCGCCTCCATGCCCCGCTTCACCGCCGGGCGCGCCATCAAGGCTTCGTACCAGCGCTTGACGTTGGGGAAGTCGGTCAGCTCAACCTTGTGGCGAGGGTGACGCCAGGCCCAGCCCAGGATGGCAAAATCGGCAATCGAGAGGTCGCCGGCGACGAAGTCGCGGCCGTCCAGGCGATGGTCTAGCACGCCGTAGAGCCGGCGGGTCTCGGCCATAAAGCGCTTCAGGCCGTAGGCGCGATCCTGCTCTATCTCGAGCGCGATGAAATGGTGCACCTGGCCCGGCATCGGGCCGAAGCCGCCCATCTGCCACATCAGCCATTCATAGACCGGGATCCGAGCACCCAGCGATTTTGGCAGGAATTTGCCGGTCTTTTCACCGAGATAGAGCAGGATCGCGCCTGATTCGAAGATGCTGACGGGCTCGCCGTCCGGGCCCTCGGGGTCGACGATCGCGGGAATCTTGTTGTTCGGGGAGAGCTTGAGGAACCCCGGTGCCATCTGCTCGCCCTTGGTGATGTTCACCGGGATCACCTTGTAGGGCAGCCCCATTTCCTCCAGCGCGACCGAGATCTTGCGGCCGTTCGGCGTGTTCCAGGTGTGCAGCTCGATGGTCATTCCTTGCTTCCTTCCCCAACAGGTTTGGCATCCCACCTACTCCAGAACGTCGCGCCCCCACAACCGGCGGCCGGGGATGGCCGATCCCTGTTGACGAGGGACGCCCCCTCTGGAATGTCGCGGCTGTCGCGGATAAATTCCGCCTCCTCTAAAAACGCTCCCGAGGGACCGCCGTGTCGAAATCAGCCTCCCGCGCCCGCCTGTTCGAAATCATCCGCCGGCGCTCATTCGGCCGCGGCGAGGTGACGCTCGCGTCGGGCCGCAAGAGCGATTTCTACTTCAACCTCAAGCCGACCATGCTCGACCCAGAGGGGGCGACCCTGCTCGCCGAGCTGACCTATGAGGCGCTGAAGGACGACAATCTCGATTTCATCGGCGGCCTCGAGATGGGCGCGGTGCCGCTCGCCGGTGCGCTGGCGCAGATCTCCTGGATCAAGGGCCATCCGATCGCGGCGTTCTTCGTGCGCAAGAAGCCGAAGGAGCACGGCGCCAAGCTCGCGATCGAAGGCCTGCCAAGAGGCGAGACGCTCGAGGGCAAGCGCGTCGTGATCGTCGAGGACGTCACCACGACAGGCGGCTCGGCGATGAAGGCGGTGGAATCGGTGCGCGAGACCGGCGCCGAGGTGGTGCTGGTGCTGACCATGGTCGACCGCGAGGAAGGCGCCACCGACACGTTCGGTGCGGCCGGCCTGCCATTCCGCTCGCTGTACAAGGCCTCGGAATTCTTGAAGGCCTGACGCGGCGAAACATCCCTCGCCGTCATGCCTCAGTGTGCCCCGGAAGCAACCATCCGTCCAAAGCTGCGCCCGGCCCTAAAGAGGCCACCGCCTCGTCTTGAAACCGCCTCCGCTCAACTGCTCATTTACCATCGCGCCTTATGGTGAATCATGTGCTGAGACCCCTTGGGGTCCCGGCCGGTTCAGTAGCGTCGGGTGGAGTGAGCGTTGCGTACAGTCCTGTCCCATGCGCGCCGGCGGCGTCGCGCGATGCTTGTGGCCGCCACCCTTGGAGCACTTGCGGCTCCGGCTCCGGTTTCGGCCGAGGGCCTGTTCGACTTCTTCTTCGGCGGCATGCAGCAGCAGCGGCCGCAGCGCGAGGTGCCGCAACAGTCGAGTTCCTACGCCGATCCCTTCAGCGGGCAGCAAAATGTCGCAACCCCACAATATGTGCCGCCGACCCGCTCGGCGGCAGCCGGCGGCTCCGGCCCGGCCTTCTGCGTGCGCAGCTGCGACGGCAAATATTTTCCGCTGATGCGCGGCCTCACCTCGCCGGCCCAGATGTGTCAGGCGTTCTGTCCTGCCAGCGCGACCAAGGTCTATTTCGGCTCCTCGATCGACGGTGCGGCGTCGCAGACCGGCGAGCGCTACGCCGACAGCGAGAACGCGTTCGCCTATCGCAAGGCGCTGCGCGCCGACTGCACCTGCAACGGCCGCGAGCCGGTCGGCCTTGCCCCGGTCGATCTCGCGCTGGACTCCTCGCTGAAAGCCGGCGACGTGATCGCCACCACTGACGGCCTCGTCGCCTATACCGGCATCCGCGTCGGCAACGACCAGGCTGCGGACTTCACCCCGGTTGCCTCCTATCCCGGCCTCACCGCGCAGGTCCGCGCCCGCCTCGGCGAGATGAAGGTGGCCCCGGTGCGGGCAGAGACGGTGTCGGCAGATGCGCCTGCTTCAGAGATCGTGCGCGGAACGCTGCCCGATGTGACGGTGCCGAAGACGGCAAAGCCGGCGAAGCGGGCGGGGCTGGATTGATCTCGTGTCCCGGACGGCGGCGCAGCGCGAAGCGATGCGACGCAGAGCCGGGACCCAGAATGCCGCGAGATGGGCCCCGGCTCTGCAGCGCACCGCTGAAGGAGCGCTGCGCTTTGTCCGGGGCACGGCGATCACCTCCCGATAATCACCCCGATCACGTTCGGCGCCGCCAGATATTTCTCCTCGATCGCCGCGCGCGCGGCGGCGCGGTTGTCCGGCGTCAAGAGGCCGCGCTTCTCGGCCAGGATCATCCAGCAGAAGCCCCACCAATCCGTCAGCATGCCCTGATCGCCGACGAGGTCGTATCCCTGCTCGGCCGCGAAGATGCGCGCATGCGCTTCGTCGAGCGTGTCCAGGAACAGATGATCCTCGGTCGAGAACAGCTCGTCGCTGACATCGTCGATGGTGTAACCCCAGATCGACTGGCACACCGCGTTGAACTCGCGGTCGAACTGGTCGTCATCGATCCTCTGGCGCCGCGCCGCCTGATGCAGCCGCGACAGCGAGCGCGCGAAATCGGCGATGCGGGTGAGGGCAAATTGATCGAAGGCGATGGGGGACATGTAGTCCTCGCAAGTCTGACAGACGCTAGATATTGTGCCGGCAACGCGCCGAATCACAATGATATATCAAAGACTTGCTAAAGTGTTCTTAATTTGTTCCGAACCCGGCAACGGTCCGCGAAAGTTTTGATCGCCGGAAATGAAAGGGGCCGCCTCGCAGCGGCCCCTTGCCGGTTACAATCTTGTTCGGGATCAGAAATTCCAGCCCCGGCAGGCCTAACGTTAGAACCGGCGACGGGCTTGTGCGATTCCGGAAAACTACTGAACGTAGTGCTGTCCCAATTTTCGCCTCAGGAGCAGCGCGAGGCCGCGATGGCGTGGACACGGCGGTCGCCGAGCAGATGGGCGACAAAACCGTTGGCGGGAAAGATCTTTGCGAAGGCGGCGTCGCGGATGCTGAGGCCGCCGGCATAGGCGCCGAACGCCGGCATCACCGCACGCATCCCGTCGGAGGCGAAGCAGCGACGCTCCATCGAGCGGCCGCGCGCGGAGACGCGCGCCTTGGGATGGAGATGGCCGGCGATTTCGCCGCGCGCCCCGGTGGGCTCATGACGGAAGGTGATCGGGCCGATCGCGACCTCGTCGGCGATGGTGCCGCCGAGATCGCGCGGCAGCATCGGATCGTGATTGCCGGAGATCCAGATCCAGTCGCGGCCGGTCTGGAGCGCTGTGACCGCATCGCGATTATCCGGCGACAACCGCTCATGCGCGGTGCGGTCATGAAAGCTGTCGCCGAGGGCGATGACCACGCCGGGATCATGGCGGGAGATGACAGCAGCGAGACGGCTCAGCGTTGCCAGCGTATCGTAGGGCGGCAGCAGCACGCCGCGGGCGGCGAAGCTGGAGCCTTTTTCCAGATGCAGGTCGGAGACGACGAGCAGGCGCTGCTCTTCCCAGAACAGCGCGCCGGAGAGATCGGCAGCGAACGTCACATCGCTGATGGTGACTGTGGACACGCGCATGTCGTCGACGTCTCCTGAAACCTGCGCGCCAATCGTCACGTCAAAACCTGCTGCTATCCCATCGCCTCTTTGACGAGCTCAACGGCGGCTTCGGCCAAAAGCTCGTCTGCAGCTTCGCCATAAACTGACTCGCGACCGATTTCCAGCATCACGGGCACCGCCAGTGGGGAGACGCGGTCGAGTTCCCGGTGCGTGATGCGGCCGTGGATGCGGGCGAGCATGTCGCCCAAGCGGCGCAAATCGAGCAGGCCGGTGGCGGCATCGGCGCGCGCGGCGCGCAGCAGGACGTGATCGGCCTGATGCTTGCGCAGCACGTCGTAGACGAGATCGGTCGAGAACAACACCTGACGACGGCTCTTCTCTTCGCCGGTGTGCCGGCGCGTGATCAGGCCGGAGATGATCGCGCAATTGCGGAAGGTGCGCTTCATCAGGGCGGATTCGGCGAGCCAGGCCTCCAGATCGTCGCCGAGCATATCAGGGTCGAACAGCGCATTGAGGTCGATCCGGCCGTCGCGGATCATGAAGGAGAGATCGCCGAGCGCCCAGATCGCCACCGCATATTCGTTGGCGACGAAGCCGAGCGGCCGGGCGCGGGCGCGCTCCAGCCGGCGCGTCAGCAGCATGCCGAGGGTCTGATGCGCGAGGCGGCCCTCGAAGGGATAGCAAACGATGTAGTGCTTGTTTGCGCGCGGAAAGCTCTCGACCAGGAGTTCGCGCACCGCCGGCACGCGCGAGACGTCCTTTTGCAGCGACAGCCAGTCGCGCACCTGCTCCGGCAAGCCGCCCCAGGCGCGGCCGTCATCGAGCAACCGGCGCACGCGCTCGGCGAGATAGGTCGAGAGCGGAAACTTGCCGCCCATATAGGACGGCACTTTCGGGTCCTTGTCGTTGGCGCGGGAGACATAGACCTGGTCCTCGACCAGGGTTTCATAGCGCACCATCTCGCCTGAGAACACGAAGGTGTCACCGGGGCTCAAGCCCTCGATGAAGGCTTCCTCGATCTCGCCGAGCAACCGCCCCCCGCGCGCGATCACGCCGGTCGACCCCGCTCCGCCACGGCGCGAACGCACCAGGCGCACCTTCAGCATGTCGTCCTCGACGATGGTGCCGACATTCATCCGGTAGCTCTGCCGCACCTTGGGATTGGCGACGCGCCAGCGGCCCTGCTTGTCCTGCTTGATGCGGGCAAAGCGTTCATAGGTCTTCAGCGCGTAGCCGCCGGAGGCGACGAAATCGACGACGTCATCGAAATCCGTCCGCGACAAGTCTGCGTAAGGCGCGGCGGTGCAGACCTCGCCATACAGATCATCGCTGAGGAACGGCTCGCCGCAGGCGCAGCCGAGCACGTGCTGGGCCAGCACGTCGAGCGCACCGGTGCGCAGGGGTGGCGTGTCCTGCGCGTTCTCGGCAATGGCATCGATGGCGACGCGGCACTCCAGCACTTCGAAACGGTTGGCCGGCACCAGCACCGCGCGCGAGGCTTCGTCGAGGCGGTGGTTGGCGCGGCCGATCCGCTGCATCAGGCGCGAGGAGCCCTTGGGCGCGCCGATATTGACGACGAGATCGACATCGCCCCAGTCGACGCCGAGGTCGAGCGAAGAGGTGCAGACCACGCCGCGCAGGCGTCCCGCCGACATGGCGTCCTCGACCTTGCGGCGCTGCGCGACATCGAGCGAGCCGTGATGCAGCGCGATCGCGAGCCCGTCGTCATTCATGCTCCAGAGATTCTGGAACAGCATCTCGGCCTGGCTGCGGGTGTTGACGAAGACCAGCGTGGTCTTGTTCGCCTTGATCAGCTCGTAAATCTCAGGGAGCGCGTGGCGCGCGCTGTGGCCGGCCCAGGGCAGTCGCTCGCGCGTATCCAGCATCTCGACCAGAGGTGGCGCCGCGCCGCCGGCGATGACGATGTCGGCGGCAGCTTCCTTGCCACCGGGCTGCGGCACCAGGAAGCGCGCGAGCTGATCCGGCTCGGCCACCGTTGCCGACAGGCCGATCGCGCGCATCTGCGGCGCCAGCCGCCACAGCCGCGCCAACCCGAGCGAGAGCAGATCGCCGCGCTTGGACGTCACCAGCGCGTGCAGCTCGTCGAGCACGATGCGCTTCAGGGAGGAGAACAGGAACGGCGCATCATCCGAGGACAGCAGCAGTGCGAGCTGCTCGGGCGTCGTCAGCAACACATCAGGCGGATAACGCCGTTGCCGCTGCCGCCGCGACACCGGCGTGTCGCCAGTGCGGGTCTCGACCTTGATCGGCAGCGCCATCTCCGCAATCGGCCGCTCCAGATTGCGCGCGATGTCGACGGCGAGCGCCTTCAGCGGCGAGATATAGAGCGTGTGCAGGCCGCCGGTACGCTGCAGCGTGCGGCCGGTGGAGACGAGGCTCTGTTTCTCACCCGCCTTCCGTTCGGCTGCCTCGGTCGAAAGCTCCACCAGCGTCGGCAGAAATCCCGCCAGCGTCTTGCCGGCGCCGGTCGGTGCGATCAGCAGCGCGCTAGCGTCCTCGCGCGCCTTCTCCAGCAGCGCCAATTGATGCGCGCGCGGCGACCAGCCGCGGGCTGCGAACCATTGCTGGAAGCGGCTCGGCAGCAGCGCGGCCGGCTCGGCCGATGTTTGGAGGATACGGGGCGGCACGGCATGACAGGTAAGCCGTAGGGATGGCTTCGTCGAGGGGTGCTGCCCTCCTCTATACGAGGAGGACAATCACATATGGCATTTTGCGCGACTTGAGCGCGCGCCTCGTCCTTCGAGACGACCGCTTCGCGGTCTCCTCAGGATGAGGCTAAGCAGCATCGGTGCTCGTTGAAACCGCAGCCGCGCACTCGACCCTCATCCTGAGGGCCCGCCAACGGCGGGCGTCTCGAAGGATGGCCTCAGGAACCGCTCTCAGATGCGATTACCCGCCCGAGCGAGGGGGACCAGCGGTCTCACGCCCCGGCCGGCACCTGATCGAGAAATCCGGTCACGCTTCGGATGCGGCCGTCCTTCAGCACGGCAAAATCCGTGCCCTTGATCGGGCTGTCGGCGCCATCGGGACCAAGTCCCCACGAAAAGCGGATGTGATCGCCGTAGCCGTTGGGCTCGCCGATCAGCTTGAACTTGAAATCGGGAAAGCGCTGCTGCACGCCTGCGATCAGCGCCTCGATGCCGTCGGGGCCGTCGCCCTTCATCAGGGGATCGACATAGCTCGCATCGCTCGTCCAGTTGTCGCTGAGCAGCTCGCGGCGCCGGCCGGCCGTGCGTTCGTTCCAGAGCTCGATGTAGCGGCGGGCGATGGTGACGGGGTCGGTCATGGTGCTCTCCTTCGATGACGCCGTATTCGGCTGTCCCTGACTATCGAAGGATCGCGCGCGCCGATCGATTACCTCGCAGGTCATCGTTGCGCGAAATAAATGGAGCGCGATGATGTTGTCATCGCGCTCCATTCGCATGCGAATTGGTCGTGAGGATTACTTCGCGGCCGTGACCATGATCTCGACGGTGTATTGCGGCGCCGCCAGCTTGGCTTCGACGGTGGCGCGGGCGGGGGTATTGCCGGCCGAGACCCAGGCGTCCCACACTGCGTTCATCTCGCCGAACGTCTTCATGTCGGTGATGTAGATCGTGGCCGAGAGCAGCTTCGACTTGTCGGTGCCGGCCTTGGCGAGATGGCCGTCGATGGTGGCCAGGATGTCCTGGGTCTGCTTGGTCACGCTTTCGCCGGCGGCCTTGTTGGCGACGACACCGGCGAGATAGACGGTGTTGCCGTGCACGACGACCTGACTCATACGCGGGCCGGTTTCGAAACGCTGAATGCTCATTTGCGGATCTCCTCACTGGAATGGCGGCCCTGTCTAGCCCAGCACCTCGCGCCGTGCCACCCCGGGCACGCATGCGTTGCCTGCGGCGCATGCGTTGCCCCGCACGCATGCCGTCACCGCCGAGCATGTGCGCCTCACGGAAACTGACTGAAAAAAGCCCAGATCGTCTCGGCGCCATCGATGTCGCCGTTCTGCGGCCCGAGCAGGCCGGCTGCGACCCTCGGGAAGCGGGCATCCGGAGAAAATCCAGGCATGCGGTGGCCGCCATGGTTGATGCGATAGAGCACGACGTCGTGTCCCCTCGGGCAGCGCGATGAGATCCGGGTCACTGTCGATTGGTCTGCGGGCGCCTTGTCGGGCATGTCAGTCACGCTGGCATCGTCGGTCTCACAGCCATTGAGCTTGCGCCAGAACGCCAGCGTCTCCTCGGTCGACCAGAACCCGTCCGCGGCAAAATAGCTCGATCCGCGACCGCCCTCGTAGGGGACCAGCAGGTCGGCCGTGCCGTTCATGAGCAGCATCGGCAGCGGCCTTGACGGATGGCAGGTGACGGCGGCCTCGTCGGTGAGGTTCATGATCACGCTCGCGCCTGCCGCAAACAGATCGGCGCGGGCGCAGGCCATGGTCATCGCCATGGCGCCGCCATTGGAGACGCCCGCGATGAAGACGCGCTTTGCATCGGCCGTGCCGTCGGCCACGAGCTTCTCGACGAGCTTTGCGAGGAAGGCGACGTCGTCGGTGCCCGCCGGCGGTCCACGCAGGGCAGGCCCCGCCTTGGTTCGCGCATCCGCCCATGCATTGTTGAGCCCGTCCGGAAAGACCACGGCCAGGCCCTCGCGCTTCGCGACCTGCGGCCACGCCGTCCGCGCTACCATGTCGGCGCCGCGCTGGGTCTTGCCGTGCAGCACGATCACGAGCGGTGCCGGCTTCCTGGCCGGCAATTGCGCGGTGTAGGAGCGCTTTGCGCCGTTGACGTCGATCGTCTCGGCGGATGCGACCGACGCGGCGGCCAATGCCGCGACCACCGCCCCGATGCGCATCCACAGCCGCACGATCTAGCCCACCGCTTTTGCCGCGGCCCGGCCCGCATTGCGGCCCGAGAACAGGCAGCCGCCGAGGAAGGTGCCTTCCAGTGAGCGATAACCGTGCACGCCGCCGCCGCCGAAGCCGGCGGCTTCGCCGACCGCATAGAGGCCGGGAATGACGCTGCCCTCGGCGCCGAACACACGCGAGTCGAGATCGGTCTCGAAGCCGCCCAGCGTCTTGCGGGTGAGGATGTTGAGCTTGACCGCGATCAGGGGCCCCTGCGCGGGATCCAGGATCCTGTGTGGGGAGGCAGTGCGGATCAACCTGTCGCCAATATAGCGGCGCGCATTGTGAATGTTCATCACCTGCGCATCCTTGACGTAAGCGTTGGCGATCTCGCGGTCGCGCGCCTCGATCTGCATCCTGATGTGCTCGAGCTTGAGGAGGTCGCTGCCGGCAAGCTTGTTCATCTCCGCAACAAGGTCCTCGATCTTGTCGCGTACGATGAAGTCGACACCATGGCTTTTGAATGCCTCGACCGGCGCCGGCGCGCCCTTGTTGGTGGCGCGGCGCAAGGTCATGCGCCAGCTCTTGCCGGTCAGGTCGGGATTCTGCTCCGAGCCCGACAGCGCGAACTCTTTCTTGATGATGCTCTGGGTCAGGATGAACCAGGAATAATCATAGCCCGTCGACATGATGTATTTGAGCTGGCCGAGCGTGTCGGAGCCCGGGAATAGCGGCGCAGGCAATCGTGTGCCGGTTGCGTCGAACCACATCGAGGAGGGGCCGGGCAGGATGCGGATGCCGTGGCGCGGCCAGATGGGATTCCAGTTCTGGATGCCCTCGACATAATGCCACATGCGGTCGCGATTGATCAGCCGCGCGCCTGATCTCTCGGTGATGCCGATCATACGGCCGTCGACATGTTCGGGCACGCCGGAGATCATGAATTTCGGGGGATCACCGAGCCGCTTCGGCCAGTTCTGCCGCACCAACTCGTGATTGCCGCCGATGCCGCCGGACGCCACGATCACGGCCTGCGCCTTCAGCGCAAATTCGCCGACAACGTTCCGCGAGGAGCTCTTGCCGCGCTCGATCGTGTCGGGGGCGAGCACGGCGCCGCTGACGCCATCCACCGTGCCATTGGTGATCGAAAGCGCATCGACGCGGTGGCGGAACCTGAAGCTCAGCCGGCCGCTTTTCATCGCCTCGCGCGCCCGGCGCTCGAACGGCTCGACGATGCCGGGACCGGTGCCCCAGGTGACGTGAAAGCGCGGCACGGAATTGCCGTGGCCCATCGCGTCATAGCCGCCGCGTTCGGCCCAGCCGACCACGGGGAAGATGCGATGGCCCATCGCCCGCAACCAGGCCCGCTTCTCGCCGGCAGCGAACGCCACATAGGCCTCGGCCCATTGCCGCGGCCAGAAGTCCTCGTCGCGGTCGAAGCCCGCGGCACCGATCCAGTCCTGCATGGCCAGGTCGAAGGAATCCTTGATGCCGAGCCGGCGCTGCTCCGGCGAATCGACCAGGAACAATCCGCCGAACGACCAGAACGCCTGGCCGCCAAGCGACTGCTCGCCTTCCTGGTCGACCACGATCACGCGCTTGCCCGCATCCGCGATCTCGGTTGCGGCAACCAGTCCCGATAGTCCCGCGCCGACAACGATGGCGTCAGTTTCTTCAGCCATGTGTTTCCCCCTCCATGTTTCCCCCTCCACAGGTTCCCCCCTGTAGTCGCCCGGATTGAAGCCAACGGTTGTAACTGAGATCAAGGGTGTGACGCATAAGACATCATTAACTTGTTCCACTTTGGGATAGAGACCCATCGGGTGCAGCGCGGACGCAACACTGGATTTGAATTTGTTTTGAGCGAGCCGGCCTGCCTAGACAAAACCTTGGTTACGACAGACGCTAGTCGCGCATCACCACCGAACACGCAGATTCGAATTCGACTGGGGCGGGGGACAATGAAGTTTCTGACGGGGTTGGTTGCGGCGGTCCTCCTGATCGCTGGCATGGGGGCCTCTCACGCGGTGGTTCGGATCGCGGATGACCGCGGTGGCCGGATCGGAACCTATGTCGACAAATACCAGGACCTGCGGCAGTCCGGTGACACCGTCATCATCGACGGCCTCTGCGCCTCCGCCTGCACCATCGTCCTCGGCGCCATCCCGCATGACCGCATCTGCGTGACGTCGAGCGCGACGCTCGGCTTCCACGCCGCCTGGGATTTCGGCAGCAATGGCCGCGCCGTCACCAATACTGAGGCGACCCAGATGCTCTACGCGATGTATCCGTCGCAGGTGAAGCGCTGGATCAGCCAGCGGGGCGGCCTCACCCCGCACATGCTCTTCCTGAAGGGCAAGCAGCTCCAGGCCATGTACAAGCCCTGCTACCTGGACGCGCAAGCCTCGGCCAACAAGCCGTCGCGCAGGCCCCTCCCGCAAACGGACCAGATCGAATCCGCCCGCGGCCAGCTCCTGCGCTGACGCTTCCAGCCTGACGAGATCGTTCCGGCCCGCCGGCGGCGCCTTGCCCGCAGGCGGGCTAAAGCTTATCTGAGGGCTGGGAACCGGGGCCTTCGCCCCCGATCGTTGTCATGGCTCAACCGCTGCACCCGTCGCATCCGCTACAGGACAATTCGCCCACTGCCGGCCGGACGCCGTTCGTGCTGCTGTTGGCGGGCGCGGGGATCGGCGGATTGCTGGTGCTCGGCGCGCTGGCGCTGTGGTTCCACTACGGCACGCAGATGTTCTTCGAGATGATCAGGACCGGTTTCGCCGCCTGCTTCTGATCCACGACAGGAAGTTTTCCGCTCATGAGTTCCGCCGCCCGTCCGCTGGTGATCGCGACCGCCTTCGCCGCAAGCCTCGTTATCGGCCTCCTGATCATGTTCTGGGCCATGGGCGGGGTCAGCAAGGTGGCGCAGCCGGCCGCGGTCGGCGGCCCGTTCCAGCTGACCGATCAGAACGGCAAGGCCGTCACCGACAAGAGCCTCAAGGGGAAGCCGACCCTGATCTTCTTCGGCTACACCCATTGCCCCGACGTCTGCCCGACCTCGCTGTTCGAGATCTCGGAAGTGCTGCGCGCGCTGGGCAAGGACGCCGACAAGGTCAATGCCGTCTTCATCTCGGTCGATCCCGAGCGCGATACGCCGGCGACCATGAAGGAGTATCTGTCGAGCTTCGATCCGCATCTCGAAGGTCTGTCCGGCGATCCCGCCGAGACGGCCAAGGTCATCACCTCCTACCGGGTCTACGCCAAGAAGGTCCCGACCAAGGACGGCGACTACACCATGGACCACACCGCGCTGATCTATCTGATGGACCGCGACGGCCGCTTCGTGTCGCCGTTCAACCTGAAGCGCACACCGGAAGAGGCTGCAGCGGATTTGAAGAAGTATCTCTAGTTCGGCGGATCAATCGCGCCTCGTGCGCGGTGCACTTCGCCCGCTTGCGGGAGAGGTCGGCGCGCACAGCGCGCCGGGAGAGGGCTCTCTCCCCCTGGGGGGCTCTCGCCCAGAGGAGACACCCTCTCCCCGACCCTCCCCCGTAAGCGGGGGGAGCAGACCTTCACCTTGCCCGCATTCCGCACTCGCGTTCCCGCCGGGATGGTCTATAACGCCCTCCGATCCCAATGAAATTCGTTCATTTCCGGCCGATGGCTCCATCGCAACAGGCGAAATCGTCCAAATCTGCCCGTATCTTGCTGGCGGGGCTGGCCGTCGGCGCCTGCCTGCTCGCAGGCCTTCCCGGCGCCGACGCGCAGGCCCCGGCCCAGCAGCCTCCAGCGGCGCCCCAAGGAACACAACAGGGGACGCCACAAGCCGCACCTCGGGCGGTGCAGGCCGCCCCGCAAGCCGTACCCGGCTTCTGGGATCCGCGGCGGCGACCGGAGCGGCCGGACCTGTCACGCCTGACCGTGATCCGCTTCCTGACCGAGACCGACTATCCGCCGTTCAATTTCACCGGCGCCGACGGCAACCCGGCCGGCTTCAACGTCGATCTGGCCCGTGCGCTGTGCGAGGAGATCAAGGTCACTTGCACCGTGCAGATGCGCCGCTTCGAGACGCTGGTCGATGCGCTCTCCTCCAACCGGGGCGATGCCATCATCGCCTCGATGGCGGTCAGCCCGCAGCTGCGCGCCCGGGTCGACTTCACCGATCCCTATTACCGCGTGCCGGCGCGCTTCGCCTCGCGCAAGGACGCGGTGATGCCGGAGATCCGCCCGGAATATCTCGAGGGCAAGAAAGTCGGCGTCATCGCCGGCTCCGCGCACGAGGCCTATCTCAAGGCGATGTTCACCGACGCCGAGCTGCACGGCTATCCCAATGACGACGCGCTCCGCAGCGCTTTGCGCAAGGGCGAGGTCGATTTCATTTTCGGCGACGCCATCTCGCTGGCGTTCTGGATCAACGGCACCGATTCCGGCGATTGCTGCGCTTTCTCCGGCGGTCCCTTCGTCGAGAGCCGCTTCTTCGGCGAAGGCATCGGCATCGCCGTCCGCAAGGGCAACGACGTGCTGCGCCAGGCCCTGAATTGGGCCCTATTCCGCGTCTGGGAAAAAGGCCGCTACACCGATCTGTGGCTGCGGTATTTCTCGGTGAGCCCGTTTTAGCCATCGATCGTCATTCCGGGGCGCGCGAAGTGCGAACCCGGAATCTCGAGATCGTTGAATTGTCATTCCGGGATGGTCCGCAGGACCAGACCCGGAATCTCGGGATTCCGGGTTCGATGCTGGCGCATCGCCCCGGAATGACAACAACCGTTCTTTTGCATTCTGCCCGGAAATCGCTATTTTCCGCGGCCCGGAGGCCCTTCTGAATGTCCGTTATCGATCCCAACATGAGCCCGAGCGATCTTCGTGCGCTCGCCGAACAATCCAACGCCTGGCCGTTCGAGCAGGCGAAGGCCATTGTCGCGCGGCTGAAGAAGAGTCCGAAGGACGAGGTGCTGTTCGAGACCGGCTACGGACCGTCGGGCCTGCCGCATATCGGCACGTTCGGCGAGGTCGCGCGCACCTCGATGGTGCGCCATGCCTTCCGTGTTCTGACCGAGGACAAGGTCAAGACGCGCCTCCTGGCGTTCTCCGACGACATGGACGGGTTTCGGAAAGTGCCCGACAACGTCCCCAACAAGGAGATGCTGGCCGCGCATCTCGGCAAGCCGCTGACGCGGGTGCCAGATCCGTTCTCCAACGAGTACCCCTCGTTCGGTGCGCACAACAACGCGCGCCTGCGCGCGTTTCTGGATCATTTCGGCTTCGACTACGAGTTCGCGAGCTCGACGGACTACTACACATCAGGCCGCTTCGACGCGACGCTGCTCAAGATGTTAGCTGCCTACGACAAGGTGATGGCGATCATCCTGCCGACGCTCGGCCCCGATCGGCGCGCCACCTACTCACCGTTCCTGCCGATCAGCAAGACCGCGGGCGTGGTGCTCCAGGTGCCGATGATCCGCCGCGATGTCGTGGCCGGCACGGTGACCTATGTCGATCCTGATACGAACCAGGAAGTGGAGACGCCCGTCACCGGTGGAAATGTGAAATGCCAGTGGAAGGCCGACTGGGCGATGCGCTGGGTCGCGCTCGGCGTCGACTACGAGATGGCCGGCAAGGATTTGATCGATTCGGTGAAGCTCTCCGGTGCAATCGCCAAGGCGCTCGGCGGCACGCCGCCCGAAGGCTTCAACTACGAGCTCTTCCTCGACGAGCAGGGCCAGAAGATCTCGAAGTCGAAGGGCAACGGCCTCACTATCGACGAATGGCTGCGCTACGCCTCACCGGAATCGCTGTCGCTGTTCATGTATCGCGAGCCCAAGGCGGCCAAGCGGCTGTATTTCGACGTCATCCCGCGCAACGTCGACGACTATCAGCAGTTCATCGACGGCTTTGCCCGGCAGGATGACAAGCAGCAGCTCGGCAATCCGGTCTGGCACATCCACAACGGCAAGCCGCCGCAGGGCGATATGCCCGTCACCTTCCAGCTCCTGCTGACGCTGGTGTCGTCGTCGAACGCGGAGAATGCCGAGACGCTGTGGGGCTTCATTGGCCGTTATCGTCCGGGCGTTTCGCCGCAGACGCATCCGAAGCTCGATGCGATGGTCGGCTACGCCATCAATTACTACCGCGACTTCGTCGCGCCGACGAAGCAGTTCCGCGTGCCCTCGGACACCGAGCGCAGCGCACTGCAGGATCTGCGCGATGCGCTGTCACAGCTTGCGCAGGACGCATCTGCCGAGGACATCCAGAACGTCGTCTACGAGATCGGCCGCCGCGAGCCCTTCCTCGATCAGGTCAAGAAGGGCAAGGACGGCCGTCCCGGGGTCACGCTGGACTGGTTCAACATGCTCTATCAAGTACTGCTCGGCCAGGAGAAGGGCCCGCGCTTCGGCTCCTTCGTCGCGGTGTACGGTGTGCAGAACGCCGTCAACATGATCGACGGCGCGCTGGCGCGGAGCGCGTGAGGCCACGGCTTTCTCCATCGTCGTCCCCGCGAAAGCGGGGACCCATAACCACAGGGAGAAGTTGGGCGAAGATTCGTAGTTGCGCCTGCGTTGGTACGAAGACCGCCACTCTCCGAGAGATCACGCGGTATGGGTCCCGGCGTTCGCCGGGACGACAGCGCTCATTGGAGCGCTCGCTCAGGCCGAGCGCAATACGTAGCGCCTGTTATCCTTCTGCACCGGGCGCGCGTTCATCGGATAGAGCTTTGCGAACGCGGCGACCTCGGCGGCCGACACCTGAATCGGGGTGGTCAGCAGCAGCCATTCGACCACTTCCGAACAGGGCGGCGTCGTCAGCGAGCCGGGATAGCGGAAGTAGCTGAGCCTCGGTGGCAGCATGGCGTGAGGATCGATGCCCGCATCCGCTTTCACCGCGGGGCCTTCCGCCGCCGGCATGGTCTTGACGATCTTGCCGAAGGCCGGGTTCGGCCTGCCCTCGGCCATCAGCACGCCGACCACGGCGAGGCCGCCGGCTTCGTTGCGATGGACGAAATGCGCCTCCATCGGAAAATTCTTGCCGCCGATCATGTGCTCGCTCGGCCGGTGGAAGTGCACCTGGAGCAGCTTGTACTTGACGTCGCCGAGCATCAACGTGCTGCCTTCGGCGAAGTTGAGCTGGATCGTGTGTCCGTTGTTGACGATGGTGTCGGCGCTCTTGCCCCAGTTCAGCTTCAGAACCGGCAATTGCGACTTGATCGTCCCCTCGATGTCGATCGGCGATTGCTGAAGGCCGACCGCGCAGGCCTTGTTGGCCGCATCGAGATCGCCCCATTTGGCCGGGCCGCCGACGCCCTCATAGCTCCAATGCGCGCCTTCGGCGGCGAAGGCCGGCTTGCAGAGCGGACAAAGCGCAAGACCCGCCAGAGCCTTCAATGCGTGACGGCGATTCATCATATCCCCCTAAGATGAATTGGATCGGCAATATCGGCCGCAACCTATGCGAGAGCGGCGGTGAGTCGCAATGGCGATGCAGGGCGACGCGGGCCGGGAGCGGATTCAGACCTTCTGGCGAAAGGTCTCCAGCACGGCGGCGACGATCTTCTGTCCGTTTCTGCGCAGCTTCCTGGAATCGTCGGCGTGGGGCAGCAGCAATCCGATCTTGCAGATCATGGCGTCGATCATCCGGCTGAGCAGATCGACATCGTCCGCGTGCAACTCGCCATCGCGCTTCAGCGCCCGCAGGGTCGCGATCAGGAGCGCGGTCGGATAGGTTTCCTCGATCTCGCGATAGCGCGGCTCGCCGAGCACGGCTTGCGCTTCCTGGATGACGATGCGCGCGTAGTCCGGCTCTTCGCAGGCGTCGAGATAGGCGTCGATGCCCGCGCTGAGGCGATCCCAGATCTTGCGTTCATTGCGCGCCGCGGCCTCGATTCTGGCGGCCGCGTCGCGCTGCATGGCGACTACGACGGCGTCAAACAGCGCCTTCTTGTCCGCGAAGTGATGGTAGAACGCGCCGCGCGTGACCCGCGCCGCCCGCGAGATCGCCTCCATGCCCGCCGCCTGAAATCCATTGGCGGCAAACGCCTCGCGGCCGGCATCGAGCAGCGCCTGCCTGGTAGCCTCGCTGTACTCTTCCCGACGACTTCTCGGAGGATCCTTTGCCCGCATCGCGCGCAACCTAACGCTTGACGCGTTGGTATCAAACCGCATATAACATACATTGTGTATGTATTAGACATTTAGAATGTTACGAGGCGAGCCGTGGACGGCAAGTGCATGTTCGAGCTGGCGGAAAGGCTGGCAATCGCGAAGAGCCGGCAGGACATCCCAGCGGCGCTGGAGGTTCTGCATCCCGACATGGTGCTGGAGACGCCGGCCTTCGGCACCAGGGCGCGAGGCCTCGCCGAAAACCAGCGCATCCTGACGCGCTTCTTCAAGTCCTTCCCGGACTATCACGTCACCCTCGACGGCCACGCCAATTCCGCCGACACGCTGGTCTGCTGGGGCACCGCGCGGATGACGATGACGGGGGATCGCTTCGGGGCCGAGCCCAACGGGCGCCGCGCGGAGCTGCCGGTGTTCATCGCCTTCGCCTTTCGCGACGACAAGATCGCTTATGAGCGCTTCGTCTTCGATCTCTCTGAGCTCTGCGCTCAATCCGGCGTTTCGACCGACGTGGTCAGGCGCAAGCTGTTCGGCGAAGCCACGCAGGCAGCGTAGCCCGCCGACGCAACACCATCCACGAAACAGGAGCGTCAGACCATGGCCGATCCCCGCATCAAGCCCGTCGGTGACCTCGCGACCAGGCTTCTCTTCGACATCGTCGTCGACCTCGATCCGCGCATCAATTTCGGCGCCGGGCCGATCGGGCAGCGCGTGCTGTTCGGGGCGGCCAAGGGTTCGTTCGAAGGGCCACGCCTGCGCGGCGAGGTGCTGCGGGGCGGTGGTGACTGGGCGTTATTCCGCGCCGATGGTACCATGACCCTCGATGTGCGCCTGTCGTTGCGGACGCATGATGGCGAGTTGATCTACATGACCTATGGCGGCCGCTGGGTGACGCCGCAGTCTTTGCGCGCCGAGATGGCGGATCCCGCGCGACGTACCAAGGTCGATCCCGCCGGATACTACTTCCGCACCAATCCGCTGTTCGAGACCGGCTCGCAAACCTATGCCTGGCTCAACGACGTCGTCTGCGTCGGCAAGGGCTACCTCGTCGAAGGTGCCGTCGCCTACAAGATCTTCGAAGTGCTGTGAGAGCTCCGTGGATGCGTTGAGTGCGCTGCATGTGAGCGTCCCCTCGCCCTCACTGCCTCGCCCACATGATGCGCGCGATCCACGCTACGTCGCTCGCCGCCATCGTGCGCCCGGCCTGCGACGCATCGAACGACTGAAGCTCCAGCGCCTTCGCGGTGCGGCGCCCGAGCGTCGCGACCACCACCTCGCCCCCTTTGGTCTTCACCACCACGCGGTCGCCTTTGCGGATCGGTGCGCCGGGTGAGACCAGGATGAGGTCGCCGTCGCGATAGGCAGGGAGCAGCGCATCGCCGGAAATCTCCAGCGCAAAGGTGTGGCTGTCCTCGGTGGGAAGCGCGGTTTCGGTCCAGCCCTTGCCGGATGGAAGGCCGGCCTCATCGAAAGCGCCGCTCGCGCCGGCCAGCGCGAAGCCGAGCAGCGGTACCGAGCGACCGTCGCCGGCCTCATCGTCGATCAGCCGCGCAAAGCTCTCGATCGAGGAGTCGGCTGCGGCCAGTGCCTTTGCGATCGATTCGGTCGAGGGCCAGCGCTCGCGGCCGTCGGAGGTGACGCGCTTGGACCTGTTGAAGGTGGTGGGATCGAGCCCGGCGCGCTTGGCAAGGCCGGACGGCGACAGACCGGCGCGCGCCGCCAGCCGATCCAGGGCGACCCAGATCTGGTCGTGCGTCAGTATCCTCTGCGCTTTGGCCTGTCTGACCATGCAAGGTCCAGCCCGTCGCAACTCAGGAAAACTATCCTCAAATCAACCGGTTTTCCGTTTTTCGCGCAAGAGGCGGTGGGCAGGCGCGCCTTCAAGTGATGTGGATAGCGGTTCGCCTCTGGAAAAACGCGCCAAAATAGGAATCTAGAGCCCCGTTCCGATTTCATCGGAACGGAATAGGCTCTAAGCCTTGAGTTCGGAAGGGGCGGCCTTTACGGTCGCGCCCGGGTTTCGGGGACCCGCACGCGGCGAAAAAACCCAAGAAACTCAAAGAGCTGACTCAAAGAGCAAACAGGGCTGCGCAAGCGGTGGTCAAGATCTACAAAATCTGTCCGGCCTCGGCCTGGCGCGAGGCGGAACGGCAGGGTGTCTACCGGGGCAGCGCGGACGATGCGCGCGACGGCTTCATCCATTTCTCCACCGCTGCCCAGGTTCCCGAGACCTTGCGCAAGCACTATGTCGGACAGCGCGCGCTGTTCCTGGTCGAGGTCGATGGCGACGCACTCGGCAGCGAGTTGCGCTGGGAGCGCTCGCGCAATGACGAGCTGTTTCCACATCTCTATGGCGAGCTCGACCTCGGCGCGGTGCTGTCGGTGATGAACCTCAACATCCGCTCGGACGGTGGCCACGACACTCCGGAGCTGCTGCCGTGATCCGCGCTTTCGACGCCTTTTCGCTGCCGGTGCTGCGCTGGCTCGATCCGGAAGACGCCCATCGCCTCGCGATCCAGGGCCTGCGCTTCCTGCCGCCGGTCAAGCCGCGCGCTGACGATCCCAAGCTCGCGATGCGCGCCTTCGGGCTCAACTTTCCCAATCCGATCGGCATGGCCGCGGGCTTCGACAAGAGCGCCGAGGTGCCGGACGCATTGCTGCGGCTCGGCTTCGGCTTCGTCGAGATCGGCTCGGTGACGCCGAAGCCGCAGAGCGGCAATCCGCGGCCGCGGCTGTTTCGTTTGGAGCGCGACGAGGCCGTCATCAACCGCATGGGGTTCAACAATGACGGCGCCGACGTCGCCTTGCGCCGGCTGGCCGCGCGCGCGCAGCACGGCGGCATCGTCGGCGTCAATGTCGGCGCCAACAAGGATTCGCCGGACCGCGTCGCCGACTACGTCAAGCTGATCGAGACCTTTGCGCCGGTCGCGAGCTATTTCACCGTCAACGTCTCCTCGCCGAACACGCCGGGCCTGCGCAATTTGCAGGAAGGCGCCCTGCTCGACGATCTCCTCGCAAGGGTGATCGACGCGCGCGAGCGTGTCAGGCAGAAGGCTGGCGACACGCCGGTGCTGCTCAAGATCGCGCCGGATCTGAGCCTCGCCCAGCTCGACGACGTCGTGCAGGTGGCGCGTTCGCGCCGGGTCGACGGCATGATCGTGTCGAACACGACGATCGCGCGGCCGAGCACGCTGCGGGAGGAGATGCGCGCCAAGGAGCAAGGCGGCCTGTCCGGCCGGCCGCTGTTCCGCCTGTCGACGCGCATGGTCGCGGAAACCTATGTGCGCGTCGAGGGCGCGTTCCCGCTGATCGGCGTCGGCGGCGTGGATTCGGGCGGTGCCGCGCTGACGAAGATCCGCGCCGGCGCGAGCCTGATCCAGCTCTATTCGTCGCTGATCTACAAGGGCCTCGGCCTCGTCGACGAGATCAAGCGCGACCTCACCTCGACGCTGCTTCGCACCGGGCGGGATTCCCTGTCCGAGATCGTCGGCGCGGATGCGGCGACCCTCACGGCGGAAGACTGGCCGGGGATGTAAGGCGCTCTCGTGCCCCGGCTCTGCGCAGCAGCGTTTCACGCTGCAGCGCGTCCGGGACACGAGAGCTATGATTTCGAGAACGTCGCCCGGAACTGCGCCGGATAGCGTGCGGCCTGCAAGCCACCGCGCGAGAGGTAGGAAGCCATCAGCGCGCACCACAGTCCGGCATTGCCGAGCGACTGCAGCGCCCACCAGGCGGCGAGGAAGATCAGCAGCGAAGCCAGCATCAGGTTGCGCATCTCGCGCGCCCAGGTCGCGCCGATATAGATGCCGTCGAAGCCGAAGGCGAATACCCCGGGGATCGGCGCGAGCACGACGAACGGCAGGAATTCGCGCGCGGCACGGCGGACGTCGTCACTCGCCGTCATGAAATCGATCAAATGCGGCCCGAACAGCGCGAACAGTCCCGACACCACCAGCGCGAAGCCGAGGCCCCATAGCAGCACCAGCCGGGTCGAATCCGCAAAGCCCGTTGCATCGCGCGCGCCAACGGCGCGGCCGCAGAGCTGCTGCGCTGCGTTGGCGAGACCGTCGAGGAAGAAAGCGCTGACAAGCAGGAAATTGTTGAGTACCGAGTTGGCGGCCAGCGTGACGTCACCGGCCTGCGCGCCCTTGGCGGTGAAGAACAGGAATACGGCGATCAGCGCCGCGGTGCGGATCAGGATGTCGGTGTTCACCGCCAGCAACCGCAACAGCTTGTCGCGGTCGAGCAGGGTCGCGTACGGCACGGCGAAGCCGCCATCGGCATAATGGCGGCAGACGATCACGCCGAGGGCGAACCCGACCGCTTCCGACAACAGCGCGGCGATCGCGGCACCGGCGATGCCGGTGTCGTAGACCAGCACCAGCAGGATCGTCGCCGCCATGTTGACGAGGTTGATGACGACCTGAAGCATCAAGGCTGAATTGGCGCGGGCCTGGCCGATCAGCCAGCCGAGGATGACGTAATTGGCGAGCGCGAACGGCGACGACCAGATCCGGATCTTGAAGTAGGTCTTCGCGGCCTGCGTCACACCTTCGCTGCCGCCCATGAGGTCGAACAGCAAAGCGGCCAGCGGCAGTTGCAGCACGATCAGCGCGGCGCCGATCAGGCCGGCAACGATGAAGCCGCGCGCCAGGATCGCGGTCGGCTCGCGCGTGTCACCCGCGCCCAGCGATTGCGCGGTGAAGGCGAGCGTGCTCATCCGGAGGAAGCCGAACAGCCAGAACAGGCAGTCGAAGATCACCGAGGCCATCGCCACGCCGCCAAGCAGCGCGGCATCGTCGAGACGGCCGATCGCCGTGGTCGAGACGATGCCGATCAGCGGTGTGGTCAGGTTCGCGACCATCGCCGGACCGGCGATGGCGAACACTTCGCGTGTGCCGACTTTGGGATGGACGGGCGCGTGCATGGTCAGAACACGACGACCATGCCGTCCTCGGCCGCCATATGAGGCAGAGCCTCGAGGCGCGACAGCATGTCGTCGCTCATATGGGTGAGGACGAGCCGCTTGGCGCCGATCGCGGGCAGATGCTGTTCCAAGGTCTTCAGGCTGAGATGGTTCTTCACCACCTTCTCGTACATATAGGCCTCGGCGATGAAAAGGTCCGCGCCATGCGCCAGCGGAATGAGCGTCTCCGTCCATTCGGTATCGGCGCTGTAGGCGAGCGTGCGGCCCTCGGCCTCGATGCGGTAGGCGAGGAAGGGGCCACCGGATTCGCCGTGCACGACCGGATAGGGCGTCACCGTCACGGCACCGAAAGTCCGGCTTTGCTCGGGCGCGAGCTCGACGACATTTAGCTCGAAGCGCTGCTGTGTCTTCGAGGAGTGCTCGAACAGCACCTCCATCACCTCACGCAGCCGCGTCTCGATACCTTGCGGGCCGGCGATCGTCAGCGGCCGCGTCCGCCGCGAGAATTGGGCGTCGAGCAGGACAAACGGCAGCCCGGCAAAATGATCACCGTGGAAATGCGTGATCAGGATGAGATCGATGTCCTCGCACGCGATCTCAAGCCGCTTCAGCGCCGGCAGAGCCGACGCGCCGCAATCGATCAGGAAGTTGGCCTCGCGCCCCGAGACGTGGAAGCAGGTGTTGAGCCTGCCGCCGGAGCCGAAAGCATCGCCGCAGCCGACAAAGCGCAATTGCATCGGCTGCGGGCTCCCAAAACTCTACCGGCGCGGCGTGCCGAACACGCGCGAGAGCAGCCAGATCGGGATCACGATGACTGCGCCGAGCAGGAAGTAGCGCCACAGCCAGTTGATGGTGTCGAAGCCGAGATCCCACAGACGCTGGAACAACAGGCGAATGCTGGTGAGGATGTTCCAGGGATCGAAGCCGATCGCGGCCAGCACGACACCGACCAGGATCGAGAGCAGGACCAGGCGAAACGCGACCGCCAGCGGCGAGCCGCCGAGAAAGCGGTTCAGCCCGTCGTTGCGGCCGGCCGGCAAATCTCTGACGTCTTGGACCATCTCAAACTCCTGTAGGCGGATTCGACCCATTATAGGGCACGGCGAGGCAGATGGGGAACCCGCAACAGGGCGTCAATCGGGTTACGGGAGTTTAATTCGACGGTCGGTTTGTCTCTCCCGCAGCCCAATGAGAGTTTTTCGCGGCCGCCATCCTTCGAGACGCCCGCTTTAGGCGGGCTCCTCAGGATGAGGACGGAGTGCGCGGCAGCAGTTTCAACGCGCACCGATGCCGATTAGCCTCATCCTGAGGAGACCGCGAAGCGGTCGTCTCGAAGGACGAGGCGTGCGCTCAGGATCACGCGCCTCACACCTCGACCTCCGCCGCGTCCGCCTTCAGCATCCTCTCCAGCGTCTCCAGCCGATCGGCCTCGCGCGGCGGCTTGTCCCAGCGCAGGCGGCTGATGCGGGGGAAGCGCATGGCGACACCGGATTTGTGTCGCGGCGAGCGCTGCAGGCCCTCGAACGCCACCTCCAGCACCAAGCCCTTGTCGCCCTCGTGCACGACATGGCGGACGGGGCCGAACTTCTCCGTGGTGTTGCGGCGGACGAAGCGGTCGATCTGCAGCAGCTCCTCGTCGGTGAAGCCGAAATAGGCCTTGCCGACCGGCACCAGTTCGTCGCCGCCCTCGCCCGCGGTCCAGACGCCGAACGTGTAGTCGGAATAAAAGGACGAGCGCTTGCCGTGACCGCGCTGCGCATACATCAGCACGGCATCGATGATGTGCGGATCGCGTTTCCACTTCCACCACTGGCCCTTGGGACGTCCGGGCAGATAAGGCGCATCGCGTCGCTTCAGCATCACGCCTTCGACGGCGTCCGCGTCTTCGCCGGCACCGGCACTTGCGGGATCGGCGCGTGCGGCAGTCAAAGCTTCCCAGCTGGCGAAGGCAACGGTAGGCGACAGATCGATGCGGGGATCGTCGAGCTTCTTGATGAAGGTCTCCAACCGTTCGCGCCGTTCCGCGAACGGCAGCTCGCGCAAATCGTTCTCGTCGTCGCCGAGCAGATCGTAAGCGCGCAGGTGAATCGGAAATTCCTTGATCAGCTTGGGCGAGACGACCTTGCGGTTGAGCCGCTGCTGCAGGACGTTGAAACTCTGCACACGGCCCTCACGCAGGATCAGAAGCTCGCCGTCGATCGCGCCGGGCAGGCGCACCGACGGCACGAGATCGGGAAAGCTCCCCGTGATGTCCTCGCCAGTACGCGAATAGAGCCGCGCCGTGACGTGACCGCGCTCGTCGCGCCCTGCCACCGCCTGCACGCGGATGCCGTCCCATTTCCACTCGGCGATGTAGTCGGCGGGATCGAGCGCGGCGAAATCGCTGTCCTCGATCGCATGCGCCAGCATCACCGGGCGGAACGGTGCGGGATCGCGGTTGACCGGCTTTTCGCCGCGGCCCTCCAGCCAGGCGAACAGGTCGAGATAGGGCGGCGCGAGCCCCGGCCAGATCAGCTCGACCTCGTGCGGGTCCTTGTCGCCGAGCGCGGCCGCCGCGGTCTTGGCGAGCCGTGCCGAGATGCCGATGCGAAGCGCGCCGGTGACGAGTTTCAGCAGCGCCCAGCGCCCGGTCTCATCGAGCTCGTCGAGCCAGCGCTCGAGCTGCTTCGGCAGCTCGGTCTTGCCGAGGGTGCGAAGCGTGGTCACGACCTCGGTGAGAGTTGGGGGCGGCGGGTCGTTGTGGTTGCGGGCGTGAGGGGACTCATCAGCATCTCGCCCGGAGTACCCCCCTCCCTGCCCCTCCCCCACAAGGGGGGAGGGAACGGAGAAGCTCGTGCGTCCCTCACCTTGGGAATCACTAAAAAATGTTGTGGTCGCTGACAGCGCCGCACTCCGCTGCGCTCCCTCCCCCCTTGTGGGGGAGGGCGGGGGAGAGGGGGGGCCCGGAAAAGACTGCGCATTGTCTTGCGTCTTCGGCCACATCAACGCCACCGTCTCCGAGAGATCGCCGACGTAATCGTAACTCAACCCGAACAGCACGGGATCAGTACGCGATGCGATGAGATCGCGGATCAGGGCCGGCTTGGCGTGCTTGAAGCTGAGCGCGCCGGTGAGCGCAGCCAGCGCGTAGCCGCGGTCGGGGTCACCGACCTCGCGGAAATAGCCGGTGAGCAGCCGCAGCTTGTTGTTGCGGCCGGGCTCGTAGGCGAGACGGTCCAGCAGCTCGGCGAAGCGGTTCATGCTTCGGCCTCGTCTTGAAGCGCCGTCTCGCTCTCCTCCTCGTCGCCATAGCCGACGAGGTCGAGCGGCTGCGCTTTCAGGCCTTTGCTCTGGCACCAATGCACCAGTGCATCTTCCTGGCCGTGCGTGACCCAGATCTCGCCGGCACCGGTCGCGGCGATGGTGGCGGTGAGGCCGTCCCAGTCGGCGTGGTCGGAGATCACCAGCGGCAGCTCGATGCCACGCTGCCGCGCCCGGGCGCGCACGCGCATCCAGCCCGAGGCAAACGCCGTGACCGGATCGGGAAAGCGCCGCGTCCAGAGATCGGAAGTGGCCGAGGGTGGCGCCAGCGTGATGGTGCCGGCGAGCGCCGCCTTCTTCACGCCCTTCACCGGCCTGAGCTCGCCGAGATCGATGCCCCGGCTCTGATAGTACTCGGTGATCTTCTCCATCGCGCCATGCAGATAGATCGGGGCGTCATAGCCGGCCGCGCGCAGCAGCGCGATCACGCGCTGGGCCTTGCCGAGCGAATAGGCGCCGACCAGATGCGCGCGCTCGGGAAACAGCGCGACGGAGGCGAGCAGCTTCTTGACCTCATCGCTCGCATCGCCATGTCGGAATACCGGCAGCCCGAACGTCGCCTCGGTGATGAAGACGTCGCATTGCACCAGCTCGAACGGCGTGCAGGTCGGATCGGGCGCGTCCTTGTAGTCGCCGGAGGCGACGATGCAGGTGTCCTTGCAGGTCACCGCGATCTGCGCCGATCCCAGCACATGGCCGGCCGGGTGGAATTTCACGCAGACATCGCCGAGCCGGATCTCCTCGCCATAGCTGATGGCTTGCGTCGACCCGGCGAAATTCTCGCCATAGCGCAGCCGCATCATGTCCAGCGTTTCCTGCGTCGCCAGCACCGCACCATGGCCGGCGCGGGCATGGTCGGAATGGCCGTGGGTGATCACGGCCCGCTCGACCGGGCGGACGGGATCGATATGGAAGCCGCCGGGCTTGCAGCACAGGCCGGCAGCAACTGGCAGCAGGATGTCTTGCGGACGCATGTGAGACATATAGGAAGGGGCTGCTCCAAATTAAGCCGTCATGCGCGGGCTTGACCCGCGCATCCATCCTCTTAAAGAGTCCTCTTTTTGATGGATTGCCGGGTCAAGCCCGGCAATGACGAGATGGTTCCCAATGCCGCTCCGCCTGTTCCAGACTTCCGGCGATCTCATCGCCGACCGCCGCTTCGAGTTCGCACGCGACCTCCAGCTCAAGGGCGATCTGCCCGCCGCCGCTGACCTCATAGAGCAGGCGATCGAGCTCGCGCCGAACTTCACCTCGGCCTGGTTCACGCTCGGCGAAATCCGTCAGCAACTCGGCGAGCGCGACAAGGCGATCGCCGCATTTCGAGAAGCGCGGAGGTCCGATCCCGAGGACCAGCACGGCGCTGGCCTGCATCTGATGCGGCTCGGCGACGCCGAGATGTCGGAGATGCCCAAGGCCTATGTGCAGGCGCTGTTCGACCAGTACGCCCCGCGCTTCGAGCACACGCTGGTCAACGATCTCGACTATCGCGCCCCGGCGCTGATCTTCAAGGCGGTGGTGGCCGCGCGGGTCGCCGCGAAGAAGCCGGCCTTCTTCAAACGCACCATCGATCTCGGCTGCGGCACCGGGCTTGCGGCCGCCGCATTCTCGAAGCAGGTCGATCATTTCATCGGCATTGACCTGTCGCCCGGCATGATCAAGGAGGCGCGTGCGACCAACCTCTACGCCGAGCTCGAAGTCGCCGACATGATCGAAGGCCTGCGGAGCAAGGGCGATGGATGCGCGAACCTCGTCGTCGCCGCGGATGCGTTCGTCTATCTCTCCGATCTCGCGCCGGTGCTGAGCGAAGCCAGGCGCGTGCTCGTATCCGGCGGCGTGCTCGCCTTCACGCTGGAGACGCATGATGGCAGCGGCATCGTGCTCGGCGAAGGCCTGCGTTATGCCCACTCCGCGGAATATGTGCGCGGCGCCCTCGCCAAGGCGGGCCTCAAGCTGCTGACGTTGGAGCCGGCCTCGCCGCGCATCGAGAATAACGAGCCGGTGCGCGGCCTCGTGATCGTGGCCGAGAAAACTTGAGTCTAGGCGCTAACGCCCCGTGATTTGAGCGTCATTGCGTCGCAAAGCCGTGACTTCCCACTTGCGAGCCAAGCTGCGATGCCAGCACAATGCCCTCGCCAGGGAGAAACAAATAATGACGAAGAATCCATCGCGACGCGATTTCAGCGCCGCCGCGCTCGCCACCATCGCCGCATCCACCTTGCCCGCGCCTTACGTCTGGGCCGCGGAGAAGAAATACGATGCGGGCGCCAGCGACACCGAGATCAAGATCGGACAGACCGTGCCGCATTCCGGCCCCGGCTCGCTCTACGGCGTGCTCGGGCGCATCGGCGAGGCCTATTTCCAGATGCTGAACGAGAAGGGCGGCATCAACGGACGCAAGGTCAAGTTTCTCACCATGGACGATGCCTACAGCGCGCCGAAATGCGTCGAGGCGACGCGGCGCCTGGTCGAGCAGGAGGAAGTGCTCGCGCTCTACGGCTCGCTCGGCACCGCGCCGCAGACCGCCGTGCACAAATATCTGAACTCCAAGGGCGTGCCGCAGCTGCTGCTCAACACCGGCGCGTCGAAGTGGAACAATCCGAAAGAGTTCAAATGGACGATGGCGGGCCTGCCGCTCTATCCGACCGAGGCGCGCATCCTGGCCCGTCACGTCGTCAGCGTGAAGCCGAACGCCAAGATCGGCATCCTCTACCAGAACGACGATTTCGGCCGCGACTTCCTCGGTCCCTTCAAGAAGGTTTTGGAAGACGCCGGCGGCACCGCAAAGGTGATCATGGAGCAGACCTACGATCTCACCGAGCCGACCGTCGATTCCCAGCTCATCAACCTCTCGAAGTCGGGCGCCGACGTCTTCTACAACATCTCGACCGGCAAGGCCTCGTCGCAGTCGATCCGGAAGGTCGCCGAGCTCGGCTGGAAGCCGCTGCAGCTTCTTTCCGCCGGCTCGACCGGCCGCTCGATCCTCAATGCCGCGGGCCTCGAGAACGCCACCGGCATCGTCGCCATCCGCTATAACAAGGAGGTCGGCCTGCCCAAATGGGAGAAGGACCCCGACGTGATGGCGTTCGAGGAATTGCGCAAGAAGTACACCCCGGCCATCGACCCCGACAACACCATCGCCTTCGCCGGCTACGGCCAGGCCGTGACCATGGGCGAGATCCTGCGCCGCTGCGGCGACGACCTCACCCGCGCCAACGTGCTGAAGCAGGCCTCGACGCTGGCGGGCTTCCACTCGCCCTACTTCCTCGACGGCGTCACCTATAGCTACACGCCCGAGGACTACACGCCGATGAAGACGCTCTTCATCTCCACCTTCACCGGCAAGGACTGGGACATCTCCGACAAGCCGATGTCCGAGTAGACAAGAGCGCACGCCGCTGCTTCCCCTCTTCTGCTTTGCCAGGAGAGGCATGAAGCAAGAGCGCGCTCAGACGCTAACTTGCGATAGCCAGCCGATACGCCCGCGTCGCATTCACACCAAAAGCCTTGGCCCGCAGCTGCGGGCCAAGCTTCGCCAGACAAGCCTCCAGCGCGTTCTTGATCTTGCCATAGCTCCCCGCGAGCAAGCACACCGGCCAGTCCGAGCCGAAGATCAGCCTGTCTTCGCCGAAACACCTCGCGGCGTGCGCGACGAACGGAAACAGGCGTTCCGCATCCCAATCATTCCAGACCGCTTCGGTCGCAAGCCCAGAGATCTTGCACCAGACATTGTCGCAAGCCCCGAGCGCGGCGATGCGATCGGCCCACACCTCGCTGCCGCCGTCGGCGATCGGCGGCTTGGCGGTGTGGTCGAGCACGAAGCGCGCTTGCGGAAAGGCCTGCGCGGATGCGATCGCCGACGGCAGCTCGCGGGCGCGGACGAGGAAATCGTAGGCGAGATCGCGGGCGAACACAGCGGTGAGGCCGCGCTGAACGTCCTCGCGCAGCAGCCAATCGGGATCGGCTTCATCGTGGACCTGGTGGCGGATTCCGACCAGCTTGCCGCCGCCGGGTGAAGCACGAAGCCGATCGAGCGTTTCGCCGAGCGCACCATCCGTCAGATCAGCCCAGCCCACCACGCCGACGACGAAGGGATTTTCGTGCGCAATGCGCAAGAATTCATCGGTCTCCTCCAGCGCGGAGCGGCATTGCACCAGGATGCTGGCATCGACGCCGTTCGCCTTCAGCAGCGGTGCAAGATCGGCCGGACCGAAGGCGCGG
The DNA here is from genome assembly GCF_028128695.1 of Bradyrhizobium sp. CCBAU 25360. NCBI lineage: Bacteria > Pseudomonadati > Pseudomonadota > Alphaproteobacteria > Hyphomicrobiales > Nitrobacteraceae > Bradyrhizobium > Bradyrhizobium sp. CCBAU 25360. The sequence continues at coordinate 370,149 of NZ_LBJA01000038.1, forward strand.
CGGATCGGCGTCAGCTCGTCCGCTGCCATCCAGGGATAGTCCGCGCGCGCCGGGTCCCAGAAATGCTGATGCGCGTCGATGATCATGGCCTACGCCCCACCCGGCAGCGGCGCGCGCGCATCGACGAGGTTTCGTGCCCGCAGCTCCTGCCAAAAGGCAGCCGGCACCGCTGTCTCCGACATCGCGATGTTGTCGGAAACCTCCGCGGCGTTGCGCGCGCCCATCACGGCGACCGTGACGGCCGGATGCGCCATGCAGAACTGGAGCGCGGCGGCTTTCAGCTCGGTGCCATGCTTGCGGCAGAGCGCGTCCAGCTCCAGCGCCCGCGCAACGAGCGAAGCATCGGCGTCCTGATAGTTGAACTTCGCGCTGGTGTGCGGATTGGCGAGGATGCCGCTGTTGTAGATGCCGCCGAGCAGGATGCCGATGCCTTTCGCCGTGCAGAGCGGAAACAGCGCATCCAGGGCGCCCTGGTCGAGCAGCGTGTAGCGCCCGGCCAGCAGGAAGCAATCGACGGGCACGGCCTCGGCGAAACGGACCAGCATCTCCGACTGGTTCATGCCGGCGCCGATCGCCTTCACCGTGCCCTCGCTGCGCAGGCGCTGGAGTGCGCGGAAGGCCCCGGCGACGGCGTCGTCATAGTGATCATCAGGGTCGTGCACCAGCAGGACATCGACGCGGTCGAGCCCGAGGCGGACCAGGCTCTCCTCCACCGAGCGCAGCACACCGTCATGGCTGAAATCGAACACCGGCCGCTCGCGCGGCGTGCCCTTATAGTGTTCGTCCTCGGCGGCGCCGCCATCGGGCGCGCGCAGCAGGCGGCCGACCTTGGTCGAGATGGCGTAGGAGTCGCGCGGCTGTTGCCGCAGGAAGGCCCCCAATCGCCGCTCCGCGAGGCCAAAGCCGTAGAGCGGCGCCGTATCGAAGAAGCGCACCCCGAGCGACCAGGCGCGCGCGATCGTGGCTTCAGCATCGGCATCGCTCACGGGGGTGAACAATCCCCCCAACGGGGCAGAACCGAGACCGATTGAAGTGACGTCGAGCGAACCAAGCCGCGACCGTTTCATTCCCATTGCCTTGTCTTCATTCCAACAGTCCAGATCATCTCCCCCGCTTGCAAAAACCGCAAGCGGGGGAGGCACGCAGGAGCGCGGGGCTGGCGGACGCTCCTACTTCAACATCTGCGCGACGTTGTCCTTGGTGACGAGATCGAGGCCGGTGTAGACGATCTCCGGCACCTTCTCGCCCTTCTTGATGGCGAGCAGCGTGTCCATCGCCTTCTCGCCCATCTCGAACGGACGCTGGCCGACCAGCGCGTTGGCATAGCCGTCGCGTAGCAGCTCGAGCTGCATCTTCAGCGTATCGGCGACGACGAGCGTAAACTTGCCGGAATCGATGTCCTTCTTGTTCCTGCTGGCGAAGGCCTTGAAGCCTTCGGGCGCGAACATCGGCCAGCCCCCGATGGGAACGATGGCGGCGAGATCAGGTGTCGCGGTGCGCATATCCGTCATCTGCTGGACCGCGAGTGCCGGATCGTCGTTGCAGAAGGTCGGGGAGCCCGCGACCTCCGTCCATTTCGAGCCCTTCAGCGCCTCGCGCACGCCGTCGACGCGCTCGGCGAGGTTCTTGGCGCCGGGGCCGCCCGAGACCATGGCGTATTTGCCGCCGTCGGGGCGCATCTTCACCAGCTGCTTGCCGAGCGCGACGCCGAACTCCTTGTTGTTGGTGCCGATATAGGCGATGCGCTTGGAGCCGGGCGCGTCGGCATCGAAGGTGATGACGGGGATGCCGGCCGCCGTCGCCGCCTCGATCGACTTGGTCATGGCCGCGACGTCGGCGACCGAGATGGCGAGGCCGTCGACCTTCTGGGTGACGAAGTCCTGGATGATCTGGGCTTGCGTCGCCGGCTCATGCTCGACCGGCCCCTTGTAGTTGCACTCGATATTGCCGAGCTCCTTGGCTCGCTTCAGGCAGCCGTCGCGCGCGAAGTCGAAGAACGGATTGTTCATCGCCTTGGGCACGATGACGAAGCGGTAGTTCGCGGCCAACGCCGGCGTTGCCATCATTGCGACGGCGATGCCGGCAAGAAGAAATTTCCTCATTGTCTCCTCCACCCTTGTTTGGTGCCTATCCTCTCGAAAGCGCCCGGGAAGCGGACAGGCAACATTTTATTTGTCTTCCCGAAGCGACGTTACGTCAGCTCATCCGCGAGCGGATGCGGTCGACCAGCACGGCCAGGATGATGATCACGCCCACCAGCGTCTGCTGCCAGTAGGAGGAGACCTGCGCCAGCACGAGGCCATTGCGGATCACCTCCAGCAGCACGCAGCCGACGATGGCCCCGAGCGGACCGCCGATGCCGCCGGCGAGATTGGCGCCGCCGATCACAGCCGCCGCGATCACGTTGAGCTCGTAGGACGTCGCCATGTTGGCCGGCGCCGATCCGAGCCAGCCGGAGATGATGATGCCCTGCAGGCCGGCTGCGAGCGCGCAGATCACATAGACCTCTATCTTCACCCGCACGACCGGGATGCCGGTGAGTTCAGCCGCCTTCTCGTTGCCGCCGAGCGCGAAGACGTGGCGGCCGAACGCGCTGTGATGCAGCACCACGGCCATCGTCAGCGCGAGGACCACGAGATAGATGAAGGGCACGGGCACGCCGAGCACGTCGCCCGACGTGAGCGCGTAGAAACGATCGGCGTCGGGCCCACCCGGAAAGCTGCCGCGGCCGTTGGAGACGACATAGCCGAGCCCGCGCACGATCGAGAGCATGCCGAGCGTGGTGACGAAGGGCGACAGGCCGAGCACCGCGATGCAGAAGCCGTTGACGAGACCCGCGATCAGCGCGACGCCGAGGCCGGCGAGGATCGAGATCAGCAGGATCAAGCCGGGCACGTTGGCAATTACGGTCTTGCCGTCGGCCGCCATGTGCACGAACAAGGCGCCCGCTGGCGAGCCGGGCGCCGACAGTTCGGTCATCACCATCGAGGTGATCATGGCGGAGAAGCACATCATCGATCCCACCGACAGATCGATGCCGCCCGTGATGATGACGAAGGTGACGCCGAGCGTCGCGATGGCGATGAACGAGAAGTTCTTCGCCACGTTCTGCATGTTGCCTTCGGTGAAGAAATAGGGGCTGGCGAAATGCATGATCACCAGCAGCACCGCCAGCGCGAGCAGAACGTAACCGGTCTGGGAGGCGAAGATGCCGCGCTGCCACCACCTGATCTTGCCGACATTGGTGAAGCTGATCGGGGATTCCATGGGCATGGCCATCACGCCGCCTCCTTCGCGCCGGTGATGAGGGCGGTGACTTCCTCTGGCGAGGTCTGGTGGATCGGCTTGTCGGCCCGCTTCTCGCCGCGACGCATGACGATGACGCGGTCGCACACCGCGAACACGTCGGGCATGCGATGCGAGATCAGCATCACGGCGACACCCTGCTCCTTGAGCCGGTGGATCAGGCCGAGCACCTGCTCGACCTGGCGCACCGAGATCGCGGCGGTCGGCTCGTCCATCATCACCAGCCGGGCATTGGAGAGCCGCGTCCGCGCGATCGCGACCGCCTGGCGCTGGCCGCCCGACATCTGCTTGACGAGATCGTCGGGGCGCGTCTCCGAGCGCAGCTCGCCGAAAAGCTCCAGCGCGCGCGCTGCCATCGCCTTGTGGTCGAGCAATGCGATGGGCCCGAACCTGCGCTTCAGCTCGCGGCCAAGGAACACGTTGGCCGCCGCCGTGAGATTGTCCGACAGCGCGAGGTCCTGGTAGACGACCTCGATGCCGACGGCGCGGGCATCGACCGGCCGGCTGAAATGGACCGCATTGCCGGCAAAGCGGATCTCGCCATGGCTGGGGCGGAAATTGCCGGCGATGATCTTGACCAGGGTCGACTTGCCCGCGCCGTTGTCGCCCATCAGCCCGACAACCTCGCCCGGCATGACCTGCATGTCGACGCCATGCAGCGCGCGGATCGCGCCGAACTCCTTGCCGATGCCGGTCAGCTCGAGGACCGGTGTCGCGTCAGCCTTTGCCATCAGTGCCTCGCTCAGACATAGCGGTTGACCAGGGATTCCAGATATTCCTGCCGGCCCGAGCGCGGCTGCGGGTCGAAACCGGGACGAAGCGCGCGGTCGGCGAGATCGGCGAGCGAACGCTGGCCGCCGAGAATGGCCCGCCCCTCGGGGCCGGACCATCCCTGGTAACGCTCGGTGAGCGGCGCCGTGAGGGCGCCGGCGTCCAGCATGTCGGCGGCGGCGAGGAATGCGCGCGCGCAGGCATCCATCGAGCCGACATGGGCGTGGATCAGATCATCAGGGTCGATCGACTGCCGCCGGATCTTGGCGTCGAAATTGAGCCCGCCGGTGGTGAAGCCGCCACGGTTCAGGATCTCGTGAAACACCAGCGCCAGCTCCGGGACGTTCATCGCGAACTGGTCGGTATCCCAGCCGAGCAGATCGTCGCCGCGGTTGACGTCGAGCGAGCCGAACACGCCGAGCGCCTCGGCCAGCGCCACCTCATGGTGGAAGGAGTGACCGGCGAGGATGGCGTGGTTCTGCTCGATGTTGAGCTTGACGTCCTTCAGGAGGTCATAGCGCGCAAGGAAGCCGTAGCAGGTGGCGACATCGAAATCATATTGATGCTTGGTCGGCTCCTTGGGCTTCGGCTCGATCAGGATCGGCCCCTTGAAGCCTATTCTGTGCTTGTGCTCGACGACCAGCGAGATGAAGCGGCCGAGCTGGTCGAGCTCGCGCTTGAGATCGGTGTTGAGCAGCGTCTCGTAGCCCTCGCGCCCGCCCCACAGCACATAGTTCTGGCCGCCGAGCCGGTGCGTCACCTCCAGCGCGGCGCGGACCTGGCCTGCCGCGTAGGTGAAGATCTCCGGATCCGGATTGGTCGCCGCGCCCGCCATGTAGCGACGATGAGTGAACAGGTTGGCGGTGCCCCAGAGCAGGCGGACCTTGCTCGCGGCCATCTTTGCCTCGAACAGATCGGCAATCGCATTGAGATTGGCGACGGACTCGGCGAGCGAAGCGCCCTCCGGCGCGGCATCGACGTCGTGGAAGGTGAAGTAGGGCACGTCCAGCAGGCGGAACAGCTCGAAGGCGACGTCGGCCTTGGCGCGCGCCTGCGCCATCGCGTCACCGCCCCCGTGCCACGGCCTCAGGAACGTCTCGCCGCCGAAGGGATCGCCACCCGGCCAGCAGAACGAATGCCAATAGCAGACTGCAAAGCGCAGATGATCCTCCAGCCTGCGGCCATGCACGAGGCGGTCCTTGTCGTACCAGCGGAACGCGGGCGCCTGTCCCGCATCCTTGCCGGCGAAGGCGACAGGTGCAGTTGCATCGAAGAATTTGGCTGACGCGTTCACTTAAGGGGTCTCCTTCAATGCGGGATAAAGCGCGCGCCATCGCCGATAGGCCTCGTCATAGGCCTCCGCGACGGATGCGCGGGGTGTGAAGCTCGCGAGCCGCCGCGGGCGGGTGCAGACCGCCGCGGGTGTCTCGCCGGTCACAGCGAGCCGGCCTAGCCGCGCGGCGCCGAGGGCCGCCCCCACCTCGCCTTCCTCGATGCGATGGACGGGAATGCCGAGCACATCGGCGCAGATCTGCGCCCACAGCGGCGAGCGCGAGCCGCCGCCGACGAGATCGAGCTCGGCAACGGGCCCGCTCGCCGCGCTCAGCGCCGCCAGATTGTCGCGCGCAGCGAAAGCGACGCCTTCGAGCACGGCCTGCACGATCTGCGTCCGCCCGGTCGCACCGCGCAGGCCGACGAAGGCGCCGCTCGCCGCGGCATCGTTGTGCGGCGTGCGCTCGCCGTCGAGATAGGGCAGGAATCTGATCGGGCTCGGTCCATCGACGCGCTCGCCGAGCGGCGCCAGCAGCGCTGCGGCCGGCGTCTCCATCACGCCGGCGAGCCAGGCCAGCGAGGCCGCTGCCGAGAGCATCACGCCCATCTGGTGCCAGAGGCCGGGCAGCGCGTGACAGAACGCATGCACCGCCGTTTCAGGCGCCGGCGCGAAGCGGTCGGTGACGCGGAACACCACGCCTGACGTTCCGAGCGACAGGAACGCATCGCCCGGCGCGATCGCGCCGAGCCCGATCGCGCTCGCGGCGTTATCGCCGGCGCCCCCGGCGACAACGACATCTTTCGCCATGCCCCAGCGCCGCGTGAATTCCGGTGCGAGCATCGCGCTCGCCTCACGGCCCTCGACGAGACGCGGCATGTGGTGGAGATCGAGCCCGGTGGCATGCAGCAGCAGGGGCGACCAGCGGCGCAGACCGACATCGAGCCACAGCGTGCCAGCCGCATCGGACATGTCCTCGATCAACTCGCCGGTCAGGCGATAGCGCACATAGGCCTTCGGCAGCAGCACCTTTGCGACGCGCGCGAAGATTTTTGGCTCATGCCGCGCGACCCACAACAGCTTCGGGGCGGTGAAACCCGGCATCGCCAGATTGCCGGCCATCGCGTGCAGCGAGGGGCAACGCTGCTCCAGCACGGCGCATTCGGCCTGCGAGCGACCGTCGTTCCAGAGGATCGCCGGACGCAGCGGCCGTCCATTCTCGTCGAGCAGCGTCGCGCCATGCATCTGGCCCGACAGGCCGATGCCGCGGACCCGCGCCACCTCGCGCGGATGGCGGGCGGCGAGATCGTCGACCGCGCCGATGGCTGCATCGACCCAGGAATCGGGGTCCTGCTCGGACCACAGCGGCGCCGGGTGCGACAGCGCAAGCTCGCGCGCCGCCGTCGCGAGGATCGCGCCGCCTTCGCTCACGAGCACCGCTTTCACGCCGGAGGTGCCGATGTCCAGTCCGAGATACAATTCGTCCTCCCATTTACCCATTGCGGTGCGCGAGCTTGCGTCGCCTTCCCGCCAGGCCGTTCCATATTCATCTGCCGCTAAGGCAGATTGTCCCGCATCACGATGTCGATCCTGATCTTCTCCTGTTCGCGCAGGATCGGCTCGCCGCGGGCGAGCGCGAGCAGCACGCGCACGGCGGCGCGCGCTTCATGTCCGGGGTTCTGCGAGATCGCGGCATCCATCACGCCCTGCAGCAGCAGCCGGCGCGTCAGCATGGTGACGTCATGACCGACGAACACGACCTGCTTGTCGCGGCCGGCATCGCTCAACGCCTTGTCATTCAAGGCCTTGGCGACGCCCTGGGTACCGGCGCCGACGTTATAAAGGCCGACGATGTCGGCATGCCTGCCGAGCAGCCGCGCCAGCACCTGTTCCGAACGATCGTCCTCGTCGCGCCCTTCCAGCACCGGCAGCACGCTGAGCCCGGGGAATTCCGACGCCATCACCTGGTTGAAGCCGAAGATGCGCTCGGCATGGTCGCGCAGGCCCTGCGAGCCCGCGACGATCGCGACCTTGCCGGACTTTTGGCCGGCCAGCCGCCCGACCAGCGCGCCGGCGGTGCGCCCCGCGGCAATGTTGTCGATGCCGACATAATGGTGGCGCCGCGAGGACGGCACGTCCGAAACCAGCGTCACCACCTTGGTGCCGGCATCGACGAGATCGTTGATCGCGGCGCGGACGCCAGGATGATCGAGCGCCACCACGGCGACGCCGTCGTAGTCGCCCGACAGCGCCTCCAGTGAGGCCGCGAGCACGGAGGGGTCAAACACGTCGGTCGCGACCATCTCGACGTTGAGGCGGCGAACCGAGAGCCAGGCCGACATCTCGCCGAGATAGGCCTCGATCTGCTGCATGAAGGGATTCGGCCCCGACGGCATCACGAAGGCGAAGCGGCGGGCGCGGCCGCGGGCGAGTTCGGCGGCGGCAACATGCGGCTGGAACGCGTTGCGCTCGATCGCCGCCTTGACGCGCCGCACCGTGTCCGGCCGCACCCCCGGGCGGTTGTGCAGCACGCGATCGACCGTCGCCAGGCTGACGCCCGCCTCGCGGGCGATGTCCTTCAGCGTCAGCGCGGTCGCGGTGAGGGTGTCAGCCATCGCTGAAGGTTAGCAGAGGTGTTTTGAGGTACGCAACTCATTTTGAGGACCGTCATCGCCGAGCCTCAAATTACGGTTGTAGCCACAGCCGTAGACACGCCCCTGCCCGACCCGCGTCTCGCTCGAACGCTGGACGCGCGGCCCCGCCGCCTTGCCTATGGTTGCCGCTCACCGACGGCGCCACAACGAGCGTTCGCGGCAAGATCATGAGAGCGCGCGGCGATATCGCCAGGGATTCGGACAAAGGCAGGCTCTATCAACGCGTCCTGTGGCAGTCCGCGACGCTCTATCATCAAAATGCTCAGCTCCTGGGCCGGCGAGCGGGTCCAGCCGCTGCCGCAATTGGCCTGAGCATTGACCGGACTTGTCGACAGGCCATGACAGGCTTGCCCTGATCTCACATCTTCCCGTAGGAGGCGCCGCGCCGCGTGATGATGACGTAGCGCGCGTCCTGCTTGGTTTCGTTCTCGAAGATCACCGCGCGCATCACGTCGAAATCCAGGCAGTCGCCTTCGCGCAGGCGCACCGCCTTGGCGTCGATGTGCACGGCGATGGCTCCCTCCAGCATCAGCAGTTGCTGGGTGAAGGCGTTGCGGCCCCAGGGGCTGTACGGCACCCGCGCGCCGGCCGGCAAATCGATGACGATGATCTCGATGCCGCTCGCCGCATCCGTCGGCGAGGCGTGCCGGCGGCGATAGCCGCTGTCGGGATCGCGCCAATGCGGCTGGTCGGCAAGCCGCACCAAGCGCTCCGGCGGCTTCTCCGCGAGCGCGACGACATCGCTGAGCGACACGTCGAGCGCCGCGCAGAGTCGTCCCAGCAGCGCAGCCGTCGCGCTGCTCTGCGCCCGCTCCACCCGCCCGATCATGGCACGGCTGACGCCGGAGCGTGCGGCGAGCTCGTTCAACGTCATGCCGGCCTGCGTCCGCAGCGTCTTCAGGCGGCGCCCGATCGCGCGATCGAGTTTTTGCTGGTCCATGGTCTTCATCCGAACGTTGCCCGGCCAGAGACCGCACCCGCCAAAGCGTGAGGAGCTTAGGCCAAGGGACCAGCAAGCGCCGGAGACAGCGGCTAATATATTGGAATTTTACGCACCGCGCGAATACGCGGTCGCGCCTGCCAGATCGATCGGAATGGAAACTTCAATCGGGAAGCTTGGAGCGGGCGAAGGGAATCGAACCCTCGTATGCAGCTTGGGAAGCTGCCGTTCTACCATTGAACTACGCCCGCTTATGCGCGGCTTGCGCGCCCGTCCTGATTAGCCGAGACGGCGCCTCCCGCCAAGCAGTTTGGCGCAGCCAGCCGGCTGGTTATTAACGTCTTGGCAAGATTTTGGGTGCGCCGGATTGTGGCGGTGTTATGATCTCGTGTCTGGGGAGAGACGTGCACTGAGTGGGGCGTGTGCATGGTGGGGCGTGGCTATACGATATTCGACACGGCGATCGGGCGCTGCGGCATCATCTGGAGCGGCACCGGCGTGGTGGCCGTGCAATTGCCGGAGGCGCGGGAGATCGACACCCGCCGCCGCATCTTTGCGGTCCATCCCGAGGCGCGCGAGCAGCGCCCCTCCGACAATGCCGAGCTTGCGATCGACGGCATCGTGAGCCTGCTGCAGGGCAACGATCCCGATTTTTCCGAGGTCAGCCTGGATGCCGGCGGGGTGCCCGGCTTCAACCGCCGCGTCTACGAGTTCGCCTGCTCCATTCCGCGCGGGGAGACGCGCACCTATCACGAGGTCGCCAAGGCGCTGGGGGCTTCAGGCGCGGCACATTCGGTGGCACAGGCGATCGCCAGAAATCCCTACATGCTGATCGTGCCCTGCCACCGGGTACTGGAGGCCGGCAATTACACCGATCGGCTCTCGCCTTATGGCGGGGTGATCTCCAAGCGGCGGCTCCTGGCACTCGAGGGCGCCCATCCCGTCGCCAGCAAGACGCTGTTCGAGGTGCTGCTGCCGGTTGCCCCACCAAGGCCGTCCACCTAGATAAGGCGGCATGGACGCGACCACACTGCTGACGTCACAATCGATGATCGTTTCCGAGTTTCGCTGCGACGCGGGACCGGGCGATACGCCATTTGCCGAATGCCGCACTGGGCATTCCATCGCCTATGTCCGCTCGGGCAGCTTTGGCTGCCATTGCCGCGCCGGTTTCTTCGAACTGGTGGCGGGCTCGATGCTGGTCGGCGCGCCCGGCGAGGAATACACCTGCACGCATGAGCATGTCAGCGGCGATGTCTGCCTGTCGTTCTTCCTCAGCTCGGACATGGTCGATGCCCTCGGCGGGCGGGGCGAGGTCTGGCAGGTCGGCGCCACGCCGCCGCTACCCGAATTGATGGTGCTGGGCGAGCTCGCCCAGACGGCGGCAGATGGCAATAGCGATATTGGCCTCGACGAGGTCGGCCAGATCCTGGCCGGCCGTTTTGTCGACGTCGTTTCGGGCAAGGCGCGCAAGCCGGCCACCCCCACCGCGCGCGACCGCCGCCGCGCGGTCGAGGCCGCACTTTGGATCGACGACAATTCGCATGCCGAGGTCGATCTCGAACAGGCCGCAAAGCAGGCGGGCCTCAGCCCGTTCCATTTCCTGCGGCAGTTCTCGAGCGTGCTCGGCGTCACCCCGCATCAATATCTGGTGCGGTCGCGGCTGCGGCACGCAGCGCGGCTGCTCACGGATGACGACATTGCGGTCACCGATGTCGCCTATGACGTCGGCTTCGGCGATCTCTCCAACTTCGTCCGCACCTTCCACCGCGCTGCCGGCGTATCGCCGACCAAATTCCGCCAGGCCTCGCGCGGGGAGCGCAGCGTCTTCGCCGAACGCCTCGTCCTCAACTGAGACAGGTCGGCCGCATGGTGGGGTAATAGTCTGTTGACCAGACGGGCGCGTCGTACTGGGCTTACGGAACGCCGCGCGATATTACAACCAAAGAGCGAATCATCGCTCTTTGAAATGCGGCGACCCGGCAGATGAACAGTGCCCCGAGTGATGTGATTGCGGCCACACTGATCGCGCTTGCCGTTGGTCTTGCCTTCATCGCCGGCTGTGCCGTCTATTATGGCCGCCAGATCACCTCGCGCAGGATTCCGATGCAATGGGGCACCGACGGTCAGCCGGCCTGGTTTGCACCACGCCTCATCGGGCTCTGGTTCAGCTTCGGCGTCACGGCGGCCCTGTCCGCGTTCCTGCTCGTCCTCGCCCTTCATGACCCGCAGAAGCTCACGGCCCTGATCGTCGCAACGGTCAGCGTGATCGGAACGAACATGTGGGTTCACGTCTATCACCTGAAACGGGTGATCCGGTGGCAGTCGGAGGTTCCGGCGAATTAGCCGGCTGCCGAGCGCAAGATTCTCCAAGAGCCGCCCGCTCCACCCCGACTAGGGTCGTCTCCGGGCGCGCGCCATTTTCGGCGCGCTTTGCAAATGGAGACGACCATGTACGACCACATCGGGCTTCGCGTTGCCGATCTCGACGCCGCGACGCGCTTCTACACCGCGGTGCTGGCGCCGCTCGGTTACGTCCTGTGCTCCAGCGGCGACGGCTATGCCGGCTTCGGGCCGAAGGGCGAGCCGGGGCTGTGGCTGCACCTGAACAAGGGCCGCAAGGCCGACGGCGCGCACATCGCGTTCCGCGCCGGAAATCATGACGCGGTCAAGGCGTTCCACAGCGAAGGCCTGAAGAGCGGCGGCCGCGACAATGGCGGCGCCGGGCCGCGCAAGGATTACAGCCCGACCTACTACGCGGCGTTCCTGATTGATCCCGATGGCAATAATGTCGAGGCGGTTTGTGTGTAGAAGCCGCCGCGCACGA
>NZ_LBJA01000039.1:0-383834 GCF_028128695.1 Bradyrhizobium sp. CCBAU 25360
GGCGTCGAGGTCCCCGTCTATGTCTGGACCGAGACGGAAGCGACCTCGGCGCGGCTGATGCCGGTGACGACGGCCGCCGATACCGGCAAGAAGCTGCTGTGTCCGATGCCCGGGCTGATCGTCTCGATCGCGGTAACGGAGGGGCAGGAGGTCAAGGCCGGCGAGACGCTCGCGGTCGTCGAAGCCATGAAGATGCAGAACGTGCTGCGCGCCGAGCAAGACGGCGCCGTGAAGAAGATCCACGCCAGTGCCGGTGCGACGCTTGCGGTCGACGCGCTGATTTTGGAGTTTTCCTGAACACCGCAAGAGGCGACCTGAGATGGGCAGCCTGTCTGCAGGAATTCCGGTTACTTCCAGGCAGAAGTCATGTTGGGCAGCTCGGCGTCACTTGGGATTAGGTGGACTTGATGAAAACCGAACGGTTGGCATTGGCATCGGGCTTTGCGCCTGCTTCACGCCAGGACTGGCACAAGCTGGTTGATGGCGTGCTAAAGGGAGCGCCGTTCGAAAAGCTGATTGGTAGGACGTACGACGACTTGAGAATCGAGCCGATTTATCTCCGCGCGAAAGACATTGCACTAGTCGACGGGCGGGCACCCGCGGCGCCTTGGCAGATCATACAGCGCATCGATCATCCAGACGCGGTGACGGCCAATAGGCAGGCCCTTCACGATCTGGAGAATGGGGCGACGGGCCTGGCGCTCGTCTTTGCCGGCGCCAACTGCAGCCGCGGGTTCGGTCTCGATCAAACGGCAGGTGCCGTCGCCAAAGCTTTAAAGGACGTCCACCTTGATGCCGGCATCGGGATTGAACTTCAAATTGGTACAGACGGGCGTAAGACCGCGATCCATGTTGCGGAATATGTGAAGTCGGTCGGTCTCGATCCTGCCGTCTGCGACATTCGATTTGGGCTCGATCCGCTGGGCGCGTGCGCCCTAAGCGGACGCAGTCCATACACTTGGGAAGAAATCGCACGGAACGTTGCCAGCACGATCAAAGGGCTTGTAACGCTGGGGTTCAAGGGGCCGTTTGCCGCGAGCGACGGGCGTATCGTTCATGACGCCGGCGGCTCAGAAGTGCAGGAGCTTGCCTTTGTGCTCGCCTGCGGCGTGGCATATCTGCACGCTATGGAGGCGGCGCGCATTCCGCTGGATCAAGCGCGAAGTATGATCTATGCGCGACTCACTGCTGACGCCGACCAGTTTTTGACTATGGCTAAATTCCGCGCGTTGCGGCTCCTCTGGGCGCGCATCGAATCGGCGTGCGGTGTGGCGCCGAGGCCGCTGTTCATTGCGGCTGACACGTCCTGGCGCATGTTGACCCGGCGCGATCCCTACGTAAACATGTTGCGCGCTACCTTGGCGACATTCTCTGCGGGAATCGCCGGTGCCAATGCGATCACAGTTCTGCCGCACACGTTGGCGCTCGGCCTTCCAGACTCGTTTGCCCGGCGCGTGGCCCGCAACACGCAGCTTCTGCTGCTGGAGGAAAGCAATCTTGCCAAGGTTAGCGATCCTGCCGCAGGTGCTGGCGGCATTGAGGCGCTAACAACGGAGCTTTGCGACGCGGCCTGGAGGAGTTTTCAAGAGACTGAAAATGCGGGCGGCATTTTTGCCGCTCTACAGCAAGGAACGCTTCAGGCGAAGATCACAGCTACACGCACAGCGCGCCGTGCAAATCTCGCGAAACGCAGCGACCCGCTGACCGGAGTGAGCGAGTTCGCAAACCTTGGCGAAGGCGCAGCGGCGGTACTAAGCGTAAGACCGATGGCTCTTCCGCCTAGCTTTGATCAGAAATTCGTATTCGACGCACTGCCGCCGATCCGGCTTGCGGAACCCTTCGAATCGCTCCGCGATAAGTCCGATGCGATATTGAAGCTACTCGGCGCGCGGCCGCGAGTGTTTCTTGCTAATCTCGGCACACCGACCGACTTTACGGCCCGCGCGACATTCGCCAAGAGCTTCTTCGAAGCGGGAGGAATTGAGGCTATCGACGGCGCCGGCTTCGCCGACCCAGCCGAGCTTGCCCTCGCATTCACGGGATCTGGTGCCGAACTTGCCTGCCTTTGCTCCAGCGATAAGATCTATGCGGAGCGCGCCGAAATCTCCGCCCACGCGCTTCAGCAAGTCGGAGCTAGGCACATCTATTTGGCGGGACTTCCCTCTCAATCCGAGGCCGCGTTTCGGCGGGCTGGCATCTGCAGCTTTATTCACGTCAGTTGCGACGCCTTGGCAACGCTAAATGCCGCTTACAACCGGATCCAAAACCCGAAGGGTTCCGGATAATCGACAATCGAACGCGAACACTCAGATGTCATCCATCAGCGTTATCCCGAATTTTGCAAGTATTGCTTTCGAAAGGTGCTCGGTCGCCGCTTCTTCTGTTTCCGTCGATCCGTGGGTGACTCCGGAGGGCATTCCGGTCAAGTCAGCATACGGAGAAGCAGATATCGCCGGGCTCGATTTCCTTGAGACCTGGCCAGGCATCGCGCCGTTCCTGCGCGGTCCCTACCCGACCATGTATGTCAACCAGCCCTGGACGGTCCGGCAATATGCCGGCTTCTCCACGGCGGAGGATTCCAACGCGTTCTACCGCCGCAACCTCGCCGCCGGGCAGAAGGGTCTCTCGGTCGCCTTCGACCTCGCCACCCATCGCGGCTATGACTCAGATCATCCGCGGGTCGGCGGCGATGTCGGCATGGCCGGCGTTGCGATCGATTCCATCTACGACATGCGCACGCTGTTCGCGGGGATCCCGCTCGACCAGATGAGCGTATCCATGACTATGAACGGCGCTGTGCTGCCGATCCTCGCGCTCTACGTCGCCGCCGCCGAGGAACAGGGCGTGCCGCCGGAGAAGCTTTCAGGGACGATTCAGAACGACATTCTGAAAGAGTTCATGGTGCGCAATACCTACATCTATCCGCCTGCGCCCTCGATGCGGATCATCTCCGACATCTTCGCCTACACCTCGCAGAAGATTCCGAAGTACAACTCGATCTCCATCTCCGGCTATCACATGCAGGAAGCCGGCGCGACGCAGGACCTCGAGCTCGCCTATACGCTCGCCGACGGTGTCGAATACTTAAGGGCCGGCATCGCCGCAGGTCTCGACGTCGACCGCTTCGCGCCGCGGCTGTCGTTCTTCTGGGCGATCGGCATGAACTTCTTCATGGAGGTCGCCAAGCTGCGCGCCGCGCGCCTGCTCTGGGCCAAGCTCTTGAAGCCCTTCAATCCGAAGGACCCGCGCTCGCTGTCCCTGCGCACGCATTCCCAGACCTCCGGCTGGTCGCTCACCGCGCAGGACGTCTTCAACAACGTGATGCGCACGACGGTGGAGGCGATGGCGGCGACGCAAGGCCATACCCAGTCGCTGCACACCAACGCGCTCGACGAGGCCCTGGCGCTGCCGACCGACTTCTCGGCGCGCATCGCACGCAACACCCAGCTGTTCCTCCAGCAGGAGAGCGGCACCACCCGCATCATCGATCCCTGGGGCGGCTCTTATTACGTCGAGCGCCTCACCCGCGACCTCGCGGCCAAGGCGTGGGGCCACATCCAGGAGATCGAGGATCTCGGCGGGATGGCCAAGGCGATCGAGGCCGGCGTGCCCAAGCTGCGCATCGAGGAAGCCTCTGCCAAGACCCAAGCCCGCATCGATGCCGGCAAGCAGGCGGTGATCGGCGTCAACAAGTACAAGCCGACGGATGAGACCCCCATCGACATCCTCAAGGTCGACAATACCAATGTCCGGCGGCTTCAGATCGACAAGCTGAAGCGGCTGAAATCCGAGCGGAACCAGAAGGACGTCGATGCCGCGCTGGCCGCGATCACGCGCTCTGCCGGTGAAGGCAATGGCAATCTGCTCGCGCTCGCGATCGACGCCGCACGGGCGAAGGCGACCGTCGGCGAAATCTCGGACGCGATGGAGAAGGTGTTCGGCCGGCACCGCGCCGAGATCAAGTCCATCACCGGCGTCTACAAGCGTGAGGCCTCCAGCATGGGCAACCGGGTCGAGAAGGTTCAGGCGATGATCGATGCCTTCGAGGAAGCGGAAGGGCGCCGTCCGCGCATCCTGGTCGCCAAGATCGGCCAGGACGGCCACGACCGCGGCCAGAAGGTGATCGCGTCCGCCTTCGCCGACATCGGCTTCGACGTCGACATCGGGCCGCTGTTCGCCACCGCCGACGAAGCGGCGCGGCAGGCCGTCGAGAACGACGTGCACATTCTCGGCGTCTCCTCGCTCGCCGCCGCGCATCTGACCGCCGTGCCGGAGCTGAAAGCCGCGCTGAAGAAGCAGGGCCGCGACGACATCATGATCATTGTCGGTGGCGTGGTGCCGCCGCAGGATTACGATGCGCTCTACGCGGCCGGTGCCGAGGCGATCTTCCCGCCCGGGACGGTGATCGCCGATGCCGCGGATCAGCTGATCCAGAAGCTCAATGCTCGGCTCGGGCACAGTGAGGCGGCAAATAGTAAGCGCCACGGCAGATAGTAACGGCGTATCGGTCCAGATTGAAAGCTCAAAGCCGGGGCGTCGAACTTACGAATTGATCCTGCAGTCCGCAGGCAGAGTGCCGAACAGCGCATATCTGGGCTTGGAGAAGATTGGTGTAAGATGCGACGCAAAGGTTTCGTTGCAGTCAATAGGCAAATGCGGACGAATTTGCCTCATATTTTCGCGATCGGCGATGTCGCGGGTAACCCGATGCTCGCCCATAAGGCGGTTCACGAGGGGCATGTCGCGGCAGAAGCGGCTGCCGGGCTCAAGAGCTTATTTGACGCGAAGATCGTCCCGAACGTCGGCTACACTGATCCTGAGGTGGCCTGGGTTGGCATCATGGAACAAGAAGCGGCCTCCTCAGGCAGGCACGTTAGATCCGCGAAGTTTCCGTGGGCTGCCTCGGGCAGAGCGATCGCCTCGGGCGCGTCTTATGGCATGACCAAGCTGATCATCGACCAAGAGACGCACCGCATCATCGGCGGTGTGATCGTTGGCCCGCACGCTGGCGACATGATTGGAGAAATCTGCCCGGCGATCGAGATGGGCGCCGATGCAATTGATCTCAGCAAGACCATCCATCCGCATCCGACGTTCGGAGAGACAATAGGCCTGGCTGGCGAAGTGTATGAAGGTGTTTGCACGGATGTGTTGCCGGGTCCGAAGAGATCGACCAAGCGGGCGAGCCACTAGAAATCCAAAAACCTGAGCCGGCTCAGGTGCCTCGCTGCCGATTGTTCATAGGGGACCCGAATATGGCGGGAAGTTCTCGCAGGGA
Source organism: Bradyrhizobium sp. CCBAU 25360 (assembly GCF_028128695.1). NCBI lineage: Bacteria > Pseudomonadati > Pseudomonadota > Alphaproteobacteria > Hyphomicrobiales > Nitrobacteraceae > Bradyrhizobium > Bradyrhizobium sp. CCBAU 25360. Next base: position 5,279 of record NZ_LBJA01000039.1, read on the forward strand.
AGTAAAGGTACCTTTGAGCGTTCAAGAGGAGGAATTTGCCGCGGCATGTCGAGACTTCGTTCTGGAGAGGAAACCTGATCTCGCGGCATCCATCGTCATTGTACACAACCAGCTCAGGATTGTGAACGATCCGCATGTTCGGCTCGCGTTTGTAGAACTTGGTCTTGCCAGATTGGTACGAGTTCTACATCTCGCAATCGAGGGCAAGGCGATTGCGCTCAAAAGAGTGCCAAGACTCCTGTTCGACCTGGCGAGCTATAGAAGGAAGATACTCCGCGCGCTAGGTAGGGACGATTGAGGACAGCCCCTCGGGTTACTAGCACGATTCATTCAACGCGCAGATTAGAGGAATAGATACTCATCGACGCAACGAGGACCGGCAGTCATCCCTTGGCAGGAGATTCGGATCTCTGAATTGCAGAGGCGGGTACGGCGGTGCGGGCATTGCGAGATCGGAGCCGGGCGATGAAATGAACTACCGGACGCGCGGAGCCTGGTGATCGGGACCTTCCAAGTCTCGCGCGCGCTCTTTGTCGTGCTGTCGAAATCGTACGACCCGTCAAATGCCGGAAACGGTGCGGAGAGGTGCCGACTTCAGCACAAAATGCGGTCTGACATGTACGATAGTATTGCTGCTGGAGGTCGTTCGTTGGGTTTCTGCGATCGAATTCCGCATTCGGCGTCTGCGAAAGATTTGCGATCTTTCGTTTTCCTCCCTCTACTCGGCCCGGCGCGATCGCCGGGCCCTTTTTCTCGGCTGCTGACGATATCTAGTGCCGCTCGAAGCCGGTTGATCAGCGTCGTATGATCTTCTTCAAGATTTCGGTGAGCGCTCGAAATTCATCTTGGGTCAGCGGAGCGAATGTCTCGCCGGAAATCTCGCCAATAGTTTCAATCGCTGCGTCCGCTATCCGTCTTCCCTTCTCGGTCAAATCTATCTCGCGTCGCCGCGGATCCAGAGGGTCTTTGGAGCTCTTGATGAGGCCGCGAGATTTCAGGCGATTGATAACGCCGGTGATGGTCGCCGAATCATAATGAATTAGCCGTCCTAAGTGGTTTTGCGAGCAAGGACCTACCTCCTTCAATTTCGCTAGCGTCGAGAATTGGGGCCCCGTTAATTCTTCAATCATCTTAGCGGCAAAGATGGACGTGTGAGTACGGAGCGCGACTCGCAACAAAAAGCCCGGTGCGTCATCCAGCCGGTACGAATCTATAGCTTCTTTCACTTTCCCGGCCGCGCGCGGCTTTGTCTTGGGTTGCACCACTTTTTGCTTCCTTGCCGTAGGTTGCCTCAGTTCAAGAAATACAGGCTTCTAGCTCCGAAGGTCTTCGGTGCCGGCCGATTGTCTACATTTCCCGACCTAGGAAATCCATCTTTGTTCGACTTCATTCTGTTTAATGCGATTTGCTTCGTTGAGAGCCCCGGCAGTGGCTCGCTTCGATGCGTCCGTCGTTCGCATATCGAAATCCGCTCCGCCTAAGAGGCAAACCCATTCTCGCACGCGCTGGGCTAGACCGATTCGCTCCTGGCTTGCCTCCGATCACGGGAAGAGGGCATCTCATAACTTGCAAGCGAGTGCAGCACTTGCATACAAGTGATAAATGTCGTAGTGTCTTGAGATTGCTCCCCCGGGGCCTTGGCTACACGCCTTACGGACCGGCGCGCCAAAGTACTATCGGATTTGCGTATGTCGGCGATTGACAACATGAGTTCCGTTCGGTCCGACCTGATCGAAAAGGTTACGGGACGCGCCGAGTTCAAGGACAACGCGATTCGCATTCGGGGGCTGGAGCAGGTCGAGGCCGAAGCTCAACGACGCACGGCTGCCGAGCGCCGTGCCACCTTGGAGAGCATTGCGAATGATTTTGAGCAAAGCGTCGATGGCATCGTTCGTGCGGTCGCCGCTTCAGCCGCCGATATGCAGGGCACAGCGGATATTATGACCACGACCGCCAGCGATGCTAGTCTGCGCGCGTCCACCGTCGACGCTGCGTCAGAAAAAGCGTCCGGGAACGTCGAAATGGTAGCCGCCGCCGCCGAAGAATTATCTGCGTCGGTAAGGGAGATATCGCAACAGGTGTTGCAGTCGACTGAGGTCGCGCGCCAAGCTGTTGGTGACGCTGAGCGCACAGACGCTACGGTGCAGGTCTTGGCAAGCGGAGCCGAAAAGATCGGCGAAGTCGTCCAGCTCATCCATAGTATCGCCACGCAGACCAATCTCCTGGCCCTCAACGCGACGATCGAAGCGGCGCGTGCCGGCGACGCCGGACGCGGATTTGCTGTCGTGGCAGCCGAGGTTAAAGCGCTTGCCAATCAGACGGCAAAGGCAACGGAGGAGATCTCCGCGCAGATCGAGACCATGCAGGCAACTACAAACGACGCAGTTCTCGCCATTAACGGAATTACGCAAACGATCGCCAGGATGAGTGACATCACGCTGAGCATTTCCTCCGCGGTCGAGGAGCAGAGTGCTGCGACAAGCGAAATTGCGCGCAACATCCAGTCCGTTGCCGCGGGTTCCAGCGAAATCAGAGGCCATATAGGCAGCGTCAGCACCGCTGCGGCCGCCACCGGTACAGCAGCCGGCGACGTTCTCACTAACGCGCGCGGGTTGGAGAATCAGTCGGATATGCTGCGTACGGCGGTAGACCAATTTCTGACCAAAATGCGAGCCGCCTGACCGGACGTTCCTGCCAGCGGCGCATCGCTCGTGGGCACTTGAGACCTCCGCGCCCAACGCGAGGCAACTCCGCCTTTCACATGGCGTTGGGTGGGAAGTTCTTACGTGATGATCACGCGACCATTGGATGTTTTGATGCGTTGGGTCGCCTTTTTTAAGAGATATGTTTCTTTTTCCCTGTCGAGGTTGACAGTTTTATCTTGTGCTCCATAGGAATGCCCGGTTGCAGGTGCCATCCCGCCCCAACGGGTCGCGGTCTCAAGAACGTCGCAACGAATTGGTGAAACGACCGTGAACAAAGCGTGACGGAAACGCCTATTGCTATCAGTGAAATCAATAGCTTAGAGGATGGCCACCGCGTTGGAGAGGCGGGGGGCTCGGTCAGATCGCAACTTGAACCGAATGTCGGTATCGGTGGTTGCGCCTCCCCGCAACCAAATTCGGATTTCACCGGATCCGAGACGAAAATGGCCCGCATCACGCGGGCCATTTTTGTTTTGAGGGCGATCGCGCGGAGCTGCGATTCTTTTGGTGCTGGTTCGGATAGGACATGACGGGCCGCCGCTCCATGGGCGTGCATGCCGCGCGCAACAGCACTCATGATTGAAGGAACACGGTCTCGATCCGCGCGTCATCTTTGTCGCCGGGCCCATCCGGCACTTGCTTTCCGGGCGTCTGTCATTCGGAAGGGCTGGTCCAATGAAGTTCGAGGATTTCGAGGCCGCCGATATTCAGGCGGAGGAAGCGCGGATCTTCATACGTCGGGCCGGGTCGGGACCGGCCATTCTCCTGCTGCACGGATTTCCCCAGACGCATCTGATGTGGCGAGACGTTGCGCCATTGCTCGCGCAAGACTTCACCGTGGTCTGCGCCGACCTTCGCGGGTATGGGCGCAGCGCTTGTCCGCCCTCAGGCCCCGACCACGCGCCATATTCCAAACGTGCGATGGCAAAGGACATGGTGTCCGTCATGACGCGCCTTGGCTTCGACCGTTTCTCGGTCGCCGGCCATGATCGCGGTGGCCGTGTCGCTTACCGGCTCGCACTCGACCACGGCGAACGCGTGGAGCGGCTCGCCGTCCTCGACGTCGTTCCGATCGCCGATGCCTGGGAGCGCGCCGACAAGAAATTGGCGGTCGGCTATTGGCCATGGTCGTTGCTTGCGCAGCCAGAGCCTCTTCCTGAGCGGCTCTTGTCCGCAGCTCCCGACGCCGTCGTCGACAATGCCCTCCATGGCTGGGGTTCGGCAGCAGGCAGCTTCAGTCCGGCGGTCCGGGCAGCCTATGTCGAGGCGTTGCGCGATGAGGCGCATGTTCACGCGATCTGCGAGGAATATCGCGCGGCGGCAACGATCGATCACGAGCACGATCTGGCGGATCGCAATTCCGGCCGGCGGATTGATTGCCCTGTCCTGGTTCTCTGGAGTGGTCGCGGCCCGTTGAACGCGTGGTACGCGAGCGAGGGCGGTCCCTTGGGACTTTGGCGGAGCTGGGCCGATGACGTGCAAGGGAAGCCGCTCGATGGAGGACACTTCTTTCCGGAGGAGCTTTCGCAGCAGACTGCAGACGAATTGAACCGGTTTTTCGGCAGACGGTAGCAGCAATGCCAGCCCGCGTCGGCGCCGGGGTGTTAGCGCGCAGACCGAGGCCTCGCTGCCAGCGCCTCGAAGCGGACGCCTAGCATTGCTAGCATCCGTTTCTGCGAGCTCGGGTCATGTTCAAGATCTGTACGGACAGACCATCGTCAGGTTCAGCAGCGTCGGCTTGTCCGAGCCTTTCTTGTATTCCCACTCCAACCGGATCTCGTGTCGGTGGGCATAGGCATCGCTTGCCGCGTGGGTGATGATCTTCGTCTTCATCGGGATTGGCGGCTCGGAGTTGAAGCATTTCCGCACACAGGCATCGAGCAGGTCACATCGTGTCAGGGGGATGACGCCGGGCTCGTCCTTGGAGAGCGGGGCCGTGTTTGGCTGGGTGCTGAGGTCGACGCGGGCGCGGCCCTTCTCCTTGTGCCAGTACTTGGCGCTGCCCTGCGGCCACCTCGACGGCGGGTTCAAGATCAAATGGTACTGGCCGTATTCCAGGGTCGGCAGGTCGATGTCGTCGGATGCCTTGAGCTTGGCGACGCTCTTTTTCATGTTCGCCAGGGGATAGTAATTGGCGTTCATCAAGTCTCGAAATGCCTTGCCGCTATATACCAGTCCGGCCATCGCCTCTTTCCTCGATATGTCTGTTTGTCAAAAACCGTAGCGTGTGGCCGCAAATACGCGCGATGCGGCGGCCGATCACACAATTTGTTGTGTGCAGGCACGCTACCACCCACGACTGTACTTCGTCCAGCGAGCTACCATCCGGTAAGGTCGCGTATCCCGCAAGCCTAATTGCCATGCAGTCCCCTATTGGTAATGTAAGCCGAATGTCTCGCGGGCGCGGGTAGCGAAGACTGCTGAGGCAGTCGTTTGAAGGCGCTGGAATGCATTGCTTCGCGTGTCAGTCGGCGATCGGTCCGGGCGATAGCTGGTGCTCCAAATGCGGAGCGGCGGTCCGCGAGCGCGTTGAGCCCGACAGCGAACGGCGGTTCGTGACCATTTTGCGCGCCGACGTCGTCGATTCCACAGGACTTGTCGCCGAGCTGGAGCCGGAGGCCGCGGTGTCGCGCCTCGAGCCGGCTCTCGCGGCGATGAGAGGAGCGGTGCGCCAGTTCGGTGGCATTGTCAGCAAGGAGCTGGGAGACGGGCTGGCCGCCGTGTTCGGTGCCCCGATCGCCGACGACAACCACGCGCCGCTCGCTTGCCACGCGGCCATCGAGCTCGTCCGGCGTGTTGGCAGCCTGGGCGATCCCGGTCTTCAGGTCCGGGTCGGGCTCCACTCGGGCCATGTGGTCGCCTACATGGTCGCCAGCGAATTCTCCAAGGTCTATGAGATCGGCGGGGCGGCCCAGCATCTGGCCGCGCGGCTGGAAGCGGCGGCCGAGGCGAACCAGGTCTACGTCTCTGAGGCCTGTCAAAAGCTCGCGGATGGACACGTCCGCTTCGAATTCCTGGGCCGCAAGACGCTCCGCGGTTTCGGCGAGCCGATGCCTGTGTACCGGGTCATGGGCGCGAGCGATCTTTCGAGCTGGCGGGTCCGGCGTGCGCGCAGTGTTTCCCGATTTGTCGACCGCACGACGGAGCGGGCCTTGCTGTGGCGTGCGGCCGAAAGGGTCAGCGCCAGCCGCCAGACCGTTCTGCTCATGGGTGACGCCGGCATCGGAAAGTCGCGGCTTGCGCACGAGTTCGCGCAGGACCTTCGCGCCAGCGGCTGGCGGCTGATCGATGCCGAGTGCAGTCCGAATCTCCAGGGCGCGCCGTACAGCGCCCTCAAGCGATTGTTGCTGTCGATCTTCGAGTCGGCCGCAAGGGATCAGGCCAGGGCGGATGATCCCAGAGGGGCGTTGCCGGCCGTGCAGCAGCGAGCCATCGACGCGGTCCTGGACCTGCCGATCTCCGATCCGCAATGGGACGAACTGGAGCCGCACGCGCGCGGGCGCGCGATTTCAGATGCTAGCTGCGCGATCGTCGAGAGCATCGCCCGTCGTCAGCGCACGATCCTTCTGATCGAGGACCTGCACTGGATCGATCGGGCCAGCGATGCGGTCATGGCCACGCTCTCCGCGCTGCAATGTCCCGATTTGCTCGTGCTGCTGACCACGCGGCCCAACGGGATGCCGGTGTGGATTGCGCGCTGTCACGCAGAGATCGTGGCCATGCGGCCCCTCGACGACGATTCGGGCTTGGCCATGCTCGCCGAAATGCTCGGCCCCGCCACCACCAACGCGGATCTGAAGAACCGGATCATCTCCCATACCGCCAACGTTCCGCTGTTCATCGAGGAAGTCTGCCGCAGTCTGAAGGATAGCGGCATGCTCCTCGGTCAATGGGGCGACCTGTCTCTTGCGCGTCCCGTGGAAGAGCTCGGCATTCCCACCAGCATCCAAGGTGTGATCGCGGCGCGGCTCGATCGCGTGTCACGACAGGAACGATCGCTCCTGCAGATCGCCGCGGCGTTTGGTCCCCGGACAAACCAGGCCCTGCTCCGGAAGATCGCGGCCTTGCCGGAAGGCGTGCTGCAGGATTGCCTCACCGCGCTCGACCGGGCCGAACTGCTCGTCAGGATCGATAGCGAGTTGGAGGACTCGCTCGAATTTCGGCACGAGATGGTCCGGCAGGTGACCTACGATTCCATGGTCGAAAAGGTGCGCGAGAGCATCCATGCCAGCATCCTCGCAGCGCTCGAGGACGACGAGGCATCGAACGACGGGCCGGACGCGCTCTGCTATCACGCGACGAGGGCGAAGGATTGGCAGAAGGCGTTTCACCATGGCAGAAGCGCCGCTCGAAAATGTCTGGTGCGCTCAGCCTATGCCGACGCGGTCGACTATTTCGAGATCGCAATGGGGTCTCTCGACAAGACCCCGGTGACGCAAGCGCGAGAAGCGGACGCCATCGATCTCCGGATGGAGGCGCGCTTGGCCTTTGCCGGATCGGGGCGCGTCGCCGAAGCCCTGGATCTGGGACGCGAAGCCGAACGGCGCGCCGATGCAATCGACGACATCGGGCGCAAGATCGCGGCCATGACCGTGAGAGCGGGCGCGCAGAACTTCTACGGAACGCCGGTCGAAGCTGTCGCGATCGGGGAAGAGGTCGTGCGTCTGGCGGAAAGCTCAGGCAATCCCGGCTGGCGTAATCTCGCGCAATATGGTCTTGGGCAGGCCTATTTTCTCTGCGGCCGCTATCAAAGCGCCGAGAAGATGCTGGCCGCGGCACGTGCCGGTCTCGTGGGCTCGGCATCGAGTGCCCCGATCGGCACGACTCCACGATCCTTGCTCCTCCTCTGCTGCATGATGAACGGCATCACCCACACCGTCATGGGTGAGCTCGACGCCGCCGAGCAGCTCCAGCAACAGGCCGCGGCGATCGCGGAGGAGACCGGCCGCCCCTACGACCGTGTCGCCGCCGCCTATAGCGGCGGCTGGCTGATGCTCGGTCGAGGCGACCCGGCGGCGGCTGCCGCCATTCTCGAAGACGGGTTTGTCCTGGCGCAGAAGCACGGCATCCGCCTGTTCGTGCCGGTGCTCGCCTGCCACCTCGGCATGGCCTATCTGGAGCAGGGCCTGTTCGACCGGGCGCGCGGCATGCTGACCGAGGCGCGCGAGGAGGCCAAGGCGGTCGGCTACACCTCGGCGGTGCTGCGCAGCTCGATCTACCTTGCGCTCGCGACCTGCCGCCTCGGCGATGTCAGGGCTGCGCAGAACATGCTGCGCGAGGCGCGCAACACCGCCCGCCAGCAGGGGTTTTCGGGCCTCGAGGCCGAGGCCCTGTTCGGCGAAGCCGTTGTGACGCCCATCTCCAGTACGGAGAGCAGGGCGGCCATCCTTACCGCGCTGCGCGCGGCCATCGCGATCGCCTCCGAAAGCGGCGCGCTGCCGCTCCAGCGCAAGGCCGAGGCGATGCTGACCGAGGTGCTCGCCCAGGGCAGCGAGCTCATCTGACGCCGCGTTCCGCCGGGTCTGCACCTTGTCGCCGCGGGACCGAACCGTCGGCCCAAAATGCCGAATGAATCTTGTAGGTAGCACAAGGGGTTAGCTACTGTGCATGGGGTTGTTTTCGCATAATTGATCGGGCGCCGCCTCCAGGCGGCTGCGAGAGGCAGCCCCGCTCACCGCGGTGACGAAGCCCCTTGCACCGACGCCAAGGTGGGCTACCGTCGGTGACTAGCCGCAGGGCCAGGTGACTTTTGATCTCGATTTCTTAGCATCGCATTTTGCCGGCGCCGCCATGGCGCGACGCCTACCGGATGAGGCGGGGCCATGATCACACGGGACCAGTCAGCGTTGTTGGCGCCGGTCGAGCGCGACCTCAGGCTCGATCTCTTCCGCGGCATCGGCCTGTGGATGATCTTCCTCGACCACATCCCGCACGACGTCGTGGCCTGGCTGACGCTGCGCAATTACGGCTTCAGCGACGCCGCCGAGTTCTTCGTCTTCATCTCCGGCTATCTGGTCGGCTGGATCTACGGCCCGATCGTCGCCGGCGGCTGGTTTCTCGCCGCGATGAAGCGGCTGTGGCGGCGTGCGGCCGAGTTGTATGTCGCGCACATCATGCTGTTTCTGCTGTTCACCGCGCAGATCGCCCGCACCGCGCGCCGCTTCGACAATCCGATGTACCAGCACGAGTTCAACGTGTTCAACTTCCTGGCGCATCCGGACGAGCTGATCGGGCAGGCGATCGTGCTGAAATACAAACCGGTCAATCTCGACGTGCTGCCGCTCTACATCACGCTGGTGCTCGCCTCGCCCTTCATCGTCTGGTGCCTGGTGCGCCGGCCCAACCTGACGCTCGCCGCCTCGGTCGTGCTCTATGTGCTGTCGCGCTGGTTCAACTGGAACGTCGCTTCCTACCCGCCCGGCACGACCTGGTACTTCAACCCGTTCTGCTGGCAATTGATGTTCGTGTTTGCGGCCTGGTGCGGCGTCGGGCAGATCGACAAGATCGCGAGGTGGGTGTGGTCGAGGGCGGCGATGGGTCTGGCCGCGGCCTGGCTGGTGTTCGCGCTGCTGATCGTGATGACCTGGCACGTCCCAGCGCTCGAGGCGCTGATCCCGAAATGGATGATCAAGACGATCTACCCGATCGACAAGACCGATCTCGACATGCTGCGCTTCACGCATTTCCTGGCATTGGCAATCTGGGTCACCCACTTCCTCTCGCGCAAATGGCGGGCGCTGCATGGGGTCTGGCTGCGCCCCGTGATCCTCTGCGGCCAGCATTCGCTGCCGATCTTCTGCCTCGGCGTGTTCCTGTCGTTCTCGGCGCACTGGATCCTGACGCAGTACACCAGGGGCATCTGGGAGCAACTCGCCGTCTCCATCGTCGGCATCGTCATCATGGTCGGCGCGGCCTGGCTGCTCGACCGCGCCGAGCGTGTGCCGAACCTGTTCGTGAAGGTGACGGAGGCCGAGGAGCCGGAGATGGTCGAGAGCGCGCAGGCCGCGACCGCCGGCGCGGCTCCCGCGAGCCGCTGAAGCATCGTCCGCATGTCCTGGAGAGCCCAATGTCCAAACGTTTGATGACGATCGCCGGCGCTCTCCTGTTTCTCGCCTGCGGTGCATCCGCGCAGGCGCCGTCGCCGGAGACGATGAGCGCGGCGCGCAAGCTCGTCGTCACCTTGAAGATCGCCGATCAGTACCGCGCATTGCTGCCGCAACTCCTGCTCAAGCTCCGGCCCGTGGTCGCGCAGGACAGGCCGGAGATCGAGCGCGACTACGATGCGGTGACGGCACCCGGCTCCGAGATCTATGCTCCGTTCGTTGCGTCCATGGTCGAGCAGATCGCGGCGTTCTATGCCCAAAGCTTCAGCGTGGACGAGCTGCGCCAGATCGAGGCGTTCTATGCCCAGCCGGCCGGGAAGAAGTTCTTGGAGAAGTCGGATGCGCTGGCGCAGGCGAGTGCGCAGATCGGCCAGGATGTCAGCCAGAAGGCCGCCGACGAATTGAAGCAGCGCCTGATCGAGGCGCTGCGCCAGAAGGGGCACAAGCTCTGAGCCGCGGGCTAAGCCAGGAACGCGCGGAAGCGCCGCAGTGCGATCACGAAGAAGACGCCGCCGATCACGGCGAGCGCGACCAGCTGCGGCCACACGGCCTCCAGGCCCGCGCCGCGGAACAGGATCGCCTGGGCGAGCATCACGAAATGCGTGTTGGGCGCCGCGAGCATGATGTCCTGGACGAATTGCGGCATGCTCTCGCGCGGTGTCATGCTGCCCGACAGGGTCTGCAGCGGCAGCAGGATCATGATCAGCAGCAGCCCGAACTGCGGCATCGAGCCGGCGACGGTGGCGAGAAAGATGCCCATGCTGGTGGTGGCAAACAGTTGCAGCGCGGCGCCGACGAGGAACAGCGCCAGCGAGCCGTCGATCGTCACCTCCAGCCAGCCCTTGACGACGAAGGCGATCGACAGCGCGGAGGCGACCAGCACCACGGCTCCCATCGACCAGACCTTGCTCACCATGATCTCCAATGGCGTGACCGGCATCACCAGCAGATGCTCGATGGTGCCGTGCTCACGCTCGCGGATCAGCGCCGCGCCGGTCAGGATGATCGAGAGCATCGTAATCGAGGTGATCACGTGGTCGATGGCGCCGAACCAGGATTTCTTCAGCTCCGGATTGAATCGCGCCCGCAGCGTCAGCTCGATCGGCGCGGTCTGGGCATTGCGCGTGTGCGCCAGGAACTCCGCGACTTCCCCGCTGACGATCTGCTCGATATAGCCGCCGCCGTTGAACGCCTGTGAGATGCGGGTCGCATCGACGTTGAGCTGGATCGTGGGCGATTTGCGCGCCAGCAGGTCGCGCTGGAAGTCAGGCGGGATGTCGAGCGCGAAGGTATCGAGGCCGGCGTCCATCCGCCGGTCCATGTCGTATTGCGAGATCATGCGCGGTACGGAGAAGTAGGGCGCCGTGAATGCCATCTCGATGCGGGTCGAGATCGGCGAATGGTCTTCGTCGACGACCGCGATCGCGGCGCGGTTCAGCGTTTCCGGCAGCGCCTTCGCGCCGGCATAGACCGCCAGCGTGAAGGAATAGACGATGAGCACGAGCAGCATGGGGTCACGCACCAGGCCGCGCAATTCCTTGATGCCGAGCTGAAACAAATTGTCGAAGCGCATGGTCAGCGGGCCTGTTTCTTCAGCAGCGTCGCGCCGGCAATCACCAGGACGGGGACCATGATCGCGAGCGCCAGCAGGTCGTTGTGGAGGGTGTCGAACGCCAGGCCCTTGGAGAAGGTGCCGCGCGAGATCGTGACGAAATAGGTGGTGGGATAGAGCCGCCCGACCAGGGCACCAAGTCTCTGCAGCGAGGAAACCGGATCGATCAGCCCGGAGTACTGAATGGCCGGTATCAGCGTGACCAGAACGGTGCCGAACAGGGCCGCGATCTGGCTGTTCATGAAGGCCGAGATCACCAGCCCCATGCCGGTCGTCGCCGTGACGTAGAGCAGCGCGGCGAGCGCGTAGGTCGGAAAGCTCCCGGTGAAGGGGACGCGGAAGACGACGAGGGCAAAGCCGACGAGAAGGAGAAAGTTTCCGAACGCCAGCACGACATAGGGCAGCTGCGTGCCGAGCAGGAATTCCAGCCGCGTCACCGGCGTCACGTAGAAATTGACGATCGAGCCGAGCTCCTTCTCGCGCACGACCGCGAGCGCGGCGAGCACGGCCGGAATCATGATCAGCAGCAGCGGAATGATGCCCGGCGCCATGGCGACGACGCTGATGACATCGGGATTGTAGCGGTAGCGCAGCTGGAGCTGGTAGGCGCCGGCGATCGCCGCCTCGCCGTAGAGCTCGCGGCCCTTTTGCGCGAGCCAGGTGGCGTGGATCGCCTGGGCGTAGGAGCGCAGCGTTTCGGCCCGCGTCGGATTGGCGCCGTCGACCCAGGCGCCGATCTCGACATGGCGGCCGCGGCTGACGTCACGACCGAAGCCCGGCGGCAGCTCGATGGCAAGCCCGATCTCGCCGGCGCGCATGCGACGGTCGAGATCGGCATAGTCGGTGATGGGGGATTTTTCGGTAAAGTAGCGCGAGCCCGCGATCTGGAGGCTGTAATCGCGGCTGATCGCGCTGTCGTCGCGGTCGAGCACGGCGAAAGTCAGGTTCTCGACGTCCATGCTGATGCCATAGCCGAGCACGAACAGCAGCAGCACGCTGCCGAGGATTGCGAGCGTGGCGCGGATCGGATCGCGCCGCAGTTCGAGTGCCTCGCGCCGGGAATAGGCGAGCATGCGGGTCGGATTGAACGTCGCGCCGCGCTTGCGTGGCGGCTGCGCTGTCGCGGCCGGTAGGGGCGATGCGATCGCAGGCTGGCCGGCCGGCTCCGCCTTATCCGCGATCGCCTCTTCCAGGCAGGCGATGAAGGCCTGCTCCAGCGTCGCGGTGCCGCGTGCGGCCACGATCGCCGCGGGTGTGTCCGACGTCAGCACCTTGCCCGCATGCATCAGCGAGACCCGGTCGCAGCGCTCGGCCTCGTTCATGAAATGGGTCGAGACGAAGATGGTGACGTTGTCCTTGCGGGAGAGCTCGGCGAGGATCTGCCAGAAGCGGTCGCGGGCGACCGGATCCACGCCGGAGGTCGGCTCGTCGAGGATGAGGATGTCGGGCGCATGGATCATGGCGACCGCCAGCGACAATCGCTGCCGCAGCCCGAGCGGCAACGCATCGGGCAGGGCCTCGGTAACGTCGGCGAGGTCGAACCGGCTGATCATCTCGCTGATGCGCGGGGCGATGGTCTCCGCCGGCAGCTCGAACAGCCGCGCATGCAGATCGAGATTTTGCGCGACCGTGAGCTCCGAATAGAGCGAGAAGCCCTGCGACATGTAGCCGATGCGCCGCCGCACCGACATGTCGCCGGCATCGATGGTCTTGCCGAACAGCCGCGCGGTGCCTTCGCTCACCGGCAGGAGGCCCGTGAGCATCTTCATGGTCGTGGTCTTGCCGCACCCGTTCGAGCCGAGGAAGCCGAAGATCTCACCCTTCCTGATGCGGAAGCTGACGTCGTCGACGGCCACGAAGCCGTTGAACCGTCGGGTCAGGTGGTCGGCCTCGATCGCGATCTCGTCATGGTCCTCGGCGCGCGGCGGGATGACGACATTGGTGTAGTTGCTGCGATCCGCGTCGGGCAAGAGACGAATGAAGGCCTCGTCGAGCGTATCCGCGCCGGTCTGCCGCTTGAGCTCGGCAGGCGTTCCGGTCGCCAGCACGCGGCCGGCATTCATCGCGATCAGGAAGTCGAACTGCGCGGCCTCTTCCATGTAGGCGGTCGAGACGATCACGCTCATGCCGGGCCGGCTATCGCGGATCGAGGTGATCAATTCCCAGAACTGGCGGCGCGACAGCGGATCAACGCCGGTGGTCGGCTCGTCCAGGATCAAGAGTTCGGGATCGTGGATCAGGGCGCAGCACAGGCCGACCTTCTGCTTCATGCCGCCGGAGAGTTTTGCCGCCGGCCGGTCGGCGAAGGGCGTGAGCCCGGTGTCGCGCAGCAGGCCGGCGATCCGCCTGTGCCGCTCGGCCTTGTCGTGTCCGAACAGGCGGCCGAAGAAGTCGATGTTCTCGAACACCGACAGTGTCGGATACAGATTCTTGCCGAGCCCCTGCGGCATATAGGCGATGTCGGGGCACACGTTGCGGCGATGGCGCGAGCTTGCCATATCGCCGCCGAGCACGTGGATGCGTCCGTCCTGGATCGCGCGGGCTCCGGCGATCAGCGACAGCAGGCTCGATTTGCCGACGCCGTCGGGGCCGATCAGTCCGACCATGCAGCCGGACGGCAGGTCGAGCGTGATGGCATCGAGCGCCCGGGCCTTGCCATAGCTCAGGCCCACGCCTTCCAGATGCACCACGCTGCCGGCGGCAGCCGATGCATCGGCTGTGGCAGTCGCGCTCATCTCGTCAGCTTGATCTTGAGATTGTCGGGCCATTGTGCGGCCGGATCGAGCTGCACATAGGCCATGCCGGGCAGGCCGGTCTTCACATGCTCGATGTGCTGGCGCAGCAGCTCGGGCGCGATATGTGCCTTGATGCGGAACATCAGCTTCTGACGCTCCTCCTCGGTCTCGACGGTCTTGGGCGTGAATTGCGCGACGTCGGCGACGAAGGTGGCCTTGGCGGGGATCACATATTGCGGGATGGCGTCGAGCACGAGGCGAACCTCGGCGCCCATCGCGACGCGGCCAGCCTCGGCCGTCGGCAGGAAGAACGTCATGTAGACGTCGCCGAGATCGACCATGTTGAGGACGCGGCCGCCGGCGGCGAGCACCTCGCCGGGCTGCGACACGCGATACTGCACGCGGCCGTCGCGCGGCGCCTTCAGCACGCTGTCATTGAGGTCGGCATTGATGCTTTCGATCGCGGCCTTCGCGGCGTCGACCGAAGCGCCCGCGTCGATCACCATGGCGCGGGAGGAGCTGATCGCGGCCTCGGATGCCGCGACCTGAGCGTGGGACGCGGCAAGCGCCGCCTTGGCCGTGGCGTTGGCAGAGCGGTCGTCGTCCAGCACCTGCTGCGATACCGCACTGGTTCTGATCAATTGTTCGGAACGATCGAGCTTGCGGCTGGTGCTGTCGAGCTGCGCGATGCGCTGGTCGACCACGGCCTCGGCGGCCTTGCGTTCGGCTTCGCGCTGGTTCACCAGGCTCTTGGCGGTCTCGACGTTGATGGACGCGCGCTGCAGCTGTGCTTCGGCCTGGCGGCGCTGGGCCTGCAATTGCTCGGTGTCCATGCGCGCCAGAATCTGGCCCGCGCGCACGAAGTCGCCCTCGTTGACCAGGATCTCGCGAATCCGGCCGGGCGTCTTGGTCGCGATGTCGATCTCGACTGCCTCGATGCGGCCGTTGCCGCGGGCGAAGCCTGCAGGCAGCGTGTTGGTATCGCGGTGCTGCCAATAGTAATAGCCGCCGCCAGCAAAGAGGACGGCGATCGCGGCGATGACGCGACCCGGAGTGAAGTTCATTTGATCAAAACGCCGTGAGGCGGCGCCCACTGTTGAGACACGAACCCGGCCGCTGATGGTGCGGAAAGGCAGGCTCAACATTGCAGCGAATTTTGCATCGCAACTTGATGCAGATCAGACGGAGGCGCGAGGCGTATCTGCCTCAAATTTGGGCTCTGCGTCGCCGCTCGTCCGCCGTGATTGCAAGCGGACGAGCGAGGATTGCTGAACGGATTGCTATCGGCTCGATCCGGGCCGCCCTATTTCACCAGCGGGCAGCCGCCATCCTTCAGCGGCCGGAACGCCTGGTCGGCGGGCACCTCGGCGAGCAGCTTGTAGTAATCCCACGGCCCTTTGGATTCCTCGGGCTTCTTCACCTGGAACAGGTACATGCTGTGCACCATGCGGCCGTCCTCGCGCAGCACGCCGTTGTCGGTGAAGGCGTCGCGCACCGGCAGCTCGCGCATCTTCGCCATCACCGTCTTGGTGTCCCTGGTGCCGGCGGCCTGCACGGCCTTGAGGTAATGCAGCGTCGCGCTGTAGGTGGCGGCCTGGTTCATCGTCGGCATGCGCTTGACTCGCTCGAGGAAGCGCTTGCCGAAGGCGCGGGTCTTGTCGTTGAGATCCCAGTAATAGGCCTCGGTGATGATCAGGCCTTGCGCGAGCTTCAAGCCGAGGCTGTGCACGTCGGAGATGAACATCACGATCGCGGCCAGGTTTTGGCCGCCGGCGACGATGCCGAACTCGCCAGCCTGCTTGATCGCGTTGATGGTGTCGCCGCCGCCGTTGGCGAGGCCGATGATCTTGGCCTTGGAGGCCTGGGCCTGAAGCAGGAACGAGGAGAAGTCGGCGGTATTGAGCGGATGCTTGACGCTGCCGAGCACCTTGCCGCCCGCAGCCTTCACGACATCGCCGGTATCGCGCTCGACCGAATGGCCGAACACGTAGTCGGCGGTGAGGAAGAACCAGGTGTCGCCGCCGTTCTTGACGATGGCGCTGCCGACGGTGTGCGCGTTGGCGTAGGTGTCGTAGGTCCAGTGCGCGGTGTAGGGCGAGCAGGATTTTCCCGTGATGTCGGAGCTGGCCGCATCCGTCACGATCATGATCTTCTCGTACTGCTTCGACAGTTCCATCACCGCAAGCGCGGTCGCCGACGTCGGCAGGTCGATGATCATGTCGACGCCCTCGGTCTCCCACCATTTGCGGGCGATGGTCGAGGCGACGTCGGGCTTGTTGAGCACGTCGGCCGAGACCATGTCGATCGGCTTGCCGAACATCTGCCCGCCGAAATCCTCGATCGCCATTTTGGTCGCCTCGACATTCCCCATGCCGCCAATGTCGGAATAGACGGAGGAGAAGTCGGAGAGCACGCCGATCTTGAGCGGCGCCTGCTGGGCCGAGGCGGGGGTGATCAGGGCAGCCGACAGCAAGCCGGCCGCAGACACGAGTGCTGCGATAGATCTCATGGATACGTTTCCTCTTGAGCGGGACTATTCTGTCCCTTTGTCCGACAAAGTTAGAACTCGGTTCCGGCAGAGTCAATTTGTTGCCTCTGTCGCAGGAACGGCGCAGTTTGACGCATCCCGCAGCGACGCTTATACTTTGTCCGACAATCACCATTGGAGGCCGATTTGCCTGTCGCGCCGCTGTTCCGACCGATTGATGTCGCGCCGGCCTATCAGAAGGTGGCCGACGCCATCGAGCGCGAGATCGTCAATGGCCGCATCAAGCCCGGCGATCCCATCGGCACCGAGCACGATCTGGTCCGCCAGTTCGGCGTCAATCGCTCGACCATCCGCGAGGGCATCCGTGTGCTGGAGGAGGGCGGGCTGATCCGGCGCGATTCCTCCCGCCGCCTGCACGCCTGCCTGCCGCGCTACAGCAAACTCGCAAGCCGTCTCAGCCGCGCGCTGGTCCTGCACGAGGTAACGTTCCGCGAGCTCTATGAGGCCTCGATGACGCTGGAGGTGGCCAGCATCGAGGGCGCGGTGGAGCGTGCGAGCGAGGAGAATCTCGCCGAGCTCGCCGGCAATCTCGCGCGCAGCGAGGCCGTGGTCGGCGATCCCGCGCGGCTGGCCGAATGCGATGCCGAATTCCACGTGCTGGTCGCAAAAGCCTCGCAAAACCGCGTGCTCCAGCTCGCGCGCGAGCCCGCGGCGCAATTGTTCTACCCGACCACCGAGATGATCGTGACCGGTGTCGCCGAAGGCGGCCCGCGTCTCGTCGCGGCGCACCGCCATCTCATTGACGCGATCCGCGACCGCGACCGCGAGGCCGGCGTGCTTTGGACTCGCCGGCATTTGCAGGACTGGCGCCGCGGCTTCGAGAAGATTGCTTCGCTCGATCGCTCGGTCGAGCACATGTACATGGAGCACGCGCAGGCGGCCCGGCGCCGGTAGCGAAAAACAAGACGCAAGATTTCAGTTAAGAAATTCAACAAATCAGACATCACACGGAGGGACACATGACCGGCGACACCGCAGCCACCATCTCGAAAGCGCGCGAACATTCCATCGGCGATCTCCTGCGCCGCTCGGCGGGCCGTGAGCCGAACAAGCTTGCGGTGAGCTGCGGTGATGTGAGCTGGACCTTTGCCGAGATGGATGCGATCTGCAACCGGCTCGGCCGCGGTCTGCTCGGGCTCGGCGTGAAGAAGGGCGATCGCCTCGCGGTGCTGTCGCGCAATTCGCACGCCTTCGCCGCGCTGCGCTTCGCGGTGGCGCGGATCGGCGCGGTGCTGGTGCCGATCAACTTCATGCTCAATCCGGACGAGATCAATTTCATCCTGAAAAGCTCCGGCGCAAAGTTGCTCGCGGCGGGGCCGGACTTCGTCGAGCCCGCGCGCGCGGCCAGCGCCAGGGATTGCGCCGTCGAGAAGATGATCTGGCTGCCGGGCGAGGATCCCGCGTCGGCGCCGGCGGGCCTCACCACCTTCGACGATCTACTTCATTCCGACGGCTCATTCCTGGAAGCCTCGGTCGACAGCCGCGATCTCGCGCAGATCGTCTACACCTCGGGCACCGAATCGCTGCCCAAGGGTGCGATGCTGACCCATGAAGCGGTGATGTGGCAGTATGTCAGCTGCATCATCGATGGCGGCATGAGCGTGGATGACAAGTTCCTGCACGCGCTGCCGCTCTATCACTGCGCTCAGCTCGACGTCTTTCTGGGGCCGCAAGTGTATCTCGGCGCCTCCGGGGTGATCACGGGCAAGCCGACCGCCGACAACATCCTGGCGCTGATCCAGGCCCACAAGATCACTTCGTTCTTCGCGCCGCCGACGATCTGGATCGCGATGCTGCGCTCGCCGAATTTCGACAAGTCCGACCTGTCGTCCCTGCAGAAGGGCTATTACGGCGCCTCGATCATGCCGGTGGAAGTTTTGCTCGAGCTGCAGCGCCGCTTGCCCGCCGTAAAATTCTGGAACTTCTACGGCCAGACCGAGATCGCGCCGCTCGCGACCGTGCTGCGTCCGGAGGACCAGCTCCGAAAGGCAGGCTCGGCAGGCAAGCCGGTGCTCAATGTCGAGACGCGCGTCGTCAACACGTCAATGGAAAACGTTGAGGTCGGCGAGGTCGGCGAGATCGTGCACCGCTCGCCGCATCTATTGTCCGGATATTACAACGATCCCGTGAAGACCGCGGCAGCATTCACCGGCGGCTGGTTTCACTCCGGCGATCTCGCCACCGTCGACGAAGAGGGCCACATCACCGTGGTCGATCGCGTCAAGGACATGATCAAGACCGGCGGGGAGAACGTTGCCAGCCGCGAGGTCGAGGAGATGGTATATCGTATCCCGGCGGTTTCCGAGGTCGCCGTCGTCGGCCTGCCCGATCCGCGCTGGATCGAGGCGGTCACCGCCATCGTCGTGGTCAAGAGCGGCGAAAAGCTGGACGAGGACGCCGTCATCAAGCACTGCGCCGGCCAGATGGCGCATTTCAAGGTGCCCAAGCGCGTCATCTTCGTGGATGCCTTGCCGAAGAATCCGAGCGGCAAGCTGCTCAAGCGCGAACTGCGCCAGCGCTTCGTCGGCGGCGAGACGCTCGACAAGGCGATCCAGAAGAATTTTGGCGCGTAAGGCCGGGCGGCCTTTGGCTGCGTCGTGATCGAGTTCGCTAGCCGGCGTCGCCGGCCAGCTTCCTGACGTCGTCGGGCGTCTGTCCGAAGCGGCGGCGGAATGCGCGATGGAAGTAGGATACGTCGTGAAAGCCCGCGAGATGCGCGATTTCGATGATCTTGCGCATGCGCATGGCGGGATTTCGCAGCAGGCGTTCGGCACGCAGCAGGCGCTGCTCCAGCACGAAGCCGCTATAGGTGATGCCGGCCTGTTCGAACAATAGCTGGATCGTGCGCGGGCTGATCCGGTGCGCGGCTGAAAGGACGGTGAGCGACAGCGCGGGGCTGTCAAGCTGCGCCAGGATGTCGGACTTGAGGGTTTCGAGACGCGCTGCCGCCAGGCCTCGCATTCGAGCCTGCTCGGCGACATCGCCGCGCGCTCCGATCATCAGCACCGAAAGGTCGAACAGGTGCTGCGAGACCGCGTCCAGCTCCGCGGGGCCGAGCTTGTCGGCATACTCATGCGCGAGATCATAATAGCGCAGGAACATCGATGTGATCGGATTGGCGC
Organism: Bradyrhizobium sp. CCBAU 25360; assembly: GCF_028128695.1. Lineage (NCBI taxonomy): Bacteria > Pseudomonadati > Pseudomonadota > Alphaproteobacteria > Hyphomicrobiales > Nitrobacteraceae > Bradyrhizobium > Bradyrhizobium sp. CCBAU 25360. The sequence goes on from NZ_LBJA01000039.1 coordinate 25,104, forward strand.
CGGGGATTGAGCTTGCAATCAAATCCTCTGCATTCGGGCACGCGCGCAGCAGCGCCTTGCGCGGCAACAGCGCAGTCTGGAAATTGCCAAACCCTGTCTGAGTGATGTGCGCGCCCTTGATCGAGGGATCGCCGATCGTAACGTCGCCCGCGGCGATCTCCAGCGGGCGTTTTCCCATGGCCCCGCTGAGCGCCGAATTGGGCGACATCGTAATCACCAATTCGTCGTTGGTCCCCAACGACACGAAAGACATCGGCGAGCCGAACGAGGCCGAGAGCCTGATGCGGGGAAGAATCGCCGGCGCAATGGTTCGGTGAACGCGCCCTTCTCCGACCGGCACGAAATCGACGTTGGCCACCTGACGGCAAAACTGCTCGCGCCATCTTTCATAGGCCGGGCCATTCGGGTCGCCATCGAATGAGAGTTGTGGCTGGATCATCGGTCGGAAGCGCAGATGTTGACGGTTTACGGCAGGTTGTATCGCCAGGACGGTGCGCCGCAACGGCAAAAGCGGCGGATTGCGTGATAAGCCACTCGCAACGGCGCCCAGAGACCGCGACCAGGTGCCGCAGTCCCCATGTGCGTGGACTGCAAAAGCACTTTGCGTCGTGGCGTTCGGGTGGCGGCGAGCCTCAGTATTTCTTCACTGCCGCCCCGAATGCCAGCCACAGCACCATTGAGGCGAGGCCGAAGCCGCCGAGCAGCAGGAAGGTCGGCCCGTAGCCGATCCATTGCGCGATCCAGCCGCCGAGCGCGGGACTGAGGCTGGCGCCGATGCCCTGCAACGTAATCACGGCGCCCTGGCCGAGATTGATGCGGCCGCTGCCGTTCAGCGCGCGCGCCACCATACCGGGAACGGCGACCGTCTGCAGGCCGGTGCCGATACCGTCGAGCACCTGCATCGGTATGACGCCCCACCATCCCGTCACGAAGAAGGCCATCACGCCGCGGACGGGCAGGAACATGAAGGACACCAGGATCACCGGCCAATAGTTGCGCTTGCTCGCGGCCTTCATCGCGATCAGCGAGGTCACGATCATGACGCCTTGCGCGATCACCACGGTGGTCGCGACGAAGCTCGGGCCGTTGGCCTGTCCCTCGGCCACGGCCGCAAGCCCGTAGAGCGGTACAATGGCGGCATTGCCGAGGTGGAAGACCGCGAGCGCGAGTGCCAGCACGAGCAGAGCCTTGTGCTTGAGCAGCATCGTCATCGCATCCGGCGGAGCCTTGGAGTCGTCTTCCTTGCTGCCGCGTGCGGCACGGTCGTCGATCGCTTTGGCGGGGATCATCATCACGCAGGCGATCGCGATGGCGCCGAACACGGCCGCCAGCACGAACACGGCGACATAGCCGAACCTGTAGCCGAGATAGCCGGACAATGCCGCGCCGACCATGTTGCCGGCGTGGTTGAAGGCCTGATTACGGCCGTTGAGCGCGTTGAACCCCTTCTGCTTGGCGATGCCGAGCGTGATGCCTGTTACCGCCGGCACGATGGCGGCGCTCGCCAGCGATTGCGCCACTTGCGAGAACGTCACCGCCCAGAAGTTTTGCGAGATCAGGATGATGGCGGAGGCGAGAACGACGCAGATGCCGGGAATGACGACCCATAGCCGTTTGTTGCGGCTGGAATCGATGAAGCCGCCGATCGGGGTCGTGACCAGCATGCCCGCGACATTGCCGATCGTCATCGCGGTGCCGATCAACCCGGTCGCCCAGCCGCGCTCCTGGAGGAAGACCCCGACGAACGGCCCAATGCCCGACTGCATGTCGGCCATGAAGAAGTTGAGCGCGAACAGAGGCCAGATACGGGACGAGGAGGGAGGCCGCGATGTCATCGATACCTAAACATGCTCTTCGTGTGTCGCGATCCTCTTGACCATCCTTCCGGCGTGGACCTGAACGTAACGAGCGCTGGGCGCGTTGGTTCCGATCTTGCCGAAAGCGCGGTCGCAATGTCATCCTGCGATCTTCCCACGGAGTTCTGGTCATGCCTCTCTGGACCTGCGAAATCTGCGGCGCGCAATTCCCGAACGTCGGAAATCCGCCCGCCTCCTGCGTGATCTGCGAGGATGAACGGCAGTTCGTGAACTGGAAGGGGCAGACCTTTCTCACGCGCGAGGAGCTCGCGCGGGGCCATCGACTGGTGGGACGCGACGATCTCGGCCTCACCGGGATCGGTCTGGAGCCGAGCTTCGCGATCGGACAGCGCGCGCTGCTGGTGCCTCAGGGCGACGGCTGCGTGATGTGGGATTGCATTCCGCTCGCGACCGATGAAGCCATCCAGTACGTGGCGGCGCTCGGCGGGCTGAAGGCGATCGCGATCTCGCATCCGCATTACTACGGCGCGGTCGCAGACTGGAGCGATACCTTTGGCGGCGTGCCGGTCTATCTGCATGCCGACGATCGCGCTTTCGTCACGCGGCCGCATCCCTCGATCGTGCACTGGGCCGGCGAGAGCCACCGCATCTCAGACGATGTGCTGCTGCTACGCACCGGCGGTCATTTCGCCGGCGCCACCATGCTGCATTGGCAACGCGGTGCCGAGGGCAGCGGCGCGCTGCTCACCGGCGACATCGCCCAGGTGACGATGGACCGCCGCTTCGTCAGCTTCATGTATTCCTATCCCAACTACATGCCGCTCAATGCAGCTGCGGTGCGGCGGATTGCGGCCGCCGTCGAGCCGCTCGCCTTCGATCGCATCTATGGCGCCTGGTGGGGCCGCAACATCGCCAGCGGCGCCAAGGCCGCCTTCGCGGCGTCGGTGGAGCGCTACATCGCCGCCATCGCCTGAGTCGGCGAGCGGATCTGATTTATCTTGCCGGTCTCGAATAACTGTACTATAAGTACAGTTACAAAATCTGCTGCAATGACGCAGCTGCGAGCCCGGCATGATCGATGCATCGTGGAAGCTGCGGCGCTCTGCGGCTGCGTAAGCGGAGTTCGGTTCATGACGGCGCATTACGAGATATTCGAGGCTGGCGACGTTGTCCTCCAGTCCGGGAGCGTTTTCCCTTCGCTGAAGCTTGCCTACAAGACCTACGGCACGCTGAGCGCTGCAAAGGACAACGTCATCCTCTATCCGACCTCGTTCAGCGCGCAGCATTTTGACACCGAGTGGCTGATCGGCCCGGACGGCGTGCTCGATCCCACGCGCTACTTCATCGTCATCCCGAACCTGTTTGGCAACGGCCTGTCGTCCTCGCCGTCGAATACCGCGGCGCCGTTTCCCGAGGTGACCTATCACGATGCGATTACGGTCCAGCATCGGCTCCTCACCGAGCGTTTCGGCATTTCAAAGCTGGCCCTCGTCTATGGCTGGTCGATGGGCGGCATGCAGGCGTATCACTGGGCGGCGCTGCACCCCGACATGGTCGAGCGTGCAGCCGTGGTCTGCGGCAGCGCCCGCTGCGCACCCTATAACCATGTCTTCCTGGAAAGCGTGAAGGCCGCGCTGACCGCCGATCCTGCCTTCGGCCACGGCCGCTTCGCCGAGAAACCCGTCGCCGGCTACCGCGCCATGGGGCGCGTCTATGCCGGCTGGGCGATGTCGCACGGCTTCTATCGCGACGAGCTCTGGCGCGAGGCCGGCTTCACCTCGCTGGAAGATTACCTCGTCCGCGTCTGGGACGCGACGTTTGCCCGGCGCGACGCCAATGATCTGTTGGTACAGATCGGCATCTGGCAGAACGGCGACATCAGCCGCTGTGCGAGCTTCGCTGGCGATTTCGATCGGGCGCTGGCGGCGATCAAGGCGCACATGCTGCTGATGCCGGGCGCGACCGACCGTTATTTCGATGTCCGCGACAACGAGGACGAGCTCGGCCGACTGGTCAACGCGAAATCCGCGGTGCTGCGTCCGATCCCGTCACTGCATGGCCATCGCGCCGGCAATCCCGTTGGCAATCCGCGCGACCAGGCCTTCATCAAGGCCGAAATCGCGGACCTACTTGGCAAGCAGGCAGGCAACCGATCATGACCGACACAGCCGTTTCAGAGTCCGGCCATCGCCTGAAGCCGCTAACGCCCGCCATGCTGCGCGAATTGTCGGCCCGCTCCGATGTCAGAGGCGCAGCGCAGAGCCTCGGCCATTATGGCGTGATCGTGCTGGTGGGCACGCTGATCTGGAAGGTTTCGTCGACCTGGGGCGTGCTCTGGGCGCTGCCGCTGATGGCGGTGCAGGGCTATGTCGTCGCCTTCCTGTTCATGGCGGTGCACGAGACCGCGCACAAGACCGCGTTCAAAAGCCGCAGCCTCAACCTCGTCGTCGGTTATCTCTCGGCCTTCCTCATCGGATTGCCTTACGAATATTACTGCCTGTTTCACTGGGATCATCATCGCTACACCCAGGATCCGGACAAGGATCCCGAGCTGATCGTCGGGGTGAAACCGACATCCGACACGCAGCTCGCGATCGCCTATAGCGGCCTGCTCCAGGTCGCCGGCCGTCTCCGGCTGATGCTCGGCCATGCGGTCACCGGAAAGGTCACCGTGCCCTGGATCCCCGAAAACAAGCGCGCCGTCATCGTGAGAGAGGCGCGTATCTATGTCGCGGTCTATGTCCTGCTGCTCGCGCTCTCGCTGTGGTTCTCGTCAGCGCTGCTGCTCTGGGTCTGGCTCGTCCCGCTTGTTATTGGGCAGTTGTTCCTGCGGCCCTATCTCTATGCCGAGCATACCGGCTGCGAGCGCACTCGCAGTGCTTTTCAGAACACCCGCACCACCTACACCGCTGCGGTGGTCAAATGGTTCGCGTGGAACATGCCCTACCATGTCGAGCACCACGCCTATCCCTCGATACCGTTTCACGCGCTGCCGAAGCTGAACGAGATCGTCGACGGTGAGATCGTTTATCGCGGCCGCGGCTACATCCATACGACGCGCGAAACCTGGGCCTGGTTTCGCCGGAATCTGAGGAGCCGTTAACCAAACGCAAAACTCCGGCCGCAGCGCGACCGGAGCTTTGTTTGGAAGGCGAGATATCAGTAGATTCCGTACGCGCAGACATTCACGACGCGGACGCGCATGCCATGGCGGGTCCGAACGAGGCGCTCCTGGTAGCAGTTGCTGACGCCGGTGTTGACGTAGACGCCGCCGAAGCCCCAGCCCGGACCCCAGCCATGACCCCAATGGTGATGGTGGAAACCGCCAGCCGAGGCGGCGGTGGGCGCGAGAGCGGCAACGCCGAGCGAACCGGCGGCGATCAGGCCGAGAGCAAGCTTACGAAACATCTTCATTCTCCAGTGTGGCGCTAAGGCCGTTGTTGTGTCCCTGCATCTCGGTCGGGCCGAGACGCGAATGCGTTCACCCGGGAGGAGGAGAATCGTGTTTCAGGAATGTTTCGTGGGCTGCGGCGAAAGATGCCGGCCTCATGTTTTCCGCGCCGCGCGATAGCGCGCGGCCATCGCCTGCGTCAGTTCCGCCATCTTGTCGCGGAGGTCGGCGGGCTCCAGCACCTCGGCCTCGGGGCCGAGCCGCAACAATTCGGCCGCGGCGTGCCAGGACGTCTTGCCAGCAGGCACGCGCGCAATGCGCCAGCCGTCCACATCAGCGGTCTCCTCGAGCTGCGTGCGCGCCTTGATGTACGGCTGGCTCAGCGCGTCGAGCAGCTTGACGCCGAACGGCGACAACCGGACGATCGCGACATTGGGATGCATCTCGGCCTCGAGACGCAGCGTCGCGGCCTGCCAATAGGCGGCGAGATCGAAATCGGCGGGACGATCGAAGCCTTCGTCGAGCGCCGTGCAGTCGAGCACGCGCGCGACGCGATAGGTGCGCACGCTGGCGTCGACCTGGCCGGCGAAATACCAGCTCCCGCCCTTCAGCACGAGGCCGAGCGGCGCGAGGCGACGCTGTTTCTCCGCGCGCCAGCTCTGGTAGCGGATCTTGATCAGTGTCCCGCGCAGCACCGCGCCGGCAATCGTGCGCAGATGCTTCGGCTCTTCGGCCTCGCCGAACCAGCCCGGCGCGTCCAGATGAAAGCGTTCCTGCATCCGGCTGGCGTCCTGGCGCAGATGGACGGGCAGCGCCGCCATCAGCTTGTTCTGCGCGGCGATCATTGCCGCATCCAGCCCGAGCGCCGCCGCCGGGCCCGGCAAGCCCGCCAGGAACAGCGTCTCGGCCTCGCTCTGCGACAGGCCGTTCAGCCGCACGCGATAGCCGTCGAGCAGCCGATAGCCGCCCTCCGCGCCACGGTCGGCGTAAACCGGAACGCCGGACGCGGCGAGCGCGTCGATGTCGCGATAGATCGTGCGGACCGAGACCTCGCAGGCCTCCGCGAGTTCGGGCGCGGTGACTTGCCCCCTGGCCTGGAGGGTGGTGAGGATCGACAACATTCGGCTCGCGCGCATGGATTGCTTAAACCATACCTGACACAGGATGTCAGGTATGGCCCGCTACAAGCTGCCCCCACCGCCCGCTGGCCCGATGGAGACCTGCCATGACCGATCCGAACCGCATCACGCTGTATTACTCGCCGCAAAGCCGCGCCACCGGCACGCGGGTGCTGCTGGAGGAGCTGGGCGCGCCCTACGATCTGCACGTCCTCAACATGAAGGCCGGCGAGCAGCGTCAGCCCGCCTATCTCGCCATCAATCCGCTCGGCAAGGTCCCGGCGATCCGCCACGGCGATGCCCTGGTGACCGAGCAGGTCGCGATCACCATCCATCTCGCCGATCTCTTCCCGCAGGCAGATCTGACGCCCGCGCTGAACGATCCGCTGCGCGGTCCTTATCTGCGCTGGATCGCCTATTACGGCTCATCCTTCGAGCCGGCGCTGATCGACAAGTTCATGCAGCGCGAGCCGGCGCCGATCACGCAGTCGCCCTATGCCGACTACGACACCATGCTCGGCGCGCTGGAAGCGCAGCTGTCGAAAGGGCCCTATTTGCTCGGCGAGCGGATGACGGCTGCCGACGTGCTGTGGGGCGTGGCGTTCAGCTGGACCATGATGTTCGGCATCGTACCGAAGAAGGACGTGTTCGTCCGCTATGCCGAACGCATGACCGCGCGGCCTGCATTCCAGCGCATCAATGCGGCGGACGACGAGATGGCGGCGCTGCATGCGAAGGCGGTTGGGGGCTGAGCAGGCGCCTCATTCTCCGCTGTCGTCCCGGGCAAGCGTCAGCGCAGACCCGGGACCCATAACCACAGGAAGGTGTTTTGCGAAGACTCGGAGTTAGCAGCCCGGCGCGGTAACCACTCCCTGTGGTTATGGGTCCCGGATCGGCGCGCTTAGGGCGCGCTTGTCCGGGACGACAGCGAGAGAAATTTCAAAACCTCGGCGCTCTCTTCTCCGCGAACGCCTTGATGCCTTCCTTGATCTCGTCGCCGCGCATGCTGTCGCGGTGGCGCTGGTCGGCGGCGCGGTCATCGAGCTCGCCGCGGGCGAATTCGTTGATCGCGCGCTTCATGCCGCGCATCGCCTGCGGGGCATTGCCGGCGAGGATGTTGGCGAGCTTGTCGACCTCCTCGTCGAGGAATTCCACCGGTACCATCGCGGTGAGATAGCCGATGCGCAGCATCTCCGGCGCGCTGATCTTCTGCGCCGTCAGGAACAGCTTCTTCGCATTGTCGACGCCGAGCCGGGTGACGTAGCGTTTGATGCCGCTCCTGTAGTAATGCAGCCCGAGCCGCGCCGCCGGCATGAACATCTCGGCGGTGTCGACGCCGATGCGGAAATCGCAGGCGAGCGCGAGGTCGGTCGAGCCGCCATAGACGCCGCCGTTGAGCCGGCAGATCGTCGGCACGCCCAGATCCTCCAGCCGGTTGACGACTACCTCGAACGCAGAGCCCGCGCTCTGCTGCTCGTTGGCGCTGACGGCGCGCTCGGCGACCGAATTGAGGTCATACCCGGCCGAGAAGGCGCGTCCGGTGCCGGTCAGCACCAGCACGCGGATGGCTGGGTCGGCCTCGATCAGATCGAACAGTCTGACGAGGTCGTCGAGGTCCTCGGCCTGCAGCCGATTGAGATGCTTGGGCCGGTTGAGGCGGATGGTGGCGCGGGCGCCGTCACGTTCGAGCACGGGGCCGGTGGCTGCGTCGGTGATGTCCGACATTCTTGTCTCCTTTTATCTGTTTTCGAGCGCGCGGCGTTTCGCCTCGGCGTCGATGGTCTCGGCGAGATCGGGATGCCGTGCCATCAGCACGCGGAAGTCGACGAGGTCGAGCACCAGAAGCCGCGACACTTTCGTGGTCGAGACGTTGGCGCCGCGCTTGTTGTTGCCGAGCAGCGCCATCTCGCCGAAGAAGGCGCCTTCGCCGAGCTGGACCTTCTTGCCGGGCAGTTCGACCTCGACCTCGCCCGCGGCGATGAAATACATGCAATCGCCCTGCGCGCCCTTGCGAATGATCATGGTGCGCGCCGGCAGCTCCATGGTCCGCAGCATGTGGGTGACGTCGGCAATCGCAGCGGGCCCGAGCGCTGCGAAGAATGGCACCTTGCTGACGGATTCCCAGGTCTTGAGGAAATTGTCGCGCCGCGTCTCGGCGGCAAATCCGGTCGCCAAAATACCGGTCCAGAGGCCGAACACGCCGAGGCCGGAGATCATCACCGCGGCCGCCACGATGCGGCCGAGCGGCGTGACCGGCACGACGTCGCCGTAGCCGGTGGTCGTGAGTGTGACGACGGCCCACCACAGCGCGGCGGGCACGCTGCCAAAAGTCTGCGGCTGCACGTCCCGCTCCAGGAAATATTCGGCGACGGAGGCGAGGAAGACCACCATCAGGAAGATCACGAGCACGCTGACCAGCGGGCCCGATTCCAGCACCAGCACGCGGCGAAGCTGCCGCAGGCCGGGGATGCCAGGCACCACCTTCAGCACCCAGAGCACGCTGAGCAGCCAGGCCGTCTTCGGCTCGGCGCCGAAGAGAAGCGCGACCGGCACCGCCAGCGCCCCGATCGCATCGACCAGTCCGGCGGAGGAGGACATGTACAGCGAGAGCCGCCCCTGCTGCGTCATGTGGCGCAGCCGCACCAGCCATTCGAACACGAAATAGGCGAGGCAGGTCCAGAGCAGGGCGTTGAACCAGCCGTGCGCCTCCTGGGCGCGCTTGTCCGACAGCAACACCATGCTGAGCACGCCGACCGTCACAGCCACATAGGCCGCCTTGGTCATGTTGCGGCCGGCCGTGGCGGCCGCGAACTGGGCCAGAGCGGAAATCAGCGGCTTGGACATGCGGAAAGGCGGCTCGATCTTGAGACAAGTCTTCGGGTCCCGGCGGGGACGCCGGTGTCAAAGTGCCCGCCCGGGCGGGGGCCGTCAACGACGGGCAGGCTGGGTGAACGGCGCTGCTGCGCCTGCCGGTCCGTGCCGCCGTCGCTGGCGTGGTGCCTTACCTGAAATGCGGCGGCTCGTCGTAGCCACGGCGGCTGCTGAAGAACAGCAGCACCATCAGCCCGACGCCGACAATGACGGAAAACCCCGCGCCCAGTGCCAGCGCCACATAGCCTTCCGTCGGGATCGGCTCACCTTCGACCGCCATTGCGGAATAGGCGAAGTAGCCGGCCGCCGCCAGCATTCCCAGAAGGACCATGATGAGGAGTGCACGCATGCTGCGGTCTCCGGTTGCAACCGGAAACCAACGGTTGCAGATGGGCTGGGTTCCAGACGGGCGGTCGTCACGATCTCTCTCTCGTGCCCCGGGCGCAGCGCAGCACGGAGTGATGCGCTGCAGAGCCGGGGCTCATCCAGCAGCGCAAGCTGCGGTTCCTGGGTCCCGGCTCGGCGCCGCAACGCCTTCGGCATTGCAGCGGCGGCGCCAACCGGCGCGGCCGTCAGGCGCTCTGGGCGGTCTTCACCACCACGACATTGCTGTCGTCGTGCTGGGCAGGGCCGCCGCCCTGCACCGTCTTCTCGGTTTCGCCGGCATGGCGTTTCAGATAGTCGCGGCGCATGCCGATCTCGTCGCGGACGAACTCGTAACCGAGCTTGAAGGTGTCGAGCCCGTCGGTACTGATCGTGCCGTCCCTGAGACCGATGACGGCGCCGCGCAAGATGCCCTCCAGCTCGTCCTGGAGACATTCGAGCTGGTCCAGAGAGTGGGCGTGCTCGATCCGCTCGCCGATGTCGAGGATGGCGGTGGAGAGCTCGCTGGCCTTCTCCGGCGCGATGCGGGTGATCTTGGCGTAGATCGCCGCGAAGATCGAGCCGATGACGCTGAGCGCGGCGGCGCCCAGATACATCAGGTCGCTGTACTTATCCATGAACGATTTGGTGTCGTCGTTGATGTAGTCGGCCGCCCCCTGGTGCGCCATCACGAAGGCGTCCTTCTCGGTCGAGGCCGGCTCAATTCTGCTGGCAAAGCCGTTGTCGAGCCCGAGCGCGGATTTGTTCTCGTAGATGGTGCGTGCCAGCTCGCCCGCCGTGGATGGGGACATCCTGGATTGCGTGACCAGCAGCCATTCGAGCCCGACCGTGTCGAGGTCGTCGTCGGGAATTTGCGGCGAGGTCGACAGCGTGCCTGCCGTCAGCGTCTCGCTGGAAATGCCCGGGAGCTTGCGCGCCAGCGCCTTGGCCTCGTCGATCGCGTTGAGCGTGAAGCCGCCGCGCTTGGCGACCTGCTCATAGGCCTTGTCGCGCACCGCCCTGGAGGCATGAACGATGGCGATCACCGCGCCAAAGCCGTTTGACGGCGCAAACAGCTTGTCGAGCGTCGTGCCCTGCGGCGCCATCTGGATCCTGGCGGCGTCCGGACCGTCGGGGATGTCGAGGATGCCGCGGACGAAGGCGAGGGAGGATTCGTTCTCGGCGAGAACCGCGACCTTCTTTTTCTTCAGCTCGGCGATCGACTTGATCTTCTTGTTGCCGGGACCGAGCAGAAGCACGAGGTCGTGCTCGAGGATCGCGAGCGCGCGCGCCCGCAGCGGCACCTTGGCGTCGGTACGCAGCACGGCAAGATCGGCCTGCTTGCGGTCGAACTGCGCGAGCGCCTTGGCGTTGTCGGCGTTGTTGACGACCTTGATCCGGAAGCGCGAGGCGTTGCTCTTCAGCAGGGCGGCGAGCTTTGCCGCGAACAGCGCCTCGTCGCTGTTGGGAGCGCCGACGGCAAAGGTCAGCGTCTCCGAATTGTGCAGCATGGCACGGCCGCCCCAGACGGTGGCGAGCGACAGCAGCAGGGTCAGCACGACGTAGAGGAAGACCTGTTGCTGATTGGTCTTGATCACCTTGGGGCGCCGCGGCGGCGGCTCGATCGGGGATGCGGTGGGGCCTTCAGTACTCATGGCAGCACTCTGGCCTTATTCTCCGGTGACGGACGGCTCGCGGACGTGATCGCGGCGGGCGCCCTGCAATTCCTAAACGTCTGAAAAAAGAATGATATTCTGTACCGGCAATGATAGCGCGCCGGGACCGGAATGCAAATTTCGAGCCGAGGGTAACCTTACTCGACGCGGACGCGGCGAAAGGTCATCCTATCACCGGTTAGCCACACTTGGCGATTTTCCGGTTCCCCCCGGCTGCATTCCGCCGCGGGAGATGTCATAAATCGAAGGTCCCGGCGGTTTGACCGGTCCAAGAAGAAGTTGCGCTGAACGCTCCAATTTTCTTGTCACGTCAATGAGGGCGTCGGCTTTGTCGTTTCCACCCATGTCATCGGCGATTCCGGTCGAAGCGCTCATTGGCTGGATGTTGCTGCTCACCTTCAAGCACATCATCGCCGATTTCGTTCTCCAGACGGCCTGGATGGCGCACGGCAAGGACCAGAAGCACGGCTGGGCCCTGCCGCTTCTGGTGCATTGCCTGATTCACCTTGCGGTTGCGCTGCCCTTGATCCTGATCGTCGCGCCGAAATTCTGGTTCGTGGCCTTTATCGACTTCGTGATCCACATCACGATCGACCGCGCCAAGGGACTGGTCTCGGCGAATTTCGGCGTCGACCTTGCGCATCCCTGGTTCTGGACCCTGATCGGCGTCGACCAGGCCCTGCACCATCTCACCGGCTTCGGCCTCTCCATCTTCATGGCGGCGAACTGAGGGTAGTGGCCTCGGGGCGACGGTCGGGCCTGTATGGTTCGAGACGGCGCTACGCGCCTCCTCACCAGAGGGGATAGTCTGTCAGCAGTTCCAGACCTCATCCTGAGGAGCCCCGCCGAAGGCGGGCGTCTCGAAGGATGGCCGCGGAGAGCTCCCCGCCGCCTCCGATTCGCGGCCCACGCGCAAGCACCCCGGGTGACTACCGGGCAGCGTGGTTAACCTTTCATTAGAGAATTGCGCTGCATCTTCCGCACACGAGGGAGAACTGCAATGTTTTCAAGCCGCGACACTTTTGAGAGCGATTTCTGCCCGGTTCGCGACGAGCTCCTTGGCGAGATGTATCGCGCCAGCGAGGGTGGCCTGCCGAGGCTGGTTGAGAGTGTTTCTCCTGACGCGCGCGCCAGGCTGGCGCTGTTCTGCTATCGCCGCAGCCATCTGCACTCGCTGGCGGTCGCGATCGCAGGGAGCTGCAACGAGCGCGACCTGATCGAAAACGGCGGCCGCGTCGGCTCGACGCTCTATGCGCTGTCGCGCGAAGGCACGGCGAAATCCTCGCCGTCGCTATCGGGCGGGCGCAAGCCGATCACGCTGTCGACCAAGCCGCTCTCGGTGCTCGCACCGCTGGACGACGAAATCGACGACGAAATCGGCGAAGCCGTTCCGGCCTAACTTGCTTCGATAGCCGGAAGCCCGAACTTCCGCCGCGCCATCGCGCATTCGGCGTCGCCGGGCATGCAGGTGCGGCACACCTCCGGCCGCATCGCATAGATGCCGCATGCGGTCGCGTTTCCGATATCCCCTTGCAAGGCCGAACAGCGATCGCCCTCGCAACGCATGCCGGATTGGCGGTCGTTGACCAGCGCTTCCGGAATCGCGGCAAGCTCTTCGTCGCTCTCGATCGAGAAGCGCGGCCAGTTCGCCGAATAGCCGCAGCAGGCGCCGCAACTCTGGCAAAAGCTCGACAGATCGACGGGGGAGTTCTCTTCCATCGTCCTCACATGTCCTTGTCAGGTGTCTTTGGGCGGGCCCCAGACCAGGCTCTGCCGCCATCTCGCGCGCAGCACGTCGCGCCGCTCCGGATATCTCTCGTCGAGATAGTTGGCGTCGACCACGCGGTCGGTGCGGAAGCTGCGGAAGTCGCCGCGTAGCTCGCACCAGGCTGCCAGCAGGCGCACGGCTTCGAGATAGCCGACCGAGATCGGCCAGATCATGCGCTCGCTGGCGCGGCCCTGCTCGTCGCGATAGCGCAGCATGATCTTCTTGCCTTCGTGGATCTGGGTGCGCGTACGTACCATGTCCAGGCGGTCCGGCTCCCTGTTCCAGCTCGGCCGAGCCCGGCTCGCCGGCTCCAGCACGAAAGGACGCAGGCGCTCGGGCACGGTGTCGGCGATCTTGGCCATCAGATCTTCGGCCGCGCGCGCGAGTGCCGAATCGGCATGGCCGGCGACCCATTGGGCGCCCAGCACCGCCGCCTCGATCTCGTCGGGCGTCAGCATCAAAGGCGGGAGATCAAATCCCTTTTCCAGGATGTAGCCCATGCCGGCTTCACCGCGAATCGGCACGCGCTGGCCGATCAGCGTCGCGATGTCGCGATAGATCGTGCGCTTCGAGGTCTCGAGCTCGGCCGCGATGGCGTCCGCCGTCAGGGGCTTACGCGTGCGCCTCAGCACCTGGATGATTTGAAACAGCCGGTCGGCGCGTCTCATGCTGGTCCCTTGTCGGTGATCTTTTCAGAAAGTGGCGCGCGGCTGCTGACAGGATGTTGGCAGCAGGGGGGTTCTATACCGGGACAACACATCGACTGAAGAGGATTTGTCCATGATCATTCCGACCCATTTCGGCCCGGCTATTCCGATGTTGCGGGCACAGGCGTGGTCCGCATCGGCGTTCGGCCGCCTCGTTTCGCTCGATCTCATGGCCGTCGACCTCCGGTTTGCCCTTGCGAGCGTGGTGGCACGCCCGCTGATCCAGGCTGCGGACGCGCTGGTCCGCCATGTGATGGGCCGTGCCTGGCGGGGGGCCCGTTTCGCAGAAGATATCACGGCTGCTGCCACCATGGTGGCAGCAGCCCGGCACTAGGTTCCGTCAACTTTTCGGTGGTTCAGGAGAAGCTTTCATGATCACGCTCTACGGATTTGGCACCGGCTTCGGCCTGCCGGAAATCAGCCCCTTCGTCACCAAGACGGAGGTGCAGCTCAAGATGGCGGGACTGCCTTACCGGAAGGAGCGGGCAATGCCGCCCGCCTCGCCCAAGGGGCAGCTGCCCTTCATCGACGATGGCGGCGAGGCGGTGGCCGATTCCACCTTCATCCGCGCCCATATCGAGCGCCGATACGGCTTTGATTTCGATGCCGGGCTGTCGCTGACCGACCGCGCGCAGGCCTGGGCGTTCGAACGGATGATCGAGCACCACATCTACTGGGGGCTGGTCGGGGCGCGCTGGGTCGATCCGGTCAATTTCGCCAAGGGGCCTGCGCATTTCTTCGACGGCGCACCGGAGCACAACCGCGAGAAACTGCGCGAGGATGCGCAATTCCGCGTCGCCGAGAACTATCTGCTCTCGGGCCTCGGCCGCCATGGGCCCGATGACGATGTCGAGCTCGCTGTGCGCTCGCTGTTCGCGCTCTCGGTGCAGCTCGGCGACAAATCCTATCTGATGGGCAACAAGCCCTGCGGCGTCGACGCCACCGCCTTCGGTATGCTCGCCGGCATCCTCTCGCCGTTCTTCGAATCGGCCCTGCGTGAGCGTGCCGAGGGCTTTCCGAACCTCACCGCCTATGTCGATCGCATGATGGACAACTACTACCCCGAATTCGCCTGGACCCCGCTGCGGCAGGCGGCTTGAGGCCGCCGTATCCGCGGGCTCGGTGCCCCTCTCCCGCAAGCGGGAGAAGGGGCGCACCGGCGCCTGGGGCCCGCAGCTCGATCTCAAATCCGAAAAACAAAAGAGCCGGCCCATCGGGCCGGCTCTCGTTGTCTCTCAACTTTCGCCGTGTCTATTTCACCAGCGAGTACTTGCCGTTCTTCACCGTCAGCAGGATGCGCGAGCGGTCGTCGAGGCCGTAGCGGTCCTTTTCGGTGAAGTTGTAGACGCCCTGGCTCGCCGCCAGCTCCTTCTCCGTCAGCAAGGCCTGGCGGATCGCTTCGCGGAATTCCGGCGTACCGGGTTTTGCGGTCTTCAGCGCGGTCGGGATGATGCGCTTGAGGATCTCAAAGGCGTCGTAGGAATGGCCAGCGAACTGGCTGCGGCTGTTCGGGCCGTACTTTGCCTCATACGCGGCGTTGAGCGCGAGACCCGGCTTCTTGGTGGCGGCTTCGTCCGGCTGGTCCTCGGGGTCCATCACCGGACCCGACGCCATCAGCACGCCTTCGGCCGCTTTGCCGGCGATGCGGATGAAGTCCATGCTGGCGGCGCCGTGGGTCTGGTAGATCAGGCCCTGATAGCCGCGTTCGCGCAACTCGGTCTGCGGCAGCGCGGCCGCGGTGCCCGACGCGCCGACCAGGATCGCATCCGGGTTGGCGGCGACCAGCTTCAGCACCTGTCCGGTCACCGACGTATCGGGACGGGCGAAGCGCTCCTCGTCGACGATGGTCATGCCCATCGGCACGGCCTGGGCTTTAAGGTCGTTGAACCAGAGGTCGCCATAGGAGTCGGAATAGCCGATATAGCCGAGCGTCTTCACGCCCTTGCTCTTCATGTGCTCGTACAGCACCTTGCCCACGATCGGGATCGGCTGCGGCATCGCCACCGACCACTTCATGCGCTCGGGCGTGATCGGGAAGGGCGCCAGGCCGAAATGCGGAATGCCGGCTTCGTTGGCGACGTTGGAGACCGCGATCGTCGGCGGCGTCAGCGCCGAGCCCATGATGATGTCGGCCTTGGATTCGGTCACGAAGCGGCGGGCGTTGGTGGTCGCGGTGGTGGGATCGCCGCCGTCGTCGAGCACGATCACCTTCAGCGGCACGCCGCCGATTTCCTTCGGCACGAATTCCAGCGCGTTGCGCTCGGGAATGCCGAGCGCGGCGCCGGGGCCGGTCGTGGTGGTGGTGATGCCGATGGTGATTTCGCTGGTCTGGGCCAGCGCGGGCAGCGCCGGCAGGGCAAGCGTCGCCGCGGTGATGGCGGCGGTCAAGTAAAAGCGTTTCATCTATTCCTCCCTTTACGTGTTTCTTTGAAAGCAGAAATCGGGGGGTAATTCAGCCCCCTCTTTTGGCGATGCGGCGATTAGCTCCGGACTTAACTCCCCGTGAATTTGGCTACCATTTCCGCCGGGAACGGTGCCGATTTCAGCTTGTCGGGGTTAACGGGATCGCGACCGACCAGGACGCGGGTCTCGAAACCCTCGATCGCCAGCGCGTCACCCTTGTAGACGTTGTGCTTCACCTCGAAGCTCGAACGCTTGATGCTCTCGATCTTCGTTTCGATGGTGATCCAGTCGCCATAGGTCGAGGGGATGTAGAACTTGGACCGCGTGTCGACCATCGGGATGCCCACCAGGCCGTATTTGCGGACCAGATCCTGCTTGGAGAATCCGGCGACCTCGAACAGGGTCGAGGTCGAATCGTCGAACATCGCGAAATAGCGCGGGTAGTAGACGATGTTGGCGGGGTCGCAATCGCCCCACTGGATCTGTACGTCGCGCCGGTTCACGAACATGTGTCGCGCGCCTTATTTCGGTGCCATGCGCAGCGAGCCGTCGAGGCGCACCACTTCCCCGTTCAGGTAGGAGTTCTCGACCATGTGCAGCGCGAGCGCGGCGAACTCGTCGGCATGGCCGAGCCGGCGCGGGAAGGGGATCGCGGCGGCGAGCGAGTCCTGGGCTTCCTGCGGCAGGTTCGCGAGCAGCGGGGTCAGGAACAGGCCGGGCGCGATGGTCAGCACGCGGACGCCGAACTGCGCCAGCTCGCGCGCGATCGGCAGCGTCATGCCGACGATGCCGCCCTTGGAAGCCGAATAGGCGGACTGACCGATCTGGCCGTCATAAGCGGCAACGGAGGCCGTGTTGATGATGACGCCGCGCTCGCCGGTCGCCTGCGGCTCCAGCTTGGACATCTCGGTGGCGGCCAGGCGCAGCATGTTGAAGGTGCCGATCAGATTGACCTTGATCACCTTGTCGAAATCGGCGAGCGCCATCGGGCCGTCGCGGCCGACGACGCGCTTGGCAACGCCGATGCCGGCGCAATTGACCAGCACGCGCGGCGCGCCAAGAGCCTTGGTCGCCTGCGCGATCGCAGCTTCAGCGGAAGCGGCGTCGGAGACGTCGCAGGTAATCGCCACGCCCTTGATCTCGGCGGCAACGGTCTCGGCGAGCTTGGCATTGAGA
This sequence comes from Bradyrhizobium sp. CCBAU 25360, assembly GCF_028128695.1. Classification (NCBI taxonomy): domain Bacteria; kingdom Pseudomonadati; phylum Pseudomonadota; class Alphaproteobacteria; order Hyphomicrobiales; family Nitrobacteraceae; genus Bradyrhizobium; species Bradyrhizobium sp. CCBAU 25360. The sequence goes on from NZ_LBJA01000039.1 coordinate 42,394, forward strand.
TCGCAGACCGCGACCTTGGCGCCCTGCGCCGCAAGTTTTCGCGCGGTGGCGGCGCCAAGCCCCGATGCGCCGCCGGTGACGATGGCTGCCTGATCTTTCAACAACATGGCGTTCTCCTGTGGCTTATGTCCGGGTTAGCCGACCGATATCACACGGTCCGACGGATTGGCAGCGTAGAGCTCCTCGATCAATTCGGTGCGGTGCTCGAGCACGGCGCGCTGGTTGATCGAACCCTTGTCGGTGACTTCGCCCTTGTCGATCGAGAGCGGCGTGTCCATCAGGATCGCGCGCGTGATCCGGGTCGAGGAACCCGTGGCTTGGCTGAGGAAACGGGTCAGGCGCTCGCGAAAAGCCTCGCGCACCAGCCGGTCGCGCGTTGCGACGACGAGATCGTCGGTCGGCAGCGTCGGATTGATCAGCCGGCAGCCGTCGAGGTCGAGCACGACCAGCGCCGAGACCTCGTCACGATTGATGCCGGCGATGACGACGTCGCGCACCAGCGGGGCGCAGGCCGCCGTGAGGCGCGCGCGCAGCGGGCCGACGCTGACCCAAGTGCCGCTGGCGAGCTTGAAGTCTTCACCGACACGGCCGTCGAAATCGAAGCCTGCGTTGAGATCATCGGGATCGGCGGGCTTGAGCGCATCACCCATCATGTAAAATCCTTCCTCGTCGAAGGATTTTGCGCTGATGTCGGGCTGGCGCCAGTAGCCGGGCATGACGTTCGGCCCCTTGGCGCGCACTTCCAGCTTGCCGTTGTTCGGCACCAGTTTCGCGTCGTTGCCCGAAACAGGCAGGCCGACATGGCCGGAGCGGCTGGTGCGCGGATTGACCGACATGAAGAACGGCGCGGTCTCGGTCGCACCGAGCCCGGTCAGCATCGGAACCCGATAACCTTTCTCCTTCACCGCGAGCTCGTCGAGGCTGTTCCAGATGAATGGCGACAGCGCGGCGCCGGAGAAGAACATCGCGTGCAGCCGGTCGAAGAACTTTGCGCGCAGGCCCTGGTCGTCGCGCAAATAAGGCAGCAGCGATTCATAGCCCTTGGGCACGTTGAAATAGACCGTCGGCGAAATCTCCTGGAGATTGCGCACGGTCTCCTCGATGCCGCCGGGCATCGGCTTGCCGGCGTCCAGATACATCGAGCCGCCGTTATAGAGCGTCAGGCCGATATTGTGGTTGCCGCCGAAGGTGTGATTCCAGGGCAGCCAGTCGATGATGACGGGCGGCTCGTCCTTGAGGAAGGCGAGCGTCTCGCGCAGCATTACCTGGTTGGCGCAGATCATGCGCTGGGTGTTGATGACGGCCTTGGGATTGCCGGTCGAGCCCGAGGTCAGCAGGAATTTCGCGATCGTGTCGGGGCCGATCTTGCCGTGGACATCGTCGAGATCGCTGCGGATCGGCGTTGCCATGAGGTCGGCGAGCAGGGTGACCTCGCGGCCTGGCACCTCGCCGTAGGACGCGGCGATCTCGGTCCCGAGCGAGACGTTGGCGGCAAGCGCATCGGCGAACTTGTCGGCATCCTCGGCGAAGGCAAGGCCGGGCGTCAGCAGCTTCATCAGGTAAGAAAGCTTGCCGTAATCCTTCGACACCAGCGAGTAGGCCGGCGACACCGGGCAGAACGGAATACCGGCATAGAACGCGCCGAACGCCAGCAATGCGTGGTCGATCGAATTGCCGGAGAGGATGACGACCGGCCGCTCCGCCGACAGGCCGCGCGCAATCAGGGCGGACGCAATGTGACGGCTCGCGACCAGCAGCTCGGCGTAAGTGATCTTGCGCCAGCCGCGGCCGCCTTCGCGCTCGGCCATGAAGACGCGGTCCGGCGTGGTGCTGGCCCAGTGATGCAGGCGGTCGGTGAGGCGAACGGGATAGTCGCCGAGCGCCTGTTTCGGCCGCAGGTAAATCGTGCCGTCGTCGCGGCGTTCGATGTCGACGACGGGATCGCCGAATGAAATGGGCCGCAGCGGGAAAGTGCTCGCGCCGCGCTCCATGCTGGAAGAGGACGGCTGCGCGCTCATGACTTGGGCTTTACCTTTGCGGTCTTGTGTTCGAGGAATTCGCGGATCCTGCGCTTTGCCTCTTTGTCGCTCTGCGCGACGGTCGCCATCAGCGATTCCATCAGCAGGCCGGTCTGCGGATTGGCCTCCGCGATCATCGGCAGCGCCTGGAGCACGGCGAAATTCGTCAGCGGCGCGTTGGAGGCGACCTTGGTCGCAAGCTCCATCGCCTTGCCGAGCCCGTTGCCGGCCTCCGTGACATATTGCGCGAAGCCGTAGGAGGCGCCTTCGGTCGCGCTGTAGACGCGGCCTGTCAGCATCATGTCCATCATCCGGGCGACGCCGATCAATCGCGGCAGCCGCACCGAGCCGCCGCCGCCGACGAAGATGCCGCGCTGTCCCTCCGGAAGCGCGAAATAGGTCGAGGGCTCGGCGACGCGGATATGCGCCGAGCAGGCAAGCTCCAGCCCGCCGCCGATCACGGCGCCCTTCAGCGCCGCGATCACGGGGACGCGGCTGTACTGGATGCGGTCGAACACCCGGTGCCACATCTGGGAATGCAGCAGCCCGCCGGTCGCGTCATGCTCGGTCAGCTCGGAGAGGTCGAGGCCGCTGGAGAAATGGTCGCCGATGCCGTGGATGACGACCGCGCCGATATCCTCGGGCAGGGACGCAAAACACTCGCCGATTTCCAGGATGATGCCGTCGTTGAGCGCATTGCGCTTGGCCGGCCGGTTCAGACCCACGGTCAGAACCCGGTCCGCCCTCTCGATCCGGAGTAGCCCGGAGGCGCCCGCGTCAGCGGTCTCGGCGTTTCCCTGTGTCATTTGCGTCCTTATAAGAATAGTTATGTTGTATAACGAATTTGGCGAGAGTCAATATAGAGCCGGGCGGCGATCCTCACATTCGGTGTCGTCCCGGCGAACGCCGGGACCCATACTCCCGGAGGGGAATTTGGCGAAGATTGGTCGTTTGGTACCCCGACCGCCGGCAACCGATAGATCACGCGGTATGGGTCCCGGCTTTCGCCGGGACGACGAGCGGAGAGCGTTGAAAGGCCGCCGCCCTTCACATCACCTGATGCACGTCGATCACGACGCGATCCGCATGGCGCGCGGCCGAGCCGACGAAGATGTGCTGCATCAGCCAGCGATAGTTCTCGTGCCCGGTCTCGAACCGCGGCACGGTGCGGAAATAGATCAGCTTGGGATCGACCGGCTCGCCGCGCTTGAGCTTCTGCAGCAGCTCGACCGGTCCGAAGCGCATGCCCTTGTTCTCGACATAGACAATGGCGCCGTCGTCGGTCTCGAAGGCGTACTTCGCCTCCAGGTCGATCAGCTCGTTGGGGCGGATGGTCTGGAAGTCGGCGCCGAACGGCAGCACCTTGCCTGATATCGCGCCTTTCACTTCGCCGCCGATGATCGGGATGATGCGGCGAACGCCGATGCCGGTCTCGCCGGCGGTGACGACCTCGCCGATGCGCGCGGTGATGGTGAAAGCGTATTTCGTCTCGAGCGTCGGTGTCGTCATCGCTTCACCCTGTCAATTCGCCATCATCCGCGTCGGCAGCCAGGTCGCCAGCAGCGGGAAGGCGATCAGGATCACGAGGCGGATCAGGTCGGTGACCACGAACGGAATCACGCCCTTGAAGATCGTGGAGAAGGAGACGTCCTTCACCACGCTCTTGATGACGAAGACGTTCATTCCCACAGGCGGGTGGATCAGGCCGAGCTCGACGGTCATGACGATGATGACGCCGAACCAGATCGGGTCGAAGCCGAGATGCGTGATCACCGGGAAGATGATCGGCACGGTGAGGATGATCATCGCCATGGCGTCCATCAGGCAGCCGAGCACGAGATACATCACCATGATCAGCGCCAGCACGCCATAACTGCCGAGACCGAGGCCGGTGAGGAATTCGGTCACTTTCTGCGGCGTCTGCGTCACAGTGAGGAAATAGCCGAAGATCAGCGCGCCGATCAGCACCGTGAACACCGCCGCGGCGGTGCGCGTCGCCTGGAGCAGCGAGGCCAGGATCTTCTCGCGGTCGAGCCGGCCCGTCAGCACGCCGATGATGAATGCGCCGGCGGCGCCGACGCCGCCCGCCTCCGTCGGCGTGAAGCGCGGCAAATAGGGCAGGCCGTAGAGGCCGCCGATCACGAAGATGAACAGCAGCACCGGCGCCCAGATCTCCTTCAGGCCGGCAAAGCGCTCGCGCCACGGCGTCACCTTGCCCTTGGGCAGGAAGTCGGGCCGGAAATAGCCGATCAGGAAGATCGTGATCATGTACATGCTCATCGCCAGCAGGCCCGGGATGATGCCGGCGATGAAGAGCTTTCCGATGTCCTGCTCGGTGATGATGCCGTAGACGGCGAGCACCGTGGAGGGCGGCAGCATCGCGCCCAGCGTGCCGCCCGCCGCGATCACGCCGGTGGCGAACGATTGCGGATAGCCGAAACGGCGCATCTCGGGATAGGCGACGGCCGAGAAGGTCGCGGCGGTCGCAACCGACGAGCCGCAGATCGCGGCAAAGCCGCCGCAGGCGCCGACGGTGGCGATGCCGAGGCCGCCGCGCAAATGTCCGACGAAACCGTTGGCGGCGCGGAACAGCTCGCGGCTCATGCCGGAATTGGACACGAACGAACCCATCAGCAGGAACATCGGGATGACGCCGAAGGTGTAGTCGGTGACCGTGCGCATCGAGGTCTGGCCGACCAGCTTCAGGGCGGCCGTCCCGTTGACGAGATAGGCGAAACCGGACACGCCGACGAGGCCCATGGCCATGCCGACGGGCACGCGCAGCAGCATCAGGACAAACAGGGAAACGAAGCCGATTACGGCGACGGCATCGGTGCTCATGATTACTCCGTCGCCTTCAATTTGGGATCGTGCATATCTTCGGGGTGGAAGATCAGGCGGTAGGTGCGGATCGCGATCAGCAGCACGGCGCAGACGTCGCCGACCCAGGCGATCGCGAAGAACGGCCAGGTCGGCATGTGCATGTCGAAGGTCAGGACATTGTCGTTGTAGGTGCCGCGCACCTTGTCGAACAGCGTCCAGGTCTGCACGGTCACGACGAACAGCAGCACCAGGGTTGCGAACACGTCGATCCAGCGCTGATGGCGCGGCCCGACATTGCCCCAGACGAGGTCGACCGTGATGTGGGTGCCGCGATAGGAGGTCGCGGCGATGCCCCAGAAGATGAGGATGCCGAGCAGCATGCGGCCGATGTCGAACGAATCAGGGATCGAATAATTCAGCGTGTTGCGGAGCAGCACCGACAGGAAGATGTCGAGCGCGACGATGCCGACGAAGCCGGCCGCGATCCATTCGATCGTGTCGATGATGCGGTCCATCCAGGAGCGCTTCATGGGTGTGTCCTATCGAGTGTCGTCATTCTCGCTCTCGACTCCGGCGGCGGCTCTTGCCTCTCCCCGCGTGCGGGGAGAGGCCGCATCGCATCGGAGATGCGATGCGGGTGAGGGGGACTCTCCGCGAGTCCATCTGTCACTCTTTTCGCGGACGCAGCCCCTCACCCCAACCCTCTCCCCGTAAGGACGGGGAGAGGGGGAGGAAGGACCGATCGCGTCGCGGCGTCACTCCGCCAACGCGTTGTACTTCTTCAGCGACGCCTTCAGCTCGCTAAGCGCCGCGTCCGGATCGGCGCCGGCCTTCTTGGCGCCCTCGGACCAGGTCTTCACCAGCGGCTCGGCGGCCTTCTTCCAGACGGCGGTCTGCTCGGGCGCCAGCTTGTAGACCTCGTGGCCGGATTCCGCCTTCACCTTGTCGATGCCCGCATCCTCGAACTTGCCCCAATGCTCGCCGACCACGCCCGCCATTTCGACCGAGCAGTTCTTGTCGATCGCGGCCTTCTGCTTGTCGGACATCGCGTTGTACTTGTCCTTGTTGATCACGAACACGAAAGTCGTGGTGTAGAGCGGCGCCTCCATGTCGTATTTGGTCACCTTGTCGATGCCGAACAGCACCAGGGAACCCCAGGGGAAGGTGACGCCGTCGGCGACGCCGCGCTCGATGATGTCGCGGACCTCAGGCGCCGAGGACTGCACATTGGTGCCGCCGAGCGAGGTCACGAAGTTCGCCATGGTGGCATGCGCCGGGCGGATCTTCATGCCCTTTACGTCTTCAGGCAGCACGATCTTCTTGGTCTTGGAATGGAAGGAGGAGGGCGAGTGGACGAAGGCGAGACAGTATTTGACGTCCTTCATCTCCTTCTCGGCATATTTGCGATACCAGGCGTCCAGCCCCATCGAGCCGCCCTTGGCGTCCGAGATCAGGAACGGCAGCTCGCCGGCGCCGACGATCGGGAAGCGGCCGGGCTGGTAGCCGGGATTGACATAGGTGACGTCGGCGATGCCGTCGCGCGCCATGTCGTAATGATCGAACGCCTTGCCGAGCTGCTGGGCCGGAAACACCTTGCCCTTGATGGTGCCGCCGGAATCCTTCTCGACCGCGGCAGCCCAGTCTTCCAGCGACTTCTGCAGCGGATGCGAAGCCGGCACCCAGTGCGAGATCTTCAAATCGAAGGTCTTGTCCTGCGCGAAGGCAGGCGTCACGCTTGCGGCCAGCAGCAACGCCAGACAGGCTTTCCTCATCACACGTCTCTCCCTGTTTTCGATGGCGGGCTTCGATGGCCCGGTCTCGTTAATTAACATGTTATCTAATCGGCCGGCGCGTTCAAGCCGGAACTGGCGCGCACTTCGCCGCGCCGTCTGCGTCAGCCATGCTGCATGGATTTGTCGCTGCCCGGCGACGGCCCTCCCCTTTTGCCCAACCGTTATATGATATAATTATCGTGCGCGGAGCAACGCGACAAGCGAGCCGCGAGCAAAGCCTACAGGATCGGAAGGAGCAAGTATTGCGGACAAAAGTCGCAATCATCGGGGCCGGACCGGCCGGATTGTTGCTTGGGCAACTGCTGCACGCCTACGGCATCGACAATGTCATTCTGGAGCGGCAGAGCCCGGATTACGTGCTCGGTCGCATCCGCGCCGGTCTGCTCGAGGAGGGAACCGTCGCGCTGCTCGATCAGATCGGCGCCGGGGCGCGGGCGCATGCCGAAGGCCTGGTGCATGAAGGCATCGAGCTCGCCTTTTCCGGCCGCCGTCACCGCATCGACATGAAGGGTGCGACCGGCAAGACGGTCATGATCTACGGCCAGACCGAGGTCACGCTCGATTTGATGAATGCGCGGAAGGCCGCCGGTCTGATCTCGGTTTATGAGGCCAAGGACGTTCAGCCGCATGATTTCGACGGCAGTCACCCGCGCGTAACCTGGGAGAAGGACGGCGTCACCCACACGCTCGATTGCGACTTCATCGCCGGCTGCGACGGCTTTCACGGCGTCAGCCGCGCCAGCGTTCCGACCTCGGCGATCGAGGAGTTCGAGCGGGTCTATCCCTTCGGTTGGCTCGGCATCCTGTCGGAGACGCCGCCGGTCAGCCATGAGCTGATCTACTCCAACCACGCGCGCGGCTTTGCGCTTTGCACCATGCGCTCGACCAGACGCAGCCGCTACTATGTGCAGTGTTCGCTCGACGACCATGTCGACCAATGGCCGGACGAACGCTTCTGGGACGAATTGAAGCGCCGGCTCGACCGGGAGGCGGCCGACAGCCTCGTCACGGGCCCCTCGATCGAGAAGAGCATTGCGCCCTTGCGCAGCTTCGTCGCCGAGCCGATGCGCTTCGGCCGGCTGTTCCTGTGCGGGGACGCCGCCCACATCGTGCCCCCGACGGGCGCCAAGGGACTGAACCTCGCCGCCAGCGACGCACATTATCTGTCGGGCGCGCTGCGCGAATTCTACGACGAGAAATCCAGCGCCGGCATCGACGCCTATTCCACCACGGCGCTGGCGCGGGTCTGGAAGGCGGTGCGCTTCTCCTGGTGGATGACCTCGATGCTGCACAAATTCCCCGACACCGGCACCATCGGCGCGCGCATCCAGCTCGCCGAGCTCGACTACGTCACGCAGTCGCAGGCCGCGATGACGTCGCTGTCGGAGAATTATGTGGGGTTGCCGTTTTAAGACAGTCCGTAGGGTGGGCAAAGGCGCTCTTGCGCCGTGCCCACCACCTTCCCATGATTGCGAAAGCGCGTGGGCACGCTTCGCTTTGCCCACCCTACGGCGCCGTCATTGTGGCGCCTTCCGTTTCAAACACTCGCGCAAATTCCGTTTGAAACTTTGTAATTGATGCAACCGTCACGTCTATCGCGTTCAATGCCGGCGACCAGCAACGCGAGACCGCCATGACCTCTCCCGACATCCCCACCGGCTTCGAGCCGCATTTCCGCAAAGCGCCGCTCACCGATCCCTGGGAGCCGCTCTATTCGAAGAAGTCCGACAAGGGCGTCACCGTGGGGCTGCGTCTGGCGACGCCGCACACCAACGCGCGCGGGCTGATTCACGGAGGGCTGATCGCCGCGCTGGCCGATGCCGCCATGGGCTATAGCTGTGCCCAGGCAACGGGCTGGACCACGTCGTTCGTGACGATCTCGCTGTCGGTCGACTATGTCGGCGCCGCCGAGATCGGCCAATGGCTCTCGGTCGAAGGTGAGGCGATCAAGACCGGCTCTACGATCTGTTTTGCACAATGCCTGGTCAAAGCCGACGATGCCGTGATCGCGCGCGCCAGCGGCACGTTTCGGGTGGTGCCGAAGAAGGGGTGACGCTCTCGCTCTCCGTGTCCCGGACGCGGTGCGGCGCGAAGTGCCACTCCGCAGAGCCGGGACCCATGCCTCGGCATGATATCGCGCCGCCTTCTGGGCCCCGGCTCAGCATCGCATCACTGCGTGCTGCGATGCGTCCGGGGCACGAGAGCTACCCAAACCTCCACTCCGCCGTCTCCACCACGAGATCGACGAACGCGCGCACCTTGGCCGAGAGCAGCCGCGAGGTCGGGTAGATGATGTGGATCGGCAGCGCCGGCTGCTCGTACTTCGCCAGCACGATTTTCAGCCGTCCGCGCTTCAGCCCCTCGGCGGCCTGATAGGCCAGCACGCGCGTCACCCCGCCGCCGGCTTCGGCATATTGCAGGGCGGCGTCGGCGCTGTTGCTGATGAAGCGGGGCGATGGCGTGACCTCGATGTCGCGGCCGTCGTGCACGAAGTGCCAGCTGGCGGACGGGCCGAACTGAATGGTCTGGTGTTCGAGCAACGCCTCCGGCGTCTTCGGCTCGCCGTGGCGCTTCAGATAGCCCGGCGTCGCCACCACGATCCGCCGCATCTCGCCGACCTGGCGCGCCACCAGCGAGGAATCGGCGAGATGACCGATCCGCACCGCGACATCGACGGCGTCCTCCACGAGATTGACGAGATGGTCGGACAAGCGCAATTCCCCGCCGACCTCGGGATAGCGCTTGAGATAGTCGGTCATGACCGGCCCGACATGCAGCCGGCCGAAGCCGACCGGGGCCGATACCACCAACCGTCCGCTCGGCCGGTGGCGCTCCTCCCGCGCCGAGCCGTCGGCCTCCTCGACATCGGCGAGGATGCGCCGCGCGCGCTCCAGATAGCGCGTGCCGACGTCGGTCAATCTCACCTGCCGGGTGGTCCGCTGCAGCAGCCGGGCGCCGAGATGCTCCTCCAGCGCCGCGATCAGCCGCGTTACCGCCGAGGGCGACAGGTGCAGCTTGCGCGCCGCCGGCGCAAAGCCGCGCAGATCGGCAACGGTGACGAAGACGTGCATGGCTTCGAGGCGGTCCATCTCATTATTGCATATATCGCAACGATGAAGTGTCAAGCCGGTAGATTGTTTTGGCCGCCGGGAGGTACATTTTATCGAGGAGAAACGCAGACATGCGCCGGGATTTCAGGAGATGTTCCGATGACGGCAACTCACACCTACGCCAGCGACGTGGCGTTCACGCCGGCGGTGAAATCGATCCAGACCCGAAAGGGATCACGCGAAGGCTATGCTCACGCCGAGCAGCGTGGCTGGCGCACCGAGGTCGATGAGAATCTCGCGTCGTTCCTGGCTGACGCCGACAGTTTCTATTTCGCCACTGCCTCGGCCGACGGCCAGCCCTACATCCAGCACCGCGGGGGTCCCAAAGGGTTCTTGAAAGTGCTGGACAAGCAGACGCTGGCCTTCACGGACTACGCCGGCAACCGGCAATACATCACGCAGGGAAACCTGTCCGAGAATCCCAAGGCCTACATCTTCGTGATGGACTACGCCCATCGCCGCCGCGTGAAGATCTGGGGCGAGGCGCGCGTCGTCGAGGACGACGAGGCGCTGACGACGTCGCTAATGCCGAAGGGCTACCGCGCCCGGCCGGAGCAGGTGATCCTGTTCAAGATCGCGGCCTGGGACACCAACTGCCCGCAGCACATTCCGCAGAAGTTCGACGCAGGCGATGTGGCAGCGGCGTTGGCGGTGAGGGACGCGAGGATTGCAGAGTTGGAGGCCGAGGTGGCGGCGTTGAAGGGCGGTAAGGTGACAGGAGCTACGTAACGCCGCGCGCTTACCCTCCCCTGGAGGGGGAGGGTCGGTCGCGTGGAGCGCGAGCGGGGTGGGGTGATCTCTCAACACGGGCAGTGTTCTACGCGGAGGGACCGTCACCCCACCCCGCTTCGCACATCGCTGCGCTCTTTGCGAAGCGACCCTCCCCCTCCAGGGGAGGGTAAGAATCAGATCACGCTCTCACCTTCGTGCTGGAAGCCGAGATAGCTGGCCGCAACCCGCTCGTTCGCGGCGATATCGCTGGCCTTGCCGGAGAGCACGAACTCGCCGAGCTCCATCACATAGGCCTGGTCCGCGATCTTCAGCGCGGCCTGCGCGTTCTGCTCGACCAGCAGCACCGAGACGCCGCTGGCGCGGAGTTCGGTGACGATGCGGAAGATGTCGGCGACGATGATCGGGGCGAGGCCGAGGCTCGGCTCATCCAGCATCAGCAGCTTCGGCTCGCCCATCAGCGCGCGCCCCATCGCGAGCATTTGCTGCTCGCCGCCGGAGAGCGTGCCGGCGAATTGCTTGCGGCGCTCCTTGAGCCGCGGAAACAGCGTGTAGACGCGTTCCATCGAGGCTTTCGCCTTGCTTCGCTCGATGCGGAAGGCGCCGAGCTCGAGATTGTCCTCGACATTCATGGTCACGAACAATTCGCGGTGCTCCGGGACGAGGCCAAGCCCCATCGCGACGCGGTCCTCGATGTCGAGCCTGGCGAGATCCTGGCCGGCAAAAGTGACCCGGCCTTTCAGCGGCAGGATGCCCATGATGGCGGAGAGCAGCGTGGTCTTGCCGGCGCCATTGGCGCCGACGATGGTAACGATCTCATTCGCGCCGACCTCGAGCGAGACCGAGCGCACCGCCTCGACCTTGCCGTAGGCGACATGGGCGTCGGTGACGGACAACAGCGCGCTCATGCCGCCACTCCGAGATAGGCCTTGATCACTTCGGGATTGGTCTTGATCGTGGCGGGGGTGCCTTCGGCGATCTTGGTGCCGAAATCGAGCACCACGATGCGGTCGGCGAGGTTCATCACGAAGCCCATGTCGTGCTCGACCAGGAGGACGCTCATGCCGCCGTCGCGCAAGTCGCGCAGCAGCTTGGCGAGCTGCTGCTTTTCCATGTGGCGCAGGCCGGCGGCCGGTTCGTCGAGCAGCAGCAGCATCGGATCGACGCAGAGCGCTCGGGCGATCTCGACGATGCGCTGCTGGCCGAGCGAGAGGCTGCCTGCGAGCTGGTGCATGTGGTCGGCAAGGCCGACGCGCTCGATCTGGCGGGCGGCCTCCGCGAGCAGTTTGGCTTCGTCGGCGCGGTCGAGCCGCAGCATCGAGGAGATCGGGCCGGAATGGCCGCGCAGATGCGCGCCGATCGCGACGTTCTCCAGCACGGTCATGTCAGGGACCAGCTTCACATGCTGGAAGGTCCTGCTGATGCCGAGCTTGACGATCTCCTGCGGCGGCGCCTTGTCGACCTTCTTGCCGAGCACCGAGACCGAGCCTGACGTGGCCGACAGCACGCCGGTGATCAGGTTGAAGGTCGTGCTCTTGCCGGCGCCGTTCGGGCCGATCAGCGCGACGATCTCACGAGCCTGGACGTCGAAGGAGACGTTGTTGACGGCGACCACGCCGCCGAACTGTTTTCGCGCCTTGTCGACCTGGAGCAGGATGTTGGACTCGCCGGGCGCGCGCGGACGCTGCTCCAGCTTCAGAGAGGTGTCCGGCTTCTTGCCGCTGGTCCGCTCCGGCAGGAACGACATCAGCCACGGCCAGAGGCCGCCGGGCGCAAGTTGCAACAGCGCCACCAGCATGATGCCGAACACGATGGTCTCGACCTGGCCGGAACCGGGCAGGATCAGCGGCAGATAGCTCTGCAGCACCTCTTTCAGGACCACGACGATCGCCGCGCCCAAAACGCCGCCCCAGACATAGCCGGCGCCGCCGACCACCGCGATGAAGAGATATTCGATGCCGGCCTGCGCGCCGAACGGCGTCGGGTTCACCGCGCGCTGGAGATGCGCGTAGAGCCAGCCGGAGAGGCCGGCGAGCACGGCGGCATGGATGAACACCAGCAATTTGGCGCGCGGCGTGTGCACGCCGAACGCCTCGGCGGCGACATGGCCGCGCCGTAGCGCGCGGATGGCGCGTCCGGTGCGGGAATCCAAGAGGTTCATCGTCAGCAGCGCCGAGACGATCACGGCGACCCAGATCGCGTAATAGATCGAGCCGGGCGAGAGCATCTTGAACGTGCCGACCGACAGTGGCGGGATCGCCGAGATGCCGTCGTTACGGCCGAGAAACTCCAGCTTGCTGAAGAGATAGAACAGCCCGAGCCCCCAGGCGAGCGTGCCCAGCGGAAGATAATGGCCGGAGAGACGGACGGTGATCAGCCCGAGCAGCACCGCCAGCGATCCGCTGACCAATAGCGACAGCGGCAGCGTCAGCCAGGGCGACAGGCCGTAGGCCGTCGACAGCACCGCGGTGGTGTAGGCGCCGAAGCCGACGAAGGCTGCCTGTCCGAACGAGGTCAGGCCGCCGACGCCGGTCAGCAGCACGAGGCCCATCGCGACGAGGGCCGCGAGGCCGATATTGTCGAGCAGCACGATCCAGAACGGCGGCATGCCGGGGACGAACGGGATCACGGCCATGACGGCTGCGAAGACGATGATGGGAAGGCGGCTCTGCATTTCAGCCTCAGTCCTTCTCTTCTTCGACGGCGGGCGCGGCGAGCGAGCGCAGCAACAACACGGGGATCAGCAGCATGAAAACGATCACCTCCTTGTAGTTGGAGGCATAGAAGGACGAGAACGCCTCGACGAGGCCGACGACCAGCGCCGCGGCGGCGGTTAAGGGGTAGCTGACGAGGCCGCCGATGATGGCGGCGACGAAGCCCTTCAGGCCGATCAGGAAGCCGCTGTCATAGTAGAGCGTCGTGATCGGCACGATCATGATGCCTGACAACGCGCCGATGACGGATGCCAGCAGAAAGGCGATCTGCCCCGACAGCGTGGTGCGGATGCCGACGAGCCGCGCCCCTAACCGGTTCACGGCGGTTGCGCGCAGCGCCTTGCCGTAGAGTGTCAGGCCGAAGAACAGCCAGAGGGCGACGATGAAGGCGATGGTGATGCCGTAGACGGTGAGGCTCTGGCCGGTGAAGCGCAGCGAGCCCGCGGTGAACGCGCCGGACAGCACGGCAGGTCCGCGCTGGCCTTCGGCGCCGAAGAACAGCAGGCCGAGGCCCTGCAGTGCCAGATGGACACCCACGGATGCGATCAGCAGCACCAGCACGGAGGTGTGTGCCAGCGGCTGGAATGCGACGCGGTAGAGATAGAGGCCGATCATTGCCACGATCATCAGCGACAGCGCGATCGAGACCGCGACCGGCGGCTTCTGGGCTGCGAAGTAAACCGTCAGCGCCAGCACGATGGCTGGCAGCACGATATTGGTGAGGGCGCTGCGCACGATCAGGCGGCCGTGCAGCGCCTTGCGCGCGACGAACAGGTCGAAGGCGAAAGCGCCGATGCCGAGCGCCAGCGCGAGCTTTGCCGTGCCCGGCATCTGGCCCGCGGCCAGCGAGGCGTAGGTCAGTGCGCCGTAGGTGACGAATTCGCCCTGGGGAATGAGGATGACGCGGGTGACGGCGAACACCAGCACCAGCGCCAGGCCGAGCAGCGCATAGATCGCGCCATTGGTGATGCCGTCCTGCACCAGGAACAGCATGATGGTGGTATTCAAGACCGGACGCTCCCCCTAAAGATTACGGACCGGTCCCCTCGATCGCGGTGGACGGTCCGCTCACAGCCATTGAAAAACGCATGCGATATTTGATATGGTCCATAACAATTATCAAATATAACATCAAGGGCGGGAACGATCCCTCCCGAATTTAGCGGGATTACGAGCGCGAGGCGATGACCGTTTCCAAAGCCGCTGAAAAGTCCTCCGAAAAGCCTGCCGACTCGGCCAAGGGCCGCAAGGACGCGGCCGAGGTGCAAGGCCAGGGGGCTGCTGGCGAAGCGCTCCAGCTCGGCGAGCTCTCGGAACAGCTCGGCTATGTGCTGAAGCGGGCGCAGCTCAAGGTGTTCGAGAACTTCCTGCGCTGCATGGCCTCGCTCCAGCTCACGCCGGCGCAGTTCTCCGTGCTGCTGCTGGTCGAGAAGAATCCCGGCCGTAACCAGACCGAGATCGCCTCCACCCTCGGCATCCTCAGGCCGAACTTCGTGGCCATGCTCGACAATCTCGAGAGCCGCGACCTTTGCGCGCGGATCCGCTCCACCAACGACCGCCGCTCGCACATCCTGGTGCTGACCGACAAGGGCAAGGCGGTGCTGGCCCGCGCCAAGAAGCTGGTCGCCACCAAGCACGAGGCCCGGCTGAACGAGTTGCTCGGGCAGGCCAACCGCGAAGCCCTGATCGCGATGCTGGCGAAGGTCGCGAACGAGTTCTGAGGCGGCGCTCCACGTCCGCGTCATGCCCAGGCTTGGCCCGGGTGTCCACGTTTTTGGGCAGCGAGGGAAGGCGTGGATGGCCGGGTCAAGCCCGGCCATGACGGGCGAGAAATCTCAGCCTCAATCCACCAAAATCACCCTGATGTCGTTCACGTTGGTCAGCGTCGGGCCCGGCAGCAGCAGGTCGCCGGTCGCCTCGAAGAACGTCGTGGCGTCGTTGTTGTCCAGGTACGCTTGCGGCTGAAGCCCCTGCGCCTTCATCTTTGCGAAGGTCGTCGCGTCGATCAGCGCGCCGGCGGGGTCGGTGGGGTTGCCGGCGCCGCCGTCGGCGCCGTCGGTGTCGCCGGCCAGCGCCGAGATGTCAGGCGTGTCCTTGAGCAGAGCGGCGAGCGCCAACGCGTATTCCTGGTTCGGCCCGCCACGTCCATTGCCGCGCACCGTGACGGTGAGCTCGCCGCCGGAGAGGATCGCGAGGCGCTTGCCTTGCGCGCGCGCTTGCAGCGCCAGACTGGCGTGAGCGGCGGCGACCTCGCGCGCCTCGCCTTCGAGATCGGCGCCGAGGTCGATGGTCTCGTAACCGGATTCGCGCGCGAGCTTCACCGCGGCGTCGAGCGACTGCTTGGGCCGCGCGATCAATTCGAAATGCGCGCGCGAAAAGGCGGCATCGCCGGGCTTGCAGCTTTCGTTGGCGGGATCGTCGAGCGCGCGGCGCACGGCATCGTCGATGTCGAGCTTGTATTTCGCGACGATGGCGCGCGCATCGGCAAGCGTGGTCGGATCAGGCACGGTCGGGCCGGAGGCGATCGCGGAAGCGTCGTCATGCGGCACGTCGGAGATCGCGAGCGTCACGATCTGGGCGGCGTTCTTGCCGGCACGCGCAAGGCGTCCGCCCTTGATCCGCGACAGGTGTTTGCGCACGACGTTCATCTCACCGATCGGCGCGCCCGAGCGTAGCAGCGCCTTGTTGACCGCCTGTTTCTGCGCGAAGCTGATACCGTCGCTGGGCGCGATCCAGTTCGCCGAGCCGCCGCCGGTGAGCAGCACCAGGAGCAGATCGTCCGGCCCGGCCTCGCCTGCGAGCGCGAGCGTGTCGGCCGCGCCCTTGAGGCCAGCCTCATCCGGCACGGGATGCCCGGCCTCGACCACGCGGATGCGGCGCGTCGGCACGCCGTAGCCATGGCGCGTGGTGGCGATGCCGACGAGCCGCTCCGGCGCCAGCTTGAGCGTGTCGAGATAATGCCGTTCGGCTGCCGCGGCCATGGCGCCCGCGCCCTTGCCGGCGGCGAGGCAGATCACGCGTCCTCTTGGCGCGGGCCCCAAATGCGGCGCCAGCACCACATTGGGATGGGCAGCGGCAACGGCGGCGTCGTAGAGCGCGCGGAGCAGGGGACGGCGGTCGGTCATGACGATGGCCTTCGGCAGACGGAACAAACTGGCGACACACGCCGCCGTTCACCTGCCTAGCGCATCGGCGGCCAAAGCGTAAGCCGGCTGTGTCATCATTCGAATATGCAATCGCGTGATCATAATCGCCGCGTAGCAAGAAGCCCTCCGCGATGATTTCGCGGAGGGCCCTTTTGAACACTGCGATCCAGCTGGAGGCTAGCCGCCGGCGTCAGCGCTGATGACGTCGCCGAACAGATCCCACTTCTCGCCCTTGAACCTCATGAGCTGAAGCGAGCTGATCGGTGCGAAGTCGTTCGCGCCGGTGTTGATC
This sequence comes from Bradyrhizobium sp. CCBAU 25360, assembly GCF_028128695.1. Taxonomy (NCBI): domain Bacteria; kingdom Pseudomonadati; phylum Pseudomonadota; class Alphaproteobacteria; order Hyphomicrobiales; family Nitrobacteraceae; genus Bradyrhizobium; species Bradyrhizobium sp. CCBAU 25360. Next base: position 59,019 of record NZ_LBJA01000039.1, read on the forward strand.
TTGATGCCGGGCAGCAGCACCTCGGTGCGGAAGTCCTTCAGGCTCGCCGCCTGCTTCATGACGTTTTCGCGCGTGAGATTGTCGCCGCACTTCTTCAGCACTTCCACCAGCGTCTGCGCCACGCCGTAACCGACGATGGTGCCGCCGTCGAGCTTGTCACCTTCAGGGAAGTATTTCGTCATGAACTCCAGGAAACCCTTCATGCCGGCGTCGTCCTTCCACTGAGGATCCGACACGTCCTTCAGGTAGGCAGCCGAAATGATGTCCTGCGAATTCTCGAAGCCGGCGGGCTTGATTACGCTGCCGACCGAGGCCGAGACGTTGTTGAGGAAGTGGGTCGGCTTCCAGCCGATTTCGGAGATCTTCTTGATCGCCTGTGCCGCGAACTTCGGTGTGGTGATGTTGATGAAGATGTCGGCGCCGGTCGCCTTCATCTTCACGATGTGATTGTCGATCGTCGGCTCGGAGGTCTCGTAGCTTTCCTCCAGCACGATCATGCTCGCGGCCTTGGCGCCGAGCCCGTCTTTCAGGCCCTTCAGGTAGTCCTTGCCGTAATCGTCGTTCTGGTAGAGCACGCCGATCTTGGCATTCGGCATCTCCTTCAGGATGTATTTCGCGTAGATCTGCGTCTCGCTCTGGTAATTGGGCTGCCAGCCCATGGTCCAGGGGAAGTTCTGCGGATCATTCCATTTGGTGGCGCCGGTCGCGACGAACAGCTGCGGCACCTTCTTCGAGTTCATGTATTTCTGAATGGCCGAGTTCGGCGGCGTGCCGAGTGAATTGAAGATCAGCAGAACCTCGTCGCTCTCGACCAGCTTGCGTGCCTGCTCCACCGTCTTCGGCGGCGAATAGGCGTCGTCGTAGGAGACGAAATTGATCTTGCGGCCGTTGATGCCGCCCTCTTCGTTGATCTTCTTGAAATAGGCGGCTTCGGTCCGCCCGATGATGCCGTAGGCGGAGGCCGGTCCGCTGTAGGGCATGATGTTGCCGATCTTGATCTCCGTATCGGTCGCGCCGGTATCGTATTTCTTCTGGGCCGATGCGGTGGAGGCCGAGGCCGCAATGAGCGCAAGCGCCAGCGATGCGGCTGCAAGTTTGCCGGTGACAGCGGGCATTCCTATCTCCCTATTTTCTTGGTGTGTATGCGCCCCTTTTCTTGTCTCGATTTTCTTGGCGACGCTGCCGCAATTCAATACGATTTGGCTGATGCCTTCAACAGAAAGCCCCCGGGACGGCGTCGCGGGGGCTGCGTCTTTAGTAGTCAGGGACGGCCGGCTCTCGTGTGCGACTGCGAGAAGGTCCGGCTGTCTTGAGTTGTTTAACCAATCTGGAGCGATTTTGGGTTGCGCCGCTTCAGTGGCCCATCTCGCTCGAGATGATGTCGCCGAACAGCTCCCATTTCCGGCCCTTGAAACGCATCATCTGCAACTGCTCGATCGGGGCGAAATTGTCCGGCGCGGTGTTGATCCTGATGCCGGGCAGCAGCGTGTCGGGCTCGAAATCCTTCAAGGAGGCTGCCTGCCTCATGACGTTCTCGCGGGTGAGGTCGTCGCCGCACATCTGCAGCACTTTGACCATGGTCTGCGCGGCGGCATAGCCGAACACGACGCCGGCATCGAGCTTGTTGGCCTTGGGATCATATTGCGCGAGGAAGTTATAGAATTTCTTCATGCCGTCGTCGGCATTCCACTGCGGATCGGAGCCGTCCTTGGTGTAGCTCGCCGACAGCAGGCCTTGCGAGATCTCCAGGCCCGCCGGCTCGATCACGCCGCCGACGGAGGCCGAGACGTTGGAGACGATATGGACCGGATGCCAGTTGATCTCCGCCGCCTTCTTGATCGCCTGCGCGGCGAATTTCGGCGTGGTGATGCTGATGAACACGTCGGCGCCCGAGGCCTTCAGCTTCACGACGTGCTCGTCGATGGCGGGCTCCGACGTGTCGTAGGCCTCTTCCAGCACGATCATCGAGGCCTTGGGCCCGAGGCCATCCTTTAGCCCCTTCAGATAATCCTTGCCGAAATCGTCGTTCTGGTAGAGCACGCCGATCTTTCCGTCCGGCTTCTCCTTCATGATGTATTTGGCGTAGATCCGCGCCTCGCTCGCGTAGCTGGGCTGCCAGCCCATGGTCCAGGGATATTGCCTGGGATCGTTCCACTTCGAGGCGCCGCTCGCCACGAACAATTGCGGCACCTTCTTCTCGTTCATGTATTTGCGAATGGCGCCGTTGGTGGACGTGCCGAGCGAGCCGAAGATCAGCAGCACCCCGTCGCTCTCGACCAGCTTGCGCGCCTGCTCCACCGTCTTCGGCGGCGAATAGGCGTCGTCATAGGAGATGAACTTGATCTTGCGCCCGTTGATGCCGCCCTCGGCATTGACCTTGCGGAAATAGGCTTCCTCGGCCTTGCCGATCGCGGCGTAGGCCGAGGCCGGGCCGCTATAGGGCATGATGTTGCCTATTCTGATCTCGGTATCGGATGCGCCGCTGTCGTACTTCTTCTGCGCCAGTGCCGGGCTGCTCATCGCAGTGCACAAAGCGAGCCCGGTCCAGAGGGCCGCAACCTGAAAACGAACGGCGGACATTGTTCTCCTGCCCCGAGTTGGATCGGCGCCGCATTGAACAAGATTGGCGCCTGCCGTCAACAAAAAGCCCCCGCGATCGCTCGCGGGGGCTTCTCGAGGGTCGGACTATTGCGTCAGCGTGTCACTCGGAGGCGACGTCGCCGCTGATGATCTCGCCGAACAGTTCCCACTTCTCACCCTTGAAGCGCTGCATCTGCAGCTGCGCAATCGGGGCGAAGTCGGTAGCGCTGGTGTTGATCTTGACGCCGGGCAGGAGCGTATCCGGCGCAAAATCCTTCAGCGAAGCCGCCTGCTTCATGAGATTGGCGCGGGTGAGATCGTCACCACACATCTCCAGGACCTTGGCCAGGGTCGAGGCCGCGCCGTAGCCATAGACCATGCTGGTGTCGGACTTGTCGGCACCCGGCATGTACTTGTCGACGAACTCGTTCCACTTCTTCATGCCGGGGTCGTTGGCCCACTGCGGATCGGTGGAGTCCTTGGCATAGGCCGCCGACAGCACGCCCTGTGCATTCTCGAAGCCGGCGGGCTTCATCACGCTGCCGACCGAGATCGAGACGTTGGTGAGGATCTGGAGCGGCTTCCAGCTGAGTTCGGCCGTCTTCTTGATGGTCTGCGCCGCGAATTTGGGCGTCGCATAGATCAGCAGCACGTCGGGATTGGCGGCCTTGATCTTGACGATATGGCCATCGATCGACGGCTCGGACACCTCATAGCTCTCTTCCATGATGATCATGGATGCGCCCTTGGCGCCGAGACCGTCCTTGGTGCCCTTGAGGTAGTCTTTGCCGAAATCGTCGTTCTGATAGAGGATCGCGACCTTGGCGTCGGGCTTCTCCTTCATCAGCCATTTCGCGTAGATCTGGGCTTCGCTCTGGTAGGAGGGCTGCCAGCCGATGGTCCAGGGGAAGTTCTTCGGATCGTTCCACTTGGTGGCGCCGGTGGCGACGAAGAGCTGCGGGATTTTCTTGGCGTTGAGATACTTCTGGATCGCGCTGTTCGAGGGTGTGCCGAGCGGATTGAACACGGCCAGCACCTCGTCGCTCTCGACCAGCTTGCGGACCTGCTCGACTGCCTTCGGCGGCGAATAGCCGTCGTCATAGGTGACGAAGTTGATCTTGCGGCCGTTGATGCCGCCCTTGTCGTTGATCATCTTGAAATAGGCTTCTTCGGTCTTGCCGATGATGCCATAGGCCGACGCCGGACCGCTGTACGGCATGATGTTGCCGACCTTGATCTCGGTGTCACTTGCGCCGGTGTCGTATTTCTTTTGGGCGAGTGCCGCGCCGGAGGTGAGAGTGATGGCCGCCGTTGCCGTGACCAGCGCGGCGGCTCGCAGTGTTCTTCCAAAATGCAATTCGGTCTCCTTGCTTAATTTAACGGGACTTCAGTTCTTTTTGAGCTTGCCGACGAGTTGCTGGCCAATGATCGCGATCTGCCTTGCGCCGTGCGGCACGAGGTAGATGACGAGGAACAGCAGCACACCGAACACCGCGCCGGAGAGGCCCTTGGAGATGCTCTCCGCCATGTTCGGCACGAAGATGATGAAGGCCGCACCGACGAACGAGCCGGGCAGCCAGCCGACGCCGCCAACCACCATGCCGAGGAACAGCGAGATCGCGAGCGTGATGGTGTAGCTGTCGGGGGCCACGAACTGCACCGCGATGGCCCCGAGCGACCCGGCAATGCCCGTGATCGCCGCCGACACGCCGAAAGCCAGCGTCTTGTAGAGTGCGACGTTGACACCCATCGAGGACGCCGCGATCTCGTTGTCGCGGATCGCCATGAAGGCGCGGCCCGACCTCGAGCGCAACAGGTTCACCGAGAGCATGTAGATCGCGATCGTGACGATGAGCGTGAAGTAGTACAGCCACGTGTCCTGCGACATCGGCAGGCCGAACGGCGCATCCGGCTTGGTGACGACGAGGCCCTGCACGCCGCCGGTCCAGTGTTCCAGGAAGTTCAGCTTCAGCAGTTGCGGCATCGCGGTCGCGAGTGCGAAGGTCGCGAGCGCGAGATAGACGCCCGACAGCCGCAGCGCCGGTTTGCCGAACAGGTACCCGAAGCCGAAGCAGACCACGGCGGAGATCGGAATGGTCAGCGCGTAGTTGATGTTGGCGTGCTCCATCAGCACCGCCGACGTATAGGCGCCGACGGCGTAGAACGCGCTCTGGCCGAGCGAGAACTGGCCGGAGCCGCCGGTCAGGATGTTCAGCGCCAGCACGGCGAGCCCGTAGATCAGGAGCATCGTCATCTGGAAGATGACGAAGTTCTTGACGAACATCGGCACGATCAAGAGCGCCGCGAGCACCACCAGCGAGGTGCCGGTGCCCAGCGTCATGGCCCGCTTCGGAACGGCCTCGACCGCCTGGTGGCCTTCTGCAACGACTTCTTCTGCAGCGCTCATGATCAAACTCGCTTGACGATGTGCCGACCGAACAGGCCGGCGGGTTTGACGACCAGGACGGAGATGATCAGCGCGAGCGCGATCGGGAGTTTCAGCTCGTTGCCGACGCCGGGGATGTAGGTGCCGGCGAGGTTCTCGAAGACACCGACCAGGAAGCCGCCGACCACGGCGCCGAACGGGCTGGTCAGTCCGCCGAGCACGGCCGCGGCAAAGCCGTAGATCAGCACGCCGCCCATCATGTTCGGCTCGAGGAACACGACCGGCGCGATCAGCATGCCGGCGATCGAGCCGATCGCGGTCGCCATGCCCCAGCCGAGCGCGATCATCCAGGAGGTGTTGATGCCGACGAGGCGGGCCGATTCAGGCACGGAGGCGGCCGCGCGCATGGCAAGACCGATCCGCGTGTACTGGAAGAAGAAATAGAGCCCGAGCAGCAGCAGTATGGTGACGCCGATCATGCCGGCCTGGTGGGTCGAGATCAGCTGGCTGCCGAGGAACGGCGCGGAGCCGAACGGGGTCGGATATTGCTTGATGGTGAAGTCCCAGATCAGGCCCGCCGAGGAGTTGATGATCGCGAACAGCGCGATGAACCCGGCGACGTTGGTCAGCACCGGTGCCTTTGTCAGCGGCTTGAACAGGATCCGCTCGATCGCGATGCCGGCGACGAAGGAGAAGGCCAGCGTGATCACGAAGGCGGCCCAATAAGGCACGCCCCATTGCATCAGCTGCCAGGAGATGAAGGTCGAGAACATCGCCATCTCGCCCTGCGCGAAGTTGAGATGGTCGATGGCCTGGTAGATCATGACCACGGCGAGCGCCATGCAGGCGTAGATCGCGCCCGTGGCAATGCCGGCCAGGACCTGGTTGGTGAACAGCTCCATTGTCCCGGCTCCCTCAGTAACCCAGATAGGATTTGCGGATTTCTTCGTTGTTCGCGATGTCCTTGGCGTTGCCCGACATCACGATGCGGCCGGTCTCGATCACATAGGCCTGGTCGGCGAGCTCCAGCGCGAGCTGGGCGTTCTGCTCGACCACCAGGATCGACACCTTGTCCTCGCGGTTGATCTTGCCAAGGATGCCGAACAGGTCGCGCACCACCAGCGGCGCGAGGCCGAAGGAGGGCTCGTCCAGCAGCATCAGCCGCGGCCGCAGCATCAGGGCGCGGGCGACCGCGAGCATCTGCTGCTCGCCGCCGGAGAGCGTGCCGGCCTGCTGGGTGTGGCGCTGCTTCAGCACCGGGAAATGCGCATACATGCGCTCGATGTCGGAGACGATGCCGGCGCTGTCCTTGCGGGTGATGGCCCCGAGCTGGAGATTCTCCTCCACCGTCATGGTGGTGAAGGTTCCGCGGCCCTGCGGCACATGGGCGATGCCGAACCGCACGATGCTCTCGGTGGAGCGGTTGTTCAGCGGCTTGCCGTCGAACTCGATGCCGCCGGTGGAGCGCACCATGTTGCAGATCGCGCGCAGCGTGGTGGTCTTGCCGGCGCCGTTGGCCCCGAGCAGCGTCACCAGCGAGCCCTCGTTGAGCGAGAAGGACAGGCCATGGAGCGCCTGGACCTGGCCGTAATAGGCGCGCAGGTCCTTGACGTTGAGCAATGTCGTCATTGGTCCTTGCTCCCGAGATAGGCCTTGATGACGTCGGGGTCCGCCTGCACCTGGGCCGGCGTGCCTTCCGCGAGCTTCTTGCCGAAATTCAGCGCAACGACATGGTCGGCGATCGACATCACCAGGCCCATGTGATGCTCGACCAGCAGCACGGTCATGTGCCGGTCGTCGCGAATGCGGCGAATGAGGTCGCCGAGCACGTAGACCTCTTCGTGGTTGAGGCCACCGGCGGGCTCGTCGAGCAGCAGGATTTTGGGATCGGCAGCCAGTGCGCGCGCCAGCTCGACGCGCTTCTGCGTGCCGAAGGGCAGGCCGGAGACCACGGTGTGGGCGACGTCCTCGAGGTCGAGATAGGCAAGGATCTCGTGCACCTTCTTGTTGACGCTGGTTTCGCTGCGGCGAACCCAGGCAAGCTTCAGGGAGTCGCTGATGATGTCGCTCGAGGTCCTCGAATGCGCGCCGACGCGGACGTTGTCCATCACCGAGAGATTCGGAAACAGTGCCACGTTCTGGAAGGTGCGGCCGATGCCGATCTCGGCGATCCGGTGCGGCGGCCGCCTCAGGATGCTCGCGCCCTCCATCAGGATGTCGCCGGATGACGGCTGGTAGAGCCGGGACAGGCAGTTGAAGAGCGTGGTCTTGCCGGCGCCGTTGGGGCCGATCAAGCCGAGGATCTGGCCCTTGTGCATGTCGAAGGACACGCCGTTGAGCGCGATGATGCCGCCGAACACGACGCTGACGTCGCGAACCGCGAGCAGGGGCGATGTCCCCTGCGCGAGCTGTGCCTGCGTCATCTCGTCTCGCTCACGTCATTCAGTGAGCGAAGGGGCGATGCGAACCGCTCCCGATGATGACAAAGGCTATCTGAATCCCTCGGCCACACGCGCAACTTTTCCTCCTGATTTCAGCTTTTTGCTGACGTCTTTTTTGGAATGCGGCATTAGACCCCCGAGCGCCGCTTCGATGTTCCTTACCATCGCTAAGAGACGCGGTCCAATGTCGTTGATCAAACGCTCTTCCGTGAAGCGGAATGCGGGCGCGCCGCAATTGAATGCGTAGGGACCGGTTCCGTCGTTGAGCCTGAGTGCGACGCCGGCGGCGCCGATGTCGTCGTGCCAGTCGCCGACGGAGATCGCAAAACCGTATTTCGCGACGGTTTCGCCGGAACGTTCCAGCCCGTCGCGCATCTTGGGCCAGCGGCTGCCGTAATGTTCGCGCAACAGGCGCGACAGGTCTGCGCGGTCCGCGTCGTCGAGCGCCCAGAAATAGGCGCGGCCCATCGCGCTGGTTGCAATCGGCACGCGGGAGCCGACGTCAAGTTGAACCCCGACGGTCTCGCTGCCGCGGCTTTGCCCGAAATAGATCATGCTGTGACGGTCGCGGCCGCCGACGGCGACGGCGCCGCCGGTCGCGCGCATCACGTCCTCGCGGAACGGCTCGGACAAATGCCGAACGCCGAGATTGGCGAGCGCGGCGTAGCCGAGCGACATCGCCGCGGGTGTGAGCTGGTACTTCTCGAAGCGGGGAACCGGCGCAAGATAGCCCAGCTTGGTCAAGGTGTAGGTCAGCCGCGACACGGTCGGCTTCGGCAGATTGGTGCGAGCCGCAATCTCCTGATTGCCGAGAAGGCCGTCATTGGGGTGGAATGCGCGCAATACGTCCAGTCCGCGGGAAAGCGCGACGACGAAATTCCGATCGGTCGCAGTCTTCTTTCCTGTACGCTTCATCCCTGATCTGCTTCTTGCGCGGAGTCGTTGACAAGCCACGTGCTTCAAAATAACCCTGCCGTCAAGATGCGGAATTAAATTCCGCACCGCGAAATCGAACAAAAGTAAATCCCCACCAAGGAGGGAACACCGTGAGCGAAGTGGTCAAGCTTGAGCGTCATGACGAGGTCGGGATCGTCACGGTCGACAGCCCTCCGGTCAATGCTCTGAGTGCCGCGGTCCGCGGCGGCATCCTCGAGTGCATCAAGGCCGCAATTGCCGATCCCGCCATCAAGGGCATCGTGCTGACCTGTGCCGGCCGCACCTTCATCGCCGGCGCCGACATCACCGAATTCGGCAAGCCGCCGAAGGCGCCGGCCCTCAACGACGTGCTGTCCGAGATCGAGAATTCGCCCAAGCCCGTGGTTGCCGCGATCCACGGCACCGCGCTCGGCGGCGGCCTCGAGGTCGCGCTCGCCTGCCATTTCCGCGTCGCGGTGAAAGAGGCCAGGCTCGGCCTGCCCGAGGTGAAGCTCGGACTGCTGCCGGGCGCCGGCGGCACCCAGCGCCTGCCGCGCGCGGTCGGTCCCGAACTCGCTGTCAAGATGATCGTCGGCGGTGATCCCATCGGTGCTGCGGAAGCGCTCCAGAACGGCCTGATCGAGGAAATCATCGAGGGACCGGCATCGGGCGGCGAGGCCTTCGTGCGCAAGCTGCTGGCCGAGAAGCGTCCGCTGCGGCGCCTGCGCGACGACGATTCCAAGATCGCGGCGGCCAAGGCCGACCGCTCGATCTTCACCAATGCAGTCGCCGCCATGACCAAGAAATCGCGCGGCCTGGAGGCGCCGTTCGCTGCCGCCGACGCCGTGGGCTACGCCATTGACCTACCTTTCGACGAAGGCCTGAAGAAGGAGCGCGAGGGTTTTCTGAAGCTCGTCGCCAGCGATCAGTCGAAGGCGCAGCGTTATGCGTTCTTCGCCGAGCGCGAGGCTGCCAAGATTGCGGGCGTTCCCGACGGCACCAAGTCGCGTCCCGTGAACCGGGTCGCCATCCTCGGCGCCGGCACCATGGGCGGCGGCATCGCGATGTCCTTTGCCAATGCCGGCGTTCCCGTCACCCTGATCGAGACCGGCGAGGAGCAGCTCAAGCGCGGCATGGGCATCATGCAGAAGAACTGGGAAGCGACCGCCGCGCGCGGCGGCATCCCGGCCGATGCGCCCGCCAAGCGCATGGCGCTGATCAACGGCGTCGTCGGCATCGAGAATGTCGGCGATGCCGACCTCGTCATCGAAGCGGTGTTCGAGACCATGGCGGTGAAGAAGGAAGTGTTCGGCAAGCTCGACCAGTACGTCAAGCCCGGCGCCGTGCTCGCCTCCAACACCTCGTATCTCAACATCGACGAGATCGCGAAGTCGACCAAGCGTCCGCAGGACGTGCTCGGCATGCACTTCTTCTCGCCGGCCAACGTGATGAAGCTGTGCGAGATCGTGCGCGCCGACAAGACCGCGCCGGACGCGCTGGTCACCGCGGTGAACATTGCGCGCAAGATCGCGAAAGTGCCGGCCGTGGTCGGCGTCTGCGACGGCTTTGTGGGCAACCGCATGCTGGCCCAGCGCGGCAAGCAGTCGGAGAAGCTCTTGTTCGAAGGCGCGCTGCCGCAGCAGGTCGACGCTGTGGTGACGAAATTCGGCATGCCGATGGGACCGTTCGCGATGGGCGACCTCGCCGGCCTCGACATCGGCTGGCGCTCGCGCAAGGATCGCGGCATCAAGTCGGAGATCGCGGACGCGCTGTGCGAAGCCGGCCGCTTCGGCCAGAAGACCGGCAAGGGCTACTACAAGTACGAAGCGGGCAGCCGCTCGGCGCTGCCCGATCCGGAGGTCGAGAAGCTGATCGACGAGACGCTTGCCCGTCTCGGCCGAAAGAAGCGCATCGTCAGCGATGACGAGATCCTCGAGCGCATGATGTATCCGATGATCAACGAGGGCGCGAAGATCCTCGAAGAGGGCATCGCCGCACGTCCCTCCGACATCGACGTGGTCTGGCTCTATGGCTATGGCTGGCCGATCTACCGCGGCGGCCCGATGTTCTGGGCCGACAGCGTCGGCCTCAAGCACATCGCCGATCGCCTGGCCTTCTACGCCAAGGAGACCAACGACCCCAGCCTCGAGCCCGCACCGCTGCTGAAGAAGCTCGCGGCCGAAGGGAAGACGTTCGCCTCGCTGGCGGCGGCGTCGAAGGCGGCTTGATCGGTTTGGTAGCTGCTGCAATGTCGCGCTCCGGGCAAAGCTCTCTCCGTTCCCTCCCCCCTTGTGGGGGAGGGGCAGCGAGGGGGGTGGCCCCGGGCGAGGTCAGTGTTCGTGGCTGCCCCCTTCCCCAACCCTTCCCCACAAGGGGGAAGGGAGCCCGTCCGCCGGTGTCCACCTCACACGACCCGGCGATTACCGTTTTGCAGAGTATCGATCGCCAATGACCCATCCCGGCGAACAGTTTTATCCCGAGGGCGTGCGGTGGGACGACACCATCGTCCAGGGCTCGCTGCCTGACCTCTTGTCGAAGGCCGTCGCCGAATACGGCACGCGCACCGCGCTGGAATTCCGCGATCGCCCGATCACCTACACCGAGCTCGCAGCTCAGGCCGAGCGTGCGGCGGCGGCGTTCCTGCGCGCCGGCTGCGGCAAGGGCACGTCCGTTGCGCTGTTCCTCGGCAACTCGCCGGACCATCCCGTCAATTTTTTCGGCGCGCTGAAGGCAGGCGCCCGCCTCGCGCATCTCTCCCCGCTCGACGGCGAGATCGCGCTGACCCACAAGATCTCCGATTCCGGCTCGCGCCTGCTCGTCACCTCCAACCTCGCCGCCCTGCTGCCGACCGCGCTGAAGTTCCTTGAAAAGGGGCTGATCGACCGCCTCGTCGTCTGTGAGGACGATCATTGGGGCAAGGTCGGCACGCCGCAGGCGGCGATCCCGGATGATCCCCGCATCGTCACCTTCAAGGCCTTCACCGAGGGCGCGACCGCGCCGGCGGCGTGGCCCGTCGTCACGGCCGACGACGTCGCGCTGCTGCAATATACCGGTGGCACCACCGGTCTGCCCAAGGGCGCGATGCTGACCCATGGCAATCTCACCTCGGCGGTGTCGATCTACGACGTCTGGGGCAAGCCATCGCGCGCCGCGCGGGGCGAGACGATCGAGCGCGTGATCTGCGTGCTGCCGCTGTTCCACATCTACGCGCTGACCGTGGTGCTGCTGTCGTCGCTCAGCCGCGGCAATCTGATCTCGCTGCATCAGCGTTTCGACGTCGAAGCCGTGATGCGCGACATCGAGGTCAAGCGCGCGACCTATTTTCCGGGCGTGCCGACGATGTGGATCGCGATCGCCGCGCTGCCGGATCTCGACAAGCGCGACTTCTCCTCGCTCGCCACCATCGGCTCCGGCGGCGCGCCGCTGCCGGTGGAGATCGCGAATTTCTTCGAGCGCAAGGTCGGCAAGAAGCTGCGCAGCGGCTGGGGCATGACCGAGACCTGCTCGCCCGGCACCGGCCATCCGCCCACCGGCCCCGACAAGCCCGGCTCGATCGGCCTGATGCTGCCCGGCATCGAGCTCGACGTCGTCGCGCTCGACGATCCCAAGCGCGTGCTTGCGCCGGGCGAGGTCGGAGAGATCCGCATCAAGGGCCCGAACGTCACCAAGGGGTACTGGAACAAGCCGGAGGGATCCACGGACGCCTTCGTCGACGGCCGCTTCCTCACCGGCGACATCGGCTATGTCGATACCGACGGCTATTTCTTCCTGGTCGACCGCAAGAAGGACATGATCATCTCCGGCGGCTTCAACGTCTATCCGCAGATGATCGAGCAGGCGATCTACACCATTGCTGGTGTGCACGAGGTGATCGTGCTCGGCATTCCCGACCAGTACCGCGGCGAGGCCGCCAAGGCCTTCATCAAGCTGAAGCCGGAGGCAAAGCCGTTCTCGCTCGACGAGCTGCGCGCGCAGCTCGCCGGCAAGCTCGGCAAGCACGAATTGCCGGCCGAGGTCGAATTCGTCGACGATCTGCCGCGAACGCCTGTCGGAAAATTGTCGCGCCACGAATTGCGCCAGCAGCAGAAACCGTCACAATCCACTAAACCCGCATCAGGAGCTCGTTCTTGACCGACGCCGTCATCGTTTCCACCGCCCGCACCCCGATCGGCAAGGCCTATCGCGGCGCGCTCAACGCCACCGAGGGCGCAACCCTGCTCGGCCACGCCATCGGCGAAGCCGTCGCGCGCGCCAAGGTCGATCCGAAGGAGATCGAGGACGTCGTGATGGGCGCGGCGCTGCAGCAGGGTTCGACTGGCGGCAACATCGCGCGCAAGGCGCTGCTGCGCGCCGGCCTTCCCGTCACCGTCGCCGGCACCACGATCGACCGGCAATGCGCCTCGGGCCTGCAGGCGATCGCGCTCGCCGCGCGCTCGGTGATTTTTGACGGCGTCGAGATCGCGGTCGGCGGCGGTGGCGAGTCGATCAGTCTCGTGCAGAACGACAAGATGAACGGCTTCCACGCCCAGGACCCTGCGCTGCTCAAGATCAAGAGCGAGGTCTACATGCCCATGATCGACACGGCGGAAGTCGTTGCCAAGCGCTACGGCATCTCGCGCGAGAAGCAGGACGAATATTCGCTGGAGAGCCAGCGCCGCACTGCGGCCGCCCAGCAGGGCGGCAAGTTCAAGGAGGAGATCGCGCCGATCACGACGCAGATGGCGGTCACCGACAAGGCCACCGGCGCCGTGTCGATGAAGGACGTCACGCTGTCGCAGGACGAGGGCCCGCGTCCCGAGACGACGATCGAAGGCCTCGCCGGCCTCAAGCCCGTGCGCGGCGAGGGATTCACCGTTACCGCCGGCAATGCCAGTCAGCTCTCCGACGGCGCCAGCGCCTCCGTCATCATGAGCGACAAGGAAGCCTCCAAGCGTGGCCTCAAGCCGCTCGGCATCTTCCGCGGCTTCGTCTCGGCCGGCTGCGAGCCGGACGAGATGGGCATCGGCCCGGTCTTCGCCGTGCCGCGCCTGCTCAAGCGCCACGGCCTCACCGTCGACGACATCGGTCTCTGGGAGCTGAACGAAGCCTTCGCGGTGCAGGTGCTGTATTGCCGCGACAAGCTCGGCATCGACCCCGAGAAGATCAACGTCGACGGCGGTGCGATCGCGGTCGGCCATCCCTACGGCATGTCCGGCGCGCGCCTCACCGGCCACGCTTTGATCGAAGGCCGCCGCCGCAAGGCAAAGTACGCGGTTGTCACCATGTGCGTCGGCGGCGGTATGGGCGCGGCAGGGCTGTTCGAGGTGCTGCAGTAAAACGTTTCTGTCATTCCGGGGCGCCGCAAAGCGGCGAGCCCGGAATCCGTAACCACCAATCGGGGATATGGATTCCGGGCCTGCGCCTTACGGCGCATCCCGGAATGACGGCGGATTTGGTAAGAACAAAACTGTTCACAGGAGGATCCGATGGATCTCGCATTCACGAAAGAAGAGCAGGCGTTTCGCGAGGAAGTGCGGCAGTTCTTCCGCGACAACGTGCCGCCGGATACGCGGCGCAAGATGGTCGAGGGGCGTCACCTCAGCAAGGACGAGATGGTGAATTGGTGGCGCATCCTCAACAAGAAGGGCTGGGGCGTCAGCCATTGGCCCAAGCAATATGGCGGCACCGGCTGGACCAGCGTGCAGCACTACATCTTCAACGAGGAACTGCAGTCCTATCCGGCGCCGCAGCCACTCGCCTTCGGCGTCAGCATGGTCGGCCCGGTCATCTACACCTTCGGGAACGAGGAGCAGAAGAAGCAGTACCTGCCGCGCATCGCCAATGTCGACGACTGGTGGTGCCAGGGCTTCTCCGAGCCGGGTTCGGGCTCCGACCTCGCCTCGCTCAAGACCAAGGCCGAGCGCAAGGGCGACAAGTGGATCATCAACGGCCAGAAGACCTGGACCACGCTGGCCCAGCACGCCGACATGATCTTCTGCCTGTGCCGCACCGATCCCGGCGCCAAGAAGCAGATGGGCATCTCCTTCATCGTGTTCTCGATGAAGTCGAAGGGCGTCACGGTGCGCCCGATCCAGACCATCGACGGCGGCGTCGAGGTCAACGAAGTGTTCTTCGACGACGTCGAGGTGCCCTACGAGAATTTGATCGGCGAGGAGAACAAGGGCTGGGACTACGCAAAATTCCTGCTCGGCAATGAGCGTACCGGCATCGCCCGTGTCGGCGTCTCCAAGGAGCGGCTGCGCCGCATCCGCGATCTCGCCGGCAAGGTGGAATCCGGCGGCAAGCCGATCATCCAGGACGCCGCTTTCCGCGAGAAGCTCGCCGCCTGCGAGATCGAGCTGAAGGCGCTCGAGCTCACCCAGCTGCGCGTCGTGGCGGATGAAGGCAAGCACGGCAAGGGCAAGCCCAATCCGGCCTCCTCGGTGCTGAAGATCAAGGGCTCCGAGATCCAGCAGACCACCACCGAGCTCTTGATGGAAGTGATCGGACCGTTCGCCGCGCCCTACGACGTGCACGGCGACGACGGCTCGAACGAAGCCATGGACTGGACCGCCCAGATCGCGCCGAGCTACTTCAACAACCGCAAGGTCTCGATCTACGGCGGCTCCAATGAGATCCAGCGCAACATCATCGCCAAGGCGGTGCTGGGGCTCTAGGCGTCATTCCGGGGCGCGCGCAGCGCGAGCCCGGAATCCATAACCACGATCGGGAGTATGGATCCCGGGCTCGCGCGACGCGCGCCCCGGGATGACGAAGCAAAAATTCCGGGTACGAGGAACCAAAGACATGGATTTTGATCTGAACGAGGAGCAGCGGCTTCTCAAGGACAGCATCGACGGCCTGCTGACCGATTCCTACGATTTCGAGAGCCGCAAGAAGTACATGAAGGAGAAGGGCGGCTGGAGCAAAGCGGTCTGGCTCAAGCTCGCCGAGCAGGGCCTGCTCGGCCTGCCCTTCAGCGAGGCCGATGGCGGCTTCGGCGGCGGCGGCGTCGAGACCATGATCGTGATGGAAGCGCTCGGCAAGGCGCTGGTGCTCGAGCCGTATCTGGCAACGGTCGTGATCGGCGGTGGCTTCCTGCGCCATGCCGGCACCGACGCGCAGAAGGCCGCGCACGTGCCCGGCATCATCGACGGCAGCAAGACGCTGGCGTTTGCCCAGCTCGAGAAGAACTCGCGCTACGATCTGTTCGACGTCACCACGACGGCGAAAAAGAAAGGCGACGGCTGGGTCATCGACGGCGAGAAGTTCGTCGTGCTCAACGGCGAGAACGCCGACACGCTCGTTGTCACCGCCCGCACCAAGGGCGAGCGTCGCGACAAGACCGGCATCGGCGTGTTCCTGGTGCCGGCAAATGCCAAGGGCGTGACCAGGAAGTCCTACCCGACCCAGGACGGCCTGCACGCCGCCGACATCACCCTCACCGGTGTCGAGATCGGCCTCGATGCCGTGCTCGGCAATCCCGAGGATTCGCTGGCGCTGATCGAGCGTGTCGTCGACGAAGCCCGCGTCGCGCTCTGCGCCGAGGCGGTCGGCCTGATGGACGAGTCGCTCAAGACCACCGTCGAGTATATCAAGACGCGAAAGCAGTTCGGCGTCGCGATCGGCTCGTTCCAGTCGCTGCAGCACCGGGCATCCGACATGTTCGTGGCGGCCGAGCAGGCGAGATCGATGTCGATGTTCGCGACCATGGCGAGCGATTTCGAGAACGCCAAGGAGCGCTCCAACGCCATCGCCGCGGCCAAGGTGCAGATCGGCAAATCGCTGAAATTCGTCGGACAGCAGGCGATCCAGCTGCACGGCGGCATCGGCATGACCATGGAGGCGAAGATCGGCCACTACTTCAAGCGCCTCACCATGATCGAGAACAGTTTTGGTGACACCGACTACCACCAGCGCCGCGTCGCTGATGGTGGCGGGTTGATCTAGCCTCGCTGTCATCCCGGGGCGCGCGTAGCGCGAACCCGGGATCCATCGGGCGGCAATACGCGCGGTGAAATGGATTCCGGGTTCGCGCTATGCGCGCCCCGGAATGACCAGGAAGAAGGAGCCGACAATGAAGAACACCCCGTTCGATCTCACCGGCAAGGTCGCGGTCGTCACCGGCTCCAGCCGCGGCATCGGCCGCTCCTCCGCGGAACTCCTCGCCAAGCTCGGCGCCAAGGTCGTGGTGTCCTCGCGCAAGGCCGACGCCTGCCAGGAGGTCGTCGACGGCATCAAGGCGGCCGGCGGTGACGCCACCGTCATCCCCTGTAACATCGCGCGCAAGGCCGAGGTCGAGGCGCTGATCGCGGGCGCCACGAAGCATTACGGCAAGATCGACATCCTCGTCTGCAACGCCGCGGTGAATCCCTATTACGGCCCGCTGCTCGACATCACCGACGAGGCCTTCGACAAGATCATGGGGAGCAACGTCAAGAGCAACATCTGGCTCTCCGCGCTCGCGATCCCGCAAATGGCGGAACGCGGCAGCGGCTCCGTCGTCATCATCTCCTCGATCGGCGGCCTGCGCGGCTCCACCGTGATCGGCGCCTACGGTATCTCGAAAGCGGCCGACTTCGCGCTGTGCCGCTCGCTCGCCGGCGAGTGGGGCCCGAAAGGCGTCCGCGTCAACTGCATCGCGCCCGGCCTCGTCAAGACCGATTTCGCCCGCGCGCTGTGGGAAGACGAAGCCGTGCTGAAGCGCCGCACCGCCACCACGCCGCTGCGCCGCATCGGCGAACCCGACGAAATCGCCGGCGCGGTCGCCTATCTCGCCTCGGATGCGTCGAGCTTCATGACCGGACAGACGATCGTCATCGACGGCGGCGTGACCACGGCGGCGGTGTAGGCGGTCTCGTGTCCCGGACGCGTCGCGGCATGAAATGACGCGACGCAGAGCCGGGACCCATGTCTCCGTTCGTTTGGCTGTAGGCCCCGGCTCAGCAGCGCACCGCCAAGGCGCTGCGCTGCGTCCGGGGCACGAGACCAACCTTGACCTTCCGTCTCCAATCCGCTCCCTTTGCCGCGACACAATGACCCCCTCAGGGAAAACGCCAAGGGTAAGCCGCCATGTCTTTCGTCCTCGCCATCGACCAGGGCACCACCTCCTCGCGCGCGATCGTGTTTCGCGGCGATATTTCCATCGCGGCGAAGGCGCAGCAGGAGTTTCCGCAGCATTTCCCGGCCTCGGGCTGGGTCGAGCACGAGCCCGAGGACATCTGGACCTCGACGGTGATGGTCTGCCGCGAGGCGATCGAGCAGGCCGGCATCGCCGCGAAGGACATCGCGGCGATCGGCATCACCAACCAGCGCGAGACCACCGTGGTGTGGGACCGCGCCACGGGGCAGGCCGTGCACCGCGCCATCGTCTGGCAGGACCGCCGCACCGCCGACATCTGCGCCAAGCTCAAGGCCGACGGCCGCGAGCCCGTGATCTCGCAGAAGACCGGCCTGATCATCGACCCCTATTTCTCCGGCACAAAGGTGGCCTGGATCCTCGACCACGTCCCCGGTGCCCGCGCCCGCGCCGCGCGCGGCGAATTGATGTTCGGCACCGTCGACTGCTATCTGCTCTGGCGCCTCACCGGCGGCAAGGTGCATGCCACCGACGCCACCAACGCCTCGCGCACGCTGCTGTTCAACATCCACACCGGACAGTGGGACGACGAGCTGCTGGAAATCATCGGCGTGCCGCGCTCGATGCTGCCCGAGGTGAAGGACTCCTCGGCCCGCTTCGGCGAGAGCACGCCGGATCTGTTCGGTGGCGCGATCGCCATCTCCGGCATCGCCGGCGATCAGCAGGCGGCGACCATCGGCCAGGCCTGCTTCCGTCCCGGCATGATGAAGTCGACCTACGGCACCGGCTGTTTTGCCTTGCTCAACACCGGCACCACGCCTGTGGTGTCGAAGAACAAGCTGCTCACCACTGTCGCCTACCAACTCGATGGCAAGCGCACTTACGCGCTCGAAGGCTCGATCTTCGTCGCAGGCAGTGCGGTGCAATGGCTGCGCGACGGCCTCGGCATCATCAAGCACGCCGCCGAGACCGGCCCGCTTGCCGATCAGTCGGACTCCATGCAGAGCGTCTATCTCGTCCCCGCCTTCGTCGGCATGGGCGCGCCCTATTGGAATCCGCGCGTCCGCGGCGCGCTGTTCGGCCTCACCCGCAACACCGGCCCCGCCGAACTCGCCCACGCCGCACTTGAAAGCGTCTGCTACCAGACCTTTGACCTCTGGGCCGCGATGCGCGCCGACTGGCCAAGCTCGGAAACCGCCAGCGTCGTGCTCCGCGTCGACGGCGGCATGACCGCATCGGACTGGACCATGCAGCGCCTCGCGGATTTGCTGGACGCGCCGGTCGACCGCCCCGTGATCCAGGAGACCACGGCCCTCGGCGCCGCCTACCTCGCCGGCCTCCAGGCCGGCGTCTATCCCGAGCCCACAAAGTTCGCCGACAATTGGCGATTGGAGCACCGCTTCAAGCCGAACATGAGCCAGGCCACGCGCGAGCGAAAGCTCGCGGGGTGGGCGCGCGCGGTGAAGGGCGTGCTGGCGAGCGACGAGGGGGAGGGGTAGTACGCCTCTCTTTCTCCGAGTCGTCCCGGCGAAGGCCGGGACCCATACTCCGCAGCAGATGTTGTGAACGGGACCCGTCGTTCCAGCCTCGCAAAGTAATCCACATTCGTGGTTATGGGTCCCGGCCTTCGCCGGGACGACATCGGATATGTAGCTCGCACTCGGCTCCACAGGAAGCCGCAATGATCCTCCCCGACGGCTATTCCGACGTCCCCACCGGCAAGATCGCCGCCGTCGTCACCCACCTTGAGATGACCGCGCCTCCCGCACGCCGTGACGATCCTCCCGGTGTGTGGGTCCTGCGCAAGGTCGATGCGCCCGCGCTCGACTGGTACCGCGATCTCCACCGCCGCGTCGGCGAGGAATGGCTGTGGTTCTCCCGGGTGCGGATGAACGACACAGAGCTCGCCGCGATCATCCACGCAGCGGGCGTCGAGGTGTATGCACTCGCCGTGGACGGCCGCGATGAAGGCCTGCTGGAGCTGGATTTTCGCGAGGCCGGTCAGTGCGAGCTGGCCTATTTCGGCGTCACCGCGCCTCTGATCGGCACGGGAGCGGCCAGCTTCCTGATGAACCGCGCGCTGGACCTCGCTTTGGTCGCGCGACGTCCGCCGCCTCTGGGTCCACACCTGCACGCTCGATCACCCATCCGCCGTCGCCTTCTACCAGCGCTCCGGCTTCCGCCCGTTCCGCCGCCAGATCGAGATCGCCGACGATCCGCGCCTCGACGGCACCGCGCCGCGCGACGCGGCGAAGCATGTGCCTGTTATCGGGTAGCGCGTGAGCAATGTAGCTCAGATGAGCGGCTGGTCCGTCGCCGCATCTCCCTCTAGCACATGTTGGCCAAGATCGTCCGCTGCTACACGCTCCGCCGTCATCCTGAGGTGCGCGCTCTTGCGAGCAGGACGAGCGAGAGGAGAGATCGCAGATTCATGAGAGGAGCTCCGGCTGGTACGTTGTCTATTGATCTCTCGTTGTTGCGTCACGCGCAATGCTCCGGTTCCAAGATAGTTGTTGCAGGCAGCGTGCATTGGCGGTGAACTGGACGGCCCTGCCACGTCCAACCGCTGGAAGAGCGAGAACCATGTTCCTGATCGGCCAATATGATTCCCCCTTCGTCCGCCGCGTCGCGATCGCGCTGCGGCTTTACGGCCTTCCTTTCGAGCACAGGCCGTGGTCGACCTTCGGCGACGCCGACAAGATCGCGCCGTACAATCCGCTGCGCCGCGTGCCGACGCTGGTGCTCGACGACGGTGAGGGGCTGATCGAGAGCACGGTGATCCTGGACTATCTCGACGAGCTCGTCGGCGAGGACAAGGCGATGCTGCCGCGCAGCGGCACTGATCGGCGCAAGCATTTGCGCATCTGCGCGCTCGCTTCCGGTCTCGGTGACAAGGCGGTGAGCCTGCTCTACGAGCGCGTGCTGCGGAAGGAGCAGCTCGCGTTGTGGGTCGCGCGCTGCCAGGCGCAGATTGCGGACGTGCTCGCCGTGCTCGAGGCCGAGCGCGCCAAGGTGACGACGCCGTACTGGCTGGGCGGTCGGATCGGCCATGCCGACGTTGCGGTTGCCTGCGTCGTCCGCTTCACCCGCGAGGCGCATCCGCAGCTGTTCGAGGCGTCGCGCTATCCGGCGCTCGCGGCACATGGCGAGCGCTGCGAGGCATTGGCGCCGTTCCAGGAGATCGTGCAGCCACTGGCCCCGCCGAAGGGGTGAGGCCCCGGTGCTCGGCCCCAAGCTACCAGATCGTGGGTTGCCTGACGGGCAAAACACGCCAGCGCTGGGTCAATCAGCGTCGATCGAAATATTCCACTTTACCGAAATTCGGTTTCGGCGTATGTGTCGCCCACCCTGATCCGGCGAAAGGGGCGGTCGTACGTCGTCACGAGCCGCGGATCGGGGAGCGGTGGACGCGGCAGCGTCGTGCACGAGAGGCGGGAGCAGGGCGGGATGAACCCCGTGAGATCCAGGCTTCGTGCGGACGAGCGACGCTGATGCGTACGGCCAAATCGCGTGGTCCTGGCTGTCGTTGCTACAGCCAAGCCTTGCGGAGGTGCGCCAAGCCCGACCGGGCGAAGCGCATCGCCAATCCGCGAGGTGACAGAGGCAAGCAGGAACTCGTCTCCGGGGAGAGCGCGCCATACGCCGTCAGACCATCGCGCAGGGAAGGCCGGACGTTTCGGCTTCACCTGTTGATCCGTTGTGCATTGCGTGTGCATCTCATCGCACGACGGACCGTGGGTGCCAGCCGGCGCCCGGCCTTCCCTGCGCCCTTTCCATTAGGGCGTGACGCGAAGCGCAAAGCTCGGGCGGAAACGCCGCGAGGATGCAAAGGTGTGTCTATTGAACAAAGGACTCGTGCCCCGGACGCAGCGCAGCGGCCCGGCGATGCGCAGCATCGTCCGGGGTGGTGCGCTGCAGAGCCGGGGCCCATCTTGCCGCGTGCCGTGCCACATCGCTTGCGCGATGCAGCGCCGTCCGGGACACGGAGGCCTTCGCCAGGAAGGGGAGAGAGCGCGCGCCTAACCCGCGCCAGCGCGCTTCTTCTGCCAGACCAGGTGCACCGCGCAGGTGCAGCCCGGCGGATGCGAGGCGAGATCCTTCGACGTCTCGTCATTCGCCGCCGTTGCCGCAAAGCCCTTGTCGCTGTCCTCTCGCGACGGGATGTAGTTCAGCACCGGCGCGAGCCAGCGCTCGGTTTCCGCGACGCTCATGCCCTTGCGTGCGGCATAGTCCTCGACCTGGTCGCGCTCGATCTTGCCGACGCCGAAATAATAGCTCTCGGGGCTGGCGAAATAGAGCCCGGACACAGAGGAGCCCGGCCACATCGCAAAGCTCTCGGTCAGCTTCACCCCGCAGGTTGCTTCCGCATCGAGCAGCTCGAACAGCGTCGCCTTCTCGGTGTGGTCGGGCTGCGCGGGATAGCCGGGCGCGGGGCGGATGCCCTGATACTTCTCGAGGATCAGCTCGTCGTTGGAGAGCGTCTCGTCCGGCGCGTAGGCCCAGAATTCGCGGCGCACGCGGGAATGCATGCGCTCGGCGAAGGCCTCGGCGAGACGGTCGGCCAGCGCCTTGCACAGGATCGAGGAGTAGTCGTCATTCGCCATCTTGAAGCGGTCGGCGACCGCATCCTCGCCGATGCCGGCCGTGACGACGAAGCCACCGACATAGTCGGGCACGCCCGCGGGCGCGACGAAGTCGGCGAGCGCGGCATTAAACCGACCTTCGCGCTTCTCGAGCTGCTGGCGCAGCGTGTGCAGCGTCGCGATCTTCTTGGTCCGGCTCTCGTCGGCGTAAACAGCGATATCGTCGCCGTCCGCGTTCGCCGGCCAGAAGCCGATCGTCGCGCGCGCCCGGAACCACTTTTCCTTGACGATAGTGTCGAGCATTTTTCGCGCGTCGTCATAGAGCGAGCGCGCGACCTCGCCGACCTTGGCATCGTCGAGGATGGCGGGGAAGCGCCCCGCGAGCTCCCAGGTCTGGAAGAACGGGGTCCAGTCGATGCAGTCGACCAGTTCGGCGAGATCGTAGTCGTCAAAGCTGCGGATGCCGAGGAAAGTCGGCTTCACCGGCTTGCTTTTGGCAAAGTCGACCGGCACGCGGTTGGCGCGCGCTGCCGCGAGCTTCAGGCGCTTCTTGTCAGCCTGCGCGCGCAGATGCGCGTCCGAGATCTTGGCGTATTCGGCGCGCACCTCGGCGGCATAGGCTTCGCGCTTCTCGGGCGAGAGCAGCGAGGACGCAACGCCGACGGCGCGGCTGGCGTCGTTGACATGCACGACGGGGCCGGCCCGATAGCTCGGGTCGATCTTGACTGCGGTGTGCACGCGGCTCGTGGTGGCGCCGCCGATCAGGAGCGGCAGCTTGAGGCCCTCGCGCTGCAATTCGCCGGCGAAGAACGCCATCTCGTCGAGCGAGGGCGTGATCAGGCCGGAGAGACCCACGATGTCGGCCTTCTCCGCCTTCACGGTCTCGACGATCTTTGCGGCGGGCACCATCACGCCGAGGTCGATGACCTCGAAATTGTTGCACTGGAGCACGATGCCGACGATGTTCTTGCCGATGTCGTGGACGTCGCCCTTGACGGTCGCGAGCACGATCTTGCCGGCGGACGAGGAGCCCTCGGTGCCGATGCCGTTGGCGAGGTTGCGCGCCTTCTCTTCTTCCATGAACGGCATCAGCCAGGCCACCGCCTGCTTCATCACGCGCGCGGACTTCACCACCTGCGGCAGGAACATCTTGCCGTCGCCGAAGAGGTCGCCGACCACGTTCATGCCGGCCATCAGCGGGCCCTCGATCACGTCGAGCGGCCGCGACGAC
This sequence comes from Bradyrhizobium sp. CCBAU 25360, assembly GCF_028128695.1. NCBI lineage: Bacteria > Pseudomonadati > Pseudomonadota > Alphaproteobacteria > Hyphomicrobiales > Nitrobacteraceae > Bradyrhizobium > Bradyrhizobium sp. CCBAU 25360. Next base: position 82,213 of record NZ_LBJA01000039.1, read on the forward strand.
GCCTTGCGGGCTTCCTCGGTGTCCTGCTCGATGAACTCGGTGATCCCATGCACCAGCGAATGCGACAGCCGCTTCGCCACCGGCCATTCGCGCCAGGCGAGATCGGCTTCCTTGGTCTGGGTCTTGTTGCCGCGGAATTTCTCGGCGAGGGCCAAGAGACGCTCGGACGCGCCCGGGTCGCGGTTGAGCACGACGTCCTCGCAAGTTTGGCGCAACTCGGCATCGATGTCGTCATAGACGATCATCTGCCCGGCATTGACGATGCCCATGTCCATGCCCGCCTTGATGGCGTGATACAGGAACACCGAGTGCATGGCCTCGCGCACCGGCTCGTTGCCGCGGAACGAGAACGACAAATTGGAGACGCCGCCCGAGATGTGGGCGCCGGGCAGGTTCTGGCGGATCCAGCGCGTCGCCTCGATGAAGTCGACGCCGTAATTGTTGTGCTCCTCGATGCCGGTCGCGATCGCGAAGATGTTCGGATCGAAGATGATGTCCTCGGGCGGGAAGCCGACCTTGTTCACCAGGATGTCGTAGGCGCGCTTGCAGATCTCGGTCTTGCGCGCGAACGTGTCGGCCTGGCCGACCTCGTCGAACGCCATCACGACCACAGCCGCACCATGACGGCGGGCGATCTTGGCCTCAAAGATGAACTTCTCCTCGCCTTCCTTCATCGAGATCGAGTTGACGACCGGCTTGCCCTGCACGCATTTCAGGCCGGCTTCGATCACCGAGAACTTGGAGGAGTCCACCATCACGGGGACGCGGGCGATGTCGGGCTCGGCGGCGACGAGATTGAGGAACGTCACCATCGCGGCTTCAGAGTCGAGCAGGCCTTCGTCCATGTTGACGTCGATGATCTGCGCGCCGTTCTCGACCTGGTCGCGCGCGACCTGCAGCGCCGCGGTGTAGTCGCCGGCGGTGATCAGCTTGCGGAAGCGGGCGGAGCCCGTGACGTTGGTGCGCTCGCCGACGTTGACGAAGGGAATCGCGTCCGTCAGCACGAACGGCTCAAGGCCGGACAGCCGCAGGCGCGGTTCGATCTCCGGCACGATGCGCGGCTTGTGCGGGGCAACAGCGGCGGCGATCGCGGCGATATGCTCCGGCGTGGTGCCGCAGCAGCCGCCGACGATGTTGACGAGGCCGGACGCAGCGAACTCGCCGACCAGGCGCGCCATATATTCCGGCGTCTCGTCATACTGGCCGAATTCGTTGGGCAGGCCGGCGTTCGGGTAAGCGCAGACCAGCGTGTCGGCGACGCGGCCGATATCGGCGATATGGGCGCGCAGATCTTCGGCGCCGAGCGCGCAGTTGAAGCCGATGGTGACGGGTTTTGCGTGCCGCACCGAATTCCAGAACGCCTCGGGCATCTGGCCCGAGAGCAGGCGGCCGGATTTGTCGGTGATGGTGCCCGACACCATCACGGGCATGTCGATGCCGCGCGCTTCGGTGATCTCGGCGATCGCATAGAGCGCCGCCTTGGCGTTCAGCGTGTCGAAGATGGTCTCGACCAGCAAGAGGTCGACGCCGCCGTCGAGCATGCCGTTGATCTGCTCGCCATAGGACTTGCGCAGATCGTCGAAGGTGACGGCGCGGTAGCCGGGATTGGAGACGTCGGGGGAGATCGAGGCGGTGCGGTTGGTCGGGCCGATGGCGCCCGCGACGAAGCGCGGCTTGCCGTCCTCGGCCTCGACGCGCCGCGCGGCATTGCCGGCGAGGCGGGCGCCTTCGCGCGCCATCTCGTAGACGATGTCGGTGAGGTCGTAATCGGCCTGCGCGATCGACGTCGTGGAGAAGGTGTTGGTCGCGACGATGTCGGCGCCGGCGCGCAAATACGCCGCGTGGATGTCCTCGATTGCCTGCGGCTGGGTCAGAATCAACAGATCGTTGTTGCCGCGCAGGTCACGATGAAAGTCCTTGAAGCGCTCGCCGCGGAAGGCGGCCTCGTCGAACTGCAGGTTCTGGATCATCGTGCCCATGGCGCCGTCGAGCACGAGAATGCGCTCGCGCGCGGCGTTCAGCAGGGCAGTACGTTTCGCGGAAACAGGTACGGTCATGTTGTCTCAGGCCGCTTTCTGGGCGCTCTTGGCGCGAATGCCGAGCAGATGGCTGATCGCGAACACGAGATCGGCGCGGTTCATGGTGTAGAAATGGAAAGTGTCGACGCCGTGCTTGGCGAGCTTCTGCACCTGGCCGGCCGCGACGGTTGCGGCCACCAGCTTGCGGGTCTCGGCGTCCTCGTCGAGGCCTTCGAATTTCGCGGCGAACCAGTCCGGCACGGTGGTGCCGGCGCGCGTCACGAAATTGCGGGCCTGCTTGAAATTGTGCATGGGCATGATGCCCGGCACGATCGGGATGTCGATGCCGCGCGCCCGCACGCGGTCGAGATAGCGGAAGTAGAGGTCGTTGTCGAAGAACACCTGGGTGATCGCGCGCGTCGCGCCGGCATCGACCTTGGCCTGCAGCGTGTCGATATCATCATCGAAGTCGCGCGCTTCGGGGTGCTTCTCGGGATAGGCGGACACGGACACTTCGATGTCGGCATGCCGCTTCTTGATCCCCGCGACGAGCTCGGCCGAGCTCTGATAGCCGTCGGGATGGCTGGCATAGGGCGTGCCGATGCCGCCGGCGGGATCGCCGCGCAGGCCCACGATATGGCGGACGCCGACCTCGTGATAGCGGTCGACGATCTCGTCGATCTCGCCGCGCGAGGCACCGACGCAGGTCAGGTGCGCCGCCGGCAGCAGCGCGGTCTCCTTCAGGATGCGGGCAATGGTCGAATGGGTGCGCTCGCGGGTCGAGCCGCCGGCGCCGTAGGTCACCGAGACGAATTTCGGGTCGAGCGGAGCGAGCCGGTTGATGGTCTCCCAGAGATTGCGCTCCATATCTTCCGTCTTGGGCGGAAAGAACTCGAAGGAGATCGCAGGCCGCTTCAGGTGCCCGTCTTGCCCGTCTGCTCGGGCAGGAATCGTCAGATCGGTCATGGCACCACTCGCTCCAGATGTGTCGCCAGATCCTGGCGGCCGACGGTCAGGTCTAGCTTGGGAGAGCCCAAGATAGGGCAAAGGCGGTCCGATCGACAGCCCATCAGGGATGGGAAATGGCCCACTTCTGTCAACAATAGATGAATTATTGAGCGTATATCGATTTGAGTGGGATGTCGATGAACCAACAATAATCTAGCTATTTCAATTAGTTGGCAGAAAACTGAGGACCGACCGGGGCGGGCACGGTAGGTGGGCAATATGAAAGAAGTGTTGTTTGGACTGCTCTTGGCCCACCGCCTCGCTTCGGTCGACTGCGTGGGCTCGCGGTCTGCACACGTCAGATCTGCGCAGCCGCCCCATTGTCGCCGCGCGGCCCTCCACTAGGTTAGCGCGCCATGATCCCGCTCTCAGTCCTCGACCTCTCCGTCGTCACCACAGGCACCAGGCCCGCCGCGGCGCTGCGCAACAGCATCGACCTGGCGCGCCATGTCGATGGGCTCGGCTATGTCCGCTACTGGCTTGCCGAGCATCACAACCTCGCCTCGGTCGCGAGTCCCGCGCCTGACGTCATGATCGGCCAGATCGCGGCGGTGACGAAGCATATCCGAGTCGGCTCCGGCGGGGTGATGCTGCCCAACCACGCCCCGCTGGTCGTCGCCGAGCGATTCAAGATGCTGGAGGCGCTGTTTCCCGGCCGTATCGACCTCGGCCTTGGCCGGGCGCCCGGCACCGATGGCGCCACCGCCTATGCGCTCCGGAGCCGGCTCGACCGCCGCGAGGGCGATGATTTCCTGGAGCGGCTGCACGAGCTGATTCTGTGGGAGACCCGTGAATTCCCCGCAGGGCACCCCTACCATAACGTCGTCGCCATGCCCGACGACACCAGACTGCCGCCGATCTGGCTGCTCGGCTCCAGCGATTATTCCTCGGAGTTGGCGGCACAGGTCGGCATGGGCTTCGCCTTCGCGCATCATTTCGCGTCCCACGACGCGGTCGACGCGATGGTGCATTACCGCAACCGCTTCCAGCCCTCGGCCTGGCGTGCGAGCCCGCAAGCGATCCTCGCGGTCGCCGTCATCACCGCCCTTACCGATGAGGAGGCCGAACGGCTTGCCAGCTCGTTCGACCTCAACCGGCTGCGCCGCGACCGCGGTCAATATCTGCCGCTGCCGAGCGTCGAGGAGGCCCAGGCCTATCCTTACTCCGACTCCGAGCGCACCTCGATCCTCCGCAACCGTTCCCGCCTGTTCGTCGGCAGCCCCGCGACGGTACGGAAGAAACTGCAGCCGCTGATCGACGCGAGCAAGCCGGACGAGTTGATGGCGATCACAGCGGTGTACGATCACGAGGCGCGGAAGAAGTCGTATTCGCTGCTCGCCGAGGCGTTCGGGCTTAAAGCGACCGCGTAAGAATATCGTGCCCCGGACGCAGCGCAGCGCTCCTTCAGCGATGCGCTGCAGAGCCGGGGCCCATCGCGCCTCCGGAGATCGCAACTTTCTGGGTCCGGCTCGCGCTTCGCGCGTCCGGGACACGCGACTAATCCTGCTGCGCTTCGCTGAACGTGGCGCGGAAGGGGTGGCCGGGATACACGCCGACGATGCGGAATTCGCGCGAGAAGAATTTCAGCTCCTCGATCGCGAAGGCGAGGCCCTTGTCCTCGGGGTGGCCGTCGACGTCGGCATAAAACTGCGTGGCGAAGAAATTGCCGTCGACCATGTAGCTTTCGAGCTTGGTCATGTTGACGCCGTTGGTGGCAAAGCCGCCGAGCGCCTTGTAGAGCGCGGCCGGCAAATTGCGCACCCGGAACACAAAAGTCGTGACCAGCGGGCCGGAGCCTTGGGCGGCCCATTTCGGCTCGCGCGCCAGCACCACGAAGCGGGTGGTGTTGTGCGCCTCGTCCTCGATGTCCTCCGCGAGGATGTCGAGGCCGTAGATCTTGGCGGCGAGGCGGGAGGCGATCGCGGCCACCGTCTTGTCCTTGCGCTCGGAGATGTCGCGAGCGCTGCCGGCAGTGTCGGCATGCACGATCGGCTTGACGCCGAGCTTGCGGATGATGCGCCGGCATTGGCCGAGCGCATGCACATGGCTCTCAACGCTCTTGATGTCGTCGAGCTTGGTGCCCTTCACCGCCATCAGCTGATGCCGGACCGGCAAGAACCATTCACCGATGATGAAAAGGCCGGAGGCCGGCAAGAGGTGATGGATATCGGCAACACGGCCCGCGACCGAATTCTCGATCGGGATCATGCCGAGATCGGCCTCGCCGGAGGAGATCGCCGACAGCGCGTCCTCGAAGGTGGCGCAGGGCATCGGCTCGGCGTCGGGATAGGCCTCGACGATGGCGATGTGGGAATTGGCCCCGGGCTCGCCCTGGAATGCGATCTTCATCTTGCTCATGTCTTAAAAGTGCTCCTGGGTCGGCCTTGTAACAGCGGCTCAGGATTTGGAAAGGATGCTGCGGGCGGTTTCCAGGTCCGCCGGCGTGTCGACCCCACGCGGTACGGTGTCGACGATGGTGAAGTCGATGCGCATTCCGGCCTCGAGCGCCCGGAGCTGTTCGAGCTTCTCCTGCAATTCCAGCGGCGAGGGCGGCAGCGAAACGTAACGCTCCAGCGCGGCGCGGCGATAGGCATAGAGGCCGATATGGTGGTAACGCGGTCCGTCGCCGGTCGGCGCGGTCGCGCGGGTGAAATAAAGTGCACGCATGCGCTTGCCGCCGAGCGAGGTTCCGATCGCCTTCACGACGCTCGGGGCGAGATCCTCCTCCTCGGTGTGGATCTGCGAGGCCAGTGTCGCGATGTCCACGGCCGGGTCCTGCAGCGGCGGCAGCACCTCGCGGATGTTGTCGATCGTGATCGTCGGAAAATCCCCCTGCAGATTGACCACGATCTCGGCCTTGCCGTCCGGATCGAGCTTCTGCATGGCCTCGTGGATGCGGTCGGAGCCGGAGGGGTGTGTGGGGCTGGTCATCACGGCCTCGCCGCCATGGGCCGTCACGACCGAAGCGATCTCGGGCGTATCGGTCGCGACCGCGACCCTGCCTATCCCGGCGGCCTCGGCGCGGCGCAGCACGTGCACGATCATCGGCAATCCCGCGATATCGGCGAGTGGCTTGCCGGGCAGGCGGGTGGCGGCCATACGGGCCGGGATCAGCACCAGGATGCGGGGATCGATCATCGGGTTCAAAGGTCTGGGGTCAAGGGCCTGGAAACGGGGCGTTTTCCGCGCCGGGAAATAGGGTGGGGACGGCCCGAAAGCCGGGTCGCTTATACGGGTTGCCAGACCCCGGGCAAACCGATATCTCAATGGCAAAACTCGGGGAAACGATAGGGAACGCTTGATTCTCCCGAGGCTCGTCCTGGCGGCCGCCCGGCCGCTCGATTCTTCTTGCGGTGTGGGGCCTGGCCGGAAATGGACTCTTTCGAACTCAACAAGATTCTCGGTGCAGTGCTCGGCACCTGTCTCCTTCTGCTGGTGACGAGCTTCACCGCCAACGCGCTGTTCACGCCGAAGCCGCTCGAGAAGCCGGGTTTCGAGATCGCCGTGAAGGAAGATGCCGGCCACGGCAAGGAAGGCGGCGCTGCCGCCGCGGCCTCCGAGCCGATCGAAAAGTTGCTCCAGACCGCCTCCGTCGAAAAGGGCGCCTCCGCCGCCAAGAAGTGCGGCGCCTGCCACACCTTCGAGAAGGGTGGCCCGAATCGCGTCGGTCCGAATCTCTATGGCGTCGTCGGCGAGAAGAGGGGTGAGGGCCGCGGCGGCTTCAACTTCTCCGCTGCCATGAAGGGCAAGGGCGGTACCTGGACGTTCGACGACCTCAACAAGTTCATCGCCAATCCGAAGGGCTTCATCCCGGGCACCGCGATGGGCTTCGCCGGCATTGCCAAGGATTCCGAGCGCGCCGACGTCATTGCCTATCTGAACTCGCTGTCGGAGCATCCTCAGCCGCTGCCGACCGCGTCGAAGTAAGGCCTCAAGAACCCGATCTTGGAATATGCGGCCAGGCTGAAAAGCCTGGCCGTTTGCTTATCCGGGCCTCGCGGCGAGTTTATCGGGGCGTTTGGCCGCATCAGACAGGCCGCCCGGCCTTCCAAGATGAGGAAAAAGCAACATATTCGGTCGAAACCTCGCCTATATTGGGACCTTAAAGGAGTAGCCTCCTTCAAGACAGGACTATTGATTTGGCCATAACCCGACGCGATCTCCTGCTCACCGGCACTGCGGCCGCAGCGCTCCCCGCCCTCGGTTCCGTAGCGGGCCTTTCCGTCGTCGGCCGTGCCGAGGCGCAATCGGCGAATGAGCTTCCTTGGCGCCATGCTTTGTCGCTGTTCGGAAAGGTCAAGTACCCCGCCGACTTCACGCGCTTCGACTACGTCAATCCTGAAGCGCCCAAAGGCGGCGTCGCGCGCCAGATCGCGGTCGGCACCTTCGACAATTTCAATATCGTCGTGTCGGGCGTGAAGGGGCAGGTCGCCGGCGCCGTCGCATTCATCTACGAATCCCTCACGACGCCCTCGCTCGACGAAGTCTCGACCGAGTACGGCGCGCTCGCCGAGGCCGTCAGCCATCCGGACGATTTTTCCTTCGTCACCTATCGTTTGCGGCCGGAGGCCAAATGGCACGACGGCAAGCCCGTTACCGCGGATGACGTGATCTTCTCGCTCGATTCCTTCAAGAAGCACCACCCGATGTACTCGGCCTATTACAGCCATGTGGTGAAGGCCGAGAAGCTCGGCGAGCGCGAGGTGAAATTCGTATTCGACGCGCCGGGCAACCGCGAACTGCCGCAGATCGTCGGGCAACTCACAGTCCTGCCGAAGCATTGGTGGGAAGGGACCGACGCGCAGGGCCGCAAGCGCGACGTGTCCGCCACCACGCTTGAAGTCCCGCTCGGTTCTGGCCCCTACAGGGTCAAGGACTTCGTTGCGGGACGGTCGATCGCGCTGGAGCGCGTCAAGGACTATTGGGGCCGCGACCTCGCCTCCAATGTCGGCCGCAACAATTTCGACGAGCTGCGCTACGAATATTTCCGCGACGCCACCGTCGCGATCGAGGCCTTCAAGGCCGACCAGGTCGATTGGCGCACCGAGAACAGCGCGAAGAACTGGGCGACCGCCTACGACTTCCCGGCCGTGAGCGAAAAGCGCGTGATCCTCGAGGAGTTCGCCAATCGCAGCTCGGGCGTGATGCAGGCGTTCGTGCCGAACCTGCGCCGCGGCAAGTTCAGCGACCCGCGCGTGCGGCGCGCGCTCAACTACGCGTTCGACTTCGAGGAGATGAACAAGCAGATCTTCTACGGCCAGTACAAGCGCATCAACAGCTATTTCGACGGCATCGACGAACTCATGGCGACCGGCTTGCCGCAGGGCAAGGAGTTTGAGATCCTCGAGACCGTCCGCACCCAGGTGCCGCCCGAAGTCTTCACCACGGCCTACACCAATCCGGTCGGCGGCAATCCGGAAGCCGTGCGCGATAATCTGCGCGAGGCGCTCCGCCTGTTCAAGGAGGCCGGCTACGAGGTGCGCGACCGCAAGCTGACCGACGTCAAGACCGGCGTCCAGTTCACGCTCGAACTGCTGAACTCGGATCCGAGCTTCGAGCGGATCACGCTGTTCTACAAGCCGTCCCTGGAGCGGCTCGGCATTGCCGTCAACGTGCGGACGGTCGACCCGACCCAGTACGAGAACAGGACGCGCGAGTGGGATTTCGACATCGTCACAAACTCGTGGGGCGAGTCGCAGTCGCCAGGCAATGAGCAGCGCGAGTTCTGGTCGTCCAAGACGGCTGACATCGCCGGCTCGCGCAACATTGCGGGCATCAAGAATCCCGCAATCGACAAGCTGATCGAGCGGGTGATCTACGCCGCCGATCGCGACGATCTCGTCGCGGCCACCAAGGCACTCGACCGCGTGCTGCTGTGGAATCATTATGTCGTGCCGCAATGGACTTATAACAAGGTGCGTACGGCACGCTGGGATCGCTTCGGCCGGCCGACGGAAATGCCCAAATACGGCCAATCCGGCTTCCCGTTCATCTGGTGGTACGACGCAGAGAAGGCGGCGCGGATCGCAAAGAAGTCGTGAAGGACATTCCCCGCATGACGCAGATGTCACGCCGCCACGTGCTGGCCCTCGGTGTCGGCGGCACCCTCGGGATGTCGCTGGGCGCGCAGCCGTGGCGCGGAGCGCATGCATCGGAAGCGGGGATCGAAGCTCACGGCATCTCGGCGTTCGGCGATCTCAAATATCCCGCCGACTTCCACCATTTCGACTACGTCAACGTCGATGCGCCGAAGGGCGGCACGTTCTCGCTCATTCCGTCGGTGCGCGCCTACAACCAATCCTACCAGACCTTCAACTCGCTCAACGCCTTCATCCTGAAGGGGGACGGCGCGCAAGGCATGGACATGACCTTCGCGCCGCTGATGGTGCGCGCAAGCGACGAGCCTGATGCGATGTACGGGCTTGCCGCCAAATCCGTTCAAATATCGCCGGACAAGCTGGTCTACCGCTTCACGATGCGTCCGGAGGCGAAATTCCACGACGGCACGAAGCTCACCGCGCAGGATGCGGCGTTTTCGCTGATGACGCTGAAGACCAAGGGACATCCCCTGATCCTGGTGCAGCTGCGCGACATGGTCAGCGCAGAGGCGGCCGACGATGCAACGCTCGTCGTCACCTTTGCCAAGGGGCGGGCGCGCGACGTGCCGCTCTATGCCGCCAGCCTGCCGATCTTCTCGAAGGCGTACTATGCGTCTCGCCCGTTCGATGAATCGTCTCTGGAGATCCCGCTGGGCTCGGGTCCGTACAAGGTCGGCAAGTTCGAGGTCAATCGCTATATCGAGTATGAGCGGGTGAAGGACTGGTGGGCCGCCGATCTGCCGCCCTGCCGCGGTACCTATAATTTCGATGTCGTGCGCTATGAGTTCTATCGCGACCGCGACGTCGCTTTCGAAGGATTTACCGGCAAGAACTATCTCTACCGGGAAGAGTTCACCTCACGCATCTGGGCGACGCGATACGACTTCGCGGCCGTGAAGGACGGTCGCGTCAAGCTCGAGATCGTGCCCGACGACACGCCGTCCGGTGCGCAGGGCTGGTTCATCAACACGCGGCGCGAGAAATTCAGGGATCCCCGCGTGCGCGAGGCCCTGATCGACGCTTTCGACTTCGAATGGACCAACAAGACCATCATGTACGGTGCCTATGCCCGTACGGTGTCGCCGTTCCAGAACTCCGATCTCATGGCGGGCAACGGACCTCCGTCGCCGGAAGAGCTGAAGCTGCTCGAGCCATTCCGTGGTCAGGTTCCCGACGAGGTGTTCGCTGCGCCCTTCGCGCCTCCGGTTTCCGATGGATCGGGGCAGGACCGAGCTCTCTTGCGCAAGTCGCAGCAGCTGCTCAACGAAGCCGGCTTTCCGATCAAGGATGGCAAGCGAATGCTGCCGAGCGGAGAGGTGTTCAAGATTGAATTCCTGGCGGAGGAGCCCTCGCTCCAGCCGCATCACGCGCCGTATATCAAGAATTTGGGGACGCTCGGCATCGAGGCGAGCCTCCGCCTCGTCGATGCCGTGCAATATCGCGCGCGCGTGGAAGATTTCGACTTCGACATGACGATCCAGCGCTTCAGTATGTCGGCAACGCCCGGCGATGCCATGCGGGCGTTCTTCTCGTCGCAAGTCGCGGCAACCAAGGGCTCGTACAATCTCGCGGGCGTCGCCAGCCCGGCGATCGACGCCATGATCGAGAAGATCATGGCAGCCGAGAGCCGCGAGGAATTGACTGTCGCCTGCCGTGCCTTTGACCGCTTGTTCCGCGCCGGCCGCTATTGGGTGCCGCAATGGTATAACAAGACGCACCGGCTCGCGTACTGGGATCAGTTCAGCCATTCCCAGAAGCTGCCGCGCTACGCCAATGGCGTCGGCGCTCCCGACATCTGGTGGTCCGACCGCGCCAAGGCGGCCAAGCTCGAGCAGGCGAAATAGCCATGAGTGCCTATATCGCCCGCCGCATCCTCCTGATGATCCCGACATTGCTCGGAATCCTGTTCGTCTCCTTCGTCGTCGTGCAGTTCGCGCCCGGCGGCCCGGTCGAGCGCGTGATCGCGCAGCTCTCGGGGGCCGACACCGGCGGCACCTCGCGCATTTCGGGCGGCAGCGATTTTGCGCAGCGCGCGCCCGGGCAGGTCGGGGCTGGCGGCGATGCCATCAACTCGAAATATCGCGGCGCGCAGGGCCTTGATCCCGACTTCATCAAGAAGCTCGAGGCACAGTTCGGCTTCGACAAGCCGGCGCCGGAACGCTTCGCGCTGATGGTTTGGAACTTTGCCCGCTTCGATTTCGGCAAGAGCTATTTCCGCGACGTCAGCGTTCTGCAACTGATCAAGGAGAAGCTGCCGGTCTCGATCTCGCTCGGTCTCTGGCTGACGCTGATCACCTATCTGATCTCGATCCCGCTCGGCATCCGCAAGGCGGTGAAGGACGGCACGCGCTTCGACACCTGGACATCGACCGTTCTCGTCCTGGGCTATGCCATTCCAGGCTTTCTGTTCGCAATCCTCCTCATCATCCTGTTTGCCGGCGGCTCCTTCTTCAACTGGTTTCCGCTGCGCGGACTGACCTCGGACGGTTGGTCGCAGTTTCCCTGGTACTGGAAGATCATCGATTATTTCTGGCATCTGACGCTGCCGCTGATCGCCATGGGGCTCGGTGCCTTTACGACCATGACGTTCCTGACCAAGAACTCGTTCCTGGACGAGATCCGCAAGCAATACGTCATGACTGCGCGCGCCAAGGGCTGCGGCGAGGGCCGGGTGCTTTACGGCCATGTCTTCCGCAATGCGATGCTGATCGTGATCGCGGGCTTCCCAGGGACGTTCATCCACGCCTTCTTTTCAGGCTCGCTTCTGATCGAGACCATCTTCTCGCTGGACGGGCTTGGGCTGCTCAGCTTCGAGAGCGTGCTCAATCGCGACTATCCCGTGGTGTTCGGCACGCTCTACATCTTTTCGTTGGTCGGCCTCGTGATCAATCTGGTCTCCGACCTGACCTATATGTGGATCGACCCACGGATCGATTTCGAGGCGCGGGAGGTCTGATGACGATTACCGCGCCGACGCCGATCGAGACCACGACCCAGTCCCCGCTGGGCGAGGTCGTTCCGATCACGCGCAAGCCCTTCGCGCCTTCGCCGCTCAACAGGCGGCGTTGGCAGAACTTCAAGGCCAACCGCCGCGGCTACTGGTCGTTCTGGATCTTCATCATCCTGTTCGTGGTCTCGCTGTTTGCGGAGCTGATCGCCAACGATCGGCCTTTCCTGATCAAGTTCGACGGCCGGCTCTATTGGCCCGCTTTCGTGACCTATTCGGAAACCACCTTCGGCGGCGACTTCGAAACCGCGGCCGACTATCGCGATCCCTATTTGCAGAAGCTGATCAAGGACAAGAACGGCACCATCGTCTGGCCCCTGATCCGCTATTCCTACGACACCCACAATCTCGACCTGCCGACGCCGGCGCCGTCGAAGCCGACCTGGATGCTGACGGAAGCGCAATGCAAGCCGGTGGTGGAGAAGAAGGGGCTGAAGAGCTGCCGCGACCTCGAATACAACTGGCTGGGGACGGACGATCAGGGGCGCGACGTGGTCGCGCGGCTGATTTACGGCTTCCGCATCTCGGTGCTGTTCGGCCTTTGCCTCACCATCGTCTCGTCCGTCATCGGCATCGCAGCAGGAGCGGTGCAGGGATATTTCGGCGGGCGGGTCGATCTCATCTTCCAGCGCTTCATCGAGATCTGGACGGCGATTCCCTCGCTCTATCTTCTCCTGATCCTGTCCTCGGTGCTCGTGCCCGGCTTCTTCGTGCTGCTCGGCATCCTCCTGCTGTTCTCCTGGGTCTCGCTGGTCGGTCTGGTGCGGGCCGAGTTCCTGCGCGGACGCAACTTCGAATACATCCAGGCGGCGCGGGCGCTCGGCGTCTCCAACCCCGTCATCATGTTCCGCCACCTGCTGCCGAACGCGATGGTCGCGACCATGACGTTCCTGCCCTTCATCGTGTCGAGTTCGGTGATGACGCTGACGGCGCTCGACTTCCTGGGCTTCGGCCTGCCGCCGGGATCGCCTTCGCTCGGCGAATTGCTGTCGCAGGCCAAGGCCAATGTGCAGGCCCCCTGGCTCGGCTTTTCCGGCTTCTTCTCGGTCGCGAGCATGCTGTCGCTCCTGATCTTCATCGGCGAAGCCGTGCGCGACGCCTTCGATCCGCGCAAGACGTTCAGGTAAGCCGATGGACGCGATCAACCAGCCCCTGCTTGCCGTTCGCGACCTCTCGGTGGCCTTCCACCAGGGCGGCACCACCACGCTCGCGGTCGACAAGGTCTCGTTCCAGATCAAGCGCGGCGAATGCCTGGCGCTGGTCGGCGAATCCGGCTCCGGCAAGTCCGTCAGTGCGCTCTCGATCCTCAAGCTGTTGCCCTATCCGAACGCCTCGCATCCCTCGGGCAGCATCCGCTTCAAGGGGCAGGAACTGATCGACCGCTCCGAGCAGCAGATGCGGGAGATTCGCGGCAGCGACATCTCCATCATCTTCCAGGAGCCGATGACCTCGCTCAATCCGCTGCACACGATCGAGGCGCAGATCGGCGAGATCATCCAGCTGCACAATCCGACCAGCAATGCCGAGGCGCGCCGGCGAACGCTGGAATTGCTGACGCAGGTCGGCATTCCCGAACCCGAGACGCGGCTGAAGAGCTATCCGCATCAGCTCTCCGGCGGTCAGCGCCAGCGTGTGATGATCGCGATGGCGCTCGCCAACGAGCCGGATCTGTTGATCGCGGACGAGCCGACGACGGCGCTCGACGTCACGGTGCAGGCGCAGATCCTGGCGCTGCTCGCCGAGATCCGATCGCGGCTCGGCATGAGCCTGCTCTTCATCACCCACGATCTCGGCATCGTGCGCCGCATCGCCGACACCGTCTGTGTCATGAAGAGCGGCGAGATCGTCGAGCAGGGGCCGGTCGAGCAAGTCTTCAAGGGCCCGAAGCATCCCTACACGCGCGACCTGCTCGCGGCGGAGCCGAAGCCCGATCCGGCGCCGCCGCAGCCGGATGCGCCGTTGGTGATGTCCGCCAACGACCTGAAGGTCTGGTTTCCGATCAAGCGCGGCTTGATGCGCAAGACCGTCGGCCACATCAAGGCGGTCGACGGCGTCAGCATCGCCGTGCGCAAGGGCGAGACGCTCGGTGTGGTCGGCGAGTCAGGCTCGGGCAAGACCACGCTGGGGCTGGCGCTGCTGCGGCTGATCTCCTCAAACGGGCGTATCGTGTTCTTGGGGAACGACATCCAGGGCCTGCGCTTCAAGGAGATGCGGCCGTTCCGGCGCGACATGCAGATCGTGTTCCAGGACCCGTTCGGCTCGCTCTCACCGCGCATGTCGGTCGCCGACATCATCGCCGAAGGTCTCTCGGTGCATCAGCCGAAGCTGTCGCACGAAGAGCGCGAGGCGCGCGTCGTCAAGGCGCTGGAGGACGTCGGGCTGAAGCCTGACACCCGCCACCGCTATCCCCATGAATTCTCCGGCGGCCAGCGCCAGCGCATCAGTATCGCGCGGGCGGTCGTGCTGGAGCCGGATTTCGTCGTGCTGGACGAGCCGACCAGCGCGCTCGACATGCTGTTCCAGGCGCAGATGGTCGATCTGTTGCGCGAGCTCCAGCGCAAGCGCGAGCTCACCTACATGTTCATCTCGCACGATCTGCGCGTCGTCGCTTCGCTTGCGAGCCATCTGATCGTGATGCGCGGCGGCAAGGTCGTCGAGGAGGGGCAGGCCGCCCAGCTGTTCAAGAACCCGAAGACCGAATACACGCGCGCGCTGTTCGCGGCGGCGTTCCGGCTGGAGACGGCGGGCAACGGGTCGGTGGCGACGTAGCGCGTCATTCCAGACGCGCGACATTGCGGCGCCCTGAGCGTTTCGCCGGAGCAGGCTGCACGGGGCAGCCCGCCTTGATGTTACGCGGCGCGTTCCTTGTCTGGCGCTTCCTCGAGTGTGGCCGCAGTGTCTTCCAGCTTCTTGTCGTAATTGGCCTCGAGCCTCTCGATACTATCGGCCCACATCCTCAGCATTGAGACCTGGAAGTGCATCATCGGCTTCAAGGCATTCATGCCGATTGCTGTCGCTGCGGCGATGCGCCGTTGAGGGTCGCGCACGAAACGGTTTGCATTGGTGTCGTCTGCCATGCTGTTCGCTCCTTCGCTCTGGTGTTATGACCTAAGCTATCTGTCCTGTTGCGAACTGCTTGCTTCCAAACGCTCGGCCAGAAGTTCATCTGCCGCGCGGCGCGCGCATTGGTCGTCATGCAATTCATCGAGCTTTTTCAAGTAGGCGACCGCGGCTATCTGCAGGAGATCGAAATCATCCTCGCCGGTACCGCGAAGATTGGAGATGTAGCTGTAGAGGGCGGAACGCCTGTCGTCGTTCTCGCTGATGCCGCTGTGGAGCAGCAAATAGTTTCGCCAAGCGAACGCACACGCGCCTTCTCTGGCTTGAGAACTCATGGGCACCTCCTAAAGCCAGAGAAAGACTGGCGCCGCGTTTCGTTCCGCAAATCTCCTCAGATGTAACGTTGTTCCGTAGCTGCGCCGCAAGGTAAACCATACTTCCGGTGCCAATGCGCAGGTTCCGTCAGCAACCGCGTCCGAAACCTGTTCGGATGCCGAGAACAAAGATCGGGTATGATCCCCGCGATCCACGGCCCTAAAGCCGCTTGATCGCGACGACCTCGCTGCCGGCCTGCCTGATCCGCGCAATCGCAGGCTCGATCGCCTCGATCACCGTCGCCATGTGATGCGCGTTGGCGTGAACCATCGTGCTGCCATCGCGGACGATGGCGACATGGCCCTTCCAGAAAATGAGATCGCCGCGCAGCAAGCTGCTGCGCTCATGCGGCTCCAGCGCGCGGCCGAGCCCCGCCTGCTGCATGTCGCTGTCGCGTGGGCAGCCGATGCCCGCTGATGTCAGCGACACCTGGACGAGGCCGGAGCAATCGATGCCGAAACTGCTTTTGCCGCCCCAGAGATAGGGCGTGCCGGCGAAGCGTTCGGCGACCGTCACGAAATCCGGCTCGCGATGATCGAGCGGGGCGAGATGGGCCTTGGGCAAATATTGTCCATCGCGCGTCACGGCGAAGCTGCCGTCCTCGCGCGCCACAGCCAGCCTGGATCCCATCACGAGCGTATCGGCCGGCGGCAGCTTGATCGAGGGACCGGGGAAGGCGAACGTCCGCAGCGCGCTGACCACATGGGTCGGCGTCGCCGAGGGTTTCATGAGCGCTGCATCCGGCAGCCAGCCGACATAGCCATCGCCATTGAGCTGGCCCCACGCCCAGCCCTCGCCGTTGC
This sequence comes from Bradyrhizobium sp. CCBAU 25360, assembly GCF_028128695.1. Lineage (NCBI taxonomy): Bacteria > Pseudomonadati > Pseudomonadota > Alphaproteobacteria > Hyphomicrobiales > Nitrobacteraceae > Bradyrhizobium > Bradyrhizobium sp. CCBAU 25360. The sequence goes on from NZ_LBJA01000039.1 coordinate 98,582, forward strand.
GGTCGTAGACCGTGACGCGTTCGCCGCGCAGCGCCTCCGTCATCAGCATCGCGCCCGACGACGGCTGCTCGCGCACCGGCGCGACCGGATCGACCACCTCGAATTCCTCGCCGGTGACGAAGCGATCAGCCTCGACCTTGCCTTCGAGATATTTCGCGGCGAGGTCGCCCCGCGCCGGGGTTATTCGCGGATCATGCATAGCGCTCGCTCAGCAAGGTGTAGATGGCGCGTGCGGCCTGGCACTCGCCGCCTTCGGGACGTGCCGGCTTTGCCGACGGCGTCCAGCCGTAGATGTCGACATGCAGCCAGCTCTTCGCCTGATCGACGAAGCGCTGCAGGAACAGCGCGCAGGTGATCGAGCCGGCAAAGCCGCCTGATGGTGCGTTGGTGATGGTAGCGGTCTTGGAGTCCAGCCAGGAATCGTAAGGCGGCCACAACGGCATGCGCCACAACGGATCGTTCTCCTGCATCGCGCAGCGCGATAGGTCGGCGGCAAGGCTCTCATCATTGGTGTAAAAGGGCGGCAAATCCGGTCCCAGCGCGACACGCGCGGCACCGGTCAGCGTGCCCAGATCGATCAGCAGATCGGGCTTTTCCTCATCAGCCAGCGCCAGCGCGTCGGCGAGCACCAGCCGGCCCTCCGCATCCGTATTGCCGATCTCCACCGTGATGCCCTTGCGCGAAGTAAAGATGTCGAGCGGGCGGAAGGCGTTGCCGGCGACCGCGTTCTCCACCGCCGGAATCAGCACGCGCAGCCGCACCTTCAGCTTCGCATCCATCACCATGCGCGCCAGCGCGAGGACGTTGGCCGCGCCGCCCATGTCCTTCTTCATGATCAGCATGCCGCTCGACGGCTTCAAATCGAGCCCGCCGGTGTCGAAGCAGACGCCCTTGCCGACCAGCGTCACCTTGGGATGATCGGGATCGCCCCAGCCGATGTCGATCAGCCGCGGCGCGCGGTTCGAGGCCATGCCGACGGCGTGGATCAGCGGGAAGTTCTTCTCCAGATCATCGCCGACGGTGCAGGCGAAGCTTGCGCCGAACTCTGCGGCGAGGTCTTGCGCGGCGGCAGCCAGCTCCGCCGGCCCCATGTCGTTGGAGGGCGTGTTGATGAGGTCGCGCGCGAGCATCGCCGCATCAGCGATCCGCTCGATCTCGGCCGCATCGACGCCATCGGGCGGCACCAGCCGGACGTCGGGCCTGTCAGCCTTGCGGTACCGCGCGAAGCGGTAGCGCCCGATCGCAAAGGCGAGCGCCGCCAGCCGTGCATCGTGGGGTGCATTGGCAAAGCGATAGATCCCCGGCGGCAGCAGGCCGGGCAGGGCGCCGGGCCGGAACAGGTCGCGCGATCTCGCCCCCTCGTCCTCGAGGCCGAACAGCACCTGTGCGATTGCGCCGTCGGGCGCAGGCAGCGCCAGATAGGCACCCGGCTTGGCGGCAAAGGCGCATGCCGCGGCGAACGCGCGTTGCTGCGGCGGCAGCGCCTCGGCGACCTGATCCCAGCTCGATTTGGTGACGAAGGTGATCGGGATGGCGGCGGGTGACGTCTCGAAGACAGAAGGCATTGGCGGGTCCGGATCGTCAGATCAAACGGGTCATGCGAATGGATGAGACTTCGCAGAGTTTCGCCGCGGCTGCAATCGGCTTTGCTGTCACCGTTCAGCGAGCCGCTACTCGCGGCGAGGGGGGCATGCTAGGTTCCGGCAACGGTCGCCAGAGTTGGAGATCAGGCGACCGACGACAAAGCGCGCCGGGAGGAAATGCAATGGAATTTGTGTGGAGCGTGGTCACATTCATTGGCGAGGCCATCGAGGCGATTTTCGGCTATGTCGAGCACCACCATTGGATCTTCGCGTTCCTTGCCGGCGGTTACGTCTTCTATCTCCACGACCGCTCCGTCCACGCGCGGTTCGATGCGCTCGACAGGCGCGTCGACGAAATCCGCAAACGGCTTGCCATCGAATATTGATCGGGCAAGACGAAAACGTCGTCGCACGGATCTCGTATCTCGTGTTGAGGGCTGCCGTTCCCGAGAGCGCGGCCTCGACCTGCTGCTGGATTGCAACCGCTCAAGCCTGACGACGCTTGCGAGCGGGAGTATCGACGAGAGCACGGCCCGGGGGCCGTGTTAACCGGCCGTTAGGGTTAACAGTCTATTGCTGGCGCGTTCGGCTCGATCAATCGGCTCGAGAGTCAAAGCGTCATGCGTCTACGGTTCAGTCTTGCCCGGCTTCTTGCGTCCACCTCGCTGGTCGCGGCGGTGGCCATGGGCCTCGGCGGCTGCACGGCCATGTCGAAACTCTCCGACGTGACGGGCTCGGTCGGGCCACGGGCGGAAGCGGCTCCCACCGATCGCGCGACCGCAGATCCGGTGCGCGCCGTCGAGGTCTATGGCGAGCGCTACCGCGCCAATCCCAAGGACGCCGATGCCGCGCTCGCCTACGGTCAGGCGCTGCGCGCCAACGGTCAGCGTGCCCAGGCCGCTGCGGTGCTCGAGCAGGCGACCATCGCCAATCCCGGCAACAAGGCGCTGCTCGCCCAATATGGCCGCGCCCTCGCCGACAACGGCAATTTCCAGCAGGCCTACGATGTGCTGTCGAAAGCGCATTCGCCTGACAATCCGGACTGGCGCCTGCTCTCGGTGCAGGGCACCGCACTGGACCAGATGGGCCGCCACGAGGAAGCGCGTTCCTACTACGCGAGCGCGCTCAAGATCGCACCGGGTGATCCCGGTGTGCTCTCCAATCTCGGCCTGTCCTACATGTTGTCGAGAGACCTTCCGAAGGCCGAAGAGGCGCTGCGGCAGGCCTACGCCTCGCCGCGTGCGAGCATCCGGGTGCGGCAGAATCTCGGCCTTGTCGTCGGTCTGCAGGGCCGCTTCGCCGAAGCCGAGACCATCGTAAAGGCAGATCTGCCACCGGATCAGGCCGCGGCCAACGTCGCCTATCTCAAGGAGATGCTCAGCCGCAGCGACGCTCCCCGCGGCGCACCGAAGCGGACGCCGGTGGCCTCGCTCAGCCAACCCGACTGATCAGAGCTGATCGTCTCTTCTATCGTCTCATCCTGAAAGCTGCCCGCGAGCCGCATGCGCGGCCCGGGTCCCGCGTCATTGCATCTCGGAGATCTTGATGCCGGTCGGTCCGAGAATGACCACGAACAGCACGGGCAGGAAGAACAGGATCATCGGCACGGTCAGCTTCGGCGGCAGGGCGGCAGCCTTCTTTTCAGCCTCGTTCATGCGCATGTCGCGATTTTCCTGCGCCATGACGCGCAGGGAATGTCCGAGCGGGGTGCCGTAACGCTCCGCCTGCTGAAGCGCGAGACAGACCGATTTGACCCCCTCGAGTCCGGTGCGCCGCGCCAAGTTCTCGTAAGCGACCTTGCGATCCTGCAGATAGGATAATTCGGCCGTGGTCAGCGTGAACTCCTCCGACAGCGCGATCGACTGCCCCACGATCTCGGTGGCGACCTTCCGGAACGCCATCTCGACTGACATGCCGGATTCGATGCAGATCAGAAGCAGGTCGAGCGCGTCGGGAAAGGCGCGCTTGATCGAGAGCTGGCGCTTGGAGATCGCATTCCTGAGGAACAGCATCGGCGCCTGGAGGCCGAGATAGGCGGCGCCGATGCAGATGCCGATCTTGATCGGCATGGCCTGCTGCAGATGCGCGATCAAGAAGACGTAGACGACCGAGCCGATGAAGAGCACCATCGGCGCGACCATGCGGGCAAACAGGAAGGTGATGTAGGGCGCCTGACCGCGGTAACCCGCCATGATCAGCTTGTCGCGCGCAGCTTCCTGCGCGAGCCATTTGGTGAGGTTGAAGTCCTCGACGACCTTGGAGACGAGCTGCTTCGGCGTCTGGCGCAGCGTGACCTTTTCATTCTTGTGAAGGCGCTCACGCTCGCGCTGCCGGATGCGCTCGCGCTCGCTTGCCACCGCCTTCATGCGCTTGGAGAGGCCCTCGCCGGCGAACAGGGGCATCACCAGCGTATAGACGGTGGCGCTGGCGGCAATGGCCGCCAGCATCATGGTCATGAAGTGGACGTCATGTAGTTTCGCGACGAGAAACTGGACCATACTGCACCGTCAGAAATCGAAATTGATCATCTTCTTCATCACCATGATGCCGACCGCCATCCAGACGACGCAGCCGACCAGCATGAGCTGGCCGGTGGGATGGGTCCACAGCACCGAGATGTAATGTGGCGTCGTGAGATAGACGAGGAACATCACGATCGGCGGCAGCGAGCCGATGATGCCGGCCGAGGCCTTGGCTTCCATCGACATGGCCTGGATCTTTTCCCTCATCTTCTTGCGGTCGCGCAGCACCTTGGAAAGGTTGCCGAGCGCTTCGGAGAGGTTGCCGCCGGATTTCTGTTGGATCGAGATGACGATGCCGAAGAAGTTGGCCTCCGGCAACGGCATGCGATCATAGAGCCGCGAGCAGGCCTCGCCGAGCGGCATGCCGATCGCCTGGGTCTCGATGATCGCCAGAAACTCGCTGCGCAGCGGCTCGGGCGCGTCGGCCGCGACGACCTTGATCGATTCGAACAAGGGCAGGCCTGCCTTGATGCCGCGGACGATCACGTCGACCGCATCGGGCAGTGCCGCCAGGAACTTGGCCTCGCGGCGCTTTTTCAGGAAGCCCAGTGCCCAGCGCGGCAGGCCGAAGCCGCCGGCAAAGGCGAGGCCGGCAGCACCGATCAGGCCGCCGCCGGCGAACAGAGCGGCTGCGAAGAACGCGCCCGCCACGGCGGCGGAGACGATCCAGAACTTCTGCGGCGTCCAATCGAGCCCCGCCTGCGACAGGCGGACGGGGAGCGGAGCGCTCTTCTCCTGCAGGCGTCGCGCCTCGAGATCCTTCAGCGTGGTCTCGACCTGCTCGCGGCGCGAGCGCTGGGTCTTCTCGGCCTGGCGGGCCGTGGGCGCCTCGGCGCGGGAGATCGAAGCGCGGCGGCTTTCGGCCTTTCGTTCCCCGGACAGCAGCGGATAGAGGAAGACCCAGGCGATGCCGCCGACCGCTGCGGTGGCAAGGAATGCGAGGGCGAGGACCTGCATGTTCATGCTGAACTGCTCACGTCTTCGGCGCGACTTCCGCCGCGTCCAGCGCAGCGGCAAGGCGCTTCTCGTCGCCGTAATAGCGGGCGCGTTCCCAGAATTTCGGACGGCCGATGCCGGTCGAGCGGTGCCGGCCGATGATCTTGCCGTTGGCGTCCTCGCCGATCATGTCGTAGAGGAAGATGTCCTGGGTGATGATGGTGTCGCCTTCCATGCCCATCACCTCGGTGATGTGGGTGATGCGGCGCGAGCCGTCGCGCAGGCGCGCAGCCTGGACGATAACGTCGATGGAGGCGCAGATCATCTCGCGGATGGTGCGTGAGGGAAGCGAGAAGCCTCCCATCGTGATCATGGATTCGCAGCGCGACAGGGCTTCGCGCGGGTTGTTGGCGTGCAGCGTGCCCATCGATCCGTCATGGCCGGTGTTCATGGCCTGGAGCAGGTCGAATGCCTCGGGTCCGCGAACCTCGCCGACGATGATGCGCTCGGGGCGCATACGCAGGCAGTTGCGCACCAGCTCGCGCATGGTGATCTGGCCTTCGCCTTCGATGTTGGGCGGTCGGGTTTCCAGCCGCACCACGTGAGGCTGCTGGAGCTGGAGCTCGGCGGCGTCCTCGCAGGTGATGACGCGCTCGTCATGCTCGATATAGTTGGTCAGGCAGTTGAGCAGCGTGGTCTTGCCGGAGCCGGTGCCGCCGGAGATCAGCACGTTGCAGCGGACGCGACCGATGATCTGGAGGATTTCGGCGCCTTCCGGCGAGATCGCGCCGAACTTGACCAGCTGATCGAGCGTCAGCTTGTCCTTCTTGAATTTGCGGATGGTGAGCGTGGGGCCGTCGATCGACAGCGGCGGCACGATGGCGTTGACGCGGGAGCCGTCGGCGAGGCGCGCGTCGCAGATCGGCGAGGATTCGTCGACGCGCCGGCCGACCTGGCTGACGATGCGCTGGCAGATGTTGAGGAGCTGCTGGTTGTCGCGGAAGCGAATTCCCGTGCGCTGGATCTTGCCGGCGACTTCGATGTAGACGGTGTTGGCGCCGTTGACCATGATGTCGGCGATGTCGTCGCGCGACAGCAGCGGCTCGAGCGGGCCGTAGCCGAGAACGTCGTTGCAGATGTCGTCGAGCAGTTCCTCCTGCTCGGCGATCGACATCACGATGTTCTTGATCGCGATGATCTCGTTGACGATGTCGCGGATTTCCTCGCGCGCGGACTCCGAATCGAGCTTGGCGAGCTGGGCGAGGTCGATCGCCTCGATCAGCGCGCCGAAGATGGTCGCCTTGACCTCGTAATAATTGTCCGACCGCCGGCTCTCCATGGCCGGAGGCGGCGGCGCCTTGGCAGGCGCAAGCGGCGGCGAGGCGACGGCCGGCGGAGGCGGGGCGCGCGACACCGTCGGCGCCGGAGCCTGGGCAGGCTCGGGCGACACGGCGCCGGGCTTGGGCGCCCGAAGGTCGGTGTCTGTTCCGCTACGCTTACCGAACACTTAACAACTCCATGCGGCGGCTTATTTTCCCCGCAACTTGTCAATCAGGGGTGAAAGCAGGGACGACTTTTGTTTCTTGGTCTCGCTGCGGCCGGTCAGGCGCTGGGCGATCTGAAGAAACATCTCGATCGACTTGTGGTTGGCGGAGATCTCCGCGATCATCTGGCCGTTGTTGGCGGCCGAGCCGAAGATCTGCGGCTCGAACGGGATCGAGACGATCGGCTGGCTCTCGATCGCCTTGGCGAACTCCGCGGCGGCGATTTCGGGGCGTTTCGGCACGCCGACCTGGTTCAGGCAGTAGAGCGGTGGCCGGTCGTTGGGGCGCGCGGCCTTCAACAGATCGAACAGGTTCTTGGTATTGCGCAAATTGGCGAGGTCGGGCGCGGCCACGATCAGGATGTCGTCCGCTCCGATCAGGGCGCGCTTGGTCCAGCCCGACCATTGATGCGGTATGTCGAGCACGATGCAGGGCATGGTGGACCGCAGGGTGTCGAACACGGCGTCGAAGGCGTCGGTGCCGAAATCATAGACCCGGTCGAGCGTCGCCGGCGCCGCCAGCAGGCTGAGATGGTCGGTGCATTTCGACAGCAGGCGGTCGATGAAGGCGGTGTCGACGCGATCGGGCGAGAACACGGCGTCGGCAATGCCCTGCGGCGGGTCCTGGTTGTAGTCGAGCCCGGCGGTGCCGAAGGCGAGGTCGAGATCGGCGACGACGGCGTCCATGGCGAGGTCGCGCGCGATCGCCCAGGCGACATTATGGGAGATGGTCGAAGCCCCGACGCCGCCCTTGGCGCCGACCACGGCGATGATGCGGCCGACCGCCTTGGCTTCCGGTGCGGAAAACAGGTTGCAGATCGAGCGCACGACATCGATCGCGCCGACCGGCGCGAGCACGTAGTCGCTGACACCGCGTCGCACCAGCTCACGGTAGAGTGTGACGTCGTTGATGCGGCCGATCACGACCACGCGGGTGCCGGCGTCGCAGACGGTGGCGAGCTGGTCGAGCCCGCCCAGCAGGTCGTTGCGTCCGTCGCTTTCGAGCACGATGACGTTCGGCGTCGGGGCCGAGCGGTAGGCCTCGGTTGCAGCGGCCATGCCCCCCATCTGGATCTTCAGATGGGCCTTGCCGAGACGGCGGTCTTCGCCGGCCGACTGGACCGCAGCAGCAGTCTCCACGGTCTCGCAGAAGGCCTGGACCGAGACGCGCGGCGCGGGCGCAATATGCTCCTCGACTGGCGGAGGAGCTGCGTCCGGCTGCTCTTCGTGTATCTGGCGAGCGTAGCTGATCATTTGCCGGTGTCGCTGAGTTTGGCCTTGTCGGCCTCGGGATAGGTGGTCGTCGTCGTGACACCCTTGCGATACTTCTCGAGAGCGGTGATGCGCCGCGGCGTGTAGGACGGAGTTTCAGGCCGCGGCTGCTCGAGGTCCGACGGATTGTCGACCATCGCCGCGAGGTTGCGCTGATAGGCGCAGCCGTAATTGTAGTAGTCCTTGTTCTCGAACCACCTCTTGTTCTTCATCGAAGGGCCGACGTCTTCCGGCCACAGGCCGCAGGGACCCGCGACCGCGGCGATCTTGGAATAAGTGAGCCGGATCGGCGGCAGGAAGCGCTTGTCTTCCGGCTGGTAGGGCCGAACATTGACGCCGCGCGGCGGAACGCCTGCTCCCGCCAGCATCGCCTGGATTTCACGCATCGTGTCCGCGACCGGACGCGCATTGGGCGTGCCGGACGGCACGTCGATACGGATGGCGCCCGTGCCTTCGTGCAACCATGCCGATGCGACACCCATCACGTCCGCGCGCTGGGCGGCGGTCAATCCGCCGCGGGCATGGCCGACGAAGACGACGATCGAACGATTTTGCTCCTCGATCGCGATCGGATGGCGCTGCTTGTAGTCGTCGGGAATGGAGGCCGTGACGGCTTCGTCATGCTGGCACCCGCCGAGCGCGAGCGCCATGCCGATGAGCGCGCCACCGAGACGGATGGCGCGTTTGCGAAGCTGGGGTGGTCTTGTGATCATCGTGAAGTCCCCGTTCCGCCTCAGTCGGTGATGAAGCCGTAGGTGCCGCGGTAGTTCTTGGCCGGCTCGGTCCGGCCGGGCACGCCGTAGATGCGGTTGATATTGCCGAGCAGCTGGGCCTGTGGATCCGCAGGCGGGGCGAAGCCGTCATCCGGCCGCGACAGGTCCTTTGGCGCCACCGCGCGAACGACGTAGGGCGTCACGATCACGACCAGCTCGGTCGCGTTGTTGACGAAGTCGCGGCTGCGGAACAGCGTGCCGAGGACCGGGAGCTGCATCAGTCCCGGCAATCCGCTGACTGCCTGCTTGGTCTGCTGCTGGATCAGGCCGGCCATCGCCATCGCGCCGCCGGAGGGAATTTCCAGCGAGGTCTCGGCACGGCGGGTCCTGATCGAGGGCACCGTCACCGAGTTCACCGACGTCGAGGTCACGGCCTGCGACAGCGTGATCGCATTCTCGTTCGACAGCTCCGAGACCTCGGTCATCACCCGCAGGCTGATCTTGCCTTCGCTCAGCACCACGGGGGTGAAGTTGAGCGAGATGCCGAACTTCTTGAAGCTGATCTGGGTGGTACAGACATGCGTGGTGGGATCGCACGCATAGCCCGCCGGCACCGGGAATTCGCCGCCGGCGATGAACGTTGCCGATTCACCGGAGATCGCGGTCAGGTTCGGTTCGGCCAGCGTGCGGATCACGCCAGCGGTTTCCATCGCGCGCAGGGTGGCCTGCACCGACGGCGCCGCGCCGAACTTCGTGGTCAGATTGTTGCCGTCCACGAGGTTGTGGCCGAGAGCGGTGAACGGATTCGAGTTGGAGAAGCTCACCACCGACGTGCCGTAGTTGAGGTTCGCGGTCAGGTCGATGCCGAGCTGCTTGACGATGTTGCGCTGGACTTCGGCCACCGTCACCTTGAGCATGACCTGGTCGCGGCCGCGGACCACGATCGAGTTCACCACCTTGTCGGCGCCGCCGGCCAGGCGCGCGGCGAGGTCGTTGGCCTGCTGCGCTTCCATCGGGTTCGCCGCCGTGCCGGTCAGGACGATGCCGTCGCCGAGTCCGTCGATCTGGATGTCTGAATGCGGCAGGACCTGCTTCAGCGCCGCCCGCACACCGTTGAGGTCGCGCTTGACGGCGATGTCATAGGCCGCGATCTGCTGGCCTGCAGAATCGAAGAACACGATGTTGGTCTGGCCGAGCGCGGCGCCGATGATGTAGGCGCGCTGCGCCGAGCGGACCACCGCATTGGCGATCTTGGGGTCAGCGACCAGCACGTCCTTGATGTCGCGCGGAAGGTCGATCACCACGGACTTGCCGATGCCGAGCGAGAGGAAGCGGGCGTTCATCTGACCGTCGGCAGCGGCCGGCGCGCCGGGGCGATAGTCGGCGGCGACCACGGGGGTCAGCACCGGGTTGAATGCCAGCGCGAAGGCGGCCGAGAACGACAGGGCGCGGACCAATGAGGTTCGCATCGTCGCTATATCTGCCCTGCATTTCATGTCGCCTGTCCTCATCGTGCTTTCGCCGTCGAGCTCGGAATGCCGTAGCGAATGATCGAGACGCCGTCGCGCTTCTGGGCGGATTCGTCGAGCGTGATCTCGCTCATCTTGACGTCGGCAATGCTGCGCAGCGCCAGCGAGAGCGTTCCGGCCTGACGGGCCGAAGAAAGCGCCTGGGTCTGTGCGGAAGTGAGTTCCAGGGTCACGGTCTTGCCGACCACGGCGTTCTGGCCGTCCTTCTCCTTCGGGGCCTGGTCGATGGCGAGGACGCGCACATTGACCAGGATGATCTCGGACGTGACGACGTCCTGGCCCCCGGAGGCCTGGTCCGGGTTCTTGAGGCGGCGCGTGAGCAGGACGTCGACGCGGTCATTGGGCAGGATGAAGCCGCCTGCGCCGGTCTCCGGCGAGATTTCGGTCGAGATGGCCCGCATGCCGCTGGGCAGGATGGCCGCCATGAATCCGGAGCCCTCGGCCTTGACCAGCTTCTGGTCGCGGATCGGCTCACCCTGAATGAAGGGGGCGCGCGCGATCGAACCGGTCACCTGGGTCACGCCCTCGGGACGCTCGTTGCGGCGGATGAAGGTGGCGCTGGCGGTCGCGGCCGGCCAGGTCTGCCATTGCAGATCTTCCGGCTTCACGGTCTGGCCGAGGCCGATGTCGTTCTTGGCCACGAGGACGTCGACGGTCGGAAGCTGCGCGACCGGCGCCGGAGGCGGCGCAGAATTGTCCGAGCCGCTCGCCAGGTACGCGGCGACACCGCCGGCGCAGATGGCGACCGCCAGGACGACAATGCGTGCCCTATTCATACGCTTCACTTTCCAACAAAACGCCGCGACGCTGACGCCGCCGTAATCGGCAGTTGACCAGCTATTCGTCAAAGCATGGTTAATGAGGCGTATCTAAATCGCCTTAACGCCGGGTTTACCCGGTGCGTTCAGCGCAGCGCGAGGTGAGCGAGATCAATCGCCTTCACCCATTCGGTCTCCGGGTAGACCATCAGCGCACTCAGTGCGAGCGCGATGCCGTAGGGGATGCCGCTCTCCTTGGCATGCAGCCGGGCGAGCCAGGCCTGGCCCGCCAGCCCGTAGGGCAGCGGCCATTGCCGGAACTGGAGCAGGAGCAGCGTCAGCGCCCCGCCGAACAGCGAGGCGTAGAGCAGGAAGTTTATCAGTTGTGCGAAGCCGAACCAGAGTGCGACGGAGGCCGCGACCTTGGCGTCGCCGCCGCCGACCCAGCCCATCGCAAAACAGGTGAAGGCGATGACCAAAAGAAGCGCGCCGGCGCCGACATGACTGAGCATCTCGTAAGGTGCCATGCCACCGGCGAGGGCAAGTGCGAAGAAGCCAGCGACCAGCGCCAGCGACACGCGGTTCGAGATCGTCATCGTGAAGAGATCGCTCGCGGCTGCAAACGCCATCAGGGCCGGAAAGAGCAGAAGGCGCGCAAGGTCGAGGATCATGGCTGCGTCTTGAGGCCTGGGTTTGCCGCGGGAATTGGGCGTCGGGCGATGCTAGCCGGCAGTGCTAAACAAACCGACAACGGCAGCAAGCGACCCACGCGGCTGAAACCGCGGAACGCGTCGTTACCAGAGGCTGGCAATGCGCACGGCGAGCGCGGCCGTCGCAAGCAGCAGCGCAAGGCAGACCCAATAGACCGGCGAGCCGGCCTGAGCCGCCGCCGTCTCGTTTGCCGCGATCGCGGCATCGGTTCTGTACTTACGCAACGCCACTGGAAACTCGCCGTCTTCGGAAAAACAAAGGCCCCGGAGATCCGGGGCTTTTGCCGTCGTTCGTCGGTCGCTTACTTCAGCGAGCTGCTGATCGAGGTGAACTTGGCGTTCAGCGTGGTGCCGAGGTTGTTGACGACGGTGATGATGGCCAGCGCGATGCCGGCGGCGATCAGACCGTATTCGATGGCGGTGGCGCCGGATTCATCCTTCGCGAAACGTGCAATCAAGTTCTTCATGAACATAACTCCATCTGGGGTGGGGATCGCCTCGTTCGGCGCCGTCTTTGACCCGATGACCATGAGAGCCGAGCTCTTTCGGTAGAGTTAATTCGATCGGGCAAACCCGCTTGCGGCGCGATGCTTTGGCCCAGAGTGAATTTCGTCTTAAGGCGGCGCCTGTAATTCGTTCCGGTTCCAGATGTACCGTCGGCGCAGCACCGGCTTCACGCTCCCTTAAATTTAGCGGCGTAGGCGTAACTGAGCTGGAATTCGCAAGAGAGGCGACGATGTCGAGCCTGCCCATGCAAGTCGCCCTGATGCTCGGCGAGACCATCGTCAAGGTGATCCCCGTCACCTTCGCACTCGCGGCGGTCTTCACCGTGCTCGAGCATTTCTGGGCCTGCAATGCCGGCGCGCCGTGGTGGCGCAAGCGCGAGATCGTCACCGACATCTGCTACTGGTTCTTCGTTCCGGTGTTCGCCCGCACGATGCGGATCGGACTTCTGATCGTCGGCGCGAGCCTCGTCTTCAACATCCACGACGCCGACGAACTCATCGCCTTCTACGACAATGGCCACGGCCCGCTGTCGTTGATGCCGCTCTGGGTCCAGGCCGTATTGTTCCTGGTCCTGTCCGACTTCATGCTGTACTGGCTGCACCGGCTGTTCCACGGCGGCGGGTTCTGGAAGTACCACGCGATCCATCACTCCTCGGAGGAGATAAGCTGGATTTCGGCGGCCCGCTTCCATCCCGTCAATCTCGTGCTCGGCACCATCGGCGTCGACGTCGTGCTGCTGATGGCCGGCATTTCCCCGAACGCGATGGTCTGGCTCGCCCCGTTCACGACCTTCCATTCGGCCTTCGTGCACGCCAACCTGAACTGGAGCTTCGGGCCGTTCAGATATTTGTTGGCGACGCCGGTGTTCCACCGCTGGCACCACACCTCGCTCGAGGAGGGCGGCGACACCAATTTTGCCGGCACGTTCCCGATCTGGGACGTTCTGTTCGGCACCTTCCGTATGCCCGAGGGTAAACTGCCGCAGGATTACGGCAAGGACGAAGCGACCATGCCTAAGGAGATCGCGGGCCAGTTCGCCTATCCATTCCGCCGCTAGCCTCGAAGGCGGTAAAACGCCAGTCTGTTCAAACAATAGTCGGCGAGTTTGCGGAACGTTCACGAATTAAGGGCAGGTTAGCCGGGTCGGGCACTGGCTCTGCTCTATCGAGTCGCTTCTGCCGGTTTGTGACGTCCCGGGGGTAAGAGTATGCGTAAAGAATTGCTGCGCCGTCGGGCGCGCGTTTGTCTTCTGGTTGCGGCCGCGGTGCTGGCATCGCCGGCTGCCGGCCTTGCCGACCCCACCGCCGACACCATCGCTGTCAATGTCGACCAGGCCAAGCTGGTGCGGCTGCCCGGCAAGGTGGCGACCATCGTGGTCGGCAATCCCCTGATCGCCGACGTCACGCTCCAGCCCGGCGGCATGATCGTCGTGACCGGCAAGGGCTATGGTGCCACCAATTTCATCGCGCTCGACCGGGCCGGCGAGATTCTGGTCGATCGCCAGATCCAGGTCGAAGGTCCGAGCGACCGGCTCGTCACCGTCTATCGCGGGATCGAGCGCGAGTCCTACAGCTGCGTGCCGCTTTGCCAGCGTCGCGTGACGCTCGGCGACAGCGACACCTACTTCAACAACACGATGAGCCAGGCCGGCTCGCTGAGCGCCAGCGCCAGCGGTGGTGGTGGCGGTCCGTCCAAGTCCAACTAGCGGCACCGATCGGCGGGTTTGCCCGGACAGTATCCTGCCAGACCGCTTTGCAGATGCGAGCCAGAGGGCTCTGCGCGCCCGCCGCGCTTTCCGTGGGCTCGGGGCGCTGCTGGTTAGCGCATTCTTAACGGCGCGGTCCGCCGGCTGCGGATCGCCTGAAACACTTAAACAATCAGTTTCCGCTATTGAACGGGACAGTTGATCGCCCGTTGCTGGGGAATTTGACGCGATGCCATCGCCTGCACCTACGAGGTTCACACTCCAGAAAGCGCTGGGCCGGTTTTGCGGCAACCGCCGCGGTTCCGCGGCCGTCGAGTTCGCCCTGGTCGCGCCGATGTTCTTCGGGCTGCTGTTCGCCATCATCGAAACGGCGCTCATGTTCTTCGCGAGCCAGGTGCTCGAGACCATCTCGCAAAATTCCGCGCGCGCGATTCTGACCGGCCAGGCGCAAGCGCAGGGCGGTTCGGTGGCGGCTTGTCAGACCACGCCCAACGTTGTCATGGCGTGCGACCAGACGACGTTCAAGGCCTATGTGTGCACGCAGATCCCGGCACTGTTTGATTGCAGCAAACTCTACGTCGACGTCGTGAGCACCAGCTCCTTCGGGGCGCTAAGCCTGACGAACTACGGCGATTCCTGCAATTTCAACCCGACCGGCATGCAGTACAGTGCCGGGACCTCCGGCCAGGTGGTCGTGGTGCGGCTGTTCTATCAGTGGCCGCTCATCGTCACCGGCCTCGGTTACAATATCGGGTGCAGCAACAAACGGCTGATGGTGGCGACCACGGCCTTCAAGAACGAACCCTTCTGAGACAGATGGATCCGAGCGGACCGATGCAGGCGATTGCGAATATCTGGCGGAATGGATGTTGTTCCGTGCGCGACTTCGTCGCCGACAAGCGCGCGCTCGCGGCGACCGAATTTGCGGTCATCGTTCCGCTGATGCTGGTGATGTTCTTCGGCACCGTCGAGTTTTCGTCGGCCGTGGCGATAGATCGCAAGGTCACGTTGATCGCGCGGGCTCTGTCCGATTTGGCATCGCAGTCGGTCAAGCTCACCGATGCCGACATGAAGGATACGTTCACGGCGAGCATCTCGGTCATCATGCCCTACGACGCTACCCTGGTGAAGGGCACGGTCTCCCAGATCCAGATCGATGCCAACAGCATCGCCACGATCCAGTGGAGCAGGGCCGGCACCATTGCGAGCGGTGCGACGCAAGCGACGCTGGCGACCTCGGCCCGCAAGCCCGGCGACAAGGTCACCAGCATGATTCCTGCGTCGCTGTTGATTCCGTCGACCTACCTCATACTCAGCGAGGCAAGCTACACTTACACGCCTTCCGTAGGCTATGTGTTGAAGTCGAGCTTACCCTTGAGCGATGTGTCCTACACCCGGCCGCGTCAGGTCGCCTGCGTTCCCTATCCCTACCCAGATAACAACAACCAAACGACGTGCTGACATCGGCGAGCAGGCGCCAAAATGAAAAAGGCCGTGCGTTGCGCACGGCCTTCTTGCTTTCTTTGGCTTGCGCGAGCCGATCGGGCCAAGCGCCCGGCGGACTCAGCCTTCGGAGCGGAGGTTGTCCGCTGCCGACTTGCCGGAACGGCGGTCGGCCACGATCTCGTAGGAAAGCTTCTGGCCTTCACGCAGCGTGCCGAGGCCCGCACGCTCCACAGCGCTGATGTGGACGAACACGTCCTGGCCGCCGTCGTCGGGCTGAATGAAGCCGAAGCCCTTGGTCGCGTTAAACCACTTCACGGTTCCCATGCTCACGGGGATAGTCCCTTCTCAGATAACACAATGTTAGAGCCTGCTTGCGCAGGCCGGTTAGATCGAATTTTGGAAGGGTCGTCAGCGTGTCTGAACCGGCTGTACCGGTGGATGCTAATGTCGTCCGGCCGAAAATCGATAAATTCATTTTATCGGAATTGAGGCCTCAAAACAATCCGGACATGCACGATTTTTTGATCCGCCGCGATGTCCGCGGCGGATCCACATAAAGGTCGGAATCTTACTTCCGCGCTCAAGCGCCTAGCGACGGCGGAACTGGCCGCCGCGCTGGCCCGGGCGAGGCGGTCCACCCACCCCGCTGGGACGCTCGTCCTTGTGGCGGAAAATCAGCCGGCCCTTCTCGAGGTCATAGGGCGACATCTCCACCGTCACGCGGTCGCCGGCCAGCGTCTTGATGCGGTTCTTCTTCATCTTGCCGGCGGTATAGGCGACGATCTCGTGTCCGGCGTCGAGCTGCACGCGGTAGCGTGCGTCGGGGAGGATTTCGGTGACCAGTCCTTCGAACTGGATCAGCTCTTCCTTAGCCATGAATTTCTCCAGGTCGTGGACGGCTAGTGCGAATAGGGTTTGCGGTTCGGTTGGCCGTTCGGCCGACTCTCACGGCGCAAAAAGGCAACGCCTTGTATCCCATCAGCTGCCCCGGCGCTATGCGCGGAACGCTGTTCTGGACGACTGCCTGCAGAAGAATGCGGCTTCCCGCCAGAGCGTGGACGACGAGACCCCTTTGAGCCCTTCGGGCCATTGCCGGGCCGCCCGTCAGCATGTCGCGCTTCGCCGCCATGTCGGCCTTCACCGGGGCGTCCATCGCCGTGCTTGCCGGCGCTATGGTGGCGTCCGTCGGAATGTCGTTCGTCGCTACGGCGCCCGTCACCGTGGCGTCCCTCGCCGTGCCTTGCGCCTTGCGGACGTTGGCCCGGGCGGCCTCCGCGGCCCTGTCGTTGCTGCGGCGCGGGAGGACCCGCATCGCGGCGGCCGGCGTCGGTGCGGAGATCTTCGCGCGGCAATGCCACCTTGATCAGCCGTTCGATGTCACGGAGATAGCTGAGTTCCTCGCCGCCCGCGACCAGCGAGATCGCGGTGCCGTCGGCGCCGGCGCGCGCGGTGCGGCCGATGCGGTGGACGTAGGTTTCCGGCACGTTGGGCAGGTCGAAATTGATGACGTGGCTGATGCCGTCGACGTCGATGCCGCGGGCGGCGATGTCGGTGGCGACCAGGGTGCGGATCTCGCCCGAGCGGAACTGGGCCAGCGTCCGTTCGCGATGGTTCTGCGACTTGTTACCGTGGATGGCGCTGGCGGGGATGCCGGCCTTCTCGAGTGACTTCACCACCTTGTCCGCGCCGTGCTTGGTGCGGGTGAAGACCAGGGCGCGGTTGACCGGCTCGTCCTTCAGAAGCTTGGTCAGGAAGGCGGGCTTGGCGGAGAAATCGACCTGGACGATGCGTTGATTGATGCGCTCGGCGGTCGAGGAGACCGGGGTCACCGCGACGCGGGCGGGGTCCCGCAGCATCGCGTTCGCCAGCTCGGCGATGTCCTTCGGCATGGTGGCCGAGAAGAACAGCGTCTGCCGCTTGATCGGCAGCTTGGAGACGATTTTGCGGATGTCGTTAATGAAGCCCATGTCGAGCATGCGGTCGGCCTCGTCGAGCACGAGGAACTCGACGCTCGACAGTTTCAGCCCGTTGCTCTGCACGAGGTCGAGCAGGCGGCCGGGGGTGGCGACCAGCACTTCGACGCCCTGCATTAGCGAGCGGACCTGACGGCCCATCGGAACGCCGCCGATGGCGAGCGTCGAGGACAGGCGGATGTGACGGCCATAGGCGTTGAAGCTGTCGAGGATCTGGCCGGACAGCTCGCGGGTCGGCGACAACACCAGGACGCGGGTCGTCTTGGGCTGCGGCTTGATACGGTGCTCGAGCAGGCGGTGCAGGATCGGCAGTGCGAAGGACGCGGTCTTGCCGGTACCGGTCTGGGCGATACCGACGACGTCGCGGCCGGTCAGCGCCGTGGGAATGGTCTGGGCCTGGATGGGGGTGGGGGTGACGTAATTCTCTTCTTGAAGAGCGCGCGCGATGGGTTCGGCGAGGCCGAAGTCCTGAAACGAAGTCAAAAGAGGGGTTCTTTCCATGTCAAAAGCGGGCGCCCGGCGCATTCAGCGCGGCGCACGCAAAAGGGTGTCGAGAAGACACCTGCGTGTTTGGGGTGTCGATGGCTTGGGAGATATGGGGCAAGCCAGAGGCCCGTAAGGGCTTAAGAACACGCGGCTCGCAACGACCCCTTGATTCGCAAGAGGTCTCGGCCGCTTATATGGAACATCGAGGGGGCGCTTTCAAGGCAAGCTCGCTCAAAATGGCGATTGCGGTGCAGAAATAGTTATGCCGGAAATTTAGCCAGAACGGGCATTTTGCTCAGAAAATGACCAGCCTGCCGCTTTGGCATACATTTGGATGGCTCAATTTTTAGGCTGTCTCGAGGTCGGGATACTTTGATTTCGGCTAGTTTTGTCAGCAAAACCAATTGGTTGGAAGGTGCCCAGGCCATGGCATGGTTCTTGCGAATCCGTTAATCGCAGGCGGCCGTGGGGCCGTTTCGCAGCGTTTTTCACGTCTGCGTCAGGGAGATGAGACACTCATGTTTAGCAAATCCACTCACGATATAGCGGCGTCATTTAGCCGCCGCGGCGTGCTCGCCGCGACCGCCGGACTGGTGCTCGGTCTGGCTTCATTGACTGGCGCCAAGGCCGCGGATGACACCATCAAGGTCGGCGTGCTGCACTCCCTTTCCGGCACCATGGCCATCAGCGAAACCACGCTGAAGGACACCATCCTTTTCCTGATCGACGAGCAGAACAAGAAGGGCGGCGTTCTCGGCAAGAAGCTCGAGGCCGTCGTCGTCGACCCCGCGTCGAACTGGCCGCTGTTCGCCGAAAAGGCGCGCGAGCTGATCACCAAGGACAAGGTCTCGGTCGTGTTCGGCTGCTGGACCTCGGTGTCGCGCAAGTCGGTGCTGCCCGTCTTCAAGGAGCTGAACAACATCCTGTTCTACCCCGTGCAGTACGAGGGTGAGGAGAGCGAGCGCAACGTGTTCTACACGGGTGCGGCGCCGAACCAGCAGGCGATCCCCGCCGTCGATTACCTGATGAAGGACGAGAAGGTGAAGCGCTGGGTGCTCGCGGGCACCGACTACGTCTATCCGCGCACCACCAACAAGATCCTGGAAGCCTATCTGAAGTCGAAGGGTGTCGCCCAGGAAGACATCATGATCAACTACACGCCGTTCGGTCACTCCGACTGGCAGACGATCGTGGCCGACATCAAAAAGTTCGGCTCGGCCGGCAAGAAGACCGCGGTGGTCTCGACCATCAACGGCGACGCCAACGTTCCCTTCTACAAGGAGCTCGGCAACCAGGGCATCAAGGCGAAGGACATCCCGGTCGTCGCGTTCTCGGTGGGTGAAGAAGAGCTCGCCGGCATCGACACCAAGCCGCTGGTCGGCCATCTTGCCGCCTGGAACTACTTCCAGTCGATCAAGTCGCCGGAGAACGAGAAGTTCATCAAGGCATGGCAGGCCTACACCAAGAACCCGAAGCGCGTGACCAACGATCCGATGGAAGCGCACGTGATCGGCTTCGACATGTGGGTCAAGGCGGTCGAGAAGGTGAAGTCGACTGATCCGGACAAGGTGATCGACGCTCTCCCGGGCATCGAAGCCAAGAACCTGACCGGCGGCGTGTCGAAGATGCTGCCGAACCACCACATCACCAAGCCGGTGTTCATCGGCGAGATCAAGGGCAACGGCCAGTTCGACGTGGTCTGGAAGACCCCGGGTCTCGTCGCGGGCGATGCCTGGTCGAAGGAACTGGACGGCTCCAAGGACCTGGTCGGCGACTGGGTCGGCAAGAAGTGCGGCAACTTCAACACCAAGACCAACAAGTGCCTCGGTTCGGGCTCCTGATCCTGATCTGACACGCCATAGCACGCCCGGAGAAGGCGGCGATCCCGCCGCCTTCTCCACTCATTTCTGCCGGGGTCATTCACAGTGCCAGCCCATTTGTCCGCGCGCCTCTGCTCGCTTGCGCTCTCGTTGTTCCTGATCGCGTTCGCGCTGCCGGCCCTCGCCGGTCCGTTCGAGGATGCGGTCGCCAAATTCGCCAACGATGATTATTCCGATACGGACGAGGCGATCGGCGTGGTCGCAAGCAGCGGCAATCCGCTGGCTTTCCCCATCATCAGTGCGCTTCAGGACGGCCGCCTGATGGCCGACCCTGACAGCAAGAAGGTTTACGTCACCGGTACCGACGGCAAGTCGATCGACGCCGCGACCGGCCAGGCGGTGGCCAGCGTTCCCGACAGCGCGAGCGCAGTTCGCCTCAACAACCGCCTGCGCCGCAGCGTCGACGCAGCTCTCGGCAGCCTGACGCTCCAGTCGCCGGACGTCGGAACACGGCTGCAGGCCGCGCAATCCGTCTTCAAGTCGCATGAGGAGACCGCGCTCGAGCCGGTCGATGCCGCGCTCGCCAAGGAAACCAACAGATCCGTCAAGGCTGCGCTCGGCGACGCCCGCGCGGCCATCCTGCTGTTCAAGCCTGATGCCACCGAGGTCGAGAAGCTGGAGGCGGTGGCCACCCTCAAGGGGCGCGGCGACCAGGAGGCACTGGCCCTGCTCACAGGCATGGGCGACCAGCCGGCGTCGGTGACCAAGGCTGCCGCGAGCGCGATCGGCTCGATCCAGAACTCGCTCGCGGTCTGGTCCATGGTGCAGAACGCCTGGTACGGCCTCTCGCTCGGCTCGGTGCTGCTGCTCGCCGCGATCGGGCTCGCCATCACCTTCGGTGTGATGGGCGTGATCAACATGGCGCATGGCGAGATGGTGATGATCGGGGCCTACACCACCTTCGCGGTGCAGGAGGTGATCCGCACCCGCTATCCCGGCCTGTTCGACTATTCGCTGCTGATCGCGGTGCCGCTGGCCTTTGTCGTCGCCGGCGCGATCGGCGTGCTGATCGAGCGCAGCATCATCCGTTTCCTCTACGGTCGTCCGCTGGAGACGCTGCTCGCGACCTGGGGCCTGTCGCTGGTGCTGCAGCAGGCCGTGCGCACCATGTTCGGCCCGACCAACCGCGAGGTCGGCAATCCCTCCTGGATGAGCGGCGCCTTCGAGCTCGGCCAGATCACCATCACCTATAACCGGCTCTGGATCCTCGTGTTCACGCTCGCCGTGTTCGCGATCCTGCTCGCGATGCTGCGCTACACGGCGCTCGGCCTCGAGATGCGCGCGGTGACGCAGAACCGCCGCATGGCGGCCTCGATGGGCATCGCCACCTCGCGCGTCGACGCGCTGACCTTCGGGCTCGGCTCCGGCATTGCCGGCATCGCCGGCGTGGCGCTGTCGCAGATCGACAATGTCAGCCCCAATCTCGGCCAGAGCTACATCATCGACAGCTTCATGGTCGTTGTGTTCGGCGGCGTCGGCAATCTCTGGGGCACGCTGGTCGGCGCCTTCACGCTCGGCATCGCCAACAAGTTCCTGGAGCCGGTCGCCGGCGCCGTGCTCGGCAAGATCGCCATCCTGGTTCTCATCATCCTGTTCATTCAAAAGCGCCCGCGCGGCCTGTTCGCGCTCAAGGGCCGTGCGGTGGAAGCATGACCCCTCACATGCTGACGCGATCGCTGGACCGCAGCGCGACGATCTTCCTTGCCGTCGTCGCGGCCTGCGGCATCCTCATCCCGCTCTCCAATTTGCTGCTGCCCGCGGGCTCGTTCCTGCAGGTGCCGACCTATCTGGTCGCGCTCTGGGGCAAATATGTCTGCTACGCGATCCTCGCGCTTTCGATCGATTTGATCTGGGGCTATTGCGGCATTCTCTCGCTCGGCCACGGCGCCTTCTTCGCGCTCGGCGGCTACGCCATGGGGATGTATCTGATGCGGCAAATCGGCACCCGCGGCGTCTACGGCAATCCGATCCTGCCCGACTTCATGGTGTTCCTGAACTATTCGAAGCTGCCCTGGACCTGGTACGGCTTCGACATGTTCTGGTTCGCGGCGCTGATGGTGCTGCTCGTGCCCGGCCTGCTCGCCTTCTGCTTCGGGTGGCTCGCGTTCCGCTCCCGCGTCACCGGCGTGTATCTGTCGATCATCACCCAGGCGATGACCTATGCGCTGCTGCTTGCCTTCTTCCGCAACGACTTCGGCTTCGGGGGCAACAACGGCCTGACCGACTTCAAGGACATCCTGGGCTTCAACGTGCAGGCGGAGGGCACCCGCGCCGCGCTGTTTGCGCTGAGCTGTCTGGCACTGATCGCAGGCTTCCTGATCTGCCGCGCGATCGTCTCCTCCAAGCTCGGCAAGGTGCTGATCGCGGTGCGTGATGCGGAGTCGCGCACGCGCTTCCTCGGCTACCGCGTCGAATCCTACAAGCTGTTCGTGTTCACGGTGTCGGCCTGCATGGCCGGCGTCGCCGGCGCGCTCTACGTGCCGCAGGTCGGCATCATCAATCCTAGCGAATTCGCGCCCGGCAATTCGATCGAGGCGGTGATCTGGGTCGCGGTCGGCGGCCGCGGCACGCTGGTCGGCGCCGCGCTCGGGGCCGTCGTCGTCAACTACGCCAAGACGTTTTTCACCTCGGGCGTGCTCGCGCCGTACTGGCTGTTCATGCTGGGCGCATTGTTCATCCTGGTGACGCTGCTGCTGCCGAAGGGCATTGTCGGCACCTTCAACGCCTGGTGGGACCAGTCGAAAGAAAAACGCAACGCCGCGACCACCGTGAGCGCTGCGGCCGAGGACGGCGTCACCGAACCCAAGATGGCGGAGTAGGCGCAAATGAACGTCATGGACAACCGCGCAACCTCCGCGATGCTCTATCTCGACGGCGTGCACGTCTCCTTCGACGGTTTCCACGCCATCAACAATCTGTCGCTGACGCTCGAGCCCGGCGAGATGCGCGCCATCATCGGCCCGAACGGCGCCGGCAAGACCACGATGATGGACATCATCACCGGCAAGACCAAGCCCGACGAGGGTACGGTGCTGTTCGACGGCGTCACCGATCTGACGCGGCTGGACGAGACCCGCATCGCCGAGCTCGGCATCGGCCGCAAGTTCCAGAAACCGACCGTGTTCGAGAGCCAAACCGTGCAGGACAACCTCCTGCTCGCGCTCAATGTCGACCACAGCGTCAAGGGCACGCTGTTCTGGCGCGGCAGCAAGGCCGAGTCCGAGCGCATCGACAAGGTGCTGGAGACGATCCGTCTCACCGAGGCCCGCAACCGCTTCGCCGGCAGCCTCAGCCACGGCCAGAAGCAGTGGCTCGAGATCGGCATGCTGCTGGCGCAGGACCCAAAACTGCTCCTCGTCGACGAGCCCGTCGCGGGGATGACCGACGTCGAGACGCATCTGACTGCCGAGCTGCTGAAAGAGATCAACAAGACCCACACCGTGATGGTGGTCGAGCACGACATGACCTTCGTGCGCGAGCTCGGCGTCAAGGTCACCTGTCTGCACGAAGGCACCGTGCTGGCCGAAGGAACCATCGACCAGGTCTCGTCCAACGAGCGGGTCATCGAAGTCTATCTGGGACGCTGAGCGATGCTTGAGGTCAAGGATATCAATCTGTTCTACGGCGCGGCGCAGGCGCTGCGCGGCGTCTCGATCTCGGCCGAGCCGGGCAAGGTGACCTGCGTGCTCGGGCGCAACGGCGTCGGCAAGACCTCGCTCTTGCGCGCCATGGTCGGGCAATATCCGATTTCGTCGGGCGCGATCGTGCTCGACGGCAGCGACATCACCGGCCTGAAGCCCTATGAGCGGGCGCGCAAGGGCATCGGCTTCGTGCCGCAGGGCCGCGAGATCTTCCCGCTGCTGACGGTCGAGGAGAACCTCAAGACCGGCTTCGGCCCGCTCAAGCGCGAGGACAAGCATATTCCGGACGACGTGTTCTCGCTGTTTCCGGTGCTGCAATCCATGCTCGGCCGGCGCGGTGGCGATCTCTCCGGCGGCCAGCAGCAGCAGCTCGCGATCGGTCGCGCGCTGGTGATGCGGCCGAAATTGCTGCTCCTCGACGAGCCGACCGAGGGCATCCAGCCTTCGATCATCAAGGACATCGGCCGCGCCATCTCCTATTTGCGCAACCTCGGCAACATCGCCATCGTGCTGGTCGAACAATATCTCGACTTTGCCTGCGAACTCGGCGACAGTTTTGCCGTGATGGATCGCGGCGCGGTGAAATTCACCTGCGATCGCGCCAATTTGGACGCGAGCGAGATCAGCCGCCAGATGGCGCTGTAAGAAGTTCTGTCGCGACCGGCTGGGGGAGGCGGATGCGCAGCGACGTTTCGGTCACGTCAGGGGTTTTCGAGGCAAACCGTGCCCGCGGCGCGGTGCGTTTCGACGTCCATGCGCGTGACGGCGTGACGCGGCGCGGCGTCTTGCATGAATCCGGCTCGCTGCGCGTGCGCTTTCCCTCGCCGGAAGGCGAGGGGCTCTCCGGCGTGTTCGTCAACACGGCAGGCGGCGTTGCCGGTGGCGACAGTTTCGATATCAACATCACGGCGGGCCAAGGCTCGCGCCTGACGCTGACGACCGCCGCCGCTGAAAAGGTCTATCGGGCGCCCGGGGCCGCGGCGCAGCTCAGCATTGCCTTGAAGGTCGATGCAGGTGCGCATCTGTCCTGGTTGCCGCAAGAGACCATCCTGTTTGACCGCGCCCGGGTCCACCGCCGTTTCGATATCGAGCTTGATGATGCCGCCTCGCTCCTGCTCTGCGAGATCGTGGTGTTCGGCCGCACTGCCATGGGCGAGCGGATGGAGCAGGGTGAGTTTGTCGACCGCTGGCGGCTACGGCGTGGTGGCAGGCTGGTGTTCGCCGAGACCATCAGGCTCGACGGCAATATCGGCGCAAAACTTGGGCGATCCGCCGTCGCCAAAGGCGGTGCCGCGATCGGCACGGCGCTGATCGTGCCCGGCGACGAGGCCCTGGTCGAGCGCATCCGCGAGGCGTCGGACTCATTCTCCGGCGAGGTTGGAATCTCGGCGTGGAATGGCTTTGCAATGGCCCGGTTCTGTGCCCAAGATGCGGCGCGGTTGCGGGTCGACATGATGACGGTGCTGGCGCGCACTGGAACGGCCCTGCCGCGACTCTGGCTGAACTGATTGGCCGAATTGACGTGTTGAACGGAAGAGATTCTGCATGAACCTGTCTCCCCGCGAAAAGGACAAGCTTCTGATCTCGATGGCGGCCATCGTGGCCCGCCGAAGGCTGGATCGCGGCGTCAAGCTCAACCATCCCGAGGCGATCGCGATCATTTCCGATTTCATCCTCGAAGGCGCGCGCGACGGCCGCACGGTCGCCGAGCTGATGCAATCCGGCGCTGAGGTCCTCACCCGCGACCAGGTGATGCCGGGCATTCCCGAGATGATCCACGACATCCAGGTCGAGGCGACCTTTCCGGACGGGACCAAGCTTGTCACCGTCCACGAGCCGATCAGGTAATTCGAATTCGTCATTCCGGGGCGCCCGCAGGGCGAACCCGGAATCCAGATGTTTTGGTTTCGAGATTCCGGCCTTCTCGCTGCGCGAGCCCCGGAATGACGAGGAGGATAGAATGATCCCCGGCGAACTCTTCATCCAGGACGGCGAGATCGAACTCAATGCCGGCCGCAAGACCGTGACGCTGACGGTGTCCAATACCGGTGATCGGCCGATCCAGGTCGGCTCGCACTACCATTTCTTCGAGACCAACCCGGCGCTGAAATTCGACCGCAAGAAGTCCCGCGGCATGCGCCTCGACATCGCCGCCGGCACCGCCGTCCGCTTCGAGCCCGGCCAGACCCGCGACGTCCAGCTTGTGGCCATGGCGGGCAAGAAGACGATTTACGGTTTTCGTGGCGACGTGATGGGGAAGCTGTGAACCCCACAGGAACGAGCGCGGTGCGGAACGGTTGAGGCGGAAACGGAGGTCTTTGCCATGCTGTCGCCCGTCCGCCTCGTCTCAGAAGCCGCCGAACTCGCTGCGCACCGTCACAATGGCATGGCGCGCAAGGGGCGCGGCAACGAGCCCTACATCAATCATCTCGCCGAGGTCGCGAACCTGCTGGCGACCGCGACCGACGGCGCCGATGCCGAACTGGTCGCGGCCGGCTGGCTGCATGACACCATCGAGGACACCGCCACCACGCGCGAGGAGCTGGCGCAGAAATTCTCGGAGCGTGCTGCCTCCCTCGTCGTCGAATGCACCGACGACATGAGCCTTCCCAAGGCAGAGCGGCGGCGTCTGCAGATTGTCGATGCGCCGAAGAAATCTGCTGGCGCGAAGCTGATCAAGATCGCCGACAAGATCAGCAACATCGGCGCGCGCATTCAGACCGATCCGAGTGCAGAGGAGCGCGACGATCTTGCCGACTACGCCGGCTGGGCCACGAAGGTCGTTGCGGGCTGCCGCGGCGGCAATCCCTGGCTCGATGAGAAATTCGACGACGCCGTGAAAGCAGCGAGGGCCTTGCTGTGAGGCACCAAACATTCAAACGCAAACGGGGCTTGTGATGTCCGTCAAGATAAAACGTTCCGTCTATGCCGACATGTTCGGCCCGACCACCGGCGACAGGGTGCGGCTGGCCGACACCGACCTCATCATCGAGGTCGAGAAGGATTTCACCACCTACGGCGAGGAGGTGAAGTTCGGCGGCGGCAAGGTGATCCGCGACGGCATGGGGCAGTCGCAGGTGACGAACAAGCAGGGCGCGGCCGACACCGTCATCACCAATGCGCTGATCGTCGACCACTGGGGCATCGTCAAGGCCGACGTCGCGATCAAGGACGGCATGATCGCCGGCATCGGCAAGGCCGGCAATCCCGACATCCAGCCTGGCGTCACCATCATCGTCGGTCCCGGCACCGACGTGATCGCCGGCGAAGGAAAAATCCTCACTGCCGGCGGCTTCGACAGTCACATCCATTTCATCTGCCCGCAGCAGATCGAGCACGCGCTGATGTCTGGCGTCACCTCGATGCTGGGCGGCGGCACCGGCCCATCGCACGGTACCTTCGCGACGACCTGCACGCCGGGCCCGTGGCATATGGGGCGGATGATTCAGTCGTTCGACGCCTTCCCGGTCAATCTCGGCATCTCCGGCAAGGGCAACGCATCGCGGCCCGCTGCCCTGGTCGAGATGATCAAGGCCGGCGCCTGCGCGCTGAAGCTGCACGAAGACTGGGGCACGACGCCGGCGGCGATCGACAATTGCCTGTCGGTCGCCGATGCTCACGACATCCAGGTGATGATCCATACCGATACGCTGAACGAATCCGGCTTCGTCGAAGACACGATCAAGGCGTTCAAGGGCCGCACCATCCATGCCTTCCACACCGAGGGCGCCGGCGGCGGTCACGCCCCGGATATCATCAAGGTCGCAGGGCTCAAGAACGTGCTGCCGTCCTCGACCAACCCGACGCGGCCCTTCACGCGCAACACCATCGACGAGCATCTGGACATGCTGATGGTGTGCCACCACCTCGATCCCTCGATCGCGGAGGATCTGGCATTCGCCGAGAGTCGTATCCGCAAGGAGACCATCGCGGCCGAAGACATCCTGCACGATCTCGGCGCGCTCTCGATGATGTCGTCGGACTCGCAGGCCATGGGCCGCCTCGGCGAGGTCATCATCCGGACCTGGCAGACCGCGGACAAGATGAAGAAGCAGCGCGGGTCACTGCCGCAGGACAAGGGCAAGGACAACGACAATTTTCGCGTCAAGCGCTACATCGCCAAATACACCATCAATCCCGCGATCGCGCACGGCGTGTCGAAACTGATCGGCTCGGTCGAGAAGGGCAAGCTCGCCGATCTCGTGCTGTGGTCGCCGGCCTTCTTCGGCGTCAAGCCGGATTGCATCGTCAAGGGCGGCACCATCGTCGCAGCGCCCATGGGGGATCCCAACGCCTCGATCCCGACGCCGCAGCCGGTGCATTACCAGCCGATGTTCGGCGCCTTCGGCAAGGCGCGCACCGCGTCGTCCGTGGTGTTCACCTCGAAGGCAGCGATCACCGGCGGCCTCGCGCGAAAACTCGGCATCGACAAGAAGCTCTATGCCGTGCAGAACACCCGCGGCAAGATCTCGAAAAAGAGCATGATCCACAACGACGCCACGCCCAATATCGAGGTCGATCCGGAGACCTATGAGGTCCGCGCCGACGGCGAATTGCTCACTTGCGCACCCGCCGAGGTGCTGCCCATGGCGCAGCGATATTTCATGTACTGAAAATAGCGCCTCAACGCATGTCCCCGGGATTATGTCCAGAGGGCATGTCCCGGGATGGCTTTTACGGTTTTGCGTTCGATCCTGCCTGGTCTAATGTCCCGCCCGGTATCCAACCTTAGAAGAAAAGCCGGGAGGATTTCTCGTGATCTACGTCGTTGCCACCTTGACCATCAAGCCAGAGACGCGCGCCGAATTCATTGCAGCCGCCACCGCCTGCATCAAGGAGACGCGGAAGGAGCCCGGCAATATCGCCTATGATCTGCATGAAAGCGTCACCGATCCTGCCAAGATGGTGTTCGTCGAGCAGTGGGAGAACGCCGAGGCGCTGGTGCCGCATCGTGGCATGGAGCACATGAAGACGTTCGGGCGCGTGGCGGTCAAGTGCTTCACGGCACCGCCGAAGATCGAAGTGATCACGCCCGAGAAGGTCGAGACAAGGTAACGGGGTAAAAGCGCATGATCCGGGCGACGCAGGTCAGGGGACAGCACCGCTTCACGGAAGCGCCGGCGGATACGGTGGTGCTCGATTTCGACGATCGGCACCGCCGCCGCATGGCGATGACGGGAACGCGGGGGCTCGAATTCCTGCTCGACCTGGAGCAGGCCGTCGCGCTGCGCGGCGGCGATGCGCTGGTGCTGGAGGACGGCCGGCTCGTCGAAGTGGTCGCGGCGCCCGAGCCGCTGCTGGAAATCCGCGGCCGCGATCCGCATCACCTCATTCGCGTCGGCTGGCACCTCGGCAACCGCCATCTGCCGACGCAGATCATGGCCAAGGCCTTGCGCATCCGCCGCGATCACGTCATCGAAGCCATGGTGAAGGGTCTCGGCGCGCGCGTGATCGAGATCGAGGCGCCGTTCGATCCCGAAGGCGGCGCCTATGCCGATGCCGGCCACGCGCATGGCCACGACGATCATGCGCATCATGATCACGGGCATCATCATGACCATGGTCACGATCACCATGGCCATGATCATCACGCGCATGACCACCACCCCCATGATCATGCCGCGCATGATCATGGGCACGATCATCACCATCACCACGACGAGCATTGCGACCATCCCGACCATCACCACGGCCACAAGCATGCTCATGACCACAAGTGAGTCGGTCGGCGCCGGCGACCTCGCCGAGGGCGAGGCGGCGGCGCTGTACCGGCTGATGACCTGGCTGTCGCCGGCATTCCCGGTCGGCGGCTTCTCCTATTCCAGCGGCATCGAATGGGCGGTCGAGGCGGGCGACATCGTCGATACGGCCACGCTGGCCGACTGGCTCGACGCGATGCTCGGCGACGGCTCCGGCTTTTGCGACGCGACGCTTCTGGTGCATGCCTATCGTGCTGCAGAGATGGGCGAGGATGCGACCTTGAGCGACATCGCAGAGCTCGCCGCGGCCATAGTGCCGTCGCGCGAGCGGCAGCTGGAGACGATCTCGCAGGGCCGCGCCTTCATCGACATCGCTCGCGCTGCCTGGGATGCAGACGGCCTTGATGCCATGGTTGCGGCATGCCGCACGCCACTGGTCTATCCCGTCGCGGTCGGCGTGGTTGCAGCTAAGCACGGCGTGGCGCTGGCGCCGACGTTGCACGCGTTCCTGCATGCGCTGGTGTCCAACTGGATTTCGGCCGCCAGTAGGCTCATTCCGCTCGGCCAGACCGACTGCCAGCGCGTGCTGGTGAGGCTGGAAGCCGCCGTTGCCGCCACCGCCAATCGTGCGTTGAACGCAGCATTGGACGATCTTGGCAGCGCGACCTTCCGCGCCGATCTCGCCAGCCTGCGGCACGAGACGCAATATACCCGGCTGTTCCGGTCGTGAGCGGTGCGACCTTTGACCCATCGAGAAAGAGCCAATGACATGTCGAAATCTCACGGCCCCTTGCGTGTCGGCGTCGGCGGTCCCGTCGGATCGGGCAAGACCGCGCTGATGGACCTGCTCTGCAAGACCATGCGCGAGCGCTATGACATTGCCGCGATCACCAACGACATCTACACCAAATGGGATGCCGAGTTCCTGGTGCGTTCGGGATCGCTGACGCCGGACCGCATTGCCGGCGTCGAGACCGGCGGCTGCCCGCACACCGCGATCCGCGAGGATGCCTCGATGAATCTCGCCGCGGTGGCGGACATGCGCGCCAAGTTTCCCGGGCTCGATCTCGTTCTGATCGAGTCCGGCGGTGACAATCTCGCTGCCACTTTTTCCCCGGAGCTGGCCGACCTGACCATCTACGTCATCGACGTGGCCGCCGGCGACAAGATCCCGTCCAAGGGCGGCCCCGGCATCACCCGGTCCGACCTGCTGGTCATCAACAAGATCGACCTCGCCCCCCATGTCGGCGCCTCCCTGGAGAAGATGGACACGGACGCCAGGCGCATGCGCGGCGAGCGCCCCTTCGTCATGACCAATCTGAAGAAGAGCGAGGGCCTTGACCGCATTGTCGGCTTCATCGAGGCCAAAGGCGGCCTGAAACGGGCGGGCTGACAGCGCGCGACGACTTGGCGCATGCTTTTTTCGCCGTTAACCCTGGGGCCGGGCCGCAACCACGGAACAAATTTCGGACACGGCGATTAACTACCTCCGGTGCCCGGGCAATTCATCCCGGCCAGACCATTGGCCGGGCGGATTAAGCTTTCCAGGCGACCCAAGTTGCGTACTGATGCCTCCTCCTTCATTATCTCTGCCACCGGGGTTCACCCTGTTTCGGCACATGGCCGTTCGAGCGGCGTACATATGCTCCTTGTTTATTGCCGACCTCCTGCTTTCGCCTGAGTAGTCGCGTGGTCCGGCTGGGTTTCATCATCGGTTTCATCGCTCTGCTCGGAGCCTTGCTCTCCGGGCTTGCGGCCTATCGCGTCCACGACCAGGAGCTGGCGCTGGATCGTATCGCGCTCGCGCGCGCGATCGACGTTCATGCCAGCCTGGTGCAGGACCGGCTCACTGAGCGCGAACTGCTCGCACGTGTCGCCTCAGGCCTGTTCCGCACACCATCAGTGATCAAGCCGAACATGCTGGAGCCGCTGCGCTCGGCCATTTACGCCTTCAAGACCGATTTCGTGGTGGCCGGCTGGATCGCCCGGCTGAAGCCGAACGAGCTTACGGCGGCGCAGGCTGCCATTGGAGGCGCCGGCTTCCCCAATCCAAAGATCCGCACCTTTGACGACAAGCCGATCAATCCGGCCGAGATCACCCAGCCGATCGACGTGCTGTTGGATCTCGAGCCGCGCAGCGACGAGACCAAGGCTCTGCCTGGCCGTAGTTACGACCAGGATCAGGTTCGCAGCGCCATGTTGACACGGGCCCGGCTCGAGAAGCGGTCGGTGGCCTCGGACCCGATTCCGCTGTTGCGCGGCAACGGGCCGGTCGGGATCATCGTGGCAGCTCCCGTCATCCCCGAGGGTGCGACCGAGCCGGCCGGGTTCGTCACGTTTTCCTACGAACTCGCCTCGCTGATGCTGACCAATGACGACATGTCGTTGTTCTCGGTCGCGCTCAGGGACCCGCGCAAGGAAGGTGGCGAGCTCGTCGCCAACGATCAGGGAATCGTCTCCACCCGCATGACGACGACGGACGGGCCGACGCCATCGGCGACGCGCACGGTGAGCTTCGGCGGCCGTGACTGGCAGCTGGGTTATTACGCGAAGACCAACTCGGCGCGTCGCGCCGAGCAGACCGCGATCATCGTGGCGGCGATCGGCTTTGCGATCACTGCGATGGTGTGCGGCCTGTTTGGCTATGTCGCCTACAACAACTTAAGGCTCAGCCGGGAAATCCAGGTCAGAATCGGCTTCGAGCGCCGGCTGACCGCGGTGATCGACGAGCTCAACCACCGGGTCAAGAATATCCTCGCGGTGATCCAGTCTATCGTGACGCGCACCTTGCGTCACGGCTCGGACATCGACGTCGCCCGCGAGCTCCTGATCGGGCGCATCCACGCCATGTCCAACGTGGTCTCGCTGCTCAGCGAGAGCCAGTGGCAGGGCGTCAAGCTGAAGGGCCTGTTCGAGGCGCGCGCCATCCCGCATGCCGACCGCATTGCCGTCACGGGTCCTGATATCGCGGTCAGCGCGCGCGCGGCGCAGAGCCTCTCGCTGCTGTTCTTCGAACTTGCCTCGCATTCCGACGAGGGCCTGTCGCTGGTCGGAAAGCATCCGCACATCACCGCTAGCTGGACCGTGACGGGCGAGGGGGCGGGCGAGGTCTTCCATTTCCGCTGGGAGGAGCTCAACACCAGCGAGGCGACCCGCCGCCCCGATTCCGATTTCGGCCTGATCCTGCTCGACCGTGTCGCCCCCGAGGCTCTCGGCGGCACCGCCAAGCGCTATTTCACCGACGCCTCCTATGTCTACGAGCTGACCGCGCCGATGGAGACGGTGGTCGACATGACCGAGCGCGACCGCACGGACAAGATCTCCGCACCGGTGAGGTCTGCGCGATAGAAGCCGCCGGCTTAAGCCTCGGACTAACCCCTTGGGCTTAACCCCTTGGGCTTAACTCCTTGGGCTTAGCCCTTGGGCCTCAACACCAGGTCGACCAGATTGCGGGCATAGGCCGGCGTGATTGGCGCGATGCCGAAGACGTAGCGATAGAACAGGCCGCCATAGATCGCGTCGTAAAGATCCTCAGCCGGCCCTTCGGCCAGGATGCTGCCGTCGTTCTGGCCCGCGGCAATCATCTCGACCAGCGCGTCGCGACGGAATTGCAGATAGCGGGCATAGAACAGCTCGGCCGAGCCGGTTTTGGAAATGCATTCGGAGATCACCGCGAGCTGGACCTTGCCGAACTCGCCCTGGAGCGCCTCGGCGTAGGCTGCGGCATGGCGGCGGGCGCGCGCCGCGGGGTTGCCGGAGCCCTCCGGAGGCAGCGGCAGCATCTGCGCGGCATGTTGAAGAAAGGCGTCGATCAAGAGCGCCTCGCGGGACGGCCACCATTTGTAGATCGTCATCTTGGAGACGCTGGAGTGGCGGGCGACCGCGTCGATGGTGGTGGCGGCAAGGCCGGTGGAAGCCATCAGCGCATAGGCGCTTTCGAGAATGGCGTTGCTGGTCTCGATCGACCGAGGCCGGCCGCGCCGGGGCGTGCTCCCGGTCTCTTCCCCCCCGCTTTTCGCCATCGCCACGCCCGGTCTCCTCACGCAGAGCTTCTCCGCATAGCGCAGCCGCCGCTTTCGGCCTAGCAGAATCGCACGGTTCTCTGGCTAGGCCTGCTGCCGCAAGGCCGTGGGGAGATCCTGCCACCTCGACCAGGCGACGTAGTAGGCCACCGCGGTCATCGCGGCGAAGCCGGCGAGGCTCACCACGATCTGCATCGCCACCAGATTGGCGCTGGTGATCAGGATGAGATGGCCCGCAAACGACAGGAACACCCCGACGCAGAACACGGCGAGCCATTCCTCGCCACATCGGATGACCGCCTGCAGCGGCTTCAATTGCAGGCCGGGATGATTGGCCGGAATGAGATGGGTCGCCAGCAAGGCGAGCGCGAGGAAGTGAATCACGCGATAGGGCGCCAGGTTTTCCTTTTCGGTCGGCGCGATGCTGTCGAGGAGCAGGTCCGGCAGGTAAGCCGACACTGCCGGCGAATGGCGCAGCAAGGTGATGGCCATCGCGAATACGAGATAGGTGCCGGCGAGAATCCGCAGCCAGGGCATGTCGCGTAGCGCGCGCCCGGGCGCGCCTGTCACGGCGAACCAGCCCCCGAGCACCATCAGCATCTGCCAGCAGAGCGGATTGAAGGTCCATTCCTGGTCCGGATAGACCCGAAAATTCCAGTCGAACCAGCGTGCGGCAAGATACAGCGCGACCGATGCCGCCAGGGTCAGGTTCGGCCACCGCAACAGACCCCACAGCGCGAACGGAAAAAAGGCCATCAGCGGGATCATCAATTGCAGGAGATCGAGGTTCAGCGGCTCCTCCTGGAGCACGAGGCCGCGGACCAGGATCCGCAGCGGGTGCTCGAGAATGCCCGAGATATTGTATTCGTGGATGATCTCCGGCGCCATCGACTGCGAGGCGACATAGGCGATGGTGTCGATGTAGATCACGAACAGCACGACATAGGCGGCGTAGAGCCGCCAGACGCGGCGGAAGATGCGCGTCGCCGCCACGAGGTAGCCCCGTTCAAGCGCCATCCGGCCGTGGATGATGGCGACGCCATAGCCGACGACGAACACGAACAGGTCAGCCGCGCCGCTGAAGCCGAAATTGCGCAGCGTCAGCAGGTTGACGACGTTGTTTGGGATATGGTCGACGAAAACCGACCAGTTGGCGATACCGAGCGTCAGATACAGCCTGGCGTCGTGATGGAATGCGGCGAGGTTCGCCTTAACGGACGGTTTCATTGATTAAAATAGCTTTGGGAATCAGGGTGGTACTTTTAACGGCAACCGCCTGCCCATCCGAGTAGCGTTTGCGTGATGGCTGGGGGCAGCCGCGCCGTGATGGCGCGAAATTGCGCGGCGTCTTATGGACGAATTCTGTTAGATGCCCTCGGAGGACTTACAACGAAATTTTCTGACCCGCTCGGATCTCTATTCGGCCGGTTCAGCCGACGCCTCGTCGGGAACGCCCGCGCGGCTCGCCATGATGCCGAGGGCGACGCCGCCGATCGCCAGGATCGGCAGCAGCCGCTTGACGCCGATGGCACGGACGATCTGCAGCCCGGTGGCGAGCAGCATGGGATCCGCGAGCATGCTCTGCGCCGCCGACTTCGCGGCGCGCTCGGCCGCGATCTGGGCGCGCTTCTGCACCTCCCGCTTGTAGCCCCAATAAGAACCTGCCGCAGCCAGCGTCAGCAGGAAGAAGATGCCAGCGCCGGCAAGACAGGCCTGCACCGGGCCATATTTCTCCAGCACCGAGATGAAGGCGGCGGCGCAAAGGAAGCACGTCGTCACGAACAGCGCGAAGGCCGCGGCTGCGGCAAGCGAGGTCAGTCGCACCGTCGTGCCGGTGGATGCACTGATCCCATCGATGATGCGCTGAAACATGGCCCTCGCTCCTCAATTCCCCGCAAGCCAAACCGTCACGTGCCGACACCGGCAACGCGCCGGTGCCGACACCTCAACACGCCTCCGCAAATCTTACCGGCGCCAGGCGGCACCGATCAGGAAGCCGATCCCGAGCGCGAGTCCGACGGTCGCAAGCGGCCGCTGTGTGATCGCGTCTTCGAGCGTCTCCTCGATCGAGCCGTAGGCTTCCTGGGCCGCGCCCATCATTGCACTGCCGCGCTCCGACACGTCGTCGAGCGCGGTATCCATGTTTTCGCGCGCCTGGCGATAGCCGCGGCGAGCCTGCTTGCTGGTGGAATTGGCAAAGGTGTTGAGCGCGTCGGTGATCTGGTCGGTGAGGGCGGCGATATCGCTTTTCACGGCTGCTACATCCTTCTCGAGGCGTTCTCTGGTGGCTTTGTCGGTCCAGTCCTTCATCCCGGCTTCGGCATTGGTCGTGGACATCGGGAGCTCCAAACTGTTGACGGCTGAGATAGCCGGAAAACGTTTCGTCGTCGGGGAAGTTCCGTTCGCGGAAACCGGTCAATCCTGCGGCAGCTGCGGCGCATCCGCCGGCAACAGATGCTCCTTCAGGATCAGCGCGACGATCAGGAGCGGCGACGACAGGAAGGCGCCCATCGGCCCCCACAGCCAGGTCCAGAACGCGAGCGCCAGCAGCACGGCGAGCGCGTTCAGCGCCAGCCGCCGCCCGATGATCATGGGCGTGACGAAGTGCCCCTCCAGGAAGGTGAGGCCGCCGAAGGCGAGCGCCGCCATCAGGCCGCCGCTGATGGTCGGGAAGGCGACCAGCCCCACCACGATCAGAACGGCGAACATCGCGATCGGCCCGATGATCGGGATGAAGTTGAGGGTTGCGGCGAGCGCGCCGAGCCCGGCCGGATTGGGCATGCCGGTGAGCGCACAGACGAGGCCGGTGGCGACGCCGACCCCAATATTGATGAGCGTGACGGTCAAGAGGTAGTTGCCGAGATGGACCTCGATCTCGTTGAGGATCCGAAGCGTGCGCAGCCGGGCGTCGCGGTCGCTGAAGGTCATGATCAGCGCCCGACGCAGGTCGCGCCAGCTTGCGATGAACAGGATCAGGGTGACGAAGAACAGCAGGAATTCGGTAAAGGTCGGTGACAGGAATTCCAGCGTCGGCTGCACCCAATCGAATTTCGGCATCTGGAAGTTCGGCAGTCCTTCCGAGCCGCCGACCATGGCCTGCAGCTCGCGCCACAGCGCGAGCGGTCGGTCGAACACGTGCAGCTTGTCCTTCAATTGCGCGCCGAGCTCCGGTAGGCGCGTGCTCCATTCCATCGCGGGGGAGGCGATCAGCGCCACCACGAAGGCCACCACCGTGGTCACCGCGACCACGATCAGGACGGCGCCGAGCCCGCGCGGGACCTTGCTCCGTTCGAGGAAGCTGGCGGCCGGCGACAGCATGGTGCCGGTGACGAAGGCCATCACGACCGGCAGGAAGAACGCCTTGCCGACATAGAGCACGGTGACGATGGCGATCAGCAAGAGGCCGGCAAGCGCGAAGGCAACGAACTCGGTGCGACGGATCACCGGCGGCAGCTCGATATGGCTGTCGGGAAGCGGACTGCCTTCGCTGTTGCCGGGAGTCAGACGTTCACTGGGAAGGACGCGCACAATCTCTCTCCGGCACGGAAGCCTCGATCCGCGCGCCCATTGGCGACCTGACAATGCGCGAGCGGTGCGGCGGTTCCATCGCGGCTTCGTGAACACGCGCTCGCTTGACTGTGACAAGGATGCCGCGCGCAGGGCCGGAACCTGAATCGCCCCCGCGGCGTTTGTTCGCAAGCGCATCACCCTGATGCACGCATCCAACGGGGCAGCACATGACAAAGTTCTCTGCAGTCCGTCGCAGCTTCTCGCCGCGCGTCGTCACCGCCTTCGCCTTCGCGACCGCTCTGCTGGCGGTGCCGTTCGCTGGCGCGAGCGCGCAGACCTACGGCTATGCGCCGATGCAGCCGCAGGCGTATCCGCAGGACCAGGGTTACGCGCAGGGCTATGTGAACGAAGCGCCGCAGCGGCAGGCGGCGGACGAGGATGCCCAGCTGCCCGATCGCCTGCGCAAGCAGATCGTCGGCTTCGACCGCAGCGAGCCGGCCGGCACCATCGTCATCGATACCAACAACACCTATCTCTATTACGTGCTCGGCAATGGTCGTGCGATCCGTTACGGCGTCGGCGTCGGCCGCGAAGGCTTCACCTGGTCCGGCGTGCAGAGCGTCAGCCGCAAGGCGGAATGGCCGGACTGGCATCCGCCGGCCGAGATGATTGCGCGCCAGCCCTATCTGCCGCGCTTCGTCGCCGGCGGTCCCGGCAACCCGCTCGGGGCGCGTGCGATGTATCTCGGCTCCAGCGAATACCGCATCCACGGCACCAACGATCCCTCCACGATCGGCAAGTTCGTCTCCTCCGGCTGCATCCGCATGACCAACGAGGACGTCACCGACCTGTTCGGCCGCGTTAATGTCGGCGCCAAGGTCGTGGTGCTGCCGAAGAACGCGCCGCTGATGGCCAAGGGCGGCGACCCCGCGCGCAAGCGTCCAGCCGTGACGGCGATGCCGTCGGGCCGGCAGGCGCTGAACATCGCGACGTCGGCCGTGAACTAGGAGTAAGAGTGAGTCATATGAGCAGACGCCTGATTGGCAAAGTGGCTGGCGGTACGGCGATCATGGTCGTTGTCTCCGCCGGTCTCGCATTCGCACCGTCGGCGCATGCGGAAGATTTCTTCTCGGCGCTGTTCGGTGCGTTCGGAGCGCGGCCTCCACAGATCCGGACGCCGTTCCCTGGCGATGACATGCCACGCTACGACGCCCCTCGCCAACGCGCGGCCTATGGCGGCGGCACGGCCTATTGCGTGCGCGGCTGCGACGGCCGCTACTTCCCGGCGCAAGGCAATGATGCCGAGAGCAAGGCACAATCCTGCAAGAGCTTCTGCCCGGCTTCCGAGACGTCGCTGGTCTATGGCAGCAATATCGACGACGCCACGGCTGAGAATGGAAAGCCCTATTCCGACCTGCCGAACGCGTTCCGCTACCGCAACGAGATCGTCGCGGGCTGCACCTGCAACGGCAAGGATCCGGCCGGGCTCGCATCGGTCAAGGTCGAGGACGATCCCACGCTGCGCAAGGGCGATATCGTCGCCGGCGCTGACGGCCTGGTGGTCGCCAGCCGCAACGCCAACGACCGCCGCGGCGTCGCGATGAATTTTTCGCCGCTGCCGGCATCGGTGCGCGCCAAATTCCGCCAGGTGCCTGTGGTGGCGAAGGAGTAGGGCGGCGGCTTCACGTGGGCCTAGCGCTACCGCCTCAATCTCCGCTGTCATCCCGGACAGGCGAAGCGCAGATCCGGGATCCATAACCACAGGGAGGCGTTACGGCACGAGCCGATAACCACGAGTCTTCGCCGAACTCCTCCCCGTGGCTATGGATTCCCGCGTTCGCGGGGATGCCACCGAAGGTGTAGAGGCAGTTTGCTATCCAACTTACAACGTTACGCCGCGCGGATCTTGCCGAGGAAGTCGCTGACCTGATGGCCGAGCTGGCGGCTCTGGGTTTCCAGCATCTCGGAGGCCTGCTTGACGTTCTCCGCGGCACCGGCTGCGGTGTCGGCGTCGGCTTTCACGCCGGTGATGTTGTCCGAGACGTTCTTGGTGCCCTGCGCCGCATATTGCGTGCTGCGGGTGATCTCCTGAGTGGCCGCGCCCTGCTCCTGGACGGCGGCGGCGATCGCGGTCGCGACCTCGTTGACTTCGCCGATGATGCCGCCGATCGCCTGGATCGCATTGATGGCATCGCCCGCGACCTTCTGGATGTCGGCGATCTGCTCGGAGATCTCTTCGGTCGCCTTGGCGGTCTGGCTCGCCAACGACTTCACCTCGGAGGCCACGACCGCAAACCCGCGGCCGGCTTCCCCGGCGCGTGCCGCCTCGATCGTGGCGTTCAGGGCCAGCAGGTTGGTCTGTGCCGCGATGGTGTTGATGAGACCGACGACCTCGCCGATGCGCCCCGCCGACTGCGCGAGCCCCTGGACGGTGCTGTCGGTCTCGCGTGCCTGGTTGACGGCGCGGCTGGCGATGCCTGCGGCATGCGCGGCCTGCTGGCTGATGTCGTTGATGGATGCGCTGAGCTCCTCGGCGGCTGCCGCGACGCTCTCGACGCTGGTCGATGCGTCGTTCGAGGCCTTGCCTGCGATCTCGGCGCGTTCATTGGTCTGGCGTGACACCGCGGAGAGGTCGCCCGAGGTCTTGCGCATTTCGCCGGACGCCTCGCTCAGCTCGCCCAGCGACTTGTGCACCACGCCTTCGAACTCGCCGACATAGGCTTCCATCGCGCGCTGTCGCGCGGCGGCACCGGCGTTGCGCTCGCGTTCCTGCTCTTCGATCTTCTGCTTGTCGATGGCCTGCTGCTTGAAGGTCTCCAGTGCGCCGGCGAGCGAGCCGATCTCGTCGCGTCGGTCGAGATAGCCGCTGTCGACGGTGAGGTTGCCGCCGGCGACCCTCAGCATGGCATCGCGAATCCGGTGCAGCGGCGTGATCACGCGGCGGCTGACGGCCAGCATGGCGGCGCCGGTCAGGACGATCGCGGCGACGAGCAGGGCGGTGTTGACGATCAGCAACTGCACTGCGGCCGCCCGCTGCGCGGCGGAGTGATCCTTGGCGGCCTGCAGCGCGGCGTCGGCGAGCCTCACCGCGGTCATCATGCGGGGCACCGAATAGGGACTCCACTGGTTGGCGGTCATCGACGGCTTCTCGCCCTTGGCGACCGTCGTGATGACGCCGTCGCGCGTGGCGGCGTATTGCGGATCGAAATAGGTCGACTTGGTCTCGGTCATCGCCGCCGCCAGCGCCGGCGGCAATGGCATGCCGGATGCGGCGAGCTCGATCGCGGTCCAGGCGGTGTCGGTGCCGCCCACCAATTTGGTGTAGGCGAGCTGCACCTCGGGCGCGATCTTGCCGGCGTTGAGTGCATTGCCGACGATCTGCGAGGACTCGCCGGCCGTGTTGCGGAGCAGCCAGGCCATCTGCTTGATGGACAGGAGCTGGTCGATGGTCGCGTCCTGGTGGTTGACGCTCGCCGCGAGCGCGCCCGAGAGTTTTTCGAGCTGCGCCATCAGCGCGTCCTCGGTCGCGACATATTCCTTGGCGAGGCCTGCGCGGCGCTCGGCCTTGGGCTTGACGACCTCGGTCCAGAACTCGGCCTGTGCGGCCAGCAGCGTCTTGTTCAGCTTGCCGAGATCGGCGAGGAACGCCTCGCGCTGGACGATGTCGGTCGTGGGCAGGAGCTCAAGCGTGAGGGCCAGCGCCGGCATCAGCGCCGCGCGCAGCTCGCGGATGTACTTCTCGATGTCCTTGTCCATCGCGACATCGGAAGTGAGCTGGCGGCTGCTGGTCGAGCGGTCGGCCCGAATGTTGGCCATCGCCTTGAACACTTCGGCCGAGGCGGCCGAAACCGCGACGATCCGGTTGGCCTGTTGAAGACGGCCCCATGAGCTCCATGCGCTGATCGAGAAGCCGATGACGACGATGAATGCGGTGGAGAGGATTACCGCCTTCAACAGCGTGGATACGGTCAAGCGATTGAGCATCGGACACCCCGGGTGCGCGTTTCGAGTTCGTGGCCCTGAACGGCAGCCCCACGAATTTCGAAGAGACCAAGGGATGCACGCAACAGATGCGCCCGCCAGCGGCGAGCGCGTGAGGCGCATTTGGCCCGAAAAGGGTAAAAACTTAGGCAGCGTTCCTGCCGTAAAATTACGGGCGCGGCGCCCTCTCCCGATCCGCGCCTACGCCGCGCGGATCTTGCCGAGGAAGTCGCTGACCTCATGGCCGAGCTGGCGGCTCTGGCTCTCCAGCATCTCGGAGGCCTGCTTCACATTGTCGGCGG
The DNA here is from genome assembly GCF_028128695.1 of Bradyrhizobium sp. CCBAU 25360. NCBI lineage: Bacteria > Pseudomonadati > Pseudomonadota > Alphaproteobacteria > Hyphomicrobiales > Nitrobacteraceae > Bradyrhizobium > Bradyrhizobium sp. CCBAU 25360. Next base: position 139,300 of record NZ_LBJA01000039.1, read on the forward strand.
CTGCGGCGGCAGCGTCCGCATCGGCTTTGACGCCGGTGATGTTGTCCGAGACGTTCTTGGTGCCCTGCGCCGCGAATTGCGTGCTGCGGGTGATCTCCTGCGTCGCCGCACCCTGCTCCTGCACGGCGGCGGCAATGGCGGTCGCCACTTCGTTCACTCCGCCGATGATGCCGCCGATGGTCTGGATCGCGTTGATGGCGTCGCCCGCGACTTTCTGGATGTCGGCGATCTGCTCGGAGATCTCCTCGGTCGCCTTCGCGGTCTGGCTTGCCAGCGACTTCACCTCGGAGGCGACCACGGCAAAGCCGCGGCCGGCTTCGCCGGCGCGCGCCGCTTCGATGGTGGCGTTGAGCGGGAGCAGATTGGTCTGCGCCGCGATGGTGTTGATGAGACCGACGACCTCGCCGATGCGCCCCGCCGACTTCGCCAGGCCCTGCACGGTGCCGTCGGTTTCGCGCGCCTGCGTGACGGCGCGACCGGCGATGCCTGCGGCATGCGCGGCCTGCTGGCTGATGTCGTTGATCGAGGCCGAGAGCTCCTCGGCGGCGGCGGCGACGCTGTCGACGCTCATGGAGGCGTCGTTGGAGGCCTTGCCGGCGACCTGGACGCGATCGTTGGTCTGGCGCGACACGGCGGAGAGGTCGCCCGAGGTCTTGCGCATCTCGCCGGACGCCTCGCCCAATTCGCCCAGCGTCTTGCGCACCGCGCCCTCGAACTCGCCGACATAGGCTTCAACGGCGCGCTGGCGTGCGGAAGCGCCCGCATTGCGCTCGCGCTCCTGCTCTTCGATCTTGAGCTTGTCGGTGGCCTGCTGCTTGAAGGTCTCCAGCGCGCCGGCCAGTGCGCCGATCTCGTCCTGACGATCGAGATAGCCGCTGTCGACGGCAAGGTCGCCGCCGGCGACCTTCAGCATGGCGTCGCGGATGGTGTTGAGCGGATGGATCACGCGGCGGCTCACGAGCATGACCGCGCCGACGGCAAGGCCGATGGCGAGCCCCAGCAATCCAAGCTGCACGATTAGCGCGCGCTGCGCGGCGCCGCGCTGCTCCAGCGTATGGACCTTGGCGGCGTCAAGGGCGGCTTCCGCCACGGTGACAGCGCTGGAAAGGCGGCCGACCGTGAGCGGGCTCCACTGGTTGGCGGTCATCTCGGCCTTCTCGCCCTTGACCAAAGTGTCAGCGAGGCGGTCCCGCAGGGTCAGATATTGCGGCTCGAAATAGGCGGTCTTGGCCGCGGCCATGGCGGAGACGAGCGCGGGCGGCAACTGCATGCCCGAGGCTGACAATTCGAGCGCCTTCCACATCGCCGACGTGCCGCCGACATGCTGGGTGTAGTTGTTGCGGGCTTCCGGTGTGATCTTGCCGGCGGCAAGACCGGTCGAGACGACCAGCGAAGCTTCGCCCGCGGTGTTGCGGAGCAGCCAGGCGTTCTGCTTGATCGACAGCAGCTGGTCGATCACGGCGTCCTGGTGGTTGACGGTGGCGGCCAGGACGTTCGACAGCTTGTCGAGCGTTTCGAGCAGGCCGCCCGTCGTCTCCATATATTCCTTCGCCAGGCCGGCGCGGCGCTGATCCCTGGGCTTGGCCATATCTGCCCAGAACTGTTTCTGCTCTTCGGTCAGCAACTTGTGGAGGCGCGCAAGCTCCGGCACCAGCGTGCCCGATTGCGGGAAGTCCATGACCGGCAGCAGCTCCAGCGCGCGTGCCATTGCCGGCATCTCGGTGTCCCGGCTCGCGCGCAGATATTTCTCGATCTCGGCATCCATCGGTTCGGCCGAGTTGAGGAGCCGCGTCGTGGTCGATCGGTCGGTGCGCAGGCTGTGCATCGCCTTGAACAAATCGGCGGATGCGTCGGCGGTCTGCGAGATGCGATTGGCGGTCTTGAGGCGATCCCAGGACTCGAAGGCGGTGAGCGAGAGCGCGAGCACCACGCAGGCCGACGTGATCGCGATCACCGCCTTCAGCAGCGTGGATACGGTCAGACGATTCAGCATCGAAGTCCCCCCAACTCCCATTGCAAAGCTCTTGAAAACGCCCGGCAACATCGACAAGCCTAGCGCGGCAGAACGGCAATCGCACGCCGTTTGCGGCCCACGGCCCCGGCGTTATTTCCGCATCTGAATGAAAAAGGGTAAAATTTTAGGCAGGCCGTCCGATCGTAGAAGTACGTATTTACTAGAAGTTGCAATGGGTTGCCGCGATGGAACCAGCGCGGGAGACAGGCGTTAGAGCGGTGGTCGCAATTTGCCTGAAGGGGGTTTCGCGATGCTGGTGGGCGTACTCGTCACTTTTCTCGTCGTTATTCTCGTCCTTTATCTCATCAACATGCTGCCGATGGACGGCCGCGCCAAGCAGATCGCGCGCGTGGTCGTCATCATCATCGGCATCGTCTCGCTGCTGAAATATCTCGCGGTGTTCTAGCAAGGGATCAAAGCCCGGATGAGCGCAGCGATATCCGGGGTGCCGCAACAAAGGTCCCGGATGTCGCGGAGCCTGTCATCGGGCGGCGCTTCGCGCCGACCCGTTGGCACATCCGGGCCACTCGCCAAACAAGAAGCCCCGGCCTTCGCCGGGGCTTCGTTTGCGCTGCTTCAGTGCAGCGATTTCAGCCAGTCGTCGACGTCCTGACGAACCTGGTCCTTGGCCTTGCCGTAGCGTTCCTGGAGCCGGCCCTCGAGCTGTTCGCGGCGTCCCTCGATCAATTGGAGGTCGTCGTCGGTGAGCTTGCCCCACTTCTCCTTGGCCGAACCCTTGAACTGCTTCCAGTTTCCTTCGATGCGATTCCAGTCCATGACCATCTCCCATGGGTTGATGGCCGTACAACGCGACCGCCGCGCGGCCGTTCCGCTGCGCGGCGCGACGTTTCGCCCGCTGCGCTCAACAAAAAAGCCCCGGCGTGAGCCGGGGCTTTCGGTGTTTCGAGCCGGCTGACTATCAGCCGTTCGCCTTGGCCTCGCGGCGGCGCGCGGTGAGGATGTATTCGGTGTAGCCGTTCGGCTGCTCGCGGCCTTTGAAGATGAGGTCGCAGGCGGCCTTGAAGGCGACGCCGTCGAAGGCGGGCGCCATCGGCTTGTAGATGGCATCGCCGGCGTTCTGCTTGTCGACAACGACCGCCATGCGCTTGAGCGATTCCATCACCTGCGCCTCGGTAATCACGCCCTGGTGCAGCCAGTTGGCGAGATGCTGGCTGGAGATCCGCAAGGTGGCGCGGTCTTCCATCAGGCCGACGTCGTGGATGTCGGGCACCTTGGAGCAGCCGACGCCCTGGTCGATCCAGCGCACGACATAGCCGAGGATGCCCTGGCAGTTGTTGTCGATCTCCTGCTTGACGTCATCGGGCGCCCAGTTCGACTTCGACACCGGAATGGTGAGGATGTCCGAAAGCTTTGCGCGCGGTCCGCCTTTGGTGAGCTCTTCCTGGCGAGCGATCACGTTGACCTGGTGGTAATGCAGCGCGTGCAGCGTCGCTGCAGTCGGCGAGGGCACCCAGGCGGTGGTGGCGCCGGCCTGCGGATGGCCAAGCTTCTGCGCCAGCATGTCCGCCATCTTGTCGGGGGCGGCCCACATGCCCTTGCCGATCTGGGCGTGCCCGGGCAGGCCACAGGTCAGGCCCATGTCGACGTTCCAGTCCTCATAGGCCTTGATCCAGGCCTGCGCCTTCATCTCGTTCTTGCGGATCATTGGGCCGGCTTCCATCGAGGTGTGGATCTCGTCGCCGGTGCGGTCGAGGAAGCCGGTGTTGATGAACATGATGCGCTTGGAGGCGCGCTGGATGCAGGCCTTGAGGTTGACGGTGGTGCGCCGCTCCTCGTCCATGATGCCGACCTTGAGCGTGTTCTCCGGCAGCGACAGCATCTTCTCGACGCGGTCGAAGATCTCGCAGGTGAGCGACACCTCGTCCGGGCCGTGCATCTTCGGCTTGACGATATAGGCAGATCCCGTGCGGCTGTTCTTGACCTTCGAATTGCCCTTGAGGTCGTGGATCGCGAGCAGGCCGGAGACGGCGGCGTCCAGAAGGCCTTCCGGAATCTCCTCGCCCTTCTCGTCCAGCACCGCGTCGGTGAACATGTGGTGACCGCAATTGCGCATCAAGAGCAGGCTGCGGCCGTGCAGCTTGACCTCGCCCTTGCCGTCCGGGGTCTTGTAGCTGCGGTCGGCGTTGAGCGAGCGCGTCAGCGTCTTGCCGCCCTTCTCGAAATCGGCCGACAGCGTGCCGTTCATCAGGCCGAGCGTGTTGCGGTAGACCAGCACCTTGTCCTCGGCATCGACGGCTGCGACCGAGTCCTCCATGTCGAGGATGGTGGAAACCGCGGATTCCATGATCATGTCGGCGACGCCGGCCGGATCGTCCTTGCCGATCGCGCTGCTGCGGTCGATCTTCACCTCGACATGCAGGCCATTGTTGGCGAGCAGCACGGCCGAAGGCGCGGCCGCATCGCCCTGGAAGCCGGCGAACTGCGCCGCGTTCTTCAGCGCGGTGGCATTGCCGCTCTTCAGCTTCACCGCGAGCTGGCCCGCGACGACACTGTAGGCGGTGACGTCGGTGTGGCTGCCGGTGGCAAGCGGCACAGCGGCATCGAGGAACGCCTTGGCCTTGGCGATCACCTTGTCGCCGCGCGCCTTGTTGTAGCCCTTGCCGCCCTCGGACGGATCATGCGGGATCGCATCGGTGCCGTAGAAGGCGTCATAGAGCGAACCCCAGCGCGCATTCGCCGCGTTCAGCGCATAGCGCGCGTTGGTGAGGGGCACGACGAGCTGCGGGCCGCAGATCTTGCCGATCTCCTCGTCGACATTGGCGGTCTCGACCTTCTGGGTCGCCGGCTCCGGAACGAGATAGCCGATCTCCTTGAGGAAGGCGGTATAGGCGTTGAGGTCGAACGCCTTGCCTTTGCTGGCGCGGTGCCAGTCGTCGATCTTGGCCTGCAACGTGTCGCGCACCGCCAGCAATGCGCGGTTCTTCGGCCCCAGATCCTTGATGATGGCGGCAAGCCCGGCCCAGAACGCATCCGGCGCGATCCCCGTTTTCGGGGCCGCTTCCTTGGCGATGAAATCAAACAGGACGGGAGCGATCTTCAATCCGTGGGCGTCGACGCGTTTCATGATGGGCTTTCTTGTTGGAAATGGCTGTTTTTGGCTGCTTTTGACCCGATAGCAGCAAAATGCGCCCACGAGGGAGCGGCTTTCGGGGCCTATTAGCCCCAAAATCGGGGCGGTGAGAAGACCCCCAGGGGTTTGTCAAAATGTCAAGAGCAGGTGTGGCGGGCAGCTGGCTTTACAAATTTGATCCCAACTTCGCGCCACGGACACAACTGCGCTCCCTCCCCCTTGTGGGGGAGGGCTGGGGAGAGGGGTGGCTCAGGAAAAGGTGTGTCGGGATTCGACGGGAGCGGAGTGCTCTGATTGATTGGGAGAGTCCCCGTGTGGACCCCTCTCCCTAGCCCTCCCCCCCAAAAGGGGGGAGGGAACGCAGCTGCGCAAGCGGATGGAGCCTGCCTCAAATATTCGCGGCGAGGTCCACGGTTTCGTCGAACAGCACGCCCGTCGTCTTCAGCATCTGCTCGATCTCATCGGCTGCCTCGGCGACGGTCCGCGTCGAGGTGTCGATCACGAGCTCGGCCGCCTGCGGCGCTTCGTAGTCGTTACCGATGCCGGTGAACGACGCCAGCGCGCCGGCGCGGGCCTTCTTGTAGTGCCCCTTGGGATCGCGATCCTCGCAGACCTCTGCCGGCGTCGCGACATGGATCTCGCGGAACGCGGTGTCGGCGATGCGGCGCGCCGTGGCGCGGTCCTCGCGCGCGGGCGAGACCGCGGCGACGATGGCGATATGGCCGTTACGTGCGAGATGCGTTGCGACTTCGGCAAGGCGGCGGATGTTCTCGCTGCGATCAGCCGTGGAGAAGCCGAGATCGCTGTTGAGCCCGGCGCGCAGCGTGTCGCCGTCGAGCAGGATCGGCGAGCCGCCATTGGTGAACAGCCGCCGTTCCAGCGCCTTGGCGAGCGTCGACTTGCCCGAGGCCGGCAGGCCGGTGAGCCAGACCACCGCGCCGTTGTGCTGATAGCGCGCGGAGCGCTCGTCGGGACGAAGTGCGGATTCCACCGGCACGATGTCCACCGGCAAGGCGCGCTGGCCGGCATCGACCGACAGCACCAGACCTCCGCCGGCGATGCGCCCGGAGACTTCGATCACGAGACGGCCGGTGCGCGGATTCTCGGTGTAGGGATCGGTGGCAATCGGATTCGACAGCGAGATGTCGATCTCGCCGACATGGTTGCGGCCGATCGCCTTGTTCTCGCTGCTCGAGAGCTCGCCCGGATCGACCGCCTTCTCGATCGCGACGACCGTGGCGCGGCTTTCCTTCGGCCCGCAGCGGACCAGGAGCTGGTCGCCCTTGGCGAGCGGCTTGTCGTGCAGCCAGAAGATCCGCGCGCGCAGCCGCCGCGTCTCGCGCGGGGCGGCGCTCGCGTGCGCGATGATATCGCCGCGCTCGACGAATAGTTCGCGGTCGAGCGTAATGCCGACCGAGCGGCCCGCGCCCTGCCGTCCCGCAACCGGCGTCACCGGCCAGCTCTCGACGGTCTTGATCTTCGCGATCTTGCCAGCCGGCATGATCACGATCTCGTCGCCGGCAATAAGGCTGCCGGATTCGATGCGGCCCGCGACGATGCGGCGGTCGTCGAACTTGTAGATCGCCTGCACCGGCAGCCGCAGCGCCAGCGCTTCGAGCGGCCGCGCCGGCTCCAGCCGGTCCAGCGCCTCGACCACGGTCGGGCCCTTGTACCAGCCGATCCGGTCGGTGCGCTCGGCGACGCCGTCGCCGTCGCGGGCGGAAATCGGGATCACGGCCGTAGGCTTCACGCCGAGGCCGTTCAGATGCGCCGAAATCTCGTCGCTGATCTCCTTGAAGCGGTCGGCGGAGAAATCAACGCGGTCCATCTTGTTGACGACAACAGCGACCTGCTTCACGCCGAGCAGATGCAGGAGATAGCCGTGCCGCCGTGTCTGGTCGCGCACGCCTTCGAGCGCGTCGATGATCAGCACCGCGCCGTCGGCCTGCGAGGCGCCGGTGATCATGTTGCGCAGGAATTCGGCGTGGCCGGGCGCGTCGATCAGAACGATGTCGCGCGAATTGGTGCGGAAGCGGATCTGCGTGGTGTCGATGGTGATGCCCTGGTCCCGCTCGGTCTGCAGCGCATCGAGCAGGAACGACCATTCGAACGGCATGCCGCGTCGCGCGCTGACGGCTTTCAGCATGTCGAGCTTGCCGTCGGGCAGGCTGCCGGTCTCGTGCAAGAGGCGGCCGACCAGCGTCGATTTGCCGTGGTCGACGTGGCCGACGATGACGATGCGGACCTGCGGACGGGTGGTGCCGTTCGGGGTGGCCGGCGAAGCGGGGGTGACGATCATGTTCATATCGCGCTCGCGTTCTTGATCAGAGATAGCCGGCGACGCGCAGGCGCTCGAAGGCGTCCTCGGTCTCGTGGTCGAGTGCGCGGCCGGCGCGCTCCGGCACCTTGGTCTGCTCGAGCTCGATCAGGATCTCGTCGATGTTGGACGCGGTCGACGCGACCGGATTGGTGATGTCGTGATCCCCCAGCGAGCGATAGCGCTTGCCGTCCCTGGCGAGATATAGCGGGATGATCGGGATGTTCTCGCGCTTGGTGTAGGCCCAGATGTCGGCCTCGGTCCAATGCAGGATCGGATGGATGCGCAGATGCGCGCCCTGCGGCGGCGAGGCGTTGAAATGGTCCCAGAACTCCGGCGGCTGGTCGCGCACGTCCCAATTGCCTTCGAGCCCGCGCGGCGAGAACACACGCTCCTTGGCGCGCGTTGCCTCCTCGTCGCGGCGGATGCCGGCGATCAGGCCGTCAAAGCCGAATTTGCCGAGCGCCATCTTGAGGCCTTCGGTCTTGCGCGCAGCGGAGCGCGCGGCCGGCGGCAGCGTCGGATCGACGGCATCGATGGGCGGGCAGGGCTCGACGCGCAGATCGAGATCCCATTCTTTGCCGTAGTGATCCCGAAAGCGGTACATCTCCGGAAACTTCTTGCCGGTGTCGACATGCAAAGCCGGGAACGGCACGCGGCCGAAGAACGCTTTCCGCGCCAGCCAGATCATGACGTTGGAGTCCTTCCCGAGCGACCACAGCAGCGCGATCTTCTTCAGCCGGGCGAAGGCCTCGCGGAAGATGTAGATGCTCTGCGCCTCGAGCTGGTCGAGATGGTCCATGCTGGGGGCAAGGTCAGCAGAAAATTCTTGCGTGCGTGCGCGCTCGGCCGGGGCCGCGCTGCTCAGTCCGCTCGCTGCGGAATCGTCCTTGAGAAGATGCATCTCTGCCACTTTGCGTTTGGAGGCGAAAATTCTATAGTTGCGGTGCGGAAGAGAAGAAAAAATTTTCTCTTTGCGCGCTCGAAACGACACATATATAGAAAATAATTCCAGTCAACCCCGGATGTGGGGGAAGCGAGTATCGCATGCGGTTCTTGCCGGTGTTTCTCGATCTCAAGGCCGGTCCGGTGGTCCTCATCGGCGCGGGTGAGCTTTTGCGTGCCAAGCTGCGCGTGCTCGCTGCGGCCGGTGCCCGCATCCGCGTGCATGCGATCGACGGCAATCAGGATCTGGGTCTCAACTCGGAGGACGCGGTGCGGATCGAGATCGCTGCCGGCGATCCACTGACCGCCGGTCTCGCCGGCGTCATCGCCATCGTCTGCGCTGGTGCGGGTGATGTCGGCGTGGCGATGTCGGTTCGCGCCAAGGCTCTCGGTCTGCCCGTCAACGTCATGGACGATCTCGAACATTCCAGCTTCATCTTCCCGGCGATCGTCGATCGCGGCGATGTCGTGGTCGCAGTCGGCACCGGCGGCACTTCGCCCGTCGTGGCACGGCGCGTGCGCGAGAAGATCGAGGCGCTGCTGCCGGCCCGTATCGGCGAGCTCGCCGAGTTCATCGGCGGCTTTCGCAAGTCCATCAACGAGCGCATCACTGAGTTTCCGCTGCGCCGCCGGTTCTGGGAGCGCGTCATCGACGGCCCGATCGGCGCTGCCGTGCTCGGCGGCCGCAGGAGCGAGGCGGAGGCCGCGCTCAAGGCGATTGCCGATCCCTCCGAATTCGCGTGCGCCGATAAGCCGGAAGGCTCGGTCGCGCTGGTCGGCGCCGGTCCCGGCGATCCCGATCTTCTCACCATCAAGGCGCTGCGCGCATTGCAGGACGCCGACATCGTCTTCCATGACGAGCTGGTCTCGGGCGAAATTCTCGACCGCATCCGCCGCGACACCACGCGCGTTGCCGTCGGCCGCCGCGTCGGCAAGCCCGGCATCGGCCAGGACGCCATCAACAAGCGCATGATCGAGGCCGCGCAATCCGGTCAGCGCGTGGTGCGGCTGAAGGGCGGCGATCCCTTCGTGTTCGGCCGTGGTGGCGAAGAGGTCGAAGCCCTGCGCGCGGCAGGCGTCGCCTATTCGATCATCCCCGGCATCACCGCGGGGCTCGGCGGCGCCGCCGATTTCGAGGTGCCGCTCACCTTCCGTCACGAAGCGACCCGCATCACCTTCCTCACCGCGCACAAGGCGCGCGACGCGGAAGCGGTGGACTGGTCGACCCTGACCGACACCAGAATGACCGTCGTGGTCTACATGGGCATGACTGCCGCGCCCGCAGTGCGCGCCGGCCTGTTCGCCGCTGGCCGTTCGCCGGAGACGCCGGTCGGCGTGTTCGCGCGCGTCACCCGTCCCGATGCGCAGGGCGCGATCGGCACGCTGCGCGACCTTCCCGAGCTGGTGCGGCGGGTCAGCGGCGGTCCCGCCATTCTCATCATCGGCGAGGTGGTCCGGCATGCCGGTTCCCTTCGCCGCGAAACCCCAAAGCAAATCATCTCTGACCTATTGGATGCAGCCGAATGACCTCTCCGCTTGAACAGAAGAAGATCAAGATCGCCGGCCCCTCGATCGTGACCGCCAACCGTACTTGGGACGGCATCGTGGTTTATCGCACCGCCGCCAGGAGCTGGTCCCCGGACCTGTCGGAAGCTGCGATCGTGCGCAACTCCGACGAGGCCAAGGCGTTGCTTGCGGAGTCCGTCGCCGATGACGTCGGCGCGATCGGTCCCTATATCGCCCCGGTGCAGGTCGGCGCGGACGGCAAGATCGAACCCGGCAATCTGCGCGAACAGATCCGCCGCACCGGTGTGACCATCGGACAGTCGGCCCAGGTTTAAGGCGCTTTCTTATGTATGCTTACGACGAAATCGACCGCACGCTCGTCAATGAGCGCGTCTCGGAGTTCCGCGACCAGGTGAAGCGGCGCCTCTCCGGCGAGCTCACCGAGGACGAGTTCAAGATCTTGCGCCTGCAGAACGGCGTCTATCTGCAACTGCACGCCTACATGTTCCGCGTTGCGATCCCTTATGGCACGCTGGCGACGAACCAGCTGCGGGCGCTCGCCCATGTCGCGCGCAAATACGACCGCGGCTACGGCCATTTCACCACGCGGCAGAACATCCAGTTCAACTGGATCAAGCTCGCCGAATTGCCGGACGCGCTGGAAGATCTCGCCAAGGTTGGCATCCATGCGATGCAGACCTCCGGCAACAACATGCGCAACGTCACCTCGGACCAGTGGGCCGGCGTCGCGCCGGGCGAGATCGAGGATCCCCGCATCTGGTCGGAGCTGATCCGCCAGCACACCACGCTGCATCCGGAATTCTCGTTCCTGCCGCGCAAGTTCAAGATCGCGATCACCGCGTCGGACCACGACCGTGCCGCGATCAAGATCCACGACATCGGCCTTCGCCTGATCAAGAACGAAAAGGGCGAGACCGGCTTCGAGGTGCTGGTCGGCGGCGGTCTTGGCCGCACGCCGTTCATCGCCAAGACCATCAAGCACTTCGTGCACGGCCGCGATATCCTCAGCTATATCGAGGCGATCCTGCGCGTCTACAATCAGTACGGTCGCCGCGACAACATCTACAAGGCGCGCATCAAGATCCTGGTGCACGAGCTCGGCATCGAGAAGTTCTCCCGCGAGGTCGAGGAGGAGTGGCAGCACATCCGCAACTCCTCGCTCCAGATCGACGACGAGGTGATCGAGGACATCCGCTCGCGCTTCACCTATCCTCCTTACGAAAAGCTCCCGCACATGCCGGACGAACTTCGGCAGGCCGCGGCCGATCCCGATTTCGAAGCGTGGCGCAAGAACTCGGTGGCCTCGCACAAGAACCAGGGCTATGCCATCGTCACGATCTCGCTGAAGCCGATTGGCGCGCCCCCGGGCGATGCCACGGCGGAGCAGATGGATGCGCTGGCCGATCTCGCCGACAAATATTCCTTCGGTGAGATCCGCGTTGGTCACGAACAGAACCTGGCACTGCCGCATGTCGCCAAGCGCGATCTGCCGGCGCTGTGGAAGGCACTCGACAAGCTTGGCCTCGCGACGCCGAACGTCAATCTGATCACCGACATCATCGCCTGCCCGGGTCTCGACTATTGCTCGCTGGCGAATGCGCGCTCGATCCCGATCGCGCAGGAACTGACGCGGCGCTTCGCCAACCACGAGCTCGCCAACCTGATCGGCCGGCTCCACATCAACATCTCAGGCTGCATCAACGCCTGCGGTCATCACCATGTCGGCCATATCGGCATTCTCGGCGTCGAGAAGAACGGCGAGGAAGTTTACCAGATCACCATCGGCGGCCGTGCAGACGAAAACGCCGCGCTCGGGAACCTGATCGGGCCGGGCGTCAAGTTCGACGAGGTCGCCGACGTCGTCGAGGACATCGTGGAAGCCTATCTGGCGCTGCGCGAGCGGCCCGACGAGCTGTTCATGGACACAGTGAAACGCCTCGGCGTCGAACCCTTCAAGGAGCGCGTTTATGCCACTCGTTAACGGCGGAAAGATCGCCGACGACAGCTTCGTCAAGCTGGCCGTCGACACGCCGCTGCCCGAGGGCGGCGACATCCTGGTGCCGGCCGAGCGCTTCATCGGCGAGGCCGATGCGCTGCTCGAGCGTGCCGGCAAGGTCGGCGTGATCTGGCCGAACAACCGCGACATCGCCGAACTGGTCCCCTATCTCGGCAAGATCGCCGTCGTTGCGCTGGTGTTCCCGACCTTCCGCGACGGCCGTGCCTACAGTCAGGCCCGGCTGCTGCGCGAGCGTTACAATTACCGCGGCGAATTGCGCGCCACCGGCCAGGTGCTGCGCGACCAGTTCGTGTTCATGCTGCGCGCCGGCTTCGATGCCTTCGACGTCAAGAAGCAGGCCGACGCGGAAGCCTTCATGCAGACCGCCAAGCGCTATTCGGTGTTCTACCAGCCGACCGGCGACGGCCGCATCACGGCCTTGCACCGGCGCATGCAGCTGCGTCATTCCGAAGGTGTCGGCACGTGAACGCGATCGCGCCTCAGGTTTCGCCGACGTCCGCCTCTGCGCTGCCGTCGGCGGACGAACTCGATCGCGCGCTGCGCGATGCCTCGCCCGCGGAGATCGTCGCCGCGGCGCTGAAGACGGTCGGGCGCGAAAAGCTTGCGCTGGTGTCGTCGTTCGGCACGGAATCGGCGACGCTGCTGAAGGTCATGGCGGACGTCGACCCCGCGATCCCCGTGATCTTCCTCGATACCGGCTGGCTGTTCGAGGAGACGCTGGCCTATCGCGACACGCTGATCGCGACGCTTGGCCTGAAGGACGTCCGTTCGATCAAGCCTGCGGAAGAAACATTGTCGCGTGACGATCCCGATCGCGAACTCTGGTTCTCCGATCCCGACGCCTGCTGCCGCATTCGTAAAGTCGAGCCGCTGGCGCGGGCACTGAAGCCGTTCTCGGCCTGGCTCAACGGCCGCAAGCGCTTCCAGGGCAATGCGCGCGCCGACATTCCGGTGGTCGAAGACGATGGCGCGCGGTTGAAGTTCAACCCCTTCGCCAACGTCTCGCGCGAGGAACTCGAGGCCATCTTCGTCCGCGCCAAATTGCCGCGTCATCCACTGGCCGCCTCCGGTTTCCTGTCGGTTGGGTGTATGCCTTGCACGAGCAGAACGGCCGAGGGTGAGGATGAACGTGCCGGTCGCTGGCGCGGCCGGGCCAAGACAGAATGCGGCATCCACACGATGAAGACTTCGTAGCACAGTCACGCTGCCACGCTGCGAACAAGAAAATCCGGTTTCGTTGACTTAAGCGCATTTCGCCGCGAGTTTCGCCTGCCTTCGCTGACACTGACGTCGTCGAAGTGAATGGAGATGGACATGATCCGCCGTATCGTTCCGCTCGCTGCAGGACTTCTCGCGACGGGTTTCTTGGCAAGCGCGGCTCTCGCTGCTGACATCAATCTGCTCAACGTGTCGTATGATCCGACGCGCGAGCTCTATGCCGAATTCAACAAGGCGTTCGCGAATGCCTACCAGAAGGAAACCGGCAAGAGCGTCGAGATCAAGCAGTCGCATGGCGGCAGCGGTTCGCAGGCGCGGGCGGTGATCGACGGATTGCAGGCCGACGTGGTGACGCTCGCGCTCGCCTACGACGTCGACGCGATCGCCGGCAAGGGCCTCACGGCGACGGACTGGCAGAAGCGGTTACCGCAGAATGCGTCGCCCTACACGTCAACCATCGTGTTCCTGGTGCGCAAGGGCAACCCCAAGGCGATCAAGGACTGGGACGATCTGATCAAGCCGGGCGTTGCCGTGATCACGCCGAACCCGAAGACATCGGGCGGCGCGCGCTGGAATTATCTGGCGGCCTGGGGCTTTGCGCAGAAGAAATACGGCGCCGCCGACAAGGCCAAGGACTTCATCGGAAAGCTCTACCAGCAGGTGCCGGTGCTCGATACCGGCGCGCGCGGCGCCACCGTGACCTTCGTCGAGCGTGGCGTCGGCGACGTGCTGCTCGCCTGGGAGAACGAGGCGTTTCTCGCCCTGAAGGAATTCGGCCGGGAGAAATTCGAGATCGTGGCGCCGCCGCAATCCATCCTCGCCGAGCCGCCGGTCGCGATCGTCGACAAGGTTGCCGACAAGAAGGGCACCCGCAACGCCGCCGATGCCTACCTCCAGTATTGGTACACCAAGGAGGGGCAGGAGATCGCCGCGCGCAACTTCTACCGCCCGCGCGATGCCGAGATTGCCAAAAAATACGAAAACGCCTTCGCAAAGGTCGAACTATTCACGATCGACGACGTTTTCGGTGGTTGGACCAAGGCGCAGAAGGAACATTTCGCCGATGGCGGCATCTTTGACCAGATCTATAAGAATTGATCTGGCGCTGTCTTAATGGGCTTTAGCAGGGGGCCTGGTGAGCGCACGCGCAGCACGACGCCGGACATTGCCGGGCTTCGGTCTCACCATGGGACTGACGCTTTCCTGGCTGTCGATCATCATCCTGATTCCGCTCGCCGGGCTGTTCCTGAAATCGCTCGAGCTCAGCCCCGAGCAGTTCTGGAACATCCTCTCCAGCCGGCGCACCCTGAATGCCCTGCGGGTTTCCTTCGGCCTCGCGTTCGCGGCGGCCTGCGTCAACCTCGTCATGGGCAGCATCATCGTCTGGGCGCTGGTGCGCTACCGCTTCTCCGGCCGGCGGCTGTTCGACGCCATCGTCGACGTGCCCTTCGCGCTGCCGACGGCGGTCGCCGGGGTCGCGCTGACCGCGCTGTTCGCCGAGAAAGGCTGGCTCGGGGCGCCGCTCGCGGCGCTCGGCATCAAGGTGGCGTTCACGCCGGTCGGCATCTTCGTCGCCATGATCTTCATCGGCATTCCCTTCGTGGTGCGCACGGTGCAGCCGGTGCTGCAGGATCTCGACCCCGAGATCGAGGAGGCCGCGGGCAGCCTGGGCGCCAGCCGCTGGCAGACCATCGTCCGCGTGATCCTGCCCTCGCTCGCGCCGGCGCTGCTCACCGGGCTCGCGCTCGCCTTTGCCCGCGCGGTCGGTGAATACGGCTCGGTGATCTTCATTGCCGGCAATCTGCCTAATGTCTCCGAGATCGCGCCGCTCTTGATCGTGATCCGGCTGTCCGAATTTCGCTACGCCGACGCGACCGCCATCGCGGTGGTCATGCTCGTCGTCTCCTTCGTCATCATTTTCGCCGTCAACCGGCTCCAGCGCTGGGCGCGGAGCCGGATCCCGGCGCGCTGAGGAGGATGCGATGACGATGCAGATCGCAGACTCCGTGTCGCTCTCGGCTCCCGACGCCACGGCACGTGCGAAGGCCCGGGCACATGCGGCGGCGGCGCAAGACAATTTGCGCACCGAGCCGCGCGCGGTGCGCATCACCATCATCGCGCTGGCGATGACCTTTCTTTCCGTCTTCGTCGTGCTGCCGCTGGTGGTCGTGTTCGCGCAGGCCTTTTCGAAGGGGATCCTCGCCTATCTCTCCGCGCTCGCCGAGCCGGAGGCGCTGGCCGCGATCAAGCTGACGTTGATCGTCGCGGCGATCTCGGTCGGCCTCAACCTTGTCTTCGGCCTCGTCGCCGCCTGGGCGATTGCAAAATTCGATTTCCCGGGCAAGACCTTCCTGATCACGCTGATCGACCTGCCGTTTTCGGTCAGCCCGGTGATCTCCGGTCTCGTCTTCGTGCTGCTGTTCGGCGCGCAGGGTTATTTCGGCGGCTGGCTCAGGGATCACGACATCCAGATCCTGTTCGCCGTGCCCGGCATTGCGCTCGCCACCACCTTCGTGACCTTCCCGTTCGTCGCGCGCGCGCTGATCCCGCTGATGCAGGAGCAGGGCACGCAGGAGGAGGAGGCCGCGGTTTCGCTCGGCGCTTCGGGCTTGCAGACCTTCTTCCGCGTCACCCTGCCCAACATCAAATGGGGCGTGCTCTATGGCGTCCTGCTCTGCAATGCGCGTGCGATGGGCGAGTTCGGCGCGGTCTCCGTCGTCTCAGGCCATATCCGCGGTGAGACCAACACGATGCCGCTGCTGGTCGAGATCCTCTACAACGAATACCAGTTCGTCGCCGCCTTCGCGATCGCCTCGCTGCTGGCGATGCTGGCGCTGATCACGCTGATCGCAAAGACCGTTCTCGAACGTCACCTCGACGAAGGAGACGACGCAAGTGACCATTGAAGTCAAGAATCTCGTCAAGAAGTTCGGCAGTTTTGCCGCCCTCGACGGCGTCGACCTCAAGGTCGACAATGGTGAATTGCTGGCGCTGCTCGGTCCGTCAGGCTCCGGCAAGACCACGCTGCTGCGGATCATCGCCGGCCTCGACTGGCCTGATTCCGGCGAGGTCTCCTTCAATGGCGAGGACGCGCTGGCGCAGGGCGCGCGCGAGCGGCATGTCGGCTTCGTGTTCCAGCATTACGCGCTGTTCCGCCACATGACCGTGTTCGAGAACGTCGCCTTCGGCCTGCGCGTGCAGCCGCGCGCGGTACGCAAGGACGAAGCCGCGATCCGGGCGCGGGTCAAGGAACTGCTCGACCTCGTTCAGCTCGACTGGCTCGCCGACCGCTATCCGAGCCAGCTCTCCGGCGGCCAGCGCCAGCGCATTGCGCTCGCCCGCGCGCTCGCGATCGAGCCGCGCATCCTCTTGCTCGACGAGCCCTTCGGCGCGCTCGATGCCAAGGTGCGGAAAGAACTGCGCCGATGGCTGCGCTCGCTGCATCACGAGATCAACGTCACCTCCATCTTCGTCACCCACGACCAGGAGGAGGCGCTCGAAGTCGCCAACCGCGTCGTCGTCATGGACAAGGGCAGGATCGAGCAGATCGGCTCGCCCGACGACGTCTACGAGACCCCGGCGACGGCCTTCGTGCACGGCTTTATCGGCGAGTCCATCGAACTGCCGGTTCAGGTCGAAGGCGGCGTGATCAGGCTGGGTGACCGGCCGCTCACCCTCGCGGCGGACGGGCTTGCGCCTGGCGCGTCAAAACTGTTCGTGCGGCGACATGACATGCTGGTCGGGCCCCCCGGCAGCGGCGCCTTCGAGGGCGCGGTCCAGCACGTCCGCAATTTCGGTCCCGTGCAGCGCGCCGAGGTCGCATTGTCGGGCGGCGAGACCATCGAGATCGACGCCCCCCGCGACAAGGAACTGCGCGCCGGCGACACCATCGGCCTCGAGCCGCGCCGTTACCGGATATTTGCGGGCTAACGCTCTGTCATTCCGTGGCGATGCGAAGCATCGAACCCGGAATCTCGAGGTTATGGCGCGAGAGTCTCAGGTGCGCGATTGCGCACCACAGTTCAGCGCTACGCGCTGCCCCGGAATGACAGGAACGATTTTCTTCAAAATTCACCTTTCAGCCACGGTTGGTATGCAACAACGGCCCCTCATTCGGGGGCTTTACATGCGCGCTGGGGCCGCAATTCTCATCACTTTGCTGCTTGCCGGCTGTGCCGGCAACGAGGCACCGGTCCAGCAGCCGTCCATGTATGCCGATATGGCGGTCCCGGGCTCCAAGCTCGATGCGCAGGCGGCAGCCATCATGATCTCGCAATACCGCCAGAACAACGCCCTCGGCACCGTCGTCATCGACCCTGACCTGATGCGGCTCGCCGAATCCCAGTCCCAGGCTATGGCTGCGGCCAACAAGATGGATCACGACGTCCGCGCGCCGCTGGCCAAGCGCCTTGCCACCGGCGGCTATCCCGCCACCGTTGCCGTCGAGAACGTCTCGGCCGGCTATCATACGCTGGCGGAAGCGTTTTCCGGCTGGCGCGATTCGCCGCCCCACCGCGCCAACATGCTCAAGGGCGGTGTCACAAAATTGGGCATCGCGGCGAGCTATGCTCCCGGCACCAAATACAAGGTGTTCTGGACCATGATCCTGGCCTCGACCGAGCCCCGATAAGCCAGACTTGATCCGGGATGCATTGACGCCGCGGCGGAGGGTCGCCACGGTGGCTCGCCTTTTGCTATTGTTCCTGCATGATCGATCATAGCCCGGAATCCGCCAGCATCCCCGCGAATGCGCAACGCGTCCTGGTCCTTCAGGGCGGCGGCGCGCTTGGCTCCTATCAGGCCGGCGCCTATCAGGCGCTGTGCGGCCACGGTTTCGAGCCGGAATGGGTCGCCGGCATCTCGATCGGCGCGGTCAACGCCGCCATCATCGCCGGCAACGAGGGCCCGACGCGCGTCAAGCGGCTCAAGGAATTCTGGGAGATGGTCTCCGCGCCGGTGCCGTGGAAACCGATCGGCAAGAGCGACCACAGCCGCGAGCTGTTCAATTCGACCAGTGCCGCGCTGATCGCGACCTTCGGCGTGCCCGGCTTCTTCACGCCGCGGATTCCGCCGGCGCCGCTCTGGCCGCCCGGCAGCCCGCAGGCCGAGAGCTATTACGACACCGCACCGCTGAAGAAGACGCTGGAGCGTCTGGTCGATTTCGACCGCATCAACGATTTGAAGACGCGCCTGTCGGTCGGCGCGGTCGGCGTCACCTCCGGCAACTTCAAATATTTCGACAATTACGAGTTCAAGAAGCTCGGCAAGACCATCGGCCCCGAGCACATCATGGCCTCCGGCGCGCTGCCGCCCGGCTTTCCATCCGTGATGATCGAGGGCGAGCATTATTGGGACGGCGGCATCGCCTCCAACACGCCGCTCGACTACGTGCTCGACGCCGAGGTCGATCGCGACATGCTGATCTTCCAGGTCGACCTGTTTTCCGCGCGCGGCGATCTGCCGACCTCGCTGCTGGAGGCCGCCGAGCGCGAGAAGGACATCCGCTATTCCAGCCGCACGCGGATGAACACCGACAAGAACAAGCAGATCCACAACGCCCGCAGGGCGGTGCGCGACCTGATCGGCAAATTGCCGGATTATCTCAAGAACGATCCTTCCGTCGAATTCCTGGCGAAGGTGTCGCGCGAAAGCACCGTCACCGTCGTGCATCTGATCTACCGCAGCAAGAACTACGAATCCTCGTCCAAGGATTACGACTTCTCGCACGTCGCCATGGTCGAGCATTGGGAGGCCGGCGTGCGCGACGTGCATCTGTCGATGCGCCACAAGGACTGGCTCGAGCGGCCGCAGTCCGGTGAGACCATGGTGACCTACGATCTCACGGGGGACGTCACCGCGCCCCCGGCAAAAAGGAGCGAATAGAATGGGTAGTCTGTCAGGCAAGAATGCCGTCGTGACCGGGTCCACTAGCGGCATCGGGCTCGCCTATGCACGCGCCTTCGCCGCCGCCGGCGCCAATGTCGTCATCAACGGCTTCGGCACGCCGGAGGACATTGAGAAGGAGCGCGCGAAGATCGAGGCGGACTTCAAGGTGAAGGCGATCTATTCGCCCGCCGACATGACCAAGCCGGCCGAGATCGCCGGCATGATCGCGCTCGGCGAGAAGACCTTTGGTTCAGTCGACATCCTCGTCAACAATGCCGGCATCCAGTTCGTCTCGCCGATCGAGGAGTTTCCGCTCGAGAAGTGGGACCAGATCATCGCCATCAACCTGTCCTCGGCCTTCCACGCCATCCGTGCCGCCGTGCCCGGCATGAAGAAGAAAGGCTGGGGCCGCATCATCAACACGGCATCGGCGCATTCGCTGGTCGCCTCGCCCTTCAAGTCGGCCTACGTCTCGGCCAAGCACGGCATCGCAGGCCTGACCAAGACCGTGGCGCTGGAGGTCGCGACCCACAAGATCACCTGCAACTGCATCAGTCCCGGCTACGTCTGGACCCCGCTGGTGGAGCGGCAGATCCCCGACACGATGAAGGCGCGCAATCTGACGCGCGAGCAGGTCATCAACGACGTTCTGCTCGACGCGCAGCCGACCAAGGAGTTCGTGACGTCCGAGCAGGTCGCCGCATTGGCGCTGTTCCTGTGCGGCGATGATGCCGCCCAGATCACCGGCACCAATCTCTCGATCGATGGCGGCTGGACGGCGGAGTAACGGCTCGATGCCGTAGGGTGGGTTAGCCCTGCAGATACGCGAAGCGTATCTGCTCGGCGTAACCCACCACTTCTGTTACCCGAGGAAACAAAAGAGGTGGGTTACGCCTTCGGCTAACCCACCCTACGAAACCGAGAAGGAGGCGTCCGCTGCCGCTCAATGCGTCCAGGCCAGCGCCGTCACGAACGCCGACGACAGGTTCAGCTCCGCAAACATGATCTTGCCTGCGACCACGAACAGCACGCTGGCAAGCGTCAGCCGCAGCACCGTCTCCGGCACCCGCGTCGCGCTGTAGCTGCCGATGATGATGCCGGGCAGCGAGCCCATCAGCAGCACGCCCATCAGGGCCCAATCCACGTCGCCGAGCGCCCAGTGCCCGATGCCGGCGACCAGCGTCAGCGGCACCGCATGGGCGATGTCGGAGCCGACGATGGTCGCCATGGGCAGGCGGGGGTAGAGCAGCAGCAGCACGGTCACGCCGACCGCACCGGCGCCCACCGACGAAATCGACACCAACACGCCGAGCACGATTCCGGTGACGACGGTGGCAATCGCGGTGGTGCGCTCGTCGACCTGTTCGAGCCGGCCGCGATAACGCTCCATGATCGATTTGCGGAAGATCAGCGAGGTCGCGGTCAGCAGCAACGCAAAGCACAGCACCAGATTAACCAGGCTGCGCTCGGAATCGCTTCTGAGGTCGAGCTTCCACAGCACCAGCAGCGTCACTGCGCTCGCGGGAATGCTGCCGCAGGCGAGCCGCAGCACCGCGGGCCAGTGCACGCTGCGCGACCAGCCATGCACCACGCTGCCGCCGGTTTTGGTGGCGGCGGCATAGAGCAGATCGGTGCCGACCGCGGTGGAGGGATGAACACCGAACAGCAGGATCAGCAGCGGCGTCATCAGGGAACCGCCGCCCACGCCGGTCATCCCGACGAGCAGGCCGACGCCGAAACCGGAGGCGACGTAGAGTGGATCGATCATGTCTGGAGAATCTTAGGTTGATCTCGTCGGTTGAGCAATACGACGTAGAATAAACTTTCCCTGGGGCGCAACCGCTTGGGCGGAATAAGAAAAATTGTGCTGCGTGTCGGAAATGGAGAGGTGTTTCCGGTTGTTCCCATGCGCACTGCGAAACAGTCGTTCCCCACGGGGAGTGAGCAAGGGCGGCGCCGTAGTACCTATTTACCAAACGCCAGCACGTGCAGCCCCAACCGCTGTCGCACGATCCAGAACAGCAGCACCGTCTCGAAGGTGAGCGAGATCGAGGTCGCGGCCGCGGCGCCGTGGCCGCCGTAGCGCGGCACGAGTGCGATGCAGAGCATGAGGTTCATCACGAAGGCCAATGCATAAGCGAGCGCACAGATCTTCTGCTGGCCGAGCATGTTGAGCAGCCGCTCGACCGGTCCGATCGCGGAGCGCACCACGAGCCCGATCGCGGCGACGAACATGATGTCGTAGCCGACCACGAATTGCGGCCCGAACAGCCAGAGCAGCGGCTTGCCGAGCGCGAGCAACACGATGGTCGCCGCCAGCGACGGCCAGAACGTCCAGTTGATGGCATGCGCGACATAGGCCGATAGGCGTGCCTTGTCGCCGCTTGCGTTGTATTCGGCGAAGCGGTGCGCCGTCGTTGCCGACATCGCGTAGTGGATGAACGAGACCAGCGCCAGCGTCTTCACCACCGCGAAATAGACCCCGACCTCGTCGGAGGGGCGGAACTGCTGCAGCACCAGCACGTCGGTGTAGGACAGCAGCAGGTAGAAGCTCTCGACCAGCAGGATCGGCAGCGAGACGGCGAGCCAGCCGCCGATGTCATAGGTCTTGGGGCCGGGCGCGATATGGCCGGCGAGCTTGCGGTTCAGCACCACCATCTGCCCGGTCATCGCGATCCACACTGCGCCGGCGCTCGCAATCATCGCGGCGACGGCGCCGAGATGGTAGCCGAGCAGGAAGGCGATGGCCGTGATGCCGATGATCAGCCCCTGGCGGATGATGAATTGCGGCATCAGGCCGAGTTGCATCCAGTCATGCGAGCGCGCGATGCCGTCCTGGGTGTTGGCGACGACGAAGGCGGGCAGCGTCATGCAGCCGATATAGAGTGGCAGCTCCTCGGCCGGGTCGATCCAGGGCGACAGCAGCCTGACGATGCCGGCAAGAGCGAGCGAGACCAGCGTGGACACCGCGAAGGTCAGCCAGCGGCTGCCGGAGAGAAAGCCGCGCAGCAGCGCCTGCTCGCCGCTGGTGCGATACTCCGGAATGATTTTCTGCGCCGAGGCCGAGATGCCGAAATCCATCATGCTGCCGAGCAGCAGCACCCAGGTCCAGACATACACGTAGATGCCGTAGTCGGAGGTGCCCATCCAGCGCGCGAGCAGGACCTGCGAAAAATAGGCAAGGCCCGCGCTGATGACCCGGATGATGAAGATGGTGCCGGCCAGCCGCCGCGTCAGCGATGCCTCGCTCGGGCCGCCCGTCAGCCTGGCCCGCAGCCGCGCGATCAGCCCGGCCGGTCCGGTCGTTGCAGGGTCTGCATCCATCACGGCCAATTAAAGTCCCCAGGCTACCGCATGACGCAGGCTTGCTGCGGTGGCCCTGGGGCTTAGCAACCATTCGTTAAGATTCGGTTGGGTGGCGTTCCATACTCGGTGTCGTCCCGGACGAGCGAAGCGAAGATCCGGGACCCATAACCCCGAGAAGAAGTTGTGGGCGAGCTGTCACTCCGAGTCTTCGCCAAACCACGCCTGTGGCCATGGGTCCCGGATCGGCGCGCGCTGAGGCGCGCTTGTCCGGGACGACAGCTGAAAGTGGGGCGCGAGCCGTGCAACTTCCTCGCGCTAACCGGTACTCACTCCAAATTCGTATTGAACTCGTACGCCTTGTCCGGCCCGACCAGCGTGAATTTCAACGCCGCGCCGTCCGGCTTGGCGCCCGGCGGCAGGCCGTCGAGCTCGAACGAAAAGCGCTTCACGCCAGCCGGGTTGTCTTTGACCGGAGCCGGAATCGGCAGCGCCCAGTCGGGCGTCGGACCTTCCACGAACAGATTGACGTCGCGCGCATCCGGCGTGACCACGTCGACCGTCACCTTGGTGGCGCCGTCGCGCTTGACGTCGCGGATGGTGAGGGGATTGGGATCGCCGATATTGGCGGGCTTGGGCACGGTATCGAGTGCTGCACGCAGATTGGCATCCTCGGTCGAGGCCACGCTGTTGAAGCCGAGCTCGGCACTGGCCTCGACCGGAATGCAGAGTTTTTCGCACACCGCGTAATTGATCTCTGCGCGCAGGGTCACGGGCTTGTCGGCCGCCTTGGCGACGATGCGCAGGGGCAGCACGATCTGGTTGTGATAGCCGATCGAATGGCCGCCGGCGCCGTCGTTGAATTTCAGCGGCGCAGGCCACATCACCGTCACCGCCTCGACATTGTCCGACTTGGAAAAATCGAACCGCGGCGGGACACCGGAATCGCCGGGGGAGCGCCAATAGGTCTTCCACCCCTGCTGGAGCTGGATGGCGATACCGCCGAGCAGGACGGCGCCGCTGCGCGATCCCGCCAATAGCCGCACCGCGGAATGTCCGTCGCGCTGCCACGGCGAGGCGTCATCGGCCCGGGCTACGATGGCCAGCGACGACGCAAACAGGGTTGTCGCGACGCCAATCGCCGCACGTAGGGGAACTCTTGTGAGCATGGCACGTCTTTACAGGGTCGCCCTGAGGCAAACCATTGAATTGCTTGTGATGGATGCACTTGAATCAAGTCTCTGCAAGCCTTGATTTGACAGCGGCCCGGCCCGACATCAGGATAGGAATTGAAACCGGAGTGCTTAACCGATGGCTCCCACAGGCAAGAGGACGGGCGAAAGCACCCGCAGCGCGGGACCCGTGCTCCCTAATTCGGCCGGTTATCTCGACGGCCGGCTCTTGATCGCGATGCCGGTGATGGGCGATTCCCGCTTCGAACGCTCGGTGATCTATCTCTGCGCCCATTCGGCGGAGGGAGCGATGGGCATCATCGTGAACCACCCGGCTGGCAGCATCGACTTCCCCGAACTCTTGCAGCAGCTCGGCATCATCAAGAAGGGCGAGCACATCAAGCTGCCGGAGAACGCCGAAAGCATGAAGGTGCTGCGCGGCGGCCCGGTCGACACGGGGCGCGGCTTCGTGCTGCATTCCAGCGACTTCTATATCGAAAACGCGACGTTGCGGATCGACGACGGCGTCTGCCTCACGGCGACCGTCGACATCCTGCGCGCGATCGCCAACGGCTCCGGCCCCAAGCACGCCATCCTCGCGCTCGGCTATGCCGGCTGGGCGCCGGGCCAGCTCGAGACCGAGATCCAGAGCAACGGCTGGCTGCATTGCGATGCGGATGCGGATCTGATCTTCGGAGACGACGTCGACGACAAGTACGGACGCGCCCTGCGCAAGATCGGCATCGACCCCGGCATGCTCTCGAACGAGGCCGGGCACGCGTAGCTGGCTAGTAGCTGTTGCAACAACCTCCCGTGTCGTCCCGGACAAGCGGAGCTTCTGGCAACGCGTAGCGTTGTCCAGAGCGAAGCGCAGATCCGGGACCCATAACCCCAGGCCGGAATTAGAGCGTGGGAACTTAACTCCGAGTCTTCGTCAAACCACTGCCTGTGGTTATGGGTCCCGGATCTGCGCTTCGCTTTGCTACGCTTGTCCGGGACGACGGCCGAATTTGTGGCTACTCCAATGCCACTCACTCCGCCGCCTGCTGCTGCACCGTCGGCTCCGTCCCCGCCACCGTCGCGCGGCGCATGTCGCGAGGTTGCGACTGGTCGTAGCGGCGAACGCGGTGCATGGTCTGGCGGTTGTCCCACATCACGAGGTCGTGCAGCTTCCATTTGTGGACGTAGACGTACTCTCCTTGCGTTGCGTGCTCGTTGAGATCGCGCAGCAACAGGCGGCCCTCGGGCACGCTCATGCCGACGATCTTGCCGGCATGCGATGACAGATACAGCGACTTGCGGCGATGCACGGGATGCGTCCGCACCAGCCTTTGCAGCACCGGCTTGAACATCTCCTTCTCATCCTCGGTGTATTCGGTGAAGCCGAGCGATCCCCGCGAATACATCAGCGAGTGCTCGCAGATGAGATCGTCGATCTCCGCCTTGGTGTCGTCGTCGAGCGCGTCATAGGCGGCGCGCATGTCGGCGAATTCGGTGTTGCCGCCCTTCGGGTTCACGACCCGCGCCGACAGCAGCGAGAATTTTGCAGGGATGGGCCGGAACGAGCTGTCGGAGTGCCACAGGCAATTGCCGAGGTTGAACAGATTGGCGCGGCTGTCTTTCGGCAGCGGCTTGCCGTCCTTGCCGAGGTTGGAGACGTCGTTCAGGCCCGAGTTGAGGCGGTGTTCGCTGGCCTTGGTAATGTTGCCGCCACGCGCATCCTCACGCTGACCAAAGTTCAGCGCAAAGGCCATCTGCTGCTCGTCGGTGATGTCCTGGTCGTGGAAAACCAGCACCGCGTATTTGTCCATGGCGGCCTCGACCTCGCGCGCCTCGACCTCGGTCAGAGGCTTTCGCAAATCGAGGCCGGAAACCTCGCCGACAAAATGCTTCTGAAGCTGCCGGATGGCGATCGTCATGGCGTTTTCTCCCGCATGTGCGAGCGGTTGGCCCCGCTCTGTCGGCGAAAAAGCTACTCTCGCACTCGCCGTTGTCAACGCTCGGCGCGCATGGCTCTCACGCGTTGCGCGCCATCAGACCGCCGTCGACCGGGATCACCGCGCCGGTGAGGAAGGACGCCGCCGGCAGGCACAGGCTCAGCGTCATATGCGCGACCTCCTCGGGATCGCCGTAGCGGCCGAGTGCGGTGCGGCGCTTGGCGTAGATCGTCTTGTGCTCCTCCGAGATGCGGTCGGTGATTGCGGTGCGGATCGGACCCGGGCAGATGCAGTTGACGGTGATGCCCTCGCGGCCGAGCTCGACGGCAAGCGAGCGCGTGAGGCTCGCCACGCCGCCCTTCGCCGCCGAATAGGGGCTATGCAATGCGGTGGCGCCGAGGGCCTCGGTCGAGGCGATGTTGACGATGCGCGGGCTCTTCGATTTGCGCAGGTAAGGCAGTGCCGCGCGGATGATGCGCGGATGCGCCGTCAGCATCACGGCGATGCCCTTTGCCCAGGCGTCCTCATAGGCCTCGTCGTCGATCGCGACGCGCACGGAGATGCCGGCATTGTTGACGACGATATCGAGCCCGCCGAAATGTGCCGCGACATCATTCACCACGCGCTTGATCTCGGTGCCATCGGCGACGTCGAGCTTCCAGGCTTTTGCCGAACCGCCGCTCGCGGCGATCTCCTTCGCGACGGCGAGCGCGCCTTGCTCATCATAGTCGGTGACGGCAACGTTCGCGCCCTCCGCGGCGAACACGTAGGCGGTGGCGCGCCCCATGCCGCTGGCTGCGCCGGTGACGAGAACGGTCAGGCCCTTTACGGACCGGCTGAGCCGTTTGAACTCGGACATGCTGTTTCCTCGCGCCCTGCTTGTTCTTGTTATGATTGACAAGGCTGGCATCGATCCGCAGACAGGTCAAACAAGCAAGACAAGAGGGGAGGCCGCGATGGCGAACGAGCTCGATTTCTCAGGCAGGCAGGTGCTGGTGGTCGGCGGTTCCAGCGGGATCGGCAACGGCATCGCGCAAGCGTTTCGCACGAGGGGCGCGCATGTCGCGGTTTGCGGCACGCGTGCGCAGCCAAAGGATTATTCGATCGAGGAAGGTTCTGATCTCACGGGTCTGTCTTACGCGCAGCTCGACGTCAGCAACCCCAGTGCGATCGAGGCATTCAAGCCGTCCTTCGAACGGCTCGACGTGCTCGTGCTGGCGCAGGGCGCCGTGCTCTATCGCCGCGGCGAATTCGAGATGATCGGCTTTCGCAAGGTGGTCGAGGTCAATTTGATGAGCCTGATGGCCTGCGCCACGCGATTCCATTCCATGCTGCGGGATGCGAGGGGGTCGCTGATCATGGTGTCCTCGACCGCGGCCTATCATTCCACCATGGGCAATCCCGCCTATAACGCCTCGAAGACCGGTGCGGTCGGATTGACGCGGACGTTGGGCGAGGCCTGGGCCGAGGATGGCATCCGTGTCAACGGCATCGCGCCGGGACTCGTCGACACCAAGATGACGAAGGTGACGACCGACGATCCCAAGCGGCTCGAAGGCGCACTATCACGCATTCCGCTGCGGCGCCTGGGAACGCCGGCCGACATGGCCGGCGCGGCCCTGTTCCTGGCCTCGCCGCTGTCGTCCTACATCGTCGGACAGACGCTGGTCGTCGATGGCGGGCTGATCCTGTAGATGGGGTGAGCGCAGCGATACCCGGGAACGGTGTAAGCAAAGTCCCGGATGTCGCGGAGCCTGTCATCGGGACGGCGCTTCGCGCCGATCCGTTGGCTTATCCGGGCTGCGCACTACGCCTTCTACACTTTCGTCATGATTTGGAACTGCGCCGCGCCTGATCGGTTACTTCGGCTGACCACCGAGGAGGATCATCATGGACACGGATCGGATTGTTGGATCGGCCAAGGAATATGCCGGACGCGCGGAAGGCGCGGTCGGAGACATGGCAGGCGATGCGAAGACGCAGGCATCGGGCAAGGCGCGGGAAGCCGCGGGCACGGTGCAGAATCTCTACGGCCAGGCCAAGGATGCCGTACGCGAGGCCGGCGAGACTGCGGCAGACTACGCCAAGGACGCCTACGACAACAGCGGCGAGACTCTTCGCGATGGTACGCAGGCATTGTCGAAGAAGGTGCAGGACAATCCGCTCGGCGCGCTGCTGGTTGCCGGCGGCATCGGTTTCGCGCTCGCGCTTCTGATGTCGCGACCTGCACGCCGTCCGCCGACGCGCTGGCGCTATTAGGATTTGTGACCAAGTCCCGTAACTAACGCCCGAACTCTCGTGCCCCGGACGCAATGCGGCCCAGGCGATACGTAGCATCGTCCGGCAAAGCCGCATTGCTGAGCCGGGGCTCGTTCTTTTGTAAGCGCCGCTCAAGCTGGGTCCCGGCTCTGAGCAGCAGCATTACACGCTGCTGCCCGTCCGGGACACGCGAGCAACTCCGGGAAGAGCAACTCCGGGAACTACCGGAACATCTCCGCCGAGCGCCCGACGCTGCCGGGCGGACGAGGAATCCCTGGATTGGCCGGATTTGGGTTGCGCGGCGCAGGCGCCAGTTGACGCGGTGCTGGCGCCGGCTGCGGAGAGCCGAAGCCGAAGAAATCGCGGAACGACGGCTGGGCCTGTGCCGGCTGCTGCACCACCGGCGGCTTCTTCGGCGCGAGCCTTGGCGGCGCGATCGCCGCGGCTGCGCCCGGCGATGCGGAAGGCGCGCCGCCGTCGGGCGTCGTCGCGGCCATCGGCGTATCGCCCTTGGCCTGCTCGCGGCCGACTTCGCGGCGCGGCCAGGCATAATCGTCGGCCCGGCCGGCTGGAGCGGCCAGCGGCTCGCCCTTCACCATCGTCTTCGCAGCCAGCGCATCGACGGCGGCGGGACGCGAGCCCGGGCCGCCCAGCAATTGATCGGTCGAGATCGAGGCCGCAACCAGCGGCACGATCGGCCCCGCCAGCGGCCGCGGTGCGGGTTTGCCGGGCTCGGCGCTGGTGTCGGGCGTCGCCGGCTCGCTCGGCAGCGCGATCGGGCCGGAGCGTCCTGCCAGCAGGCGCGTGATCTCGCGCTCGACATAGTGCGCGAGCTTGCGCGCGCCGGGCTTTGTGAAGAAGACGCCGTCAGAGCTGCGGAGCTGACGGATCTGGCCCTCGAAGTCAGGACCCTTCTGAAGGAAGCGGCCGGCCTCGTCGACAAACCCGTCCCAGACGTCGACATAGGTAATGCCGGCCTTGGCCGCGCCTTCGCGATAGAGCGAATCCAGGAACAGCATGTCCGCCGTGCCCTTCTGCCCGCGGATGGCGGGAAGGCCGACCCACAGCACCGGCACGCCCTTCGTCTTGAGGACGTTAGCGAGCTCCTCGATCTTCTTGCCGTAGAGCTCGACCCAGCGGTCGTCGCGGAATTCGTAGAGGCCGTTCGGATTGCGGGTCGTCTTTTCGGGCGCGGCCGCCGGCGCGTCGGCATTGTCGGCGTCGTCCTGCGGTAGATCGGCATCGGCAGGCTTGTCGTCGGGCTTGGCGGCGGTGTCGTTGCCGGGCTTGGCGTCCCCCGGCTTCGCTGGCTGTTTGGCGCGCGCGCCCTTGTCGTTCTTCTTGTCCTTGTCTGCGGCGGCCTTGTCCGTCTTGTCGGCGACGGGCTCGCGGATCGCGCTGCGGTCGTTGAGGCCCAGCATGACGACGATCACGTCGGGCTTTTCGGTCTCGAGGATGCCCCTTGCGGCAGTCGTCCAATCCGCGGGCTCGCCGCGCGGCTGGTACTTGATCAGGCCTGACGTGGTCTTGTGCTTGCGGATCACGCCCATGTCGGGCTGCTCGGTGTAGGCGTCTTCCAGGCCATAGGCGAGCCAGTCGGCCATGGCGTCGCCGATCACCAGCACGTTCTTCTCAGGGATGGTGTCGCGCTTGGCTGGCGCCGGCGCGCGCGAAAAATCCTGGCGTGGCGCCTGCGGCTGTTGCTGCTGGAACGGCGCGAAGAAGTCGCCGCCGAACCAGCCGCCGCCACCGCCACCGCCCCGTTGTGGTGGCGGAGCCGAACGCTGCGGCGGGCCGCCGAAGCCGGGGAAGTTGAAGAACTGCGCCGAGGCAGGCCCTGCGACCGAGACCAGAATCGCAAGCGCCGTCCCCAGCGCGATCAACGGGCCGGTCTCGGTCAGCGCCTTGAACAGGGACTTCGGCTTCGACATGCGATCTCGGGCCAACGCAATGGGGATCGGAGGTAGCTCAATATAATAACGGAATCAGGCGCCAAACGGGCAAATTCCGTTGCAGATTCTTGAACCCATACACCGGGGAACAGCCGCCTACGTCAAGGCTGCCTGCCAAAATCCCCGTTCAGGGTTACTTTCGGCGCGATTTTACCGTCCGCGCAGCCGTTCCAGTGCGTCCGAGGAGGCAAAACCGTCCGCGGGCACTCCGATCGAGGCCTGGAAATTGCGCAGGGCTTCCCGGGTCTGGCCGCCGAACTGGCCGTCCGGGGTGCCCTTGTAGAAGCCGCGCTGGGCCAGCAGCTGCTGCAGCTCCAGCCGCTCGGTGCGCGACAGCTCGCGCTCCTGCCGCGGCCAGGGCTGCACGAAGGGCTGCCCTCCGCGCAGGCGGTCGGCGAAATGGCCGATCGCCAGCGCATAGGCCTCGGCCGGGTTGTATTTCATGATGACGCCGTAATTCTGCAGCATCAGGAAGCCGGGCCCCTGCGCGCCGGCGGGGGCCAGCAGATAGGCTTTCTCCGCCGGATGCGGGAACGGCTGGCCCGTCGCCCGCTTCAGCCCGAGCTTCTCCCATTGCGCGATCGTCATCGCCTTGGCGCGGTCGGCCAGCATGTAGTTGAACCCCTGGGGCACCACGACCTCAAAGCCCCAGGTCTGACTGGCCTGCCAGCCGTCCTTCTTCAGGTTGTTGGCGGTCGATGCGATCAGGTCGGTCGGATTGTCGACGACGTCGCGCCGCCCGTCGCCATCGCCGTCGACAGCAAAGCGCTTGAACGCGGTCGGCATGAACTGGGTCGGGCCGAACGCGCCGGCCCAGGAGCCGCGCATCTGCTCCGGCCTGAGGTCGCCGCGGTTGAGGATCTCCAGCGCGGAGAGGAACTCGTCCTTGAAATAGGCCTGGCGGCGGCCGATGCAGGCGAGCGTCGCGGTCGATTGCAGCACGCTGCGATCGCCCATCTGCGTCGAGTAATTGGACTCGATGCCCCAGATCGAGGCGATGATGTAGCGGTCGACGCCAGTGGCCTTTTCGGTGGCGTCGAACTGCGCCTTGTACTTGGCGAGGATCTCGCGGCCCTTGGCGAGGCGGTTGTCGTTCACGAGGATGTCGAGATAGTCCCAGATCGATTTTGTGAACTCCGGCTGCGAGTCCATCAGGTCCATGATGCGCAGATCGGGTGAGAGCCCGGCCGTGAAGCGCTGGAAGTTTTCCTGGGTGATGTTGCGCCGTGCGGCATCGGGCCACATCGCGGCAACGCAATTGCTGAAATTGCCGGCGGCCTCGCGGATCGCCGCGGCCGTCATCAGCGGATGGCCGGAAGCCCCGTCCTCACCGCTCCAGGGGAGAGCGCCGCCGGGACCGGGCGCAGGTTGCGAGGGCGCAGCGTTGGGGCCCGAGAAGATGCCGCCGAACAGATTGGACAGGCCGTTCTGCGCCTGGGCGTGCGCGCTGACGGGCAGCAGCAGAGCGGCCGCGATCATCGCCGCGCCGGTCACGGATCCCGCCCGTCTTGCCTGCCCTGCCACCAATTGCATCATGTCCCACCCATCGGCCTTCCAAAAATCTGCCATCAGGAGGCCCGGTTACGGTTGCCAATAGCTTAACAAAGGTGAAATTTTGGTGGCGGCCTTTTTCTTAACTCTGCGCGGGTGAGGCCCCACATCCGCCTTTGTTGGCGGCTGCAAACAGGCTAGCAAGATGCCATTGCTCCGTTCCGCCGTTCCCATGTGCCCCCAGGTATTCGATCAATCACATGAAAATTCGCAAAGCCGTATTCCCCGTCGCCGGCCTCGGCACCCGTGTCCTGCCCGCCACCAAGGCGATGCCGAAGGAAATGCTGACCATCGTCGACAAGCCGCTGATCCAGTACGTCTATGACGAGGCGAGGGAGGCCGGCATCGAGCACTTCATCTTCGTCACCGGCCGCAACAAGAATGTCATCGAAGATCACTTCGACCGGATGTTCGAGCTCGATGCGACGCTCAGCCAGCGCGGCAAGAAGGCCGAGCAGGAGATTTTGGCGCAGAACCAGCCTGAAGCCGGCGCCGTCAGCTTCACCCGCCAGCAGGCGCCGCTCGGCCTCGGTCACGCGGTCTGGTGCGCGCGCGACATCGTCGGCAACGAGCCGTTCGCCGTCGTGCTGCCCGACGAGCTCGTGCTCAACTCGCCCGGCTGCCTCAAGCAAATGATCGAGACGGCGTCGACGCTCGGCGAGAAATCCAACCTGGTCGCGGTCGAGGCGGTGCCCGACCATCTCACCCATCAATACGGCATCTGCGGCGTCGGCAAGCGCAACGGGAAGATGTTCGAGGTCGACGGCATGGTCGAGAAGCCGGCCAAGGGCACCGCGCCCTCCAATCTCTCGATCACCGGCCGCTACATCCTGCAGCCTGAGATCTTCAAGATCCTCGAGACACAGGAGCGCGGCGCCGGCGGCGAGATCCAGCTCACCGACGCCATGATCGGCCTTGCCAAGTCGCAGAAGTTCTACGGCGTCGAGTTCGAGGGCGAGCGCCATGATTGCGGCTCCAAGCCCGGCTTCCTCCGCGCCAACATCGCCTACGGCCTGAAGCGCCCGGAGCTGCGGGACGGGCTGATCGCGGAGATGAAGAAGTATCTGGGGCAGTAGCTGCCACATCCTCGCTGTCGTCCCTGCGAACGCAGGAACCCATACCGCGTGGTTCATCGATTGCAGTCGGTAGCAGTACCGAACTGCGAGTCTTCGCCCAACTCTTCCCTGTGGCTATGGGTCCCGGCCTTCGCCGGGACGACACCGGGGATGTGGCGCGCGGCTCCGCTTACAACACTCACGCCACCAGCGACAGCTTCGGCAGGCTCGCGACCACGGACTGATTACGTCCGCCCGCCTTCGCCGCATAGAGCGCCTTGTCGGCGGCGGCGACCAGGATCGCCCAGTCCATGCCGGCGGTGGGAACGAGGCTGGCGACGCCGCATGAGACCGTCAACATCACCTCGTCGTCAGACCAGCCCTGCACCTTGAGGCGGATCGTCTCGGCGACCTTGAAGGCGTCGGTCGCAGAGGTGTTGGGGAGCAGCACCGCGAATTCCTCGCCGCCATAGCGCGCGGCGCAGTCGCCGGCCCGGCTCACCGAATCGGAAATGCAGATGGCGATGCCGACCAGCACCTGGTCGCCGGCCTGATGGCCGAACGTGTCGTTGTAGGCCTTGAAGTGATCGGCATCGATCATCAACAGCGCGACCGGCGCCTTCTGCCGCATTGCGCGCCGCCATTCGACGTCGATGACGGTATCGAACTTGCGGCGGTTCTTCAGGCCGGTGAGCGCGTCGGTCGTCGCCATCTCCTCGAGCTTGCGCTCGGCCTCGGCGCGGCGGCCGATCTCGCGCGCGAGCACCAGCGTCGATCCCAGCACGAACAGCGCGAGCGCCAGCACCACGGCGCCGATGCGATACGCCTCCTTCTGCCAGAGCGCGAAAACCGCGGTCAGCGGCTTGCCCGCCACCACGAACAGCGGCCCGTTGTCGGCGCTGCGGACATAGAGCCGCGGCGTCGGATCGACCGGGCCCTTTCCCGAATAGGCGGTGCCGACCGGGAGATTGTCGGCCTTCCACGTCCGGCGGTCGTTCAAATTGGTGCCGATGATGTCGAGATCGAACGGCCGCCGCATCATGATGGTGCGGTCACGCCTGAGCACGGTGATGGTGTCTTCAGGATCGAGATTCAGCCGCTCGAACAATTCGTGGAAATAGCTGAAGCGGATCGAGCCGGCGACGACGCCGAGGAAGCCGCCGTCGGTATCGCTGATGCGACGGCTCAGCACGATCGCGTAGGCGCCGCGGAACAGCATCGGGCGGCTGATGAACAGCCCGACGTCCGGATTGTCGCGGTGAACCCTGAAATACTCCTCCTCGCTCCGGTTCTCGGGGAGGGGATCGAGCGTGGAAGCGTCGATGGCCAGCCTGCCCTCGGCGTCGAACACCTGGATGGCGCCGAAATGCCTCGCCGTCGTCGCATGATCGAACAGGATCAGGTGACGGATCGGCTTCGACACGGTCGCGAGCTCGGGCAGCAGCATGTTGCTGGCGACCGCCTTCAGCGCCAGGTCGTAGATCTCGACGTTGCGGCTGACGTCGGACTGGATGGTGGTCGCGAGGTTCTCCAGCGTCTGGCGGGCAAGCGCCTCCTCGCCCCGGCGCATGTCGAGCATGACGTTGACGCAAATGGCGGAAAAGCCGATCACCGTCACCACGGACGAGATGATCAGCAGCTTCGCCGAAATCCGCCACGGCCGGCGGGCCATGACTTCGCGCCATCCAGACAGCATCGCTTGCTCCCGATCCCCATAGTGGATGCGCCCGAAATCTTGAGTAGTGTTTAAGGTGGAACAGCGCTGCCGTAGTGAGTTAAGAATCGGTTTACGCCGCTCACGGTTTTGGGCAGCCCGCATGTGAGCGGGCTCATTTGAGCAGGTTGGGGTTCGGACGAGAGGACAATTGTGAACGACTACGACGCGTTGCGCGACTATCTGCTGCGGCAGAAGCAGGCCGAATTCGTCCTGAGCTTCGAACAGATCGAAGAGATCATCGGCGCGGCCCTGCCGCGCGCGGCCAATCGGGCCTCATGGTGGGACAGCCTGCGCAGCCCCGACATCCAGATGCCGCAACGCGAAGCCTGCCTTGCTGCCGGGTTCAAGGCAGTGCGGATGCCGGACGGCCAGAGCGTGCGGTTCACGAAGATGAAGAAGGACGGGCGGCGGTAGCGGCGTGCGTTCGTCCTTCACCAGGGGGAAAGTATCGTAGGGTGGGCAAAGCGTAAGCGTGCCCACCACTTCTTTGCGGTGCTGGATCTATGGTGGGCACGACGCTTCGCGCCTTTGCCCACCCTACGATACCGGACGCGCGGCGAGTTCAGCTCGCCGCTTCGAGCCGCACTTCGGTCAATAGCCGCATCGCGGCGTCCGCGTCCATCGGCTCGCCGAAGGCAAAGCCTTGCGCGTATTCGCAGCCCATCTGGTAGAGCTCGACCGCGTCGGAATCGGTCTCGGCGCCTTCGGCGACCACATCCATGCCGAGATCATGCGCGAGCGCGATGATCGACTTCAGGATCACCGGGCGCGTGCCGCGATTGGTGGTGCGCACGAACGACTGGTCGATCTTGATGGTGTCGAACGGGAAGCGCTGGAGATAGGCCAGTGACGAATGACCGGTGCCGAAATCGTCGAGCGAGAGCCCGGTGCCGAGCTCGCGGATCCGCGTCAGCATCTGCGCTGCGTGCTCTGGATTCTCCATCACCAGCGATTCCGTCAATTCCAGCTTGAGCGTGCCGCGCGCCACCGAGGAGCGGGACAGCACGGTGCGGATGTCGTGGATCAGATCGTGCCGCAGCAATTGCCGCGAGGAGACGTTGACCGAGGCGAAGATCGGCTCGCGTGAGCGCATCGCGCGCTGCCAGATCGAGAGCTGCTTGGCGGTCTGGTCGAGCACGAACATGCCGAGGTCGACGATCAGGCCGGTCTCTTCGGCGATGGTGATGAACTCCGAGGGTGCCATGCGGCCGAGCTTCGGGTGATCCCAGCGCACCAGCGCCTCGAAGCCGGCGACCGAACGATCTTCCAGCCGCACGATCGGCTGGTACAGGATCGTGAGCTCCTGCCGCTCGATGGCGCGGCGCAGCTCGCTCTCCAGCGTCAGGCGATCGGTCTTCCGCGCGCGCATGGCGGGCTTGTAGACGTCGATGCGGTCGCCGCCGATGCGCTTGGAGTGATACATCGCAAGCTCGGCATCCTTGATGATCTCGTCCGTGAGCTGAACCTGCGGATCAGAAAGGGCGAGACCGATCGAGGCCGTGAGAAAAATCTCGCGATCGTTGAAGGCGATCGGCGCCCGGATGGTCTTGCGGATGGTCTCGGCGAAGGCGGTGATGCGGGCCGGGTCCTGCTCCGAGAGCAGGATCAGGCCGAACTGGTCGCCGGCAAGCCGCGCCAGCGTGTCCTGCGGCTTCAGGATGCGGGTGAGGCGGCGGGCCAGCGTCAACAGGATGGAATCGCCGACCGCGATGCCGACGGAATCGTTGACCTGCTTGAAGCGGTCGAGGTCGATCACCATCAGCGTCGGTCGCAGCGTCGGCATGGTCTTGGCGAAATGCGCCACCGCACCCAGCCGGTCCATGAACAGTTTGCGGTTGGGCAGGCCGGTGAGGTTGTCATGCACGGAATCGTGCAGCAGGCGTTCCTCGGCGTTGCGCAGCTCGGTGACGTCGGTGAGCGTACCGACCACGCGCGAGACCTCGCCGTCGGAGCCGACCACCGGCCGCGCCTTCAGCGCGAACCACATGAAATGGCCGTCCGGCGTGCGCAGGCGGAAATCCTGCACCAGGCGGCCGCGGCGCTGGTCGAGCACGCTGTCGAGCGCGGCGCGGAAACGATCCTGGTCGAGCGGATGCAGCACCTCTAGCCAGGAGGCCGCGGGCCCTTCGAGCGTGCCGCGCTTGAGGCCAAGCAGGGCTTCGGTTTCGGGGCTGGTGAAGACCTTGTCGGCGGAGACGTCCCAGTCCCAGATCAGATCGCCGGAGCCGGCCAGCGCCAGTGCGCGCCGCTCGATGTCGGAGACCACGCCGGTGGTGGCGCCGCCGCCGGCAAAAGCGTGCTGCATCACCGTGAACCCGATCAGCATCACGATCAGCACGAGGCCGCCGAGCAGGGCGGGACCGACGATGTCGTTGGTCACGGAACCCGCGACCGTCATGCCGGCCGCGACCACCCAGACCACGAGGAGGAACCAGGTCGGGATCAAGAGCACTGCGCGGTCGAAGCCGTGGGTGGAGAGATAGACGATCAGCGCGAAACCCGCGAAGGCGATCAGCACCAGCGAAATGCGCGCGATGCCGGAGGCCACCGCCGGATCGAACAGGGCCAGCGCCACCAGCGACCCCAGGAACGCGAGCCAGCCCACCGTGATGTGCGAATAGCGCACATGCCAGCGGCTGAGGTTGAGATAGGCGAACAGGAACACCAGCAGCGTGGCCGCCA
Organism: Bradyrhizobium sp. CCBAU 25360; assembly: GCF_028128695.1. Lineage (NCBI taxonomy): Bacteria > Pseudomonadati > Pseudomonadota > Alphaproteobacteria > Hyphomicrobiales > Nitrobacteraceae > Bradyrhizobium > Bradyrhizobium sp. CCBAU 25360. The sequence goes on from NZ_LBJA01000039.1 coordinate 175,943, forward strand.
AAATCGCTTCACCCGCCGCGCGCCAGATGCGCTCGGCGTTGTTCGACATGTCGAGCACCTTGCCCCAGAAGCCGAAATCGACGCCGATATAGACCAGCACCGCCCAGGCCAGCGCCGCGGCGGCCGGGAACATGATGCTGCCCTTCACCACGAACAGAATGGTGAGCACCAAGGCCAGCAGGCCCGAGATGCCGATCACGATGCCCTGGTACAGCGTGAACGAGTTGACCTTGTCCTTGTAGGCTTCAGGCTCCCACAGATAGAGCTGCGGCAGCTTGTCGGTGCGCAGCTCCGCGACGAAGGTGATGACGGCGCCGGGGTCGAGCGTGACGCGGAACACGTCGGCGGTCGGGCTTTCCTGCCGCTCCGGCCGGTCGCCGGTCGAGGGCGTGATGGTCGCGATGCGCGACAGGCCGAGGTCGGGCCACAAGAGCCCCGAGGAGACGATACGGTAGTGCGGGGCGACGATCAGGCGGTCGAGCTGGTCGTCGGTGTTGTTGGCGAGCGCGAACACCACCCAGTTCTGGCCTCCCTCGCGGGCGCGCACCTCGATGCGGCGGACGATGCCGTCGGTGCCCGGCGCGGTGGAGACCTGGATGCGATCGGCATCGCTGCGCTGATGCTCGAGCACGCCGGTGAGGTCGATCGCGGGCGCGTCACTGCGGACGCTGACGGCGTCGAGCGCGCGCGCGGGATGCGCGGCGACAAGAATCATGAGGCCCAGCGCGATGGGCGCGAGGCACCTGATCAGACGCAAGGCCAGTTCTCCGCGTTCGACGCAAACTCTTCAGGTGAAGACGATTTCAGACCGGACGGAAACCGTTCGGTGCGTCGCGATAGATGCCACGAAAGCAAGGAAAATCAAAGGGTTTCCGCCGCCGCCTGTGGGCCGGAGGCCTAGACCTCCAACACAATTTTGCCAATATGTGCGCTCGTTTCCATGCGGCGGTGCGCATCGGCTGCCTTTTCCAGCGGGAAAGTGCTGTCCATCAGCGGTTTGACGCGGCCTTCGCGCAAAAGCGGCATCACTTTCGCCTCGATCGCGGCCACCATCGCCGCCTTGTCCGCATTACTACGGGGACGCAGTGTCGAGCCGGTATGGGTCAGGCGCTTCACCATCACCTTGGCGATGTTGACGTTGACCTTGGGCCCGTTGAGGGTCGCGATCTGCACGATGCGGCCATCGAGCGCGGCGGCATCATAATTGCGGTCGACATACTCGCCGGCGACCATGTCGAGGATCAGGTTGACGCCTTCCTTGTTGGTCGCTTCCTTGACCACGGCGACGAAGTCCTCGGTCTTGTAGTTGATGGCGCGGTCGGCGCCGAGCTTGAGGCAGGCATCGATCTTGTCCTGCGATCCGACGGTGACGAACACTTTCGCACCGAACGCTTTCGCCAGCTGGATCGCCATGGTGCCGATGCCGGAGGAGCCGCCATGGATCAGCAGCGTCTCGCCTTCCTTCAGGCCTCCCCGCTCGAACACATTGTGCCAGACCGTCATCAGGGTTTCCGGCAGCGCGCCGGCCTCCTTCATGGACAGCGCGGGCGGTACGCTCATCGCCTGGGCATCCTGGGCGATGCAGTACTGCGCATAGCCGCCGCCGGCGACCAGCGACATCACCTTGTCGCCGATCTTGTGCCGCTTGGCATTGCTGCCGACGGCAACCACTTCGCCCGCGATCTCGAGACCGGGCAGGTCGCTGGCGCCGGGCGGCGGCGGATAGGCCCCCGAGCGCTGCGCAACGTCGGGCCGGTTGACGCCGGCGGCCTGCACCTTGACCAGGATCTCGTCAGGACCGGGCTGCGGCAGCGCCCGTTGTTCTGGCACCAGCACTTCCGGTCCGCCGGGCTTGGAGATGGCGACCACGGTCATTTGCGCGGGCAGCTTGTCCATGATGTGTCCTTGGGTGAAGGTGCGGGATGAACGAGGCCCTTGCTTAGCCAGCGTGATCCAAGCTGGCAACCGCCTCAGCATTGTGTGCGCGAACGCAGGAGGAACCAGGATGGCGACGGAAGACGACGACCGCCCGCGCAAGAAGATCAGCCATGACATCGGGCAGGACCTCTCGCTCTTGTCGGTCGAGGAACTGGCCGAGCGCGTCACGCTGCTCAAGACCGAGATCGCAAGGCTGGAAGAAGCCGCCACGAAGAAGCGCGCCTCGCGCGACGCGGCGAACAGTTTTTTCAAGAAGTAGGGGCGCATATCGGCTGTCGTCCTGGACAAGCGCGCCATAGGCGCGCGCAGATCCGGGACCCATACCCAAAGGATGAAGTTTGTCGCGAGGTCGGCCACTCCGAGTCCCCGTCACCACGTCCGCCAGTGGCTATGGGTCCCGGATCTGCGCTGACGCTTGTCCGGGACGACAGCTGAATGTGTCGTTGCACCGGGGGACTGCCGATTATGTTCCACCCCCCGCTCGGTCACTGGCCGACATGGCTAACGAACCCTCAAAAAATTCGCTCGTTTACGGTCGATTAAGCTTTCGGGTTTATGACTGGAACTGTCCTCGTTTGGACACCGAGTGGCTCCTGTCCACTCTGTTTGACGCCTCCCTGTTATCAACTTTCAAAGCCGCCGGTCTCCGGCGGCTCTTTTTTTGCGTTTACTCCCGCTATTTGGCGTCTCGTCCCGGTTGAATTCCTGGGAATGACCCGCGGAAACCATATCCGCGCTTGTCACTGGACTCCGCGTCCCGCCCGCGCAATGATTTGTTCATCATAAGCCGGCGCCAAAGCCGGGCAGTCAAACAGTTGCGTAAGAGGCGTTAACCATGGAACGTTTGCAGGCCGACGGCGCTCTCGTTCAACTCAGCGAGCGGTTCACCAATTCTGCGGCGTTCGGCGTCCTGTTCCGTGAGGGCATGGACCTCGTCGAAGAGACCGCTGCCTATCTCGACGGCGCCGGCCGCACCGAGGCCAAGGCGCTCGACCGTGCCGTCAGCCTCACCTACGCAACCGAGAGCATGCGTCTCACCACCCGCCTGATGCAGCTCGCCTCGTGGCTGCTGCTGCACCGCGCGGTGAAGGAAGGCGAGATGACGCTGAGCCAGGCCAATCGCGAGAAGACCAAGGTCAAGCTCAGCGCTGCCGATCCCGGCCCCACCGACACCATCGAGAAGCTGCCCTCGCAGCTTCAGGATCTGATCCATCGTTCGATGAGCCTGCAGACCCGCGTCCGCCGCCTCGACACCACCATCCACACCCCGCCGGCCGAACACATCGCGATCGGCAATCCGCTGGTGCCGCACCTCAACGCGCTGAAGGCGGCGTTCGAGCGGTAAGCTCCATCGACAATCTCGGTCGTCATTCCGGGACGCGCCTCTTGGCGCGGGCCCGGAATCCATACTCCCGATCGTGGTTATGGATTCCGGGCTCGCGACTTCGTCGCGCCCCGGAATGACAGCCGGAAAAAACAAAAACGCCCCCGGTCTCCCGGGGGCGTTTTTCGTGTCCAACCCTGCGGGCGGGATCAATCCTTTTTGAGAAAGCCCGAAAACTTCTTCTGGAAGCGCGAGACGCGGCCGCCGCGATCCATCAGCTGGGCGTTGCCGCCGGTCCAGGCCGGGTGCGACTTCGGGTCGATGTCGAGGTTCAGCGTGTCGCCTTCCTTGCCCCAGGTCGAGCGGGTCAGGTACTCGGTTCCGTCGGTCATCACGACCTTAATCGTATGATAGTTCGGGTGAATTTCGGCTTTCATGGCAATTCCTCGGCGCCCCGGCGCCTTCTTGGGTGGCTATCGAATGACGGATTTGGGCGGGTCTATACCTCACGAAACCCGCTAAAACAAGCCATCCCGGGCGGTGAACCGGGTTTGCCCCTAAGGGACTTCCCGGATTTGCCACTACCCTTGCACCGGCCTATTGGGAGCAAACGAATGCAATGGGTTGGATCTCATGAGCGCAGTGGAACGGCTTGATGACCAGTATGTCGATCAGCCCGGAATGAACGCCGCGGACACCCCCTCGATCGAGGCCGAGCTGATCGAAGGGCCGGCCAAGGGTCGCGCCAAGCTGCGGCCTCTGCTCGCGCTCGCGCCCTATGTGAACCGCTATCGCGGTCGGGCGGCGCTGGCCTTCGTCGCACTCACGGTCGCGGCCCTGACCACGCTGCTGGTGCCGGTCGCGGTGCGCCGGATGATCGATTTCGGCCTGACGCCCGAGGGCATCGAGCTGATCAACAGCTACTTCTCGGTGATGCTCGCGGTGGTCGGCGTGCTCGCGCTCGCCAGCGCGGCGCGCTACTACCTCGTGATGACGATCGGCGAGCGCATCGTCGCCGACCTCAGGCGCGACGTGTTCGCCCATCTGCTGTCGCTGTCCCCCGCCTTCTTCGATTCCGCACGCAGCGGCGAGCTGATCTCGCGGCTCACCGCCGACACCACCCAGCTCAAATCGGCCGTCGGCGCATCCGTGTCGATCGCGCTGCGCAATCTGATGATGTTCCTCGGCGCCGCGGCGATGATGGTGATCACGAGCCCAAAACTGTCGGGCTTCGTGCTGCTGGCCATCCCCTTGATCGTGCTGCCGCTGGTTGCCTTCGGGCGCTGGGTGCGGCGTCTGTCGCGCAATGCGCAGGACACGCTTGCCGAGGCGTCGGCTTATGCGGGCGAGCTGGTCGGCGCGATCCGCACCGTGCAGGCCTATACCAGCGAGCAATTCGCCGAGAAGCGTTTCGGCGGCGAGGTCGAGCAGGCCTATGAGGCCGCGCGCACCTCGACCCAGGCGCGCGCCGTGCTCACCGCCATCATCATCTTCATCGTGTTTGCAAGCGTGGTCGCGATCCTCTGGATCGGCTCGCATGACGTCCTCACCGGCGCGATTTCGCCGGGCCGGCTCGGCCAGTTCGTGCTTTACGCGGTGTTCGCCGCAGCTGGCCTCGGCCAGCTCAGCGAGGTCTGGGGTGAGGTCTCGGCGGCATCAGGCGCGGCCGAGCGGCTGTTCGAGATCCTGCATGTGCAGCCCGACATCAAGGCGCCCGCGTCTCCCCGCGCGCTGCCGGTGCCGGCACGCGGCGAGGTCGGCTTCGATCGGGTCAGCTTCGCCTATCCGGTGCGGCGCGACGTCAATGTGCTCGATGCCGTGTCGTTCACGGTGCGCCCCGGCGAGAAGGTCGCGATCGTCGGTCCGTCCGGCGCCGGCAAGAGCACCATCTTTCACCTGTTGCTGCGCTTCTACGACCCGCGCAGCGGCGCGATCTCGCTCGACGGCGTGCCGGTCAAATCCGCAGATCCCCGCGATTTCCGCGCGCGCATCGCGCTGGTGCCGCAGGAATCGAACGTGTTCGCCGCCAGCGCTCGCGAGAACATCCGCTTCGGCCGGCCCGATGCGACCGATGCCGAGGTCGAGCGCGCCGCCGAGCTCGCGCATGCCGCCGAATTCATCCGCCGCCTGCCCGAAGGTTTCGACACCCCGCTCGGCGAGCGCGGCGTGACGCTGTCCGGCGGCCAGCGCCAGCGCATCGCGATCGCCCGTGCCATCCTGCGCGATGCGCCGCTCTTGCTGCTCGACGAAGCCACCTCCGCGCTCGATGCCGAAAGCGAGACGCTGGTGCAGACCGCGCTGGAAGAGCTGATGCGCCACCGCACCACGCTGGTGATCGCCCACCGCCTCGCCACCGTGCTGTCCTGCGACCGCATCCTGGTGATGGACCAGGGCAAGATCGTCGAGCAGGGCACCCATGCCGAACTGGTGGCCGCGAACGGGCTCTATGCGCGGCTGGCGAGGCTGCAGTTCGAGGGGGCGTGAGGGCGTTAGCGGCACAGCTCCCGCCGGTTCGTTCCGTCCTGCAAGGCAAGTCGCACAAACTCGCGCCGCTGATCCATTACCGACACCTCGTTCCAGGGCATGGACGGCCTCCCGAATCGACCAATCCAGCCCAGTTTGATGTGTCAGCTATGTCTCCGAACACCTGTCAGTGATCTGTCCGGGCTAAACATTTCGCGGGTGATGACAGCGGAGCTTGGGGCAGGTGCTTTGCGCCACTCGGTCAGCTACCGGCACTTCGGCGACAGCGCAGGCACGTTTGGCCACGGCCAGTTCTTCCAGCTGCCGTCCTCTCCGACGCAGGCTGAGACTGATGCCGTCTCTGTTGATTTGGAGACCTCGGGCGCAGCAAAACGCTGGTCGACATAGGTCGTCGATAAATATCCGGCGACGATGACGGCCAGAAACACCGAGGAACCCTTGGCAAGATCGCGCAGCCGCATCGATCGCCTCCATTCGCTTGTCATCGCTGACACAACGAATAACCGACCTCGCAGGATCCCTGCGTGACAGGCCTCACGCCCGCCAGAATTACGCCCGCCACGCCATCTTCAGCACCGGCCGGCCCGAGGTCGGGTTCACATCGTCGCCGGCATGCGCAAAGCCGTTGCGCTCGTAGAAGCGGATGGCGCGGGAATTGTCCTTGTTGACGAGCAGCGTGATGCCCGATGGTGACAGGCGTTTCGCTTCGTCAACCAGCAGCCGGGCGGCGTCCGAACCCCAATGATCAGGGTCGACCACGAGCTGGTCGAGATAGCCGTCGCCGTCGATGGTGACGAAGCCGGTGAGGGCACCATTCTGCTCGGCGACGACAATGGACGCCTTCGGTACCAGATCCCTCAGCCAACGCTCGCGCCACCATTCCAGCCGTGCCGCGAAGTCGATCTGCGGATAGGCCCGCTGCCAGGTGCGATGCCAGAGATCGATCGCGGCGGCTTCGTCGGAGGCCGCGTAGGGGCGGAGGTGGATCGCGCTCACTACCGCTCCGTCAGCTTCAGCTCGATGCGGCGATTGCGCTTGTAGGCCTCTTCCGTGTTGCCGGGATCGAGCGGCTGGAATTCGCCGAAGCCGGCGGCGACGAGGCGCTGGGCGGGCACGCCGAGCGAGACCAGATATTGCACCACCGAGATCGAGCGGGCCGCGGACAGGTCCCAGTTCGACTTGAAGTTCGGACCGTTGACCGGACGCACATCGGTGTGGCCATCGACGCGCAGCACCCAGGGGATGTCGCTCGGGATCTTCTTGTCGAGCTCGATCAGCGCGGCTGCCAACGTGTCGAGCTCGGCGCGGCCCTCGGGCAGCAGCACCGCCTGGCCAGTGTCGAAGAACACCTCGGACTGGAACACGAAGCGGTCGCCGACGATGCGGATGTCCGGGCGGTTGCCGAGGATGGCGCGCAGGCGGCCGAAGAATTCCGAGCGGTAGCGCGATAATTCCTGCACGCGCTGCGCCAGCGCCACGTTGAGGCGCGAGCCCAGATCGGCAATTCGATTTTGCGATTCCTTGTCGCGCTTCTCGCTCGCATCGAGCGCCTCTTCCAGCGCCGCCAGTTGCCGCCGGAGCGCGCTGATCTGCTGGTTCAGCACCTCGATCTGGGCCAGCGCCCGCGCCGAGACCGCCTTCTCCGAATCCAGCGCCTTGCCGAGCTCGGAGGACTTGCCCTGCGCGTCGTTGCCGGCGGCAGCGAGGCCATCGTAGAGGCCCTTGATGCGGTCGCGCTCGGTCTCGGCCGAGGCGAGGCCGGCCTTCAATTGCGAGACCTGGTCGTCGAGCGTGAGCTTTCCGAGCTTCTCCAGCGACAGAAGCTCGTTGAGCTGGGCGATCTTGGCGTTGAGCTGCTCCAGCGCCTTGTCCTTGCCGGTGACCTCCTGCGACAGGAAGAACTGCACCACCAGGAACACCGACAGCAGGAACACGATCGACAGCACCAGCGTCGACAGCGCGTCGACGAAGCCGGGCCAGTAGTTGAAGGCGCCTTCGCTGCGGCGGCCGCGCGCTAGAGCCATGTTGTCCGTCTCCACTTTCGTGTCCCGGACGCGATGCAGCGTGCAACGCTGCTTCGCAGAGCCGGGACCCATGTTGTCCCTGACGCTGGGCCCCGGCTCTGCAGCGCATCACTTCGTGCTGCGCAGCGTCCGGGGCAAGCGAGCCGCTAGCTCTTTTCCGGCTGGCGGGCGATGCGCTCCAGCAGACGCCGGATCTCGCGGTTCTGCTCGCCCTGGCCGTCGGCCCATTCGCGGATCATCTGCTGCTCGGTGCGCATATGCGAGACCAGCGCCTGGATGGCTTCGGCAAGGCTCGCCATCGCCGCCGTGGTGCCGCGGCTGGCGCTGCCTTCCTCGAGCACGGAGCGTAAGCGTTCGACCGCGGCCTGGAGCTCGCCGCTGGCGACCCCGCCGCCGCCGGAAGCGACCGCGACCTCGCCGCTGCCATATTCGCGCACGGTGGTGGCGAGCCAGTCTTCGAGGTCGGTGTAAAAGCGGTTCTGCGCCTGGCTCGATTGCAAATCGAGGAAGCCGAGGATCAGCGATCCCGCAAGGCCGAACAGCGAGCTGGAGAACGAGATGCCCATGCCGCCGAGCGGGGCGGCGAGGCCCTCCTTCAGCGTGTCGAACAGTGCGCCGGAATCGCCGCCGACCTTGAGCCCGTCGATCACCTTGCCGACCGAGCCGACCGTCTCGATCAGGCCCCAGAAGGTGCCGAGCAGGCCGAGGAAGACCAGAAGGCCGGTCATGTAGCGCGAGATGTCACGGGCTTCATCCAGGCGCGTCGCGATCGAATCGAGCAAATGCCGCATGGTGGTCTGGGTGATCGACATTCGCCCGGAGCGCTCGCCGCCGAGGATCGCAGCCATCGGCGCCAGCAGTTTCGGGTGCCGGGCCGGCGCCAGGCCGGGATCGGCGATGCGGAAATTGTTGACCCAGGAGACCTCGGGGTAGAGCCGGATGACCTGGCGGAAGGCCAGGATGATGCCGATGAACAGCACGCCGCCGATCAGGGCATTGAGGCCGGGATTGGCGAAGAAGGCCTGGATGATCTGCTTGTAGAGCACCACGCTGACCAGCGTGCACAGCACCAGGAAGACCAGCATCCGCACCAGGAAGACGCTGGGTGAGGACAGCTTTGTATACTCAATATCCATGGTGGAGCGGGGCGAGGCGCCTGACGGCATGGCCGGTATCATCCATTCCAAAAGCTTGCTTGCGGCGCGCACTATGGCACAGCGCCGGCCCAAAAAAAGCGCCGGATGCGCCGATTTCGGGGACAGCTGGGGGAACCCGCACCGGAAGCGGCGCTTTGATAAGCTGGTGTCTGCAGAGATTCGCCATTCGGGGGGCGCATGAGCGTCGTTTCCGCGATCATCGGGACTGCCGAACGCGTGCCGCTGCCGGACGTCGTGATCCGCGCCGCGATCCAGCGCCTGTGCTCCCGCAGCGCAACCCGCCTCGCCGCGCATGATGCGCCCGCCGATGCCGCTTTCGCAGGCCGGATGATGCTGCGGCCGATCGCCGAAAACGCGGAGGCCGGGCGTGAGGACGTGCCCGCGGCGTTCTTCGCCGAAATGCTCGGCCCCAGCCGCAAATATTCCTGCTGCTTCTACAAGACCGATGCGACCACCTTGCAGGAGGCGGAGGAGGAGGCGCTACGCCAGACGGTCGAGCATGCCGGCCTCGCCGACGGCCAGACCATCCTCGAGCTCGGCTGCGGCTGGGGCTCGCTGTCGCTGTGGATGGCGCGGCAGTTTCCGCACGCCAGGGTGACGGCGGTGTCGACCTCGCAGGCGCAGCGCGCTCATGTCGAGGAGGAGGCGCGGCGGCGCGGCTTGCTGAACCTGCGCGTGGTCACGGCGGACATGAACGTGTTCGCGCCCGACGGCCAGTTCGACCGCATCGTCTCGGTCGAGATGTTCGAGCAGATGATGAACTGGCGCAAGCTGATGACGCGCCTGCGGTCATGGCTCGCCCCCGACGGGCGCTTCTTCATGCAGATCGTCACCCATCGCTCCGGCTCCCAGCTGTTCGACCGGCTCGACCGCGAGGACTGGATCGCCCAGCACGTCTTCACCGGCGGGCTGATGCCGAGCCATCACCTCGTCAGGCAATTCCACGACATCTTCACGGTCGAGAAGGAATGGTGCTGGAGCGGCGCGCATTATCAGCGCACCGCCAACGACTGGCTCGCCAATTTCGACGCGCACCGGGATGCGATCGAGGCGGCCTTGCGCAACGTCTACGGCGCGGAGACGCACCTGTGGATGCGGCGCTGGCGCTGGTTCTTGCTCGCGACAGCGGGCCTGTTCGGCTACGCCGCCGGCAGCGAATGGGGCATCAGCCGCTACCGGATGAAGGCGGCGTAGCGCGCGGCCACTCGAAAGATTTGTTAAGTGTCTTTCGTTGCCCAAACGGCACACGCCGCGTGCTTTCTTTGTAGGAACATGTGGCAATTGTTGTCTGAACGTTTCCGCTCGCCTATCGTCGTGGTTGTCCCTCGTGGACGACACGACAAGAAATCCGCACCCTCGAACGGCGCGGACGCAATTGGAATGAGCATGCGCGAATGCATCGGGGCTGCCTCAACCCGACCACACCACGATGATTCGCTGCACAGGAGTCCGAATCGGACGCAGCGCTCTCCATCCAGTAACCTCCGGACCCGAATGCTTCGCTTGCAGCTGGCGAGCGCGGCAGCGGCGGCGCTGATAGCGCTGTCCCCCCGGTCTGCTTCGGCCCAAAGCTGGACCGGAACGACAAGCAGCGACTGGACGGTCGGGAGCAACTGGTCCGGTGGCGCGGTCCCAATCGCGGGCAACCTCGTCAACATCAATACGACGTCGCCAAACCCGACGATCCTCGGCGTAGGCGGTGCTGCTGCCGGCGCGACAGGTCGACTGACCGTCGGCAATACGACCGGATCATTCGGCAACCTGACAATTCAGAACGGCAGCACGCTGACGACCAGTGGCGCGACGATTGCGATTGGAGTCGCAGGCGGAAGCAACGGCACCGTCACCGTCAGCGGGGCCGGATCACAATGGACTACATCCGGCGCTCAGATCGAAATCGGCGCCAGTGGCAATGGTACACTCAACATTCAGAACGGCGCCAGAGTTGTCGCCCAAGCAGGAGTGTTGCTCGGAAGCTTCGCCGCCGGCACGGGCACGCTCAATATCGACGGCGGCAGCACGCTCGAGACGACCATCCTGTCTCGCCCCGGTGGGGGAGGAACTGGCCAGGTCAATTTCAATAATGCCATCCTGCGCGCCCGAATAAACAGCGTCGGCTTCATCTCCGCATTCGTGCCGGGAAGCCTCAATATCGCCGCGGGCGGTCTGACTGTCGACACGCAGGCCTTCACTGTAAGCGCGAACAGCGGCTTTTCCGGCGTTGGCGGAATGACCAAGACTGGCGCGGGCACCTTCAATCTCCGCGCCGCCAATACCTATACCGGTGCTACGGTGATCCAGGCCGGCACGCTTGCGCTCGCCAGTAGTGGCTCGGTTGCCGCGTCAAGCCGGGTCGTCGCAAACGGAACCTTCAGCGTCTCGGGCATCACGGCCGCCGGCACGAGCATTCAAAGCCTGGCCGGAACTGGCGCCGTCGCGCTTGGCGCGAAGAACCTCACCATCACCAACGCGAACGATCAGTTCGCCGGTGTGATCGGTGGCACCGGCGGTCTGACGCTCACCGGCGGCATCCAGACGCTGGCGGGAGCCAATACTTACAACGGCGCGACGACTGTGAACGGCGGTACTCTCCGCGCCGGAGCCACAAACACATTCAGCGCGGCCTCGGCCATCACGGTCGCCGCCGGCGGCACACTCGACCTTGCCGGCTTCAATCAGACGCTCGCCTCGCTCGGCAATGCCGGCACGGTCACCCTCGGTGGTGCGCCGGGAACGACGCTGACAGTGACCGGCAATTATCTCGGCAATGGCGGAATCGTGGAGCTCAACAGCCGGCTCGGCGGCGACAGCTCGCCGACCGACCTGCTGCGGGTGCACGGAAGCACGTCGGGCGCGTCGTCGCTGCGTGTCACCAATGTCGGCGGCGCCGGTGCGCAGACCACCGAAGGCATCAAGGTGATCGACGTGGTCGGAGCGTCCAACGGCAGTTTTTCGCTTCTGGGCAGCTACGTCTTTCACGGCGAACAGGCCGTGGTCGGCGGCGCCTATGCCTATACATTGCAGAAGAACGGCATCGCCACTCCCGGCGACGGCGATTGGTACCTGCGCTCGAGCCTGCTCAATCCGCCGGTGGCGACGCCGCCCGGTCCGCTCTATCAGCCGGGCGTTCCGCTTTACGAGAACTACGCGCAGGTGCTGCTCGGCATCAACGATCTGCCGACGCTGCAGCAGCGCGTCGGCAACCGCTATTGGGGCGGCAGCGATGCGATGGCGCGCGCCGGCGCCGCGCCGGTGCCGGGCGTGGCTTCGCCGGCGCCCACGGCGTTCTGGGGCCGCATCGAAGGCGGGCATTCCGACTTGCAGCCCTCCAACACCACCGGCTCGACCTATAAGGCCGATCATTTGAAGGTGCAGACGGGACTCGATGGCCTCGTGCTCGAGAACGAGCGGGGCCAGTTGTTCGTCGGCCTCACCGCGCAATATGGCCTGACCACCGCCGATGTCGCCTCGTTCTTCGGCAATGGTCGTATCCGCGTCGAGGGAACGGGGGTGGGCAGCACGCTCACCTGGTATGGCGACAACGGCTTCTATGTCGACGGTCAGGCGCAGTCGATGTTCTACCGCAGCGATCTGTCGTCCGTGCTGGCCGGCAGCCTGATCCACGGCAATGAAGGGTTCGGCTATGCCTTCAGCGCCGAAACCGGCAAGCGGATCGGCATTGGCCGTGGCTGGTCACTGACGCCTCAGGCGCAGCTCTCCTATTCGAAGGTCGCTTTCGACAGCTTTGCCGATCGGTTCGGCGCGCCGGTGTCGTTGCGCGATGCTGACAGCCTGCTCGGCCGCGCCGGCCTTGCCCTCAACCATCAGAGGACCTGGAACGATGGCACGGGTATCGTGCGTTCCGATGTCTACGGCATTGCCAATCTGCGTTACGAGTTCCTCGGCGGCACCAATGTGGACGTGGCAGGTACCGGATTTGCAAATGCGCAAGATCGGCTGTGGGGCAGCATCGGCGGTGGCGGCAGCTACAGCTGGGCCAACGGGCGCTACACCATCTTCGGCGAGGGCACTTACAATACGAGCCTCAACAACAGCGCGGACAACCGCCATTACAGGGGTAGCGGAGGTTTTCGCGTCACCTGGTGATTCATGCGATGTCGCAGGGAATTTGGGTAGTCCGAGGAACCGTGTGCTTTGGGTGCACACTGCAGTCCGTAACGTTTCGTTGCGATGTTCCGCCGCAGCACGCCGCGATGGAACCTGTCTCACAATCAGGTGAGTCCATAAAAGCTGCATAAGTTCAACAGGATACATTGTGTGACAATGAGCCGCCCGCAGCATGCGTTGCATCGCAGCAGGTGCATTCTATTTTGACGGTATCAGCCGCACGGAATCGCCCAGAACGGGCCGCGCGCGGAGCGTGATCAGTTTCAACAACATCGGGGCACTTAACTTCATGTCAGGACTTCGCGCGCGATCGGCATGCGTTGCAATGATGCTCGCGGCCCTGGCGCCGCTGCTTGGTGCTTGCGACGAATCCAGCTCCGCCGTGTCTGCAGCTCCGCCCGCCTATCCGGACGTCAGCATCGTCATCGTCAAGCCGCAGCCGCGCGCCGTGGTCCGGGAACTGCCGGGCCGCATCGCGCCGACGCGCGTCTCCGACGTGCGGCCGCGCGTGTCGGGCATCGTGGTCGAGCGCCTGTTCCGCCAGGGCAGTGAGGTGAAGGCAGGCGATCCGCTCTACCGCATCGATCCGCGCCCGTTCGAGGTCGAGGTGCTGGCGAACGAGGCGGCGCTCGCCAAGGCCGAGGCCGCTGCGATGCAGGCGCACCAGCAGGCACGCCGCGTCGCTGCGCTCACCAAGGACCGCGCCGCCCCGGAAGCCGAGAACGAAAAGGCGATCGCGGCCGAGCGTCAGGCCCATGCCGAGGTCGAGGGACGCAAGGCGGAGCTCTCGCGTGCCAAGCTCAATCTCGACTATGCCACCGTGCGCGCGCCGATCGACGGCGTCGTCGGTGCGGCTCTCGTCAGCGAGGGTGCGCTCGCCGTGCAGAACGAGACCAATCTCGCCACCATCCAGCAGCTCGATCCGATCTATGCCGACTTCACCCAGTCGGTGAACGAGCTCAACCAGCTCCGCCGCGCCTTCGAGACCGGCGACCTCGAGCGCATCGCCTCCGATGCCGCCAAGGTGCATCTGGTGCTCGACGACAACACGCTTTATTCGCTCGACGGCAAGCTGCTGTTCTCCGATGCCAAGGTCGATGCCCACACCGGGCAGGTGACGTTGCGCGGCGAGTTCCCCAATCCCAAGCGCGAACTGCTGCCGGGCATGTATGTCCGTGTCCGCATCGACCAGGGTCTCGATAGCGACGCGATCGCGGTGCCGCAGCAGGCGATCCAGCGCAATGGCGGCGGCGGCAGTGAGGTGTTCGTCGTCAAGGACGACAACCACATCGCGGTGCAGCCGGTGCGCACGGGTTCGGTGCAGGACGGAATCTGGTTCGTCACCGAAGGCCTGAAGGCCGGCGACAAGGTCGTGGTCGAAGGCTTCCAGAAGTTCGCCGCCGGCGACAAGGTCAAGCCGCAATCCTGGTCGGAGGCGGACGCGACCGCGGACAACCGGCACGCCCAGAAGCTCACGCGGTAACGCGCCATGGCGAGTTTCTTCATCGACAGGCCAATCTTTGCCTGGGTGGTCGCGCTGTTCATCTGCTTGATCGGCGCGATTGCCGTGCCGCTGCTGCCGATCGCGCAATATCCGATCATCGCGCCGCCCTCGATCTCGATCTCGACCAGCTATCCCGGCGCTTCGCCCGAAAACCTCTACAACAGCGTCACGCGCCTGATCGAGGAGGAGCTCAACGGCGCCTCTGGCATTCTCAATTTCGAATCGACCAGCGACTCGCTCGGCCAGGTCGAGATCATCGCCAATTTCGTGCCCGGCACCGATACCAGCGCGGCCTCGGTCGAGGTGCAGAACCGCATCAAGCGGGTCGAGGCGCGCCTGCCGCGCGCGGTGATTCAGCAGGGTATCCTGATCGAGGAAGCCTCGAGCGCGGTGCTCCAGATCATCACGCTGAATTCGACCGACGGCAGCCTCGACGAGGTCGGGCTCGGCGACTTCATGATCCGCAACGTGCTCGGCGAAGTCCGCCGCATCCCCGGCGTCGGCCGCGCCACGCTCTATTCGACCGAGCGCTCGCTTCGCGTCTGGGTCGATCCGGCCAAGCTCGTCGGCTACGGGCTCACCGCCGACGACGTCAACAAGGCGATTGCCGCGCAGAACGCGCAGGTCGCCTCGGGCAGCATCGGCGCCGAGCCCTCGACGTCGAGCCAGCGCACTTCCTCGCTGGTGCTGGTCAAGGGCCAGCTCTCTTCCCCGGATGAATTCGGCGCCATCATCCTGCGCGCCAATGCCGACGGCTCGACCGTGCGCCTGCGCGACGTCGCACGTATCGAGGTCGGCGGCCTCAGCTACCAGTTCAACACGCGCCTGAACGGCAAGCCGACCGCCGGTCTCTCGGTGCTGATGTCGCCGACCGGCAATGCGCTGGCGACCGCGAGCGCGGTCGAAGAGAAGATGAAGGAGCTGTCGCGGTTCTTCCCGGCCAACATCTCCTACGAGATTCCCTACAACATCACGCCCGTGGTCGAGGCCTCGATCAAGAAGGTGCTGATGACGCTGGTCGAAGCCGTGGTGCTGGTGTTCGTGGTGATGTTCCTGTTTCTGCAGAACATTCGCTACACCATCATCCCGACCATCGTGGTGCCGGTGGCGCTTCTCGGCGCCTGCACCACGCTGCTGCTCGCCGGCTATTCCATCAACATGCTCTCGATGTTCGGCATGGTGCTCGCGGTCGGCATCCTCGTCGACGACGCCATCGTCGTGGTCGAGAACGTCGAGCGCATCATGGCCGAGGAAGGCCTGTCGCCGAAGGAAGCGACACGCAAGGCGATGTCGCAGATCACGGGCGCCATCATCGGCATCACGCTGGTGCTGATGGCGGTGTTCGTGCCGATGGCGTTCTTCCCGGGATCGGTCGGCATCATCTACCGCCAGTTCTCGGTCACCATGGTCGCGGCGATCGGCTTCTCCGCCTTCCTCGCGCTCTCGCTGACGCCGGCGCTGTGCGCGACGCTGCTCAAGCCCATTGCCAAGGGGCATGGCCATTCGACCAACTTCGTGTTCAGCCGGTTCAATCATATGCTCGAGGCCTGCCGGTTGCGCTACGCGCGCACCGTCGGCTTCTCGCTGAAGCGGACCGGCCGGCTGATGCTGGTCTATGTCGCGCTGCTCGTCGGCCTGTCCTGGGCCTTCGTCAGCCTGCCGGGCGGCTTCCTGCCGATCGACGACCAGGGCTTCGTCACCACCGACGTGCAGACGCCGTCGGATTCGTCCTATCCCCGCACCGAGGCCGTGATCGAGAAGGTCGAGAAATATCTCGCCGAACGGCCGGGCGTGAAAGATGTCACCTTCCTCACCGGCTTCAGCTTCTCCGGCCAGGGCATGAACACCGCGCAGGCCTTCATCACGCTGAAGGACTGGTCGGAGCGTGGACCGAAGGATTCCGCCGCGGCGATCGTCAACGACATCAATCGCGATCTGGGGGCGTCGATCCGCGATGCCAAAATCTCCGCGCTGCAGCCGCCGCCGATCGACAATCTCGGCAATTCGTCGGGCTTCTCGTTCCGCCTCCAGGACCGCGGACAGAAGGGCTATCCGGCCTTGATGCGCGCCGCCGATCAGTTGATCGCGGAAGCCAACGCCAGTTCCGTGCTTCAGAAGGTCTATGTCGAGGGCCTGCCGGAGGCCGGAGTGGTCAATCTCATGATCGACCGCGAGAAGGCCGGCGCCTTCGGCGTCACCTTCGAGGACATCAACAACACGATCTCGACCAATCTTGGCTCGAACTACATCAACGACTTCCCGAACCGCGGCCGCATGCAGCGCGTCGTGGTGCAGGCCGACGCCCGCGACCGCATGCGGACCGAGGACATTCTCAACTACAACGTCAAGAACAGCCGCGGCCAGTTGGTGCCGTTCTCGTCCTTCGCCACGGTGGAATGGGCGCGAGGCCCGACCCAGATCGCAGGCTTCAACTATTATCCGGCGGTGCGCATCTCCGGCGAGGCCAAGCCCGGCTTTACCTCGGGTGATGCGATCGCCGAGATGGAGCGCCTTGCCGGCCGGCTGCCGCGCGGCTTCGGTTACGAATGGACCGGGCAGTCGCTCCAGGAGAAGCTGTCGGGCTCGCAGGCGCCGTTCCTGCTCGGTCTGTCGGTGTTCGTGGTGTTCCTGTGCCTGGCCGCGCTCTACGAGAGCTGGACCATTCCGCTCGCGGTGCTGCTCACCGTGCCGCTCGGCATCGTCGGCGCGGTGATCGCGGCCATGCTGCGCGGCCTGCCCAACGACGTCTATTTCACCGTCGGCCTGATCACCATCATCGGCCTTGCGGCAAAGGACGCGATCCTGATCATCGAATTCGCCAAGGATCTGCGCAAAGAAGGCAAGCCGCTGGTGGAAGCCACCATCGAGGCCTGCCGCCTGCGCTTCCGCCCGATCCTGATGACGGGCCTCGCCTTCATCTGCGGCGTGCTGCCGATGGCCATCGCCCACGGCGCCGGCGGCGCCAGCCAGCAGGCGCTCGGCAGCATCGTGATGGGCGGCATGATCGCCGTGGTGATCCTGGCGCTCTTGATGGTGCCGGTGTTCTTCGTCTCGGTGCAGCGCGTGCTGGCGGGGGACAGGGAGCCGAAGGCGGCGAAGCAAGGCGAGCCGTACGGCCCGCCGGCGCCGGTCAAGTCATAAGGCAAACTGTCATGCCCAGCCTGGTGCGCAACTGCGCACGGGGGCGGGGCATCCAGTACGCGGCGGCTTCTCCGGATCCCACTAGCGTCTCAGCGGAGTGATTGGCTCGCGCGTCTACTGCTACGCCGGCTTCCGCAAAATCTTCACCAGCTCCCCGTGCACGTACTCATTCCCGCACACCACGTGCCCGGTGACGAGCGCATCGCCGGGCGTCGCGATATCGCTCACCGTTCCCCCCGCTTCGCGCACCATCAGCATGCCGGCGGCGATGTCCCAGGATTGCAAATTGCGCTCCCAATAGCCGTCGAGGCGACCGGCGGCGACGAAGGCGAGGTCGAGCGAGGCGGCGCCGAAGCGGCGGAGGCCTGCGACGCGGTCCTGGATCGCGGTCATCTCGCGGCGGAATTCCTCGTGATCGCCGCGGCCGATATGGGGCAGGCCGCAGGCCACCACGCATTCGTTGAGCTGGCGGCGGCCGGCGACGCGCAGGCGCTGGTCGTTGAGGAAGGCGCCCTTGCCGCGCTCGGCGATGTAGAGCTCGTCATTGGCGGGATTGTAGATCACGCCCGCAATGATCGTACCCTCGCGCACGAGGCCGATCGAGATCGCGAATTGCGGGATGCCGTGCAGGAAGTTGGTGGTGCCGTCGAGCGGATCGACGATCCAGGTGTGGCTCTTGTCGGAGCCCTCGCGGGTGCCACCCTCCTCGCCGATGAAGCCGTAGCCGGGCCGCGCCTTGGCGAGGTCCTGGTAGAGAATCTCCTCGGCACGCTTGTCGGCGAGCGAGACGAAATTGGCCGGCCCCTTCAGCGAGACCTGCAGATGCTCGATCTCGCCGAGATCGCGCTTGAGGCTGCGGCCGGCGCGCCGCGCGGCTTTGACCATGACGTTGATAGTGGCGGAATACAGCATGAGCTCTGGTCTTGATCGGGGGAAAGGGCGGGAAATCGCGCCTGTTTGGGGATTGGGTGCCCTGCAAGGGCCCTCAGGTCAAGTCATTGCGTCAAGTCATTTGGTCCCGAGCCATTTCTTGGCGGCGGCCTCCGCCTTGGTCCGGTCCTCGGCGGGCAGGTCGGACAATTGCTTGTCGAGCTCCGGGTCGCCCTTGCCGGCGGTTTTGGCCACCAGGTGCCATTTGAAGCCCTCGACCTTGTCCACGGACGTGCCCACGCCGTTGATCAGCACCCACGCCAGCCGGTTCTGCGCGATCGCGCTGCCCTGGCGGGATGCCTTGCGGAGCAGGGCGACGGCAGCCGGCTGGTTCTTCGGGGTGCCGGTGCCGTTGAACATGGCGATGGCATATTCGACCTCGGCGTCGACATTGTCGGCGAGCGAAGCGGCCTGGAGGAGCCGCACCGAGCGTTCCGGGTCCTTCGGCACGCCGGTGCCCTCCTTGTAGAAGGTCGCCAGCGCGTATTGCGCCTCGGGCAGGCCTGCATCGGCGGCCTGGCGTAGCAGCTCGGCCGAGCGCTTCACGTCCTGCGGCAGGGTCTGGCCGTCGAGATAGAGCAGAGCGAGGTTATAGGCCGCCCTGGGCTCGCCGAGCTTGGCGGCGGACGCCATCAGCTTGACCGCCTCGCTCTTGTCGATCGGGCCGCCGCGGCCCGAAATGCGCAGCATGGATAGCGCGAACATCGCCTCGCGGTCGCCGGCATCGGCCGCGCGCTTGTACCATTCGGCTGCCTTGGCGTAGTCGCGCCGCATGCCCATGGCATTGGAATAGAGCTCGCCGAGCATGGTCATCGCCTTGGGATCACCGGCTTGCGCGCGGGCGGTGGCGAGGTCGAACGCGGTCTTGTACTGGCCGCGCTGATAGGCGCCGAACACCAGATCGACATTGGAATTGTCGCTGGAAGGCGCGGGGATCACGGTCGCCGGCTTGGGCGAGGAGGTCGGCTTGGGCGAAGCTGACGGCTTCGGCGCCGGCGCGGCCTCCTTCTTCTTGGTGATCGTGTGCGGCTTGGGCTTTTGCTTCTCGCCAGGCGCGCTCGGCGTCGCAGCCGGCGGGGTGATCTGGAGCTGCGCGGCTGCGGGCACTGTGAGCAGCAGCGTGGCCAGCATGGTGATGCAGGGAAGCTTCATGTTGGGCGCTAGCCGTGCTCCTGGCTCGCAGGATTTTGGCTGGCCGTCGCCGTCGCATGGGCATTCTTGATCGCAGCGTCGACCTCGATCAGCGCGGCCTTGGGCCCGCGCGGATCGGCCCAGATGAACTCGCCGACCAGGACGAAATCGGCGCCACTGGCAGCAAAGTCGTGGGCTTCCTGCAGCGACATGGCAAAGCCGACGCAGGGTGGCTCGAACAGCTCGGCCCACCAGTCGAGCCGTTCCGCGATCGCTTGCGCCGAGGGGCGCTGGCCTTTCGCATCGGGCTCGCCGAACAGCACGTAATCCGCTCCCATCTCGCCCGCATCCATGGAATGGTGCCGCGTCGTCAGCCCGCCAACACCGGCGATGCGATCTGGCTTGAGCGATGGCAGTGCCTCTTTCAGCGCGGCGATGCCGGGGAGGTGCGCGCCGTCGGCGCCGCCGCGCGCGACCAGCTCGGCATGGTCCTCGACGAGCAGGGCGGCGCCCGCTTTCTGCACCGGCGGCGCGAGCGCCTTGATGCGCGAGATCATGGTGCGCTGGTCGGTCTCCTTGAGCCGCAGCAGCACGGCTGCGACGTCGGCGGCGGCGAGCAGGCCCGGCAGCTCGGCGACGAGCGCAACGGGATCATCGACGACGGGCGTCGCGAGATAGAGGCGCGGCGCCGGGCGCGGCGGAGGCGGTTTGTTCGACAAGATCTAGGCTGCCTTCTTTTCCAGGCTACTTTGCCATTCGCCCTTGGAGGCGAGGCCGTTCATGCGCGCGCGATGGCTGAAGGCGCGCTGGCCGGCCGCGACGTTCTCGGCCTTGCCGGACCAGGCCTTCTGCGGTGCGGCCTGCAGGGCGCGGCCGTAGGAGAAGGTCAGGCCCCAGGGCAGCGGACCGAGCTTGTGCATGGCGTTGAGATGCGCGGTCGCCTCTTCATCCGATTGGCCGCCGGAGAGGAAGGCGATGCCGGGCACCGCCGCGGGCACGCAGGCCTTGAGCAGCCGGACCGTCTTTTCCGCGACCTCCTCGACGGAGGCCTGCTTCGGGGACTTCTTGCCGGATATCGCCATGTTGGGCTTGAGCACCATGCCTTCGAGCGCGACGCGCTGCACGCGCAATTCCTGAAACGTCTTGTTGAGCACGCGGGTGGTCACCTCATAGCAGCGGTCGATGTCGTGATCACCGTCCATCAACACCTCGGGCTCGACGATCGGCACGATCTGTGCGGCCTGGCACAGCGCGGCATAGCGCGCCAGCGCATGGGCGTTGACGCTGATCGCGGTCATCGAGGGGATGCCGCTGCCGATGTCGATCACCGCGCGCCATTTTGCGAAGCGCGCGCCGCGCTCATAGTACTTCTTCAGCCGTTCGGCGAGCCTGTCGAGCCCGACCGTCACGAGCTCGCCCGGGCACATCGGCAGGGCCTGCGTGCCTTCGTCCACCTTGATGCCGGGAATGGCGCCGCTCTGTTCGATCAGCTTCACCAGCGGCGTGCCGTCCTTGGCATCCTGCCAGATCGTCTCGTCATAGAGGATCACGCCGGAAATATACTGGCTCATGGCCTCCGTGGAGCGGAACAGCATCTCGCGATAGTCGCGGCGGTTGTCTTCGGTCGAGTCCACGCCGATCGCGTCAAAACGCTTCTTGATGGTGCCCGAGGATTCGTCGGCGGCGAGGATTCCCTTGCCTGATACGACCATGGCGGTCGCGATTCTGTTGAGCTCAGTCAGATTCATCGAGAGGTCCTCCCAAAACGATTCTGCCCTTGCCCGTGAAAATAGACCGTTCTCGGGCAATTGCCGAGTTAACGTTCGTCGCAGGGGTAAGGGGCTTTCCGTCATTCCGGGATGCGCCGAAAGGCGCAGGCCCGGAATCCATAACCCCAGGCTGTGGTTATGGATTCCGGGCCCACGCGGAGCCTGTCATCGTGCCGCGCATTCGCGCGGACCCGTTGGCGTGTCCCGGAATGACCCGGGAATGGGCTCGAGGGGATTACGCGACCTTCGGATCCAGCTCGCCCTTGGCGTAGCGCTTGGCCATCTCGGCGGTGGTCAGGACCTTCTTGATCTTGGAGGCCTGGCCCGCGGTGTTGAACTCCTGGAGCCGCTGCTTGCACAGCTTGGTCATGGCTTCCATCGCCGGCTTCAGATATTTGCGCGGATCGAACTCTTCCGGATTGTCCTTGAGCACTTTCCGGATCTGGCCGGTCATGGCCATGCGGTTGTCGGTGTCGATGTTGATCTTGCGCACGCCGTTCTTGATGCCGCGCTGGATCTCGGCCACCGGCACGCCCCAGGTCGGCTTCATCTTGCCGCCATTGGCGTTGATGATCTCCTGCAGGTCCTGCGGCACCGAGGAGGAGCCGTGCATCACCAGATGCGTGTTCGGCAGCTTGCGGTGGATCTCCTCGATCACGTTCATGGCGAGGATGTCGCCGTCCGGCTTGCGGGTGAACTTGTAGGCGCCGTGCGAGGTCCCCATCGCGATCGCGAGCGCGTCGACCCTGGTCTCCTGGACGAACTTCACGGCCTCGTCCGGATTGGTCAGGAGCTGGTCGTGGCTGAGCTTGCCCTCGGCGCCGTGGCCGTCTTCCTTGTCGCCCATGCCGGTCTCGAGCGAGCCGAGCACGCCGAGCTCGCCTTCCACCGAAATGCCGCCGAGATGGGCCATGTCGGTCACGGTCTTGGTGACGCCGACATTGTAGCCCCAATCGCCGGGGGTCTTGCCGTCGGCCTTGAGCGAGCCGTCCATCATCACCGAGGTGAAGCCGGCCTGGATCGCGGTCATGCAGGTCGCCGCCTCGTTGCCGTGGTCGAGATGCACGCAGACCGGGATGTGCGGATAGATTTCGGTGACCGCGTCCATCATGTGCTTGAGCATGATGTCGTTGGCGTAGGAGCGCGCACCGCGCGAGGCCTGGATGATGACGGGCGCATCGACCTGGTTGGCCGCGTCCATGATCGCCAGCGCCTGCTCCATATTGTTGATGTTGAAGGCCGGTACGCCGTAATCGTTCTCTGCCGCGTGGTCGAGCAATTGACGTAACGTGATCCGAGCCATCTGTCTTTTTCTCCCGTTGGGGCCTTGCGGGCCCGCTGATTACTCGCCGATCTGGCTTACTTGACGCGCAAAACCTCGACGCCGGGCAGAGGCTTGCCTTCCATCCATTCGAGGAACGCGCCACCGGCGGTCGAGACATAGGTGAAGTCACCGGCCACATGGGCCTGGTTGAGCGCCGCGACGGTGTCGCCGCCGCCCGCGATCGAGATCAGCTTCCTGGCCTTGGTGCGCTCGGCGGCGTGCCGGGCGGCCGCGACCGTGCCGCGATCGAACGGCTGCATCTCGAAGGCGCCGAGCGGTCCGTTCCAGACCAAGGTCGCCGCGTCGTCGATCGCGGCGTGGACGCGGGCGATCGATTGCGGACCGACGTCGAGGATCATGCCGTCGGCCGGGATCGCATCGAGCCCATAGGCGTGCGACGGCGCGTTGGCCGCGAAATGATAGGCGACGGTGGCGTCGACCGGGAGGATGATGGCGCAGTTGGCGGCTTCCGCCTTCTCCATGATGCGCAGCGCGGTCGGCGCGAGATCCTTCTCGGCCAGCGACTTGCCGACGCCGACGCCCTGGGCGTGCAGGAAGGTGTTGGCCATGCCGCCGCCGATCACCAGCGCATCGACCTTGCTCACGAGATTCTCAAGCAGGTCGATCTTGGTCGAGACTTTTGCGCCGCCGATGATGGCGATGACAGGCTTGGTCGGCGAGCCCAGCGCCTTCTCCAGCGCATCTAACTCGGCCTGCATGGTGCGGCCGGCATAGGCCGGCAGCTTGTGGCCGAGGCCTTCGGTCGTGGCGTGGGCGCGGTGCGCCGCCGAGAACGCGTCATTGACCCAGATGTCGCCGAGCTTTGCCAGCTCCGCGACGAAGGCCGGATCGTTCTTTTCCTCTTCCTTGTGGAAGCGGGTATTTTCCAGACACAGGATGTCGCCGTCGTTCAGGCCAGCAACGGCCTTGGCCGCGGGCTCGCCGATGCAGTCGTCGGCGAAAGCAACCGGCTTCTTCACCACCTTCGACAGCGCTTCAGCGACAGGCTTGAGCGAGTCCTTGGCATCGCGCCCCTTCGGCCGGCCGAAATGGGCGAGCAGGATGACCTTGCCGCCCTTGTCCGAGATCTCGGTGATGGTCGGCGCGACGCGCTCGAGCCGGGTCGTGTCGCTGACGCGGCCATTGTCCATGGGCACGTTGAGGTCGACGCGCAGCAGCACGCGCTTGCCCTTCACATCGACGTCGTCGAGGGTGCGGAATTTGTTGGTCATCTCTCTTGTCCCGGGCGCAGCGCAGCGCGGAGCGATGCGCTGCAGAACCGGGACCCACATGACAGCGAGTCCCGCAATTGAATGGGTCCCGGCTCTGCGGAGCAGCGCTTAGCGCTGCGCCGCGTCCGGGACACGAGACCTTGCTTAGATCACCTTCGCGATCGCGACGGCGGTGTCCGCCATGCGGTTCGAGAAGCCCCACTCGTTGTCGTACCAGGACATCACGCGCACCAGCGTGCCGTTCTGCACCTTGGTCTGGTCCTCGTGGAAGGTCGAGGAGTGCGGGTCGTGGTTGAAGTCGATCGAGACGTTCGGCGCGGTGGTGTAGCCGAGGATGCCCTTGAGCTGCTGCTCGCTGGCGCGCTTCATCGCCGCGTTGATCTCCTTGGCGTCGGTGGCGCGCTTGGCGATGATCTTGAGGTCGACGACCGAGACGTTCGGGGTCGGCACGCGGATCGCGACGCCGTCGAGCTTGCCCTTGAGCTCCGGCAGCACGAGGCCGATCGCCTTCGCAGCACCCGTCGATGTCGGGATCATCGACATCGCCGCCGCGCGGCCGCGATAGAGATCCTTGTGCATCGTATCGAGCGTCGGCTGGTCGCCGGTATAGGCGTGGATCGTGGTCATGAAGCCGGTCTCGATGCCGACGAGATCGTTCAGCACCTTGGCGACCGGCGCCAGGCAGTTGGTTGTGCAGGAGCCGTTCGAGATGACCAGGTGCTCCTTGGTCAGCGTCTCGTGGTTGACGCCGTAGACGATGGTGGCGTCGGCGCCGTCG
The DNA here is from genome assembly GCF_028128695.1 of Bradyrhizobium sp. CCBAU 25360. NCBI lineage: Bacteria > Pseudomonadati > Pseudomonadota > Alphaproteobacteria > Hyphomicrobiales > Nitrobacteraceae > Bradyrhizobium > Bradyrhizobium sp. CCBAU 25360. Next base: position 200,807 of record NZ_LBJA01000039.1, read on the forward strand.
GCGGGCGCGGAGACCAGCACGCGCTTGGCGCCGGCGGTCAGATGCGCGGACGCCTTGTCCTTCGAGGTGAAGATGCCGGTGCATTCCATCGCGATGTCGACGCCGAGATCCTTCCACGGCAGCTTCGAGGGATCGCGCTCGGCGGTCACCTTGATCTTGCCGCCACCGAGATTGATCGAGTCGCCGTCGACGGTCACGGTGCCGGGGAAGCGGCCATGGACGCTGTCGAAACGAAGCAGATGGGCGTTGGTCTCCACCGGACCGAGATCGTTGATGCCGACGACCTCGATGTCCTTGCGGCCGGACTCGGCGATGGCCCGCAGGATGTTGCGGCCGATGCGGCCAAAACCGTTAATTCCGACGCGGACTGCCATGTTTCGTCTCCTTCAATGACCGTTGTCATCCCGCACAACGCGCTATGCGCGCCTGCGAGGGTTTTTTAGGGGCGGGCGCCCGGTTCGGCCGGGCGGTGCTTGATCATATGAGAGACTACGTAGTCCTTTTTTGCGGCAAGCTCAACTCTCAGGAAACGCGCTTCAGCACAGCGTTAACCGCGGCCTCGGCGGTAATGCCGAAATGCTTGTAAAGCTCCTTTGCAGGGCCGCTTTCGCCGAAGGAATGCATGCCGATGAATTCGCCATCCTGGCCGATCACGGCATCCCAGCCCCAACGCACGGCGGCCTCGATCGCGACCTTGACCGGCGCGTTGCCGATGATGGCGGCGCGCTTGGCCTCTGGTTGCGCTAACAACAGCTCGAGCGAGGGAACGGAGACAACGCGCGACGCGATGCCGCGTTCCGCGAGCTGCTTCTGGGCGGCGACCGCGATTTCGACCTCGGAGCCGGAGGCGAACAGCGTCGCCTTGGCTTCGCCCTGGGCTGCGACCAGCTCGTAGGCGCCCTGTGCGCAAGGGTTGTCGTTCGGCACGGTGGAGCGCAGCTGCGGCAGGTTCTGGCGCGTCAGCGCCAGCACGGTCGGGCCGTCGATGCGGTTGAGCGCAAGCTCCCAGCACTCGGCGACCTCAATGGAATCGCAGGGACGGAACACGCGCATGTTGGGAATGGCGCGAAGCGCGGCGAGATGCTCGACCGGCTGGTGGGTCGGGCCGTCTTCGCCGAGGCCGATGGAATCGTGCGTCATCACGTAGACGACGCCCGAGCCCATCAGCGCGGCAAGGCGCATCGCAGGACGTGCATAGTCGGTGAACACCAGGAAGGTCGCGCCGTTCGGCGCGAAGCCGCCATGCAGGAAAATGCCGTTCATCGCCGCGGCCATGCCGTGCTCGCGAATCCCGTAATGGATGAAGCGGCCCTTCGGCGTCTTGGCCGAGAACGCGGTCGCCGATTTCGCCTTGTTGTTGTTGGAGCCGGTGAGGTCGGCCGAGCCGGCGAGGAATTCCATCGGCATCGCGCCGGCGATGACCTCGATCACGGCTTCCGAGGATTTGCGGGTCGCCGCGGTCATCGGCTTTTCCAGCAATTCCTTCTTGTATGCGCGCACGGCCTTTGCGAGCGAGGCGGGACGTTCATGGCGCAGGCGCCGCTCGAATTCTGCGCGCTTGCGGCTGCCGAGCTCGCCGAGCCGGCCCTCCCATTCCTGGCGCGCCGCGGCGCCGCGGCTGCCGGCGTCACGCCACGCCTTCAGCACGTCGTCGGCGACCGCGAACGGCTCGAGCGAGATGCCGAGATTTTCCTTGGCGGCCTTGAGCTCCTCGGCCCCTAACGCCTCGCCATGCACCTTCGAGGTGCCCTGCTTGTGCGGCGCGCCGAAACCGATGGTGGTGCGGCAGGCGATCAGCGTCGGCTTGCCGGATTTCTTCGCGCGCGTGATGGCGTCGGCGATCGCCGCCTGATCGTGACCGTCGATTCTCTCGGCGGCCCAGCCCGCCGACTTGAAGCGCTTCACCTGGTCGACGGAATCGGAGATCGAGGTCGGGCCGTCGATCGAGATGCCGTTGTCGTCGTAGAGCACGATCATCTTGTTGAGCTTCCAGTGCCCGGCCATCGCGATCGCTTCCTGCGACACGCCTTCCATCAGGTCGCCGTCGGAGGCGAGCACATAGGTGTGGTGATCGACGATCTTCTTGCCGAACTCGGCAGCGAGCATCTTCTCGGCGAGCGCCATGCCGACCGCGGTCGAGATGCCCTGGCCGAGCGGGCCGGTCGTGGTTTCGATACCCCTGGTGCGGAAATTCTCGGGGTGCCCCGGGGTCAGCGAGTCCACCTGGCGGAACTGCTTGATCTGGTCCAGCGTCATCTCGGAATTGCCGGTCAAATACAGCAGCGAATAGAGCAGCATCGAGCCGTGGCCGGCCGAGAGCACGAAGCGGTCGCGGTCGGGCCAGGCGGGCGCGGCGGCGTCGAATTTCAGGAATTGCGTGAACAGCACCGTGGCGATGTCGGCGGCACCCATCGGCAGGCCGGGATGACCCGATTTCGCCTTCTCGACGGCGTCCATCGAAAGGCCGCGGATCGCGTTGGCCATACGGGTGTGATCGACCTGCGTCATGTCTGAAATCCGTCTGAAATGAGGCGCTTGGAGGCGGTGTACGCCCGCGCGGGAGGAGCCTGGCGGCCACTGAAGGTCGGGGCTGGGATAGCATCTCGGTTCCGGGAGTCCAAGGCAGTCAAACGCCGATTCGGCCGTAAAAGTTGCCTGCGGCACGCTGCGAAAGTGGCGGCTCCGTTTCGATGCCATCGCGCGGGCAGGAACCCATGGGTCGGGATGATCCGCGCCTGATCTAGCAGTGCATAGTTTCGCGGCGGCGTTGCGCTCGGCTAGCTTGCCACGTAAATTTCTGCTTCTAACCGCTTGCCGAACCGAGTCTTTTGCCGGACGGCACGCCCCAGGAAAAGGCCACTGGGCAAGGGCCATAGGTTCCGCCGCTGACTACATGAACGATCGCGTGTCCAACAGTTCCGCCATGACGGAGTCCTCCGCGGTCGAGATCGAGATCGCGACCCGCAGGCTGATGTCGGCGCTCGACGCGCTCGAAAGCGCGGTCGAGCGGCGGCGCGACGCCGATCGCGACGAGAACGAGCTTGCGGCACGAATCCAGGCACTGGGCGCGGATCGCTCGCGGCTCGCCGACGAGCTCGACGGCGCGCTGGTGAAGGCGCGCAAGCTCGAGCGCACCAATCGCGAGATTTCCGATCGGCTGGATTCCGCGATCGTCACGATACGCTCGGTGCTCGATACCGGAGAGGACGGATGAGCCACATCAACGTCACCATCAATGGCCGGCAATACCGCATGGCCTGCGAGGAGGGCCAGGAGGTGCGGCTGCTCAAGCTCGCGGAAAGCCTGGAGACGCGGATCCAATCGCTGCGCGGAAAATTCGGCGAGATCGGCGATGCGCGCCTCACCGTGATGGCGGCGCTGACCGTCTGCGACGAGCTGGTCGATGCCGGCAACCGTGTCCGCACCATGGAGCAGGAGCTGACCGAGCTCAGGGACTTCCGCAACGCCGCGGTCGAGCGCGCCAGGATGACGCAGACCGCCGTGGTGAATGCCCTGAACGCGGCGGCCGAACGCATCGAGAAGTCGACCCAGGTCCTGAACCGGACCGTCGGCAACGGCATCGCGATCGGCTGACGTTCACCCTCCCCTGGAGGGGGAGGGTCGATCGCGCGTAGCGCGAGCGGGGTGGGGTGATCTCTCCACACGAACACTGTTGGAGGTGGAGAGACCGTCACCCCACCCCGCTACGCATTTCGCTTCGCTGCATGCGTAGCGACCCTCCCCCTCCAGGGGAGGGTGGCATTGCGAGCGAGGGCCGCGAAAGCGACCCGCTCGCCGGGCTGGCGATTCGTCAGTATCGTTGTTACATTGCGCGGGCGAGGCTGCGACGCGCGTCAGGAGCCATATATCCCCGGGGCCTTATCGATCCTTTAGGGAACTGTCCCTGGCCGGGCCCGTGGGCCCGGACATATGGTGCCCACCTACTTTCGTAGGGAACTCCGGGATCGAGTGCTTCAACGGCGTACGCGGCTTCGCACTTTTGTTTGCTTGGTTTGTGCCTGTTGAAACGACTGCGGCCAGTCAACAGGTGTCATGCCCCGGCTTGGCGGGGCATCCAGTACGCCGCGGCCTTTGTGTGAATCACTGCCGCCTCTGGAATACTGGATCACCGCATTCGCGGGTGACGACGTGGGGGACCAAAGCGCATGCCCAACTCCAAAGCCGAGCTCCGCGCCAAAGCCCTCGCGGCGCGCGATGCGCTCAGCGAGAAGAAGCGCAGCGCTGCCGCCGCAAAGCTCGCCAAGCGCGGACTGCCGTTCGATCTCTTGCCCGGCAGCATCGTCTCCGGCTATTCGCCGATCCGCAGCGAGATCGATCCGATGCCGCTGCTGCAGAAGCTCGCCGAGCAGGGCGCAAAGCTGGCGCTGCCTTGCGTCACCGCGCGCGGCCAGTCGCTGATCTTCCGCATCTTCCATCCGAACGATCGCCTGATGCTCGGTCCGCTCGGCATTCCCGAGCCGTCGCCGGCCGCAAGCGAAGTCATCCCGGATATCATGCTGACGCCGCTGGCGGCGTTCGATCGTCTTGGCCATCGCATCGGCTATGGCGCGGGGCATTACGACTTCACCTTCGCGCATTTGCGCAAGGCCAAGAATATCGTCGGCATCGGGCTCGCTTTTGCAGCGCAGGAGATCAAGGCGGTTCCGGCACTATCCCACGACGTCGCGCTGGATTATGTGCTAACGGAATCGGACGTGTTCGATTTCCGGAGTTCTGAAGTTGCGCATTCTCTTCGTGGGTGACGTCGTCGGCCGTGCAGGACGCACGGCAATCGCCGAATATCTGCCCGGCATGGTCAAGGATTGGTCGCTCGATTTCGTCGTCGTCAACGGCGAGAATTCCGCGGGCGGCTTCGGCATCACGGAAGCGATCTATCAGGAGTTTCTCGACGCCGGTGCCGACGCGGTCACGCTCGGCAACCATTCCTGGGACCAGCGTGAAGCCCTGGTGTTCATCGAGCGTGCCGAGCGCCTGATCCGGCCCGCGAACTATCCGCGCGGCACGCCCGGCCGCGGCGCAGCCCTGGTCGAAACCAAGAACGGCAAGCATGCGCTCGTCGTCAACGCCTTGGGCCGCGTCTTCATGACCCCGTTCGACGATCCCTTCGCGGCGCTGGAGCGTGAGCTCGGCGCCTGTCCGCTCGGCGTCGCTGCGGACGCCATCGTCGTCGACTTCCATTGCGAGGCAAGCAGCGAGAAGCAGGGCATCGGCTTCTTTTGCGACGGCCGCGCCAGCCTCGTCGTCGGCACGCACACCCACGTGCCGACCGCCGACCACCAGATCCTCGCGGGCGGTACCGCCTACATGACCGATGCCGGCATGACCGGCGACTACGATTCCATCATCGGCATGCAGAAGGAAGAGCCGCTGCGCAGGTTCACGTCGGGGATTCCGTCGGGACGATTCGAGCCGGCGGCGGGCGCGGCGACGCTGAGCGGCGTCGCCGTGGAGACGGATGATGTCACCGGCCTCGCGCTGAAGATCGCGCCAGTGCGCGTCGGCGGAAGGCTGGAGCCGGCGACGCCGAAGTTCTGGTTGAGCTGAGTAGCGGCGCGTCAAACTCAGTGTCGTCCCCGCGCACGCGGGGACCCATACCCACAGGGAGAAGTGTGAGGCAAAGCTCCCACTCCGAATTCTCGCCAAACCACTCCCTGTGGGTATGGGTCCCGGATCTGCGCTTCGCTTGTCCGGGACGACAGCGGAGATTGACACGCGCGATTGCGCATCAATCTCGCTGCAAGTACCGCCACCGTGCTACTCCGCCGTCTGTCCCCGCAGCTCCGCGACATCCTTCGCCGTCAGCTTCGAGCCCTTCGTCCCGAACCGCGCCGTGACGTAGTTCGCCACCGCCGCGATCTCGTCGTCGGTGTAGGCGTTGCCGAACGCCGGCATCGACAGCGCGCCATCGGGCGTGTGGCGCTTGGTGCCTGACAGCACGATCTGCGCGACGTTGGTGGCGGCGGGGTCGTTGACGGCCCAGGTGCCGGTCAGCGTTGCCATCGGCGAGACCGGGCTCTCGCCGCTCCAGCCGTGGCAGCTGGCGCAGGCGCTGGCGAACACCTTCTTGCCGCGTGCGTCCGCCGTGATGCCGTCCTTGTGCGAGGCGGGGGCGACGGGTGCCGTGGTGGCGGGCAGGTCGGGCGAGGGCACCGGCGGCACGCTGCGCAGATAAGCAACGATGCTGCTGATGTCCTCCGGCGCGAACTGGCTAAAGCTGTGGTCGACGGCTTCACCCATCGGGCCCGAGGCCGAGCCGTGGCCCGGCGCATGGCCGAGCGACAGATAGGAGATCAGATCCTGGTCGCTCCAGTTGCCGAGACCCGTCGCCTTGTCGGAGGAGATGTTGAAGGCGCGCCAGCCCGCCGTGATCGCGCCGGCGAACTTCTTGCGGTTATCCAGCGCAAAACCGAGATTGCGCGGGGTGTGGCATTCGCCGCAATGCGCCAGCGCTTCGACAAGATACGCGCCTCTGTTCCATTCCGGGCTCTTCGACGTGTCAGGCGCAAAGCGCGTGTCCGGATTGAACACGGCCGACCAGGCAATCATGGCCCAGCGCTGGTTGAACGGGAACGACAGCGTATTCTCCGGCGCCTTCGCGCGCACCGCCGGCAGGCTGAACAGATAGGCCTTCACCGCCAGCACGTCCGCGTCGGTCATGAATGTGTAGGACGTGTACGGCATCGCCGGATAGAGCCGGGCGCCGTCACGGCGCTGGCCGTGCTGGACCGCGTTCAGGAAATCCTGGTCGCTGTAATTGCCGATGCCGGTGTCCTTGTCCGGCGTGATGTTGGTGGAATAGAGCGTGCCGAACGGCAGCTTGAAGGCGAGCCCGCCCGCATAATCCTTCTCGCCGGGCTTGGTGTGGCAGACCATGCAGTCGGCCGCCTTGGCGAGATATTCACCGCGTTCGACCAGGCTCGCTTTCTCCAGCTTGGCCGGCACGCCGGTCGGCTTGCCGGCGCGGTAATCCGCCAGCGCCACCTTCGTGCCGCCGGAGAAATCGAACGGGCCGGGCCCGCGGATGATCCAGACGCCGAGCCCTGCTGCGAGGATGGCGATCGCAGCGACGCTTGTGAGGATACGCATCTTCCCGCTCATGCCTTCTTCCCCGCAGCCAGCAGTTTTCGGTCAATGGGCAGGCGCCGCAGCGCCACGCCGGTTGCGGCAAGAATCGCGTTGCGCAGCGCCGGCGGTCCGGCGTTGACGCCGGCCTCGCCGATGCCGCCGGGCGCCTCGCCGCTCTTGACGACGATCACCTCGATCTTCGGCGTCTCGTTGATGCGCATCATGCGATAGTCGTGGAAGTTCGACTGCTGCACGCGGCCCTTGTCGATCGTGATCTCGCCATAGAGCGCGGCGGTGAGGCCGAAGATCAGCCCGCCCTCGATCTGCGCCTTCACCGTGTCGGGGTTGACGGCAATGCCGGTGTCGACCACCGAGGTGATGCGGCGGAGCACGATCTCGCCGATGTCGTCGATCTCGGCCTCCACCACGGTCGCGATGAAGCTCGCGAATGACGGCTGCACGCAGACGCCGCGGCCGACGCGCGGAGGCAGCGGTTGACCCCAGCCGGATTTCTCCGCGACCTGGTTGAGCACCGCGAGCATGCGCGGGTTCTTGGTCAGCATGGACTTTCGGAACTCGATCGGGTCCTTGCCCGCCTTGCGCGCGAGCTCGTCCATCGCGCATTCGACCGCGAACACGTTGTTGTTCGGGCCGACGCCGCGCCAGAAGCCGGTCGGCACCGACAGCGGCTCGGCGCGGACATATTCGACGTGGAAATTGGCGAAGTCGTAGGGTGCATCGACCGCGGCATCGATCGCGTCGATGTCGATGCCCTTCTGGAACGCCGGCGGCAGCCAGCGCGCCAGCACGGCGGAGCCGGCAACCTTGTACTTCCACCCCGCGACCTTGCCGTCGACCAGCGACGCCGTGATCTGGTCGCGATAGACCGGACGGTAGACGTCGTGCTGGATGTCCTCCTCGCGGGTCCACACCACCTTCACGGGGTAGTCGACCTGTTTTGCGATCTTCACCGCCGCGATCACCATGTCGGGTTCGAGCTTGCGGCCGAAACCGCCGCCGAGCAGATGGTTGTTGACGATGACCTTGTCGACCGCAAGCCCAGCGGCCTTCGCCGCCTCCGACTGCACGCGCGTCATGATCTGCGTGCCGGTCCAGATCTCGCAGGAATCGGATTTGACATGGACGGTGGCGTTGATGGGCTCCATCGATGCATGCGCCAGGAACGGCAGCTCGTAAGCCGCCTCGAACTTGTCGCCGCTCGCCAGCGCCTTGGCGATGTCGCCGTCGGATTTGGCGACCGCGCCGTCCTTCTGGCTGGCCTTGCGCAGATCGTCCCAGACATCCTTCGTGGTGATCGCAGCGTTGGGTCCCTCGTTCCACTCGATCTTGAGGGCTTCGAGGCCCTTCTTGGCCGCCCACATGTGATCGCCGATCACGGCGACCATGTCGTCGAGCACCACGACCTTGCGTACGCCGGGGAGCTTCACCGCGGCGCTGTCGTCGACCTTGCCGACCTTGCCGCCGAACACGGGGCAGGCGGCGACGGTCGCGAACTTCATGCCGGGCAGGATCGCGTCGATGCCGTAGACGGCCTTGCCGTTGACCTTGTCGGGCGTGTCGAGCCGCTTCAGCGGCTGGCCGATGATGACGAAGTCCTTGGGGTCCTTCAGCGCGACATCCTTCGGCGGGGTCTGTCCCTGGGCAGCGAGCGCCAGCGCGCCGTAAGCGAGCTTGCGGCCGCTGGCTTCATGCGCGACCTCGCCCTTCGACGCCGTGCAGCTCGCGGGCTCGACGCCCCATTGGGCGGCCGCGGCCTGCACCAGCATCGCGCGCGCGGTGGCGCCGGCCTTGCGCAGCGGCGTCCACCAGGCCCGGATCGAGTTGGAGTTGCCGGTGACCTGCAGGCCGAAGGTCGGATTGCCGTAGAGCTTGTCGTTCGGCGGGGCGTGCTGCACCTCGACCTTGCTCCAGTCGGCATCCAACTCTTCGGCGAGCACGGCGGAGATCGAGGTATAGGTGCCCTGGCCCATCTCGACCTGCGGCATCATCAGCACGGTGCGGCCGGTCTCGTCGATGCGGATGAAGGCGTTGGGCGCGAACTTGCCCTCGGTTGCATCGGGCGGCTGCACCGGTTCGTTGACGGCCGCGCGCAGCGGCAGATGGAAGGCGAGCAGGAAACCGGTGGCGAGACCGCCGGTCAGCAGCGCGCGGCGGGAGACGCTGTTATGTGCATTCATGGTGGACCTCAGGACTGACGGCCGTTGGCGGCCTGCTTGACGGCCTCGCGGATGCGGACATAGGTGCCGCAGCGGCAGATGTTGCCGGCCATCGCAGCGTCGATGTCGGAATCGTCAGGATTGGGCGTAGCGGCCAGCAATGCGGCGGCCGACATGATCTGGCCGGACTGGCAATAGCCGCACTGGATCACTTCGAGGTCGAGCCAGGCCTTCTGCACTTTCGCGCCCGCAGGCGTGCTGCCGACATGTTCGATCGTGGTGATGGCGCGGTTCTCGACCGCGCTGACCGGCAGGACGCAGGAGCGCACGGCCTTGCCGTCGACATGCACCGTGCAGGCGCCGCATTGCGCGATGCCGCAGCCGAACTTGGTGCCGGTCATTCCGAGGATGTCGCGCAGCACCCACAGCAGCGGCATTTCAGGCGGCGCATCGAACGATTTCGTTTCGCCGTTGATGGTGAGAACAGTTGCCATATGCATCCCCTTGCTCGCTCGATCGCTTACGTCGATCTAGTCAGCCAATTCGCGCGCGACAATGAAGCGTCGCAATCTCCGGCAATGCATATTTGCGCTGCTGACGCGTCAGCCCATGACGTTCACGAATTCGTGCGGCGCTCGCTGCCAGCGTTTTGGGCTAATTGATATGATAATCGTCATGTTTTGATGCTTTTTCGGCGCGCGCGTCGTCGATCACCGCAGATTGTCGTGCGGATGCGCAAAATCATGCGATGACGAAAGTCGTGCGATTGGGAAAGTTTCGTGACCGGAGAGCCGCGCGACGGCGAACCTCGCCTGCGGCCCATCCTTCGAGACGCCCGCCTCCGGCGGGCCCTCAGGATGAGGACGGAGTCCGCAGCAGCAGTTTCAACCGGACACCGGTGCAGTGAAGCCTCATCCTGAGGAGCCCGCGTGAGCGGGCGTCTCGAAGGACGAGGCGCTTGCTCCGGCCTTGCCAAGCTCAGATGCCGAACTTCGGAATAATAGCATTGTGCCCTTGTTTTGCCCGACGAGTCAAAACGGGCCGGAGGCTGCCGGCGTAAGCCATTGATTTCGGACGCCCCGGCTACTGTGCATGGGGTTGTTTTTCAGATTTTTGACTGAGCGGCCCTCAGCTCTGCCGGAAACCCATCCGGAAGGCGCCCCAACGCTTGCCGCGGATCACGATCGGCGAGGACAGGTCCTTCATCAGCACGAACTGCCCGCCGCCCATGTCGCGCCGGTAGGTCTGGAGCAGGAACGGCTTGGTGTTCGCCGCGACCTTCTGCACTGCCCGATCGTTGAACAGGCGGCGGTTGCGGCAATTGGCGTTGTTCCAGACCGGGTCCTTGCCCTGCGGCAGGCGGTAGTTGGGGTTGTGGGTCGGCAGATAGCCGCCCTTGGCCCAGGCGACACAGAACACGATGCGGGGATCGGATTTCTGGATCGGATCCTGGATCGCGGGCAGCACGCGGTCGGTGAAGTCGACGTAGCTGGTGAGGTACTGCTTTGGATCGGTGCCGGGAATTTCGCGATACGTCTCGTCCATGAGCTGGTCGAGCGTGATGTCGCCGCGATCGATCGCGGCCTCGAATTCGGTCGAGATCCGCTTCGCGGTCTCGACGACGATTCGGATCAGCGGTGCGTCCGATGTCTCGACGCCGCTGTCGGCGATCAGCGCGATCAGGCCTTCGGAGGTGTCGAGCAGCTTTGTCACGCGCTGATCGGCGCTCTTGAGATCGCGCGAGGAGAGGTCGACGCCCTTGGCGAGTTCGTTCAGCTCGCTGATGACGGTGTCGCAATGTCCGAGATTGGAGGTCGCCGCGCGCGTGACGCTGCCGATCTCCGCCTCCACGGAGGCGAAGCCCTGCTGAACCCGCGAGATGATGCCGGAGATCTGCTGGGCGCCTTCGCCGGCGGTCTTGGCGCGCTGCGAGGCGTCGCTGCTCTCGCCGATCAGGCCTTCGATCTGGCCGTCGAGATCGCGCACGGTGTCGGAGATCTGGTGCGTGGCTTGGCGGGTGGCTTCCGCGAGGTTCTTCACCTCGCTTGCCACCACGGCAAAACCGCGACCGGCATTGCCGGCGCGGGCGGCTTCGATGGTTGCGTTCAGCGCCAGCAGATTGGTCTGCTTCGCGATCGCCTCGATCGAGCCGGAGACTTTCGCGACCTGCGCCAGCGCCGAGCCGACGGCGCTGAGGCGCGCCTCGATGCGCTCCACCGCCGCGACGAGCTCGGAGATGTGGTTGACCGCGGTGTCGACGGCGCTGCGCGATTGCGCGATCTCGCCAACCGCCGCGGACGTGGTGGTTTGCACGGCCTGCGATGCATTGGCGATATCGTGGTTGGCCGAGACCATCGTCTCCGCGGTCTCCTGGAGATGGTGGAACCGTTCCGACTGGTTTGCGACGCGATTTGCGACTTCCTGGACGTTGCCGGCGATATCGGCGAGTTCCACGCCGAGGCCGCCGATGCGGTCGGCAAGCTGATCGATCAGCCGCTCGGCCAGCGTGCGATTGGAGCCGGTGTCCATGACTGCAAGTTGTACGACGGACATGTTCGATGAGTCCTCCAGTCAGAGCCGCACCCCGGCTCACGGCGGCATTCCCATTCCAATTCAGCTTAAAAGGATGATTCGCGGTCGGCGTCTTGCCTGAGCGTGCACTCAGGCGCAATTCGCGCCTTATTTCTCTATTCCGCTCGAAAAATTGCGGGACATTTTTTTCGGACCAGGCTCTAGAGCTTGTAGGCCGTGCGGAATCCACCCCAGTGCCGGCCCTGCACGCGGATCGGAACGTCGATCTCGCGCATCATCACCGTATTCCCATTGCCCATGTCGCGCGCATAGCTCTGCACCAGGTACGAGCGCAGGTTGCGTGCGGCCGCCAACCCCGCCGGGTCGTTGAATATCCTGCGGTTGCGACTATTGGCTGTGTTCCAGGCGACGTCGCCCGGCCGCTGCGGGTGCGAATAGATCTTGTTGTGCACCGGCAGGAAGCCGTTGCGGTCGACCATGGCGCAGAACGCCAAGCGCTGGTCCTTGGCCAGAAAGACCTCCTGGAACGGCGGCAGCGCGCGGTCGGCCCAGTCGAGATATTTCGTGCGGTATTGCTGCGGATTGGTCCCGGCGATTTCGGCGTAGTCGGTGTCGAACAGGTCGTCGATTCTGACTTCGCCGCGGGCAACGGCCTGCTCGAAGATCTGGGTCAGCGCGTTGCCCGCTTCCATGGCGCGGGTGACGAACTCCGTGTTCTCTTCGTGGATCGCCCAGAGCCTGTCCTCGATTTTTTCGCGGAGCTCGGCATTGGGGCTGGCGAATTGCGCGCGGGCACCGGCCTTGGATTGCTCGACCACGCGCAGGCGGCAGGCGCCGACGGCTTCGAGGGTGCCTTCGATCATCGCTTGCGGTGCAAGCCGGCCTGCATCCGCACCGCCGATCAGCACGCCGTCCATCGAGATTTCATAGACCGGCATCACGCCGCGCGGGCTCTCGAACTTGAGATGGCAGGGCAGCCGTTCGGTCTTGCGGCGGTCGTCGTGCTCGCTCTGGCGGAGCAGCACGGCGCAGCGCGATTTCAGCTTCTGTGCGAAGGTGGTGACGGCTTTGCCGGCACTGGCGACGTTCTCGCCGTGGCTCTCGGCGGCCTTGGTCGCGGCATCGATCTCGGCTGCGCTCTCGCCGACCGAGACGATGAATTCCGAGGCGCTCGCGGCGTTGCCGGAGACTTCGCTGGTGGTGGCGTTCTGTTCGGCGACCGCGCCGTTGACGGTCTCGAAGACCGGTCGGATCGCCTCGATCGCCTGCGAAATGCGGTGCACGGCATCGGCAGAGCCGGCGGCGTCGCGCTGCAGCGCGTCGATCTTCTTCGTAATCTCTTCCGTCGCCCCTTGCGTCTGCACCGCGAGGGCCTTGACCTCGGTGGCGACGACCGCAAAGCCCTTTCCCGCAGCGCCTGCGCGTGCGGCCTCGATCGTCGAGTTGAGCGCCAGCAGCGTCGTCTGCCGCGCGATCTGCGCGATCAGGTTGACGACATTGCCGATGGCGGCGGAGGATTCGCGCAAGCGATCGACATTGGCGCGGGCTTCCTGCGCCGCGGCGCTGGCCTCGTCGGCGAGCTTGCCGGCCTCGCGAACCTGCGCTCCGATCCCCAGCGCGGACTGGGTGAACTTGTCGGCGGCATGGGCGAAGGTCGAGGCGGTCGATTGCGCGGCATTGGTCCGGCCGGTCAGGGCGTCGGTGCGGTCGCGGATGGCGGCAAGCGTCGATGCGGTCGCTTCGGCGCCGCCCGCCACCGAATTGGCGGCGCGCTCGAGCTGGCGGATCATCGCGCCGAGCTCGAGTTCCAGTAATTCCAGGATCTCCCGCGCCGAATCACCTTCGGCTGGGGCGGGCTCGGACTGGGTCACCGGCGGCGCGGCCTCTGCGGCTGCCACCGGCGCGGCCATATCCGGCAGACGCTTCCGAAATAGTCCGAATGCCATCAGGTCTCTCTTGTCGGGGACGCTCGGAGGTTATTTTCGCAGGCTGGAATGAAGTCAGGGTTAACGATGCCTCACCTCTAGGCAGGGGCCTGTACGGTGTTACCTTAAAGTATCCGAGACCCTTTCATTCCGGTGGGTTGGCGGCCTATAAGGCCGCGTTTCCCACCCTCATTGGCGTACGCTTCCAAGAGACCCCCGAGAGACCACGCATGGCCGGACATTCCCAATTCAAGAACATCATGCACCGCAAGGGGCGGCAGGATGCCCAGAAGTCGAAGCTGTTCGGCAAGCTGGCGCGGGAAATCACCGTCGCGGCCAAGCTGGGCACGCCCGACCCCAACATGAACCCCCGCCTGCGCGCCGCCATCATCGCGGCGCGCCAGGAGAACATGCCGAAGGACAATATCGAGCGCGCCGTCAAGAAAGCGCTCGGCAATGAGGGCGAGAACTATGACGAGATCCGCTACGAGGGCTATGGCCCCGGCGGCGTCGCCGTCATCGTCGAGGCGCTGACCGACAACCGCAACCGCGCCGCCTCCGACATCCGCTCCTTCTTCACCAAGTCGGGCGGCAATCTCGGCGAAACCGGCTCGGTGTCCTTCATGTTCGATCGCACCGGAATCATCGAATACGACCGCAGCGTGGCCTCCGACGACGCCATGCTCGATGCGGCGATCGAGGCCGGCGCCGACGACGTCGTCTCCGGCGAAGCCGGTCACGAGATCTATGCCTCGACCGAGGGCTATCGCGACGTCGCCAAGGCGCTGGAGGCCAAGTTCGGCGAGCCGCGCAAGGCCGCGCTGATCTGGAAGCCGCAGAACACGGTCGCGGTCGACGACGAGACCGGCGAGAAGCTGCTCAAGCTGATGGATCTGCTGAACGAGCACGACGACGTCCAGCACGTCTACGCCAATTTCGAGGTGTCGGACGCGCTGGTCGCGAAGATGGGCGGGTAGGACCTCACCCTCCGCTGTCGTCGCCCGGCTTGACCGGGCGACCCAGTATTCCAGCGAAGCCGGCGAGATACGGAGAAGCCGCGGCGTACTGGATTCCCCGCTTTCGCGGGGATGACGGCGCGCGTCGTGGCGGGCAACAATTCCCGCCTCACTGACGATATCCCACTTCCCCTGTTACTTCCGTTCTGTTTCTGTTTCCCCCACGACGGCCAGCCGCTATCACTGGCCCATGACCGTGCTCCCGATTCGTGGCCCCGTTCGCATCATCGGCATCGACCCCGGCCTGCGCCGCACCGGCTGGGGCGTGATCGAGGCTGAGGGCAACCGTCTGATCTACGTCGCCTGCGGCTCGGTGGAACCACCGGACGATTTGCCGCTGGCGAGCCGGCTGCTCGCGATCCATGAGGGGCTCGCGTCCGTGCTGTCCGGCCACAGGCCGATGGAAGCCGCGGTCGAGCAGACCTTCGTCAACAAGGACGGCGTTGCGACGCTGAAGCTCGGCCAGGCCCGCGGCGTCGCCATGCTGGCGCCCGCGATGTTCGGCATCTCTGTCGCCGAATACGCGCCGAACCAGGTCAAGAAGACGGTGGTCGGCGCCGGCCATGCCGACAAGCAACAGATCGCGATGATGCTGAAGATCTTGCTGCCCAAGGCCGAGCCGCCGTCAGCGGATGCCGCCGACGCGCTCGCCATCGCCATCACCCACGCCCATCACCGCCAGAGCACCGCGCTGAGGCTGAAGGTGGCGGGGTTATGATCGGCAAGCTCAAGGGCCTGATCGATTCCTACGGCGAGGATTTCGTGATCCTCGACGTCGGCGGCGTCGGCTATCAGGTGCATTGCTCCTCGCGCACGCTGCAGCATCTGCCCTCGCCGGGCGAGGCCGCCGTGCTGTCGATCGAGACCTATGTCCGTGAGGACCAGATCAAGCTGTTCGGCTTTCGCACCGACCAGGAGCGGGAATGGTTTCGCCTGCTCCAGACCGTGCAGGGCGTCGGCGCCAAGGTCGCACTCGCCGTGCTCGGCACGCTGGCGCCTTCCGACCTCGCCAATGCGATTGCGCTGCGCGACAAGGCGGCGGTGGCGCGTACGCCCGGGGTCGGCCCCAAGGTCGCCGAGCGCATCGTCACAGAATTGAAGGACAAGGCGCCGGCCTTCGCCAATGTCGATCCGGCGGTGGTGCATCTTGCCGGCGCCGTCGACGACCAGCGCGCACCGCGGCCCGTCGCCGACGCGATCTCGGCACTGGTCAATCTCGGCTACGGCCAGCCGCAGGCCGCCGCCGCGATTGCGTCGGCCTCGCGCAGTGCGGGTGAGGGCGCCGAGACGGCGCAGCTCATCCGGCTCGGCCTGAAGGAACTGGCGAAGTGAGCGCGACAATGGTCGGTCTGGTAGGGTGGGCAAAGCGCAGCGTGCCCACCATCTTTCAATCGATCGAAGTCATGGTGGGCACGGCGCGAAGCGCGCCTTTGCCCACCCTACGTGGAGTTCGCTGAGTGAGCGATCCCAAGGCCAACCGCATGGTGTCGCCCGAGCGCCGCAGTGACGATGTCGGCGACACGGCGCTGCGCCCGCAATCGCTATCCGATTTCGTCGGCCAGCAGCAGGCGCGCAAGAACCTCTCGATCTTCATCGAGGCGGCCCGCAAGCGCGGCGAGGCGCTGGATCACGTGCTGTTCGTAGGTCCCCCGGGCCTCGGCAAGACCACGCTGGCGCAGATCGTGGCGAAGGAGCTCGGTGTCGGCTTTCGCGCCACGTCGGGTCCCGTCATCGCCAAGGCCGGCGATCTCGCCGCGCTGCTGACCAATCTCGAGGAGCGCGACGTGCTCTTCATCGACGAGATCCATCGCCTCAGTCCGGCGGTGGAAGAGGTGCTCTATCCCGCGATGGAGGATTTTCAGCTCGACCTCATCATCGGCGAGGGCCCGGCGGCGCGCTCAGTCAAGATCGAGCTGTCGAAATTCACCCTCGTCGGCGCCACCACGCGCGCGGGTCTCCTGACCAATCCCTTGCGCGATCGTTTCGGCATTCCGGTCCGTCTCAACTTCTACACCATCGAGGAACTCGAAAGCATCGTCACCCGCGGCGCGCGCGTGCTCAATGTCGGCATGAGCGCGGACGGTGCCAACGAGATCGCGCGCCGCGCGCGCGGCACGCCGCGCATCGCCGGCCGTCTGTTGCGGCGCGTGCGCGATTTCGCTTCGGCGGCCGATGCCGACAGGATCGATCGCAAGATTGCCGACCACGCGCTGAGCGCGCTCGAGGTCGACGCTGCGGGCCTCGACGCGATGGACCGCCGCTATCTCACGACCATCGCGATGAACTATGGCGGCGGCCCGGTCGGCGTCGAGACCATGGCCGCTGCGCTGTCCGAGCCGCGCGATGCGATCGAGGACATCATCGAGCCCTACCTGATCCAGTGCGGCTATCTGCAGCGTACTCCGCGCGGCCGTCTGCTCACCTCGCACGCCTTCCGACATCTCGGCATCGCCGAGCCCTCGCGGGATGCGGCGGCGCAGTTTGGCCTGTTCGGCGCGGACGACAGCGACGACTGATCTGCGCAATATCTGCACGATATCATCCGATTTTTGCTAGAATGAAGGGTGATGATATCCCTTCGTAGGGTGTCCCACCGCTTGAGCTGTATTGCCGTCGATTGCGAGCCAGAGGGATAGCGTGGTTGAAGATTGCTTCGGATCGAGACGCTATCGGCTCGCATGTCTCGTTCTCTCCATAACTACGGTCGGCTTCCTGCTGGTCGCCATCGGCATCGCGACACCTGCATACACCGACGTTGCCGCTGTGGAGCGGATCAGGACCGGGCAGGAGTGTGTGCCCGGCGTTCCGAACGCCAGCCCGGATCGGCGATGTAGCGATGAGGACTGGTACAGGTCTATGAATAATTTGCGTACCAGCAAGTGGGGCCTCTTCGATGCTGGCGCAGGGCTGGCTGCGTCCGGGGTGACGATGCTTGGCTTCATGTTGTGGAGCCGCAAGAAGGCCTGGAGAGAGCTGTCGACGCCTAAGAGCATTTGGATCGTCGGTCTGGCGAGCGCGGCCTGGCTGCTGCAAATCCCTGCCTACGATCTGTTTTTCATGACCGAGTTGGCGCGCGGATATTATCCGCCCTGGTCCGATTCAGTCGTGATCCCGATGTCCCAGGTTCAGGACATTCTGCTTTGGCTGTTCGTGCCTTACCTTGCGATATGGCTTGTTTTTGTGGTGGGCTCGAGGTTGCCGGCCAAGGTCTTCTCCAATGCTTCCGGTCGGCCGCTGGTCAACGCCGTCTGGACCGGCGTGACTGCTTTGCTGTTCGTGCCAGTCGGACTGATTTTGGTTGGTGCGATCCTGGAAGGTCCGACGATGATTGTGCCGCTCCTGTGGGTGGTGCTGTGGCTCCTCCTCTGCGCGCGCTCTGCCGCGTTGACTCGGCACAAGCCGGCTCGCTTGGCGCCCACGTGAGCGACGACTGGTCTTCCGCAAGTGCGAAGCCCTCCGCCTGTCATGAACTTCCGGTAATCTCGTGCAGACGTTCTGCACGAACGCACCCCAATTCCGCTCCAATCGGACCGCATCAACAAGGCGCATTACGATCGGGTCCTCATGATCACGCGCCGTCATCTCATCCGTTCCATCGGCGGTCTGTCCGCCCTCGGCGTCTCGACCGCCGCCTATGGCGTCGGCATCGAGCCGGTGCTGCGGCTCCGCGTCACCCGCTATCATCCGACGCCGCGGCAATGGCCGGCGGATCTTCCGCTGAAGATCGCCGCCATCGCCGACATTCATGCCTGCGATCCCTGGATGTCGCTGGAGCGGATCGAGTCGATCGTCGACCGCACCAACGCGCTGAAGGCCGATCTCGTCGTGCTGCTCGGCGACTATGTCGCCGGCCTTCATCAGGTCACGCGCATGATTCCGGCGAGCGAATGGGCGAGGGTGCTGGCCCGCCTGAAGGCGCCGCTCGGCGTCCATGCCGTGATGGGCAACCACGATTATTGGGACGACGGGACGGTGCAGCAGGCAGGGTATGGGCCGACGATCGCCCATCGCGCGCTGGAGACGGCCGGCATCCCCGTCTACGAGAATGACGTGGTGCGCCTCACCAAGGACGGCCGCCCGTTCTGGCTTGCGGGGCTCGGCGATCAGCTGGCCTTCCTGCCGGCGCGGCGCTTCCGCAGCATCGGCCGCTTCGGCGCCGACGATCTTAACGCCACGCTGGCGAAGGTCACCGACGATGCGCCGGTCATCCTGCTCGCGCACGAGCCCAACATCGCGCCGCTCGTACCCGGGCGCGTCGCGCTGCAACTGTCCGGTCATACCCATGGCGGCCAGGTTCGCCTGCTTGGCTGGTCGCCGGCGGTTTCGCCCAAGAACGGCCTGCGCCTCGCCTATGGCCACTTCCGGCTGAAATGCGACCTCATTGTCTCCGGTGGCCTCGGTTGCAGCATCATGCCGATCCGCGTCGGCGTGCCGCCCG
Organism: Bradyrhizobium sp. CCBAU 25360; assembly: GCF_028128695.1. NCBI lineage: Bacteria > Pseudomonadati > Pseudomonadota > Alphaproteobacteria > Hyphomicrobiales > Nitrobacteraceae > Bradyrhizobium > Bradyrhizobium sp. CCBAU 25360. The sequence continues at coordinate 219,981 of NZ_LBJA01000039.1, forward strand.
AGATCGTCGAGGTGACGCTGGGAAGGACAGGGCTCGCCGTGTCCTAGCTGCGCTTGCGCGTCCGGCCGTTTTTGCGCAAAACGGGGCGGTTAGCGACAAGCGAAGAGGCTCGCGACGTGACAGCTCATCTCGACGGCGAGATCCGCGACGGCCGCCACCACATGCAGGTCCGCGTCTATTACGAGGACACGGATTTCAATGTTTTGCCTCCGTTCCGACATCGTATAGAAAAGTCAATCACGACCTTCCGAAGCTTTCAGTGCTGCTCTGATACGGGCGAACGATTGTGACGACTTTTCTTGATGGCGAACTTCGCAACGGTGTGCACCACATGCAGGTTCGTGTCTTTTACGAAGATACGGATTTTAGCGGAGCGGTTTATCACGCCAGCTATCTTCGCTTTATGGAGAGGGGCAGGACGAATTTCTTGCGACTTCTTGGGACTGATCAGCGCGCCCTCTTCGAAGAGACAGATGGCGACGCTTCCGGATTTGCATTTGTAGTGCGTTCCATGCAAATCGATTTTTTCAGGCCAGCATTCATGGACGACGTCCTGGAAGTCGTCACTCAGCCAGATCAAGTCAAAGGCGCATCGATTACGCTGCTGCAACGGTGCACGCGCCGCGACGAATTGATAGTCGAGGCGCGCGTGCGCGTGGCCTTCGTCGCTGCGGGAAGGGCTCAGAGAATTCCCAAAGCGTTGCGGGTCGCGATGAATGCGGAGTGAACAGATGGTTAGTCAGCTAGGTAAGTTTGGCTGCTAAAGCATCCAACAATGTTTTTGCGCGTGTATGGAATGTCGATCCCAAGTCGCTGACTTTTGACATGGCCAGCCGCTCTTGGAAGAAGCGCTTTATCTGTCCTTTTGAGGGGCGATTAGCCAATTTTAACTCATCCCGAATCCGATCTGACGCCTCGTCGTCGAGTAGGTCTTCAATCTGCGCAATTCCAGGAACTAGCTCGTCGATCGTTCCGATGCGATTCACGGGTATGCCGTATTCCGTGACGTACCGAGTCTTCTCATCTTTGCCTTGTCGATCTCCGTCAAGGAGAAAGAAGAATCTTAAATTCCACCCAATGTGCAAGGAGACGAGCGCGCCAAACGTGCCTGCGCCAAGTCCCGGCAGGATCGGTAAATCGCTACGGTTCAACAAATTGGCTGCATACCTAAGAATGTAATAATCAGATCGCCCTTCAACGACGATCGAGGTCTTCTGTAGATCAAATCGCGATGGGACCACTTCAAGGCGATCGAGGATTGGCTGGAAGTAGCTCGTCTGACTTGGATGTTCGTTAACAAACGATCTGTATGTCGCGACCTTTACGTCGAGCGATTCATCATCAAGCGATATCTCATCAAGAATAGAGCTTCGCGGAGCGTCCGCTCGATTTGTCACGATGAATGTTTGTTCGAGCCACTTCGGCTCGATCATATAGTGACTGTGCGTGGTATAGGCTAGCGTATGATCGGCTGTCGCTATTTCAGGGAAGCATTCAATAAGTTTCTCTTGAGCTGCGGAATGAAGATTGGAGGCAGGCTCATCAAACAAAAATAGCATAGGACGCGAAGATGAGCGGGCTACCCGGAATTGGGTGAAAAGCATAAAGGCGAAGAACCAGCGGAAGCCTAGCGAGCGGTCGTTAACGTTGAAGCGTCGCGTTCCATCCCGAATCTGAAATTTGATTTTCACATCGTGTTCTTGAGTCTTCGCTTTAGTGCCTTTGCCGTCGTCCGTTTCGCCCTCGACCACGTCGAAGGATATAACAACTTCCTTTCCGCGAGTGTCTTCGCCAAAGATCTTGTTCCACTTTCCGAATACGAGACGGCTCACCGCAGCACTCGCTCGATCCATGACGTGCTGTATCTTGTCTTTGCTGTCGTGCGCGCCCCACGTCGTAAGAAAGGTTAGCCATGGGATGACCATGTCATGGCTGCGAATGCGGCCGACGATGTCCTTTTCGATCGTGTGGCCCCTGTTATCGAAATCCAATATGTCCTGAAAAACCGAGCGATAGAACGCATCGATTGCGTTGCCGCGTTCCGTCAAGAAAATGCTTTCTGGAAAATCAAACACGAATGTCGGAAAATATGCGATGTCTGGAGTCTCGCTATAAACGGCATTGCGGACCAGAACCGTCTCTTGTTCAGTAGCCTCTCTCCATCGCTTTTGCTTCTTGTTCCTCACGCTATATTTTGCGACGAGCGTGAAGAACGACTGCTTGAAGTCGCCGTTCTCAAAGCGCTGTTGCCGTACCATAACGACCGTGTCCGGAAAGCTATCGACGTCTAGGACTAGGTCGTTCTTTTCGAGCAGTGTGTCTGCAATTGATGTCTTGTCTTCTGCCGATAGTAGAATAGTGGCTGCCACCGACACGTAACCCGTGAAAGTCGAAATTACATGACGGGGGACGCGCTCCTTGAAGGGAACGCCTGTTTCGTGATCTCCACCCAAGAGCTCACTCGTCGCGCTATCGGGTGAAAAACTATGGATGGCTTCAAGGATGGTCGTCTTGCCACTCTCGTTGAGGCCGACGAAGGCAAAGACGGAAGCGCCTGCAAGTGCGCTCAGTTCGACCGTAGTGTCTTTGATACCTTTGAAATTTTGGATTCGAAACGACTTGTACCGCAAAGAGCCCATCCCCACGCAATTCGGAATCGTGCTCAATCTTTGATCATCTCCCGGCCTGTGGTGCAACTAATCCTTAGCAAGGGGGTGCCCGTTACTCCCAACTCCGTTTTGCGGCGTTTGATTCGTCGCGACGCCGAACGGTTTGCCCTCGAAGAAAAGGAATTGAATGCCGCCTTTCTCCAGCGCTCGCCGAATGGCCGAAAGATTATTGGCGATCGGAATGCGTCGCCCAGCTTCAAAGTCGCGAAGCGTGCTGCTCGATACCTGAGCTTTGGCCGCCAATTTCTCTTGGGACCAATTCAACCAACCTCGCGCTGCTCGGCACTGTTCTGGCGACATGCGCGATTTGTACTAACACCTTGATATTTCGTCAAAATAGTCTATAATAGATGATATCATTTGAAAGCATGTAGGTCATCATTTATCGTTGACTCAGGTTAAGGAGTGCAGCTTGTGCCAACTGGCAAATATCCAAGAAAGCCATTGCAAGCGAGGATGCGACCCATCCCCGAAAATGACCCGCGCAACATTTTCACGCAGGCTCACTTTCGCGAGGCGTGGCTTGGTTTAGCGGGCGCAATCGGTCGGACAATGGCCGATGAGGATTACAAGGTGGCGCTACATTCGGCGATCCGCTCCCGTAAGGGAAAGCATGCAATTACCAGAGACCGCTCTACGAAAATTCGACCTTAGAAAAATTATCTTCGATCGAATTTGCGGTTGTACTCATTCGCCAATGTAGCCTGCGCGCTTTTGAAATCCTCTCCGTCAGTCGGCGGCAGGGCGAGCACTTCGTCCGTTAGCGTGCTGTGATAGTCTAGTACTTTCGCAAGCTGTTTCAGTTCGTCCTCTGTGGGAGCACTGAACCCGAGAATCCAATCGAGCACCATAAAGCGGGCGATCTTTAATTCGGTCTCCATAAGGTCTGCACGGCAGAGCAGTTCCTTTAGCTTCAAGTCACGTTTCGATTCACTCATTGTCGCAAACACCGGGTTCTAGGCAGCTGCGCGCCATCGGCCAAAGAATATCAGACCATAACTTCTTCGGCGTAGTGCCGATACCGGCAAAACGGATTTCTCCGGCATCGTCTATCACGCCAATTATCTGCGCTACATGGAGCGCGGCCGCACCAATCACCTCCGGCTGATGGGCGCCGAGCAGCAGGCGCTGTTCGACCAGGTGGAGACCGAAGGTGCGGGCTTTGCCTTCGTGGTGCGCTCGATGCATCTGGATTTCCTGAAACCCGCTCGGATGGACGACGTGCTCGACGTCGTGACCTGGCCTGTTGCGGTGAAGGGCGCCTCGATCATGCTGGCGCAGGAAGTGCGTCGCGGCGAGGAGGTTCTGGTGAAGGCCGAGGTGCGCGTCGCCTTCATCAGCGGCGGCCGCGCCCAGCCGATCCCGAAATCGATCCGCGCGTTGATGAAGGCCGATCTGATTTCCTGATCGCCCGATAAGTGATCGCCCGATTTGTGATCGCCTATCGACTCCACCAGTCGCGGCGATAGATTGCGGCCTCGACCAACCGATGAGGCCATCATGTCGCGCCCGCCGCTTCCGCCCTTCACCCGTGAGACCGCCGCGCAAAAGGCCCGCATGGCCGAGGACGCCTGGAATTCACGCGACCCGGTGCGGGTCTCGCTCGCCTATACCGAGGACAGCCGCTGGCGCAATCGCTCAGAGGTCTTGCAGGGCCGCGAGGCCATCGTCGCGTTCCTCACCCGCAAATGGGAGAAGGAGCAGGACTACCGCCTGATCAAGGACCTCTGGGCCTTCGACGAGAACCGCATCGCCGTGCGCTTCCAGTACGAATGGCACGACGCGAGCGGCCAGTGGTATCGCTCCTACGGCAATGAGCAGTGGGAGTTCGACGAGGACGGGCTGATGAAGCGCCGCGAAGCGTCGATCAACGACATCGCCATTGCGGAGAAGGACCGCCGCTTTCATTGGGCCGCGCCGGGGCCGCGGCCGGCCGATGTGCCGGGATTGGGGGAGAGTCCGTTCTGAGGCGCTTCCTCTCCCTCTCCCCGTTCTTACGGGGAGAGGGTTGGGGTGAGGGGCTGCTTCAGCAAATTCGATGGCAGACGGACTCGCGGAGAGTCCCCCTCACCCGGATTGCATCTTCGATGCAATCCGACCTCTCCCCGCAAGCGGGGCGAGGTGAAGTCTCACCGCCTTGCCAGAAACCGCGTAATCGCCCCACCGAGCTTCGCATTGTCCATCGGCTCGGCCAGCGATGCGCGCGCCGTCGCCACCACGTCATCCGGAGCCTTGCCGTCGCGCAGATCGCAGCACACTTGCGCAAACGCCACGTCGAACTCCGGGTGCGGCTGCACGGTCAGCGTCGTGCCATTGGCGTAGAGCAGGCCGGCATGCGGGGTGAACTCCGACGACAGGATCGTCAGCGCGTCGTTGGGCGGCTCGATCACCTGATCCTGATGTGAGGCGGCGATTGCGACCTCCTCGCAGGCAATGACGCCGTTCTCCGGCAGCACCTGATAGACGTGCCGGCCGATGCCCCAGCCTTTCTCCGACTTGCGCACGGTGCCGCCGAGCGCCTGCGCGATCAACTGATGGCCGAAGCAGATTCCGACCATCGGCGTCTTGTTGGCGTAAGCGGTACGGACGAAATGCTCCAGTGGCGCGATCCAGTCGAGCCCGTCATAGACGCCTGCTGCCGCGCCGGTGATCAGCACGGCCTCGAGCTTGCCCGGATCGGGAAGCGCGTCGCCATTCGGGATGCTGACGACGTCCACCGTGGCCGTCGGGTCCTCGGTGCGGACCATGCGTTCGAACATGTCCGGGAACGAGCCGTGCTGCTCCCGATATTTTTGCGGGACCTGTCCGGTCTCGATGATGGTGATGCGTGCCATGTGCCCCCCGGAAGGTTGCGAAGCCAAAGCGCGATGAGATCAGAATGAATCGTCATCGCGCTTTGTTTGTTGTTCAAGCATGATCTTTCCGGAAAACCGCTTCACACTTTTCCGGATCATGCTCAGCCGCCTTCTGCCCTATATTGCTGGTGTGACGCTGTACGCTCCAGCAGTGCACTTTCCTTGCGGACCTCGTTGAGAAAGGCCTTGGCCAGGCGCGACAGCGGCTCGGCCTCCGACCATAGCATATAGGCGACCGCGTGCGTCGTCGGCGTGAACGGGCGGACAACGAGGCCGCTGCCGCCGTTCTGTCGCGGCGAGTAGGGATCGACCACCGCGGCGCCGACGCCGGCGGCAGCTAACACGCAGGCCGTGTTGCAGTAGCGCACCTCGACGGTCGGCTGAAACGGCGCGCCGGCGCGGGCAAAACTGTCGCGCACGGCCTCACCCAGCCGCGTGCCGCGTTCGAGCCCGATGAAAGGCAGGCCGGACAGATCCGAAGCCGAGATCACGGGCCTTTCGGCGAGCGGGTGCTGCGGCGGCAATACGCACACCATCTCGCCGGTATGCACCACCTCGTGCGCGATGCCGGGATGATGCGTCAGCCCGAGCGCGAAGCCGAGCTCGGCGACACGGCTGAGCACGCCCTCGATGATGCCCTCGTAGCGGCGCACGTCGAAGAACACGCGCGTCTCCGGGCGACGCCGCAGGAAGCCCGACAGCGCGGAGGGGATGATGCTGTAGGCCAGCGGCGGCGTCGCCACGATGGCAAGGTGTCCGGAGCGGTTCTCGCGCAGATCGCGCACGCGGTTCTCGAGTTTTGCGTGCAGCGCGAAGATCGCCTCGCTCTCCTTGTACAGCGCCATCGCTTCCGCGGTCGGAAACAGCCGGTTGTTGACCCGCTCGAACAGCGCGAAGCCCGCCTGCGCCTCCATCGTCTTCAGCGCATTGCTGACCGCGGGCTGCGAGAGGGCCAGTTCGTCCGCCGCCGCGACCGTCGTGCGATGGCGGATGACGGCGCGCAGGATTTCGAGCTGACGCAGGTTCATATCACTGCCGATTATACTCAGGGCCAAAACATCATAGCAGAACGAATTGATTTTGCAGCCCCGCTCGCCCGTAATGGCAGCGGATTTGCACGTCGCATCAAAGGGTTCATTCGCCCATTGAGGCAGCATTGCGCACAGATTGGAGGCAAACTTGGTTCGTGTCCTTCGCGCCGCCGCCGCTCAAATGGGGCCGACGCAAAAAGCCGATACGCGCGAGCATACGTTGTCGCGGATGCTTGCACTGCTGGAGGAGGCGGCCGGCCGCGGCGCCAGCCTCGTGGTGTTCCCCGAGCTTGCCTTCACCACCTTCTTCCCGCGTTGGCTGCTCGAGGGTGAGGCGCTCGACCGTTATTTCGAGCGCGGAATGCCGAACCCTGCGGTGGCTAAACTGTTCGATCGTGCGCGGGCGCTGCGCGTCGGCTTCTATGTCGGTTATGCCGAGCAGACCGCTGACGGCCGCCGCTACAATTGCGCCATCCTGGTCGATCGCGACGGTGAGATCTTGGGCCGCTATCGCAAGGTTCACCTGCCGGGTTCGGTGGAGCCGCGGCCGGGCGCACGTTACCAGCAACTCGAGAAACGCTATTTCGAATATGGCGATCTCGGCTTTCCCGCCTTCCGCGCCGGCTCGGCCTGGGCCCACGCCATCATGGGCATGATGATCTGCAACGATCGCCGCTGGCCGGAATCCTGGCGCGTGCTCGGCCTGCAAGGCGTCGAGCTTGTCTGTATCGGCTACAATTCGGCTGCCTACGATCCCAATGGCGGCACCACCGAAGACGGCGCCCTGCGCACCTTCCACTCGACATTGGTGACGCAGGCCAACGCCTACATGAACGCGACCTGGGCGATCTCGGTGGCGAAGGCGGGCGAGGAGGACGGCTCCGGACTGATCGGCGGCTCCTGCATCGTCGATCCGAATGGGCGCATCGTCGCGCAGGCGCAGACGCTCGCAGATGAAGTGATCGTCGCCGACATCGATCTCGACCTGTGTCGCCAGGGCAAGGACAAGATGTTCAACTTCGCCGCCCACCGGCGGCCGGAGCAATACAGGGTGATCACTGAACGTGCAGGCGTCATCGAGCCGGCCGTTCTCGATGCGGATTGATTTCAAACGGCCGGTTGCGGCGTTGGCAAAGGAGCTGACATGACACGCCTTTCGCATTTCCTCGCCCTTGCAACCCTGGCTGCCGCGACGTCGGCACAGGCGGCCGAGCTTCCCGCGGAGATCAAGCAGGCGGGCACGCTGAAGCTCACGGTCAACTCCACCTATGCGCCGATGGAGTATCGCGATCCCGCGACCAATGAGCTGGTCGGGCTCGACATCGATCTTGCCAACGAGCTCGCCAAGCGGCTCGGCGGCCTCAAGATCGTCTGGAGCGAGACGCCGTTCGCCGAGCTGATCCCTTCGCTGCAGACCAAGCGCGCCGATTTCATCATCTCCGGCATCTCGGATCGGGCCTCGCGGCGCGAGACCGCCGATTTCGTCGATTACCTCCAGACCGGCCCGCAATTCTTCGTCGTGGCGGACAATGGAGCCAAAGACGCGACCGATCTCTGCGGCAAGAAGGTCGGCACCACGCGCAGCACCAGCTTCCCGGTCGAGATCGAGAAGTGGAGCAAGCAGAATTGCGAGCCGGCCGGCAAGCCTGCCATCCAGTATGTCCCCGGCGAGAACTCGATCGACGTCCGCAACCAGCTCAAGCAAGGCCGCATCGATGCCGCCGTGCAGGGCAGCGAGACGCTGCCTTACGCGCAAACGCAGGAGCCCGGCAAATACCGCGTCGTCGGCGAGCCCTTCGCCAAAGGCTATCAAGGCATCATGTTCCGCAAGGACGATGCCGCCCTGCGCGAGGTCGTGACCGAGAAGCTCACCGCCATGATCGCCGATGGCTCCTACAAGGCGGTTCTCGACAAATGGGGCTTAGGTGCGAACGCTGTGGCCCAGCCCATGCTCAACGCGGCGCCGCAATGAAGCCGGCGCCGGCACTCGCGGAAGGTTTCCCTGATCTGTCGGGGATGAGGATCGCGCGCGAGCCGCACTGGTTTCGCTGGCTCAGCGCCGCGCTCATCATTCTCGTGCTCGCGGCCATTGCGCGCGCGTTTGCGAACGGCCAGATCGAATGGTCCTATGTCAGCCGCTTCCTGACCGCAAAAGTCATTCTCGAAGGCATCGTCAACACCATGGTGATGGCGGTGCTGGCGATGACGCTCGGCATCGTCCTTGGCATCATCGTCGCGATCATGCGGCTGTCGCCCAATCCGGTGCTGAAGACGGTCGCCGCCGGCTACACCTGGCTGTTCCGCGGCACGCCGCTGATCCTGCAGCTGCTGCTCTGGTTCAACCTCGCGCTTGTGTTCCCGATCATCGGCATTCCCGGCTTGTGGAGCGCGCGCGCCGTCGACGTCATGACGCCGTTCCTTGCCGCTCTGCTCGGGCTCGGCATCAACCAGGGCGCCTATACCTCCGAGGTGATGCGCGCCGGCATGTTGTCGGTCGACATCGGGCAGTATGAAGCGGCGCAGGCGATCGGCATGGGACGGTTGCGCGCGTTGCGCCGGATCGTGCTGCCGCAGGCGATGCGCGTGGTGATCCCGCCGCTCGGCAACGAGTTCATCGGCATGGTGAAGGCGACCTCGCTCGCGAGCGTCATCCAGTATCCGGAACTGCTGCACAACGCCGAAAACATCTACTACGCCAATTCCCGCGTGATCGAGCTCTTGATCGTCGCCGGGCTCTGGTACCTGCTCGTGGTCTCGATCCTGACCCCGCTCCAGATGCTGCTCGAACGCCGTTTTGCGCGCGGCACATTGCGGCTTGCGCGATGACAAAGCCCCTCGTCGCGATCCGCTCCGTCGCCAAGAATTTTGGCGAATTCCAGGCTCTCAGAAGCGTCTCGCTCGACGTCTGGCCCGGCGAGGTGATGTGCCTGATCGGCGCCTCCGGCTCCGGCAAGACCACGCTGCTCCGCTGCATCAATCAGCTGGCCACGATCGATGCCGGCGGCATCTGGCTCGACGGCGAATTGCTCGGGGTGCGCGAGCAAAGCGGACGGCTGCACCGTCTCAGCGAGCGCGAGATCGGGCGGCAGAGGCTGAAGACCGGTATGGTGTTCCAGCGCTTCAGTTTGTTTCCGCACAAGACGGCGCTGGAGAACATCACCGAAGGCCCGGTCCAGGTGCAGGGACGCAAACCCGATGAGGTGCGCAGGGAAGCGCTCGAACTGCTGCGCCGCGTCGGATTGACCGCGAAGGCGGACTGGTATCCCGCACAACTCTCCGGCGGCCAGCAGCAGCGCGTCGCCATCGCGCGTGCGCTGGCGATGAAGCCGATGCTAATGCTCTTTGATGAACCGACCAGCGCGCTCGATCCCGAGCTCGTCGGCGAGGTTCTTGCCGTGATGAAGGAACTGGCGAAGAGCGGCATGACCATGATGGTGGTGACGCACGAGCTCGGCTTCGCGCGCGAGGTCGCTGATCGCGTCGTCTACATGGACCAGGGCGCGATCGTCGAACAGGGCCGCGCATCGGACGTATTGGGCGCCCCGCGCGAGGAGCGCACCAGGGCTTTTCTTTCCGCTGTGATCTGAATGGGAGCGTGTTGATGAAGAGACTTTTGGTTGCGGCAGCGTTCCTCGGCGTCATGAACGCGTCGGTGATGGCGATCGATCTGCCCGCGGAGATCGCCAAGCGGGGCAGCATCAAGGTGGCATTGGTGCCGAACTATCCGCCGATGGAGTTCCGCGATCCCGCGACCAACGCGCTGTCCGGCTTCGACATCGATCTCGGCGAAGCCATCGGCCGCAAGCTTGGCGTCAAGATCGAATGGACCGAAACCAGCTTTGCCGAGTTCATGCCGTCGATCTCGACGGGGCGCGTGGACGCCATCCTGTCCGGCTTCACCGACTATGCCAGCCGGCACGAGGTCGCGTCTTTCGTCGATTATCTACGCAGCGGTCCGCAGTTCTTCGTGCAGCAGTCGCGCAAGGCTGAGTTCAAGGACGCCGCATCGCTCTGCGGCAAGAAGGTCGGAGCCAGTCGCCGCACCATGTTCCCGGCGCAGATCGCGGCGTGGAGCGAAAAGAATTGCGGCAGCAGTCCGATTCAGTTCGTCGGCACCGACGGCTCAGCCGACGCCCGCACCCAGCTCAGACAAGGCCGCATCGATGCCGCCGCCCAAGGCAACGAGACGCTGCCCTACATCATGGATCTCGAGCCCGGCACCTATGCAACGGTGGGCGAGCCCATCGCACAGCAATTCACCGGCATCGCGCTGCCGGTCAAGGAAAAGGCGTTGCAGCAGGCGATGCTGGAGGCGGTCGACGCGCTGATCGCGGACGGCACCTATCGCACGCTGCTCGCCAAGTGGAAACTGACGGACAACGCACTCGAGAAGGCGACCATCAATGCTGGACAGTAAAGCACTCCAAAGCATCCCGCTCGTCCCGGCCAACACCGCGGATCCCGCGCCGGACTATCCCTGGCCGAAGCCGTACAATTCGGCGATGTTCCTGTCGTTCGACGTGGACGCCGAGAGCGCGTGGACCAGCAAGGACGCAGGTCACGCCCAGCGGCTCATCACCATGAGCTATGGCGGCTATGAGGCCCGTGTCGGCACGCCCAAGCTGCTGGAGCTGCTCGACCAGCTCGATCTCAAGGCGACGTTCTTCGTCACGGGCTGGTCGGTCGATGCGCACCCGGCGATGGCCGAATCCATTCTCAAGGCCGGCCACGAGATCGGCCATCACGGGTATCACCATCTGCTCCCCGATCCCGGCGATCCCTGGATCGAGGAGGAGCTGGAGCGCGGCTTCGAGGCGCTGAAGCGTCGGCTCGGCGTCAGGCCGACCGGCTATCGCGCGCCTTACGGCGAGTTCACCGAGGAGCTGCGCGTCGCGCTGGTGCGCCACGGCATCGTCTACACGTCCTCGTTCCGCGATGACGTCAGGCCCTATCGCCACCGGCTCGCCGACGGCAAGCCGGGCACGATCGAGCTGCCGGTCACCGCGAGCTATGACGACTGGATGCACGGCCTGTCCGCCCGCTTCAGCCCGCGCTCGATCTTCCCGAAGGAGCATGTGCTCTCGATGTGGAAGGACGAACTGGACGAGGTCCGCGACTGGGGCGCGATGGTGACCACCGTGCTGCATCCGCAATGCAGCGGCCGTCCGATGCGCCTGCGCCTGCTGCGCGAGTTCCTCACCTACGTAAAGTCGTGTCCCGACGTCTGGATCACGACCGGCGAAAAGATCGCGGAGAATTTTCTCCGCCACGAAGCGGCCAGCCGCTGAGCCAAGCCATGACCCGTCGCCGCATCCTCGTCATCAACCCCAACTCGTCGGCATCGGTGACGGCGGCGATCGACGACGCGGTGGCGCCGCTGCGCATCGCCGGCGGGCCTGACATCGAGGTCGTGGGCCTTGCCGAGGGGCCGCCGGGCATCAGCTCGCAGCGCGACGCCGACAGCGTCGTCATGCCGCTGGTGAACCGCGTGTCGCGCGACAATGCCGACGCCTTCGTGCTCGCCTGCTTCAGCGATCCCGGCCTGCATGCGGTGCGTGAGGCGGCCGGTGGCCGCCCCGTGCTGGGCATCGCCGAATGCGGCATCTTCCGCGCACTGATGCTGGGCGAACGCTTTGGAATTATCGCACTGTCGCCGTCGAGCATCCGCCGCCAGCAGCGCATGGCGCGGGTGATGGGCGTCGACAGCCGTTATGCCGGAAGCTGGTCGGTCGGCGCGAGCGCGGCGGAAACCGCAGGCGCGGACATCCGCGGTCGCCTGATCGACGCAGGCCGTGCGCTGGTCACCCAATGCCGCGCCGATGTCGTGGTGATGGGCTGCGCCGGCATGGCGTCGCACCGCGCGGCGATCGCGGACGCGATCGGCGTGCCCGTGGTCGAGCCAGCGCAGCAGGCGGTGGCTGCTGCGATCGGCGCGGTCTTGTTGAACACGTAAAACGAACGATGAAGTTCGATCTCTTCAGGAGCCTCTTGTAATGCCCGTTTCTCGCCGCTCGCTCCTCAAGGCCGCAGCAGCAATTCCAGCACTGTCGTTGCCGGGCATTGTCCGTGCTGAATCCCAGTCTACGCTGCGCTTTATCCCCGTCATCGATCTCGCCTTCGTCGATCCCATCTACTCGACCGCGCAAGTGTCGCGGAACCACGGCTTCATGGTCTACGACACGCTCTATGGCATGAGCGCCTCGCTCCAGGTCTCGCCGCAGATGCTGTCGGGCCACGTCATCTCCGGTGACGGGCTGCAATGGGATCTCAGCTTGCGCGACGGCCTGTTCTGGCACGATGGTGAGCGCGTGCTCGCGCGCGACTGCGTGGCGAGCATCCGGCGCTGGGCCGCGCGCGACGGCTTTGGCGGCGAACTGATGGAGGCGACCGACGAGCTGTCCGCCGCCGACGATCGCACCATCCGCTTCCGTCTCAAGCGTCCGTTCCCGCTGCTGCCGCAGGCGCTCGGCAAGGCCGCGATCAATGCCTGCTTCATGATGCCGGAGCGGCTGGCGAGCCAGGATCCGTTCAAGCCGCTGACCGAGGTGATCGGCAGCGGCCCGTTCCGCTACCTCGCCGACGAGCGCGTGCAGGGCGCGCGCAACGCCTACGCCAAATTCGAGCGCTATCAGCCCCGCACCGACGGCAAGCCGGATTGGACCGCGGGCCCGAAGATCGTGCACTACAACCGCGTGGTCTGGACCACCACGCCCGATGCCGGCACCGGCGTCGCCGCGCTGCAGACCGGCGAGCAGGACTGGCAGGAGACCACGCCGCACGATCTGTTGCCGGTGATCAAGGCCGCCGGTGACATTGAGACGCGCATCCTCGATCCCAGAGGTTACGCCTGCATGCTGCGGCTCAATCACCTGCAGCCGCCGTTCGACAATCCCGCCATCCGCCGCGCGCTGCTCGGTGCGATCGACCAGTCCGCGTTCATGACGGCGGTGGCCGGTGTCGATCCCACCTTTCAGATCTCGCCGATCGGCTACTTCGCGCCCGGTACGCCGATGGCGAACGAGGTCGGCCTCGATGTGTTCCGCGGGCCCCGCGACTACGCCAGGGTCAAGGCCGACCTGAAGGCGGCCGGCTATAATGGCGAGAAGATCGTGGTGCTCGTGCCCACCAATTCGTTGGCGCAGAAGCCGCTCGGCGAGATCGCGGTCGATAGCTTGCGCAAGGCCGGCATGAACGTCGAATATGCCGGGCTCGATTTCGCCGTCGTGTTACAGCGCCAGCTCAAGAAGGATCCGGTCGGGCAGGGCGGCTGGAGCGCGGCGGTCGGCAATTGGCAGGGCATCGACTGGCTCAATCCGGCCGGCAACACCAACATCCGCGGCGAGGGCAAGGTCGCCGGCTGGTATGCGAGCGAGAAGATGGGCGCCTTGCGCAGCCAATGGCTGGCCGCTTCCGAGCTCGCCGAGCAGCAGCGCATCTGCCGCCAGGTCCAGGCGGTGGCGTTCGAGGAGATTCCCTACATCCCGATCGGCCTGTACAAGCAGCCGACCGCCTATCGCAAGGCCATCACCGGCATTCTCGACGGCACCGCCGTCTTCTGGAACGTACGCCCCGCATGAGCACGATCGCAATCTTCGGCAGCTATGTGCTGTCACGGAAAGACGGCGCGCAGGATGTGCTGCGCGACCGTTGGGTCCTTATCGAAGGCAAGAGGATCGCCGCGGTCACGCGCGACAGGCCGCGCGCGGACGAGGTCTACGACCGCCCCGGCCGCTTCGTGCTGCCGGGCCTGCTCAACCTGCACAATCACTGTTTCTCCGAAGCGGTAGCGCGCAGCCACACCGAGGACGGCAACGGCCGCAAGAACAACCAGAGCATCGTCTATACGGTGCTGCTGCCGCTGACCAAGCGCGGCGCCGATCTGCTGTCGGCGGAAGAACGCATGGCGGTGGCGCGGCTCGGCATCCTCCAGCTCCTCAAGGGTGGTGCCACCACGGTGATGGAGCCGTTCCGCAATTCGATCCCTGAAATGTTCGACGCCGCCGAGGAGATGGGCATTCGCTTTTATGGCGCGCCCTATCTGTTCTCGACGTCGGACGCCAAGGCCGGCCCCGACGGCGTAGTGCAATATTCCGGCGATGACGGCGCCGCCGACATGGCGACGTGGGATGCGCTCTACCAGCGCTGGAACAATCGCGGCGACGGCCGCATCGGCCTCGCCATGAGCCCGCACGCCACCGACACCTGCGGCCCCGACCTCCTGAGAGCTTGCGCCGTGCGAGCGCGCGAGCTCGGCGTGCCCGTCACGACGCATATGGCGCAGAGCCGCGCCGAGGTCGAGACCATCGGCAGGCGCTATGGCGGCCGCACGCCGGCGCAATATCTGGATTGGCTCGGCCTGCTCGCGCCCGATTTGATGGCGGCGCATTGCATGTTCAGCAGCGACGACGATCTCAAGCTGATGGCCGCGCGCGGCATGACCGTTCTGAATTGCCCGCGCGTGTTCGCGCGCGCCGGCGTCACCGCGGCCTTCAGCCGGTTCGCCGAGCATGGCGTGCGCACCGTGGTCGGCACCGACGGCTACAACATGGATCTGCTCGGTGAGCTCAATGCGGCGTCACTGATCTCCAAGACCACCTCGCAGCGCGCCGATGTCGCCAATTCGCCCGAGTTGATCGAAGCGAACACGGCCGTGGCCGCCGACGTCATCAAGCGACCGGATCTCGGCCGGATCGAGCCGGGCGCGACCGCCGATCTCACCGTGGTCGATCTCACCCATCCGCATCTCCAGCCGCTGTTCGATCCCCGCCGCGCGCTGATCGCGCTCGCCAACCGCGCCAATATCGATCAGGTGATCGTCGATGGCCGCGTGCTGGTCGATGCCGGCCGCTATCTCGGCGCCGAAGAAGCGGCGATCACCGCAGCGGGCAGCGCCGCGATCGGCAAGATCTGGGATCTGCCGGAGGCGCAGGCCGCGTTCAACGGCTGAGGCCAGCGTCGCCCTCGAACTCCATCAGCGCCTTGCGCATGGTCTCCACCAGATCCAGCGCCACCGGCGACGGACTGCGCTGCGCCGGGAAGACGGCGGAGAATTCGAAGTCGATGCGCGGCAGGAAGCGCCGCACGACGACGCCGCGCGTCGCGAACTCCTGTGCGGTGAAGGGATCGCAGATCGAGACCCCGAGCCCCGATGACACCATCCCGCACATGATCTCCGACAGCGTGGTCTCGACCCTGAGCACGCGGCGGACGTCGCTGCGGTGAAACACCTGGTCGACGAGGTGCCGGCTCGACGATCCCGCCGACAGCGAGATGAACGTCTCGCCCTCGAAATCGCGCGGCTCCAGCACTTCCTTCTCCGCGAGGCGATGTCCGGTCGGCAGCACCGCGACGCGCGCCAGGGCCGGCAGCCGCAGGCTCGGCAGGCCGGAATGGGCAATCGGCACCTCGGCAAAGCCGATGTCGCATTGATTGTTCAAGACCCAGTCGACCACGATCGGCGAGATCACGCCGAAGAAGGCCAGGTTGAGGTTGGGCCGTTCCATCAGGAAATGACCGGCAAGTCGTGGCAGATAGCCGTTCGCCAGCGCCGGCAGCGCGGCGATGCGCAGCGAGCCAGTGCGGCGGCCACGGATTTCTTCGGCCGCAGCCGTGATGCGTTCGAGACCGACAAAGGACCGTTCGACCTCGGTATAGAGCGCCATTGCCGCGGCGGTCGGCACGAGGCCGGTGCCGCGCCGCTCGAACAACTCCATCTTCAAGAGGGCCTGGAAGTCGCGCAGCAACCGGCTGACAGCGGGCTGCGTCACCACCATCAGCTTCGCGGCCTCGGTGACGCTGCCGGTCAACATCATCGCGCGGAAGGCCTCTACCTGCCGCGAATTGATCCGCGCCATCCCAAATCCATCCATAACATTTAGGCATACAGAGGTTGCCATTATTCATTGGACGATGGAAGTATAGGTTGCGATCTTTTTCATCAGGACTGGAGACGGCCCGCTTTTTCGGCAGATTGGAGGGGTTCAAAGCCTCCAGATCGCGCCAAAACCCGCCGTACGGGCGCCGGAGCCTGCTTGGAGACGGGATTGCGCGGAAGGAAATGCGGAAGAGGCTTCAGCCAGCGAGACTCGTCGGCACGTCACCTCATTCCGGTATGGAGATCGGTCCACATGAAGACTCTTAGCCTTCTGACCGCGGTCAGCATCGCAGCGCTCATTGCCGCCCCGTCGGCCGCTTCGGCCCAGCAAAAGACGCTCTACGTCGCCGGCTATGGCGGCTCGTTCGAGAAGACGATCCGCGACGAGGTGATCCCGGCCTTCGAGAAAGAGAACGGCGTCAAGGTCGAATACGTCGCCGGCAATTCCACCGACACGCTGGCAAAACTCCAGGCGCAGAAGGGCAACCAGCAGATCGACGTCGCCATCGTCGATGACGGCCCGATGTACCAGGCGATCCAGCTCGGCTTCTGCGGCAAGCTCGAGGGACTGCCGGCCGATCTCTACGACACCGCGCGCTTCAAGGACGATCGCGCAGTCGCCATCGGCATCGTCGCGACCGGGCTGATGTACAATACCAAGGTGTTCAAGGAGAAAGGCTGGGCGCCGCCGACCTCGTGGAATGACCTGAAGGATACGAAATACGCAAAACAGTTGGTGATCCCGCCGATCAACAACACCTACGGTCTCGAAGCGCTGGTGATGCTGTCGAAGATGAACGGCGGCGGCGAGACCAATGTCGATTCCGGCTTCAAGATCTTCAAGGAAGAGATCAATCCGAACGTGCTCGCTTACGAGCCGTCGCCGGGCAAGATGACCGAGCTGTTCCAGTCCGGCCAGGCCGTGATCGCGGTGTGGGGCACCGGCCGCGTGCAGAGCTTTGCCAATACCGGCTTCCCCGTCGACTTCGTCTACCCGAAGGAAGGCGCTGCGACGCTGCTGACCACGGCGTGTCCGATCACCAAGCCGAGCGCCTCGCCGCTGGCATCAAGTTTCGTCAAGATGCTGCTCGACCCCAAGATCCAGCTCGTGATGCTGAAGGATTACGGCTACGGCCCGGTGCTGAAGTCGCTGGTGATCCCGCCGGAGCTCGGCAAGATGGCGCCGATCGGCGAGCGTGCGGCCAAGCTCTATAATCCGGACTGGACCGTCATCAACGAGAAGCGCGAGGAGTGGACCAAGCGCTGGAATCGCGAGGTCGAGCGTTGATCTGATCGTCGCAGCGGAGACAGCGTATGGCCTATCTCGAGCTCGATCGGGTCGCCAAGCAATTCGGGGCGCAGACTGTGGTCGATGACTTCAGTCTCTCGGTGGGGAAGGGGGAGTTCATCTCCTTCCTCGGCCCGTCCGGCTGCGGCAAGACCACGACGTTGCAGATGATCGCGGGCTTCCTCGATCCCACCCGCGGCGCGATCCGCCTGGAGGGCAAGGACCTGACCGCGATCCATCCGGCCAAGCGTGGCCTTGGCATCGTGTTCCAGAGCTACGCGCTGTTTCCGCACATGACGGCGGCGGAGAACGTCGCCTTCGGTCTCGATATGCGCAACGTGCCGCGCACTGAAAGAGCCGAGCGCGTTCGTGCCGCGCTCGCGATGGTCGGCCTTGCCGGCTTTGAGGACCGCCATCCCCGCCGCATGTCCGGCGGCCAGCAGCAGCGCGTGGCACTCGCCCGCGCGCTGGTGATCAAGCCGAGCGTGCTCTTGCTCGACGAGCCGCTGTCCAACCTTGACGCCAAGCTGCGCGAGGAGATGCAGATCGAGCTGCGTCAGATCCAGCGCACCATCGGCACCACCACGATCCTGGTCACCCATGACCAGAACGAGGCGATGTCGCTGTCCGATCGCATCGTGGTGATGAGCCAGGGCAAGATCGAGCAGATCGGGACGCCGCAGGAGACCTATGAGAAGCCGGCCTCGGCCTTCGTCTCGCAATTCCTCGGCAAGACCAACGATTTCGCCGCGGCGGTCGATCGGACCGCCACGCCAGCGCGGGTGACGGCGGGCTCCTGGAGTGCGCCGGCCCCGGCGGGCCTCAGCGGTCCCGTCACCGTCAGCATTCGCCCCGAGAGAATCGGCTTCGGCGATGCCGGCCTCAGCGCAAAAATCGTCACCCGCATCTTCCAGGGCAATCACTGGCTGTTCCAGTGCGACAGCGAATGCGGCCCGGCAATCGTGATCCGCCAGAATGACGGCAAGGCGCAGCCGGCCGAAGGCGAGACGGTTCGTCTTACCTGGCGGCCCGAGGATATGAGCGTCCGCGCGAGGGCTGGCGCATGAGCGCAGTCGCCGAGGAACGCAGCGCGCGTGCGCCCTGGGCGCTGACGGCGCCTGCCTTGATGCTGTTCGTCGGCGTGCTGCTGATTCCGCTGGCGATGACGGTGATGCTGTCGTTCCACGATTGGGGCCAGTACAAGGGCATCGAGCCGGTCTTCATCCTCAAGAACTGGCACGAGATCGCGACCGATCCCTATTACGCCGAGATGTTCTGGCGCACCTTTCGCATCGCGATCCTGACCACGCTGCTCACCGCGCTGCTCGGGGCGCCCGAAGCCTACATCCTCAACCGCATGAGCGGCCGTTGGAAAAGCTTCTTCCTGCTCGTCATCCTCGGGCCGCTTCTGATCTCCGTGGTGGCCCGCACGCTGGGCTGGGCGCTGCTGTTCGGCGGCAACAACGGCCTCGTCAACAAGCTCTTGATGTCGCTCGGGGTGATGAGCTCGCCCATTCCCTTCATGTTCACCGAAACCGGCATGGTGGTCGCGCTCGCACACGTGATGATGCCGTTCATGGTGCTCTCGGTGTGGGCTGCGCTGCAGCGGCTCGATCCGCAGATCGAGAATGCCGCGATGTCGCTCGGCGCCGGCCCCGCCACCATCATTCGCCGCATCATCATGCCGCAGATCATGCCGGGCGTGCTGTCGGGTGCGATCATCGTGTTTTCGCTCTCGGCCAGCGCGTTTGCGACGCCCGCGATCATCGGCGGCCGCCGGCTCAAGGTCGCCGCGACGCTCGCCTATGACGAGTTCCTCAACACGTTGAACTGGCCGCTCGGCGCAGCGGTCGCGACACTGCTGCTGGTCGCGCTGGTGCTGATCGTCGTCGGCAGCAACGCATTGATCGAGCGGCGCTACGCGGAGGTGTTCCGATGAGACGGAACGGCCCGCTGGCGCTGATCTTCCATACCTTCTTCGTCATCGTCATGGTGGCGCCGATCCTGGTGGTCTGTCTCGTCGCCTTCACGCCCGAAGGCTTCCTGTCGCTGCCGACCAACGGCTTTTCGCTGCGCTGGTTCAGGACGATCGCGAACTACCCCGAATTCATCCACGCCTTCTGGGTCAGCCTTGGCCTCGGCGCGCTGTCCTCCTTCGTCGCGCTCCTGTTCGCGGTGCCGGCGGCATTGGCGATCGCGCGCTATCGATTCCGCGGCCGCGATGCGCTCGCCGCGCTGTTCCTGTCGCCGCTGATGATCCCGCATGTCGTGCTAGGCATCGCCTTCCTGCGCTTCTTCACCTCGGCCGGCCTGGGCGGCAGTTTTGCCGCGCTGATCATCGCGCATGTCATCATCGTGTTTCCGTTCGCGCTGCGGCTGACGCTTGCGGCAGCGACAGGCATGGACCGCACCGTCGAGATAGCCGCGGTCTCCCTCGGCGCCGGCGGCTGGACGCTGTTTCGCCGCGTGACCTTGCCGCTGATCCTCCCCGGCGTCATCAGCGGCTGGGCGCTCGCTTTCATCCAGTCCTTCGACGATCTCACCATGACCGTCTTCCTCGCGGCACCCGGTACCGAGACGTTGCCGGTGCGCATGTTCCTTTATATCCAGGACAACATCGATCCGCTGGTGACGTCGGTCTCGGCCTGCGTGATCGCTGTGACCATGACCGCCCTCATTCTGCTCGACCGCTTCTACGGGCTCGACCGTGTGCTCGCCGGCAAGGGCGGCGATACGGGGCGATAGGAGAACTTATGTCTAAAGCGTTTTCGAGCGAAGTGGACGCCGGTTCGCGTAAAGAAAACGCGTCCAAACAAAAATCTGATTACGACGTCGCCGTCGTCGGCGGCGGGTTGCTCGGCTCCGCGATTGCCTGGGGCCTCGGCCGGCTCGGCAAGTCCGTTGCCGTGCTCGACGAAGGCGACATCACCAAACGCGCCTCCCGCGCCAACTTTGCGCTGGTCTGGGTCCAGAGCAAGGGGCTCGGCATGCCCGCCTATACGGTGTGGACCGTGCAGGCGTCGCAGGCGTGGGGCCGGCTGGCGGAGGAGTTAAAGCAACAGACCGGCCTTGATGTCTCGCTTCAGCAGAATGGCGGTTTTCATCTCACCCTTGGTGAAGAGGAGTTCGGCCAGCGCACCGAGCTGGTCAAGCGCATGCACAACCAGGCCGGTGCAGCCGACTACAAGATGGAGATGCTCTCCGCATCCGAGGTCAAGAAGTCGCTGCCGCTGATCGGGCCGGAGGTCTCCGGCGGCAGCTATTGCCCGCTCGACGGCCACGTCAATTCGCTGCGCACGTTCCGCGCCTTCCACACCGGCTTCAGGGCGTTCGGCATCGATTATTTTCCGGAGCGTCCGGTCTCGGCGATCAGCAGGAGCGGCGGCGAATTCCGCCTGACCACGCCGAAGGGCGAGCTGCGCGCGGCCAAGATCGTGCTCGCCGCCGGCAATGCCAATCAGACGCTGGCGCCCATGGTCGGCCTCTACGCGCCGATGGGCCCGACCCGCGGCCAGATCGTGGTGACCGAGCGCACCATGCCGTTCCTGCCGCATCCACTGACCACGATCCGCCAGACCGACGAGGGCACGGTGATGATCGGCGACAGCAAGGAAGACGAGCTCGATGATCGGGCGCTGAAGCATTCGATCAGCGCCGTGATGACCGATCGCGCCCAGCGCATGTTCCCGCATCTGGCGCGGCTCAACGTGGTCAGGAGCTGGGCCGGCATCCGCGTCATGCCGCAGGATGGCTTTCCGATCTACGACCAGTCGAAGACGCATCCCGGCGCCTTCGTCGCCTGCTGCCATTCCGGCGTGACGCTGGCCTCCAACCACGCCTTCGAGATCGCGCGCATGGTGGCGCAGGGCGCGCTCGAGCCCGAACTGGTCGGCGCGTTCTCGGCTAGCCGTTTCGGCGCCGCGGGCGCTGCGAACAACAGCGGTTATTAGAGATTTTGAAGGAGCCAAGAGGCATCCCCATGTTTAGACGATCCGAACAGGACAAGCGACCGCAGGTCGAGATCTTCGTCGACGGCGTTGCCGTTGCGGCGCGCCAGGGTGACACCGTCTCGGCTGCGCTACTGGCCTCCGGCCGCGACGCACGGCGTTCCACCGCTGTGAGCGGCGCACCGCGTCTGCCCTATTGCATGATGGGCGTGTGCTTCGACTGCCTCGTCACCATCGACGGTGTCGGCAACCGCCAGGGCTGCCTCGTGCCCGTTGCCGAAGGCATGCAGATCGAGATCCAGAAGGGCAAGCGGGAGATCGGAAAATGACTGTGGCTCCCAAGCGCGAAGACTATGACGTCGTGGTGATCGGCGCGGGACCAGCGGGCCTTGCCGCCGCTGCGACATCCGCCGAAGCCGGCTTGTCCACGCTGCTGCTCGACGAGAATGTCGGCCCGGGCGGTCAGGTGTTTCGCGCGATCTCTTCGACGCCGGTAACCGATCGCAATCAGCTCGGCGCCGATTATTGGGTCGGTGCCGATCTCGTGCAGTCGCTGCGTGCGACCAGCGCCGAGGTCATCCATCGTGCCACGGTCTGGAGCCTCGACCGCAACCTCGAGATCGCCGTCTCGGTCGGCGGTGCGTCCGCCTTCGTCAAGGCGCAGCGCGTGATCCTTGCGACCGGCGCACTGGAGCGGCCGTTTCCAATACCCGGCTGGACGCTGCCGGGCGTGATGACCGCGGGCGCGGCGCAGACGATGCTGAAATCATCGGCGCTGGTTCCTGATGGTCGTACGGTGATCGCGGGGCAGGGGCCGCTGCTGTGGCTGCTCGCCGCGCAGATCCTGCGCCTCGGCGGCCGCATCGACCGCATCCTCGACACCACCGAGCGCGGCAATTACTTTGCGGCGCTTCCGCACGCCTTCGCGTTCCTGACCTCACCCTATTTCGCCAAGGGTCTCGCGATGATGCGCGAGGTGAAGGCCAAGGTGCAGGTCGTCTCCGGCGTCGCGGAGCTCTCGGCGGCCGGCGACGGCCAGCTCGCCAGCGTCAGCTATGTCGCGGGCGGCAAGCGCGAGACCATTCCTGCTGACCTTCTGCTGCTGCATCAGGGCGTCGTGCCCAACGTTAATCTCGCGATGTCCGCAGGTGTCGAGCATCGCTGGGACGATCTGCAACTGTGCTGGTCGCCGGTGCTGGATGCCAGCGGCAGTTCGTCGGTCGCCGGCATTGCGATCGCCGGCGACGGCGCCGGCATCGGTGGTGCCAGTGCCGCCGTGGTGCGCGGCCGCATCGCGGCGCGCGCGGCGGTCGAAGCGTTGGCACCCGCGGCTGCCGCAAAATTTCCGTCGATGGCAGCGTTGCGTACCGATCTCGCCAAGGCCGAGCGTGGTCGTATCTTCCTCGATACGCTGTTCCGCCCCGCGCCGCAGTTCCGTATTCCCTCCGGCGACACCATCGTCTGCCGCTGCGAGGAGGTCACGGCAAAGGACGTTCTCCATTCCGTCGCGATCGGCGCGACCGGGCCGAACCAGCTCAAGGCCTATCGCCGCACCGGCATGGGCCCGTGCCAGGGCCGGCTCTGCGGCCTCACCGTCACCGAGCTGATGGCGCAGGCGCGCGGCAAGTCTCCGCAGGAGATCGGCTATTACCGGCTGCGCGCGCCGGTGAAGCCAATCACGCTTGCCGAGCTCGCGGCCGTTCCGAAGAGCGAGGTCGACGTCAAGGCGGTGGTGCGCGGATGACAAGATGCGTGGATGCGATCGTCGTCGGCGGCGGCATCCACGGATGCTCGACCGCGTTGCATCTGTGCCTCGCCGGCCTGAAACCGGTGCTGATCGAGAAGGATTATGCCGGTCGCCACGCCTCGGGCGTCAATGCCGGCGGCGTCCGCCAGCTCGCGCGGCACATCCCGGAGATTCCGCTCTCGATCCGCTCGATGGGAATCTGGGAGAAGATCAAGGATCTCCTCGACGACGATTGCAGTTTCGAGAGCCACGGCCAGGTGCTGGTCGCCGAGAACGAGGAGGAGCTCGCGGTCTGCCGCGTGCGCGTGGCCGAGCTCAATGCGCTCGGCTTCACCCACGAAGAGCTGATCGACGCGACTGAATTGCGCCGGCTGGTGCCGGCGGTGGCTGAAAGCTGTCCCGGCGGCGTGGTTTCGCGCCGTGACGGCGCGGCCAATCCGGCGCAGACGACGACGGCGTTCCGGCGCAAGGCCCAGCAGCTCGGCGCGACCGTGCGCGAGGGCATGGCCGCCAGCAACATCCGGTACAGCGATGGGCTCTGGCATGTCGATGTCGGCACTGAAACCTTTGCCGCGCCGGTGCTGGTCAACGCCGCCGGCGCCTGGGCCGGCAAGATCGCGGCGGCGCTCGGCGAGCCCGTGCCGGTCGAGACCGTGGCGCCGATGCTGATGATCACCTCGCGCGTGCCGCACTTCATCGACCCCGTCGTGATCCTGCGTGGGCGTAAACTCTCGTTCAAGCAATTCTCCAACGGCACGGTGCTGATCGGCGGCGGTCATCTGGCAACGCCCTATCAGGATCGCAACGAGACGGTGCTGGACTGGAAGAGCCTCGCGACCAGCGCACGCACCGTGTTCGAGCTGTTTCCGGTGATGCGCAGCGCCACCATCGTCCGTGCCTGGGCCGGGATCGAAGCGAAGATGAAGGACGATATTCCCGTGTTCGGACCGAGCAGCCGTCACAAGGGCCTCTATCACCAGTTCGGCTTCTCGTTGCACGGCTTTCAGCTCGGCCCCGGCGCCGGTGCCGTGATGGCGGAGCTGATCGTCAACGGCGGCACCCAGACCCGCGTCGGTGATCTCGGCATCGACCGCTTCCATCCCTCAACGCCCTAGCAACAAGAGGATATCTCATGAGCATCACCCGCAGCATCCGCACGCCCATCATGCACCGCGCCGTCGAGGCCAACGGCTTCGTCTTCCTCGGCGGCACCATCGCCGACGACACCTCGGTCTCGATGGGTGACCAGACCCGCAACATCCTGGGCAAGATCGCCGGCTATTTGAAGGAAGCCGGCACCGACAAGAGCCGCGTCGTCAGCGCGTCGATCTTCGTCACGGATCTCTCCAAGAAGAAGGAGATGGACGCGGCCTGGACCGAATTCTTCGGTGACAATCTGCCGACCCGCGCCACGGTCGGCGTCGCCGATCTCGGCGGCAGCGCGCTGATCGAGGTGGTGGTTACCGCGCTCAAGGGCTGAACGCGACAGGGACGTCGGCGCTCTCCGCGCCGTCGTCCCTCGAGCCGCGCCTTGATCTCGCGCTTCGATGGGACTAGTTAGAGGGTCCCCGATCAGGAACTTCGCAGCCATGGATTTTACCCCGACCGCAAAGCCCATCCGCCTTGCTCACGGGGAATTCCATGCCTGCTTCAATCATCCTGTCGAATCTGTCGCTGTCCACGCCTGACGGCCGTCCTCTTCTCTCAAACATCGATCTGACGTTCGGCGCCGAGCGGACCGGCCTCGTCGGTCGCAATGGCGTCGGGAAGACGACGTTGCTCGCGTCGATCTCCGGGGAGCATCTTCCCCAGGCGGGGCGCGTCGTCGTCAACGGAACAGTCGGTTTGCTGCGCCAGGATATCCAGCTCCTTGCCGGTGCGACGGTGGCCGATTTGTTCGGAGTGCGAGGTCACCTCGCGCTGCTTCGCCGCGCCGAGCGGGGGGAAGTCTCGGCCGACGACCTCGCCGAGGTCGATTGGACTCTCGAGGCACGCCTACAGGCTGCGCTTGCACGTCTCGGGTTTGATCTCGCTCCCGACACCGAGCTGGAGCGGCTGTCCGGCGGCCAGATCACGCGGGTTCGCCTCGCCGCATTGGTCTTTGCCGAGCCGGACTTCCTGCTGCTGGACGAGCCAACCAACAATCTCGACCAGGACGGCCGCAAGGCCGTGATCGATCTCCTCGCGGCCTGGCGCGGCGGTGCGATCGTCGTCAGCCACGATCGGCGCCTGCTCGATACGATGGATGCGATTGTCGAGCTGACGTCGCTCGGAGCCACGCGATACGGCGGCAATTGGAGCCGTTACCGCGAACAGAAAGCGGTCGAGCTCGCCGCCGTCAGGCACGACCTCGCGCATGCCGAGAGGCGATTATCCGAGATCGACGGCAAGGCGCAGGAGGCCGCGGAGAAGAAAGCGCGCAAGGACAGTGGCGGCAGGAAGAAGCGCGCCAAGGGCGACATGCCGCGCATCCTGGCGGGGGCGCGCAAGGATCGCAGCGAGGATACCGGCGGCAAGACCGCACAAATCGCCGAGCGGCTGCGCGTGGAAGCGCTTCAAGCCGTCGACACGGCGCGCGGGCGCATCGAAATTCTTCAGCCGCTCTCCGTCAAGCTGCCCGCGACCGGCCTGCCGGCGGCCAGGGAGGTGCTTTGGCTCGACCGCGTCAGCGCCGGCTATCGGCCGGAGCAGCCGGTCCTGCGCGATCTCTCATTTGCCGTCGTCGGCCCGGAGCGGGTCGCGCTGGTCGGGCCCAACGGCTCCGGCAAGACGACGCTGTTGAAACTCATCGCGGGGGATCTGCGTCCGCTCTCGGGCACCTTGCGGGTCAGGCCGGATTTCGCGCTGTTCGACCAGAAGGTCAGCCTGCTCGATCCCTCGATCTCCATCCTGGAGAATTTTCGGCGCCTCAATCCGAAGGCGGGAGCGAACGAATGCCATGCCGCGCTGGCGCGGTTCATGTTTCGCGCCGATGCCGCCTTGCAAGTCGCCGGAAGCCTGAGTGGCGGGCAGATGTTTCGCGCGGGCCTCGCCTGCGTGCTGGGCGGGTCATCGCCGCCGTCGCTGCTGATCCTGGACGAGCCGACCAATCATCTCGACATCGAGTCCATCGAAGCGGTCGAAGCCGGCTTGAGGGCCTATGACGGCGCGCTGCTCGTCGTCAGTCATGACGAAGCGTTCCTGCAGGCGATTGGGGTCACGCGGCGGCTCGACCTCGCCGCCAAGGTGTTGCGCACTCACGGCGGGATCGTCTGATCCCGGCCGGCGGTCCTGATATGGCAGTGATTTTCAAAAACCCGACGCCCTGCCCCCAGCGCGTCGGGTGGAAAAAATGAGTATCAATCCGTGATCCCAACGCAACTGTTGTGACGCGTCCCGCAGCAATTGACCACTCCGGGAAACTACCGCGTCGGAATCGCGCTGAGCCGGCTGGTTTGCAACCTACGATGCTGCACTCCCGCCCGGCTCGAGCGCTTCGCCGATCTCGAGCGGGTGGGCCATGGTCTCGTGCAGCGCCTCGCGGTCGAGCTCGCCTTCGGAGATGCTGATGACCACGCAGGCGACGCCGTTGCCGATCAGATTGGTCAGCGCGCGGCATTCGCTCATGAACTTGTCGATGCCGACCAGGATCGCGATCGACTGGATCGGGATGTCAGGCACGATCGAGAGTGTCGCTGCGAGCGTGATGAAGCCCGCGCCGGTCACGCCGGAGGCGCCCTTCGAGGTGATCATGGCGATGCCCAGAATGCCGAGCTCCTGCCAGATGGTCAGATGCGTGTTGGTCGCCTGCGCCAGAAACAGCGTCGCCAGCGTCATGTAGATGTTGGTGCCGTCGAGGTTGAAGCTGTAGCCGGTCGGAATCACGAGGCCGACCACGGATCGCGAGGCGCCGAGATGCTCCATCTTCTGGATCATCTGCGGCAGCACCGTCTCGGAGGACGACGTGCCGAGCACGATCAGCAGCTCGTCCTTGATGTAGGCGATGAAGCGGAGGATCGAGAAGCCGGCGAGCCGCGCGATCGCACCTAACACCACGAGCACGAACAGCATGCTGGTGAGATAGAACGTGCCGATCAGGGCGGCGAGATTGATCAGCGAGCCGAGGCCGTAGGCGCCGACCGTGAACGCCATCGCGCCGAAGGCGCCGATCGGCGCCACGCGCACGATGATGCGGATGATGCCGAAGAACATCTTGGCGGCCTTGTCGATCGCGTCCGCAATGGGCTCGCCGGCCTTGCCGAGAAAGGCGATGGCGAAGCCGGACAGGATCGAGATCAGCAGCACCTGCAAAAGGTCGCCGCGCGCGATCGCGCCCAAATAGCTGTCGGGGATGATCGCCATCAGATGGGCGACGATGCCCTCTTCCTTGGCTTTGGTGACGTAGGTGGCGACCGAGTTCGGGTCGATCGTGGCGGGATCGATGTTGAAGCCGTGCCCGGGCTGCAGGATCTCACCGACCAGGAGGCCGACCGCGAGCGCGACGGTCGAGACCGTCTCGAAATAGATCAGCGACTTCAGCCCGACCCGGCCGACGCGCTTGAGGTCGCCCATCGAGGAGATGCCGTGCACCACGGTGCAGAAGATCACCGGCGCGATCATCATCTTGATCAGCGCGATGAAGCCGTCGCCGAGCGGCTTCAAGGCCTTGCCGAGATCGGGGTAGAAATAGCCGATCAGTACGCCGAGCGCGATCGCGATCAGCACCTGCACGTAGAGGATCTTGTACCAGGGCTGTTGCCGGCGATGGATGGCTGGCTGGATCGCGACTTGTGTCATAGAGTGGCCCCGGAACGCATTGATTTTGCGTGATTTCGATCTTGCATGGCTTGCATCATGTGATGGTCGCCGCAGAAGCGACAATCACATTTTTGTCTGTTCGCACGAAGATCGGTCGCTGCACCGCAACTGGGGGGAACATGTCGACTTCATCAGGCGCCGGCCGGCAACAGCGAGGCTATTTCCCGCGTTGGACGTTGAAGACCTCAGGCGTGATCATGCCGGAGGAGCGGCTGTCATGGGGCCAGACCATCGTCTCCGGTCTCCAGCATTGCGTCGCGATGTCGGGCTCGACGATCATCGCGCCGCTGCTGATGGGCTTCGATCCCAATGTCGCCGTCCTGTTCTCCGGCATCGGCACGCTGATCTTCTTCGTCATCGTCGCCGGGCGCGTGCCGAGCTATCTCGGCTCGAGCTTCTCGTTCATCGCCGTCGTCATCGCGGCCACAGGCTATGCCGGGCAGGGGGCGAATCCCAATATTTCGGTCGCGCTCGGCGGCATCGTTGCCGCTGGAGTGCTCTATGGTGTGATCGCGCTGATCGTGATGTGGTCGGGAGTCGGCTGGATCGAGCGGCTGCTGCCGCCGGCCGTCACCGGTGCCGTGGTCGCAGCCATCGGCCTCAACCTCGCGCCCGTGGCGGTCAAGGCGGTGAGCGCGAATGCGTTCGATACCGGAATCGGACTTGCGACCGTTCTGATCATCGGCGTGGTGGCCGTTGCGGCGCCAGGCTTGTGGCGCCGCCTGCCGATCATCCTTGGCGCGATCGGCGGATATCTTCTGTACCTGCTGTTCGCCAACGGGCTCGGTTTCGGCAAGCCGATCGACTTCACTCAGCTTTCAGCCGCGCCGTGGTTCGGCATGCCGAGCTTCACCACGCCGACATTCCAGGCCGATGCGATCTTCCTGATCGCGCCGGTTGCGATCATTCTCGTTGCCGAGAATCTCGGGCACATCAAGGCCGTCGGCGCCATGACGGGCCGGAGTCTCGACGCCTATCTCGGCCGCGCCCTGTTCGCCGACAGCTTAGCTACCATCGTGGCGGCCTGCGGCGGCGGCACCGGCGTCACCACCTATGCCGAGAACATCGGCGTCATGGCGGCGACGAAGGTCTATTCGACATTGCTGTTCGCCTTCGCCGCCATGGTGTCGATCCTGCTCGGCTTCTCGCCGAAATTCGGCGCGCTGATCCTGTCGATCCCGGGACCCGTCATCGGCGGCCTCTCGATCGTGCTGTTCGGACTGATCGCGGCGATGGCGGGCCGGATCTGGGTCGAGAACAAGGTCGATTTCGCCAATCCTGCAAACCTGATCACCGTCGCCGTGGCGCTGACCGCCGGTGCGGGCGACCTCACGCTCAAATTCGGCGCATTCACGATCGGCGGGATCGGCACGGCAACTTTTGGCGCCATCATCCTCTACCAGATCCTGACCTCGCCGCTGGCGCGGCGCGCGGAGTGATTCCCAGGGATGCACGAAAGGGATGGAACAAAACGCCGGTTCCATCGATGATGAGACATCCCGGAGAGAACCCATGCCGCAAACCGATCGCTCGACCTCCTTTCCCTCGCGCCTCGTTGGCCAATACGCCCTGGTGACCGGCGCCTCGCAAGGCATCGGTCGCGCCGTCGCCATCCGGCTCGCCCAGGAAGGTGCGACTGTTGCGATCAATTATTTCGAGAACGAGGAGCGGGCGGAGGAGACGCTGGCGCATGCACGCACGGCATCGGGCGATCGTGGCCATGGCAAGCTCGATCATCTCATCGTCAGGGCCAATGTCGGCAACGCGCAGGAGATCGCCGCGATGTTCGAGACGATTTTGGCGCGCTGGAAGCGCCTCGATTGTCTCGTCAACAATGCCGGCTTCCAGAAGGAATCACCGAGCGAGGCGCTCGACGTCGAGACCTATCGGCGCATCATCGACGTCAACCTCAACGGCGCCGTGCTCTGCGCCCAGAAGGCGCTCGCGCATTTCGTGGCGCGCGGGGGAGGGGGCTCCATCATCAACTGCTCCAGCGTGCACCAGATCATCCCGAAACCCGGCTATCTCGCCTATTCGATCAGCAAGGGCGGCATGGCCAATCTGACGCGCACGCTGGCGCTGGAGTTCGCCGGCCGCGGCATTCGCGTCAACGCGGTCGGGCCCGGCGCGATCGACACGCCGATCAACGCGGCCTGGACCGGCGATCCCGAAAAGCGCGGCGTCGTCACCAGCCACATTCCCATGGGACGCGTCGGTACGCCGGAGGAGATCGCCGCCGTGTTCGCCTTCCTCGCCTCGGACGATGCGAGCTACATCACCGGGCAGACCCTCTACGCCTGCGGAGGCCTGACGCTCTTTCCGGAATTCCGCGAGAACTGGGCGAGTTGATCTCAGTTTGGGACTGTGAGGATGGCGGTCGGGCCGGGTAGGGGTCTGCGGCGCCGTGTGCTATCGACCGTGGACGACGCTGCCGCTATTGGCAAGCGTCGACACATGAAGGGCTCGTGACCACAACCATCAACATCAATGCCTACAGCGACGCGCTGGTGGTCCTCGGCACTGCCGGCGTCGTGGTGCC
Source organism: Bradyrhizobium sp. CCBAU 25360 (assembly GCF_028128695.1). Lineage (NCBI taxonomy): Bacteria > Pseudomonadati > Pseudomonadota > Alphaproteobacteria > Hyphomicrobiales > Nitrobacteraceae > Bradyrhizobium > Bradyrhizobium sp. CCBAU 25360. The sequence goes on from NZ_LBJA01000039.1 coordinate 250,728, forward strand.
GATTGTCCGCCATTGGGGCATCAATCCCGTGCTGGGCTATCTCGGTGCCGGCGCCATTCTCGGTCCGCTCGGGCTCGGCTCGCTCGTTCAGCAGCTCCCGTTGCTGTACTGGGTCACCGTCGCCGACGCGCAGAATGTCGAGGGTATCGCCAATCTCGGTATCGTCTTCCTGCTGTTCCTGATCGGGCTCGAACTATCTTTCAGGCGGCTCGTCACGATGCGGCGCCTGGTGTTCGGGCTTGGTGGCCTGCAGGTGCTGGCGACGTCCGCCATGATTTTCGGCGTGACGCTTCTCTCCGGGCAGAGCTCGGATACGGCCGTCATCCTGGGCGCGAGCCTTGCGTTGTCCTCGACGGCGATCGTGCTCGAGCTTTTGTCCACCGAGAAACGACTTGCGACCACTGCCGGTCGCGCCAGCTTCTCGGTGCTGCTGGCCCAGGACCTCGCAGTCGTTCCCATTCTGGTTTTCGTCTCGGTGCTCGGCGCGGAGAGTGGCGGCTCCGTCCTGGCGCACATCTCCAGCGCGATCCTGAAGGCCGCGCTGGCGGTCGCTGTCCTCACTCTGCTCGGACGGCTGCTGATGCGGCCGCTGTTCCAGATGGTTGCGGGCACCCACTCGACGGAGCTGTTTGTCGCCGCGACCTTGTTCGTCATCGTCGGCGCAGGGATTGCCGCGCACCAGGCGGGCCTGTCGATGGCGCTCGGAGCATTCGTTGCGGGACTGATGCTGGCGGAAACGGAGTATGGCAAGGCCATTGAGGCCACCGTCGAGCCGTTCAAGGGCCTGCTGCTGGGCATCTTCTTCTTCACGGTCGGCATGGCCATCGACTTCCGCGTGTTCATGCGCGAGCCTGGTTGGCTGCTGGCTGCGGTCATCGGCATTCTCGTCGGCAAGGCGATCGTGCTCATCATGCTCGGCCGGCTCTTCAGGCTGTCCTGGGCGACGGCGATCGAGATCGGCTTCCTGCTGGGTCCCGTCGGCGAATTCGCGTTCGTCAGCATCGGAATGGCGGCGGCCGGCGGTCTGATCGAGCCGCGCGTGTCGAGCTTTGCCGTCGCCATCACCGCCGTGACGATGGCCTTGACGCCGCTTTTGGGCGCGCTCGGACGCCGACTGGCCGCGAAGCTGGGTCCTGAGCGCTCGCCCGATCCAGAGCTGGCGGTCCGGCCGCCCGGCGACCGGGCGCAGGCCATCGTGGTCGGCTACGGCCGCGTTGGAAAAGTCGTCTGTTCGCTGCTGACCAGCCACGGCCTGAACTACATCGCGGTCGATCACGAGGCCGTCGCCGTGGCGCGCGACCGCCGCGACGGTCACAAGGTCTATTTTGGCGATGCGACAGAGCTCGGTTTCCTCGAGGCTTGCGGCCTGATGCAGACGACCGGTGTGATCATCACCATCCAGTCGCGGCCGGCGATCGATGCTGTCGTCGAGCGGATCCGGGCGGTGCGGCCGGATGTGCTGATCGTTTCACGTGCGCGGGATGCCGACCATGCCCGTCACCTCTATGCGATCGGCGCAACCGATGCGGTGCCGGAAACCATCGAGGCAAGCCTGCAGCTTTCCGAAGCCGCACTGGTCGGCCTCGGAGTTGCGGTCGGGAATGCGATAGCCTCGGTGCACGAGAAGCGGGATGAATTCCGGCTGACGCTGCAGCAAGCCGCCCGCATTGCCGGACAGGAGAAAGTGCGCCCGCTCGATCTCACGGGGCGCCGGTCCCCGCGATAACCGCCCATCCGGGTCGCTATGCGCTGCGGACTGCGATGATCTGGCAAAACCCGCCCGCGCAGACTACATCTGCGCCATGGCAAACGCTCCACTGGCAAGCTCCCCGCTCCAGGATTTCGTCGGCCGGCACGAAAAACTGTTCGTGCTGACCGGCGCCGGCTGCAGCACCAATTCTGGCATTCCCGATTATCGCGACAGCAACGGCAACTGGAAGCGGACCCAGCCGGTCAACTTCCAGTCCTTCATGTCGGACGAGCATACGCGGCGGCGCTATTGGGCGCGCAGCCTGATCGGCTGGCGGCGGTTCGGCCAGGCTCGCCCGAACGATGCGCATCGTGCGCTGGCCCGGCTCGAGGCGAACGGCCGGTGCGGGATGCTGCTGACCCAGAACGTCGACCGGCTGCATCAGTCGGCCGGCCACCGCCAGGTGATCGACCTGCACGGCCGGCTCGATCTGGTTCGCTGCATGGGCTGCGGCCGCAAGACGCCGCGCGATGAGTTTCAGCACGCGCTTGGTCGCGCGAATGCGGCGTGGCTGACGCTCGATGCGGCCGATGCACCCGATGGCGACGCTGATCTGGAGCACGAGGAGTTTTCGTCCTTCCAGGTACCTCCTTGCGAAGCCTGCGGCGGCATCCTCAAGCCCGACGTCGTGTTCTTCGGCGAGAACGTGCCCCGCGACATCGTCGCCACCGCGCAGGATCATCTGGCGCAGGCCGACGCCATGCTGATCGTCGGCTCCTCGCTGATGGTCTATTCCGGATTCCGCTTCGTGCAGGCTGCCGCGCAGCGCAATATTCCGATTGCGGCGGTCAATCTCGGCCGCACCCGCGCCGACGATCTCCTGACGCTGAAGGTCGAGGAGCGCTGCGAGGCGGCGCTTGCATTCCTGCTCTGATCGCGCAGGCGGTGAACTCAGCTTGCCTATTGCATAGGTGCCAAGCAGAATGGCCGGGCGCGGCGTTGTCCTCGTCGTCCATGGCATGGAAATTGCTGCGCTTTCGACCTCAGTCTTGACGATCAGCGCGGAGAATTTGGAATGCTTGAGGGAGCCGAGGTGCGGCTTGCCGTCGATATCGGTGGTACGTTCACCGACATCGTGCTGGACGTGGGGCAGGATCGCAAGACGCGCAAGCTGCTGACGACGCCGCAGCGCCCCGAACAGGCCGTGCTGGACGGGATGCGTCTCATTCTCGCCGATGCGCGCGCTCATATCAGCGACATCGACGTCTTCATTCACGGCACCACGCTCGCCACCAACGCCATCATCGAGCGCCGCGGTGCCAAGACGGCCCTGATTGCGACCGAAGGCTTTCGCGACGTGCTCGATATCGGCACCGAGAGCCGCTACGATCAATATGATCTCGGCATCGACAAACCGAGGCCGCTGGCGCCGCGCAGCCTGCGTTTCACCGTGCCCGAGCGCGTCGACGCCCACGGCGCCGTCCGTCTCCCGCTCGACGAAGCGTCGGTGCGTGCACTCGCGCCGAAATTGCGTGAGCTGGGCGTCGCGAGCGTCGCGATCGCGTTCCTGCACTCCTATGCCAATCCCGAGCACGAGCGACGTGCGGCCGCGATCCTGGCCGAGGAGATGCCTGATATCTCCGTGACGGTGTCCTCGGCCGTTTGCCCGGAGATTCGCGAGTATGAGCGCACATCGACAGCGGTCGCGAACGCCTATGTGCAACCCCTGATCGACGGCTATCTCGCCCGCATGGCCGACGCCTTGCAGGTCGAGCAGTTCCGCGGCGCGATCTATCTCGTCACCTCAGGCGGCGGCGTCACCTCGATCGAGACGGCGCGGCGCTTTCCGGTGCGCCTCGTCGAGTCCGGGCCTGCCGGCGGCGCAATCTTCGCGGCGCAGATCGCGGCGCGTCTTGGCGAGAGCAAGGTGCTGTCCTTCGACATGGGCGGCACCACGGCAAAGATTTGCCTGATCGAAAAGTACCAGCCCGAGACCTCGCGCGTGTTCGAGGTCGATCGCGCCGCGCGCTTCCTCAAAGGCTCCGGCCTGCCGGTGCGCATCCCCGTGATCGAGATGGTCGAGATCGGCGCCGGGGGCGGCTCGATCGCCCATGTCGACGCGATGAAGCGCGTCACCGTCGGGCCCGAGAGTGCATCGTCCGAGCCGGGCCCGGCCTGCTACGGCCGCGGCGGCCAGCGTCCGGCGGTGACCGATGCGGACGTCGCGCTCGGCATGATTGATCCCGACGCATTTGCCGGCGGTACGATCAAGCTCGACCCTGAACTTTCGAAGCAGGCGCTGCTGCGCAGCGTCGGCGAGCCGCTCGGCCTGTCGGCAGAGACTGCGGCCTATGCCGTGCACGAGGTCGTCTGCGAGAACATGGCGAGTGCGGCGCGTGTCCATGCGGTCGAGCGCGGCGAGATCGTCGGCCAGCACACGCTGATCGCCTTTGGCGGCGCGGCACCGCTGCATGCGGCGCGCGTCGCCGAGAAGATCGGCGTCTCCCGGGTAATCGTGCCGTCGAATGCCGGTGTCGGCTCGGCCGTCGGTTTCCTTGCGGCACCGATCGCCTATGAGCTGGTGCGCAGTCGCCATGTCCGGCTCGACGATTTCGACACCGAAGCGGTGTCGGATCTCCTGCAGGAGATGGTGACCGAGGCGCGCGCGCTGGTCGAGCCTGGTGCTGCCGGTGCGCCGGTGCGCGAACGACGCGCCGCCTTCATGCGCTATGTCGGCCAGGGCCATGAGATCTCGGTCGAGCTGCCGAACCGGCGGCTGACGGGGGCCGATCTCGCCGGCCTGCGCCAGAAGTTCGAGGCGGACTATTCCGCGATGTTCGAGCGGCCGATCCCGGGCGCCGCGATCGAGGTGTTGAGCTGGTCGGTGCTCGCTACGACGGAGGCGCGCAATCCATCTGCTGTCGCCGCCGTCACGCGCAAGCCTGCCGGCAAGGCTGTCGGCAGCCGCAAATTCTTCGACGGCCGCGCCGGCGAGGTGATCGAGATCCCGCTCTATCGCCGCGAGGACATGGTGCCGGGCGCGACCATCGCAGGCCCGGCCGTGATCGCGGAGGACGAGACCTCTACCTTCGTTTCCACCAGTTTTGATGCCCATATCGACGGTGCCGGCAGCATCGTCATGGAACGGAAGGCGGCCTGATCATGAGCAAGGCAAATGGCGCGAGCCTGATCGACCTTCAGATCATGTGGCACCGGCTGATCGCCGTGGTCGAGGAGCAGGCCCAGGTGCTGCTCCGCACCGCCTTCAGCCCGATCGTGCGCGAATGCGGCGACCTCTCGGCCGGCGTGTTCGACCTCAAGGGGCGGATGCTGGCGCAGGCGGTGACCGGCACGCCCGGTCACGTCAACTCGATGGCGGAATCGGTCAAGCACTTCATCAACCACTTCCCGATCGAGACGATGAAGGAGGGTGATGCCTACATCACCAACGATCCCTGGATGGGCACCGGTCATCTCAACGACTTCGTCGTCACCACGCCCTGCTTCAAGGACGGCAAACCGGTCGCGCTGTTCTCCTGCACCAGCCACCTGATGGACATCGGCGGCATCGGCTTCGGGCCTGACGCCACCGACGTGTTCATGGAGGGGCTCTACATCCCCATGCTGAAGCTGATCGACCAGGGCGTCGTCAACGAGACGCTGATGGCGATGATCCGCACCAACACGCGGCTGCCGATCGATACCGAGGGCGACACCTATTCGCTCGCCGGCTGCAACGACGTCGGCTGCGAGCGCCTGGTCGAGATGATGACCGAGTTCGGCATCGACACGCTCGACGGGCTCGGCGACTACATCTGCGACCGTTCGCGCGAGGCCGTGCTGGCCGAGATCGCAAAGCTGCCGAAGGGCAGCTGGCGCAACACCATGGTGGTCGACGGCTATGATGCGCCGGTGACGCTGGCTGCGACGCTGACGATCTCGGATGCGGGCATCCATGTCGATTTCGACGGCACCTCCGCGGCCTCGAAATTCGGCATCAACGTGCCCTTGTCCTACACCACCGCCTACACTGTGTTCGGCCTCGGCTGTGTCGTGGCGTCGCAGATCCCGAACAATGCCGGCTCGCTGTCGCCGCTGACGGTGTCGGCACCCGCAGGCGCGATCCTGAATGCGCCGAAGCCCGCGCCGGTCGCCTCGCGCCACATCATCGGGCAGATGCTGCCCGACGTGGTGTTCGGCTGCCTGCGCCAGATCATTCCCGAGCGCGTTCCGGCCGAAGGCACCTCGTGCCTGTGGAATCTCAACGTCCGCGGCCAGACCCGCTCCGGCGTCGGCGGCAATTACGGATTCTCGATGGCGGTGACCTCCAATGGCGGCACCGGTGCGCGCTTCGGCAAGGATGGGTTGTCGGCCACCGCCTATCCCAGCGGCGTGCGCGGCACGCCGGTCGAGATCGCGGAGACGCAGACGCCGCTGATCTTCTGGCGCAAGGAGCTGCGTCCGGATTCCGGCGGGGCAGGGCGCACCCGCGGCGGCCTCGGCCAGATCATCGAGGTCGGCAGCGGCGTCGATGCGCCGTTCGACATCTTGGCGGCGTTCGACCGCATCGATCATCCGCCGCGCGGGCGCGATGGCGGCAAGAACGGCGAGGCCGGCTATGTCGGCCTCAAGTCAGGCAAGAAGCTGCGTGGAAAAGGATTTCAGCAGGTGCCGCCGGACGACCGGCTTGTTGTGCTGACGCCGGGCGGCGCCGGCATCGGCGCCCCCACGACGCGCGATCGCGCGGCGGTCAGGGACGACATCGAAAGCGGGCTCGTGTCCGCCGACAATGCGGCTGCAGTTTATGGGTACCCGCGCTGACAAACCAGTGCGCTTGGTAAACGGAGGGGAGCAATGATCACGCGACGGAACTTCACCGCGGGCGCAGCGACGCTGCTCGCCGCCGGCCACATCTCGACCCGCGCCCGGGCGGCGACGGCGAGCTGGGACATGTCGACGGTCTGGCCCGACGGCAATTTCCACACCCAGAACGCGATGGCCTTCGCGGAAGAAGTGAAGAAGCAGAGCGGCGGCTCGGTCGCGATTACCGTGAAGGCCGGTGGCCAACTCGGCTTCAAGGGACCCGAACATCTGCGCGCCGTGCGCGACGGCCTGGTGCCGCTTGCCGACGTCCTCAACATCCAGCAGGTCGGCGACGAGCCCTTCATGGGCGTCGAGAGCATTCCCTTCCTCTGCAGCTCGATGGACGAACTGAAGGTGCTGCACAAATATGTGCGGCCCGAATACGAGAAAGTCGCCGCACGCAACAACCAGAAGATCCTCTACATCGTGCCGTGGCCGACGCAGTATCTGCATCTCAAGGTCAAGGTCGCCGATGTCGACGGATTGAAGAACATCAAGATCCGCGTGCCCGACAAGAACGCCGTCGACATGCTGGCCGTGGTCGGCATGGCGCCGGTGATGATCCCCTGGGGCGAGACCATCCCCGCGCTCGCCTCGGGCGCCGTCGCGGGCGTCTCGACCTCGGCGGTCTCGGGCGTCGACGGCAAGTTCTGGGAATTCCTGAAATACGTCTACCCGACCAATCACGTCTGGTCCTCGCAGATGCTCACCGTCAATCTCGATTCCTGGAAGGCGCTGAGCGCCGACCAACAGCAGATGGTCGCCGGCATCGCCGCGAAGATGGAGCCGGGGTTCTGGGCGAACTCGCTCAAGGCCGATGCCGACAGCCTCAACCGCCTGAAGGAGGGCGGCATGGAGGTGGTGCCGGTCTCGGGCGCGATGATGACGGATATCCGGGCCAAGACCGCGCCGCAGCTCGACGCCTTCCTCAAGCGCGTGCCGGCGGCCGATAAGCCGGTGCGGGCCTATCTCGCCGAAATGAAGCGCTGAGGCCGATATGGTCAGCGTTTCGCCCGCGGCTTCACAAAGTCTCAACGCCGCGGCGCCGGCGCCGCTGCGCATTCTGCTCGACGGCATCGACCGTCTCGGCCGGCTCGACGGCTGGATCGGCGGCGGCTGCCTGTTGACGCTGACACTGCTGATGCTGTGCGAGGTCGCAACGCGCTTCCTCTCGAATTTCCTGTCGTTCTTCCCGCCGACGATCTCGATTGCCTGGGAATACTCATCCTATCTGATGGCGGCGTCCTTCACCTTCGGAGCCGCCATGACCTTGCGTGTCGGCGGCCACATCCGTGTCGTGCTACTGCTCAAGAACGCGCCGGCGCCGTTGCAACGGGCGCTGGAGATCCTGTCGGCCGCGGCCGGTTTTGCCTTCATGGCGTTCCTGACCTCGGCCATGGCGAAGTTCGCTTTCGGCGCCTATGTGCGCGGCCAGGTCTCGACCTCGAGCGACACGCCGCTGTGGTTTCCGGAAGCCGTCGTCACCTTCGGCATGCTGCTGCTCACGCTGCAATTCCTGGCACGCGCGATCCAGGCCGTGCTCGGCCTGCCGCTGGAGGATCACCGCATGAAGGCCTCGCCCGTCGAATGACAGCTTTGCTCGCTCCTGGATTCCAGATCGCATGACCATCGAAGTCGTCGCCCTCTTCGCGATCCTGTTTGCGCTGCTGGCCTGCGGCGTGTGGATCGGCCTCACGCTCGCGCTGACAGCGACATTGCTGCTCGCGATGTTCCGCTCGATCCCGCTGGACAAGCTGTTGCCGCAATACGCCTGGAACATCCTGACCACGCAGGAGCTGCTGGCGCTGCCGCTGTTCATCCTGATGGGCGAGCTGCTGTTCCGCACCCGCCTGTCGCGCTCGCTGTTTCAGGGGCTGGCGCCCTGGGCGGGGTTGCTGCCCGGCCGATTGCTGCATGTCAACGTGATCGGCTGCACCATCTTCGCGGCGATCTCGGGCTCGTCGGCCGCGACCACGCAGGTGATCGGCCGCATGTCGCTCAACGAGCTCTTGCGCCGCGGCTATTCGCGCGACATCGCGATCGGTTCGCTCGCCGGTGCCGGCACGCTCGGCTTCCTGATCCCGCCGTCCAACATCATGATCATCTACGGCGTGCTCGGCGACGTCTCGATCCTGAAACTGTTCACGGCCGGCGTGCTGCCCGGACTTCTGCTCGCCGCAACCTTCATGGGCTGGGTGATGCTGCACACGACCCTCAACCGCAGCATGGTGCCGGAGACGGAAGCCAAACTGTCGCAGGTGCCGTGGCGCGAGCGCTTTGCCGCGCTGAAGGATCTCGCGCCCGCGCTGTTCCTGATCGCCTGCGTGCTCGGCTCGATGTATGGCGGGCTCGCGACCCCGTCGGAAGCCGCCGCCGTCGGCGTGCTCGGCGCGGCGCTGGTCGCCTGGGCGCAGGGCTCGATGTCGCAGCAGGTGATACGCGACGTGCTCATCGGCTCGGTCGTGACCTGCTCGATGATCGCGCTGATCGTGCTCGGCGCTTCGATCCTCGGCAATGCCGCGGCCTTTCTCGGCATCCCGCAGGCCGTCGCCGCCTTCGTCAAGGGGCTCGGCCTGTCGCCCTTCATGCTGATCGTCGTGCTGATCGTCTTCTACCTGATCCTCGGCTGCTTCCTCGACGGCTTCTCGATGATCGTGATGACCTTGCCGATCGTGCTGCCCATCGTGAAGGGGGCAGGCTTCGACGAGATCTGGTTCGGCATCTTCCTCGTGCTCGCGGTCGAGATGGCGCAGATCACGCCGCCCGTCGGCTTCAACCTGTTCGTCATCCAGGGCCTCACCGAGGACGGCCTCGGCTACATCGCGCGCGTGACGCTGCCGTATCTCGTCATCATGATCGGCTTCGTGCTGCTGCTGACGCTCTGGCCCGGCATCGTCACGATTCTGCCGCGGGTGCTGTACGGGTAGATTGGTCGAGGGCGGGTGCCGCAGCCGTCAGCGGAATGGCGTTGCGGTGCGGCGGGGATCGCAGGCCTGCCCACCTACCATCCGTTGTGTTGCCTGACGGGCAAAACACTCCAGCGCTGGGTCGATACCCGTGCGCGAAAATATTCGCATTTACAGAAATTCGGTTTTGCCGTACAAGCCAACACATCCCGCCCGCCACAAGGGGCGTTTCGCGATCGTCACGGGACGCGGGCCGGGATGCGGTGGCCGCGACGGCGTCGGCGCGCGATGATGGCTGCAGGGCGGGAAACCGTGAGCAGCGACAGGCGCGATACGACACGGCGCTGACAGCGTCCTTGTTCGGCCCCGATGGCGAGCGCACGCCAGCCGTCGGGGATGCGGATGGGGATGTGCGCGGACGGAGAAGTCGTGTGGTCCTGACGCCCGGGGTCTGTGCGTCAAGGCTTGCGGTGATGTGGCGGCCCGACCGGGCGCGTGCATCAGCCATCTGCAAGGCGACGGGGGCAATAGTGCATCGCTCCCCGGGGAGAGCACGAAGGACACCGTGAAAACCATCGCGCAGGGAAGGCCGGGCGACCGGCATCACCTGTCGTCCACCCCGTGCGCGTTTCTTTCGCACACGCGGGACCTCGGGTGCCAGCCGGCGCCCGGCCTTCCCTGCGCCCTTGCTTTTAAAGGGCGGAAGAGATCAGCAAAGCTCGGGCAAGTCAGGCCGCGAGAATAAGCAGTCATGTCCATCGCTAAACAACGGTCTCGTGCCCCGGACGCAGTGCAACGCGCCGCGTCTTCGCGGCGTGGTGCGCTGCAGAGCCGGGGCCCATGCATCAGCGAAGTGTGTAGCCTTCTGGGTCCCGGCTCTGCGCAGCAGCGTAAGAACGCTGCAGCGCGTCCGGGACACGAGAGAGGCGCGCCAAACGTCGTCCCGGCTTGTCGACCGGGACGACTTGCGCGAGCAAGAGCGAAGGGGTGTTCAGCCCGGCCTAGGCCGCCGCCTTCTTGCGCGCGAGCTCGGCCTTGTACAGTTCGAACTCTTCTGCAACCGCCTTCGCGACCGACGGCCGCTGGCGCAGGCGCTCGTAATAGGCCTTCACGTTCGGCCATTTGGCGAGATCGATCGGCGGCGTCGCCATGGTCCAGTTGATGACCGTGACCAGATAGGCGTCGGCAACGCTGAAATGGTCGAGCAGGAAGTCGCGCCCCTTCAGGTAGTTGTCGAGATAGTCGAGCCGCGACAGGTTCTTCTCGAGGGCATAGGCCTTGGTCTCCTGCGGGGCCTTGCGATCGAGCACCGGGATGAAGAGGCCCTTGTGAAGTTCGGTGCCGATGAAGCACAGCCATTGATGCAGCCGCGTGCGCTCGATGCCCTCTGCGGCGCCAAGCCCGGATTGCGGGAAGCGGTCGGCGACGTATTGCAGGATTGCCGCGTTCTCGGTCAGAACCACGCCCTCGTCGGTGCGCAGCGTCGGCACCAGGCCGATCGGATTGACGGCGCGGAAGTCGGAGCCGTCGCTCAGCACGGTCTTGGTCGGCGGGTCGACCTCGAGATAGTTCGCTTCGGCGCCGGCTTCATACAGCGCGACGCGTGTTGCCATCGAACAGGCGAGCGGCGAGAAATAGAGATCCATCTGTAGCCTCCTTGGGCAATTTCTGAGATTTCGCTCAACCTGGCCAGATTGATTTTTGTACCATGTTGCATAATATGGGATCGGTCAAGGATTAGTTTGCGAAATGGTACAAAAATCGAAGCCGCCAGCTGCTGCCAATGAACCCGAGGGCGCCGGCCAACCTAAGCGCCGCGGCCGTCCGCGCGCCTACCAGCCCGATATCGCGCTCGGCAAGGCGCTGGATCTGTTCCGCCGGCAGGGTTTTGCCGCGACCTCGCTCGATGATCTCAGCGAAGCGACCGGGATGAACCGCCCGAGCCTTTACGGCGCCTTCGGCGACAAGCGGGAGCTCTACATCAAGAGCTATCAGCGCTACCGCGAGGATGCGCGGGCCTCCATGGCTGCGATCTTCCGCGAGGAGATGCCGGTGCGTCAGCGGCTGGAACGCATCTTCGCCTCCGCGCTGAACATCTATCTCTCGGGCGAGACCGGTCCGCGCGGCTGCTTTACGGTGGTGACCGCGGCGTCAGAAGCCGTTGACGATCCCGAGATCCGCGCCATGGTGCTCGACGGTCTCAACGAGCTCGACAAGGCCTTTGCAAACTGCTTCCGCCGCGCCAAGGAGAACGGCGAGCTGCCGGCGAGCGCCGATCCGGTCGTGCTGGCGCAGATCGCATCAGCCACCGTCCACACCATCGCCATCCGCTCGCGCGCGCGTGTATCGCGCAAGGAGCTGGAGGCGATCGTGAAGGGGGCGATCGACGTGATGGTGGGGGCCAGGAGTTAGGCTGTCGTCCCGGGGCGCGCGTAGCGCGAGCCCGGGACCCATAGCCACAGGGAGGTGTTTGGCGAAGACTAGGAGTTACCAGCTCGCCTAACAAACTTCTCCCTGGGGTTATGGGTCCCCGCCTTCGCGGGGACGACAGCGAGTATGTCGCCCGATCCCGCGCTCAACTACGCCGCGCGGATTTGCGCGAGGAAGCGATCCACCTCGTCCCGCAGCCGCTGCGACTGCTTCGACAGCTCGATCGCCGAACCCAGCACCTCCTCGGCCGCCGTGCCTGTTGCGGCGATGCCGGCAGTGACACCGGAGATGTTCTGCGAGACCTCGCCGGTGCGGGCGGCCGCCTGCTGGACGTTCTGTGCGATCTCCTGCGTCGCCGTGCCCTGCTGGCCGACGGCTGCGGCGATCGCGGCGGAGATTTCGTCGACTTGCTGGATCGTCGCGCAGATCGACTGGATGCCGTCCACAGCGCCTGATGTCTCGCCCTGCACCGCGTTGACCTGGGCGCCGATCTCCTCGGTCGCCTTCGCCGTCTGCGTCGCCAGTGCCTTGACCTCGGAAGCGACCACGGCAAAGCCGCGGCCGGCTTCGCCCGCGCGCGCCGCTTCGATCGTCGCGTTCAGCGCCAGCAGGTTGGTCTGGCCCGCGATGCCGTTGATGAAGGAGACGACGTCACCGATCTTTTGCGCCGCGTCCGCCAGGCTCTGCACGCGCTCGTTCGAGCGCCGTCCGTCGCTCGCGGCCTTGCCCACCACTTCGGTCGCGTGGGCGAGGCGCCGGCTGATCTCGGTCATCGACGAGGACAACTCCTCGGCTGCTGCGGCGACGGTCTGCACATTTTCCGAGGCCAGCGCCGACGCGGATGATACGGCGCCGGTCTGCTGTCGGGATTGCTCGACGATGGCCGACATCGAGCGCGCCGTATGCTCCATCTCGACCGCAGCCGAGGACACCGTGGTGACGACGTCGCGGATGCTGGCCTCGAAATTGTCGGCAAGCGCGGCGAAGGCACGCCGCTTCTCCGCTTCGGACTGCGCCTTGGCCTCCAGCTGCTCGGCCTGAAGCTTGCCAAAGTTGACGGCGTTGTCGCGGAACACCGCGACCGCCTTCACCATCGCCCCGACTTCGTCATTCGCCTTGCTGGCGGGGATGGTGACGTCGGTCCGGCCGTCTGCGAGCTCGCGCATGACGGACGTGATGGAGAGGATCGGACGCGAGATGCTGCGGGCGATGAGATAGCCGACGATGGCGGCAAGCACGAGCCCGATCGCGGCGATCGCAATCGCGAGCATCCAGGCGCGGTCGGCCGAGGCCTCGTAATCGGCATTGTCCATCACCAGTTCGACGGCGCCGAGCGGCTTTCCGGAAAAATCCCTGATCGGTCCGAGCAGCGCCGCCACCGGCGTATTGTCGAGCTTGGCCCGCTTCACCGTGAAGCTGCCTGTGGTAGCGCGGCCGTAATCGGCCGCGTCGAAGAAGCTCTTGCCCTTCAGCGTGCCGCCGAACAGCTTGAAGCCCGAGCCGTCGGCGAGGTGGAAGGCGACGTCGACATGGCGGTTGGTCTTGAAATCGTCGAGGAAGGACTGGCCGAAGGTCAGGCCGAATTCGACCGAGCCGAGCTGCTTGGCTCCTTGCGCGATCGGCACCACGCCGCGGATGCCGAGCCCGGCGACGCCGCCTTCGAGGCCGACCACGACCTTGCGATCCTGGTTGGCGACGACGACGGTCTTGCGGAATCCGCTGAGGTCGTCGCCGAACTTGGCGGGCTGGTGCACGCGCAGGAACGAGGTCGCCGGCGCCACATGGAACTGGAACTGCTCGACACCGTATTCCGATTTGGTCGCGGCAAAGACCGGCCCGAACAGGGCTATCAGGGCGTTGCGGTCCTGCTTGGCCATCGCATCCTGCGTCGCCGGCATCGCGGCCACGACCGTGCTCATGGCGGCGGCCCGGTGCGATTCCTCGGCGATGCGCGACTGAAGGGCATCATAATGGCTGTGCAGCTCGCGCTGGTCGGCGCGGTCGATGATCCCCGCGATGATCCACATCGCCCCGAGCACCGCAAACAGGGCGGTTGCCGCCGCCGTCACCGCGAGGGCAACCGTGATCCGCATCCTGAGGCCGAGGCTCGCGCGCATGTTCGACTCGTTGTTTGAGCGTTGGTTAACAACGCTTATCAACTTCTCGCTAAGAGAGGGTGAACGGGATACCGGCGGAGCGCTGTGGTTGTGAGCGATCGTTAGGCCAGCCCGGTTGCCTCCCCACAAGCGGGGTCGTCCCCGCGAACGCGGGGACCCATACCGCGGAATCTATCAAGTAAAGGCAGTCGCAGTACCGAGCTGCGACTTTTCGCAAAACTTCACCCTGTGGTTATGGATCCCCGCGTGCGCGGGGATGACACGGAATTTGCAGAACCAGCGTTCGCAAAATTCCGAGCGCCTCAATAGCCCCTGGCCCGGTCCACCACGTTCTCCAGCGTGCCGCCGGCCTCGAACCGTGCGATCTGCTCGGCGACATAGGCCGAGATCGCGTCCGCGTCGGTGTCGGCTGCGTTGTGGGGCGTCAGCACCACCTTGGGATGGGTCCAGAACCGGCTGTCCGCCGGCTGCGGCTCCTGCACGAAGACATCGAGCGAGGCGGCGCCCAGCGTGCCGTCGTCGAGGCAGGCGAGGATGTCGGCCTCGTTCTGCAAGCCCCCGCGGCCGGCATTGATCAGCACCGGCGCGCCGAGCGGGCTGTTGCGGTTGAGCTTGGTGAAGACGTCGCGGTTGAGGATGCCGTGCGTCTCCGGCGTCAGCGGCAGCAGGCAGACCAGGATATCCGTCGCGCGCAGGAATGCATCGATCTGGGCCGAGCCATGGAAGCATTCGACACCATCGATCGCGCGCTGGCTGCGGCTCCAGCCGGCGACGCGGAAGCCGAGCCGGCGCAGCACGTCGGCCGCATCCGCTCCTAACGTGCCGAGCCCCATGACGCCAACCGTGACCGCGCTCGCAGGCCATTGATATTTCGGCTCCCAGCGTTTTGCGCGCTGCGAGTCCCGCAAATAGAGCTCCTGGCGGTGATGCATCAGCACGTGCAGCACGACATATTCAGTCATGCGGCCGGTCAGGTCGGGTACGGCGACCCGGACCAGCGGCACATCGGGCAGGCTCTTGTCCGCCATCAGCGCATCGACGCCGGCGCCGAGATTGAAGATCGCCCGCAGATTGGGGAAGGCGCCGAGATCGCCGGGCACCGGCTTCCACACCGTGGCATAGTGCACCTCGGCGGGATCGAGCGTGGAATCCGGCAGCAGCACCACACGGCGGCCGCCGCAGACAGCGTCAAACCGGGCCTTCCAGCGCTCGGGCAACCAGTTCTGCTGCGTGCTGTTGATCAGGACGGCCAGTGTGCCCTTGGTCATTCGAAGTGCCTCGTCGGTTCCGCTCAAGAAGGCCCTCCTTGGCACGACCTGCCGGATTTTTCCTGCTATTTTTTTCCGCAGTCCTGTCGGACCGGGGCATAGTGGATCGTCTTCACAACAAGACCCGAGGAAAATGTCGCCCATGCTTTATGCAATCCTTTGCTATCACGATGAGGACTTTGTCGGCTCCTGGAGCAAGGAGCAGGACGAGGCCGTGATGAAGAAGCTCGCCGTGGTGCAGGAGAAGCTCACCCAGCAGGGCCGGCTCGGGCCGGTCGCGCGGCTGCTGCCGACCACGGCAGCGGCGACCCTGCGCAAGGAAGATCCGCCGCTGGTGCTCGACGGCCCCTATGCCGAGACCAAGGAGCAGCTGCTCGGCTTCTACATCGTCGACTGCAAGAATCTCGATGAGGCGCTCGACGTCGCCCGCGACCTTGGCGCGGCCAATCCCGGCGGCGCCTATGAGGTGCGTCCCGTCGGCGTGTTCCGGCCCGGAGGAAACCTGACGTGAGCGAGACCGACACCGCCTGGATCGAGACCGCGCTGACCTCGGCGCGCCCCCAGGCGGTCGGCGCGCTGCTGCGTTATTTCCGCGATCTCGACACCGCCGAGGAGGCGTTCCAGAACGCCTCCCTGCGCGCGCTCAAGACCTGGCCGCAGAACGGACCGCCGCGCGATCCTGCGGCCTGGCTGATCATGGTCGGCCGCAATGCCGCCATCGACGAGGTGCGCCGGACCCGCAAGCAGCAGCCGCTGCCGGAGGACGATCAGGCGATCTCCGATCTCGACGACGCCGAAGGCGCGCTGGCCGAACGGCTGGACGGCTCGCACTACCGCGACGACATCCTGCGGTTGATGTTCATCTGCTGCCATCCGCAATTGCCGGCGACGCAGCAGATCGCGCTGGCGCTGCGCATCGTCTCGGGGCTTACCGTGAAGCAGATCGCGCGCGCCTTCCTGGTGTCGGACGCGGCGATGGAGCAGCGCATCACCCGCGCCAAGGCGAAGGTCGCGGAAGCCGGGACGCCGTTCGAAGCGCCCGGCGCAATCGAGCGCTCCGAGCGGCTCGCCGGTGTCGCGGCGATGATCTATTTGATCTTCAACGAGGGCTACTCGGCGAGCGGCGACACCGCGGAGATCCGCAAGCCGCTTTGCGAGGAGGCGATCCGGCTGGGGCGCCTGCTGCTCAGGCTGTTTCCGAGCGAGCCGGAGATCATGGGGCTCACGGCGCTCATCTTGCTGCAGCATGCACGCAGTGCCGCGCGCTTTGCCGCCGACGGCTCGCTGATCCTGCTGGACGACCAGGACCGTTCGCTTTGGAATGACACCATGATCGCGGAAGGGCTGGCGCTGATCGACAAGGCGATGCGCCACCGCCGCAGCGGGCCCTATCAGATCCAGGCCGCGATCGCCGCGCTGCATGCCCGCGCGTCGACGCCGGAGGAAACCGACTGGACGCAGATCGACCTGCTCTATGGCGCACTGGAAGTTGTGCAGCCGTCTCCCGTGGTGACGCTCAACCGCGCGGTCGCGGTCTCCAAGGTGCGGGGGCCGCAAGCCGCGCTCGATCTGATCGAGCCGCTTGCGCCGAAGCTCTCCAACTACTTCCATTTCTACGGCGTGCGCGGCGCCTTCCTGATGCAACTCGGCCGCAACGAGGAGGCGCGTGTCGCCTTCGACCGCGCCATCGCGCTTGCCAACACGTCCGCAGAAGCGGCCCACATCCGCATGCACATCGATCGCCTGATCCGGGACAGCCAGCCGAAGGCTGGCGCGCGGCAGGGTGCGAAAGTGAAGTGACGCCGCACGCGTCATTCCGGGATGGTCCGAAGGGCCAGACCTCAGGTGCGCACTGGCGCACCGGGGAATCTCGAGATTCTCAGGTGCGCAACAGCGCACCATAGTTCACCCTTCGGGTGCCCCGGAATGACGGCAGAATAATTTCGTCTTCAATTGTCGGCCTCCGCCGTTCCCGTTCGTCCTAAGCCCGTATCCACGGAGCTCCTCATGCTGAAAGCCGTTGCCGTCATCGCCATCCTGCTCGCCGCCGGACTTGCGGGCGTCCTCGCCTTTGCCCTGACAAAACCTGACACGTTCCGCGTCGAGCGGAGCCTCGCGGTGAAGGCGCAGGCCGGTGCGATCTATCCGCAGGTCGCCGATTTCCGCCGCTGGACCAACTGGTCCCCCTATGAGACCCGCGATCCCGCCATGAAGCGCACCTTCGGTGGATCTGAGGGAGGCAAGGGCGCGACCTATGCCTGGGACGGCAACAACAATGTCGGCGCCGGCCGCATGGAGATCCTCGAGGCGACGGGGCCGTCCAAGCTTCGCATCAAGCTCGATTTCGAGCGGCCGTTCGAAGGTCACAACACCGCCGAGTTCACCTTTGTGCCGCAAGGCGATGCCACTCTGGTCACATGGGCGATGTACGGTCCGGCTCCGTTCATGTCCAAGATCATGCAGGTGTTCATCAACATGGACAGCATGATCGGCAAGGATTTCGATGCCGGCCTCGCCAGCCTGAAGAAGCTGACCGAGAAGCAATAAGCCTCACTGCAAACGAAGAGGAGAGAAACGATGCTCAACGCTTATCTGTTCTATCAGGACACCTGCGAAGCTGCGTTCAACTTCTACGCCAAGGTCCTGGGCGGCAAGATCGACGCCATGATGCGGTCATCGGACGCGCCGCCGGACATGCCCGCCGCGCCCGGCCGCGAGAAGATGATCATGCACGCGCGAATGTCGTTGCCCGACGGCAGCGTGCTGATGGCTTCCGACGCGCCGCCGGAGCATTTCGCCAAGCCACAAGGTTTTTCGATCTCGTTCACGGTCAAGGATCCCGCAGATGGCGAGCGTAAATTCAACGCGCTCGCCGATGGCGGCACCGTCACCATGCCGTTCAGCAAGACGTTCTGGGCCAAGGGCTTTGGCATGTGCGTCGACAAGTTCGGCATTCCCTGGATGGTGAACTGCCCGGCCGAAGGGATGTGACAGGCGCGACCGCCTGCATGATCTGTTGAGTCCGCAATCCCCTCTCTGCACTGTCGCGCGAGAGGGGACGCCTGGATTTATCGCGTCATATCCGGATCGGTCGTGCGCTCGCTCAACGGATCGATCCGGTCGCGTCCTCGCTTTGCTGCGGCGGCTGAACGCAGCGAGGGCAGATCACGAGCTTGGTGCCGAGCTGCTTGTCGTTCTCGGCTTCGATCTCGTCATGGACCGCCCACCACGCCTCCGAGTATGGCCGCAAGGTGCCGAGCACTCGTTGCCGCTCCTGATTGGGATCACTTGCCGCGGGCGCGGGGTTCGTCGCGCGCCGCTTGGCGGCATGCGGGCGGTTCGAGCCTTTGTTGGGGTCCTGGCCGAGGCCATCCCATGCGATCGGGCGGCGCTCCTGCGCCGGTGCGACTGCACATCCAAGCAGCGCTGTGCAGAAAGTAAGCAAAATGAAGCCGCGTCGTATCATGCCGGACCCAAAGTTCGATGCGCAATGCGCAAGCTTCCGCACGGGAAACTTGCATCGTGTCGGTCAAATGGAACTTAAGGCAAACGATTGGCCGGCGTGGCCGAGGAATGAACGCGCGATTCGCATCACTTTGCGGGAGCAGTGAGGCCGCTTCGTGAAACCATGCGGACTGCATCGCACAACAATTGACGCAATATTGGGCTGTAATCTGCACGTCAGAATCGCTATTGGTGACTCACAAAATCTAAAAAGCTGGGGTGGACGTCACTTGGAAGGGGAGCGACCGATGGCGGCGGCGCTACAGATCAATTTTGCCCTGTGGGGGATGCTTATCTGCGTCAGCATGAAGCTGGGGCCGGTGATCCAGACTCTTTATTGACGGCAGCCAAAGTGTAATGGCGTGGAGACCCCGGTGCGCACATTGGGTGCGAGCACAGGGAACCTGCCGTGTGGCCTCGGGCCGGCCAGGCCAATGCCTTTGATGTGACGTGACGCGGTTCACAGAACTCATTCACGTCACATGCGTGGCGGCTGCCACATTCGTCAGCGGCAGCGCGGATAGATCGCGGCGAGATCGCGCCCCTTGAGCAAGAGTAGCCGCGAAGTGAGGCCGCCACGGCGGCTGATCCAGTCGCGCACTGGGCCGGGATAGGCGGCAAGCACCGCGACCGATGCTTCCGGCTCGGCATAAAAGCGCCCGCGCCGGTCGACCGAACGTGCCGCATGGAAGCCGAGCACGGCGCGCTTGGTGACGCAGATGCGCTCGCCCGGCACGATGCTCAGCACCAGCGTGCAGGCAGACAGGCAGGGACCATCGATCACCACGCGCTCGCCGCTCTCGCGCACCTTCTCGAACAAATCGAGGAACGGCCCGACCTGTCCGCCCGGAGACTGGATGATGCGGATTTCAGCGGACGCGGGCGCGGCGGCGAGCAGGGCGGATGCGAGGATCAGGGCTTTGAGGGAGGTGACGCGTCGCATGAACTCTCCACCAACTCGGTTTCGTAGGGTGGGCAAAGCGTAGCGTGCCCACCTTCAGCATCGCAGATCCGGAAGAACGTGGTGGGCACGGCGCAAGAGCGCCTTTGCCCACCCTACAGAAACTGTGCCTACCCGTTCCGCCTTTGCCCGCGCAGCGTCGGCAGGCCGATACCCGCCGCATCGAACCCGCCATCAACGGCCAAAATTTGACCGGTGATGTAGCTCGATCGTTCCGAGCACAGGAAGTAGATCGCTTCCGCAAGCTCCTCCTCCAGGCCGTAACGGTTGAGCGGAATGGCGTCGTGATAGTCGGCGCGGATCTCCTTGGTATGCACCTGCTTCGCCATCGCCGTGTCGACCGGTCCTGGCGCGACCGCGTTGACGCGGATGTTGAGGGAGGCGAGTTCGACCGCGAGCTGCTTGGTCAGGTGCGCGAGCCCGGCCTTGCTGGTGCCGTAGGCCGAGCGTAGCGTCGACGCGCGCACCGCCGAGATCGAGGTGATGTTGACGATCGCGCCGCCATGGCCTTCGCGCATCAAGGGAACCGCGGCCTTGGTGCAGAGGAACGGGCCGGTGAGATTGACCTCGAGCACGCGGCGCCAATCGGTCTCGGACGTCTCCATCAGCGGTGCGAACACCGCGATGCCGGCATTGTTGACCAGTGCATCCAGTCGGCCGAACCGGCGCTCGACCGACTCCATTGCATCGCTCACCGCGGCGGCGTCCGAGACGTCGCAGGTCAGCGCCAACGTCGCCTCGCTTTGGTCGATTTCGGCGACCGCCCGGCCGAGCAACTCGCCCTCGATGTCGAGCAGCGCCACGCGCCAGCCCTCGCCAAGGAACTTCTTCGCGGTCGCAAGCCCGATGCCGCGGGCGGCTCCGGTGACGAGAGCGATTTTTTGCGGGGCTTGCGGCATGGGAGATTTGTCCTCGAGTAGCATATGGGCGCAGGAATGCAGGCTCCTTTTACTGCGCTTTTATGCTGGCGAGGAAGGGGCAGGCGAGGGCTGGAGGGGAAGTCGCCCTTACGCCAGCTCCGCCGAGGCACGCTGCATGTTGGCCGACATGTCCGCGGTCACGATGCTCTGCTCCTCGACCGCGGCTGCGGTGGAGGCGATGAACTCGTTGACGCCTGCGATCGCGGCCTTGATCGCGGTCAGGGAGCTCGCGACGTCGCCGGAGATTGTGTTCAGCGCGTCGATTTCGGACGTGATCGTGTCGGTCGCCTGCTTGGCCTGGCTCGCGAGGTTCTTCACCTCGGACGCCACCACCGCAAAGCCGCGTCCCGCTTCGCCGGCGCGGGCCGATTCAATCGTGGCGTTGAGCGCGAGCAGATTGATCTGGTTGGTGATGCCCGAGATCATCTCGACGATGCCGCTCATGGCCTGTGCGGCGGCCGTCAGCTTCTGGGCCTGGAGGTCGGCGGACTCGACCCTTGTGGTCGCGACCTTGGACGTCTCGCGCGACTTCGTCATGGTCTCGGAGATTTCGCGGATCGATGCGCTCATCTCTTCGCTGCCGGCGGCGACCGCCTCGATCATCCCGCGCGCGTTGTCGGCCTTCTTGCGGCCGATCGCCTGCGCGGTGATGTCGGTGGCGTATTTCACCACCTTGTACGGCTGGCCGTTGAGATCGAAGATCGGGTTGTAGGACGCCTGGATCCAGATCTCGCGGCCGCCCTTGGCGATGCGCTTGTATTCGGCCGCCTGGTATTCGCCGCGATTGAGCGCTTCCCAGAATTGGCGGTAGGCGGCCGAATTCTTCTCGTTCGGCTCGACGAACATGGAATGGTGCTGGCCCTTGATCTCGGCCAGCGAATAGCCCATCGCCTTCAGGAAATTCTCGTTGGCGGTGCGGATCGTGCCGTCCATGTTGAACTCGATCACCGCTTGCGACTTCTGGATCGCGGCGAGCTGACCGTCATTGTCGGCTGCCTTCATCTTCTGCGCGGTGACGTCAGTGGCGAACTTCACCACCTTGAGCGGCCTGCCCATCTCGTCGAGGATCGGGTTATAGGTCGCCAGGATCCAGATTTCCTGAGCCCCCTTGCCGAGCCGCTTGTATTCGGCCGCCTCGAACTGGCCGCGGTTCAGCCGCGCCCAGAAATCCTTGTAGGCGGAGCCCGCGCGGTCCTGCGGCGTCACGAACATGGAGTGGTGCTTGCCCTTGATCTCGTCGAGCGAGTATCCCATCGTCTTGAGGAAGTTCTCGTTGGCGGTGACGATGGTGCCGTCCATGTTGAACTCGATCATGGCCTGCGCACGACTGATCGCCGCGAGCTTCCCCGCGTCCTCCATGGTCCGCATCTTGTAGGCCGTGATGTCGGTGGCGAACTTGATGAAGCTGGTCACCTTGCCGGTCTCGTCGAGCAGCGGCGCGTAGGAGGCATGGATCCAGAGCTCTTTGCCGTCCTTGCCGTAGCGCCTGTATTGCGTGGTCTGGAACTCGCCGCGGTTCAGGCTGGCCCAGAAGTCGCGATAGCGGGCGCTTTCGCGCTCGGCCGGGCTGACGAAGATGCTGTGGTGCTTGCCCTTGATCTCCGCGAGCGTGTAGCCGCTCATCTTGAGCAGGTTCTCATTGGCATCGAGGATGGTGCCGTCGAGCCCAAATTCGATGACCGCCTGCGACCGGTCGAGCGCCTCGACCTCCGCGATGGCGTGCCTGACCTTCTTGCTCAGGAAATTGAACACGTAAGCCCCGCAATGCTCGGATGCGATCCGATAGGATCGCCATACCGTTTCCCCTGAGCTGAAAAGTTGCATTGCTATCGTTGAGCATCGGTAAATCCTGAATAACGCTGCGACGAGCTCCGCGAGTCCGCGTGCGACAGCCAACTACTTCAACTGACAGCTGCTCTTGGTTTATATGCACGGTGGAGTTCACAATGCGGAGCCGTACTTGTACGGGGGCGCAGCCGAGATATTTTTCGCGCCGCCTTGCATGGCGGTGTCGGCGCGGTCAGGGGCGAACCGTCTTTAACAGGATGCCTCGTTGCGGAGACTAGCGATGCCCGACCATGAATGCCTGATCCGAGACCTCTTCGCCGCCTATCTCGCCAACGACCGGCAGCGGGTCGCCGACGCATTGGCCGACGATTTCCGCTTCACCAGTCCGTTCGACGACGACCTCGACAAGGCGACCTATTTCGAACGCTGCTGGAGCGACAGCGGCTGGATTGCACGGCATGACATCGAGCGCATCTTCGCCCGGGGCGAGGAGGCCTTCGTTACTTATCTCTGCCTTGTGACAGATGGCAGGAGTTTTCGCAACACGGAGTTCTTCACCTTCGCAAGCGGCAAGATCCGGCGCATCGATGTCTATTTCGGCGCTGCCCGGCAGGATGGTCGTTTCCTGCCGCAGCCGCGCTAGGGCCAGGCCCCTCAGATTATTTCCGCGGGCGTGTCGGTTCGGTGAGAGTTCGTTCGTCTTGAAGGCGAGCGGGCCTGCGCCTCACGGCGCATCCCGGAACCACCGCAGAAGCCAGGATACGACCCATGCGATTCATGATGTTGATGATCCCGCTCGGCTACGAGGCCGCGCCGCCGGACGTCCAGCTCGATCCCGAGCGCGTCGCGGCGATGATGCGCTACAACGAGGCGCTGAAGGACGCGGGCGTGCTGATCACGCTCGATGGCCTGCATCCGCCGTCGATGGGCGCGCGGGTTTCGTTTGCGACCGGCGAGCCTGTCGTGACCGACGGCCCATTCACTGAAGCCAAGGAAGTCCTTGGCGGCTATTGGATGATCGAGGTTGCCTCGCGCGCCGAGGCGATTGCCTGGGCGAAGAAGTGTCCGGCTTCGGCCAACGAGATCATCGAGATCCGGCAAGTCCAGGAGATGAGCGACTTTCCGCCCAACGTGCAGGAGGCCGCGGCCGGTTTCGGCGACCTGAAGAGGTAGCCACAGCGATCGCGATGAAATCGCGTCTGTCGTCAGTCAATCAGCAAGGAGAGAACCGATGAGCACCGAACATAAATTCCTCGCCGTCTATCTCGGCAGCACGAGCGGCGAAAAGATGAAGGCCTGGCATGCGATGCCCGAGGCTGAACGGAAGGCAAAAGAGCGCGAAGGCATGGCCGCCTGGCACGGCTGGGTCGAGAAGCACAAGGATGTCATCGTCGAGCTGGGCGGCCCGCTCGGCAAGACCCGCCGGATCGACGGACGCGGCATTGCCGAGATCAGCAATGCGCTGACCGGCTTCACGGTGGTGCGGGCCGCCTCGCAGGAGGAAGCTGCAAAATTGTTCGAGAACCATCCGCATTTTGCGATCTTCCCGGGCGAGGCGATCGAGGTCATGCCCGTGCTTCCGATTCCGCAGATGTAGCTGCGGACGAGGTCAATTCCGGGTGCGATGCCGTCGCTCCGGGCCGGCATCGCCCGTGAAAGTACGGGGTTAATCACGCCCGATTCCTGCTAGTGACCTTCACCGCCGGCTCATGTAAAGATCGTTCACATGAGCTGGCGCAAGGAGCAGCGCCGCGCCGAGCGCGGCTATCACCACGGAAATCTGAAGGAAGCCCTGTTGCAGGCCGCTCTCGGGCTGATCGCCGAGAAGGGCGCGGCTGGCTTCACCTTCGCCGATGCCGCACGCATGGCCGGCGTCAGCGCAGCGGCGCCCTATCGGCATTTCCGCGACCGCGACGAGCTGTTGTCCTCGATCGCGCAGCGCGGCTTCGAGCAGTTCGAGCAGCGCCTGACCGCGGCCTGGGACGACGGACGCCCCGACACGGTCACCGCGTTCGAGCGCGTCGGCAAAGCCTATCTCGCCTTCGCCCGTGAGGAGCCCGCGTTCTACAACGCGATGTTCGAGTCGGGCGTGCCGGTCGACGCCAATCCCGCACTTCAGGCCGCCAGCGAACGCGCCTTCAACATCATTCGCGCTGCAGCCGAGCGGCTCGCGGCGCTGACGCCGCCGGGTAGGCCGCGGCCGCCGGCGATGATGATGGCGCTGCACATCTGGTCGATGGCGCACGGCGTGGCTTCGCTGTTCTCCCGTGGCGACGCCGCGCGACGAAAACTGCCGATGTCGCCGGACGAACTGCTCGAGGCCGAGGTGCTGATCTATCTGCGCGGCCTCGGCTTCCCGACCGACCGCCGTCCTGCAGGCAAGGGCGCCGAGCCGCCGCCGGTGCCGCCGGAGGCGTCCTCCGGTTCAGGTGTGCCGCCGGCTGGTCCCTGGGGCAAGCCGAAATAAGATTGCGCAAAATAATCACGCGGGCGTGTCTGGCGGCCAGCTTGACAAAATCGCGGGATGGTCTAGCTATGTAAATGTTATTTACATTCACAACGGCGCTGGTGCCGTGATGGAGATGGGAAATGGCCTACACCGCTGACGTTAATCGCTGGCGCGGCCCTTCGGACCAATACCAACAATACGAGCGTCCCCGCATGCTCGATACGCCCTGGCATCCCGGCTGGATCGCCGTGACCATCCTCGGCTTCATCATCTGGTGGCCGATCGGACTTGCCCTTCTCTTTTTCACACTCGGGAGCAGAAGAATGTCGTGCTGGAGCCATCAGGATCGCTGGCAGAACAAGATGGAAAAGATGCAGTACAAGATGGACCGCATGCGCGGCCGCATGGAGCGCCGCGGCTTCGGCTTCGGCCCGCCGTCCTCCGGCAACCGCGCCTTCGACGAGTACCGCTCGGAAACGCTGCAGCGGCTCGAGGAGGAGCAGGTCGAGTTCAAGAACTTCCTCGACCGTCTGCGTCACGCCAAGGACAAGGAAGAGTTCGACCAGTTCATGGCGCAGCACAAGACACGTCCAACCCCGCCGCCGACCGACCAGCAGCAGGGCTGACCTTCAAGGCTGACACCTCTCAAAGCCTTCAGGCGTACGCCCCCAAAGTCCTGATGGCCCCGAGCCGCCCGTCTGCGCAACCCGCAGGCGGGCGGTTTGGTTTTTTGGTTCAATCTCTCGCGCGCGCGAGAGCAGGCATCGGCCGGCTTCGGCCGCCATCGTTGCTCGCATTGCTCGTCGTGCCGCGCCTAGTCCTGTCGCGAGATGCAGGTTGCAATTTATCGCGGTGGCAACTGACAAGCACTAGACCGGACGTTGCCGAGAATGCCGCCCGGTTGCGGCGGTGTGGCCTGTCCGGAAAATCGAATCTCCTCTTGCAACCAAAGGGTGTTGTGCATAATCTTGGGACGTTTTTCAATCGATGATATTTGGCTGAATATTAGGGAGTATTTTCGTGCGGATCGTAACGATCGTTCGGAAGGTAGCCCCTCGCTGCTATCCCAATTACCTCAAGGCTTTTGAAGACGGCGACGAAATCTTCGACCGCTTCAAGATCAACACTCCGCTTCGCATCGCGCACTTCCTGGCTCAGGCGCTATATGAAACCGGCCGCGGTACGGTTCTGTTCGAGAGCCTCAAATACAAAACCGCGGCGCGACTTCTCGAGATTTTCGGCATCGGCCGTCACAGCGCGGCGATCCGGCCCGATGAAGTCGATCAATATCTCAACAACGATCGCGCCTTGGCCGAGCGCGTCTATGGACTGGGCAATCCGAAGAAGGCGAAGGAGCTCGGCAATACCAAGCAAGGAGACGGATACAAATATCGCGGCGGCGGCCTGTTGCAGACGACGGGCGGAGCCAACTACGCACGCATGGGCAAACTTGCCGGCGTGGATTTCTACAACAACCCGGATCTGATTGTCGCTCCAGAAGCGGCCCTCCTTCCCGCGCTCAACGAATGGAATGAGGGAGGCATGAACACTTATGCGGATCAGAACAACATCCGTGCGATCACGCGGACCATTAACGGCGGTTACAACGGCTTGAGCGGCCGCACGGAACTGTTCGAGATCGTGTGGAGCGCGATCGGCAAGAGCGGCGCGAACCAGGTGGCCTGGAAAGCCGCAACCGCGTCGGACGAAACGCGCGAGCTTCAGGAGGCCCTGAACGATCTCGGGGCTGAGCCGGCGCTTGTCGTGGATGGACGATATGGTCCCGCCACCGCGCAGGCGGTCGAGTGGTTTCAAAACCACGCCAAGATCCCGGTCGATGGAAATGCAGGCGTGGTGACGCAGGCGGCGTTGAATCTCCGCCTGAATTCCCGGACGGCTTCAGAGCGCCCCTGAGAGCGTGCCGCCTTTGACGCGCGAAGGTCGCCGGAGCTTCGCAAATGGATGTCTCGATTATTGAAGGTCGAATTTTAGCAAGTCTTATTACGCAGAAGGAATTGAGCATGACCGACGGCGAAAAGATGCTGAAGCTGGCCGAGTCCCGCATCGGCGAGAAATACGTCAATGTCTGCGTTCCGAAAAACAACAAGAACTGGCACGGTCCATGGGACTGCGCGGAGTTCATGTCCTGGTTGGTGTATCAGGTCGGTGGATTCCTGTATGGATGCGTCGACGACAACGGCAATCCAGCAACGGTCGAGGCCTATACCGGCGCCTGGAAGAGCGATTCACAAAAACTTGGAAAGCGCGTGCCGTGGCGGCAGGCAGCCTCTACGGTGGGAGGCATTCTTCTCCGCTATCCGCCCGGACCGGGCATGATGGGGCACATCGTCGTTTGTGACGGCGAGGGCGGCACCGTGGAGGCGATGGGAACGGCCTATGGCGTTCGTCGCGGCAAGGTGTCGGGCCGGAATTGGGATACCGGCGTCTTGCTGCCGAACTTCACGTATGGGGCGGCGGGCGGAGCACTCGACCTGGTTGAGCCGAGCCAGCTGTATGCGCTTGGGCAGCCGAATATGAAGGCGTCCGTCGTTCGGGACATCCAACGCGCGTTGAAAGAGCTGGGGCTCAATCCGGGGCCGATCAACGGTGAATATAATGACCTGACGGTGGCGGCGGTCGCAGCGTTTCAGGCGACCAAAGGACTCATTGTTGACGGACAGGTAGGACCGCAGACGGCAAAACGGTTGAAGATCGAACTCTAGGGATCGGCGGATTCTTCCACCTGCTCCGCGCGCGACGGAGGCGTCCCGGCGGCATGACTGGCGCCGGGCTGCATCGCATGACCGCCAGCTTCAGCGAGCGGTGGCCAGCTGCGCGTGAACCGAAGCCAGGAATTGTTCGTAGGCGTGATCCACGATCTCG
This sequence comes from Bradyrhizobium sp. CCBAU 25360, assembly GCF_028128695.1. Classification (NCBI taxonomy): domain Bacteria; kingdom Pseudomonadati; phylum Pseudomonadota; class Alphaproteobacteria; order Hyphomicrobiales; family Nitrobacteraceae; genus Bradyrhizobium; species Bradyrhizobium sp. CCBAU 25360. The sequence continues at coordinate 278,507 of NZ_LBJA01000039.1, forward strand.
TTGAGCGATCGCGTTCGTGCGAACATCGCCTTGGCCTCGGCGAGAAACTCCTCGCGGGTCGGTATCTTCGGCAGATGCAGGTGTGTCAGCGCGTCGACGCCGTCATGCGCGCGATTGAGGATGTCGTGCAGCGTCGGCAGCTGCAGCTGGGTCGGGTCGGCCCGGTGCAGCGCCGAAGAGATCGCGTGTGCAAGCTTCGGCGCGTCGAACCGCCCGGCAAGCTCGCGGGCGGCCCGATTGATGACGCGGGCGCCGAGCGGTTGCTCATTGCGCAGCACCTGTTCGGGCGGCGCCTTCATGTTCCAGACGATTCCGAACCAGGACAATACCGTCAGCACGTAATAGGTGACGTCGATCTCCCACCAGCGAAAACCCTGCCGCGCGCTGCTCTGATAGGCGTGGTGATTGTTGTGCCAGCCCTCGCCCATGGTGAGCAGCGCCAGCAGCCAGTTGTTGCGGGAATCATCGCCCGTCACGTAGCGCTTGCGTCCGTGCACATGGGCCAGCGAATTGATGCAGAAGGTCGCGTGATAGACCAGCACCGTGCTCCACAGGAAGCCGACGATCAGACCCGACCACCCGGCCACCAGGAAGCAGAGCGCTGCAAGCACGAAGGCCGGCAGCAGCTCCAGCCGATGCAGCCACATCAGCTCAGGATAAACCGTGAGATCGCCGACTTTCACGAGATCGGTCGCGTCGTGCTCCCGGTAAAAGATCCAGCCGAGATGGCTGTACAGGAAACCGCGCTGACGCGGCGAATGCACATCCAGTTCGGTGTCGGAATGCAGATGATGATGCCGATGCTTGGCCGCCCACCACAACACGCTCTTCTGCGCGGTGCTTTGCGCAAGGCAGGCAAGGATGAACTGAAACACGCGGCCGGTGGCGAAAGCCCGATGGGAGAAATAGCGGTGGTAGCCGGCGCCGATCGCAAACATCCGCACGACATACAGTGAACCGCAGATCGCGACGGCCTGCCACGTGACGCCTGACCAGATCGCCGCAAAGCATCCGAGATGGACCAGCACGAACGGTATGGCGGAGGGGTACATGACGTCGTCGTGGTGGTCGTCGGCGGGCGCGTTGGGCAACATGTTTCAGCGTGACCTCAGGTAACGGGGATCCGGAATTTGCATCGGCAGCACCGAGGGCTGCCGGGTACGAAAAACCCGCGGATGGCGGACCACCGCGGGGCTTGAGCGAGCTGCTTTGCGTGTTATCCCGGCTAAAGCAGCATCAGCCGAAAATCCGACTGAATATATGGGCGCGGATGGCTGGCATGCAAGCTCGTAGCCTCACGGGGAGCTGCGGCATGGTGCTCAGGTAGTCACGGCGGCTGCCGCGTGGCGCGCGGGTCGTCCGCGGCCTATATTCGACACGTGAAGGAAGCACCAAAGCACCGGAGGCGGCCTTGATGGCAGCTGCGACCGCAACGAACGATCGCCTCTGGCAGAACATACGCGCGGAGGCGCAGCGCGTGTGCGAATCCGATCCCGTCTTCAGCAAGTCGCTTGCCGATGCAGTGCTGGCGCATGATAGTTTTGCCGCGGCTCTGGCCGATCTGATCGGGCGCAGGCTTGGCGGCAACGCCGCCGGGCAGGCACGCTTCACGGCCTTTTCTATCGACGCCTTTCGTGGCGCGCCGGAATTGATCGAAGCGGCCGGCCGCGACTTGCAGGCGATTGTGCTCCGCGATCCCGCCGTCGCCGGCCTGTTGCCGCCGCTGCTGCATTTCAAGGGCTACGTGGCGCTACAAGCCTGGCGCGTCTCGCACCGGCTCTGGCGTCATGACCAGCGCGACGCGGCGCTGCTGTTTCAGAACGAGGCCGCGAACGTCCTGCAGGTCAGCATTCACCCGGCGGCCAGCATCGGCTCGTCCGTGTATCTCGACCACGCCACCGGGATCGTGATCGGCGCCAATGTGCTGATCGGCGATGACGTCACCATTCTCCAGAATGTCAGCATCGGCCGCGGCAGCGAACTGCCGACGCGCTCGCCGCGTATCGGCTGCGGCGTCTTCATCGGCGCCGGCGCGACCATCTTGGGCGATATCCGGATCGGCGATTTCGCCAGGATCGGCGCCGACACGGTCGTGACTTCCGACGTTCCCGGCGGCTGCACCGCGGTTGGAAATCCTGCGCGGTTGACCAATTGTCCCGCGCCCGCTTCGGCGGCCTGAGGCGCCGTCACGTCATGAGATGCGGCGGAGCGCGGCCCGATCAGCCGCAAAGGCAGGGTCGCCGAGGTCTGCCCCCGGCGACATCCCGTTGCCTCAGGCGGCGCGGCGATGGCTCTCGCCGCCATGCTGGGGCGTGACCGGCTCCGAGCTGGTCTGGCCCGGCGCATCCAGCACCGCGACGTGATGACGGTAGACCATCTCCCAGCCCTTCCATCCCGTGAACAGGAGGATGCCGACCACGATCAGGGAGAGCACCACGCCCCCCGGCTTGATCGCAGCCTCGGCGCCTTGCGCGTAGCGCAGGTAGAAATTGATCAGCGCCAGCACGACCGCCGCGAGATTGCCGACCATGTGGTACCAGGCATCGTTGAGGCGGCGGATGCGGGGCTCGCTGAAGAAGTCCGTAAAGCCGGCCACAGCCGCGACGAGCGCCATGACGATGCCAGCCCCGATCAGCCACATCGCGGCTCTGGCCCAGAAATTGTCGCCGGTTCCGATGAAGGCCAGATCGGCGATGGGCGCGCCGACCAGACATGCGACCGGAAACGGGATCAGCATGGGGTGGAGCGGGTGATCGCCGATGGCGGCGGTCGTCTTGGGGTTGATGGTCATGGCAACACCTCGCGGAAAGTGATTTTTGGGACAATTTTTCGGGCGAGGGCTGGTTCCTCCGGTCGCACGGACACGCGGAACTCTCGCGCCCCGGACGCACCGCAGCGTCTCTTTGACGATGCGCTGCTGAGCCGGGGCCCATCTCACCGCACATGCACGCCGCATCCCGGGTCCGGGACACGGACTAGGCCTGTCCGCCCATCCCCCTGCGCCACCTACCTTTCCGGCAACCAAATTCACCCCTGGTAACCCCGCATTAACCAACGGCGGGCTCTGGTAAGGGCGGACAATCGCGCCCAAAGCCCGAAGCCAGGGACCGTCAAGGCCCGGGGCCAAAGGCCCATAGTTTTGACATCTTGGCAGGGAATGCAGACGGCCGGCTCTGGACGAGCCCCTGCACCCAGAAAGACAAGGCTTTGAGCGGGCTTGCCGGCCGCGCCGGTGCTAGCGCGGCCATTGGGGAACCGGCAGCCATTTGCTGGCCGGCACATCGGGTAACGATCGCCTTGAGAGGATACTGCTTATGAATCCGGCCGACGTGGCTCAGTCAGCCCTTCCGGTTGCCGCTTCCGCGGACGTGTCGCTGATCGCGCTGTTCTGGCAGGCTCACTGGATCGTGAAAGCGGTGATGCTGGGACTTCTGTCCTGCTCGGTCTGGGTCTGGGCGATCGCCATCGACAAGATCTTCCTGTTTGCCCGCACCCGCCGCTCGATGGACCGCTTCGAGCAGGCGTTCTGGTCCGGCGAATCGATCGAGGAGCTCTATCGCACCCTCTCTGCCAAGCCGACGCATTCGATGGCGGCCTGTTTCGTGGCGGCGATGCGCGAGTGGAAGCGCTCGTTCGAGAACCAGGCCCGCTCGGTCGCCGGCCTTCAGATGCGCATCGACAAGGTCATGAACGTCTCGATCGCCCGCGAGGTCGAGCGGCTGGAACGCCGCCTGCTGGTGCTTGCGACCGTCGGCTCCGCCGGCCCCTTCGTCGGCCTGTTCGGCACCGTCTGGGGCATCATGTCGAGCTTCCAGTCGATCGCGGCGTCGAAAAATACCTCTCTGGCGGTGGTCGCGCCGGGCATCGCGGAGGCGCTGTTTGCGACCGCGGTCGGCCTTATCGCCGCCATTCCTGCCACTATTTTCTACAATAAGTTCACGTCCGAGGTGAACCGGCAGGCCCAGCGGCTCGAGGGCTTCGCCGATGAATTTTCCGCCATCCTGTCGCGTCAGATCGACGAGCGGGGCTGACGGGCGGCATGTATAGTGTGAAGGGCAATTTGGGCACGCGATCATGGCGATGAACGTTGCGAGTTCGTCCGGAGGCGGCGGCCGCCGCGGCCGGCGCAAGCCCGTCGTGGCCGAGATCAACGTCACGCCGATGGTCGACGTGATGCTGGTGCTGCTCATCATCTTCATGGTGTCGGCGCCGATGCTGACGGTCGGCGTGCCGCTCGACCTGCCGCAGACCCAGGCCAAGAGCCTCGAAAACAACGACCAGAAGCCGATCCAGATGTCGATCGACATCAAGGGCAAGGTGTTCATCAACGACGCCGAGATCGCGATCAACGAGCTGATACCCAAGCTGAAGGCGATCACCGACGCGCGCGGCGGGCTCGAGGAGCGCATCTATCTGCGCGCCGACAAGAAGGCGGATTACGGCACGGTGGCCAGGGTGATGGGCCAGTTGTCCGGCGCCGGATTCAAGAAGCTCGCACTCGTCACGGAAGCGGATCAGGGGTAGGCCGTGAAGGTGAAGGTCGACAAGACACTCGTTGCGTCGATTGCCCTGCATGTCCTCGTGCTGGGATGGGGGCTGGTCACCTTTAGCAGCAAGGCCTACGTCGCGCCGGAAGAGTCACTTCCGATCGACATCATCTCGACCGATCAGCTCGCGAAGATGATGGCCGGGCAAAAGACCGGCAAGAAGGAAGAGCCCAAGCCCAAGGTCGAGAAGATCGCCGAGCCCAAGCCGGAGGAAGACGCCGTCGGCAAGGTCACCGAGAAGAAAGAGCTGATCAAGACCAATTCGCAGCCAGAGCCGCCGCCGAAGCCGGTCGAGAAGCCGGTGGAGAAGAAACCCGAGCCGCCGAAGCCTGTGGCCGAGGCGAAGCCGAAGGAAGAGCCGAAGCCGCAGGAAAAGAAGCCTGATCCGGCCAAGGAAGATCCGATCGCCGAGCTGCAGAAGAAGCTGGAGACCAAGAAGCCGCCGCCCAAGCCCGTGGAGCAGAAGGTTGCGGCGGTGCAGCCGCAGCAGCAGCCCAAGCCCAAGGAGCGCAGCTTCGATCCCGCGCAGATCCAGCGCGACCTCGACAAGCGTGCCGCGACCCGGCACGAGCTCACGGGAACGGCGCTGAACGCCTCGGCCTCGCTGGGATCGGCGACCGGCACTGCCGCCAACAACATTGCGACCTGGCGCGGTGCGTTCCAGGCCGCGGTCAAGCGCTGCTTCACGCCGACCTATAACGGGCAGGACGCCGACCAGTACGAAGCCGACATCGACATTCCCATGAAGATCGACGGATCGCTGGCGTCCGAACCCATCGTGGTCGCGGTGAGGGGGCCGTCGCGGTCGATCGCCCAGGCGGTGGCGGAGAGCGCCAGGCGCGCCATCGTGCAGTGTCAGGTCTACGCGTTCATGCCGAAGCAGCAGTACGAGAGCTGGAAGCTCATTCCGATGACTTTCGGCCTGAAAGATATGTTGTGACATCCGAACAAAAGAATTTTGCAATGAATGACGTCCGATCGATGAACCGCCGCCGCTTCATGACCCTGACCGGATCGACGCTCGCGATGCTCGGGGGCGGACGTGCCCTCGCTCAAGGCCAGGACGGCCGCATCCGCATCGATCCCACGGCATTCCAGCCGATCCCGATCGCGATCACCGGCTTCGTGCCGGGCTCGCCGTCCGACGGCGACGTCGGCAACGGCGTCACTCAGGTCATCACCAACAATCTGAAGCGCTCGGGCCTGTTTGCCCCGATCGACCAGGCCGCCTTCATCGAGCGCATCAGCAACATCGACGTCGCGCCGCAATTCCAGAACTGGAAGACGCTCAACGCGCAGGCCCTCGTCACCGGCCGCATGACGCGGCAATCAGATGGACGGCTCAAGGCCGAATTTCGCCTGTGGGACGTGGTCTCCGGCCAGCAGCTCGCCGGACAGCAATATTTCACCTCGCCGGAATATTGGCGCCGCATCGCCCACATCATCTCCGACCAGATCTACGAGCGCATGACGGGCGAGAAGGGCTATTTCGACAGCCGCGTGGTGTTCGTGGACGAGAGCGGCCCGAAGGAGCGTCGCGTCAAGCGGCTCGCGATGATGGACCAGGACGGCGCCAATGTGCGCTACCTGACCCGCGGCTCCGACCTCGTGCTGACGCCGCGCTTCTCGCCGAACTCGCAAGAGATCACCTATATGGAGTTCGGCCAGGGCGATCCGAAGGTCTATTTGTTCAACATCGAGACCGGCCAGCGCGAGATCGTCGGCAACTTCCCGGGCATGACCTTTGCGCCGCGCTTCTCGCCGGATGGCCAGCGCGTCATCATGAGCCTGCAGCAGGGCGGCAATTCCAACCTGTTCGTGATGGATCTGCGCTCGCGCTCGACCACGCGCCTTACCGACACGCCGGCGATCGATACCTCGCCGTCTTACTCGCCGGACGGCACCCGCATCTGCTTCGAGTCCGATCGTGGCGGCAGGTCGCAGATCTATGTGATGGCCGCGGGCGGAGGACAGGCGCAGCGGATCTCCTTCTCCAAGGACGATACCAACGCCAGCTATTCGACCCCGGTATGGTCGCCGAAGGGCGATTACATCGCCTTCACCAGGCAGGGCGGCGGGCAATTCTCGATCGGCGTCATGAAGCCCGACGGCTCCGGCGAGCGGCTGCTCACCTCCGGCTTCCACAATGAGGGCCCGACCTTCTCGCCGAACGGCCGCGTGCTGATGTTCTTCCGCGATCCCGGCGGCAATGGCGGGCCGTCGCTGTACAGCGTCGACATCTCCGGCCGCAACGAGCTCAAGGTGCCGACGCCCGGCTTCGCCTCCGACCCGGCATGGTCGCCGCTGTTATCCTCGACGGCGGGTTGACAAGAGAGCGCTAAAACATCGCGCGTTCAGACGCGCGATGTTGTCGAAAAACGCGCCGATTTTTTCGACTTTTCTGCGCAAAGCAAGCCTTCCTTCACCTTGTGCCCGGCAAGGCTTGCCTAGTTGCTTGATATTTAAGCGGAAATCGGTTCGCTGATACCGAAAAACAACTCGACTTTAACGATGTTCCCTCAGAAAGACTTCATCTGGGCTGGGTAAGACTACGCGCCAAACAGGACGCGTAACAAGCCAATGCAACTGGCCGACCAGAAGCAGAGTGATCGAGACGAGCTGGAGCCGATACTCTACGCCGCTCTCATCAACTCCATGGTGCAGAATTTCTGGGCGATCTTCCTCGGCTCGGCCTCCGCGGCCGTGGCCGCGGTGATGACTGCGTTGAAGACGGGCGACGTCTGGCTGTGGCCGCTCGCATTCCTGCTGATTGCCATCGGCACCGCGCGGGCCTTCCAGATGCGCGGATATGAAAACCGCACCGAGGTGCTGTCATTCGAAGAGGCCAAGCACCTGGAGCCGCGTTACTGGATCGGCGCGCTGAGCTATGCGGCCGTGCTCGGTGTGTGGGCCTTCGTCGTCATCTACAACAACAACGATCCGGTCGCCGACATGCTCTGTGTCGCCATCGGCATCGGCTACACCGCGGGCGGCGCCGCCCGCAATTACGGGCAGCCCCGGGTGATCCAGTGGCACGTCGCACTGGCCTGCGGTCCGATGTCGCTCGCCTTGCTGCTGCACGGCGGCTTCTACCACATCGGTCTTGCCATCCTGCTGGTGTTCTTCTTCATCGGGCTCAAGAACATCAACCTCAGCCTGCATGCGATCTTCGTCAAGGCGCTGACCTCGAGCTTCCGCGAATCCGCGCTGGCGAGCCAGTTCGACACCGCGCTCAACAACATGCCGCACGGGCTGTGCATGTTCCGCGCCGACGGCCGCCTTGCAGTGATGAACCACCGCTTCGGCGAGCTGATGGCCTTGCCCGAGGACCTCGTCAAGCGCGGCGCCACTGCCGCCGATATCGCGGCGGCCTGCGTTTCCGCCGGGTCGATCTCGGCGGAGAGCGGCAACCACATCCTGGCCGAGATCGAGCATGCGCGGATCTGCGAGATCGTCACCGCCGATCCGGATTCCTCGCGCGGCCGCACCCTGGCCTGGACGTTCCAGCCGATGACCGGCGGCGGCACGGTGCTGCTGCTGGAAGACATCACCGAACGCACCAATGCGGAAGCCCGCATCAGCCATCTCGCCCGTTACGACGAGCTCACGGCGCTGCCCAACCGGGTCAGCTTTCACGACGAGATCGAGCGGCTGCTGAAGAATTCGCATCATGCCGAGCGGCTCTCCGCGCTGCTCTTCGTCGACCTCGACCAGTTCAAGCAGGTCAACGACACGCTCGGTCATCCCTGCGGCGACCAGCTGCTGTGCGCCGTCGCCAACCGTCTGCGCGAAATGCTGCGCCCCGAAGATTTCGTCGCCCGTTTCGGCGGCGACGAATTCGTCGTGTTCCAGCAGAACATCTCCTCGCCCGAGGACGCCGCCGCGCTGGCCCGCCGCATCGTCGAGCGGCTGAGCGAGCGCTACCGCATCGACAATCATTTGGTCGAGATCGGCGCCAGCGTCGGCATCGCGCTGACCTCGCCGGGCGATGCCAGTGCCGATACGCTGCTCAAGAACGCCGACATGGCGCTGTACCGTGCCAAGGCCGACGGCCGCGGCACGTTCTGCTTCTTCCGCGACGAGATGGCGGCGACCGTCGAGGCCCGCCGCATCCTCGAGCTCGACCTGCGCAAGGCGCTCGCCAACGAGGAATTCGAGCTGTTCTACCAGCCGCTGGTCAATCTGAAGTCCGGCAAGATCACCACTTGCGAGGCGCTGCTGCGCTGGAATCATCCGGTGCGCGGCACGGTCTCGCCGATCGACATCATCCCGGTCGCCGAGGACATGGGCCTGATCGTCGATCTCGGCCGCTGGATCCTGCGCCGCGCCTGCATGGAATGCATGAAGTGGCCGGAGGGCGTCAGCGTCGCCGTCAACTTCTCGCCGCAGCAATTCCACCAGCGCGACGTGCTGAGCGAAATCCGCTACGCGCTGGAGGTGTCGGGCCTGCCGGCGCATCGGCTGGAGATCGAGATCACCGAGTCCTCGCTGCTGCGCAACACCCAGCTGACCCACGACATCCTGTCGCAATTGCATGCGCTCGGCGTGCGCATCTCGCTCGACGATTTCGGCACCGGCTATTCCAGCCTCAGCTATCTGCACAATTTCCCGATGCAGAAGGTGAAGATCGACCGCTCCTTCCTCGAAGGCATCGACACCGACCGCCCGCTGACGCTGTTGCGCGGCGTGGCGCGGCTGTCCGCCGATCTCGGCATGGCCGTCGTGGTCGAGGGCATCGAGACCAACGAGCAGCTCGATCTGATCAGCGCCGACGGCACCGTCTCCGAGGCGCAAGGCTATCTGTTCAGCCGTCCGGTGCCCGCCGTGCGGATGCGCCAGCTGCTCAACGCCTCGCATGGGCGGCGCGGCGAAGGCCAGCTCCACGTCGCCAGCTCGCGCTCCTTCGCTTAACTCCGTTTCTCGGAAACGTCCCATCATTTCAGACTGTTGCAGGGTACCGTAGTGCTACGGAGGTTAACCCTAACCCTTCGATTGCTTTGCATACTTGTTAAGAAGGTGTTAATAAATCATGGCGCGCGCGTAAGTTGTCTTGCAGGAATTGCCTTCAAATGCCGCGACGTGAGTGTGTTTAAGGAGTTGGAATGCAGTCCTCAGCCAGATCTGTCATTTCGGCTGTTGGACGGGGAGCAGAGCTTCTGACCGACGTCGATTATCATCTTGCCGAAACCGTCGCGGAGAAGGAGGAGATCTACAATCTCCGCTACCGCGCCTATCTGCGGGAAGGCGCGGTGAAGCCCTCCGCCGATGCGCGGGTGACCGACCGCTACGACGAGCTGCCGAACGCGTGGACCTTCGGCGTCTATCTCCATGGCGAACTCTGCAGCTCGGTGCGCATCAGCGTGCTGACATCGGAATGGCGCGAGTCCACCTCGGCCGATGTCTTCCCGGACATCCTGCTGCCGCGGCTCGATCGCGGCGAGGTCATGATCGACCCGACCCGCTTCGTCGCCGATCCCGACCAGGTCAAGCGGGTCCCGGAATTGCCCTATCTGACGACGCGTCTCGCTTACATGGCCTGTGAGCATTTCAATGCCGATCTCGGCCTCGCCATCGTGCGCCCCGAGCATCAGGCCTTCTACCGGCGGGTGTTCCTGCATGAGACCATCGCCGAGCCGCGGCTGGTTCCCGGCCTCACCAAGCCGTTCGGACTGATGGCGGCGGACTTCCCGACCTTCCGCAAGAAGGTGTTCGAGCGTTATCCTATCATGCGGTCGACTGCCTTCGAGCGGCGGATGCTGTTCGGGCGCGGCGGCCAGCGCCAGGTGCCGCAGCGGCCGGTGCTCGTGGCGGACGCTGCGCACGCGGACGCCGCGCACGCCTGAGTCGGCGATGGCGTGGATGCGGCTCCAGGTTTGAGCCTGGGCTCTGCCCCTTACCCGTCACGCGTCGCCACGCATCGCGCCCTGGGCCCAAAATTCCGGCGAAAGCCGGGTTTTTGCCGGCCGCCGCGGCTTGCCTTCACCCTCGCGCCACATTTACAACCCATTAACCATGACGGGTGCTTTTCGCTGGTTGGGGGCATTTGATCGGCTGAGGCAAGGTTCCGTCAAGGTTGACGGAACGTTCGCTTAACCAACCCCCTGTAGACCGGACAGCAGTGGACTAACGTGAGCGTGGAGGCTCCGGAATGAAACATCCTATGCGTATCCTCCAGGGATTGAAGCTGGTCGCGGTGCTCGCCGTCGCGCTGTCGATGGGCGCCTGCGCCAACAAGAATGCCGCGACGGATGCGATGGCCAATGCGGCAACACCTGGCAGTCAGCAGGATTTCGTCGTCAACGTGGGTGACCGCGTATTCTTCGAAAGCGACCAGACCGATCTGACCCCGCAGGCGATCGTGACCCTGGAGAAGCAGGCGCAGTGGCTGCAGACCTATCCGCGCTACAGCTTCACCGTCGAAGGCCACGCCGACGAGCGCGGCACCCGCGAATACAACATCGCGCTCGGCGCCCGGCGAGCCCAGTCGGTGCGTTCGTTCCTGGCCTCGCGCGGCATCGATCCGAACCGCATGCGCACGATCTCCTACGGCAAGGAGCGGCCGGTCGCCGTCTGTAACGACATCTCCTGCTGGTCGCAGAACCGTCGTGCCGTCACCGTGCTGAACGCGAGCTCCTGACGCCGAGATACTGACACTCAGTCAGGCGCCGTTCATCTTCCAGAACCGAGTATGCCGGCGCCCTCTCGGGCGCCGGTTTCGTTTCAGCAAACCGTGACCTAAAACCCCTTGGTTCAAGTCACGGTTTTGGCGTACTCCCTTCCTCATTATGTGGCGCGGCGAATGGTCCGCCGTGGGCCACGTCGCTTTTGTCGTCAGGGCAAGATGTCATCGAAATTCAAGGCAATTACCGGCACCGTGGCAACCGTCGCGCTGCTCTCTTTGTGTTCGCCCGCAACTGCGCAGTCGGTCTTTGCGCAGTCGGATGATGCCGATCCCGAGATGCGGATCGAGCGGCTGGAGAACCAGCTGCGCCAGCTCACTGGCCAGAACGAAGAGCTGCAATACCGCAACCGCCAGCTCGAAGAGCGGCTGCGGGCGCTCGAGGGCGGCGCCCAAGGCGCGCCCGGACAGGCGCCCAATGTCGCGGCGATGCCGCCCGCCCAGGTCGGACCAGGTCAGGTTGCGCCCGGCTATCGCCAGCAGCCGCAGCAGCAGGCCGTGCAACCGAATTACGAGCAGCCGCAGAGCGCGGCCTCTGCGCCGATCGTTCAGGAGCAGCCGGCGCCCGGCGCTCCCGGCACGCGCCGTCGCGGCGATGCCTTCGATCCGAACCAGAACCCGAACGCGCCGGGTGCGCCGCGCGCGCTCGGCGGCGGCCCGCAGCCGATGCCGTCGGGAGCACCCGGCGGCCGCGGCGCCGGCGAGCCGCTCGATCTCGCCAACACCGGCCCCCGTTATCAGCAGCAGGCCGCTCCCCCGGCCGCGCAGCCCGGCTATCCGCCGGCCCAATCCGGCTCTCCCGCGCCGGCCGGCGGCGCCGGCCTGACCACGCTGCCGCCCTCGGCAACGCCGCGCGACGAGTTCGACCTCGGCATCGGCTACATGCAGCGCAAGGACTACGCGCTCGCCGAGCAGACCATGAAGAACTTCACGCAGAAATATCCGAGCGACCCGCTGCTCGGCGACGCGCAATACTGGCTCGGCGAGAGCTACTTCCAGCGCCAGCAATATCGGGACTCCGCGGAAGCCTTCCTCGCCGTCACCACCAAATACGAGAAATCGGCCAAGGCCCCGGATGCGCTGCTGCGGCTCGGCCAGTCGCTCGCCGCGCTGAAGGAGAAGGAGGCCGCCTGCGCCGCCTTCGGCGAGGTCGGCCGCAAATATCCGCGCGCCTCCGCCGGCGTCAAAGCCGCGGTCGACCGCGAGCAGAAACGGGTGAAGTGCTGACGTCGGGGGTCCTGACAACGCGGATGGCGCTGCGCTAGACATCGTAACCATCCGCCTGCGACGGTCAGGGCCGCGTCATGTCAGACGACGACAAATCTCCGATCTCGACACGCGAGGCGAGGCGGCTCTTCGCCGGCCTGAAGAGCGCGCCGGCGCTGGTGCTCGCCGTGTCGGGCGGGCCCGACTCGGTCGCGCTGATGTGGCTTGCGGCGCGCTGGCGGCGCAGCCTCGCGCGCGGCCCGCATCTCACCGTCGTCACGATCGATCACGGCCTGCGGCGAGAGGCGGCGCGCGAGGCGCGCGAGGTCAAGCGGCTCGCCACTGAGCTCGGATTGCCGCACCGGACCCTGCGCTGGCGCGGCGCAAAGCCGAAGACCGGACTGCCGGCGGCGGCGCGCGAGGCGCGTTACCGCCTGCTCGCGCAGGCCGCGCGTGCCGTCGGCGCGAGCCATGTGCTGACCGCCCACACCCGCGACGACCAGGCCGAGACCCTGTTGATGCGCCTGTTGCGCGGCAGCGGACTTGCCGGGCTGTCGGCAATGGCCTCCCTCAGCGAGCGCGACGGGATCGTGCTGGCGCGTCCGCTGCTCGAGGTCCCGAAGTCGCAGCTGATCGCGACCTTGAAGCGGGCCAGGATCGGCTTTGCCGACGATCCCACCAACCGCGACACCGCCTTCACCCGGCCGCGGCTGCGGGCGCTGCTGCCGCTCCTTGCGGCCGAGGGTGGCGATGCCCGCACGCTGGTGCGGCTCGCGGCCCGGCTGGCGCGGGCCAATGCGGCGGTCGAGCTGCTGGCCGACGGCGCCGAGCGCTTCCTCCATTTGAGGGATCGCGGCGATGCGCCGCAGGCAGGTGTTCGAAGCTTCGAGGCCTCGGCCTTTGCCGTCCTGCCGGAGGAGGTCCGGCTGCGGCTCCTGCTGCGGGCCATCAACGCGCTCGGGCATGAAGGGCCGGCGGAACTCGGCAAGGTTGAGTCTCTCCTTGCCGCGCTCGACCAGGCCATCGCCGCAAGCCCTCGCACGGGCGCAAATGGCCGGCAGGCCCTGAGGCAGACCCTTGCGGGAGCCTTGATCAGCCTTGCCGGCGGGCGTATCCACGTCGCACCGGCGCCGGTCCGGCGTCGCAAGGGCGGATAGGCGCGGACGAGGGCGGATCATGACACCGGCCAATTCGGCCCCGCGCCGTCAGGACACCTTAACCAGGCAGGAAAAACCCCGCTTCGGACGCCATTATTTCAGCGGGAATCGCTCTAAGATGGGATAAATAGTCCCACCTCGTTCCCTTGGCAGCGACCGGGACGGCACCTAAATTGTATGCGTCTAACGATGAGGATTCCTTGGGGATTTCCTCGTAGAGCCCAAGGATGAGGCCGCGATCCGCGCGACCACGAAGGAAGATCGATGAACGCCAATCTGCGCAATTTCGCCCTCTGGGTCATCATTGTCTTGCTGCTTTTGGCGTTGTTCACGCTCTTCCAGAATCCGGGTCAGCGGGCCTCCTCGCAGGACATCGCCTTCTCGCAGCTCCTGAGCGAGGTTGACCGCGGCAATGTGCGCGACGTCGTGATCCAGGGGCCGGACATTCACGGCACCTTCACCAACGGCTCCAGCTTCCAGACCTATGCGCCCAGCGACCCGACGCTGGTGAAGCGCCTCTATGACAGCAAGGTGCAGATCACCGCGAAGCCGCCCGGCGACAACGTGCCGTGGTTCGTCTCGCTGCTGGTCTCCTGGCTGCCGTTCATCGCCCTGATCGGCGTGTGGATCTTCCTGTCGCGGCAGATGCAGGGCGGCGCCGGCAAGGCGATGGGCTTTGGGAAGTCGCGCGCCAAGATGCTGACCGAAGCGCATGGCCGCGTCACCTTCGAGGACGTCGCCGGCGTCGACGAGGCCAAGCAGGACCTGCAGGAGATCGTCGAATTCCTGCGCGACCCCGGCAAGTTCCAGCGCCTCGGCGGCCGCATTCCGCGCGGCGTGCTGCTGGTCGGCCCTCCCGGCACCGGTAAGACCCTGATCGCGCGCGCGGTCGCGGGCGAAGCCAACGTGCCGTTCTTCACCATCTCCGGTTCTGACTTCGTCGAGATGTTCGTCGGCGTCGGCGCGAGCCGCGTCCGCGACATGTTCGAGCAGGCCAAGAAGAACGCGCCCTGCATCATCTTCATCGACGAAATCGACGCGGTCGGTCGTCATCGTGGCGCCGGCCTCGGCGGCGGCAATGACGAGCGCGAGCAGACGCTGAACCAGCTGCTGGTCGAGATGGACGGCTTCGAGGCGAACGAGGGCGTGATCCTGATCGCCGCGACTAACCGTCCCGACGTGCTCGATCCCGCGCTGCTGCGTCCGGGCCGCTTCGACCGTCAGGTCGTGGTGCCGAACCCCGATGTCGTCGGCCGCGAGCAGATCCTCAAGGTTCACGTTCGCAAGGTGCCGCTGGCCCCCGATATCAACCTCAAGACCATCGCGCGCGGCACCCCGGGCTTCTCCGGCGCCGACCTGATGAACCTCGTCAACGAGGCCGCTTTGACCGCCGCCCGCCGCAACAAGCGGATGGTGACGCAGGCCGAATTCGAAGAGGCCAAGGACAAGGTGATGATGGGCGCCGAGCGCAAATCGCTCGTCATGACCGAGGAAGAGAAGTTGCTGACGGCCTATCACGAGGGCGGCCACGCCATCGTCGGCCTCAACGTCGTCGCGACCGACCCGATCCACAAGGCGACCATCATTCCGCGCGGCCGTGCGCTCGGCATGGTCATGCAGCTCCCCGAGCGCGACAAGCTGTCGATGTCTCTGGAGCAGATGACCTCGCGGCTCGCGATCATGATGGGCGGCCGTGTCGCCGAAGAGCTGATCTTCGGCCGCGAGAAGGTGACCTCGGGTGCGTCCTCCGACATCGAGCAGGCGACACGCCTGGCCCGGATGATGGTGACGCGCTGGGGCCTGTCCGAGGCGCTGGGCACCGTGTCCTATGGCGAAAACCAGGACGAGGTTTTCCTGGGCATGTCGGTGTCGCGCACCCAGAACGCATCGGAGGCGACGGTCCAGAAGATCGACACCGAGATCCGGCGTTTCGTGGAAGAGGGCTACAACGAAGCGACGCGTATTCTCACCGAGAAGCGCGCCGATCTCGAAGCGCTCGCCAAGGGCCTGCTGGAGTTCGAGACGCTGAGCGGCGACGAGATCGTCGATCTGCTCAAGGGCAAGAAGCCGAACCGCGAGTCCGTGCTCGAGCCGAGCACGCCGCGCGCCTCCGCGGTGCCCCCGGCCGGCAAGTCGCCGCGCCCGCGGCCCGATACGGATCCCGGCCTGGAGCCGCAGCCGCAGGCGTAATTGCGAGCGGCAGGTGAGATTGCAAAACGCGGCGGAAACGCCGCGTTTTTTGTTGGCTGGCGGTTCGCGGATGCAGGGCGCTCCCGGCGCGAGCGAAGCGCGCGGCTTCCGGGGCAACCGCGGGAATCACTAAAGAAGAACTTAACGCTTGCGTCCTATTTTGGCCCGCCATGACTGACCAGGTCGTCCACAGCGCGGTTCAATCGTTTTCGGCACGTGCAGCGCTCCCTTGGGCAGTGGGCATCGGCGTCTATGCCCTGTTGCTGATCGTTGGGCCGTGGCTGCTCGGTGATCCCGACAGCTATTCTCATATCGAGGTCGGGCGTTGGATCATCGGGCATGGCACCCTGCCGGAGAGCGATCCCTTTTCGTTTTCGAAGCATGGCGCGCCCTGGATCACCTTCGAGTGGCTCTCGGAAATCGTCTACGCCGGAGCCTACGCATTGTCCGGCTGGCCCGGCGTCGTCGTCGTCGCAGCAGCTGCGATAGCGCTCGCCTTTGGCCTGTTCACCTTCTTCCTGCTGCGCGAGCTCTCGCCGGCCCTGACGCTGCTCATGGTGATCGCGGCCGTCATCCTGTTGGCGCCGCATATGCTGGCGCGGCCGCATGTCCTCGTGCTGCCGGTGATGGTGATTTGGGCGGCGACCCTGGTGCGCTGCATGGATCGCGGCGGGCCTCCGCCATACTGGGCGCTGCCGCTGCTGGTGCTGTGGACCAATCTGCATGGCAGCGTGGTGCTCGCGCTCGGGCTGATCGGTCCGGCCGTGCTCGAGGCGCTGCTGCGTGAGGAGCGAAGCGAATGGCCGCGCGTGCTGCTGCGATGGCTGCCATTCTCGGCGCTTGCCCTCGCAGCATCATGCCTGACACCACACGGGCCGGAACCGCTGCTGATGCCGTTGACGACACTCGGCCTCGGCTCTGCGCTCGCCTGGATCGGGGAATGGCGGCCGCAGGATTTCAGCCATGTCGGTGGCTTCGAGTTGCTGCTGCTGGCTGGCATCTTTGCGCTCGCGCGCGGCGTGACGCTGCCGGTCGTGCGGGCCCTGGTGGTGATCGGCCTGCTCCATTTCGCACTGGCGCAGGTACGCAATGCGGATCTGCTGGCCATGCTGGCGCCGCTCTATCTGGCGGCCCCCTTGGGTCGGACATTCGGCGGGCGGATCACGGACGATGCAGAGGGCGCGTCGCGCGGCCTGAATCTGGCCGCGTTCGGTGTTCTGATCGCGATGAGCGGGGCGGCGCTGGCGCGCGACATACGGCCGGCTCCCGTCATCACCCCTCAAGCTGCCGTCGCGCAAGCCGACCTCGCCAAGGCGGGGCGCGTGCTCAACGATTATTCCTTCGGCGGCTACTTGATCTTTGCCGGCATTCCCACCTTCATCGATGGTCGCGGCGAACTGTATGGCGGACCGTTCATCGACCGCTACAATCGTGCCCTGGCGCTGGTTGACCTCGCAGATTTTCTCAAGCTGCTCGACGAATACGACATCGGCGCGACGCTGCTCGCGCCGCGGACACCGGCGGTCGCGATGCTCGACCGGCTGCCGCAGTGGCAACGCGTCTACAGCGACGACGTGGCGGTCGTGCACAAGCGGCGGGATACGGCGCAAAGATAAGTCAGACGGACCCGAAGGCCGCGTATTGGCCGCCGAGCGACACGCCGCTCAGGGCATCTTCGAGGCGACGCGCCGGTTTGGTGTCCCAGGGGAGCAGCAGAAAATGGCGGGCGCCGATCTCGCGCAAGCCGCCCGCAGCCATCAGCTTTCGGACTTTGCCGGCACTGAGCAGGACGGCGTCCCGGTCGAACTCGCAGCGCGCAACGGCAAGACGTGTCAGCGGGTTGTAGGGATTGTGCTCGATCACGCAGACGAGCCCCCCGGGCCGCACCACCCGCCGCATCTCGGTGATGAAATGCGTCCATTCGGCCGGCACGATATGGTGCATCACGCAGATGGCCGTGACGAGATCGAAGCTGGCGTCCTCGAAGGGAAACGTGCGGCCGTCAAACTCGCGGTAGTCGACCCCGCTATTGGCCGCGCGGGCCTGCGCCAGGCTGGCCGACGAAACGTCGATACCGCTCAAGCGGCCGACCATGCCGTGCAACAGGGGATGAAGGCTGCCCACGCCGCAGCCGACGTCGAGCATGTCGGGCCTCTCGGTGTTCAGCCGCTGCGCGATCAGATCGCCCAGGAGATCGGCCTTCGCGCGCATGAAGAAATCATGCGGCAAGCCGGAGAAGTCGATCGAGGACTGGACAACGTCACGGTAGTTGGCGTGATAGCCGTCGAAGAGCTCGCTCATGCGCAGGGTCACTCGTTGACTGCGTGGATTGCAGGCGCTGCCGCCGCCTCGTTGCGATCGAAGCCGGCGCGCGTCTGCACCACATAGAGCGGGCGGCGTTTCACCTCGGCATGGATGCGGCCGACATACAGCCCCACGATACCGGTCATCAGCATGTTGATTCCGCACAGCAGGGACACGACGACGATCGTCGACGACCAGCCGGTCACGAGATGGCTGTCCTTGCTGAGCCACAGCAGGATCACCCAGCCGCCGTAGAGCAGGGCCAGTCCCGAAACCGTCAAGCCGCACCAGATCGCAAGCCGCAGGGGCAGATCGGAAAAGCCGAGCGCGGCGTTCACCGCGAGCCGCACCATCTTGAACAGCGGGTATTTGGTTTCGCCCGCGGCTCGCTCGAGGCGGTGGAAGGCGACCTCGGCCTGCCGGAAACCGAGCCAGGCGATCATGCCGCGTACGAAGCGATCCTGCTCCGGCATCTGCCTGAGTGCGTCGAGCACCTTGCGATCGATCAGGCGGAAGTCGCCGACATCGGCGGGGATGCCGACCGAGGACATCCTGCCGAGGAGCCGGTAGAACAGATGCGCAGTCGCACGCTTGAACCGGCTTTCGCCTTCGCGTGACAGGCGGCGGGCGTGGACGACGTCGTTGCCTTCCTGCCATTTTGCGATCAATTGCTCGATCACTTCGGGCGGATCCTGCAAATCGGCATCCATCACGATGATCGCGTCACCTTCCGCGGCGTCCATGCCGGCGGTGATGGCGACCTGATGGCCGAAATTTCGCGACAGGCCGACATAGCGAAAGCGCGGATCGCGCTTGGCGAGCGCCTGGAGCACGATCGAGCTGGAATCGCTGCTGCCGTCGTCGACAAAGATCGCTTCAGCCGGACCGTCGAGCCGGGACAAGACCAGGTCGAGCCGGCGCAGCAGGACCGGCAGCACGGCTTCCTCGTTGAACACGGGGATGACGAGGCTGTAGCGGATCGATCTGGAATTGGCCGCCATGCGAGAGATTTCCGGCTGGGTTGCAGGGGCGGGAGTCTAGTTCGGCGGTGGTTAAGGTCGCCTTGCCGCGACTGTTAAGGATCTAGGGTACTCGGGCGATTGAGGGCGGAGGCGGAACGCGATGCACGATTAACCATGCTTGCGCAGCCGTGGCGTCGGTCTAGGACCTGCGGCGGATCTTGTAGAGAACAAATCGGTCCGAGGTATCCAGCACCTCGAGCAGTTCCGGCAGCGGGTTCGCGGCCGGCGGTCCGAGCACATAGAGATAGTCGTAGTCCCGGTACCAGGTGCGGATGAACGGCGGAACGTCCGCCGGCGGCCGGCTTGCCGCAATCGCGGTGAGCAGCTCCGACGGCACCGGCCCTCCATAGGGAATGGCAAGGCGGCGCACGCCCTCGCGTGGCCGCACCGGCTGCTTGCCCGCTTCCGTGAAGAGGTTGGGCACGAACGCGTTGGCATAATGCACGGCCAGCGTCGGCGCATAGTACATCGGATACGAGGTGAGGTCGGCGAAGGGCGGATCACCATTGTCGCCCGTGCTTCCAACGAGAACGCGTGAGCCGCGCTCGATCTTCTGGAACGAGGCGATGATCGCCGCATAGTCGGCGCGGTAAGGCAGCCACACCGCGAGGACGATCGCGAGATTGATCAGTGTGATCCCACTGATCGCGGCGAGCGCAGCCGTTCTCCAGGCCCGGCTCGGCAGCGACAGCGAGCAGAAGGCCGGCAGGATCAGAGCTGCAGCGGGAATCACGCGAAGGTCCACGAACGAGGTTCCGAACAGCTTGGAGGGAATGACCAGGTAGAGCAGTGCAAAGCCGATCGCGAGCCAGAGGCCGGCCGGCTCGAGCTTGAGGACGCCGCGCCTTGCGGCGAAAAGCAACGAGATCATCAGCGCCAGCCCGGTCACTGCCGATGCCGTCAGGCTGTAGCCGTTCAGGATGCGCAGCGGCCAGACCGGCTTGAATCCGAAGAACCAGCTCGTCCCCTCGCTTCCGATCGAGCCCGCCGTCATTTGCATGATCCCAAACAACACGAGCGCCGGCAGGGCCAGCGCGCCGAGCCGCGCGGCCACGCCCAGGTACGATGCGCGCTGCTGACGAATGCGCGAGAGCTCGTAGAGGCCAAGCGTCGCGCCGTAGATACCGAGGGAGAAGAAATGCGCCGCATACAGCGCAGCGACGAACAGCAAATTGGCGGCGAAACGCAGCGGCCATGGGCCTTCGGCCAGCATCAGGTAGATTGCGATGCCCCAGAGAGCGAGGCCGAGGCCAAACTCGAAATTCACGAAGCCCCAGCTGAACGGCAGACAGTAGAGGAAAGCGAGCGCAGCGAAGCCGGCAAGATGAACCCGGCCCTTTCGCGCCCATTCCAGCAGCAGCGCACCCCCGACGATCAGCAATTGGCTCAGCAGCAGAAACAGCCGCGTGGCGTGCTCGACGCTCATCAGCCGCGCCAGCTGCGGCACCAGCAGATCCATTCCAAGGTTGGGATAGAAGGCCCAGGCCACCTCGTAATACGGATTGGCGTCGGGGGTGCCGTTCCGGCTCAGAATGTACATGCGGGCGAGGTGATTGGGATAATCCACCATCGCGGGAATGGGGGTCAGCAGCACCGGAAGAAGGGAGACCGCCGCCAGCACCGCAAGAACGGCGATTCCCACGGACCGCTCCGAGTCGAGCCGAGCCGGGATGGTCAAAGTCGGCCTGTCAAAACAAGACATGTCGCGGGATCGCCGGGGTTTGAGCGTGGTGTGCCAGGTCGCGTCCACGTCGGCTTTGGAGGGACATCTCACGGTTACGAGTACGCGCCCTCAAGGAGGTTCTCACTTCGAAGGCGTCGCTGTCGCGCTGTCCGCATGGTCTCGCACATGGATCACCGCGATGTCGTCCGCATAGATCCGCTTCCAGCCCTTGAGCTGGTCGAGGATCTGCGGGCCCGGCGCATCGGCAACCAGGAGCGTCGCGTCGATCTTGTACTCGTCGAGCAGGCGCGGCAGCAGCTCGGGCTTCTTGCCCTCCGTCGCCTTGAAGAAGTCCATGACGAACTTCTCGCCATAGAGCTCGGCACGGCCGTCAACGAAGACCGGAATATCGCGCGAGATCAGATAGCCGCCGAACTGGTAGGCATTGAAGATGCGCTGCATCTTGCGTTGCTCGAGCACGTCGACGGCCGCAACCGGCGTGTGCGCCGTCGTGAAGGTGAAGCGGTGGTGCGCCATGTAGAGCGACGTCGAGGTCCAACTCGCCGCCACGATCATCAGCGCGCCAAGCGCGGTGACATAGCGGGCGGGCCAGCGCCCGGCACCGGCGGCGTCAGGCGCCGGGCGCGGGAACATCTCGCCGAGCGGCTTTGCCAGCACCAGCGGCACCACGAACGCAAATGCCTCGATGCTCCTGACATGGGTCAGCGCGCTCCAGGTCAGGAACAGGATCAGGAAGATCCGGGGCGCCGACAGCACCAGGCCGCGATAATAGCCGAATGCGATCAGGCCGAGCAGGGCGCCTTCGAATGGGGTGAACGTGGAGAAGTTCGCGGGCATCCATTCGAAGATCAGCGACAGCAGTTCGCCGAGGCCGAGAATATTGGTCGCGCCCAGCAGCGTCCGCCAGCCATACGGCGTGCAGCAGCTCGCGATCAGAGCACCGATTCCGAACAACACCCAGCGCATGAACAGCTGGAGCCGTCGTCCCTTCTCGGCGTGCTCGACGGCCTCGAGCGCGATCGGGCCGATCAGCACGAGGCCCAGCACGAAGCCGCCATGCAAATTCGCCCAGAGCGCCATCAGCGGCAGCCAATACCAGGACGGCGCGCTCTTGCGGTCGGCAGCTGCCATCAGCAGACCGACCCACGCCACCATGACGGGCAGCGCCAGGATATGCGGCCGCGCCAGCACGTGATGGGCCGACAGCAGCAGCGCCAGCATCGCGAACAGCACTGCGCGTGGTGCCTCGATCTGCACGTCGAGCAGATAGACGAAGATCGCGACCGTGACCGCGACCGCGACCGCGGTGAGGATGACGGGACCTGCCCAGTCCCATTGCGCGTGGGAATAGGCGAACAGCACCTGCGACAGCCACGACGTCGACATCCATGGCGCGCCCGTTCGCGTGAACGAATAGAAGTCGGTGGTGGGCATGGCGCGGTGATCGAGGATCCATTGCCCGATCTTCACCTGCCAGAACGAGTCGGAGTCCTGTAGCCGGGTGTCGCCGAGGTAGAGGAAGAACAGATAGACGCCGGCGCCGACGCATAGCGGCACCAGGGCCCTCGCGCGGCTCTGCGCCGCGATGCTGTTGGCAAAGGAAAGTGACATGCCGCCTCGTCGTCCTGTTGTTCTTGTCGGTCGGGCATGATCCGGACCCGGCGGGCCGCGTTGGCGCAAAGTGAGGTGCGGTTTCCGAGAAGATCATGCTCAGGCAATCACCTGAAGCGCGATGAAGGATTCATCTCATCGCGCGCCAGTCCGAGCGGGCGGCATTGGATCACGGGCGGTCATAACTTCGGGTAAACCTGCAGGCTACGCCGGTTTCATGTCCCGACAATTTAACGGATTGTTTTAGATTTCGATTTACCATCGGCGAATACACGCAAACCGCTCGGTGTTTACGCAGACGAATTAACTGCGGCGCAATTCTTTGCCTCTACGTTTGGTTCCATGGTCGGGCGGCGCTGGGAAGCCGAAAAGACCAGATCAGTTGTAGCCTCGTGTACTCATTTGGAGCACTCTATGAAGAACCTCGTTGCGCGTTTCCTGAAGGATGAATCCGGCGCCACCGCCATTGAATACGGCCTGATCGCTGCCGGCATCGCGCTGGCCATCATCACCGTCGTCAACAATCTCGGCACCACGCTGAACGCCAAGTTCACCTCGATCTCGAGCAGCCTCAAGTAAGGCCGGCCGACCTGAGAATTCTGAGAGCCTCGTCCAAGACGAGGCTCTTTTCTTTTGTGCGAGGGCTTGCTGCCGGCCGATCGGCTAACGGACGAGGTGGCGTTTCGCGGGCAGGTGTCCGGCTCTCATTTTGGCGAGCCCGCGGCTTGTGTCTTGAGCCGTGTGGCGGGCGTTCCTGCCCGTGCGAGGCGCGCGAGAGCTGGCAGCCTGAAGCATGATCCGGATCATGCTCGAGATTTGGTTCGTGCCTCACTGTGACGCGGAGGGTTTGGTCGGTGCGTCGTCGCGGACATGGACCACGGCGATGTCATCCGCATAGAGCCGTTTCCAGCCCGGCAAATGGTCCATGATCATCGATGCCGGGACCGTCCTGTTCAGCAGAGTCGCGTCGATCCGGTAGGTTTCGAGCAGGCGCAGCAGGGTCTCGACGTTCTTGCCTTCGACAG
This sequence comes from Bradyrhizobium sp. CCBAU 25360, assembly GCF_028128695.1. Taxonomy (NCBI): domain Bacteria; kingdom Pseudomonadati; phylum Pseudomonadota; class Alphaproteobacteria; order Hyphomicrobiales; family Nitrobacteraceae; genus Bradyrhizobium; species Bradyrhizobium sp. CCBAU 25360. Next base: position 301,932 of record NZ_LBJA01000039.1, read on the forward strand.
CCTCGAAATAGTCGAGCACGAATTGCTCGCCATACAGTTCGGCGCGGCCGTCGATGAAGGTCTTGATGTTGCGGGTGACCAGATAGCCGCCGATCGGCGCGGTGCTGAAGATCCGCTGCGCGTGCCGCCGCTCGAGCAGGTCGACCGCGGCCGCAGGAGACGGATCGCTGATGAAGGCATAGCGGTGCGGTGTGGCATAGGACCGCGTGATGCTCCAGCCGGCCGCGACGATCGCGAGCGCCGCGATCGCGGTCAGCGCAAAAGAGGGCCGCGTTTCCGTTCCCCTGGGTGCAACGGACCTCGTCATTCCAAAATGTTCGGCGAACGGTTTCGACAGCACGAGCGGCGTCAACAGCGCAAAAACCTCGATGTTCCTGAAGTGGCTGAGAGCCGCCCAGACCAGACCGAGCAGCAGAAGAATGCGGGTCGCGGTCAGCACCACGCCGCTGTAGTAGCCAATGGCGATCAAGCCGAGCAGGCTGACTCCGAACAGATCGAGCGAGCTGAAGTCGGCTGGCCTCCACTCCCCGATCATCGAGAGCAGCTTGCCGAGGTTGAGGATTTTCGTCGACGCGAGGAGCGTGTTCCAGCCATAGGGCGTGCAGCAGCTTGCCGCAAGCGCGGCAAGCCCGAACACGGTCCAGCGTGCGGCCAGTGCAAAGCGGTCCTTGCGATCGGCGGACGCGATCGCATCGAGGCCAACGGCTCCGATCAGCGCTAGACCCATGACGAAGCCGCCGTGAAGATTGGCCCACAGCGCCATCAGGGGCAGCAACAGCCAGGATGGCGCGGTGCGCCGGTCGGCGGCCGCCAGCAGTCCGCCGACAAAGGCCAGCATGACAGGCAGGGCCAGCATGTGCGGGCGCGCGAAAAAATGGCCCATCGACATCACGAGAATTGGGGCGATGAGCAGCAAGGCGCGCGCGGGATCCAGATAGGGGTCGATCAGGTGCGCGAAAATCGCCGCGGTCGCGCCGATCGCGAGCGACGTCAGGATAACCACGCCCGCCCAGTTCGACGGTTCGTAAACCAGCGCGAACAAAACTTGCGATAGCCAGGAACTCGAGATCCAGGGCTCGCCGTCGCGCGTGAACGAATAGATGTCGTTGTGGGGCAACGCGCGGTGTTCGAGGATCCACTGGCCGATCTTGATCTGCCACAGCGTGTCGGAATCCCGCAGCATGATGTCGCCGACGCCAAGAAAGAACAGGTAGGCACCGGCACCGATGCAGAACGGCAAGATCCAGCGTGCTAAGCCGCGCGCGGGAGCGCTGCTTGTCAGGGAAACCGACATTGAACTCTCGGGGTGGGATCGACCACGCAGTGACGGCGCATCCGCACATCACCATGATCGCGTTTAAGTTGAGGTAAACCAAACTGATCCACCGCGGTCATCCCGCGTAAGGATGCGTTTATTATGCTTACGCGTGCTCTCCCGAGGTGCCGGGCTTTCGGATGCTCATTTGCGTCTTGTCATCCCGCCTGAATAGTTGTTCAGTCTTTGCGGGGCGATTTGCATCTTTTGCGTGACGAAGCGTTTTGCCGCAGGGCGTGCGGCAGGCGTGTGGGACAGGAAGCGCGCCATGGTTTATCGGCGGACGCATCAAGTGGTGAAGCGCCTTGCGGCGCGGCGCAGTGCGATCTTGACGGCGGCACGGGAGACTGCAGCGGAAGGCGGGATGGCGGCGGTGCAGATCGCGCCCGTCGCGGTCCGGGCCAATGTCGCGGCCGGCACGGTCTACCGCTACTTCCCCTCCAAGGCCGAGCTGATCTCCGAGCTCATTGCCGAGGTCTCGCGCGATGAGCTCGCGGCGATCCGCCGGGCGGCCGATGCCGCGCCGGGGCCATCCTCGGCGCTGGCGGCCGCCGTCACCACCGTGGCGGTCCACACCCTGTCGCAGCGGCGGCTGGCCTGGGGCATTCTGGCAGAACCGGTCGATGTCGATGTCAGCGCCTCCCGCCTTGCCAGCCGGCGGGAGATTGCCGGCGAGATTGCCGCCCGGATCGACGCCGCGGTGCGTGCCGGTCACCTGCCCGCCCAGGACACCGCACTCGCCGCCACCGCCTTGCTCGGCGCGCTGCATGAGGCCCTGGTCGGGCCGCTAGCGCCTGACAATCTCGACGATCCCGTCAAGATGCGCGATGCGGTGCAGACCGTGACGCTGCTGGCGCTGCGTGCGGTCGGCGTCATGGACGCCCGCGCCCGGGGACTCGTGGTGCAGCAGACGCTGCTGCCGGCCGCGAAGGCGCTCGTTGGGGCGTAAAATCGCCCTGTGCACGAAGCGGCCGGCGTGACGGCGCTCAGGTGGTTGACTGAGCGAGCCTTTTCGCAAAACCACAGCACGATCGCCGGGCCCTCCGGCTACTGTGTATGGGGTTGTTTTTCGACTTTTTGTTTGGCGTGCCCGGGCGGGCCTACATGATCGCGTCGCCCTCGGGGCCGACCGAGGCGATGCGCACCATGTTGGTGGTGCCGGGGATGCCGAGCGGCACGCCGGCGACGATGATGACACGCTGGCCGGCGCGGACGAAACCGTCCCGGAACGCGATCTGGCCGGCGCGGCCGACCATGTCGTCCTGGTCGCGCGCGTCTTCCGCCACCACGCAATGCACGCCCCAGACCACCGCGAGCCGTCGGCCGGCGGTGATGTTCGGCGTGATCGCCACGATCGGCGGCTTCGGCCGCTCGCGCGCCACCCGCACTGCGGTCGAGCCCGAGCTGGTCCAGCAGATCAGGGCGGGAAGGTCGAGCGTCTCGGCGATCTGCCGCGCGGCGTCGGCGATGGCATCGCCCGCGGTGGATTCCGGCGCGGGACGCTGTGCGGTGAGCACGGAACGATAAATCGGGTCGCGCTCGACCTCCTCGCCGATGCGGTTCATGGTCGAGACCGCCTCGACCGGGAATTTGCCGGCCGCCGATTCCGCCGACAGCATGATGGCGTCGGCGCCCTCATAGACGGCCGTGGCGACGTCGGAGACCTCGGCGCGGGTCGGCACCGGCGACTGGATCATCGATTCCAGCATCTGGGTTGCGATCACCACCGGCTTGCCGGCGCGGCGCGCCATCCGCGTCATCTGCTTCTGCAGGCTCGGCACGCGCTCGAGCGGCAATTCGACGCCGAGGTCGCCGCGCGCCACCATCAGCGCGTCGGAGGCCTCGATGATGTCGGCGAGGCGGTCGATCGCCTGCGGCTTCTCGATCTTGGCCATGACCGCGGCGCGGCCGCGGATCATCTTCTTGGCTTCGATCACGTCGTCGGCGCGCTGCACGAAGGACAGCGCGATCCAGTCGATGCCGGTGACGAGCGCCGCCTCGAGGTCGGCGCGGTCCTTCGAGGTCATGGCGGAGACGGGCAGGTCGGTGTCGGGCAGGCTGACGCCCTTGCGGTCGCTCATCTTGCCGCCGACCACGACCCGCGTCACCGCGTGCTCTTTCGAGGTCTCCTCCGCGATCAGGCGCACCTTGCCGTCGTCGAGCAGCAGCGCGTGGCCGGGCCGCAGCGCCGCCAGGATCTCGGGATGCGGCAGGTGGACGCGCGTGGTGTCGCCGGGGGCCTTGTCGGAATCCAGCGTGAAGGTCTGGCCGTTCTGCAGCTGCACCGAGCCTTCGGCGAAGGAGCCGAGCCTGAGCTTCGGGCCCTGCAGGTCGACCAGGATGCCGATCGGCCGGCCATAGCTGCTCTCGACGTTGCGGATCGTCGCCACCAGCTCCCGCATCTTGTCATGCGGGGTGTGGCTCATGTTGATGCGAAATAGGTCGGCGCCGGCCTCGAACAGGCGGCGGATCATCGCGAGGTCTGAAGAGGCTGGGCCCAGGGTCGCGAGAATCTTGATACGGCGAAGACGCCTCATGGCTTATTTCCAGACGGGGGCGAGGGAGCTGGCGGGAGGCCAGGCGGGGCGGGGGGCGTACCACCGGGCGGGCTATTGGGCAAACCCGGAACCCCGCCCGGGCCAACCGGACCGGGGAGGCCGGGTACGCGCTGCTGCGCCGGCTGTTCGTTGGCATCGGTGAGCTGCACCGTCCACGCCCGCTGCTCACCGGTATCGACCTCGAAATAGCCGGTCCGGTCATAGCCGCGCGCGAGGCAATCCTCGGTGCCGCGGATGGTGAACTCCTTGTCGCGCGAGCACATGAAGGCCTGCCCCGACCACTCGCCGCCGCGGTCATAGTCGATGGCGTAGATGTAATAGTAACGGGCGACCAACGTTCCCCGCAGCAGGGTCTCGCAGGAGCGGGACGAGATGTTCCACCAGCCCTCGGTGGTCCAGCCCTCGGCGTCCTTGTAGCCGAGCGCAATGCCGACCCGGCTCGACGTGTTGTTGCAGAGACGGAAATCGGCGGAGGCCGTGCTGCTCCACAAGCACAGCAGGCCAATTGCCAGCACCGGGACCAACCGGGCGAGCATGCGAAGGGGGAAGCGGGGAGATTCGGCGATCATTGTCGCGGAAGCTATATCAGATCATTGGCGATTTGGCGTAGGGGGCCGGGGAACTGCCTCAAGGCCGGGTTCGGGTCGGTTTGCGCCGGGATATGGCAAAATCTGTGACAGGACCCACCTGATCCCGTAAGGGTGACCGCAATCGGGGCAGGCCCAAAGGGATATCAAGGGACATAGCCATGGCAATCGACGACAAAACCAGAACGGAGCTCGAGGCGGCCGCCTTCCGCCGTCTGGTCGATCATCTGAAATCGCGGACGGATGTCCAGAACATCGACATGATGAATCTGGCGGGCTTCTGCCGCAACTGCCTGTCCAACTGGCTCAAGGAAGCTGCCGACGCCCAGGGCGTCGCCTTAAGCAAGGACGAGAGCCGAGAGGCCGTCTACGGCATGCCCTACGAGACCTGGAAGTCGAAATACCAGGGCACGGCCACGCCAGAACAGCTCGAGACGATGAAGAAGGTCCATCCCCACGGACACGGGCACTGAACGGCGCGGGCGCGCCTCGCTGAGTCGCACCACACAACAGCTTTCTTGGCCTCGCCGCAGGAAGGTGTGGGCGCGCTGTGGACGAGCGCGATGCTGCCTTGAACGCAGTCGGTACCAACCCTAAGGGTCTACCAGCACGCGCGGTGAGGGATGCCGGCGTCACCTCGTTTTGCCAGTTCCATTGGGAGTACCTAGATGGCCACCTCCGCCGCCGTCCGCGACGACGAGCCCGCGACGAAATTTGCCAAGGACCAGCTCAAATCCATCATCGAGCGCATCGAGCGGCTGGAGGAAGAGAAGAAGGCGATCTCCGACGATATCCGCGACGTCTATGCCGAAAGCAAAGGCAACGGCTACGACGTCAAGGCGCTACGCACCATCGTGCGCATGCGCAAGCAGGACCCCAACGAGCGCGCCGAGGCCGAGACGATTCTCGAGACCTACATGCAGGCGCTGGGCATGCTCTGAGGCGGTCGCGCCTCAAGCACGACTGCGGCAGCCCGGAGCACAGCGAAATCCGGGTTCTCGCAGTGTGAAAGCAATCCCGGATTGCGCCGCGCTCCATCCGGGCTAAAAATTGCGCGTGTTTCGTTTGCGAACGGAGTCGCGAATGACTGCGCCGCCGCTGCCGCGCGAGGTGAACCGTGCCTTCGGCGCTCTGCCGGCACCGATCGGCAAGCGGCTGCTTCAGGTGCGCGCGCTGATCTTCGCGACGGCCGCGGCGTATGAAGAGGTCGGCCGGCTCACCGAGACTCTCAAATGGGGCGAGCCGGCGTATCTGACCGACGAGACCGGCAGCGGCTCGACGATCCGGCTCGGCCGCGTCAAGGACCCCGCACACGCCGCCATCCTGTTCAATTGCAAGACGACGCTGATCGATAGCTTCCGCGAACGCTTTCCCGATCGGTTCGAGTACCGGCAGACCCGGGCGCTGTTGTTGCCGGTGGTGGGCAGGCTGCCGATGCGGGAATTATCCGTCTGCCTGTCGCTGGCGCTGACGTATCATCTGGACCGGCGAGCGAGGAAAGCGCGGTAGGGCGTTCTTGGCCTGGATGGAGCGAAGAGACTGAATTCGTGGAGGTAGCTCGGCGCCTCAGCGCAGCGCGGCCGTGCGCATGACGAACGACGTCGTCTGGAGCTTCGCGGTCGCGCTGCCCGAAAAACTGTCGCAGGACAGGCCGTGCATCGGGTCGTCGGCAAAGCCCATTGCGATCACGGCCTGCGGCTTGACGAAATAGCCGCGCAGCGCGGCCGTATCGAGCTCGCCCATCAGCGTGACCGACATCGCGCGGCTGGCGCTCGGCGACAGCATCACGATCTTGAGCCAGATGCTGTCGCTCTTGGCGGCGGAGAGGCGGGTCGCGGTCGCGACCGCGCCGTCGACGCTCTTGCCGACCACCGTGTTGATTTCGGTCGCCTGGGCGATGCTGCGTGACGCGGGACGGGCCGAGCGCGGGATCGGCGCGGAGGCGGCGACGACATTGCCGCGATCAACCGGGGAGGCGGCCGGCGCGAAAGCCAGCGCCTGAAGGGCCGCGTTGGACACGCTCGCGGTTGCTTGCGGATCGGTGGCAGAGGCGAGCGCCTGGCGGGCCTTCAGCGCAGCGATTTGCGCCGGCGTCGCCTGCTGCGGCGCGGCCGGGACATCATCCCAGAAGCCGCGGGCGTTGATGATGTCGGCCGGAGTCTCCGGCTTGCCCTCTGCAGATTTGGGTGCCGGCTTGTCAGCCACGGCCGCGGGCTTCGGCTTGGGCGGCGCGACCAGCTGTGCGTCGGCCGAGGCGAGCTGGATCGCGGCGGCAATCTGCGGCTTGGCGCGCGGCGTCGGCACCGGATCGGCGGGCTTGGCTGCGGCTGCGACCACGGTCGGCACCGCCGGCTTGGCGGCCGGCGCGGGCGCGCCCTCGTCGTCCTCGTCGCTGCTGGCGGCCGGAGCGGCGGACTTGCCCTTGAACAAAGCGGCGAAGAAGTTCGGCTTGCTGCTGGAGTCGTCGCCATTGCCGCGGCGCTCGATCTCGGCCTTGGCGAGCTCATAGCCCTTGAGCGGGGTGCCGTCTGTCGGCAAGTGCACCGTCTTTCCGTCCGGGAAGACGCGGGCGAGCTGGTCATGCGTCATGCGTGGCCAGTGCCGGATGCTGCCGGTGTCCAGATGCACGAAGGGCGAGCCCGACGTCGGGTAGAAGCCGACGCCGCCGCGCTGCAGGCGCAGGCCGGCGAAGCGGATCTGCTCCAGCGGCACGCCCGGAATGTAGAAGTCCATCGCATGTCCCAGCATGTGCTGGCTGAAGCGCGCCACCCCGGAGGAGCGGCGGCGGAGCATGGCGTTGGTGGCGGGGGAGCGGTAGGAGGAGATGATCTGGATCGGCTGCTTGGCGTCGACGTCGCGGTAGACTTCCCAGAGGATATCGAAGAGGCGGCGGTCCATGACCGTCTCGTCCTGGGTGCGCCAGTCGCGCAGGAAGTGATTGAGCTGCTTCAGCGCCGCTTCGTCATAGCGGCCATCACGCTTGAAGGTGACGGTCAGGTCTTCGCCGGAATGGGTGTGGTGGAAGGAGAGGGTCTTGGTTTCGCTCAGCGCGGCGGCGTTGTGGACTGAACCCGCGGCAGCAAGCAGCAATACGGCAGCGAGGCCGATCCGGGATCCGGCCTTCACTCCCGCATGGGACAACGACAGCACAGTAAATTGGCGTGCGAGACCAGTCAGCACGTATGAGCCCACCCAGTCGACGAGCGTTCAAAATGGACTCTCCCGCCAACCCCGTAGCAGTGCGAAAGAGGATGAACGCTTTCTTAAAGCAAGAAGGTTAATTCGAGGTTGACCTTCCCGCGCCCAAACCAAGTCAGGCTACAATCCTAACCCGTTGAGTGTGGCAAAAAAACGCCCGGTGCCGGGAGCGGGGTGGACAATGGTTAACGTTAAACGGCCCCATCCATGGGACGGGGCCGTTGATATCGTTGTGGAATTCGAAAAGCTGAGCTCCCGCAGCCTTACCGGGTGAACACCCGCTGCTGCTGGGACCGGCGGCCGACCGGAGCCGGCGGCGGGGTCGGCGCCCCGCCTCCGAACAGCCGTTCGAAGAAGTTCGGGCCCGACGAGCCGAAGCCACCGCCATTGTTGGCCACGGCCACGCCTGAGGGCAGGGTCGTCGCCGGGCGCGAATAGCTCGGCTGCGAGTGCGCAACGACGGCCTCGAGATCCTTGCCGCGGTTGTTCTTCAGGATGTTGATCATGGTCGCGTCGCGGCCATAGACGTCCTTGCGGAACTGCAGTTTGCCGGCATCGTCCACGAAGGCGGTCTGATAGGTGATGTTGACCGGGACCGGAGTCGGGAATTTCAGGTCGATCTCGCTCTTGCCGTACATGCTGCGCACGCGCTCGGGCGTGTACTTCTCGTTCGGCATGGTGATGTTGAGCAGTACGGACGCGTACTGATCCGGGTTCTGCACGCGCATGCAGCCATGGCTGAAGGCGCGATCTTCCCTGGCGAACAGGTTCTTGTCCGGCGTGTCGTGCTGATAGACCAGGAACTTGTTCGGGAAGTTGAAGCGGATGCGGCCGAGCGCGTTGGCTTCACCGGGCGGCTGCGAGATGTGCACCGAGCCGTCGCGGTTCTGTTCGAGCTTGAGGCCCATGCGCTGCAGCACGGTCGGGTCCTGCTGCAACGCCGGCAGATACTCGTTGTAGACGATCGACGGCGGCACGTTCCAGGTCGGATTGACCGTGATGTACTTCATCGTCTCGGTCAGCAGCGGGGTCGCATGCGTGCCCGGCTTGCCGGTGACGACGCGGGTGGTCCAGACCTGCTGGCCGCGCTGCATCACCTTCAGCGTGTAGTCGGGAATGTTGAGGATCACATAGGCATCGCCCAGCGCGGGCGCGCCGAGATCGCGCGGCAGCCAGCGCCAGCGCTCCATGTTCACCAGCACCACGTCGATCTGCTTGTCGCGCTTGGGGGTGTTGAGCGCCTTGACCGTCTTGTCGTCGAGGACGCCGGTCACCTTCATCTCGGCGCCGCTCTGGAATTTTCGCACGGCGTCGGCGACCGCTGCGTCATAGCGGGTGTCGCCGGCATTCTCGGCAAGGCCGAGCTTGGCGCGAAGCTGCGGCACACGCGCATCTTCCACGACGACCTCAGCCTGCTTCTTGCTGGCCGGGGTGTATTTCAGCGCCGGACCGTCGGCGATCTCGATCACCGGGCCGCTGCCCTGACCACGAAGCTCCGCGAGCTTGGCCTTCAGCTCCTTGTAGAGCTTGTGGGGCGGATTGTAGCTGTCGAGCGCAGCGGAGGCGTCCGTCGCGGTCGTGACCTTGGCGAGCACCTCGTTCGGGTCGACCGGATGCTCGGGATAGAGGATGTCGCCGCTGACCTGCGACCAATGCATGCGGCCGCTCTGGGCCTGGCGCGCATAGTCGAACATGCTGGCGGTGAGCTTGAGCTCGGCATCGGCCAGCGCATCGGGCGTGGTGGCGCTGGCGAAGTCCGGCACCGGATAGTCGGCGGGATTGAGGCCGTCGGACGCCGCGTCCTTCAGCCGCGCGATGACGCCCTTGGCCGCGGTGGTCAGGCTGCCGCCTTGCGTCCAGACCGGCGCGAAGTCGCGTGCGCCATAAAACTTCTCGATCGCCGCGCGCTCGTTCTTGCGATCGAAATGGCGCGAGGTCTTGGCGCCGATGATGTCCTTGAGCTTGTCGGCGACCGGCTGGTCGGCGGCGGGAACATTGCTCGCGGCCTTCACGGGCTCAACGGTAGGGGCCGCAGCCGTGGCCGGTGCCGCAGGCGCAGCCGGCATGGCGGTGTCTGCCTTGGCCGGCTCGGTCTTCACAGGCTCGGTCTTGGCAGGTTCGGTATTGGCCGTTTCGCCCTTCGGCGCCTCGGCGGCGGGCGTGGTGGCGACGTCGGAAGGCTTGGTCTCGACCTTGTTCGGGGCCGGTGCGATGTCAGCCTTCACGGGCGCCTGTGCCGGCTCCTTGGCGGAATCCTGCACCGTGGCGGTGGTGTCGAGCTTGATATCGGAGGCGGTCGGGGGCGGGACGTTGGCCGGCTCGGGGCGCGGGATCGCGGCTTCGATCGCGAACTCGGCAGCGCTGCTGCGCGCCTGATCCTGCGCCAGGGCTGAGCTGGCCGACACCGTGAGGAAGGTCGCTGCGACCGTCATCAAGACACGGTCGAAGCCCGCACGGTGGTTCAAACAGTCACGCATTGTGTCGCACCCCTCGGGTGAACTGTCCCTCGTGGAACAGCTTTGTTTTCGCCTATTGAGCTTCGGCTAAATCGCGCCGGCCTCTCGAAAGTTGCACGCCTGCAAGCAACGATTCATACGCAGACGATATACAGGCCCCGGTTTTGCAGCCAGCGCTAACCGGGACAACTCACGCCAAACTGACTTCAAGGGAGCCTCTTGGCAACGGATTGTGCGCCTGCACAGCGCGCTTTTCCCTGTGTCTGTCACTTCCAAGTCACGGTTCAAGAAGCAGTCGAATTCTGTCGTCAGGCGAACGGCTTACAGCCGCTCCCGCATCGCCGCGCGAACCCTCGTTCGCATGATGCTCAGTGCGTCTCCTCGCCGCTTTTCCCGCCATGTCCGGGAACCCCGGCCTCGTCGAGTTTGCGGTAGAGGGTGGACCGGCCGATTTTGAGGCGGCGAGCCACCTCGGACATCTGGCCGCGGTAGTGCGAGATCGCGAAGCGGATGATCTCGTTCTCCATGTCCTCCAGCGAGCGGACATCGCCGGTCGCGGTGAGCAGGGCGAGCGTGCCTACCGCCGGGAGCGGCGCGATCGGTATTTCATTACCCGATACCACCGACGGGGTCGCCGCCGGCTCGAGCATCAGCGGGGCGGTCGGAATCTCGGTTACGGGATGCGGCTGCGAAGCGAGCAGAGGGAAGTCGCCGAGGCCGAGCTGGTCGCCGTCGCTCATCACCACGGCGCGGTAGACCGCGTTCTCGAGCTGGCGGATGTTGCCGGGCCAGTCGAGCTGGGCAAGATGGGCCATGGCCTCGCCGCTGATGCCGGTGATCGCGCGGTTCTCCTCGGCGGCAAACCGCGCCAGGAAATGCCGGAGCAGATGCGGGATGTCCTCGCGCCGCGCCCGGAGCGAGGGGATCGTCAGCGGCAGCACGTGCAGGCGATAGAACAGGTCTTCCCGGAAGTGTCCTTGTTTCACCCGCTCCAGCAGCCGGCGATTGGTTGCCGAGACGATGCGGACATCGACCTTGACGGGCTTGCGGCCGCCGACCGCCTCGACTGCGCCTTCCTGGAGCGCGCGCAGCAGCTTGACCTGCGCAGTCAGGGGCAGCTCGCTGACCTCGTCCAGGAACAGCGTGCCGCCATGGGCCTCGACGAACTTGCCCATGTGCCGCTCGGTCGCGCCGGTGAAGGCGCCCTTCTCGTGGCCGAACAGAATGGACTCGACGAGGTTGTCGGGGATCGCGCCGCAATTGACCGCGACGAAGGGCTTGGCCTTGCGCTCGCCGCTGCCATGGATGGCGCGCGCGAACATCTCCTTGCCGACGCCGGACTCGCCTTCGATCAGAACGGGAATCGCAGAGTTCGCCGCCTTCTGCGCGGCGCGCATCACGCCAGCCATCGCCTCGGCGCGGGTGATGATGTCGGAGAACGTCAGCCGGCCCTCGCGGCTGTGCCGGATGCGCTGCAATTCGCCCTTGAGCGCGGAGGCGTTGAGCGCGTTGCGCAGCGAGACCTGGAGCCGCTCCACACCAACCGGCTTGACCACGAAATCGGCCGCGCCGGCGCGCATCGCCGAGATCACGTTGTCGATGCCGCCATGGGCGGTCTGCACGATGACGGGGACGCTGAGACCCGCTTCGCGGATTTTCGCCAGCACGCCCATGCCGTCGAGGCCGGGCATCACGAGATCGAGGATGACGGCGTCGATGGCCGGCGCGTCGGGAGTGGTAAGGACGGCGATCGCGGCGTCACCGGAGTCCACGACGACCGTCTCATAGCCGCATTTCTGCACCATGTTCTCGACCAGCCGGCGGGCTACGGCGTCGTCGTCGGCGATCAAAATACTGGCAGCCATGGTGTTCCCCGCACGCTACTACTATCTGTCTCGAATCGGGGCACTCTGGCCGAAGCCGATTAACGCACTCTTAAACCTTGATGCCTCCGCCCGCCGTCGCGCTTGTTGAACACAGGTTTCCCACACAATGAATTCGCGCTCCAAGACTGCTCTCCGCAAGCCTGCCGCCAAAACATCCGCCGCCAGAACGTCCGCCGCCAAGAAATCCGCCGCCAAGGCAAAGTCCTCCAAAACGCCGCTCGCAAAGCCTGCGAGCAAGACCGGCAAGCTTCCGGAGTGGAACCTTGCCGATCTCTATTCCGGGATCGATGCGCCGGAAGTGGCGCGCGATCTCGAAACGATGGATGCCGACTGCGTCGCGTTCGAGACCGACTACAAGGGCAAGCTGGCGACAGGGACAGCAAACGAAGATGGCGGAAAATGGCTCGCGAAAGCCGTGCGACGCTATGAGGCAATCGACGATCTTGCCGGCCGGCTCGGTTCCTATGCCGGGCTCGTCCACGCCGGCGACAGCGTGGACCCTGCGATTTCAAAGTTTTACGGCGATGTCTCCGAGCGGCTGACGGCGGCGTCCACGCATTTGCTGTTCTTTGCGCTCGAGCTCAATCGTGTCGATGACGATATTTTGAACCGGGCGATGCAAGCGCCCGAGCTCGCGCACTACCGTCCCTGGATCGAGGATCTGCGCAAGGAGAAGCCGTATCAGCTCGACGACAAGCTCGAGCAGCTTTTCCTGGAGAAGGCGCAGACCGGCTATTCCGCCTTCAATCGGCTGTTCGACCAGACCATCTCCGGACTGCGCTTCAAGGTCGGGGCCAAGGAGTTGGCGATCGAGCCGACGCTCAATCTGTTGCAGGACCGCGACGGCGCCAAGCGCAAGAGCGCAGCCGAGGCACTGGCAAAAACCTTCAAGGCCAATGAGCGCACCTTTGCGCTGATCACCAACACGCTCGCCAAGGACAAGGACATCTCCGACCGCTGGCGCGGTTTTCAGGACGTCGCGGATTCCCGCCATCTGAACAACCGTGTCGAGCGCGAAGTGGTGGATGCGCTGGTCGCCGCGGTGCGGGCGGCCTATCCGAAGCTGTCGCATCGCTATTATGCGTTGAAGGCGAAGTGGTTCGGCAAGAAGCGGCTGGCTTATTGGGATCGCAATGCGCCGCTGCCCTTTGCCGCGACCGATACCATCGGCTGGCCCGACGCGCGCAACATGGTGCTGACGGCCTATCGCGGCTTCTCGCCCAAAATGGCCGATATCGCCGAGCGCTTCTTCACCGATCGCTGGATCGACGCGCCGGTGCGGCCGGGCAAGGCGCCGGGCGCGTTCTCGCATCCGACCACCCCGTCGGCGCATCCCTATGTCCTGATGAACTACCAGGGCAAGCCGCGCGATGTGATGACGCTCGCCCACGAGCTCGGCCATGGCGTGCATCAGGTGCTGGCGGCGAAGAACGGTGCGCTGATGGCGCCGACGCCGCTGACGCTGGCCGAGACCGCCAGTGTGTTTGGCGAGATGCTCACGTTCAGGCGGCTCCTTGCCCAGACCAAAAATGCAAAACAGCGCCAGGCGCTGCTCGCCGGCAAGGTCGAGGACATGATCAACACCGTGGTGCGGCAGATCGCGTTCTACTCGTTCGAGCGCGCGGTCCACACCGAGCGCAAGAACGGCGAGCTCACCGCGACGCGGCTCGGCGAGATCTGGCTGTCGGTGCAAGGCGAGAGCCTGGGTCCGGCGATCGAGATCAAGGCGGGCTACGAGAATTACTGGATGTACATCCCGCACTTCATCCATTCGCCGTTCTACGTTTACGCCTACGCGTTCGGCGATTGCCTCGTGAACTCGCTCTATGCGGTCTACGAGAACGCGGCCGAGGGTTTTGCCGAGCGCTATCTCGACATGCTCGCCGCCGGCGGCACCAAGCATTATTCCGAGTTGCTGCGGCCGTTCGGGCTCGATGCCAAGGACCCGAAGTTCTGGGACGGCGGCCTGAGTGTCATCGCCGGGATGATCGACGAGCTCGAGGCGATGGGCTGAGTGTAGGGCCGTAAAACATTTGTTGAACAATTGGGTGGGTCGTGTTATACAGATGTATAACGAGGTGCTGCCATGAACGAGAACGCGAGCTCTAAGGACTTGAAGAACGAATCCACCGTGCTTCAGGTGCGCAAGATAGGCAATTCGATCGGCGTTATCCTGCCGAAGGAGCTCGCGGGTCGTCTGAATCTCAAAGAGGGCGACAGGCTGTTTCCGGTGGAGCAGTCGGACGGTGGCGTGTTGCTGACGCCGCATGATCCTGACTTCGAAAAAGCAATGGAAGTCGCACGGCGAGGCATGAAGCGTTATCACAACGCTCTCGCCGAGCTTGCCAAGTGAATGAGCCGTTCTGGCTGACGCGTCGGATCATCATTGCGATCCACCACGAACAACTGGCGATCCATGGCGGCGCAAGCGGCCTTCGAGATGAAGGCATGCTCGAATCCGCGCTCGATCGGCCCAGAAACAAACGGTCTTACGAGAGCGCCGATCTTCCCGAATTGGCGGCGGCGTACGCCTTCGGCATCGCGCGCAACCATCCGTTCGTCGACGGCAATAAGCGCACGTCGCTGCTGGCGCTGTACACGTTTCTCGGCGTGAACGGCATCGACTTCGTTGTACCCGAGGCTGAAGCGGCAGCCATCATCCTGTCGCTCGCTGCCGGCGAGGTCAGCGAGGAGAACCTGACGCGTTGGATCCGCGACAATTGGGATTCCAAATGAGCCGATTTGCGGGAAAACCGCTGCCCAGCGCCGTTGCCCTGCTCGAAGGTTTCAGGTATCCCAGCCCAAGAATTCGACTTTCGACTGGGGACAATCCATGGCTGATCATAGCGAAGTGGCGTACAGCACCGCCGACGGCAACGACTACGTTGCCCACGAGCAGACCTACGAGGGCTTCATCAAGCTGGTGAAGTACGGCACGGTCTCGGTCGCGCTCATCGTGATCCTGATGGCGGTCTTCCTGACCTGATCTGTCGGCAGCTGCACACGCCAGCGGCAGCAGCTGCCCAGAATATTTGCATCCAAGCCGGTGCCAAAACCGGTATCGAACGCCGCGGGAGTAACGCTTAGTTTGCGCGCGCGCTGTCCCGCGCCGCCG
The DNA here is from genome assembly GCF_028128695.1 of Bradyrhizobium sp. CCBAU 25360. Classification (NCBI taxonomy): domain Bacteria; kingdom Pseudomonadati; phylum Pseudomonadota; class Alphaproteobacteria; order Hyphomicrobiales; family Nitrobacteraceae; genus Bradyrhizobium; species Bradyrhizobium sp. CCBAU 25360. The sequence goes on from NZ_LBJA01000039.1 coordinate 317,047, forward strand.
GAGGACCTATGAAGATCGCCGTTGCCAAGGAAATCGATCCGCTCGAGCCGCGAGTCGCCGCTTCGCCCGATACGGTGAAGAAGTTCAAGGCGCTGGGCGCCGAGATCGCCATCGAGCCGGGCGCCGGCCTCAAATCGGGCCTGCCGGATTCCGAATTCACCGCGGTAGGTGCCACCGTCAGCGCAGATGCGCTGAAGGATGCCGACATCATCATCAAGGTGAAGCGTCCTGAAGCCTCCGAGCTCGCGCAGTACAAGCGCGGCGCGCTCGTCATCGCCATCATGGACCCCTATGGCAACGAGGCCGCGCTGAAGACGATCGCCGATGCCGGCGTTTCCGCCTTCGCGATGGAATTGATGCCGCGCATCACGCGCGCGCAGGTGATGGACGTGCTGTCCTCGCAGGCGAACCTCGCCGGTTACCGCGCCGTGATCGAGGGCGCCGAGGCGTTCGGCCGCGCCTTCCCGATGATGATGACCGCTGCCGGCACCGTGCCTGCGGCGAAAGTGTTCGTGATGGGCGTCGGCGTCGCCGGCCTCCAGGCGATCGCGACCGCGCGCCGTCTCGGCGCCATCGTGACCGCGACCGACGTGCGGCCCGCGACCAAAGAGCAGGTCGAATCGCTCGGCGCGAAATTCCTCGCCGTCGAGGACGAGGAGTTCAAGAACGCGCAGACCGCCGGCGGCTACGCCAAGGAGATGTCTAGGGAATACCAGGCCAAGCAGGCCGCGCTCACCGCCGAGCACATCAAGAAGCAGGACATCGTGATCACCACGGCGCTGATCCCGGGCCGGCCCGCGCCGAAGCTCGTCTCCGGCGAGATGGTCAAGTCGATGAAGCCGGGCTCGGTGCTGGTCGATCTCGCCGTCGAGCGCGGCGGCAATGTCGAAGGCGCCAAGGCCGGCGAGGTCGTCGACCTCGATGGCATCAAGATCGTCGGCTACACCAACGTCGCCGGCCGCGTCGCGGCCTCGGCCTCCAGCCTCTACGCGCGCAACCTGTTCTCCTTCATCGAGACCATGGTCGACAAGACGGAGAAGAAGCTCGCCGTGAACTGGGACGATGAACTGGTCAAGGCGACCGCGCTCACGAAAGACGGCGCCGTCATCCACCCGAACTTCCAGCCGAAGGCTTAAGGAGACCCGCCATGGAGCATGCTGCACAGGTCGTCGACCCCTTCATCTTCCGGCTGTCGATCTTCGTCCTCGCCGTCTTCGTCGGCTATTTCGTGGTGTGGTCGGTGACACCGGCGCTGCACACGCCGCTGATGAGCGTGACCAACGCGATCTCCTCGGTGATCGTGGTCGGCGCGTTGCTTGCCGGCGGCGTCGCGAACGTCTCGAGTGGCTCGGGCTGGGCCCGCGCCTTCGGCTTTGTCGCGCTCATTTTCGCCTGCGTGAACATTTTTGGCGGCTTCCTTGTCACCCAGCGCATGCTGGCGATGTACAAGAAGAAGTCGAAGTAAGCGGCCACCTCGGGCTGAAGGGATCAATGGGGACCTGAGATGAGCGCCAACCTCTCTGCATTTTTGTATCTCGTGGCGGGAGTGCTGTTCATCCTGTCGCTGCGCGGGCTGTCGAGCCCGGCTTCGTCGCGCCAGGGCAATCTGTTCGGCATGATCGGCATGGCGATTGCGGTCGCCACCACGCTGGCCAACCATCCGCCGGCAGACGGCCTCGCCTGGGTGCTCGTCATCGTCGGTATCGCCATCGGTGCCGCGATCGGCGCGGTGATCGCCCGTCGCGTGCCGATGACCTCGATGCCGGAGCTGGTCGCCGCCTTCCACTCGCTGGTCGGCATGGCCGCGGTGCTGGTCGCCGCCGGCGCGTTCTACGCGCCCGAGGCCTTCGATATCGGCACCCCCGGCAATATCCATCCGCAGAGCCTGGTCGAGATGTCGCTCGGCGTCGCCATCGGCGCGCTGACCTTCACCGGCTCGGTGATCGCGTTCCTGAAGCTGTCCGCGCGGATGAGCGGCGCGCCGATCATCCTGCCCGCCCGCCACATCATCAACATCGCGATTGCCGTGGCGCTGGTGTTCTTCATCGTTCGCCTGGTCCTGACCGGCGGCGCGCTCGACTTCTGGCTGATCGTCATCCTGGCGCTGGCGCTCGGCGTGCTCATGATCATCCCGATCGGCGGCGCCGACATGCCGGTCGTGATCTCGATGCTGAACTCCTACTCCGGCTGGGCTGCGGCCGGCATCGGCTTCACGCTCGGCAATTCCGCGCTGATCATCACCGGCGCGCTGGTCGGCTCGTCGGGCGCGATCCTGTCGTACATCATGTGCCACGCGATGAACCGGTCCTTCATCTCGGTCATCCTCGGCGGCTTCGGCGGCGAGACCGCGGCGGCCGGCGGTGGCGGCGGCGAGCAGAAGCCCGCCAAGCTCGGCTCGGCGGATGATGCGGCCTTCATCATGAAGAATGCCCAGAAGGTCATCATCGTGCCCGGCTACGGCATGGCGGTGGCGCAGGCGCAGCACGCGCTGCGCGAGATGGGCGACATCCTGAAGAAGGAAGGCGTGGAGGTGAAGTACGCCATTCACCCGGTCGCCGGCCGCATGCCCGGCCACATGAACGTGCTGCTGGCCGAAGCCAACGTTCCCTACGACGAGGTGTTCGAGCTCGAGGACATCAACTCCGAATTCGCGCAGGCCGACATCGCCTTCGTGATCGGCGCCAACGACGTCACCAACCCGGCGGCCGAAGAGGACAAGACCTCGCCGATCTACGGCATGCCCGTTCTTCAGGTCTGGAAGGCCGGCACCGTGATGTTCATCAAGCGCTCGCTCGCCTCCGGCTATGCCGGCATCGACAATCCGCTGTTCTACCGCGACAACACCATGATGCTGCTCGGCGACGCCAAGAAGGTCACCGAGAACATCGTCAAGGCGATGTAGCACGCGAAGGAAACGGACCGTGGCCATCAACAGGGAATGGCACCGGTCCCATCGCATGCCGCTCAAGGCGACGCGCGAGCAGCGCGTCGCATGGCACGCCGCCCACAAGGCGGCGTGCGGCTGCCGGGACGTACCGGCGAGCCTCCGGCCCGACGTCATGAAATTGCTGCGGAGCAGTCGCAAGCCCTGAGCCTGAACCGGGGGCCGGCCGCGCAATGATCACCATCGCCAAATGGACCGTCATCCTGCTCGCGACCGTCTATCTCGCCGGGCTCGTCGTGCTCTATGCCCGGCAGCGCGAGATGCTGTTTCCGATACCGACCGCCAAGCGGACCCCGCCTGAGGCTGCAAATTGTCCCGAGGCGGAGGAGCATGTCCTGGCCACCTCGGATGGCGAGAAGATCATCGTCTGGCATGTGCCGGCGAGGCCGGGTCGTCCCGTGATCCTGTATTTTCCGGGCAATGGCGATTTTCTCGCCGGCCGTGTCAGCCGCTTCAAGGCCATGACGGCTGATGGCACCGGCTTGGTCGCGCTGTCCTACCGCGGCTATGCCGGCTCGAGCGGCGCGCCGAGTGAGGAGGGTCTGCTGCGCGATGCCGCTGCCGCCTATGCCTTCACCACCGCCCGCTACACGGCGGAACGAATCGTCGCCTGGGGCTTCTCGCTCGGGACCGGCGTGGCGGTTGCGCTCACCTCGGAACAGCGTGTTGGAAAGCTCGTCCTGGAGGCCCCCTATACCTCGACGGCCGACATTGCATCTTCGTCATTCTGGTTCGTGCCGGTGCGCCTCTTGATGCGCGATCCGTTCCCTTCCGACGAGCGGATCGCGCGCGTCACGGTGCCGCTCCTGGTGATGCATGGCACCAATGACCTTGTCATTTCGATCGTGTTCGGAGAGCGTCTGTTCGCGCTCGCGCATGAACCGAAGCAGTTCGTTCGCTTTGCGGGCGGCGGACACGACAATCTCGATGCGTTCGGTGCGATCGAAACGGCAAGGCGCTTCATTGGATCCTGAACGGCTCGTCTCCCGGCTGTGGGGCGTATCCCTCGCCGCCATCCTCGCCTTGTTGCCGCAGCAGGCCTGGGCCGCAAGCGGCCTCGATGGTGCGGCGATGCGCTGGCCCTATGCGCTTCCCTTTGCCGGCCTGTTGCTGTCGATCGCGCTCGGACCGCTGCTGTTTGCAAAAGTCTGGCACCATCATTACGGCAAGATCGCTGCTGCCTGGTCGCTGCTGGCGCTGGCCTCGCTCGTCATTTTTGCCGGGAGCATGGCGACGCTGGCGGCGTTCGTCCATGCCATGCTCGCTGAATATCTCGGCTTCATCGTGCTGCTGTTCGCGCTCTATGTCGTGGCCGGAGGCATTCTCATTACCGGCGACATCAAGGCCACGCCGGCGACGAATGCCGGCATCCTCGCGCTCGGCACCTTGATGGCAAGCATCGTCGGCACCACGGGGGCCGCGATGATCCTGGTCCGTCCGCTGATCCGCGCCAACCGGCCGCGGCGCCACAACGCCCATGTCATCATCTTCTTCATCATCCTGGTCGCCAATGTCGGCGGCGCGCTGAGCCCGCTCGGCGATCCCCCGCTGTTCGTCGGTTTCCTGCACGGCGTCGACTTCTTCTGGACCACGCGGAGCATCTGGTTGCAGACCGCAATCGTCGCCGGATTGCTGCTCGCGATCTTCATCGCCATCGATTCCTGGCGCTTCCGCAGCGAGCCCGCGCTGAGCGACGCCGGTCCTGCGGATCCGGTCCGCATCCGCGGTCTGGTCAACCTCGTGCTGATCGCAGCCATCGTCGCGAGCCTGCTGGCCTCGGCGATGTGGAAGCCCGCTATCGCCTTCGACATTCTCGGAACGAAGCTGGAGCTGGAAGACATCGCGCGCAATTTGGCGCTGCTTTCCATTGCGGCGCTGTCGGTGTGGCTGACGCCGGACGAGCACAGGCTGGCCAACGGCTTCACCTGGGAGCCGATCCGCGAGGTCGCAAAACTGTTCGCGGGCATTTTTGTCGCCATCATCCCGGTCATTGCCATGCTCAATGCCGGCCATCACGGCGCCTTTGCCTGGCTGTTGTCGGCCGTGACGGCACCGGACGGCACGCCGCGCGAGGTCGCCTATTTCTGGTTCACCGGCCTGATGTCGGCGTTTCTCGACAATGCGCCGACCTATCTCTTGTTCTTCCAGCTTGCCGGCGGCGATCCGCAAATGCTGATGCATCAGCTGTCGGGCACGCTCGCGTCGATCTCGATGGGCGCCGTCTACATGGGAGCGCTCACCTATATCGGCAACGCGCCGAACTTCATGGTCAGCAGCATTGCCAGCGAGAACGGGATCAAGATGCCGAGCTTCTTTGGCTATCTCGTGCGCGCCGGCGCGGTGCTGATCCCGCTGTTCATGCTGCTGACGCTGCTGCCGGTCGCGCCGATCCTGCGCTGGCATTGAATCCGCCGGCCGATTTGCTCGCCGCTCGACAAGGAGCTCGAGCTCGGCCTCGACGCCCGGGGGGCAGCGTGGTCTTGCTCCCGACCTTCGTCCTGAGCATGCCGACCTTCGGCACGGGCAGGACAAACGTCCTGTTCGGGCTTGTCCATGTGATGGTATTTGGCGTCTACGTATTCATGGTTTCGTGCCCTGAACCACTTTGCGCTCACGCGGCCCTTCGGGGGCCGGGATCGCGTCCCAGGAGAGGTCCCAATGCTTGCCGCCAGATCCGAGGTTCAGGTCGACAACGAGGAGGTCCGGGTGACGGAATGGCGGCTCGGTCCGGGCAGCGCCACGGGGCATCACACCCACGGCATGGACTATGTGATTGTTCCCGTCGTCGCGGGCGAAATGACCATCGTGGCGCCGGGCGGCGAGCGGTCCAAGGCGCAGCTGGCGGCCGGGAAATCCTATTTCCGCAAGGCGGGCGTCCAACATGACGTACTTAACGAAACCTCAACCGAGATCGTGTTCCTTGAGATCGAGCTGAAGCCGTAGGTCCGGCCTTACAACTTGCCATCGATCCGTCGCAGTTGATCCCTTACAATGCCCCAAAGTTCCCGCATCAGATCGCGCGGGGAGTGGCCGGAATGCTGAAATACCTCGCTAAAATTTCGATGGATATTTTCCCCTCGGTGCTCGCGACGATCATCGGGGCGTACATCGTTAACCACTACATCAACGCCAAGCCGGCGGCTGACGCCCCTGCGGCCGTCGTGGCCCCTGCCGAGGCCGGCAAGAACGGCAAGCCCGCCGATGTGGCCAATCTCCCGGCGCCCGGCGTCAAGGCCAAAGGCATCCCCGAGAAGAGCGTGACGGACAAGCCGGCGGCTGAAAAGGCTGCCGATCAGCCGTCTGCCGAGCACAAGGCTGCGGATGTGGCTCCGGCCGAGGCCAGCCCGCGTGGCAAGCCGTCGGCGCGCGAGAAGGCGGTCGCCAAGTCTACCCCGACGTCTACCCCGGCCGCCAGCACGCCCGCTCCCGCCGCTCCGGTGGTTGAGGCCAATTCGGCGCCGGCTGCCGCGGCTCCGGCCCCCGACGCCAACGACCTCGTGCGTGCCGCGATCGAGCGGCTGCGCAAATCTCCTGAGGGCAAGTCTCCTGAGGGCAAGTCTCTTGAGGGCAAGTCGTATGAAGGCAAGTCCGCCGAGACCAAGCCTGCTGCCGAGGTTAGGCCGACCGAGACCAGGTCAGCCGAGAAGCCGACCGAGCCTGCCGTGCGGGAAGCCGCTCGCACGCCCGAGGCCCCGCGGGTCATCAGCATGGAGCCGGCTACGGTCCGTCCGCTGCCGCCGCCGATCACGGTATCGACGCCCTCACCAGAGGCCTATGGCAAGGATGGCTCCTCGCCGGCCAATCCGTCCTATACGGCCTCGGTCGGTAGCGATGATCCGAATCGGATGACGCCGCCGGCTGACATTCCCGTGCCGGTGATCGCGCCACCGCTCGATCTGCGCGCCGACGCCGGTGGCTCCATGCCGCGGCCCAAGAAGACCAATGTCGCCGACGAGATGCTGTCGGGCATGAAGTCGATGTTCCACTCGGTTCTGCCGAAGAGCGCCACCCCCGATTGAGACGGTGCCAGAACCGTCAGCCGCCGACGCGGGCGAGGCCGCTGCGCGCGGCGTCGTCGCGTGGACGAAGCGATACAGCCCTGGTGTAGGACGCCGCCGCCTTGGCCCTGTCGCCCAGCCGCTCATAGGCCTGTCCCCGCGCGGTCCAGACCTGCGCGTTGTGCGGATCGGCCTCTGAGGCCTCATCCAGATCGGCCGTGGCCTCCCTGACCTTGCCGAGCGCGAGATAGCTGGTGGCGCGGCCGAGCAGCGGCTCGACCTTCTGGGGATTGAGCCCGCTCGCAGCGCTGAAATCTGCGATCGCGAAGTCGTGCTGATTGTTGCTCTGGTAGATCAGGGCACGGCCATACAGCGCCTGCGCATTGTAGGGATCGAGCCCGACCGCGCGATTGAACTCGTCGAGCGCCGCCGCGACCTCGCCTGACTTGGCCAGGGATTGGGCTTTTGCGGTGTGGGCCTGAGCCTCGGTGACGTTGGCGGCGCTCACCGCGCTCTCGGCGGGCGCGGCGGCCTTGGGCGCCTCCTGCGGCTTGTCCTTCTCCGGCATCAGCGATCCCAGATCGAACGAGCAGCCGCACAACGCTATCCCCATGAGCGCCAGCGCGAACGGCGGCTGCGAGATCCGGCGTAGCCACGTCAAGCCGTGCTGGGGGAGGGGGGAGGCCATCTACGGTTCGCTCGCGCTAGAGCATGATCCGGACCCGAAGGGCCGCGTTGGCGAAAAGTATGCAGCGGTTTTCTCTCGCGACAAACGCGCAATGCGTTTGCGTAGAGATTGCTCAAACAACAAACTAAAGCGCGACGACGTTCAATCCAAATCTCATCGCGCTTGCGTGCCGCATCCGTGGTGCCCGACCCGGAAAAGGCCCCGCGCACAAACAATAACGCGGGCCAGAGGCCCGCGTCATCGAAACTGAAATCTTGCAAAATTCGGTAAATCAGCGCGGTCCGCGCGGACCAGCACCTGCACCCGGGCCACGCCCGCCGCGATCACCGCCGGGACCGGCGCCGAACACCGGCTTCGGCTTCATCGGCAGCAGGCCTTCGCGCTGCAGCTTCTTGCGGGCCAGCTTGCGCGCACGGCGCACAGCTTCGGCCTTTTCGCGGGCCTTCTTCTCGGAGGGCTTCTCGTAATGACCGCGGAGCTTCATCTCGCGGAAAATTCCCTCGCGCTGCATCTTCTTCTTCAGCGCCTTGAGGGCTTGGTCGACATTGTTATCGCGAACGAGAACCTGCACGCGGCATCCTCTTCAGTGGATCGGATTTGAATTCTGGTAAGACGAAGGGGATGGCGAAAACGCGCAAGCCCTTAACCTTGAGGGCGCGGATGTATCAGACAAATCCCGGGATGTCCACCGGACAAGCGGGCTTTCGGGCCAAGTTCAGCCATTAAATGAGGCGAAAATACCTCTGTGCGGCCCTGATTTGGGCGATTCGACGCCAGGGATGGGGCCGTTTCCGGAGCTTGTTCCGGAATCTTTGAAAGCAGGGGACGACACATGGATATCAAGAAATACGCCGCTGAAGCCATCGGCACCTTCTGGCTCACATTCGCAGGCTGCGGAAGCGCGGTGATCGCTGCCGGCTTCCCGCAGGTCGGAATCGGTCTGGTCGGTGTCTCCCTCGCATTCGGACTGAGCGTGGTCACCATGGCCTATGCGATCGGCCATATCTCCGGCTGCCATCTCAACCCGGCCGTCACGGTCGGTCTTGCCGCCGGCGGGCGTTTTCCGGCCGGCCAGATCCTGCCCTATGTGATCGCGCAGGTGGCCGGCGCGATCGTGGCCGCCTGGCTCCTCTACGTCATCGCGAGCGGAGCTCCCGGATTCGATGTCAGCAAGGGCTTCGCATCCAACGGCTATGATGCGCATTCGCCCGGCCAGTACAGCATGATCGTGTGCTTCCTCACCGAGGTGGTGATGACCATGATGTTCCTGTTCATCATCATGGGCGCGACCCATGGTCGCGCGCCCGCGGGCTTCGCGCCGCTCGCGATCGGGCTCGCGCTGGTGATGATCCATCTCGTCAGCATCCCCGTCACCAACACCTCGGTGAACCCGGCGCGCAGCACGGGTCCTGCGCTGTTCGTCGGCGGCTGGGCGATCGCGCAGCTCTGGCTGTTCTGGGTCGCACCGCTGATCGGCGGTGCGCTGGGCGGGGTGATCTATCGCTGGCTCAGCGAGGAGCCCACGGGCGTCGTCGCAGGCGCGAAGACGGCCTAAAGCGTTTTCGAGCGAAGCGGGATCGCAGCGATTGCTGCGGTCCCGCTACTTGCCTTTCGTCGGCCTGACTTCGGTGACGTGGCCCATCTTTCGGCCGGGACGCGGCGCACCCTTGCCGTAGATGTGCACGGTCGCGCCGGGCACGCTCAGCCACTTTTCGTAATCGTTGATCTCGTCGCCGATCAGATTGGTCATGGTGACGACTTCGCCGTGACGCACGGGCTTGCCGAGCGGCCAGCCGGCGATGGCGCGGATGTGCTGCTCGAACTGCGAGACCGACGCGCCGTCGAGCGTCCAGTGCCCGGAATTGTGCACGCGCGGGGCGATCTCATTGACCAGCACCTTCGGGCCTGTGCCATTGGCGAGCACGAACATCTCGACAGCGAGCACGCCGACATAGTCGAGCGCGCTTGCGATCTTGCCGGCGATGCTGCGTGCTTCGTCGGCGAGCGCAGCCGGGATCGGCGCGGGCGCGCGCGATATCTTCAGGATGTGGTCGCGGTGCTCGTTCTCGGTGACGTCGAAACACTCGACCTGGCCTGTGACCGAGCGTGCGGCGATCACGGAGATCTCGCGCTCGTATGGCACGAAGGCTTCCAGGATCGCGGATTTGGTCGCGAGGCTGGTCCACACCTTGGCGATATCGTCGCCCTCGCGGATGATGGCCTGGCCCTTGCCGTCATAACCGAAGCGGCGGGTCTTGAGCACGGCCGGAAGGCCGATCCTGGCGATCGCCTCGCGCAGCGAGGACACCGAGGTGACGTCGGCATAGGCCGCAGTGCCGATGCCGAGCCGCGTCACGAAATCTTTTTCGGCGAGCCGGTCCTGGGTGGTCTCGAGGATCTTGCGGTTGGGCAGCACGGGTCGGCGCGCGTCCAGCACCATCGCGGCGGCCGATGGCACGTTCTCGAATTCGTAGGTGATGACGTCGACGTCGTTGGCGAACAGTTCGAGCGCTTCGACGTCGGCATATTCGGCGCAGGTCGCGTTCAATACGACGTCGAAAGCCGGCGAGTCCGGATCGGGCGAGAACACCTGGCAGCGCAGGCCGAGCCGCGCCGCAGCCATGGCCAGCATCCGGCCCAATTGTCCGCCGCCGAGGATTCCGATGGTGTCACCGGGCTTCAGCTTCACCTGCCTGGTGTCGGTCACGCCTTGTCCTCCGGGCGCTCGGCGACCGCCTCGGTCTGCGCCTTGCGCCAGGCTGCGAGGCGATCGGACAAGGCCGGGTCGGACAACGCCAGGACGGCCGCTGCCAGCAGTGCGGCGTTGGTTGCCCCGGCCTTGCCGATGGCGAGGGTGCCGACCGGGATGCCGGCGGGCATCTGGACGATCGAATAGAGCGAATCGAGGCCCTTGAGCGTCTTGGATTCGACGGGAACGCCGAACACCGGGAGTTCGGTCAGCGCCGCCGCCATACCGGGCAGGTGCGCAGCGCCACCGGCGCCGGCGATGATGACCTTGTAACCCGCGGCCTTGGCGCCCTTGGCGAAAGCGAAGAGACGGTCGGGGGTGCGGTGGGCCGAGACGATGCGGGTGTCGGCGGCGACGCCGAGCGCGGCAAGCGTGTCGGCGGCATGCCGCATCGTGTCCCAGTCCGACTGGCTTCCCATGATGATGGCGATCGGCGCGGTCATGACGTTAATTGTGCCCGAAAAACAGAAAGATAGGCCAGATTAACGGTTCCGGCCGGCGGCTCGCAAGGCGGTGGCAAGGAGAAGGGAATCCACTATCCTGTCTTGGTGAATCCCCGCAAGCCTTCATTGAGCAGGATGCCCATGAAGAAACCAAAAAGGGCGGGCGCTGCGAAGGCCAAAAAGGGCCGGAAAACCAGTGCCGGCCGATCCAAAGCCGCCCCAAAACGGCTGACCAGGCGTTCGGCGGGGCCGCCGACGCGCGGCGCCTCGGGCGATGATGGAGCCAAGGATGCCGTCAGGACGACGATCCGGGGCTTGCGGGCCAAGCTCAAGGAGGCGCAGCGCCGGGTCGCGGAACTGGAAGCTGCGGCCGACACCGATTTCCTGCTCGATATCCCCAACCGGCGCGGCTTCGAGCGCGAGCTCGCGCGCGCCATCGCCTACATGAAGCGCTACCGCGCCAGCGGGGCGCTGATCGTGCTCGACGTCGATCGGTTGAAGCCGATCAACGATTCGTTCGGTCATGGCGCCGGCGACGAGGTGCTCAAGGCGATTGCCGCCACGCTGACGCGGCAGGTCCGTGCCTCCGACGTGGTCGGCCGGCTCGGGGGCGACGAGTTCGCGCTGCTGCTGTGGAATCTCAGCGAGACCGACGCCAAGGCGAAGGCGGCCATCTTCGAGCAGGCGGTCGACGAATTGTCCTTTGTCTTTCGCGGCCAGGAGGTGACCGCGGGCGCCTCCGCCGGTGTCGCGCTTCTGGGGGCGCAGTCCGACCCGGGCCGCGCCCTGGAGGAGGCGGATGCCGCCATGTATGTGCGAAAGGCGCACCGGCGGCACGAGCCGGGGGTCAGGCTGGTCGGCAGCTAAAGCGCGCTGAGATCTGGCGGTACGTTACCGAATTTCCGCAGCAATTTGGCGTCGCCAAACTCGCCGGTCAGGGGATCGCCGCTGCGGCTGAAGGCGACGGCGCCGATATGGCCGGCGCCGTGCGCCAGCATTTCCGCACGACGCAGGGCGGCAGCCGATGTCTGGCATTCCTCGGCAGCACCCGCCACCGGCGATCCGTCCTCGTCGATCAGGAAGGGCAATGCAACGTAGTAGGTGACGTCGGGCATGATCGGCTCCGATAGCTGACGGTTCAGGCGGCGCTGCTCTTGCTCCGCATCTTGCTGCGCGAGGTGTCCGGAATGCAGCCGGCGGAAATCGCCGCCTGCAATTCCTCCAGCTCGGCCTCCAGATATTCGTTGGCCATGATCAGCGCCTTGATGGTGCTGCGCAGATTGCCGTCGCACATCGCGATCGCCTGATCGCACGCCTGTTCATAATGGCTGTTGTCGAGAAGGGCGGCTGTCGACATCTGCATTGTCCTTGTCAGTTGTCCTGGGCGTTTTCTGGGGGCGCTGGGGTCGTCAAATGTTCCTATTTTGTTCTTTTGGAGTCAAGCGGATTCATCCGCGCGAGGGAAAGCCGGATCGCAGGTCAGGCGATGATGTCGGGGGTGATCTGGTCTTCGATGAACGCGATGCGGTCTCGTAACAACAGCTTGCGCTTCTTCAAGCGCTGTAACCGCAATAGGTCGGGGGCGGGCGATTGATGCAGTGCATCGATCGCCGCATCGAGATCTCGGTGTTCCTGCTGCAACCGGGTGAGCTCGGCTTCGAGCTCACGCTCGTCTTCATTGGTCATGTCTGCGGTGGCCGAAAACCGATAGGCGTGGGATTAAGGCTGTGGATGCCCTGTGGAAATTATCGTCCTTGCGCGGCGTGATCGCAAGCGATCTGCGACCATCGTTCGCCGATCTCCAGCGACATATTTCCGCTGATCGCTGCGGCGCTGCGCAAGCGCATTGATATCATGGATTTTTCCCGCGCGGTTCCTTTACTCACGCTTCGTTACATATGAATTTTCAAAAATGAAGCTGCGGCGACGGTTACCCATCGACAGAACGAATCGCTGATGTACACTTCCTTGTCCGGATCGAATCCTGAGGTTCAACCCTACCGAGGAGGTTTCGAATGACAATTCAGGCACATCTCGTTGAATTGGAGCGGAAGCACAAACTTCTCGAAAACGAATTGCACGAAGCTCTCGTGCACCTTTCAACAGACGACCTGCAAATTGTTGAGTTGAAGCGCCGGAAGTTGATGGTCAAGGACCAGATCGAGCGTCTGAGGCACGGCGACACGCTCCACTAGTACCCCCCGCAACAGCGTAGAGTTGAACATACCCCTATCCCGCAGGGGTGGGAGCTTTTGCGCTCATCCCTGCAACAAAGGTGAGAAACCGTGCAAAGAAGTTTGCGCGGTGTTTGGTTTTTGTCGCAACGCGTTGTCTTGCCGCGAACTGATATCCACGTCGCTCGAAAACGCTTCAGATGTCTGCGAGCTCGGCGACGTGATCTGCGATCGCGAGCGACGACGTCAGTCCTGGCGATTCGATGCCGAACAGATTGATCAGGCCAGCGACGCCGTGATCGCGCGGGCCCTGCATCAGGAAGTCCTGCGTGGCCACCGCGGGCGGTACGATCTTCGGCCGGATACCCGAATAGCTCGGCATCAACGCGCCGTCAGGCAGTGTCGGCCAGTATTTGCGGATCGCCGGGTAGAACCGCTCGGCGCGTGACGGGTCGACCTCGTAGTCGATCGTCTCGATCCACTCGACGTCAGGGCCGAAGCGCGCTTGGCCTGCCATGTCCAGCGTCAGATGCACTCCCAACCCGCCGGGTTCGGGCACCGGGTAGATCAGGCGCGAGAACGGCGCCTTGGCATTGCAGCTGAAGTAATTTCCCTTGGCGAGATAGGCGCGCGGAATTCGGTCCAGCGGCATGCCGTCGATGTTGCGCGCCACATTGGTCGCCGAGAGCCCCGCGGCGTTGACGAGGAGGGCGCATTGCAGCGTCATTGGCGCCTCGCCGCCGGCGTCGATCTCGATCAGGCCGTTCGCCGCCTTGGCGCGGATCAGCGGCGTGTGAAACGCGAACGCCGTGCCGGCTTCCTCGGCTTCGCCGCGCAGCGAGAGCATGTAGGCGTGGCTGTCGATGATGCCCGTCGATGGCGACAGCAGCGCGGCGTCGCAGGCCAGTGCCGGCTCCAGCGCGCGTGCCGCCTCGCCCGTGAGCTGCTGCATGTCGAGCACGCCATTGGCCTCGGCATGCGCCTTGATCGATTGCAGCTTCTCGGTCTCCTGCGGGCTGGTCGCGACGATCAGCTTGCCGCAATTCTTGTGCGGGATGCCGCGCTCGGCGCAGTAGCGGTAGAGCGCGTGCTTGCCGTCGACGCACATGCGCGCCATCCAGCTCCCGGCGCGGTAGTAGATGCCGGCATGGATCACCTCGCTGTTGCGCGAGGAGGTGATGGTGCCGATCGCCTCGGCCTCCTCGAGCACGATGACCTCGCGTCCGGCCTGCGCAAGCTTTCGAGCCACCGCGAGCCCGACCACGCCGGCTCCGATGACGACGCAATCGACCTTATCCATGGTTGTGCAGGAGGTCCGCTGGAGGCGCCGGTGGCATCAGGCCTGGAGAGAATGCCGCGCGGCCGTTTTCCGTTAAGGAAGAATTTATCATGTCAGGGCAATTGCCGTATTTCACGTCACATTTTTCTGTTGCGCGTACAGGCGTTTACCCGATCCAAACGCGTGAAGCCAGACAATCCGACGTTGAAATCGCGGGTGGCTGATGGCTGAGAAGAACTGGCACGAGGGCAGCACGCTTCCGATTGCTGTGCAGGCCGTTGTGTGCCTGGCCGGCACGGTTGCGCCCGCGCGCGCCTTTGCGCTGTCGGACAGCTTTGCCGCGCCGAGCTATCTCGGCCAGCTCGATCCCAACGTGGTCTGGGAAGTCCTGATCGCGGGCATCGTCGTCTGCGCCTTCCTCGCCGCGATCGTGCTGTGGATCCATTCCTCGCTGCGCCGGACCAGGCGTCTACAGTTGCGGCGCAACGCCTTCGTCTCCTCCGCCATGAACAATCTCAATCAGGGCGTGGTGATGACGGATGCGCAGCGCCGCATCATCTTCTGCAACGACCGCTATCTCGAGATCTACGGCCTGACGCGGTCGGAACTCTGGGCCAATATGGACGGCTATGAGCTTCTTAAGCTCCGGCGCAAGCGCGGGGTGCTCGGCGGCATCTCCGACGACGAATTCTACGAGAAGGCGGCAAGCCACAACGGCCTGATCACCGAGCTGCCCGACGGCCGAGCCATCCTGGTGAAGTTTTTCGTGCTGCCGAACGGCGGCTCGGTGGCGACGCATCTGGACGTCAGCGAGCAGCGCAAGCTGTCGCGACAGCTCGCTTCCACCAAGCAATTCCTGGAATCGGTGCTGGACCATGTGCCGGCCTGCGTGGCCGCGAAGAACATCGAGGACGGCTGCTACATCTTCGCCAACAGCGCCTATGAGCGGTTCTGGGGGTTCTCGCGGGATCATGCCGTCGGCAAGAACGCACGCGAGCTGTTTGCGCCGGTCTCGGCAGCCAGTATCGAGGCGACCGACCGGGCGGCGCTCAACTCCCCGGACGGCCAGTTCCGCAACGAGTTCGAGGTCGACCGCGGCGGCGAGCGGCGCATGGTCGCCTCGATTCGGATCGTGGTCCGCAACGAGAGCAACAAGCCCGAGTTTCTGCTGCTGGTGTTCGAGGACATCACCGACCGCCGGTCGCTGTCGCAGGAGCTGGAGAGCACCAAGAAGTTCCTCGAGCTGGTGGTCGACAACATCCCGGTGGCGCTGATCGTCGAGCAGGTCAAGGACGGCCGCTATCTGCTCGCCAATCGCAGCGCGGAGACGATCCTCAACCGCCGGCGCGAGGAGGCCACGGGCCTGACCGCGTCCGACATCTTCAACCCCAAGGAAGCCAAGCTGATCATCGCGCGCGACGAGGCCGCGATCAAGAAACGCGGGATGATCACCGAGGAGCATCCGATCTCCACCAAGGACGGCCTGCGGCTGTTCCTGACCCGCCGCGCCACCGTGCTCGGCGATACCGGCGAGCCGCAATATCTGATCAAGACCCACGAGGACGTCACCGACCGCCGGCAGACCGAGTCGCGCATGGCGCACATGGCCTATCACGACGGCCTCACCGATCTGCCGAACCGCGCCGCCTTCCTTCAGGCGCTAACCCAGATGATCGAGGCCTGCGAAGGCACCGGCGAGGAGTTCGCCGTCCTCTGCGTCGACCTCGACGGCCTCAAGGAGGTCAACGACGTCTTCGGTCATGCGCTCGGCGACAAGCTCCTGATCGAGGTGGCCAAGCGGCTCCAGGACTCCGCCCGTGGCGGCGTGGTGGCGCGCCTGTCCGGCGACGAATTCGGACTGATCATCGACGGCAAGCAGCCGGACGCGGGTCTTGCGCTGGCGCAGCAGATCGGCGACGCCGTCGCGAAGGACTTCCAGATCGACGGCCGGGCGGTCCGCGCCGGCGTCACCACCGGCATGTCGATCTTCCCGCACAATGGCACTGACGGCGCCTCGCTGCTCGCCAATGCCGGTGCGGCGCTGTTCCGCGCCAAGCAGAAGTCGCGCGGCACGATCAGCCTCTTCCAGCCCGAGATGGACCAGCAGATCCGCGACCGCCGCGTGCTGCACCAGGACCTGTCGGTGGCCATCAAGAACGGCGAGCTCTCGCTTGCCTTCCAGCCCCAGGGCGCCGCCGGCCACAGCGTTGCCGAGAGCGAGATCATCGGCTTCGAGGCGCTGGCGCGCTGGCAGCATCCGGTACGCGGCCAGGTCTCGCCGGCCGAATTCATCCCAATCGCCGAGGAGAGCGGTCTGATCGTCGAGATGGGCGAGTGGATCCTGCGCGAGGCCTGCCGCGAGGCGGCGTCCTGGCCGAAGCCGCTCCAGGTCGCGGTCAATCTGTCCCCGGCGCAGTTCATGCACGGCGACGTGGTTGGCCTCGTCCATTCGATCCTGCTCGAGACCGGCCTTGCACCCGGCCGGCTCGAGCTGGAGATCACCGAGGGCGTGTTGATCGAGGACTTCGACCGGGGCCTCGCGCTGCTGCGCCGCCTGAAGGCGCTCGGCGTGCGCATCTCCATGGACGATTTCGGCAGCGGTTACTCCTCGCTGAGCTATCTCCAGGCGTTCCCGTTCGACAAGATCAAGATCGACCGGGCCTTCATCACCAATCTCGGCCGCAATCCGCAATCGGCTGCGATCGTGCGCGCGGTGATCGATCTCGGCCACGGCCTCGAAATGTCGATCATCGCCGAGGGCGTCGAGACGGTCGAGCAACTCGCCTTCCTCGCCAAGGAGGGCTGTGACGGCGTGCAGGGCTATCTGCTCGGCAAGCCCTTGCCGATCGGGAAATATGCCGGGCTCGTCGGCCGCGCTGAAGTCATGGAGCTTGCGCTCAAGACCGGCTAGAGCGTTCGAGCGAAGTGGACGCCGGTTCGCGTCAAGAAAAACCGTCAGAATAAGAATCTAGAGCCCCGTTTCGATTTCATCGGAACGGAAATGGCTCTAGTGATGATGGGGCGCTTTGCTCCCATTCGACGGCTTCATGGCGGATTACGACCTCGCGATCATCGGCGGCGGCCTGAACGGTGTCAGCCTCGCGCGCGATGCGGCCGGCCGCGGCTTGCGGGTGATCCTGTTCGAGCAGGGCGATCTCGGCAGCGCGGCATCGTCGGCAACACCGCGGCTGATCCACGGCGATCTGTCGGTGCTGGAGCGGCGCGGGTTCCGGCGGGTGCGCCGGGCCCTGGCCGAGCGCCGGACCTGGCTCCGGATCGCACCGCATCTGGTCCGGCCGATGCGCTTCGTGATCCCCGCGCATTCCGACGAGCGGCCGCCATGGCTGCTGCGTGCCGGCCTGTATGTCTATGACGGTCTCACGAACCGGGGCGGCCTGCCGCCCTCGGCCACTCTCGACATCACGCATCATCCGGTCGGCAACGCGCTGAAGCGCCCGTTCGGTACGGCGTTCGAATATTCGGACTGCGTGGTCGATGACTCTCGCCTGGTGGTGCTGACGGCGCTGGATGCCGCTGAGCATGGGGCGGCGATCCGGACTGGTGCGCGTTGCGTCCGTGCGGACAGAACCGACATTTGGCGGCTCGCGGTGGTCGATCGCGGCCACCGCCGCACCATCACGGCGCGGGCACTGGCCAACGCCACCGGCGGCTGGACGCCAATGGTTGCTGAGACCGTGCTGCGGCAGCCGCAGCCCGCGATGGCGGCCACGCAGATGAGCCAGATCATCGTGCCCAGGCTGTTCGATTCCGAGAACGTCTACGTCTTTCAGAACAATGATGGACGGCTGATCTTTGCCCGGCCCTTCGAGCGCGACTTCACGCTGATCGGCACGGTCACGCACGCCTTCACCGGCGATCCCGCAATTGTGGCGATGCCGGGGGCCGACGTCGGCTATCTCTGCGAAGCGGCGAGCCGCTATTTTCGTCAGCGCGTCGCCCCGACCGACGTGGTCCGGACGGTCTCCGGCGTCAACCTGACGCTGGCGTCCCTGCGCGGCCGCGACGGCACGATGCTGTTCCATGCGCGCCAGCGCAAGGCGCCGCTGCTCACCATGTTCGGCGGCGACGTCACCACCTCGCGCCTGCGCGCGGAGTGGGCGGTGACGAAGCTGACGCCGTTCTATCCGATGTCGCCGCCCTGGACTGCCGGCGCCGCGCTGCCCGGCGGAGATTTTGCCTGGGAGCGTTTCGACACCGAAGTCGACCTTGCGCGCGACCGCTGGCGGTTTCTCTCGGAGCCAGAGGCCCAGCGTCTGGTCGGGGCTTATGGGACGCGGTTGTCCGCAGTTCTCGGTGACGCCAGGAGCCGCGACGATCTCGGCCCGGGCTTCGGTCCCGAACTGACCGGCGCCGAGGTCCGCTATCTGATGGCTCGCGAATGGGCCCGCTTCCCCGAGGACGTCCTGTGGCGCCGCTCCAAGCTGGGCCTGACCATGCCTGCGGCGGACCGCGACGCGCTGGCGTCGTTCATGGCGAATGTGATGTGAACGATCTCTCCCGGCACGGTTGAGCTAGGGACGATCGGCGGCTAGCGTGCGGCGGAATCGGGGTTGGCAGGATCATGACGGACGAGTTGCCCAGAACAGGCGCCGCGGCTGATGCGGCCGGCGGAGATGCGCTTCCTGCGGCGGGCCAGCCGCTGCTGCGCATCGAGGGCGTCGCCAAAACCTTTGGCACCTTCCGCGCCGTGGATGGCGTCTCGCTGGACATCAAGGCTGGCGAATTCTTCGCGCTGCTCGGCCCGAGCGGCTGCGGCAAGACCACGCTGCTGCGCATGCTCGCCGGCTTCGAGGCGCCGGACGAGGGGCGCATCCTGCTCGGGGACAAAGACATCGCGCAGGCGCTGCCGCATGAGCGCCCGATCAACATGATGTTCCAGAATTACGCGTTGTTTCCGCATCTGTCGGTGCGCGACAACATCGCCTTCGGCTTGAAGCGCGCCGGCATGGCACGCGCCGACATCGCCGGCCGTGTGGCCGAGATGGTCGCCCTGGTGAAGCTCGAAGGGCTCGAGAAGCGCAAGCCGGATCAGCTCTCCGGCGGCCAGCGCCAGCGCGTCGCGCTTGCCCGCGCACTGGCGCGCCGCCCGCAACTGCTGCTGCTCGACGAGCCGCTCGCGGCGCTCGACAAGAAGCTGCGCGAGAATACGCAAGGCGAGCTGATGGAGCTGCAGCGCCGGCTCGGCATGACCTTCATCGTCGTCACCCACGACCAGGAGGAAGCCATGACGATGGCGAGCCGGATCGGAGTGATGAACACCGGCAGGCTTGCTCAGGTCGCGAGCCCCCGCGAGCTCTATGAAGCTCCGCGCTCGCGCTGGATCGCGGAGTTCGTCGGCGACGTCAATGTGTTCGACGGCGAGACCAGATTGCGCGACGGTCATCGTCTGGTCATTGGTACGCGTGATGCGGGTACGCTGGTGGTGGCCGAGCCGCGCGAACCGGTCGGCGCGGGAAGATTCTCGATCGCGATTCGTCCCGAGAAGATCAAGTTGTCGCGCCGCGCCCCGGTCAGCGAAGCCGGTCGTGAAACCACGATCAACAGCCTGGACGGCGTGATCGCGGACATCTGCTATCTCGGCGGCACCACCACCTATAAAGTGAAGCTCGATACCGGCGGAATCGTACGGGCCTCCGTCGCCAACAGCGCGCGTCTGGACGTCGACGCCTATAGCGTGGGCCAGCAAATCGTCGCCTGGTTCACGCCCGATGATTGCGTGGTGCTGCCGTCATGAGCTCCCGCCGTATCTTCGCGCGTCCGGCGCGCTTTGCCGCGATCGCCCCCTATGTCTGGATGGTGCTGTTCTTCCTGGTGCCGTTCGCGTTCGTGCTCAAGATCAGCCTGTCGCTGACGGCGATCGCGCAGCCGCCTTACGAGCCGGTGTTCGACCTGATGGCGGGGTGGGACGCGCTCAAGGCGGCCTTTGCCGCACTGTCGATCGACAATTTCAAGCTGCTCGTCTCCGACGACATCTATGTGTTCGCCTATGTGCGCAGCCTCACCGTCGCTGTGACCGCGACTGCGCTGCTGCTGCTGATCGGCTATCCCATCGCCTACGGCATGGCGCGACTGCCGAAGAGCTGGCAGGCGGTGGCGATGGTGCTGGTGATCGTGCCGTTCTGGACCTCGTTCCTGATCCGCATCTATGCCTGGATCAACATCCTCCAGCACGACGGGCTGCTGAACCAGATCCTGCTGGCGCTACACCTGGTCAGCCAGCCCCTGGTCTGGCTTTCCACCGACAGCGCGATGTATATCGGCATCGTCTATTCCTATCTGCCGTTCATGATCCTGCCGCTCTACGCCACGCTCGCCAAGATGGAGCCAGCGCTGGAGGAGGCGGCTGGCGATCTCGGCGCGCCACCGTGGCAGGTGTTCTGGCTCGTCACCTTCCCGCTGTCGCTGCCCGGCGTCGGTGCCGGCGTGCTGCTGTGCTTCATTCCCATCGTCGGCGAATTCGTCATCCCGGACCTTCTGGCCGGCTCCAATTCGCTGATGATCGGCCAGACCCTGTGGCTCGAATTCTTCACCAACAAGGACTGGCCGGTCGCCTCTGCCGCGGCCATCGTGCTGCTGGTGGTGCTGCTGATGCCGCTGCTGCTGTATGAGCGGCTCCAGAAGCGGCAGCTGGAACAGGGGCGCTGACGCCATGCGCAAGGTCTCACGCCTGTCCCGTTTCAACATCGCCTCGCTCGCGCTCGGGCTGGCGTTCCTTTACTTGCCGATCCTCATCCTCGTCATCTACTCCTTCAATGCTTCGCGGCTGGTGACGGTGTGGGGCGGCTGGTCGCTGCGCTGGTATCACGAGTTCTTCAACGACCGCGCCATGATCGAGGCGGCCTGGATGAGTTTTCGCGTTGCGGTCTCCTCCGCGACCATCGCCACGCTGCTCGGCACGCTCGCCGCGGTCGCATTGTCGCGCGGCGAGCGCTTCCGCGGCCGCACGCTGTTCTCCGGCATGCTCTACGCGCCGCTGGTGATGCCCGAGGTGATCACCGGTCTGTCGCTGCTGCTGTTGTTCGTCGCGCTGAACGCCGAGCGCGGCTTCTGGACGGTGACGATCGCCCATACCACGCTGACGATGTGTTTCGTCGCCGTGGTCGTGCAGTCCCGGCTCGGCTCGCTCGACCGTTCGCTGGAGGAGGCGGCGATGGACCTTGGCTGCGACCCGGTCCGCGCCTTTCTTTCGGTGACGCTGCCGTTGATCGCCCCCGCGATCGTCGCAGGCTGGATGCTGGCCTTCACGCTGTCGCTGGACGATCTCGTGATCGCGAGCTTCACGACCGGGCCGGGGTCGGCGACCTTGCCGATCCGGATCTATTCCGAGGTGCGGCTGGGCGTGAAGCCGGAGATCAACGCGATCTGCACGCTGGTGATCGCCCTGATCGCGGTGGTCATCGTGATCGCCTCGCTCGCTTCGAAACTGTCGAGCTCGCAGGGCGAGAGCGCGGCGCCGCTGTAGCCGTTCGTGCAGCGTGCCATCCTCGCGCCGCGCCCTGCACCGCCGCCCCGAGTTGCCGCAGCGCCAGGGCGTCGAGCGGGAATTCCAGCAGGATATGGATCAGGCTCAGCGCCAGCAGGAAGGTGAAACCGAACGCGTAGTCGTAGAAGTAGAGCGCGGTGGAGGCTGCGCTGGCGGCGGCCATCGCCGCCAGCCGCGCCTTCGGGACTGCGGTCCAGCGGATGACGTCGGCTTTGATGAACCAGTTGAGGTAATGATAGGTATAGACGAAGGCGAGCAGGCTCGTCAGCCTGGTGTCGAGGACGAGACCGGGTACGCCGAACAGCCGGCTGAGCGCCGGGCCGACATTGCCGAAATAATCCTGTCCAACCCGGGCAAAGCTTGCGATCCGGACTTCGGCGGTTGGCGGCAGCAGCAGGATCGTAGCAATCGCGACGAGGTAGACAGCCACCAGCGCAGCTTGGACGCGGCTGCCGGATCGGTGCGCGCCGAGCACCATGAAGATCAGCGTGAACAGCGAGACGTGGACCAGGGTCGGAATCAGGATGCCGATGACCGCGAGCGAAGACCCGCTCGAATACATGATCGCGGACAGGGCGAGTGCCGTCATGAACAGCAGCATGCTCTCGATCGCCGAGGTGGTGGCCGCGAGCATGGCGCAGACGATCAGCGCGCCCCACATCGCAAAGCCGAACCAGGAGGCGTTGTCGATCAGGGCCGCGACCACGGCGATGATTGCGAGGGCTGCCGCAATCCCGCGATGTGGCAGGTAGTAGCTGCGGTCGTGCAGCCACGAAATCTCGGTGAAGTAGTGCGCCGGGCCGAGCACGACATAAGCCAGCAGGAGCAGCTCGAACGGCATCAGATAGGCCGCCGCGAGCGCCAGCAGCATCAGGCCGAGATGGATCGCGTCGTTGCTGCGCATGATGCCGTGCCCTGCATTGGGGCACGGAGGCTAGAGCAGGCGTGGACAACCCGCAATTGTCCACGTTGTCGCTCGAACGTCCTGCTTGCGGCGACCCGATGCGTCCTGTCGCGTCAGGACTTCACCGCACCTGCCGTGAGCCCGCCCACCATGTAGCGGCGGAAGGCATAGTAGATCGCGGCCGGCGGCAGTGCGTAGATGAAGCCGGTCGTCATCAACAGCTCCCACGGCGAGTCGTCGGCGGCGAGGAAGTTGCCGAGCGCGACGGGGAGGGTGATCTCGCGGTCGTTCGAGAGCAGCAGGAACGCGTAGAGATATTCGTTCCAGGCCAGCAGCACCGCATAAGTGCCGATCGCGACCAGCGAGGGCATCATCAGCGGCAGGTAGACCAGGCGGAAGATCTGGAGGGTCGTCGCACCGTCCATCACGGCGGCTTCGTCCAATTCGACGGGCAGCTTGTCGGAGGCCTGCTTGAGCACCCAGATCGCGTAAGGGCTGGCGATGGTCACCATCGCCAGGATCAGCGACCAGTGATTGTTGAGCAGGCCGTAATTGCCCATGGTGCGGTACATCGGCACGGCAAGGAACGCCGCCGGGATGAAATAGGTGAACAGCGCGAGATTCATCACGACCCGCCCGCCGGGCACCTTCAGCCGCGAGATCGAGAATGCCGCGGCGGTCGCGATGAACAGCGTCAGCACGCCGACGGATGCCGCGATCACCAGCGAGTTCCAGAACTGTATGTAGAAGTCGCGCAGGAAGTAGTGCTGTTGCTTGAACACGATTTCGAAGTTGTGCAGCGTCGGATGGTCCGGCCACAGCTTGCCGGAGAATGCGTCCTCCTTCGGCGAGATCGCGAACAGGAACATGTGGTAGATCGGAATCATCGTCCAGAGGAAGACGGGAATGCCGATCAGCAGCAACCGCGCTTCGGTTGCGACTTCGCGCAGGGTGGGGAGCTTCATCGCGACAACCGTTTCATCATGAAGTACACGAGCGGCAGGACGAACGGCATTGCGCAGACGATCGATGCCATGGCCAGGCTGAGCTGGTCGAGCCGGAGATAGCGGATGCCGAGGGTCGACAGCACATGCGTGAGGTCGGCCGGGCCACCGCCGGTGAGCAGATAGACGCTGTTGAAGTCGCCGAGCGTCCAGATCATCGAGAGCAGCGTGCAGGTGACGTAGAGCGTCTGCATCGACGGCCAGGTGATGTAGCGGAATTTCTGCCACCAGCTCGCACCGTCGACCTCGGCGGCCTCGAACAGATCGTGCGAGATCGCAAGGCGGCCGGTGATCAGGATCAGCGTCCAGAACGGCAGCGACTTCCAGATGTGCACCGCGATCGCCATGCTGAGCGCCACGGTGGGGTCGTTGAGCCAGTTCGGGCCGTCATCGCCGGTCAGGGAGAAGATGAGGTGATTGACCATGCCCCATTCGGGATTGAGCATGAACCGAACCGACAGGATGGTCGGGATCGACGGCACCGCCCAGGGCAGGATGAAGATCACCGAGAGCCATTTGATCCAGGGGCGCTGCACCGCGAAGAAGCCGGACAGGAACAGCGCGATCAGCATCTTGATGTTGATGCCGATGACCAGGAAGATCAGCGTGTTAACCGCGGCGCGCGCGAAGATCGGATCGTTGTAGAGCGCGACATAATTCGACGGGGCCCGCGCCAGCCACAGCCCGTAGCCGACGGGGTAGACCACGAAGGCAAGGAAAACGAGCAGATAGGGCGCAAGCAGCACGATGCCCCAGACCTGCGGCGGGGTCAGCCGCGACGACAGGGGCGGGCCGGGGAGTGCCTGATCGCCAGAGAGCGTGATCGCCATTCTTTTCGGACTCTTCAAAGAGATGCCGGCCGCGAAACGCGGCCGGTGTTGTTCTAGCACCTCTCCCCGCGAGGCGGGGAGAGGCAGGATGATTTAACCCGCGACCTGCTTGATGCGGGCGATCAGTTCGTCGACGGCCTTGTCGACCGGAACCTTCTCGCTGACGACGCGGTTCATCGCCTTCGCCCACACGTTCTCGTTGTTGAGGATCGTGAACTTCCAGTTTTTGGTGAAGTCGAACGCCGCGGTGCCGCCCTTGAACTGCGTGTAGACGGCCTTGCGGTGCTTGTCAGCCTGCCAGAACGGGCTTTCCTGGCTTTCCTTCGTCACCGGGAACCAGCGGCCGAGCGCGCCCTCGATGTAGGGGCGGACGTTCTCTTCCTGGAGCAGGAAGCTGATGAACTGCTTGGCCTCTGCCTTGTTCTTGGCCGCGGTGAAGACCAGTCCGGTCTTGACGTCGGAGCGGTAGCGGATGGTCGAACCATCCGGCGCCTTCGGGAAGGACGCCGTCACGATGTCCTGCTCGTAGGCCTTCTTGCCGGCTTCGCGCTGTTCGGGCGTGAGCGCCTGGTTCTGGGAGTCCTCGAACCACTTCGCGGCGATCGAGATCGTGAAATTGTGGGTCATCACGATGGTCTTGTTGTGGAACGCGACGTTGTTGTCGGGATCCTTCCAGGTCGTGGAGGATGGCGGCGTGCAACCCTTGATGTAGGTGTCGGTGTAATCCTTCATCGCCTTGATCAGGTTCTCGCGAACCGTGGGATCGTCGACCGTGAGCTTGCCGTCGTCGTCGACCAGCTTGACGTGGTAGGCGTCCATGAAGGTGTAGAACGACTGGAAGGCGTCGGTGGATTCCACGCCCATCGGCTGGCCGACGGCATAGATGCGCTGGCCGGTGGCCTTGCGGATCCCCGGCTGCACCTTGTCGCACCAGAACGTCCAGTAGCCCGTCCAGTCGTTCGGGATATCGGCGAGCTTGAAGCCGGACTTCTCCAGCATGTCGTTCCAGATCTGGACGTGCATGCTCTGCTGCTTCAGCGGGAAGCCGTAATAGGCCTTCTTCTTGGTGACGTCGTTATAGAGGATCGACGCATCCAGCGTGTTCTGCACGAACCGGCCCTTGATCGGCTCCATCACGTCGGAGAGATCCTCGAGCTTGCCTTCATAGGCCCACTTGCCCTGCGCCTGGACGTCATAAGAGTCGGAATAGGCGACATCGGGCACGGTGCCGGCATCGAGCGCGGCGACCGTCTTCGGAATCATGTCCTGGATCGCGTATTGCGACAATTCGACCTTGATGCCGGTCTTGGCTTCGAACTTCTTGATCGTCTCGATCAGTGCGTCGTCTTCGGAGCGATAGAAGCCCTTGCCCCACCAGACCGTGATCGTCTTCTGCTGCGCAAATGCGGGTGCAGCGGCTGCAAACAGCCCGGCCGCAGCGACCGCCAGTGATACTGCGCCAATAACCTTGGATTTCACGTTTTTCTCCCTCAAACGGCCGGTGTTTTTAACCGGTCGTATAAAACACTAGCGCATGGCGTTAGCTCGATCTAGCGGCATGTTGTCAGACATAGGTCGCGGGGATGGGCCTTGCGGAGATCCTTAACGCGTGCATCGATCCAATCACCGCATCAATTCGCCCTGATCAATTCGCGCCTTCCGAGGAACTCCAGTTTGGGGAACGGTCTCGTCCCGCTCGGGCGAGCCGTCAGCGCTTCCGCTTTAGACCCGTCGATATCGTGTTCGAACTTGCCTCAGCGGATCGGGGCCGCGGCTTGCCATGCCCGCTGGCTCGAGAAGGAGAGCGCCATGCCTCGAGGAGCATCTTCAAAAACTGGCTGGCATGCGGCGATAGCGTCGCCCCGCGCCTGCGCACGATTCCGATCGTCCGCGACACTTCCGGCTCGATCAGCCGAACGGTGTGAATGATCGGATGACCGGCGGCGGGCGTCGCGAGCCTCGGCAGCACAGCGATGCCCAATCCCTCTTCGACCAGGCCAAGCGAGCCGGAGAGGTGGGCGACTTCATAAGACCAGTTCAGCTGCAGGCCCTGCCGCGCCAGCGCATTGTCGATCAACGCGCGATTGCCGCTGTTGCGACCGACGGTGATGACCCGGTGCGACACGATCTCCGACCAGCTCACCTGCTTGCGCGAAGCCAGCGGATGGTCATGACGGCAGGCCAGGACGAACGGGTCCTCAACCAATTTCTCGAATTCGATTTCGGCATGCGAAGCGCCGATGAAATTGATGCCGAAGTCGGCTTCTCCGCGCGCAACCGCTTCCAACCCCTCATTGGCGCCGATATCCAGAATGCGGATGCGGATGCGCGGATACGCTTCGGCGAACCGGCCGATCGCTCGCGGAAGAAAATAGAACACCGCTGTCGGCACCGCAGCCACGGAGACCAAACCCGAACTTCGCGCGCCGATATCATGGATGGCGAGCACCGAGGTCTCAAACTCGTCGATGAGACGGCGGACCTTCGGCAGGAAGTCGCGGCCCGTCATGGTGAGATTGACGTGGCGCGTGGACCGTTCGAGCAGCGGCGCTCCGAGACTTTCCTCCAGCTTCTGAATGCGCCGGCTGAGCGCCGGCTGGGACAGATTGAGCGCCTTCGCGGTCCGGACGAAGCTGCCCATCTCCGCGACGGTGATGAACGCCTTGAGGTCGAGCAGTTCTGCGTTCATGGCAAGGCTCCATTATGTCGATTGACGAAATAATACCTCAGATATTTGCATTTCACAAAAGAGTTCGGAGGGAGGATGCTCTGGTTCAGGCGAGCATGTCGCCGAACGGAAGAACATCATGAACGATCAGATTGCCATTCCCTGTGTGGTCATGCGCGGTGGGACCTCGCGCGGACCGTTTTTCCTGGCTCGCGACCTTCCTGCCGATCCCAACGCGCGCGACGCGGTCCTGTTGTCGGTAATGGGAGGTGGGCACGATCTCGGAATCGATGGAATCGGCGGCGGCAATGCCGTGATCAACAAGGTCGCGATCATCGGACCGGCAACGGTGCCCGACGCCGATGTCGACTACCTGTTTGCCCAGGTGCGCGTTCGCGAAGGGATTGTCGATACCTCGCCGAACTGCGGAAACATGCTGGCGGCGGTCGGGCCGTTCGCAATCGAAGCTGGCCTGGTCGCCGCTACCGCAGATCGCACCCATGTGCGTATCCATAACGTCAACACCGGTAAGCTGATCGATGCGACGGTCGCCACTCCCGGAGGACGGGTGACCTATGAGGGCGGGGCGCGGATCGACGGGGTACCGGGAACGGCCGCGCCCATCGAACTGTCGTTCCCCAACGCGGCCGGCGCACGCACCGGTCGCCTGTTGCCGACAGGACGTCCGGTCGACCGTATCGGAGGGATCGACGTGACCTGCATCGACGCAGCCATGCCCGTCATGCTGGTCCGCGCGGCAGATCTCGGATGGACCGGCCGCGAGGCCCCTCCGGCCTTCGCCGACGGCGCCTTCCGCGGGCGGCTCGAACATTTGCGCATCGAGGCTGGACGCCGGATGGGTTTTCCGGATTCCGCGTCAATGGTGATTCCGAAGCCGGTTCTGATCGCGCCTGCAAGCGGGGCGGCGTTGAACGTCAGGTACTTCATGCCGCACGACTGCCATAGCGCGCTGGCGGTGACCGGTGCCGTCGCGATCGCGACCGCCTGTGTGACGCCCGGGACGATCGCCGCAGAGATGGTTGGATTGCTTGCACCTCCGGTGCCGATCACGCTCGCCCATCCCTCCGGCCAGCTCGTGGTTCGGCTGGAGCCCGGCCCGGTTGCCCGGGTGCAGCGGACAGCCCGGCGAATTCTCGAGGGCCATGTCTTCGCCCGTCGATCGCACGTCCCTCATTCAGTCCTGGCAGCCTGAAGCCGGACCGCTTTCAAAGCCTTCAAAAATCAGAGCCATGAAAAATCAGAGCCATGGGAGAAACGAGAATGCAGAAGCAAGCGCTGGTCGGGCCCGTGAACAGTGAGACGCGAAAGCCATTCTACCGGATCCTCTACGTCCAGGTGCTGATCGGTCTCATGTTGGGCGTCCTCACCGGCCATCTCTGGCCTGAGTTCGGTGCCGCGCTGAAGCCCTTCGGCGACGGCTTCGTGAAGCTGGTCAAGATGATGATCGCGCCGATCGTGTTCTGCACCATCGTCAGCGGCATCAACAGCATCAGCGATTCCCGCGAGGTCGGCCGCACGCTGGTGAAATCCATGGCGCTGTTCTACCTGCTGACCGTGCTCGCACTGCTGGCCGGGCTGGTCGCCGTGTTGCTGATCCAGCCGGGCGTCGGCATGCATGTGTCCGTCAGCACGCTGGATCCGTCGGTGGCCGCGAAATTCACCAAGCAGGCGAGTGCGACCGGATTTGCGGACTTCATGCTGCACATCATCCCGCATTCCTTCTTTGGCGCGTTTGCCGACGGCGAAGTGCTGCCGGTCCTGCTGGTCTCCATCCTGATCGCCTTTGGCCTGAGCCGTGCCGGCGATGGGGGCGCGGTGGTTACGAAGGCGGTCGATTCCTTCTCTCAGGTCCTGTTTGTGTCCTTTGGCTTCGTCATGAAGCTCGCTCCGCTCGGCGCCTTTGGCGCCATGGCGTTCACCGTGGGCCGCTACGGCATTCGATCGATCGGCTCGCTCGGACTGCTGATCCTGACATTCTATATCGCCTGCTCCGTCTTCGTGGTCGTCGTGCTCGGCACGCTGGCGCGGCTGAACGGCTTCAGCCTGTGGAAGACCATTCGCTACTTCAAGGAAGAGCTGCTGATCGTGCTCGGCACATCATCGTCGGAACCGGCGCTGCCGGGAGCGCTGCGCAAGCTGGAGCAGCTCGGATGCCGGAAAGGCGTGTCCGGCCTCGTGTTGCCGATGGGCTATTCCTTCAATCTGGACGGCAGCGCCATCTATCTCACCCTGGCCTCCATCTTCATCGCGCAGGCCTGCGACATCCACCTGTCGTGGGGGCAGATTGCGGCGATGCTCGGACTGATGCTGCTGACGTCCAAAGGCGCGGCTGGCGTCACCGGCAGCGGCTTCGTGGCGCTTGTCGCGACCCTCTCCGTCATGCCGGATCTGCCCGTGACCGGCGTGGCGCTGCTTGTCGGCATCGACCGTTTCATGTCGGAAGCGCGGGCGCTGACCAGCATGATCAGCAACTGCGTCGCAGCCATTACCGTTTCGCTGTGGGAGGACGCCTGTGACCGCGAGGTGTTGGCTCGCGAACTGGGAGGAAGCGGCGCTCTCAAGGTCGCGGCCGGATCGAAGATCGGTGGAGGAGCAGTGCTGCAGGGGGACAAGGCCTGGATTTCGACGACGCAATCGGCCGCTTAACGCCACCTCCGGGATGCAATCGGCCGCACTGCTCGATTTGGATTTGGCAAGTCGCTGGCATGTCGAGCTTGTTGAGCTCGGGCTACCGAAATCCGCGAAGGCTGCGTTGATCAGCCTAGTTGGATTTGGCGTTTTCCTTCGCGTTCTCTTTGGCGTTCTCCGCCGTCGGCGATTCCGCCGGTGGAGGACGCTTTCCGCTGCCGGTGATGCGCTCGATCGCGGAGCGCACGGCGTCGCCCCCCTTGCGATCCTTCAGCATGTCGAGCAGCGGCGCGGAGGCCGGCGAGCGGCGGATCAGGCTTTCCGGATCGGGGAAGATCAGGGGATCGTCCCAGGGGCCCTGCACCACGAATGGCAATTCGAATCCCGACGTGCTGTTGAGGCTCGCCACGCCCTTCATGTCGTATTCGCGCGTCGGCACCGAGGCGGTGCCGGTGAGCGTAATCTTCGCCGCCGGCCCTTCGACACGGATGTCTTCGGCGGTCGCGACCCCATCGGAGAATTTCACGGCGATGGTGAGATTGTTGTACGGCGTCGAACCGTTGCGGAAATTGCCGCCGCCGGACAGCGGCCGCCGCTCCAGGCGCTTCAGCAGCTGCTCGGCATTGAAGCCCGAGATCGCGCCGTCATGGCCGGTGACGGTGGCGCTGCCGTCGAGCGACTGCACGAGGCCGAACGGGCTCGAGCCCGAGGCGAAGAGCGACACGTTGATGTTGCCGCGACCGGATAGCTTGCTGAGGCCGAACAGTTCGGTGGCGCAGGCCTGGAGATCGACGTCGGTGAACTGGAATTGCGCCTTGATGTCGGCGACGGTGTCGGAGCGCGCGATGCCGAACGAGCCCTTTGCGATGCCGCCATAGACCTGCGCCTCGCCGACCGAGAGCGCCAGCGTGCCGTTGCGCAAATTGGCGCCGATCGCGGTGCGGCCGAGCCTGGTCGGCCCCACCGTCAGCTTTGCTGCCGACAGGCGCATGTCGAGGTCGGTCGTCGACAATCCGTTGAGATCGAACAGCTGCCTGTTCCAGTCCCGCGCGCCGCTCGCGAGCAGGCGGAAGGTGGAGATATAAGGCGTGAAGTCGAGCGCGTCGGCGGCAAGCGTCGCCTGCAGCGTCTGCCGGCCGTTATTGGCGTAGGTCATGACGCCCTCGGCGGCATTGCCGTCGAGCTCGACATTGACGTTGGTGAGCGCGATCGAGGCGCCGACGACGTTGGCGCGCGCCTTCAGCACGAAGCGGCCGAAGCCGCCGCTGGCGGGCTGTGGCTGCCCGGTCCAGCGCAGCGCGTTGCGCAAGGAGGGGCTGTCGATCGTCAACGTGCCCTCCATCATCGGGCTGGTGCGGTTGGCGACGCTGCCGTCGAAGGCGAGCTTGAGCGGCGCGCTGGCGATCCGCGCCTTCAACCCCGAGCGCTCGCCGGAGAGGGCGGCGACGAAATCGGAAAAGCTGATCGAGCCGTCGACACGCTCGCCGCGCCAGTCGAACTGTCCGGTCGCGGCGAAGGAGCGCGAGATCGAAGGCCAGGCCAGGGACAGGTCGATGTCCTCGAACTTCTCGGTGCCGTGCGTGGCGGCGTCCTCGTAGTCGAGCACGCCGTCCTGGATCCGGATTTCGGAGAACGAGACCTGGTTCTCGGCCCCGGGCTTCATGGTGCGCGCGATGGTCTGGATGAAGGGCGTCCAGTTGCTCTGGCCGTCCGGCTTCAGGCTGACATGGATGCGGGGCCGCAGCAGCGTCAGGTCGGAGATCTCGAACCGTTGCAGCAGCAACGGCAGCAGCCGCAGATTGGCGGTGAGCACGTCGACCTGGAGCGCGGGATCGCTGGTGCCGCCGCCCTTGAGGCCGACGTCACGGAAGGAGATGTAGCTTGCCGGCAGCACCGAGATGTCGATTGCGCCTGCGACACTGAGCTCGAGCCCGGTGACGTCGCGGATCTGCGCTTCGACCGCCCTGCGCAGCGCGTCGCGGTTGATGAGCCATGAGGTCGCGATCAGGGCGATCAGCGCGACACCGAGCAGCGCCGCGATCGGCGTCCCGAGGCGCTTCATTCCTTGGGCCATGGTCAATGGCATGTCCTGATCGGGTTGGTCGTTGGAGCCAGAAGGGCGGGTCGGGAAACCTGCGTGCCCACGCCCAACCCCCGCAACTTGATGGTTTTTCTTGTCGCTTTCAAGGCCGCGGACGGTTCTGCCCACGGTGTGGGCAGCTTCTATCACCCGGGCGCGGTGCGGAGAACCCCGTATCATTGACGGCTTTGGAGGATTTCGCCTAATAATCGCCGCCAATAGGGCGCGACGCCTCCAAGCCGAAGGTTCAGTCGAAGGTTATTTGCATGAACAAGGTCTATCCCGACGCCAAGTCGGCTCTCAACGGCATTTTGAAAGACAACATGATGATCATGTCGGGAGGCTTCGGCCTCTGCGGCATCGCCGAGGAGCTCTCGGACGCGATCCGCGAGTCCGGCGTCAAGGGCCTGACGGTGGTCTCCAACAATGCCGGCGTCGACGGCATCGGGCTCAGCCGCCTCTTGGAAACCCGGCAGATCAAGAAGATGATCTCGTCCTATGTCGGCGAGAACAAGCTGTTCGCCCAGCAATTCCTTGCCGGCGAGCTGGAACTCGAATTCAATCCGCAGGGCACGCTCGCCGAGCGTATCCGCGCCGGCGGCGCCGGCATTCCGGCCTTCTACACCAAGACCGGCGTCGGCACGCTGATCGCCGAAGGCAAGGAAGTGAAGGAATTCGACGGCGAGAAGTATCTGATGGAACGCGGCCTGTTCGCCGACCTCGCCATCGTGCATGCCTGGAAGGGCGACACCGCCGGTAACCTCATCTACCGCAAGACCGCGCGCAATTTTAACCCGATGATGGCGACCGCCGCCAAGATCACGGTGGCCGAGGTCGAGCATCTGGTTCCGGCCGGTGAACTCAATCCCGACCACATCCATACGCCCGGCATCTTCGTGAAGCGCATCGTCGAGGTCGGCACGGCCAAGAAGCGCATCGAATTCCGCAACACCCGCCCGCGCACCGCCGCTTAAGCGTATCAGGAGACACACATGGCCTGGACCCGTGAACAGATGGCCGCGCGCGCCGCGAAGGAACTGCGTGACGGCTACTACGTCAATCTCGGCATCGGCATCCCGACGCTGGTTTCGAACTTCATCCCCGACGGGGTCGATGTCAGCCTGCAGAGCGAGAACGGCATGCTCGGCATGGGCCCGTTCCCCTATGAAGACGAGGTGGACGCGGACTTGATCAACGCCGGCAAGCAGACCGTGAGCGAGCTGCCCTCGACCTCGTATTTCTCGAGCGCGGATTCCTTCGGCATGATCCGCGGCGGCCACATGGACCTGTCGATCCTCGGTGCCATGCAGGTGGCCCAGAACGGCGATCTCGCCAACTGGATGATCCCCGGCAAGATGGTCAAGGGCATGGGCGGCGCGATGGACCTCGTCGCCGGCGTCAAGCGCGTCGTCGTGGTGATGGAGCATTCGGCCAAGGACGGCTCCAAGCTCCTCAAGAAGTGCAACCTTCCGCTGACCGGCGAGCGCGTCGTCGACATGGTCGTCACGGATCTGGCCGTCTTCACCATCGACAAGCACGGTGACGGCGGCATGGCCCTGATCGAGCTCGCCGACGGCGTCTCGCTCGACGAGGTCAAGGCGAAGACCGAAGCCGAGTTTCGCGTGGCGCTGAAGAACAGCTGAGTTGACGATCCGCGACCAATGGGAAAGGGCCGGGCTTTGTCCCGGCCATTTTCATTGAAGTACCGACGCGCACTGCTTCCACATCGCAATGACGGAGTATGAGGCGCGGCCGAGACTCTGCTATTTCGCGAGTCAGGCCCGCCCTACGACCTCACCGCCCACACCTTGCTCCAGCGCGCCGACACGCTGGCGACCCACGAGGTCTCCTCGCGTACCAGGCGGAAGCCGAGATTGGCGGGCGGCACGCCCTGGGCACAGCCGCCGGCGCGGGCGTCGCGGATGAAATCGGTGACATAGGCGCGGTGGGCGCCCTCGGCGACACGCACGCCGCAGTTCACGGTGGGGCGGCCGGCATTGCCGGCGGCGTCGACGCGCGAGCGCACGAAGCAGGTCGAGGTCCATTCCCAGACGTTGCCGGCGAGGTCTTCGACGCCGTGCTCGTTCGGGCCGAACTTGCCGAACGGATAGGCCGTGGTGTCGGAAAGGTCGCGTTCGGATTCGCGCTCATAGCGGCTGATCCAGCGCTTCGAAGGATCGTCGGCATCGACAGCGACGCCATCGTCCTTGAATCTGGAGCCTGCTGCAAAGGCCCATTCTGCATCGCTCGGCAGGCGGTAATGGTGGCCTGTCTTGCGCGACAGCCAGCCTGCATAAGCCTCGGCATCGTGCCAGCTCACCTGCACCGCGGGACGATCGGCGGCGACCGCGACGTCGCGATCGAGCGCGCGGCAGGCGCCATCCTGCACACAGAGCTGATAGTCGGATGAGGAGACCTGATTTCGCATGATGTGGAGCGGCCGGTCGACGCGCATCGCGCGCAGCGGCGCTTCCGCCTGCTGTCCGCCGCGTGTGAAATCGCCGGCCTCGCGATAGGACAGGCTGCCCGCTGCGACCCTGACGATCGCAGGCTCCGACGCCGTGCCGTGGACGGTCATGTCCGAGACCAGCGGCGCCATCGCGATCGGCCCGGCGAGCCCGGCGGCGCAGGCGAGTGCCAGTTTGAGCTTGAATGCGATCAGCATGGTCATTCCTCGAAGAAAGAAGGGGCCGGTGATGACCGGCCCCTTGTCGCGTTTAGTTGGTGGCTGCCGGTATTTCGGCAGGGGCCTTCACCTGCATCATCAGATCGTCGTTCCACTTGCCTTCGACCTTGAAGTGCGCGGTGGCGCCGAGGTCGGCGGCCTCGATCAGATTGTGCGTGACGTAGGCGTAGATGCCGGGCTGCTGGAACTTGTACAGTGCAGCTCCCGCCGAGCCGCCGCGGATGAACCAGGTCTCGAGCCCGACTTCGGGTGCATTACCGAACTTGCCGGTCTCCCAGACGTAGTCGCCATGGCCGCCGATCAGATGCGGGCGGCTGTCGCGGTTGGCCTGCGAATGCACCATCAGAACGTTCTCGCCGACCTTGGCAGTCAGTGCGTTCTTGCCGGTGAGCGCGCCGACCTTGCCGTTGAACACGACGTGGGTGGGAGTCAGCTTTTTCATCACCTCTTCGGTGTCGGTGAAGGCTTCACCCGGCGAGTCGTAGGACTTGAAGTTGCCCTTCTCGTCGCGCGGCACGTACATGTCCTGCTCGCCGATGTAGTAGACCTTGTCGTACTTCAGAGCGTGGCCCTTGCCATCGTTCAGTCCGTCGCGCGGCAGCACCATCACGGCGCCGTTCATGCCGGAGACGACGTGCCAGGGGATCATCGGGCTGCCCGGAGCGCAATGGTAGACGAACACGCCGGTCTTGGTTGCCTTCCAGCGCAGCACGACCTGCTCGCCGGGATTGACCAGAGTGAGCGCGCCGCCACCGAGCGCGCCGGTCGCGGAATGGAAGTCGATGTTATGCGGCATGGTGTTGGTCGCGGGATTGACCAGCGTCGTTTCGACGTAGTCGCCCTCGTGCACGACCATCAGCGGGCCCGGCATCGAACCGTTGAAGGTCATCGCCTGGAAGGTGGTGCCCTTCTCGTCGATGACGACCTTCTTCTCCTCGATCGTGAGCCTGAACTCGATGATCTTGGGGCCTTGCTTGGTCGCCTGCTCGTGCGCGTGCACGAAGGGCGGAGCGACCAGCTCTACCTTTTGGCGCGGCAGCTTGAGATCATCGGCCGCGAAGGCGGGGGTCGCCAGCATCAGCGCGGTCGCGGCGGCGCTGATCAATGCGGCTCTGCGGGTGAACATCGGAAGCATCCTTCATCTGGAAAGGTTTTTGATGACGGATGCAGTGTGCGCCGATCGTGGCAAGAGTGTTTGCGCTGCGACAAGGTTTTGCCGGATTCGTCTCCGCAACAGTACTTAGGTGTCTCAACGGAGCAGGATCGGTGACACCACGTTAACCGCATCCGACGGATTGATGCGGATGTCGAGGCCGAGCGACCAGCGGCCGGACAGCGGTGCCGACATTCTGACTCGCCACTGATCGTTGCCGACGCGTTCGGCGTTCGCGGTGATCGGCGCGACGCCGTGCTCGGCGTTGCCGAGCGTGACAGCAACCGCGTCGGCGCTCAGCGGCAACTCATTCGCATCTTCAAGCTGGATTGCGATTTCGACTGGACCGGCGCGCCCGGGCGAGACCGTGACGTTGGCCATGGCCTTTTCAGCATGGAGATGCGTGAAGAAGCTCTCGTCAGCTTCGGTCGTCGACGGGGGTGGGACCGCCGCAGCCTGCTCCACGCGATGTGCAGGCTCTGCGGCCGCCGTTGTCTTCGCGCTTTCGGGAGCCTGTGCGCCGATGGCCTGCACGTCCAGCGTCACTTTCACTGCGCCGGCGTGCTCGAACGACAGCGTCACGGGCATCTGGTCGCCGGCATGGAGCGGCACATCGAGACCGATGAACATCAGGTGTCCGCCGCCGGGTGCAAGCGTCACGATTTGTCCGGGTGCGATGACAAGCCCCTTGTCGAGCGGGCGCATGGTCATGACACCGTCGTTGACGGTCATTTCATGGATCTCGGTTCGAAGCGCATGGGCGGCCGATGCGGCCTGCAGCCGCTCCGGCGCGCGGCCCCTGTTCTCGATCGTCAGATAGCCGCCGGCGACCCTGGCTCCGCCGGGCGTCGCCCGGCTCCAGGCCCTGGTGATGACGAGATCGCCGCTGGTCGTGTCGGCCGCAAAGGCCGGCGCCCCGACAATGCATGCCAGCACGACCGCGCCGGCGAATGCGCGCTTGGATGAGATCATGGTCGAGGCCTTCGCGAAGACGTGACTAAAATAGATGTGTGGCAAGCCAGACCGTTGCCCAGATCGCTAGCGACAGCACGGCGAAGACGGCGATGGCCGCGGCCAGAGCGCGCACGGTGCCGGCCGGGGCCGGTGCGACCGGGGCCGGCCGAAAGTCGTCGAAACGCGGGATATGGCCGCGGACGTCGAGCAAGGAAAGAATCAGTTCGAGTGCGAGAAGCCTCATGGGCAAACGCTCCGGATGGCGTGCGAATTGCCATGATCATGGCCCCGAACCCGCCGCTGCGCTTTGCGCGAGCGCAATGTCTGCTGCACCCCCGGCCGACTTTGCGCGAGCGCAAGGTCGCCTCCGCGGATCCGGGTTATTGGAGTGCATTCCGTGATTTGCCGTGATGTCTGCGCACGGCGGAAATTTACGAATGGGTAAGACATGAGAGCTGATCTAGCGGCGAGCTACGGCGAAGAACGATTGCCACGCTACACGAGCTATCCGACCGCGCCGCATTTTTCGACGGCGGTCGGACCGGACGCCTACGCCAGTTGGCTGGCGGAGCTGCCGGCGGGCGCCAGCGCGTCACTCTATCTCCACGTGCCGTTCTGCCGCGAGATGTGCTGGTATTGCGGCTGCCATACCCAGATCGTCCGCCGCGACGAGCTCATCGCCGGCTATCAGCGGACGCTGCGCAACGAGATCGAGCAGGTCGCCGAAACCATTGGCCGCCGCATCAAGGTGGAGCACATCCATTTCGGCGGCGGCACGCCGACGATCATGCAGCCGGAAGCTTTCGCCGAGTTGATGGCGACGATGCGCCAGAAGTTCTTCGTGCTACCCTCGGCCGAGATCGCGGTCGAGATCGATCCCCGCACATTGACCGCCGACATGGTCGATGCCATGCGGCTCTCCGGCGTCAACCGTGCGAGCCTTGGCGTGCAGAGCTTCGATCCCGTGGTGCAGCGGGCGATCAACCGCGTGCAGAGCTTCGAGCAGACGGCTTCCGTGGTCGACATGCTCCGGCGCGCCGGCATCGAGGGACTCAATTTCGATCTGATCTACGGGCTGCCGCACCAGACCGTCGCGTCCTGTCTGGATACGGTCCGGCGCAGCCTCACGCTCGCGCCCGACCGCTTCTCCGTGTTCGGGTACGCTCACGTGCCCAGCTTCAAGAAGCACCAGCAGATGATCAACGAGGCCGTGTTGCCGGACGGACTCGCGCGCCACGACCAGGCTTGCGCGATCGCGAATGCATTGAAGGAGGCCGGTTACGTGCAGATCGGGCTCGATCATTTCGCGCGACCCGACGATTCCATGGCAGTGGCCTTCGAGGAACGGACGCTGCGGCGCAATTTTCAGGGCTACACCACTGACAAGAGCGAAGTCCTGCTCGGTTTCGGCGCGAGCGCGATTGGGCATTTGCCGCAGGGTTACGTCCAGAACGAGGTGCAGATCGGCGCCTATGCGCAAAGCATCGCCGCCGGCCGTCTCGCCACCGCCAAGGGCTATGGGCTCACCGACGACGACCGGCTGCGCGCCGACATCATCGAACGCATCATGTGCGAGTTCAGCGCCGATCTCGGCGACATCTGCGCGCGCCATGGCGCGGAGGCGGGGGCGATGCTGAATTCGGCGGCGCGTCTGAAGCCGCTGATCTCCGACGGCATCGTGAGGCTGGATGGCAACCGCCTCGCAGTCGCAAAGGATTCGCGCTTCCTGGTCCGCAGCGTCGCCGCCGCGTTCGACGCGCATCTCAATCCGGCGAAGCAGCTGCACAGCCGGGCTGTGTAAGGTCTCTCCTCCTGTCATTCCGGGGCGCGCCCTTTGGCGCGAACCCGGAATCCATTTCTCCACGTCACCTGCTGCGCGATGGATTCTGAGATGCGCAATTGCGCATCATAGTTCGCGCTTCGCGCGCCCCGGAATGACAAGCCAGCTTGCGCTTCGACAAGGAGCCTTCGATCCATTCTGCTATCGTCGTTGCGGAACGGAGTTGTCCATGTCTTTTGGATCCGACGATCTGGTCGATGACATCATGCGTACCGCGCCGCACACGATCCGCGTGTTTCTGGCCTTCAGGATGGCTTGTGTCGGTTGCCCGATCGCAACCTTCCACACGGTGGATGATGCCTGCCGCGAGCATGGCATCGACCGCGAGAAATTCCTCGCCGCGTTGTGCGATTGCGTGCCGGCGTGAAGCGGTCCGGAATTCACGCGGGCGCGCGCGGATTCCCGGGTGAGGGACGCTTTCGCCGTAAGCGGAAGCGCCCCTCACCCCTATCTCGATCCCTGTCTTAATCCCTATCTTGGGCGGAGACGTCCCGGCGGCTGTCACGCCGCGCCGCTGTCGGCGCTTCGCTCCGCCAACACGACGATCCTGTGCGGATCGCGCAGGATGATGCGCTGACGGCCGCTCTCGACGAGGCCTTGGCTCTCCCAGCCGCTCAGGATGCGGCTGACGGTGTGCAGCGTGGTGCCGGTCATCTGGGCGATGTCCTGGCGGCTGATCGGGAAGTCGATCTCGATGCCGTGGTCGAGCTTCTTGCCGGACTGCTTGGCGAGGCGCAGCAGCGCATGGGCGACGCGCTGCTCGACCTGCTGGGTCGACATTTCCAGGATGCGGGTGTGGCTTTCCTGGAGGCGCTTGCCGACGGTCTGGAGCGTGTTGGCCGCCAGCGAGGGAAATCGCTCGACCAGCCGCGGCCAGGCCGAGGTTGGCCAGATCAGCACCACGCTGTCATCGACCGCGATCGCGGTCGCCGGATACTGCACGGCTCCGATCGCCATGGCGAGCCCGAACGTTTCGCCGGGTGCGACGTAGCGTACCACGATCTGCTCGCCGGTCGGCGTGGTCTTGGCCGCGCGGACATGGCCGTGCAGCAGCAGGAAGAAGGACTGCGCATCCGCCCCCTGCTCGAAAATGGCACTGTTCTTGGGATAGCGCGCCGAACGGGCCTCACGCAGGATCTCATCCAGAGCTTCCGGCGTGACCCCGGCAAACAGCGGCAAATGCGCAACCAGCGATGTGTCGACCTTGGCCATTCTGCCTCCTTGGCATCAGGGAGTGTGATGGCACCTGCAATCGTTCGATAGTTTGCGATAGCGCAAAACGGGACGGCTGAGTGGCAGTATTTTTCCAGATAACGGACTGAAATTTATTGGAGTTGACCCCATGGCTGGCGCTCGATCCCGCAACTTTGAGGGCTGGCCGCTGTTTGCGAACAGTTTTCGGCCCTTTTTCCTGCTCGCCGCGATCCAGGCGGGGCTATCGATCCTGGCTTGGCTGCCGATGTTCTACGGCGAATTGTCGGTGAGTTCCGCGTTCGCGCCGCGCGACTGGCACGTCCACGAGATGCTCTACGGCTTCCTGCCGGCGGTGATCACCGGGTTCCTGTTCACGGCCATCCCGAACTGGACCGGGCGGCTGCCGATCCAGGGCACCTCGCTGGGGGCGTTAGTGATGGTCTGGCTTGCCGGACGTATCGCGGTGACGTTGTCGGCCGATACCGGCTGGGCGTTTGCGCTTCTCGTCGATGCCGCCTTCCTGGCGCTGGTGGTCGCTGCCGCGGCGCGCGAGATCATCGCAGGCGGCAACTGGCGCAACCTGCCCGTGGTGGCGATGGTGTCCGTTCTGCTCGCCGGCAATGTCGCTTTTCATATCGAGGCGCACTACCAGGGCGCGGCCGATGTCAGCATCCGCGTCGGCATCGGTGTGGTCATGCTGCTGATCTCGCTGATCGGAGGCCGCATCATTCCGAGCTTCACCCGCAACTGGCTGGTCAAGTTCAATCCCGGCCGTCTGCCGGTGCCGTTCGGACGCTTCGACGGCGCAGTGATCGGATGCAGCGCGCTCGCGCTCATCTTCTGGATCGTGGCGCCGCTGAATGCCGTCACCGGTGTCCTGATGGCGCTGGTCGGCGGGCTGCATCTGGTGCGGCTTGCGCGCTGGGCCGGCGATCGCACCTTTCGCGAGCGACTGCTGGTGATCCTGCATATTGGCTATGTCTTCGTGCCGCTCGGCTTCATCCTGCACGCCGTCGCGGTTTTCGGAGCGCTGCCGCCAAGCGCCGGCATCCACGCCTGGATGACGGGCGCGGCGGGAACCATGACGCTGGCGGTGATGACCCGCGCGAGCCTCGGCCACACCGGACAGGCGTTGACCGCTTCGCCGGCGACCCAGGGAATCTACGCTGCGATCATCATCGCGGCTCTGGCACGGGTCGCCGCCGTGGTGTTGCCCGCGCACAGCGATCTATTGTTGCACATCGCCGCCTGCGGCTGGCTGGTCGCGTTCCTCGGATTTGCCGTCGCGTTCGGCCCGCTGCTCGCCGGCAGCCGGCGGCGTGCCCTTGCCGTAATGGGCGTGCCTGCTCCGGCGCGCTGAAACTCAAGCTGCGGTCGCCGAAGGCGCATCGGACGGTGTCGGAGGCCGAATGCCCTTGCGCCAGTCGGTGACGGTGCAGCCGAACCGGCCGCGGAACCAGCGCGCCATGGCGCTCTGCGCGGAGAAGCCGAGCTGGGTCGCGATGTCAGCCAGCGGCCGGTCGGGGTCCTCGATCAGCTGGATCACGAGATCGGCGCGTTGCGCATCCAGGATGGCCGAGAAGCTGGTGCCTGATGAGGCCAGATGCCGGTGGATGGTACGGCGGGTGCAGGCAAGATGCTCGGCGACCCGCTCGACGGTGCAGTCGCCGCCGGCGAGCAGGGTCCGCACGACCTCGTCGACCTTCCCTTCCCAACTTGCCGGCCGGGTCTCGATTGCCTCGATCCGCTTGCGCAGATAGCTCGCGATCAGGGGATGCGCGCTCGGGATCCGGCGCTCCATGTCGCGCGCCGAGAGCAGGATCGCATCGTGTTCGGCGTTGAAGGTCACGCGGCAGCCGTAGAACTCGCGATAGCGCTTGCGATCGCGCGGCGGCGGGTAATGCAGGTGGACCTCCTGCGGCCGCCAGTCATGGCCGTACAGCGATTGGATGATGCGGTGGATGCTGCCGAGCACCATGTCGATCGCCTGGCGCGGCGCGCTCGGCCGCCGGCCGCGCAGGTGCAGCGTGGCCGTCACGATCTGCCCGTCGCGTGCAACATCCAGCCGCATGCCGTCATGATGGATGTGGATGAAGCGCGAAAATGCTTCGATCGCCTCACCGACAGTCGCCTGCTCGCGCACGATCAGGCCGACCGCACCGAAATTGGTCAGGCCGCCGCGCTCGGCGAGACGCAAGCCGAAATCTTCGGCGCCGGAGGCCTCCGCCGACAATTCGAGCAGACGGCGCAGGCCGGCGACGGCGATGGGCGTATCGGGCTTGTCGAGGCAGGCCAGCGGCAGCCTGGCCTTGCGCATCATCTGTTTGGGATCGAGCCCGACCGACCGGGCAACCTCCGGGTAATAGCTCAAGCCTGCGCTGCGAACGAGGTCGGTCATGCGAACCGTTCCTGCCAGCCATTCCCGCAGATGTCCCGAAATGTAAAGTTTCTGTCTCGATCCGTCAAATCCAGGAACCGGCCGGAACATACATAGGGGAAACCGAAGCACTGGCGTGAATGCCGTGCTCACGACGGCGCGGCAGGGCGATGCGGCCCGCTTTCCGTCTCGGACCATTTGACCAAGACATTGCTGGATCGGGATTATGCCGGGGAACATGCTTTCCAAGGGCGAGGTATTCGTCATCGACACCGACGCTGCCTCCCGCGAACAACTTTCGACCGCGCTCCAACAGAGCGCCTATGACGTGATCTGCTTCGCTGACGGTGCCTCACTTCTGTCGGAAGCGAAGGCGCGGATGCCGGCCTGCGTGCTGATGGAGCTGCCGCCCGATCGCTCCGGCCTCGACATGCTCAGGCGGCTGCGCGAGGAAAACTGCATGGCACCGGTGCTGGTGACCTCGGCGAATGGCAGCATCGCCATGGCGGTCGACGCCATCAAGAGCGGCGCGGCCGACTTCATCGAAAAGCCGTTCCGCACCCACGACATCGTCGGCCGGATCGATGCCGCCATCGACGAATTTGCGCAGCCCGGCACGAGCCGGCAGCGCTGGCTGCCCGGCTGCGAGCCCTTGACCGAGCGTGAGGGCGACGTGCTCGAGCACCTCGCTGCCGGCCTGACCAACAAGGAGATCGCCCGGCGCATGCATCTGAGCGCACGGACCGTCGAGGGCTATCGCGCCGGCATCCTGAAGAAGGCCGGAGCCAGGAACGTGACCGATCTGCTCCGCCGCATCTTCGGCCAGGGGGCGTCGACCCAGGTTTAGCGGGCTCGCCGCGGGACGACGTTCCGTTCCGCGGCCTTGGTGCCGCCGCTGCGGCGCCCCACGGAAACCCCAATCGAACCAGTTCCTTCCCTGCCGCGTCCAACCATGTTGGCGAGGCATTTGATCGCGCGCGTCCGGCTGGCGGCGCGGCGATACGGCAGGAGGGACTTCATGCGCATCACCGCAAGATATTTGGCAACGACGAGCCTGGTTCTGGTCACCATGGCGGCGTCGTCGCCATCATGGGCCGCCGATCTGGACGCCATTTCGGCGATCGATACGGTCACGGTTTACCCCGATGGTGCCACCGTCACGCGCGTCATCACGGTCGATTTGCCGTCCGGGGATTCGACGCTTGTTGCCAAGGACTTCCCGCTTGGTCTCGATGCCTCCTCCATCCGGGTCGAGGGTGAGGGCGGCGCAAAGCTCACCATCGGCACGATCGATGCGCGGTCGCCTCGCGCCGCGCCGGTCAATCTGCCCGAGCTGGAAAAGCGCATCGAGGCCTTGAACGATCAGCGCGCCGATTTGCAAGGCGCGATCGACTCGGCGAATGCGCGGCGCAAGTTTGCGGAGCACTTTGCGGAAACCTCCCCGGCGGGGATCGGCGACAAGGGCGAGGCGCGGCCGATCGCCGAATGGCGCGCGGCTTTTGCTGCGGTCGGCGAGGAAATTGCGAGCGCCGACACCGCCGTCCGCGACGCCACGCGCAAGACGCGCGAGATCGACCGGCAGATCGCCCAACTCGAGGTCGAGCGCAAGGCCAAGCCGCCGAGCAAGCTCGAGGTTCGCATGGACGTTGCCGCGACCGCTGCGATGAAGGCGACGCTGCGCGTGACGTATGCCGTGCGCAATGCGCGCTGGATGCCGCTCTATGACGCCCGGCTCGACACCGGCGCCAAGGATCGCAAGCCGCAGCTCGAACTCATTCGTCGCGCCGAGATCACGCAATCGACCGGCGAGGATTGGTCCAACGTGACGCTCGGCGTCTCCACAACCCGCATCAGCCGCGGCGGCAGTGCGCCGGAGCTGCATTCACTGGTCGCGCAATATCCCCAGGTGCCGAAGCCGCTGGCAGCAGGCTCGGTCTCCGATCTGGCGCGGCCCGCGCCGGTCCTGCGCCAGATGCAATCGCCAGCGATGGCCAAGATCGCGGAGGCGGCCGAGCCGCGCGAACGTGCCGACGAGCAGCAGGCAATTGCCGAGATCGGGGATTTCCAGGCGACGTTCAAAATTCCCGGCCGCGTCAGCCTCGCCGCCGCCGAGGGCGCCAAGAGCCTG
This sequence comes from Bradyrhizobium sp. CCBAU 25360, assembly GCF_028128695.1. Lineage (NCBI taxonomy): Bacteria > Pseudomonadati > Pseudomonadota > Alphaproteobacteria > Hyphomicrobiales > Nitrobacteraceae > Bradyrhizobium > Bradyrhizobium sp. CCBAU 25360. Next base: position 361,293 of record NZ_LBJA01000039.1, read on the forward strand.
CGGATTGCAGCGATGACCGTGCCCGCCGACCTCGCGGTCCGCGCCGCACCGGTGCTGGACCCGACGGCCTTCCTCGAAGCCAGCTTCAAGCAGACCGACGACTCGGCTCTGCTGCCCGGCAAGGTCGCGATCTACCGCGACGGCGTCTTCGTCGGTCGCGGCAAGCTCTCCGCTTCCGCCAAGGACGACATCGTGCGGCTCGGCTTCGGCGCCGACGACAAGGTGAGAATCGAGCGCGTCGTGCTCAAGCGCAACGAGGGTTCGGCCGGCCTGCTTGTCACAACATCCAAGACCGACGAGCGTACGTTCAAGACCACCATCCGCAACGGTCATGATTTCCCGATCAAGGTTGCGATCGAGGATCAGTTGCCGGTCAGCGAGAGCGAGGACATCGTCGTCGAAATGCTGCCCGCGACCACGCCGCCGACCGCCAGCAACATCCGTGACCGCCGCGGCGTGCTGGAATGGTCGTTCGACGCCAAGCCGGGCGAAGTCAAGGATATCAACTTCGCCTGGCGCATCCGCTGGCCGAAGGACAAGAGCATGGTGATCGTCCCGGCGGGGTAGGCGGCTAGGCCCTCACCTCTCCCCGCTGGGAAGAGGTGAGGAGCGCCGCCCGCATCGACTGCGGCAGCACGTAAGGCACGCCGTCGTCGCCTTGATGGACGACGGCATCGATCTCGAAGATCTCGCGGATGATCTCGCGGGTGACGACATCCGCGCGCGGGCCATCTGCGGCGAGCTTGCCGCCAGCCAGCACGACCAGCCGGTCGGCGAAGCGGATCGCGAGATTGAGGTCGTGCAGGATCGCGATGACTGCGGTGCCGCCGGCCGCGCGGCGGCGCGCTGCTTCGACGAGGTCGATCTGGTGGCGCAGATCCAGGCTCGAGGTCGGCTCGTCCAGCAGCAGAAGTCCCGGGCCATGCTCGGCTTCGCCGCAGGCGAGCTGCACCAGCACGCGGGCGAAATGGGCACGCTGCTGTTCGCCGCCTGAGAGCGTTGGCAATTGCCGTTCGCGGAAATGGGCTAGCCCAACCTCATCGAGGGCCGCGTCGACGAGCGCGCCTGCTGCACGCGCGCTGCGCTCGCCCGCGCCCATCAGCACGATCTCCTCGACGGTGAAGGGGAAGGTGACGTTGATGTGCTGGGACAGCATGGCGCGGTGCGCGGCAAGCTCGCGGGGCGCATAGCCGCTGATATCCCGCTGCTTCAGGCGCACCTCGCCTGCGTTTGGGCGGAGATCGCCGGAGAGCAACCGCAGCAGCGTCGACTTGCCGGCGCCGTTCGGGCCGATGATCGCGACCATCTCGCCGGCCGCAACCGTCAGGCCGACGCCATCGAGCAGCGTCGCGCGGCCGGCGCGCTTGCTCAAGGCACGCGCCTCGATTACGGCGCTCATAGCGGGGCCAGCCCGCGCTGCCGCAACAGGATGAAGAGGAAGACCGGCGCGCCGACCGCTGCGGTCAGAATGCCGATCGGCATCTCCGCCGGCGCCACGATGGTGCGCGCCAGCGTGTCGGCGCCGACCATCAGGATCGCGCCTGATAGCACCGAGGCCGGCAACAACAGCCGATGCGCAGGTCCAATGACGAGACGGAGCAGATGCGGCACGACGATGCCGACGAAGCCGATGACACCGCTGATCGACACCGCGACGCCGGTCATGGCGGAGACCATGACGATCGAGATCCGCTTGAGACGCTCGACGTCAACGCCGCCGTGAAAGGCGTCGGCCTCGCCGAGCACCAGGAGATCGAGGCCGCGCGCGATGAAGGCGCAGGCGCCAAGCCCGATGACGAGGATGGGCGCCAGCACGGCGGCCTTGGTCCAGGTCACCCCGCTCATCGAGCCCAGCAGCCAGAACGTGACGTCGCGGAGCTGGCGGTCGTCGGCGATGAACACCAGAAGCCCGATGCCGGCATTGGCGATGGCGGTGATGGCGACGCCGGCGAGCAGGAAGACCGCGATCGAGGTGCGGCCCGAGCGGCTCGAGATGCCGTAGAGGATCGCGGTCGTGGCCAGCGATCCCGCGAATGCCGCGAGCGGCAGGAGCTCGGCCTGGAGGAAGCGCAGCGTCTCGCCGAAGCGCGAATCGGTGAACACGATCGCGCTTGCGGCTGCGAGCGCGCCGCCGCTGGAGACGCCGACCAGCGCGGGATCGGCGAGCGGGTTACGAAACAGCCCTTGCATGATCGCGCCGGCCGCGGCGAGCAGGCCGCCGACCATCGCCGCCGCCGCGATCCGGGGGACGCGGATCGACCACAGCACGAGCTGGTCGCGGGCCGTCATGGCCGTGCTTTCGCCTGATAGGCCGAGTGCGGCAGGCAGGCGGGAGAGGGGAATGCCGGCGGCGCCGAAGCTCAGCGCCACGATCGCGGCGACCGCGAGCACCGCGATCAGGAGAGGGATTGCGAACGATGCGGACCGCCGCCGCGAACTGGAGCGTCGTTCCGTGCCGCGCGCTTCCGTGCCGATCGCCACCCTCATTGCCGGCAATTCGCCGCCGACAGCGCCGAGGTGAATGCATCGCCCGGTTCGGCCAATGCCGGATAGAGTTTTACCGAGAGATCTCGCGCCGCCGCCGCCGTCCGTGGCCCGAAGCCGAGCAGATAGAGCCCGTCCATTGTGATGAGGCTCTTGTTGGCCGCGACCGACGTCAGGGCGAAGCCGGGATGGGCGTAGATCGCGTCGGCAGGAAGCGAGTCCTTGCCGCGCTCGATCGACAACACCACGTCGGGTCTTGCCGCCGCGATGGCCTCGTCACCGATGATCTTGTAGCCGTCGAAATCGTCGACGGCGTTGGCTGCGCCGGCGAGTTGAATGATCTCGTCGGCCGCGGTCTTGTGGCCGGCGACCATGGCGCGCCCGTTCTGGAGCGACATCACGAACATCACGCGCACCGGCTTGGTCACCTTGGCGCGCAGGGCGCGCAGCTGCGCAAGATCGGCGCCGACCGCGGCGCTGAGGCACGCGGCGCGCGCATCGACACCCATGGCGTGGCCGACCAGTTTTATCTTCTCGATCAGGCCGTCCTCGGAGAAGGTGTCGGGCACCAGCACCAACGGCACCTTCGCCGTTTCCAGGATCTCCATGGTCGCGTGCGGGCCCGAGCCCTGGATCGCCAGGATCAGGGTGGGGTTGAGGCCCAACACGCCTTCGGCGGAGATCTGGCGCATGTAGCCGACATTGGGTTTGTCCTGCAGTGCCGCCGCTGGATAAAGGCTGGTGGTGTCGACGCCGACCAGCCGGCTCTCGAGCCCGAGCGCATAGATGATCTCGGTGATGGCGCCGCCGATCGAGACGGTGCGCGCGAAGTCGGTCACGGCGACGTCGCGATTGCGCGCGTCATGCACGGTGATGCCGGCGGCGTGCGCGGCAGAGGCGACCGCGATCGTGCTGGAGAGCAGGAGGCTTGCGAGGGTGCGACAGAATGTCATTACAGGTTACTTCGTCAGGATCAGCTTGTTCTGCGAGGTCAGGCGAAGCCGATAGCTGTCCTCGCCATGCGCGATGATGATCTCGCGCTCGGCCCCAAACAGCTCGCGACTGTCGATCCGGCTCCCACGCATGGTGAGGGTTCTCGTTGTCGCAGCAGGGCTTCCTGCCGACCCCGCCGCGCCGCCGCTGCTGTCTCCTGATGTTGCTGACATGTAGGCTGTGATGCGCTTTCGAAACTCTGGAGTGCTGCTTGCTTGTTTGTATAAGCGGCACGAAGCGCATTCCAACGGCTGCAATTTACAATCGATATAAACTGCAACCTGATGTCATTGACCGTCAGAGTGTTGCCACGTAACCAATTATGGCGGCGGGGCGACTTGCCCGCGTCTTGAGAAATCAGCCAGCCAGTCGTTCGCGTTGCGAACGCACGCCAGCCAAAAGACCTGAAATAATAGAGTGAAGTGCAGGCTGGGGCTGATATGGCTGACGGGGCTAGGTATTCGCGCGCCTTGATTTTGGGCGCGTCGGTGATTTCATTTGCGGCAATGACGACGGAGAGCGGTCTTGCACAGACCGCCGAGCCGCAGGCTGAACGCGCGTCGACGGAGCGGCCGAAGCAGGCCAAGCGCAAGCCGGCCAAGCCGCTGGTCGCGCAGCAGGCAGCGCCGGAGGTCCTCAACGCCCGAGCCCAGGCCGGCGGCACCGCGCCGGTTCAGACGCTCGACACCATCACGGTCGCTGCAACGAAAACCAAGGAGCGCGCGATCGATGCGCTCGCGCCGGTCAGCTCCATTTCGCTCGACCAGATCCAGGGAATCCAGCCCAACCGGCTGTCGGGCATCTTCTATGCTGTACCCGGCGTGTCGTTCCAGGAACGCGGCGACGATCCCGCGACCGTCATCAACATCCGCGGCCTGCAGGAGTTCGGGCGCGTTGCGGTGGTCGTCGATGGTGCGCGCCAGAACTACCAGCGCACCGGTCATAACGCCAGCGGCTCCTTCTTCCTCGATCCTGAATTGGTCGGCGGCGTCGACGTCGTGCGCGGCCCGACCGCCAACATCTACGGCTCCGGCGCGATCGGCGGCCTGGTCTCGTTCCGCACCAAGGACATCGACGATGTGCTGCGTCCCGGCGAGCGCTGGGGCGTCGATCTCTCGGGCTCCTACGGCTCCAACAACAATCGCGGCCTCGGCTCGGTCTTCGGCGGCGTGCGCGCCACACCGGACGTCGATATCTTCGGCGGCGCGGTCTATCGCACGCAAGGCAATTACAAGGACGGCAACGGCACCGAGATCGGCAACACCGGCAACCAGGTCGAGAGTGGCCTGATGAAGCTCACGGTGCGTCCCGCCCTCGGCCACGAGGTCAAGTTCGGCGCCATCTTCCAGGACTATCAATACGATGTCGGCCAGTTCAACAGGGGCCCCGTCGCGACCGCCGCCCAGCGCGCGCTCTATCAGGGCTCGTCGGTCTACGCTTCCGATGCCAAGAACTACACCGGCACGATCACCTGGAATTACGCGCTGCCGAGCGACAATTTGTTCGACTGGCACATGTCAATCTATGGAAACCGCGTCGATAACGACCAGACCAAGACCTACCACTATTCGACCTCGGGTGCGGCTCTGTGCGGCACCGGCAATTTCGGCAACAACATCTCCGGCTGCGTCGGCGACAAGCGCGGCTATGTCCTCAATACCTACGGCATCGACGCCAACAACACCACGCGGTTCAACGTCGGTGACTGGCGCAACGCACTCACAGTGGGCTTCGATGCGTTTCAGGACGATGTGATCACGACCGACAGCCGCGGCAATTCCAACATCACCACGCCGAGCGGCATCCGCACCGTGTCGGGCGGTTTCCTGCAGTTGAAGCAGAACTACAGCACCTGGTTCGAGGCCGTGAGCGCGATCCGTTACGATCGCTACGATCTGGAGTCGGGCAAGACCAACGGCAGCGGCGACCGCTTCTCGCCGAAGATCACCCTTGGCGTCACGCCCGTTCCCGGCTTCCAGCCATATGTCAGCTACGCCGAAGGCTATCGCGCTCCCTCGATCACCGAGACCGTGATCTCAGGCGCGCATGCGACCGGTGGCGGGCCGGCCTTCTTCCCCTGTCCTGACGGGACCGTCGGCTTGTTCTGCTTCCTGCCCAATCCGAATCTTCGTCCCGAAGTCGGCAAGAACAAGGAAGTCGGCATCAACCTGAAGTACGACAACATCTTCAGCGCCAGTGACTCCTTCCGCGGCAAGATCAACCTGTTCCGCAACGACGTCAGCGATTACATCGACCTCGTCGCCTCGACGCCGGTCCCGACCGGGTTTGGCTCGTTCAGTCAGTTCTACCAGTACCAGAACATCGCGCGGGCCCGCATCCAGGGTTTCGAGGCGGAGACGATGTACGATGCCGGCAGTTGGTTCATCGGTGTCGCCGGCCACTACATCCAGGGCAAGAACGCTGTCACCAATGTCGGGCTCGCGACCATCACCCCGCGCAAGGTCGTCACGACCGGCGGCGTCCGCCTGCTCGACCGCACGCTGATCCTGACGGCGCAATGGGCCTCGTTCGGTGCCAACAACGACGTACCCGCCGGCTATTTGCCCGCGACCGGGTACGAGCTGGTCAATCTGTACATGACCTACAACGCGACGAAGGACATCGTGTTCTCGGCGTCGATCGACAATCTCTTGAACCAGTACTACCGGCCTTACGCCATTCCCGGCACGTCGACCGACGGCACCACGCAGAACGACGTGCTGTGGTCGAGCCCCGGACCGGGCCGGGTCTACAAGGCCGGCATGAAGATCCATTTTGGAGGTGCGTAGCGCCAGCTTCGCAGCACCACATCTCCGCCGGGCCGCGCTGATGCTCCAGCGCGGCTCCGGCGCGTTTCGTTTTGATCAGAAGGAGAGACTTTGATGTTCATCGCCATGAATCGTTTCCAGGTGAAGAAGGGCGCGGAGACCGCGTTCGAAACCGTCTGGGCCACCCGTGAATCCTATCTCGGCAGCATGCCGGGCTTCGTCGAGTTTCACCTGCTGAAGGGCCCGGAGGCCGAGGACCACACGCTCTATTCGTCGCACACCACCTGGGTCGACAGGGCGGCGTTCGAGGCCTGGACGCGCTCGGACCAGTTTCGTCGTGCCCATGCCCGCGCCGACAACTCGACCGGCGAGAGCCTGTATCTCGGCCATCCCAAGTTCGAGGCCTTTGAGGTGATCCAGAGCGAGCGCAAGGCCGCGGCCGCCTAGATTGCAATGGCAGAGGAGCCGGACATGTTGAGCACCGATCTTGCCGATCTCAGGGTCCATATGGCCGACAATCCGGGTGCTGTGATCGAGGACGTTGCGCGCGAGCGCAAGGTCACCCCGCGCAGCGTGATCGAGGCGCTGCCATCCTCCATGGTGCGGATCGGTGGCGGCGAGCACTTTGCCGCCGCCATGCTGGACATCGCGGAGTGGGGCGAGGTCACGCTGATCGTGCACACCGATGACGCGATCTTCGAGTTCACGGGCGCTGTTCCTGCGGGCGAGATCGGCCGCGGCTATTTCAACCTGATGCAGCCGAAGGGTCTGCACGGCCATCTTCGCCACGAGCGCTGCGCTGGCGTCGCCTTCGTCGAGCGCCCGTTCATGGGCAAATCGTCGGCCTTCGTCGCGTTCGTGAACGCCGACGGCGGCATCATGTTCAAAGTGTTCGTCGGCCGCGACGAGACAAGGGCGCTGCGGACGGATCAGCTGGCGCGGTTCCGGCAGCTCGCGGCCCGGATCGCGGCGCAGCCGGCTGCGTAGCTTTCTTTTGTTGTCGGGAGATCAGGATGCAAGGCAAGTCCAGGCTTCGCCAAATGGTCGTTGCAATCGCGCTGGTGCCGACACCGGCCTTCGCGATCGACGAAGCCCTGTTACCGCGCAATCTGTCGCCCTGGGGCATGTTCGTCAGCGCCGACATTATCGTGAAGACGGTGATGATCGGGCTCGCTGTCGCCTCGCTGGTGACATGGACGGTGTGGCTCGCCAAGACCATCGAGCTGCGCCGCAAGGGCATGCTCGCCTTGCAGCGGACGCGCGGGCTCGAAGGCAACATGACGCTGGCTGAGGCATCGTCACGGGCCGGTGACGCGCACGATGCCGTTGCCCAGCTGATCCAGTCCTGCGCCAGGGAAGCCGAGCTCTCGGGCGGCATCCTCGACGACGGCCTTCAGGAGCGGGTGGCGCTGCGGCTCGAGCGGGTGGAGGCGGCGATGTCCAGGCAGATCGCGCGCGGCACCGGCGTGCTCGCGACCATCGGCGCCACTGCGCCCTTCGTCGGCCTGTTCGGGACCGTCTGGGGCATCATGAACGCCTTCATCGGCATCTCCGAGAGCCACACCACCAGCCTCGCGGTGGTCGCGCCGGGCATCGCGGAGGCGCTGCTCGCCACCGCGCTCGGCCTCGTCGCGGCGATCCCGGCGGTGGTGATCTACAATCATCTGGTCCGCAGTATCGCCAATTACCGCGCGTTGCTCGGCGATGCCTCGGCGCAGCTGATGCTGCTGGTCAGCCGTCAGCGCGACCACAGGGAGTTCCGCCTGGCGCGGGCGGCGGAGTAGGCCCATGGGTGCGAAGCTCGGCGTGCGCGGGGGATCGCCGCTCAAGCGCGGTGACCCGGATGATCTCCACGTCGTCAACGAGATTAACGTCACGCCGTTCATCGACGTGATGCTGGTGCTGCTGATCATTTTCATGGTGGCAGCCCCACTCGCCACCGTCGATATCGGTGTCGAGCTGCCCGCGACCGCAGCCGAGCCGGCGCCGCGGCCGGACAAGCCGACCTTCGTGACGGTGAAGCCGGATTCCACAATTGCCGTTGGCGAGGACACGATGGCCCGCGACGGTCTCGCCGCCGCCCTCGATGCCGTCATCAAAGGCCGTAAGGACGAGCGCATCTATCTGCGCGCCGACAAGGCCGTCTCCTACGGCGACCTGATGGAGGTGATGAACACCCTGCGTAACGCCGGCTACCTCAAGGTTGCCCTCGTCGGCCTCGATGGACGCAACTGATGGCCGCGAACGCCTTTGCCCTGCACGAGCCGCTTCGAGAGCGCGAGACCGCGCGCTGGGGCGCATCGGCGGCGGTGGTCGTGGCGTTGCACATCGCCGCCGCACTGCTGGCGATGAATTGGATCAGGTCGCAGCCCGAGCAAGGTGTCAACATGCCGGCGATCCTCATCGACATGACGCCGGAGACATCGGCGCCGCAGTCGACACCGCTCGATATCGCGCCGGGCCCCGTGATGGAGCAGGCGGATGCGTCGCCGCCGGAGCCGAAGCAGCAGCAGGCCGTCGAAGAGACGATCGCGCCGACGCCGCCGCAGGAAAAGCCGGACGTGGTTGCGCCGCCGGAGCAGAAGCTGGATCCGGCTCCGCCGAAGCCCGAGCCGGTGCAAGTCGCGCCCGTGGAGAAGCCGGCACCGGCAAAGCCTCGGGTGGTACGTCCCGATGCTCGGAAGCCGTCGGATGCGCCGCCCGCGCCGCGCACCAGCGCGCCGCCACGTGCCGAGCGCCAGGCTCCGCTGGCATCCGCCGTGAGTGCCGGCTCAGTTGCTTCGGCGATGGCAACCTATTATCAGCGCGTGCGCGCGCACCTCATGCGCTTCCACCAGTATCCGACGAGTGCGAATGGTCAGAGGGGCGTGGTCAAGCTGAGCTTCACGCTCGGCCGTGGCGGGCAGGTGCTGTCCAGCCGCCTCGCGGGCTCTTCGGGTGTGGCGGTGCTCGATGCCCAGGCCATGGCCATGGTGCGTCAGGCCCAGCCATTCCCGCCGGTGCCGTCCGAAATCACTTATGCGACGATTCCCATCAACGTGGGCGTCGCGTTTGGTAATTGATTTGCGACGAACTCCTCCCCCGCGCGAAGCGGGAGAGGAGCATAGCGTCAGCCTATTTCGCCTTCAGGAAATCCGCGACCTCGAGCAGCATGAACTCGTCGTCATCGGCCTTGTTGGGATCGCGGCTGGAGGAGAACGGCAGATTGTTGTCGTTGCCGACGATGATGTGGGTGTCGTCGACGCGATCGACGTTCTCGATGGTGAAGAACGGGAAGGTGTAGACGCCGTCGTTGAGCGGCTTCCTCGCCTTCTTGTCGGGATCCTTGATCTTCAAGAGGTCGATATAGCCGATCTTGCGCACGGGCTTGCCGACATTGGCCTCCGTGAGCTCGATCTTGTAGATGCGCTTGAACTTGGCGAGATCCGGGAAGCAGTTCTCGCCGCGCTGGCCTTGCGGGCAGGCCTTGTCCGCCGTGCCTTCGCCGTTGTCGCGCTCGATGATGAGGCCGGAGGCCTGATCGATCATGTTGAAATCGCCGATGGCGTTGCCGTTTTGCTCGAACACATACTGCCAGTAACGGCCGGTGAACTTCTCCGCAGCGACGTCGAATTCGAGGATGCGGGAGGCTTCCTTGCCGTCGACCTTCTCCCAGTCCTTCTTCTCGGCGTCCCACAGCGGTCCCTCGAGCAGGCCGTAGAGGAACTTGCCGTCCTTGGAGGACGCAAAGCCCTCATAGCCCTTGGAGCGGCGGAGGTTGACGTTGGTGTAGGTCGCGCCCGGCGCGCCCGGCGTCGCCACGGCCCAACTGTCCGGCGACCGCACCGGCTTGCCGTCAGCAACCGTATCGAACACGGCCAGGATCTTGCCTGATTTGTCGGCCTTCAGGATGTAGGGACCGAACTCGTCGCCGATCCAGAAGGTCTCGCCGATGATCTGGAAGCCTTCGGTGTCGAAGTCGGAGCCGGTGAGATAGCGCTTCTGCGTGTCCTCGTGCACGATGCGGAACGGGACCTTTTTGTCGGGATCGTGCAGGAAGATCGTCTCCAGCCGCTCGATTTTGCCGCCGGCCCAGTCCATCTTGTAGCGGTTGAGGTACAGCATCGAATCCGGCGAGTTGGCGCGCGCGCCCATGCCGTTGTCGGTGATGACCCAGAAGCTGCCGTCGGGCATGGTCTTGATGCCGGAATGGCCCTGGAGCGGCTGGCCCTTGAACGGCAGCGACACGCCGGTCGCGCGCTCATAGGACTTGCCCATCACGGTGCCGAGCGCGTCGACCCGCTTGCCGGTGGTGTATTTCCCTGAAGTCTTGAGATCGGCGGGGGCATCGGCGGGGGCGTCGATGAACGTGGCGGCCGGCATCACCACGTGGCCGGCGAGCTTGGCGGGGAATTCACCTTCGCTCTGCGCGAGCGCTGGGCTCACGGCGAGAATGATCGTTGCGACGGTGGCAAGAAAAGTCGCGTGCATGTGCGTCTCCTGTTGGCGGACGCACGCGTTATGCGGATCGCGTGTTGCAGTTTTGTGAAACCGGGCCAAACGCCGCAGCCGCGATCTACTCCTTTACCGCGCCGGTCAGCGAGGACACGTAGTAGTCCACGAACAGCGAGTAGAAGATCGCGACCGGCAGCGAGCCCAGCAGCGAGCCTGCCATCAGCGCCCCCCATTGGTAGACATCGCCGGTGACGAGCTCGGTCAGGATTGCGACCGGCACGGTCTTGTTGGCGCCGCTCTGGATGAAGGCGAGCGCGTAGATGAACTCGTTCCAGGACAGCGTGAAGGAGAAGATGCCGGCGGAGATCAGCCCGGGCACCGCGAGCGGCAGCGTGATCCGTCGCAGGATCTGGAGGCGTGTTGCGCCGTCCACCAGCGCGCATTCCTCGAGCTCGTAGGGGATCGACTTGAAGTAGCCGATCAGCAGCCAGGTGCAGAACGGCACCAGGAAGGTCGGATAGACCAGGATCAGCGCCAGCGGTGAGTCGAACAGGCCGAACTGCACAACGACGGTGGCGAGGGGAATGAACAGGATCGACGGCGGCACGAGATAGGCCAGATAAATGCCGAGGCCCACATAAGGACTGCCGCGGAAGCGCAGGCGCTCGATCGCATAGGCAGCGAGCGTGCTCGCGATCAGGGACAGCGTGGTCGAGCCGATCGCCACCAGCATCGTCGTCTTGAGCCAGCGCGGATAGGCAGTGTCGAACAGCAGATGCTTGATGTGGGCAAGCGTCGGCGAGGAGATCCAGAACGGATTGTGGTCCTTGTAGTTCATCAGCTCCGCGTTCGGCTTGAACGAGGTGATCGCCATCCAGTAAAACGGGAACAGCAGGATCAGCACGAAGCAGCCGAGCGGCAGATAGATCATCATCAGCCGCCGCAGCCCGGAATCCCAGGCCATGGTGTCAGGTGCCGCTTTCGCGTCGGCCACAGCGGCGGTTTGCGCGACGGTATCAGTCATTGGCCTCTCCCTGCTGCCATTTGCGGCGCGCCAGGCCGAAATAAGAGAACAGCGTCGCGAAGATCAGGAACGGGATCATCGATACCGCGATCGCCGCACCTTCGCCGAGTTCGCCGCCGGCGATGCCGCGCTGAAACGCCAGCGTCGCCAGCAGATGGGTCGAGTTGACGGGCCCGCCGCGGGTGATGGCGTAGACCAGCTGGAAGTCGGTGAAGGTGAAGATGATCGAGAAGGTCATGACGATGGCGAGGATCGGCATCATCATCGGGAAGGTGATGTAGCGGAAGCGCTGCCAGGCGCTGGCGCCGTCGAGCATCGCGGCCTCGTAGAGCGAGGGCGAAATGGTCTGCAGGCCGGCGAGCAGCGAGATCGCGACGAAGGGAATGCCGCGCCAGATGTTGGCAGCGATCAGCGAGAAGCGCGCCGGCCAGGGCGAGCCGAGGAAGTCGACATTGCCCGACCGCCAGTGCAGCACGTCGACCAGCAAATAGGAGATGATCGAGAACTGCGGATCGTAGATCCACCAGAACGCCAGCGCCGAGAGCACGGTCGGCACGATCCAGGGCAACAGGATGATCGCGCGCAGGATGCTCTTGAACGGAAAATGGTTGTTGAGCAGCAGCGCGAGCCAGAAGCCGAGCGCGAACTTCCCGAAGGTCGCGATGCCCGTATAGACCACGCTGTAGAAGACCGCGTTCCACCACAAGGGATCGGTGAGCAAATACTGGAAATTCTCGAAGCCCACGAAGACGCCGCGCCGGCCGATCGTGGTGTCGGTGAAGGCGAGCCAGATGCCGAGGCCGAGCGGATAGGTCAGGAACACCGAAAGCAGCCCGATCGCAGGCGCCAGGCACATCATGATCAGGAATGGCTTGTAGTCGAAGAGCCGCACCAGCCAGGACGGTTGCCGCTGCGCCAGGGCTTGGGAGGAAAGGGCGGTCACGGACATTAGTGTGTTGTCCTGTTCTGATCTTTCACTACGCCGTCATTGCGAGGAGCGAAGCGACGAAGCAATCCAGACTGTCGCTGCGCGGACGGACTGGATTGCTTCGCTTCGCTCGCAATGACGATCTCTACTTCTGCCGCCGGAAGTACCGCTTGCAGCGTTGCTCGGCTTCCGCGGCTGCGGCCTCCGGCGTGGCCGCGCCTGTCGCAACGGACGATAGCATCTGAATCAGCACGTAATCGGCGGTGACCGCTCCGCTGGCCGTCGAAATCGGTCCCTTGTAACCGCTATAGTAAGTGCTGTTCATGGTGTTCTTGAAGATTGTCACCTTGGGGTCCTGCGACCACACCGCGGCATCGGCATAGGCAGCCAGCGGCTGCGACCAGTAGCCGGAATTGGCGTTGAGCCAGGGTTCGTACTGGTCTTTTTCCAGCATGTATTGCAGGAAGGCCTTTGCGGCGTTGGGATACTGGCTGTGTTTGAACACCATGGCGTTGAGCGTGAGCCCGTCCATCGGTGAGACCTTGGCCAGGCCCTTGGGCAGAAGCTGATGCTCGCTGTCGTCGGCGATCGCCTTGGTCGCCGGGTCGTTCTTCAGCGAGAAGTACAGCGAGACGCCGTTGGCGGTCAGCGAGATTTCTTGCGCGGAATAGGCGCGATTGTTTGACACGTCATTCCACGACGGCGTGCCGGCGATGAAGGTAGGGTAGATCTGCTTCACCCAGTTCAGCGCGGCGATTGTCTCCTTGCTGTTGATGACGACGTTGCCTTCCTCGTCGAGCAGGGATGCGTTGTGCGACCACAGCGTCCAGTTGGCGAAGCCGGTGCCGTCTCCTCTCGCGTTGCCGAGCGCGAAGCCGGCCGGCTTGCCGGCCTTGTGCAGCTTTTGGCAGAGGTCGAGGATGCCGGCATGGTCTTCCGGCACCTTGTCGAAGCCGACCGATTGCAGGATCGACTTGCGGTAGATCAGCGGCCCCGCGGTGGCGCCGAACGGCAGCCCGATCCAGGCGTCGCTCTTGTTCTTCTTGCCGTAGCGCTGCGCCAGCGGGAGCCAGCCGCCATAGCGCTTGCCGACATAATCGGCGACGTCGGTCAGCTCGATCAGCTTGTCGACGTAGATGTGGGGAGCGTCGGAGAAGCCGATGATGATGTCGGGGCCCGCGCCGGAGTTCGAGGTGACCGCGGTCTGCTGGTTGATGTCCTCCCAGCCGACGAAATCGACCTTGACCTCGACGCCGGTCTCCTTGGTGAACTTTGCTGCATTGGCACGGAACACGTCCTCGTCGGCCTGGACGAAGCGCACCGGGCGCAGCATGCGCAAGGATGCGCCCTTCTCGATCGCAAGCTTGGGCGCCGCCACGTCGGCGGCCTTGATTGTCGATGATGTTGTTTGCGCTGCAGCACCGGTGGCCGCGAGCGTTGCAGCGGACAGGCCCAGCGCCAAGGCATCACGACGTGTGATGTCGTTCCTCATCAGTTCCTCCCTATGATGTCCCCTTCCCGGCGTTGATCGCCGGTGAAGGGCCGTTTCGCCTCTGGCGCCTTGGCGCCGGCCGCCTAGCTGTTCGGCCCGCGATCCATGCTGACGGGTTGCCAGCGGCGGAGCGTGGTGTCTTGCAGCACCGACGGATTGACGCAGCTTACCGGCCACATGCCCTGAAGCACCAGTGACAATTCGTAGCCCACGCGGCGCTTGCGCGCTTCGTCAAACCGTGCCGAGGCCGAAGCGACATGGGCGGTCAGGGTCACGTTCTCCATGCCAAGCAGGGGATTGTTGTGCGAGGGCGGCTCCTTCTCCAGCACGTCGAGCGCGGCGTGCGCGATCCAGCCTTCCTGCAGCGCCTTGATCAGGCTCTCCTCGTCCACGGTTGCGCCGCGCCCGGTGTTGATGAAGATCGAGCCCTTCTTCATCTGCCGAAAGTGCTTCTCGGTCAGCATGTGATGCACCTCGGGCCTTGCCGGGGCATGCATCGAGACGAAGTCGGATTGCGACAGCACCTCGTTCAGCGTCGCCGGGATCACGCCGTGATCGTACATCAGCGTTTCCTGGATGAAGGGATCGTAGGCCATCATGCGCAGGCCGAACGGCGCCGCGCGTTTCGCAACCGCACGCGCCACGCGGCCGAACGAGACGAAGCCGAGCGTCTGGCCCATCAGCCTCGGGACCTTGAGCAGCGCTGGCCGGCCCTCGGCCCAGCGGCCGCTGCGTACCATGCGGTCCTGCTCGACCAGGCGGCGGAAGCCGGCGAGCAGCAGCATCATGGCGTGGTCGGCGACCTCTTCGATGAAGGTGTCCGGAATGTTGGTGACGGGAATGCCGCGCGCGGTGGCGGCCTTGACGTCGACGCTGTCGACGCCGACCGAGCCAAGCGTGATGACCTTGCAGGTCTGCAAGCTGTCGATGATGGTCTTGGTGATCGGGATGCCCTTGGCATAGATGGCGTCCGCGGTCTTTGCGGCGGCGATGAACCCGGCCTCGTCGGCGGGAGCCTCGATGATCTCGGCGTCGATCGGATCGAGCGCCTCGCGCTCAAAGGAATAGTCGCTGCCCGCGACCGTGAAGCTCGCGCCCTTCGGCGTCACCACCCTGTATTTCGGCATTTTCTCGCTCCCGATTTGGTTTGTCGGTTCTTGTTGTGACCCGTCTCCGCGGGCGGGCCTTTGCGTCTTTTACGCGAAATCGGAGCGGTCGCGTACAATCGTTGGTTGCCGGTGCGGAGATAAATTGCCGTTTATTGCGGCTGCGTCCGGGCTTCTACGGAGGCACGTAAGTAACTTGCTAAGGCTCTCTCCCTAAAAGCTATTTCGATTTCGATCGATCTGTCGCGCGCCCGTATCCCATTATTGCCGGAGCTAATCGTGAAATTGAGCAATCTGAAGATCGCCCCGAAGCTCGGCATCCTTGTCGGCGTCACCTTGTTCGGCCTGTGCATCTCCGGTGTCCTCGCCGGCTATCTGATGAAGCGCGAGATGGTGAATGCGCGCATCGATCAGGCCAAGGCGATCGTCGAGCTGGCACGCAACTATGCGGGCGCTCTGAAGAAGCGCGTCGACGCCGGCGAGCTGACGAAGGACGCGGCCATGGCCGAGCTTCGCCGCTACGGCAATTCGATGACCTACGACAACGGCGCGGGCTATCTGTTCGGTACGTCGTATGAAGGCATCACGCAGCTCGCGCCGGATCCCAAGCAGATCGGCACCAACCGCATGGATGTCGTGACCAACGGCCGCAAGCTGTCGGTCGAGCTGATGGACGGCGTCAAGGCCAACGGTTCGATCCTGCTGCATTATGAATACATGAAGCCCGGTCAGCCGACGCCGATCCGCAAGATCGGCTACGCGGTGGCGGTGCCCGGCTTCGACATGTATCTCGGCACCGGCGCTTATCTCGACGACATCGACGCCAAGATGGGTCCGGTCTATTGGCTGCTCGGCTTTGCCATGCTCGGCATATTCATTGTCGCCGGCAGCGTCGCCTGGCTGATCGGCCGCGGCATCAGCCGCCCGCTGGCGCTGCTTGGCGCCCGCATGAAGGATCTCGCCGACGGCAAGCTCGAGGGCGACATTCCCGGCGTCGGCCGCGGCGACGAGGTCGGCGCGATGGCCTCCACCGTCCAGATCTTCAAGGACAACGCGGTCCGCATCCGCGACCTCGAAAGGACCGAAGCCGATGCCAAGGAACGCGTCGCGGCGGAACGTCGCAGCGCGATGGAAGGCATCGCCAACGACTTCGAACGCAGCGTCAACGGCATCGTCCGCTCGGTCTCCTCGGCCGCGGCCGGCATGCAGACGACGGCGCAGTCGATGACCGCGACCGCCAGCGACGCCTCCTCGCGCGCGGCGACGGTCGGCGCTGCCTCGCAAAAAGCCTCCGGCAATGTCGGCACGGTTGCGGCGGCCGCCGAAGAGCTGTCGAGCTCGGTTGCGGAAATCTCCCGCCAGGTCACGCGCTCGACCGAAGTCGCCAGCCGCGCCGTCAGCGACGCCGAGCGTACCAATGCCACCGTGCAGGTGCTCTCGACCGGCGCCGAGAAGATCGGCGAAGTCGTCAAGCTGATCCATTCGATCGCAGCGCAGACCAATCTGCTCGCGCTCAACGCCACCATCGAGGCGGCACGCGCCGGTGAATCCGGCCGCGGATTCGCGGTCGTCGCCTCCGAGGTCAAGGCGCTGGCCAACCAGACCGCCAAGGCGACCGAGGAGATCTCCGCGCAGGTCGCGGCGATGCAGACCTCGACCAGCGACGCGGTCACGGCCATCTCCGGCATCACCCAGACCATCGCCGAGATGAGCGAGATCACCGCCGGCATTTCCGCATCGATCGAGCAGCAGGGCGAAGCGACCCGCGAGATCGCCCGCAACATCCAGTCGGTCGCGGCCGGTTCGAACGAGATCAACGCCAATATCGGCAGTGTCACCTCGGCCGCGGAAGCGACCGGCACCGCGGCAACCGACGTGCTCACCAACGCCCGCGAACTGGACAGCCAGTCCGGCGCGCTGCGCAGCGCCGTCGACGGCTTCCTCGCCAAGGTGCGCGCGGCGTAAGGCCAAACGCTCGAAATTCGTAGGGTGGGCAAAGGCGCCGAAGCGCCGTGCCCACCTTTTCTTTTTGCGACGACCTGACGGTGGGCACGCTTCGCTTTGCCCACCCTACGAGAGCGGTGCCCCGGGCTCAGCGCCGCGTCCGCGACACGAGACCGTCCTTACTGCTTCTCGATCTTCGCGTTGGTGATCAGCTTCTCCCACAGCACGAGCTGTTCGTTCACGAACGTGCCGAGCTGCTCCGGCGTGCCCGAGAACGCGTCCATGCCGAGGGTGGCGAGCTGTGCCTTGATCTCCGGCTTCTCGACGATCTTCCGGATCTCGGCGTTGAGCCGGGTCACGATCTCCTTCGGCATGCCGGCGGGGCCGAAATAGCCCTGCCAGGACGAGATGTCGAAATCAGGCACGCCGGCCTCCTGCATCGACGGCAGGTTCGGCACCAGCGGCGAGCGGTCCTTGGTGGTGACGGCGAGCGCGCGCAGCGCGTTGCCGTTGACGTGGGGCAGGCCGGTCAGGATGTCGACGAACATCATCGAGACGCGGCCGCCCATGACGTCGTTGAGCGCCGGCGGCGAGCTCTTGTAGGGCACGTGCAGCAGGTCGAGCCCGGCATTGTGCGCAAAGGTCGCACCCGACACGATCGCGGAGGACGATCCCGAGGCGTAGCTCAGCTTGCCCGGATTGGCCTTGCCGTAGGCGACGAGCTCGCCAACGGTCTTGGCCTGCACTTCCGGATTGACGACCAGCATGAAAGGCAGGTCGCCGGTGCGCGCGATCGGCGTGAAATCCTTGACCGGATCGTAAGTGAGGCTCTTGAGCAGATAGGGATTGGCCGAATGCGTGGTGTTGGTCGTCACCAGCAGCGTGTAGCCGTCGGGGGCGGCCTTCGCGACATAGCTCGCGGCGAGCATGCCGTTGGCGCCCGCCTTGTTCTCGATCACGATGCCGACGCCGAGCGCCTGCGACAGATGCTGCGAGATCAGCCGTGTCGTCGTGTCGGTGCCGCTGCCGGCCGCGAACGGCAAAACCAGCGTGATGTTGCGGCTCGGCCAGGTATCGGCCTGTGCAGTGGATGCGGCGACGAGGCACAATGCAGCCGCGCCGACGGCACGCAGGTTTCGAATCAGCCCTGAAATCATATCGAGACGTTCCCTCTTTTTCGTTGGCGGGGAAACTAGCGTCTCTTCGCCAAAATCGGAAGACGCGAGTTGCTTGCCCCGGACGCGGCGCAGCGCTTCTTCGGCGGTGCGCTGCAGAGCCGGGGCCCATGCTGCCACAAACTGGATCCCGGCTCTGCGACGCACCGCCTGCGCGCTGCGTCTTGTCCGGGACACGAGCACGCATCGTCCGCCGCGCGGAATTACTTCACCGCCGAGCCCTGGCGTGAGGCGATCACGACGCCGGCGAGCACCAGCGCGTAGCCGATCAGGTGAAACGGCTGCAGCTTTTCGCCGAGCAGCACGATCGCCATCGCCGAGCCGAACACCGGCACCAGATGGAAGAACGGCGCGGCGCGGTTCGGGCCGATCAGCGCGACGCCGCGGTTGAAGAACAGATAGGCCAGCGTCGAGGGAAAGATCAGGATGTAGCCCAGCGTCGCCAGCGTCGTCCCGTCGAATTGCAGCACGCGGCCGCTTGCCGCCTCCCAGATCGCGGTCGGCAGCAGCATCGTCGCGCCGCAGCAGGTGGTGAAGGACAGGAAGGAGAGCTGGTGGATCTTGGGCCGACGCGGGATGAAGGCCGAGTAGATCCCGAACGCCACCAGCGAGGAGGCGAACATGATGTCGCCCCTGTTGAAGCTGATGCTCGCGAGCGCGGCGAGATCGCCGCGCAAAATGATGATCAACACGCCGAGAAGCGAGATCGCGATGCCGGCGAACTGGGCACCCGTCAGCCGCACGCCGAACAGCACCAGCGACCACAGCGCCACGAACAGCGGTCCGGCCGACTGGATCAGCAGCGCGTTCAGCGCCTCCGTGTACTGCATCGCCCAGTACGAGATCGCGTTGTTGAAGGCGAAGCCCACCAGCGACAGGAACAGCATCAGCGGCAGGCTGTTGCGCAAGGCGGGCCAGTCGCGCTTGAGATGCGGCCAGGCGAACGGCAACAGGATCAGGAAAACGCCGAACCAGCGGATCGTGGTCACCGTCAGCGGCGGCACATGCGCGCCGACATGGCGCGCGAGCACGATGTTGCCGGCCCAGAACAGCGAGCTCAGGCTGAGCAGCAGATAAGGCTGGTTGTTGAGCCAGCTGGCCGAACTGGAGGCAGGTGGCGCGGGCGAGGCAATCGTCATTGGCGTTGGATACGAGCTTGCGCCGGATTGCCGTCGCGGCACAAGCCACGCGGCCGCAATGCTACAATGCAGGCAAACCCTGAGGAGGCGCCTTTGGCAGCTAATATGTTGAACCCTCGCTTGTCCTACGCCGCCTGCTTTCGCGACGCCACGAACACGCCAGACAGCACCAGCGCAAAACCGATGAAGTGGAATGCCTGCGGGTGTTCGCCCAGGAACGCCATCGCCATGATCGAGCCGAACACCGGCACGACGTGGAAGAACGGCGCGGCGCGGTTGGCGCCGATCAGGCGCACGCCGCGATTGAAGCAGAGATAGGCCAGCGTCGAGGGAAACACCGCGACGTAGAACAGCGTCAAGAGGTTCGGCCCGTCGAGCTTCATGACCGGGCGCGCGGACAATTCCCAGATCTCCAGCGGAATGAGGCAGGCCGCGCCGGCCCCGAAGGTGAAGGCGAGGAACGACAGGCCGTGCATCGGTGGCCGTTTCAGCGTCAGCACCGAATACAGCGCGAAGATGACGAGTGCGACGATGAAGATGAGGTCGCCCTTGTTGAACTCGATGTTCGACAGCGTGGTGAAATCGCCGTGCAGCAGAATGGTCAGCACGCCGCACATCGACAGCAGCACGCCGAACGCCTGCGCCGCGGTGAGGCGGATGCCGAGGATGGCCAGCGACCACAGCGCCACGACCAGGGGCGCGGCCGACTGCAGCAGCAGCGTATTGAGTGCCTGGGTATGCTCCAACGCCCAATATTGCAGCGTGTTGAAGGCGCCGATGCCGGTGACCGAGAGCGTGATCATCAGGCCGAGCCTGCCGCGGATCGCGGGCCAGTCCTGGGCAAGATGTTTCCAGGCGAACGGCAGCACCAGCAGGAAGGCAAAGAACCAGCGCAGGAACGACAGCGTGACCGGCGGGATGTGGCCGGCGGCGAGCCGGCCGACGATGGCGTTGCCGGCCCAGCACAGCGCGGTGATGCTGAGCAGCAGATAAGGCTGGTTGGCGATCCAGCTGTGGCCGGATGTCTCCGCGCTCGTGGTCTGGCCGGTGGCGGACATTGGGATTGGCGTGCCCCGCGTGCGCCGAGGCTTCCAGCCCGGCGGGATCCGGGCCGGCTGATCGTCCGGCGCTGTCCAAAGACACGGAAATCGGGGCTGCATCAACGGGGGGCGGACGCATCGCGACCATGCAGCGGCGGATTGAGCCTCTCACGCTTTGGTCGAAGCCTGCGCGCTGGCCGCGAAGGTTTCTGGATTTTCCGGGGATATCAAAGGCTTGGAGTAGCCTCGAAGCCCTGAAAATGCCCCGTTCTTGCTTGCCTAGAGAGGCTGCTTCCTTTATCCGGTTGGGCTGCCTCGGTGCGAACGGCCTCTGGCCGGGAATTGGGCTGGGCGCAGGCATGATTCCGGAAAAATGGGTACCAATTTTCCGTTCGGATCGTGCCACCTACAGAGAAATCTTCGAAGGATTACCCGCGAATGGCCAATGTTGTCGTCGTCGGCGCCCAGTGGGGCGACGAAGGAAAGGGCAAGATCGTCGACTGGTTGTCGGAGCAGGCGGACATCGTCGTCCGCTTCCAGGGCGGTCATAACGCCGGCCACACGCTGGTGATCAACGGCAAGACCTACAAGCTCGCGCTGCTGCCCTCCGGCGTGCTGCGCGAGCAGAAGCTGTCGGTGATCGGCAACGGCGTGGTGTTCGATCCCGCCGCCTTCCTCGACGAGGTCTCCAAGCTGCGGGCGCAGGGCGTCGCGGTCTCGCCGGAGAACCTGCGTATCGCCGAGAACGTCACGCTGATCCTGCCGCTGCACCGCGAGCTCGATGCGCATCGCGAATCCGCCAGCGCGGCGACCGCGATCGGCACCACCCGCCGCGGCATCGGGCCTGCCTATGAGGACAAGGTCGGCCGCCGCGCGATCCGCCTGATGGACCTCGCCGACCTCGACACGCTCCCGCACAAGATCGACCGGCTGCTTGCCCACCACAACGCGCTTCGCCGCGGCCTCGGCCTGCCCGAATTCGACGGCAAGGTGATCTTGAAGGAGTTGAGCGCGCTGGCGCCGGAGCTGCTGCCCTACGCCGAGACGGTGTGGCGGCTGCTCGACATCAAGCGGCGCGAAGGCAAGCGCATGCTGTTCGAAGGCGCGCAAGGCGCGCTGCTCGACGTCGACCACGGCACTTACCCCTACGTCACCTCGTCCAACACGGTGGCGGCGCAGGCGGCGACCGGCTCGGGCCTCGGACCCGGGGCGGTCGGCTATGTGCTCGGCCTGTGCAAGGCTTATACGACCCGCGTCGGCCAGGGCCCGTTCCCGACCGAGCAGGACAACGAGACCGGCCGCCGGATCGGCGAGCGCGGCCGCGAGTTCGGCACCAACACCGGCCGTCCGCGCCGCTGTGGCTGGTTCGACGCCGTGCTGGTCCGCCAGGCGGTCCGGACCTGCGGCATCAACGGCCTGGCGCTGACCAAGCTCGACATTCTCGACGGCTTCGACACGATCGAGGTCTGCACCGGCTACAAGCTCGACGGCAAGGAGATCGACCACTTCCCCGCCGGCGAGGGCGCCCAGGCCCGGGTCGAGCCGATCTACGAGACCATCGAGGGCTGGAAGGAGCCGACCGCCAATGCGCGGTCCTGGGCCGACCTGCCGGCCCAGGCCATCAAATATGTCCGGCGGATCGAGGAATTGGTGGGGTGCCCGGTTGCGCTGCTTTCCACCAGCCCCGAACGCGAAGATACTATCCTGGTGCAAAATCCGTTTGAGGCTTAACGATATCTTACCGGGACGCGCGTATAGTTGAGTTGAAATGGCTGATTACTATCCGCTGATCGCCCGCGCTATTGCCGCCCTGGACCCGAACGCTCCCGGCGAAAGCCGTCGCGCGCTCTATGAGCGGGCGCGCACGGCGTTGATCGCGCAGCTGCGCAGCGTGCAGCCGCCGCTCTCCGAATCCGAGATCACGCGCGAAAGGTTGTCGCTGGAGGAGGCCGTCCGCAAGGTCGAATCGGAGGCCGCCCAGCGCGCCCGCGAGGCCTCGCGCCCCGGTGGCGGCG
>NZ_LBJA01000040.1:0-456235 GCF_028128695.1 Bradyrhizobium sp. CCBAU 25360
AGATCTCCGATTCTGGAACCCCCAGGACGAACCCGAGTCAATCCGCCGCACCAGATATGTGCATGCCCTAGTGCGAACGCAGGGACCCATACCGCGTGATCTGTCCCTAAGCCGCAATGCTGGTACCACGGGAAGGCCCCTTCACTTCCAATCTCCGTCAAACCTTTCTTGTGGTTATGGGTCCCTGCTTTCGCAGGGACGACACTTCATTTGACGCTCCCTCCCGGCCAACTCTCGCGCGCACCTCCGCATTTCCGACGCGCTCTCCCTCGCCAGTCATCCTCCGTAAACTACTGCGCTTAAGGGAATTTTCCGGCCTCTTCGCTACCCTCGATGGCTGAATTAGGTTGCGTTAAGTCTAGTGCCCGCCGAGACCCCGCCAACCCATGATTTCGACCCGCGATAACGAGCTTGGTGCACGCCGCGAGCAAGGCCCGGAGGCCCTGGTCGCGCTGAGCCAGCTTGCGCTCGACCACATGGAACAGGGTGTCTGCGTCTACGATGCCGACAACCGGATCGTGCTCGTCAACCAGCGCTATTTGAGCCTGTTCAACATGTCGGCCGAGATCGTGCGGATCGGCACGAGCTATCGCGACGTGCTCGCTCACAGCGCCTCGCTCGGCAACTTTCCGGTGAGCGAGATCGAGACGCTCTACACCAGGCGCGTGGAGCAGATCGCGGGGGGAAAGCCGTTCCGGACCGAGCAGCAGCTTGCGACCGGCCTCGTCATGTCGCTCGAGCTGAAGCCGCTTCCCGGCGGCGGCTGGATGACGATCTGCGACGATGTCACCCGCCTCGCCCGGCTCGAGGCGGAATTGCGCGTGCAGACGGAGCGCAGCCAGCACGCTCTCTCCAACATGTCCCACGGCCTCATCATGTACGATGCCGACAGCCGTGTCGTCGTCTGCAACGAACGCTTCCTGAACCTCTACAATCTCGACCCCGAGATCGTGAAGCCAGGGGTCCCGCATAGCACGGTGATCGACCATTGGATGTCACGCGGCAATTTGCCGGGCATGGCGGCCGACGATTTCCAGAACTCCAGGTTGGAGGACGTGCGGGCCAGAAAGGCGAAATCCCTGCTGGTGATGCGCCATGACGGACGCATGGTGCAGGCGGTCTCGCGCTTCCTGCCCGACGGCGGCTGGGTGACCGTGCATGAGGACGTCACGGAGCGGCTGCAATACGAGGAAACGCTGCGGCAGCAGAACTTCATCCTCGACGCGGCGCTGGAAAATATGGCGCATGGGCTCGCCTTCTACGACAGCGACATGCGCCTCCGCGTCTGCAACACCACCTACCGCAAGATCTACCTGCTGTCGCCGCAAGAGACCAGGCCCGGCACGCATCTCGCCGAGTTGATCGAGCGCTCGATGGCGAACGGCGCGTTCTCTTCCGAATACAGCCCGCAACAGCTGCTGGAAGCCGCCAGTGCGAGGATCGCCAATCACGACGCCTCTCCGATGCGCCGACGGATGTCGAACAACACCGTGATTTCGGTCAGGTACTGCGCTCTGGCCCAGGGCGGCTTCGTCGCCACTTATGAGGACATCACCGAACGCGAGCACGCGATCGAGGAGCTGAGCGAGCAGTATCGCCGCTTCGACGCGGCGCTGAACAACATGAGCCAGGGCCTGTGCATGCTCGATGCGAGCCTGCGCGTCATCGTGTGCAATCGCCGCTACATCGAGATGTACGGCCTGTCGCCTGATGTCGTGAAGCCCGGCGTCTCGATGCGCGAGATCATGGAGCATAGCTGCGAGCTCGGTATCCATCAGAACACCACAGCCGCGCGGCTCTATGCCGATTACGTCGAGCGGCTACGCGAGGGCGAGCATACGCTGCACCGTCATTTGAGCGACGGCCGCATCATCAAGCTCAATCACAAGCGGATGGAGCATGGCGGCTGGGTCGTCACCTACGAGGACGTCACCGAGCGCCACAAGGCCCAGGCGCGCGTCGCGCACATGGCGCGGCACGATTCGTTGACCGACCTGCCCAACCGCACGCTGTTCCGCGAGAAGATGGGCGAGGGACTGAACCAGGTCGCGATCGCCGGCGGCGCCATGGCCGTGCTGTGCTTCGACCTCGACAATTTCAAGACCGTCAATGACCGCCTCGGCCACGCCGCCGGCGACCGTCTGCTGCGCTGGGTCGCGGCGCGGCTGAAGGAGAATGTCGGCGAGCACGATACCGTCGCCCGGCTCGGCGGCGACGAGTTCGCCGTGCTCCAGCGCGGACCGCAACCGCGATCGGCGGAAAAGCTGGCCCGGCGCCTGGTCGAGGTCATCGGTCATCCGCCGCCGCTGGAAAGCCAGTCGATCCATGTCGGCGTCTCCGTCGGCATCGCGATCGCGCCCGACCACGGGCTCGATGCCGACGAGCTGATGAAATGCGCCGATCTCGCGCTGTACCAGGCCAAGGCCAAGGGGCGTGGCGCCTATCAGCTGTTCGAGCCCGAGATGGAGGAAGAGGCGCGCAGTCGGCACGCGCTGGAGCACGATCTGCGCGGCGCGCTCGAGGCGCGTGAATTCCATCTGGTGTTCCAGCCGCAGGTGCGGCTGGATTCATCCGAGCTCACCGGGTTCGAGGCGCTGCTGCGCTGGAAACATCCCTCGCGCGGCTTCGTCTCGCCGGCCGAGTTCATTCCGATCGCTGAAGAGACCGGGCTGATCGTTCCGATCGGCGAATGGGTGCTGCGCAGCGCTTGTGCGACTGCCGCATCCTGGCCCGATGTCACCGTCGCGGTAAATCTGTCGCCGGTGCAGTTCCGCTCGCGTGGGTTGGTGGCGATGGTCACGAGCGCACTTGCCGAAGCCGGCCTGCCGCCGCAACGGCTCGAGCTCGAGGTCACCGAGACGGCGCTGCTCGACGACAGCGAGGCGACGATCGAGATCCTGCACCAGCTTCGCGCGTTAGGCGTGCACGTCAGCCTCGACGATTTCGGCGTCGGCTATTCCTCGCTGAGCTATTTACGCAAATTTCCGTTCGATCGCATCAAGATCGATCGCTCCTTCGTCGGCACGCTCGGCGAAAGTCCGGAGAGCGTTGCCATCGTCCGCACCATCGCGAGCCTCGGCTCCGTGCTCGGCGTCGAAACGACCGCGGAGGGCGTGGAGACCGAGGAGCAACTCGACTTCGTCCGCGAATGCGGCTGCACCGCCGTACAGGGCTATTATTTCGGCAGGCCGTGCCCGGCATCGGAGGTCGGCCGCGCCATAGAGACGCTGAGTTCGGTCCGGCGCGTGGCGTAGCGGCTTTCTGCTCCCTCAAATTCCGTCTCTCGGCACACGAAAAAACGACGAATTGTCGCACGTGCCGCCTCGACCGGGATTGCCGCACCGCCCGGCGCCCGCGATCCGCGCAATGCGCTTTTCTTCTCCGTCGATTTCAGGAACAATCACCTCGCAAGAACGAGAAACGGCGACCCTCAAAGAGGCCGCCGCGAGGGGAGGAGTTTCAATGCCGCGATACGGGCTGAAGACGATCGCATTTGCCGCGATGCATGCTGTCATGGGCGCATTGCTCTCGACTGCCGCCAGCGCGCAGGACTATCCCAGCAAGCCGATCACGCTGATCGTGCCATGGCCGGCCGGCGGATCGACCGATATCTCCATGCGCGCCATCGCCGACAGCGCCTCGAAGGTGCTGGGGCAGCCGATCGTGATCGACAACAAGGCCGGCGGCGGCGGCACGGTGGGCCCGGCGACCATGGCGGCGGCCGCGAAGCCGGACGGCTACACCATCTCGCAGATTCCGATCACCGTGTTCCGCCTGCCCTTGATGCAGGAAGTGTCGTGGGATCCGGCAAAGGACTTCACCTACATCATCCATCTCACCGGCTACACCTTCGGTGTGACCACCAGCGCGGAGTCGCAGTTCAAGAGCTGGAAGGACGTCGTGGAGTTCGCCAAGGCGAATCCGGGCAAGGTGACCTATGCCACGCCGGGCGCCGGCACCTCGCTGCATATCGGCATGGAGCAGATC
Source organism: Bradyrhizobium sp. CCBAU 25360 (assembly GCF_028128695.1). NCBI lineage: Bacteria > Pseudomonadati > Pseudomonadota > Alphaproteobacteria > Hyphomicrobiales > Nitrobacteraceae > Bradyrhizobium > Bradyrhizobium sp. CCBAU 25360. The sequence goes on from NZ_LBJA01000040.1 coordinate 3,988, forward strand.
GCCGCGATGTCCGGCATCAAGTTGACGCAAGTCCCTTTCAAGGGCGGCGCGGAGACCAATGCCGCGGTGCTGGGGCAGCACACGATGCTTCAGGCGGACTCCACGGGATGGCGGCCGCTGGTCGACGCCGGCAAGTTGCGGCTGCTGATGGTGTGGACCGGCGCACGCTCGCCGAACTATCCCGACGCGCCGACGCTGAAGGAGCTCGGCTATCCCATGGTCTATGATTCCCCCTTCGGCATCGCCGGCCCGAAAGGCATGGATCCAAAGATCGTCGCCAAGCTGCACGATGCCTTCAAGAAGGCGGTCGAGGATCCGGCGGTCGTGGCTACGCTTGCCAAATACGACATGGTGCCGAACTACAAGAACACCGAGGACTACAAGAAGTTCGTGGTCGAGGTCACGGAGTCCGAGCGCAAGGTGATCGAGACCCTCGGGCTCGCGAAGAAGTAGGGCTGAGCCAGTTCCGTGTCCCGGACGCGGTGCAACGCTTCTTCAGCAGTGCATCGCAGAGCCGGAACCCACCTTTGCCACGGGCCTATGGGCCCCGGCTCTGCAGCGCACCGCTTCGCGCTGCGCAGCGTCCGGGGAACGGCCGAGAGAGCGCCGATGAACAGTCAAACCAACGTCAAACTCCGCCTAAGCAACTCCGAGCTCTGGGGCGGGCTGATCGGGCTTGGGCTCGGCGGCTTCGTGATCTGGTCCGGTATGAAGCTCAAGCTCGGCACCATCAACGACCCCGGCTCCGGCTACGTGCTGTTCTACACGGGCATCCTGATGTGCGTGTTCGCAGGCGCCATCATCGTCTCGGCGGTCACCGAGGGTGCACCGACATTGGCCTCGCGCTGGGAGAATGTGCGCTGGAGCAAGCCGCTCCTGTTGATTGGCTGTCTCGTGGCATTCTCCATTGCGCTGGAACCACTCGGCTTCCTGCTGTCGTCGATCCCGTTGGTGCTGCTGCTGTTGCGGCTGATTGATCCCGTTCGCTGGACGCTGGCGATCCCGATCGCCGTGCTGGTGCCATCAGGCATGTGGTGGGTGCTCAAGCGGCTGCTGTTGATCCAGCTGCCCTCGGGCCTGTTCGGGATCGGCTGACCCTATGGATACGATTGTCAACGTCGCCCATGGCTTCGGCGTCGCGCTGCTGCCGGTCAACCTGCTCTACTGCTTCATCGGTGTCTTCATCGGCACGCTGGTCGGCGTGCTGCCGGGCATCGGGCCGATCTCGGCGATGTCGCTCCTGCTGCCCGTGACGCTGTCGGGCACGCCGGAATCCGGCATCATCATGATGGCTGGCATCTATTACGGCTCGATGTATGGCGGCTCGACCACCTCGATCCTGGTCAACATCCCCGGCGAAGCAGCTTCCGTCGTCACCTGCATCGACGGCCACCAGATGGCGAAGCAGGGACGCGCTGGCCCTGCGCTCGGCATTTCCGCCTTCGGCTCCTTCATTGCCGGCACATTCGCGCTGATCGCCTTGATGCTGGTCGCGCCGAAGCTTGCCAGCGTCGCCATCGCGTTCGGCCCGGCCGAATATTTCAGCCTGATGGTGCTCGGCCTCGTGGTGCTCACCTTCCTCACCCAGGGTTCGATGCCGAAGGCATTGCTGATGGCGTGCATCGGCGTCGTGCTCGGACTGATCGGGCTCGACAGCATCACGGCACAGCCGCGTCTGACCTTCGGCCGCATGGAGCTGATCGACGGCATCGGGCTCGTGCCTGTCGTGATGGGCCTGTTCGGCGTTGCCGAGGTACTGCTCAACACCGAGCAGGCGATCAAGCGCGACATCATCAACACCAGGATCACCCATCTGCTGCCCACCAGGGAGGACTGGAAGGCGAGTGCAGGTCCGGTCGGCCGCGGCACCATCCTCGGCTTCTTCCTCGGCATCCTGCCGGGCGGCGGCGCGGTCGTGGCGTCCTTTGCCTCCTACGCGCTGGAGAAGCGGCTATCGAAGACGCCGGAGCGTTTTGGCCATGGCGCGATCGAAGGCGTCGCCGGGCCGGAATCGGCGAACAACGCCGCGGCGGGCGGCGCCTTCATTCCGCTGATGACGCTCGGCATTCCGCCGAATGTGGTGATGGCGCTGCTGCTCGGCGCGTTCGTCATTCACGGTCTGCAGCCGGGGCCGCTGCTGATCACGCAAAACCCCGGCCTGTTCTGGGGCATCGTCGCCAGCATGTATATCGGCAACGTCATGCTGCTGATCCTGAACCTGCCGATGATCGGCATGTGGGTGCAACTGCTCAAGCTGCCCTACAACATCCTGTTTCCCCTGATCATCCTGTTCACGATCCTGGGCGTCTACTGCTCCAGCAACAACGTGTTCGACGTCTATGTGATGATCGCGTTCGGCATCATCGGCTATTTCATGCGCAAGCTCGGCTACGAGCCGGCACCGCTGGTGCTGGCCTTCGTGCTGGGGCCGATGATGGAGAACAATCTGCGCAAGTCGCTGATCCTGTCGCAGGGCGACCTCTGGACCTTCGTGCAGCGGCCGATCTCGGGGGTGTGTCTCGTGTTTGCCCTGGTGCTGCTGATCGCGCCACTATTGCCGTCGCTGCGCAAGAAGCGCGAGCTGGTGGCGCTGGATGAGGGGGCGTGACCTTTCGTAGGTGGGAAAAGCGAAGCGTGCCCACCATTCGCGCCGAATTGTTGGAGAGATGGTGGGCACGGCGCAAGTGCGCCTTTGCCCACCCTACGAGATCTCAGCTCGCTGCAGGCAGCGCGTTATCCGGCGGGGCGCCCCACGGGCGTTCCGCTGATGCCAGCCCGATCAACCTGCCCTGGATGTAGTCGCAGCCCCAGTCGCGCAGCATGTTGGCGGCCTCCTCGTCCTGCACCCATTCGGCCACCGTCTTGATGTCGAGGCGGCGGGCGAGATCGATCAGGGTCTGCACGAAGGCGCGATCGTCGGCGGAATGGGTGATGTTCTGCACGAACGCGCCGTCGATCTTGACGATATCCACGCCGAGCTTGCGCAAGTTTCGGAATGAGGTGTAGCCGGCGCCGAAATCGTCGATTGCGATGCGGCTGCCGAAATGCTTGAGGCGGCCAACGAAGGCACGGACGTCATCGATGTCCTGGATCGCGACCGTCTCGGTGATCTCGACGATCAGCCGCTCGGCAACGCCGGGATGGGCCTGCATCAGCGATTCGATTCCCGCCCACCAGTCCGGATCCATGGTCGTATCCGGCGAGATGTTGAGGCTGAGGCAGATGTCGGGCGCGGCGGCGAGCTCGGCCACCACGAGCTCGAGCACGCGGTGATCGACCAGGCGGATCAGGCCGAGCCGTTCGGCGACCGGCACAATGTCGGGCGCGAGCAGCACCTGGCCGTCGCCCTGGTCCATCCGCACCAGGCATTCATGGAAAGCGCGCTCGCGCGAGCCGGCCGACACCACCGGCTCATAGGCGAGCTTGATGCGGCGCTCGTTCAGTGCGGTGACGATTTCGTCGGTGACGCGGATGTTGACGCGGCGCTGCGCATCGCGTGTGGCATCCGGACGCCATACCGCGAACGAGCCGACGCGGCGGCGCTTGGCGGCATCCAGCGTCTCATGGGCGCGGTTGACGGCCTCGTCGGTGTTGCGGGCATAGCGCGGTACGCTGACCGCGCCGATCGAGGCGGTGACCGAGACCGGACCGGATTTGGTCGGCACCACCTCGTCGCGGATGCCGGCAAGGAAACGCTCGGCGGCGACATTCATGTCGTCGACGGTGCAGTTCTTCAGGATCAGGCCGAACTTGTTGCCGGAAAAGCGGCCGAGCACGTCGCCGCCGCGCAGGCGGGAGCGGATGCGCTTGGCGACGTCGAGGATCACGGCGTCGGCGACGTCGAAGCCGAAGGCGTCGTTGACGCGGGCGAGATGGTCGATGCCGACCAGCATGAAGGCCGCGGTCGAGCGGAAGCGGGTCGTCTCCTCGATCGCCTCGGCCAGCGCGGCAATCAGATGAGAGCGGTTGAGCTCGCCGGTCAGCGGATCGAGCCGGGCCAGCTTGGTCAGCTCCTCGTCGCGGGCGTGGCGCTCATTGTTGATTCGGACCGAGCCGATCGCGCGCACCGGGCGGCCGTCGGGGCCGGCGAACCAGCGGCCGGTCTCCTCGATCCAGATCACAGGATCGGCGGCGCTCATGCGCACGCCGTACTCGACCCGGTAGGGCGTGCCGTCGGCACCATGCACGGCGTAGGCTTGTGCCAGCGCCGCGGTCCGCAGCGATGGCGCGGGCTCGATCAGCTTGGCGAATTCGGCGCCCGTCGCCAGCCGCTCGGCGGGAATGCCGGGAAAGACGCTGGCGACCTGGTCACCCCAGACGATCGCATCACTGCCGATGTCCCAGGCAAACACGGCCTGGCCGAGGGCGGCCAGGATGTCGGAGGCTTGCGGTAATGCGGGGATCAAAATCGCCTCGTTTCGGGACAGGGGAAAGTCCTGAGCTGACACAGGATAGAGCCAGATTCGTCCCCAACCCTAGGCAAAGTTGATAAACAATTTGGAAACCACGTTTCTACACGCCGGGGGAACCAAACCGGCCCGTCCGGCATAGGCCTTGCGAGTACTGACACGCACCCGGCGCCAGCGTCCCGAAACGCGACAGGCTCTGCCGGATCAACGGTGATAGCGATGTTGAGTACCGATCGAACGGACGCGGCGGATAACGGCACGGGCACGGCCCTGGTGCCGCTACTGCCGGTTTTGCAATGGGTCCACAAGACGCCGTTGCCGCGTCCCGATCCGAGCTTCGTCGCCCAGCTGATCGCCAATGCCGAACATCTGCCCCAGGCAAGCAGGCTGCGCCGCGCCTCTTCCGAAGATGCGCAGACGGCCTATGGCAGCAAGCGCCCGCTGCAAAGCGTCAGCGCGCGCACGCGGCAGGTGGCTTGAGATCGATCAGCGCGGCGGCGTGTCGGGGGACGGAGACGTGCCGTCGCCCGGCTGCAAATGCGGCGAGGGGACTTCCGGCGATGGCGTGCTCTGCACCGGCTTCGGTGCGGGAGGATCCATCAACACGGATTCGGCGACCGACTGTGCCGAGGGCGCGGGCGGTGCCGCCGGTGCTGCGATCGGCGCGGTCACCGGCTCGAACTTGGGCTCGGCCGCGGCATCCCCCGCCGGAGCTTCCACCTGGCGCTTGGCCTTGCGTGGCGCCGGCACCGTTGTCTCGGCGACATAGGTGACGCGGCGGCGCGTGCGCTGGGCAATGCCGCCGAGGAAATCGGCCATCGCGAGCAGCACCAGCAGGAAATAGGTCGAGTTGCCGAATTTGGGCCACATCACGAATTCGGCAGCGGCCGCACCGAACAGGATCAGTGACAGCAGATGATCCATCAGGAATTTCGAGCCGGGCCGCGCGCCCTTCACCACTTCGAGCAGCAGCAGCACAATACCGAGCGCCAGCATCACGTCGGCGAGCGTGACCGGCCAGGTCTCGCCTGACACCATCGGCACCTTGAACAGCACATCCGTGAAGGACACGCTCGGCATCAGGAAGGCGATGATGTTGTAGACCGCGAGCGGAATCAGAAGCAGCGGGAAACCGACCATCGGCGAAATGCCTTCTCGATCAAGATATCCAGACAGGACAATGCGGCGGCGAAGCATTAGCTCCGCCGCCGTCACTGTCATATCTCATGGGTTGGCCGAAATCAGGCAGGCCCGATTATCCTGCCTGGAGAAAGGTCCTTAACTCAGGACTCTTTCTTCTTCAGGACCTGACGGCCCTTGTACATGCCGGTCTTGAGGTCGAGATGGTGCGGACGACGGAGCTCGCCAGAGTCCTTGTCTTCCACATAGGTCGGCTTCTTGATGGCGTCTGCCGAGCGGCGCATGCCACGGCGCGACGGCGAGGTTTTTCTTCTCGGAACGGCCATTTCAATATCCTCTAGGGATTGGTGTTATCAGGGCATCGTCCGCGAGGGACGGCTCAGCACCCGCAATCCGAGGCGAGCTGAATGCCGATCAAGGCCGCGCTTATAGAGGAAGGCTGGCCGCAAAGCTAGGCTTTTGGGCCGGAAAATACGCCCGGAAAGGGCCCAAAATCAGCGATTTTCCCGCCAACAGGTCGTAAGCGAAGAGGCCTGCGCCCTTGCCACATAGGTCCCGGCCAGCCGCCGGACGCCCGGACCGGGGGTTTTAGCGCTGCGTTTGACCGGATTCGGCAGGATCGAGGCCAGAAGGGCCGCCTCCCGGGGGGAGAGGCCGGCGGCCGATTTGCCGAAGGCATAGGCGCTGGCCGCCCCCACCCCGAACTGGCCCTGCGGGCCGAGCTCGGCGATGTTGAGGTAAATCTCCAGGATCCGCGACTTGGGCAGGACGAGATCGATCCAGAGCGCCAGCGGGAATTCGAGCGCCTTGCGGACGAAATCCCGGCCCTGCCAGAGGAACAGATTCTTCGCGACCTGCTGGGTGATCGTGGAGGCGCCCCGGAACGGCATACCATCCTCCTGCGCGTCGTCGATCGCCTCGCGTAGCGCGCCCCAATCGATGCCGTGATGCTTGCAGAAATGGGCATCCTCGGCTGCAACCACCGATCGCGGCAGCGAGGGCGACATCGCCGCCAGATCGATCCATTCCCGCTGCATCGGCGCGCCGCGAAGCGAGCGCCACGCCATCAGCGTCGAAACCGGATGGCCGGTGCGGTAGAACGGCGCGATCACATAGGGCGCGAGAATGACGACCGCGAGCGCTACCAGCAGGATTTTGACGATGCGCAAATCGACCTTTCCGGCACGGAACGAAACGCGGCCACGGCTCTCCCCATTAAGTCTGTGATAATTCGGGCCTTTTCCAGCACTTTTTAGGCCTTCCAAACGATTGACTGGGGCGGGCGCATAAAGGATTGTCCCGCCGAATTTTAGTTCTGGAGCCCTTCTTGATGACCGGCACGTCCCCGTCCGATTTCGCCAAGCGTCTGGACAAGACCGCTGATGACACCGAGGCCCTGCTCGGGCGCCTGTTGTCGGACGACATCCTGCACGATGAGATCGCCCGGCCCAAGCGACTGATGGACGCAATGCGCTATTCGAGCCTGAACGGCGGCAAGCGTCTGCGCCCGTTCCTGGTGGTCGAGAGCGCGGCTGTGTTCGGTGTTCCCCGTGAAGCCGCACTGCTGGTCGGCGCCGCGCTCGAATGCATCCACTGCTATTCGCTGATCCATGACGATCTGCCCGCCATGGACAATTCCGACCTGCGCCGCGGCCGCCCGACCTTGCACAAGCAGACCGATGACGCCACCGCGATCCTCGCCGGCGACGGCCTCTTGACGCTCGCCTTCGACATCGTCACCCGCGACGAGATCCATCGTGACGCCAATGTTCGGCTCTTGCTGACACGCGCGCTGGCGCGCTGCGCCGGCATCGGCGGCATGGTCGGCGGCCAGATCCTCGATCTCGCCGGCGAAGGCCGCTTCGGCGGCAACGAGCCGATCGATGTCGCCCGCATTCAGCAGATGAAGACCGGCGCACTGCTGCGTTACGGCTGCATCGCCGGCGCGATCCTCGGCCAGGCCACGAAAAAGGAATATCAGGCGCTCGACGATTACGGCCGCGCGCTCGGCGAAGCCTTCCAGATCGCCGACGATCTGCTCGACGTCGAAGGCGATGCGGCGGCGCTCGGCAAGCCGGCCGGCGCCGATGCCGCACTCGGCAAGACCACCTTCGTCACCCAGCTCGGCATCGAAGGCGCCAAGCAGCGCGTGCGCGACCTGCTCGCGCGGGCCGACAGCGCGGTCTCGATCTTCGGTGAGCGCGCCGCCGTGCTGCAAGCGGCCGCGCGCTTCGTCGCCGAGCGGAAGAGCTGACACGCATCGATGGCGGCCGAGGGCAAAGAAGACCCCGTCCTCGCCCGCTTCCGCCAGATGTCGCGGCCGATGCGGCTGCTCTATGCGCGGCCGCGGACATTCATCGCGCTCGCGGCTGGCGTCCTGGTCTGTCTGCTCTTGCCGGGCTCACACCGGCTGGTGACACGGCTCCTGTTCGGCTGGGATGCGCTGATCGCGGTCTATCTCGTGCTGGTCTACGCAATGATGCTTTGCAACGACCACCAGCACATCCGGCGCGCCGCCGCGATGCAGGACGACGGCCGTTTCGTGATCCTGCTGGTGACGGCGATCGGCGCCTTCGCCAGCATCGCCGCGATCGTCTCGGAGCTCGGCACACCGCACCGGGGCGTGTTGGAGCTGACCATCGCCATCAGCACCATCGCGCTATCATGGGCCGCCGTGCACACGACCTTCGCGCTGCATTACGCGCATGATTATTATCGGAACGCCCCGGGTGGTCTTCAGTTCCCGAGCGGCGACAAGGAAGACCACGCCGACTACTGGGACTTCGTCTATTTCTCGTTCGTGATCGGCATGACCGCGCAGGTCTCCGACGTTGGCATCACAGACAAGACGATCCGCCGCACGGCCACGGCGCACGGGATCGTGTCGTTCATCTACAACACGGCGTTGCTGGCACTGACGGTCAACATCGCGGCGAGCGCGATTGCGACCTGACGTCGTCCCGGCCTTTCGGGACGACGATCTGGATCATGCACACCCTAACGACACACTTCGGCATTGGCATCGTTGCCGGGACCGCCGCCGCCGCGATATTCGAGGTGGCAACCGCGGCTGACCGGACGGCAGCCGGTGCTATTGCAGATGACTTGCCCGCCACCTGCGGCGCGACCGGCGCCGGCAGCGGCAGCAATGCCGGCCGCGGCACCATAGCCGCCCGCCGCGCCGCCGGCCTGAGGACGCTGCCGGGCGGGACGTTCATCACCGTCGTCGCGCTTCGCCGTTGCAGGCTTGGCCGGCTTGGCGGCTCGCTTCTTCTCGCACTCATTGTCGTCGTTGACCGCATAGCCCTCACGGCAGACGATCTTCGTGCACTTGTCGCCATCGGCCTTGAAGCCGTGCTCGCAGACCAGCGGGCAGACGCGCGACGGCTTGGCCTTGACCGCATCGAGCGCGTCAGTGCTCGCTACCTTCACGTCGAGCTTGGTGCCGGCATAGCGGTTGAACTGCGACAGCGAGCGTTGCGAGGACGTACTCCAAGTGCCATCGGCAGCGCCCGAGAAGCAGCCAACGCGGCCGAGCTCGGTCTGCACCGAGCGGCTGAGATCGGCCGGCGCGGTCGCCGGCGTCAGGGTGGCAACATTGGTGCCTGCAGGGCTCGCCGTGCTGGCCGGCGCCGCGCTCGGGGCCGCAGCGGCGAGGTTGACGCGCTGCTGCTCGGCGGCAGCTGCCTGCTGCTGCGCCTGCTCCTTGGCCTTCTGCGCGGCGAGCTGCGCCTGCTCGGCGGCCTTCGCATCGGCCGCGGCCTTGGCCTGTGCATCCTTCTGCGCGCCAAGCGCGGCGAGACGATCACGTTCCGCCTCGGCCTGTTTCGCCTTCTCGGTGGCAGCCGCATGGGCCTGCTCGGCACCAATCTTCTCGACCTGAAGCTTGGCGAGGCTGGCATAGAAGCCATCGGGATGCTGGGCGAGGAAGGCGGCCCACGCCGCCTTGTTACCGACCTGGAGCGCGAGCTCGTAATCGCGGCGGATGTCGGCCTGCGGGTTCGGTGCAGGCGCAACTGTTGCTGCGGCCGTCACCTTGACCGGAACCAGCGGCACGTCCTCACCACCGAGCGAGCCGTAGACGAACGGCTCCTGTTTGTTACCGGTCGACTTGAGCACGTCGTCGCGCACGAAGCCGAAGGCGCGGCGGACGTCGAGGCCCGGCGTCGTCAGATGCTTCGACAGCGCGACCGTAAAGGGACTGTTGGCCCCGTCGCCGTCCTGGGCGGTGAAGCCGGCCTTCGCCGAATAGGCGATCAGCGTGTTGGGGCTGGTCGGCTCGACCTGGGCAAGCCCCCGGCCGATACCGCGCGCGGCCACCGTGCGCTTCATGGTCTTGCCGAACGGATTATCGCGGCAGGCGTCCAGGATCACCAGCCGAAGCTGTTTTGCCGGTTCGACGGCGACCAGGACGCGGTCGAGCGAGAGCGCCTCGTCGTAGACGTCGGTGTCGCGCTCGAGCTTGGCGTCGACGGGGATCAGATAATTCGAGCCCTCGACCTCGATGCCGTGACCGGCATAATAGACCACGGCGATGTCCGCATTGCGGGTCGCATCGGCAAACTCGCGCAGCACGCGCCGCGTATCCAGGGCCGACAGGTCGTGGCGGAAATCGACGCTGTTGAAACCGGCCTCTTTCAGCGTCTTCGCCATCACGGCACCGTCGTTGACGGGATTGGCGAGCGACGGCGCGTGCTGATAGGCCGAGTTGGCGATCACCAGCGCGACGCGGTTGCCGGCAAAGGCGGGATCCGTGCCGAACAGCAGCACGGCGGCGAGGAGAAGCGGGCAGAGTCTGAGCAGGTTGCGCATGACACGACTTCCGAAGTTCGGGACGTTTCGGTCCCCCTTGTGACCGCTTTAGCAGGATCCGGTGCCGGCGCTTGTGATGGAGGTCACCAAGGCCGGGCCGGCGACAGCCCGAAGGACCCCCTTTGTTTGTCGCGCCAGCGCGGTCGGGGTTCGCTGCCAAACCGGCGGACAGACCGAACTCCCCTAGCCATCGCCAATATGCCCCCGATATTGCGGCAGATTGTCCGAAATCTCGTGCCAGGGCGCCTTCGAGGCTACGAAAATGTGGGCGCTTGGCCGGATCGAGGGGGCATCAACCAGGGTTCCCATGGCGACATGGACCCATTGTCCTTCCCGCACCCGGGAATAAAGCAGTGAGCCGCATCGCCCACAATGGGCGTCATGGGTAGTGTCGTCGCCGAAAATCATCCGCTGATCCCCTCCCCCGACAATGCGGAGCTTGTCCTGCGCGATGCCGGCGAACGGCTTGAAGGCGGAGCCGGTGGTGCGGCGGCAGTTCGAGCAGTGGCAGTTCATCGCATAGGAGAACGCGTCGGCCACCTCAAAGCGCACGGCGCGGCAGTAGCATTCGCCGATCAGCATACGAGCGTTCGAAGTTTCTGATCCGGTCATTCCAACACCCTCGCGCGATTAGCGAGAGACACCCATAGCGCATTTCGAAGTGTACGACTAAGTTCCGCCCAAGCCATCATGCAAAAGGATGACCCATGAGCCAGAACCGTTCGAGTATCGAAGCCGTCGTGCAATCCTATTTCGACGGGCTTTACGAGGGTGACGCCGAGAAGCTCGGCACCATTTTCCATCCCTCCGCTGACTTGCGCTGGGTCGAGAAGGGCGAGCTTCAGGTCCTGACCGTGCCCGACTGGCTCGACCGCGTCCGCAAGCGCGCCTCCGCCAAGGCTGAAGGCAAGCCGCGCGAGGATTTCATCGTCACCATCGACCGTTCGGACGAAAGGACCGCCTTCATCAAGGTCCGTTGCCAACTGCCTCCGCGCTTCTTCACCGATTATCTGGTGGCGATGAAGCTCGCCGACGGCTGGCAGATCGTGTCGAAGTCGTATCGGTATGACCTGAGGGAATGAGGAGGGCCTGACGTTCCGCTGCCTGAATTCGGACGCGCTCGCCCTCCATTCTGCATCATTGCAAGCATAACTCTCGCGGCGTCATTGCGAGGAGCTCTTGCCACGAAGCAATCCAGAGTCTCTCCGCGGAGGGATTCTGGATTGCTTCGCTGCGCTCGCAATGACGGCGCGGATGAAGCGTGCGTAATCTCTTCCATCTCTTCTCCCGAAAGCTCCCCATGCATCTCGATCGTCGCTCCCTGCTCGCCTCGCTGTGCTGGATCGCCGCCTCCCCCGCGTTGGCCGCTGAGGCCCTGCCTGAGCTCGAAACCTATGAGCGCGACAGCGGTGGACGGATCGGGGTCTATGCAGAGAACCTTGCGACCGGAAAAAAACTCGCATGGCGCGCCGACGAGCGCTTCGTCATGTGCTCGACCTTCAAGGCCTCGCTTGCGGCTTGCGTGCTGGCCCGGGTCGACCGCGGCGAGGAGCAGCTTGCGGCCATGATCGCTTACGGCAAGCCTGACCTCTTGGACTACGCGCCGACCGCCAAACAGAATCTTGCGGCCGGCGCGATGTCGGTCAGCGACATGTGCAAGGCGATCGTCGAGCTCAGCGACAATACCTGCGCCAATCTGCTGCTGGCGAGGATCGGCGGCCCCGCCACCCTCACCGCCTTCTGGCGATCGCTCGGCGATACCACATCCCGGCTCGACCACAACGAACCCGAGCTCAACCGCTCGCCGCCGGGCGATCCCCACGACACCACAACGCCGGCAGCGATGGCGGGAAATTTGCGGCGCCTGGTGGTGGGCGAGGCGCTGTCGCCGGCCTCGCGTGCCCTGCTCACCGACTGGATGGTGAACTGCAAGACCGGCGCGAACCGGTTGCGCGGCGGCCTGCCCGCGGGCTGGACCATCGGCGACAAGACCGGCAACAACGGCAAGGACGCCTCGGGCGATATCGCGGTGGTCTGGCCCAAGTTCGACAATAAGCCCGGGACGCCGATCCTGATCGCGGCCTATACCCAGGGCGGCACACCGAATGCGGCGCAGATCGAAGCCGCCTTTGCACGCATCGGGCGGATGGTGGCCGAGCGGCTCGGCGTAAGCCACGCGCATTGACGTTGCAGCCGCTTCCGGGTCAAGACAGACCATCATGGAAGCGAAGTTTCAGACCTTTCTCATCCTGCTCGCCGTACTGGCAGGCGTGGCGCTGGCCGCACGCCGCTTCAACGTCGCCCCCGCCATCCTGCTGATGCTGGCGGGCGTCGGCCTCGCCTTCGTGCCGGGCATGCCCCCGGTGGAATTGCCGCCGGAATTGGTGCTGCTGATGGTGCTGCCGCCGCTGATCTACTCGGCGAGCGTTGCCATGAGCTGGCGTGAGTTCAAGAACAATTTGCGTCCCATCGTGCTGCTCGCGGTCGGAGCCGTGATCTTCACCGCAGCGATGGTGGCGGCCGCCACGCACTATATGATCGGCCTGCCCTGGACCATCGGCTTCCTGCTCGGCGCCATCGTCGCGCCGCCCGACGTGGTGGCGCCGCTCGCGATCGCGCGCCGGCTCAACATGCCGCGGCGGCTCCTGGTCATCCTCGAGGGTGAGGGGCTTGCCAATGATGCCACAGCGCTGATCCTCTACCGCTTCGCGCTGGCCGCCATCATGGTCGGGCATTTCTCGCTGCCGCTCGCCGCCGGCGAATTCCTCCTCATCGTCGCCAGCGAGATCGCCTTCGGCATCGGCGTCGGCTGGCTCTCCCTTCGCTTCCGCAAATGGTCCGGGGATCCGCAGGTCGAGCTGACGCTGTCGCTGATCACCCCCTACGTGTCCTACTGGCTGCCCGAGCATATCGGCGGCTCCGGGGTGATCGCGACGGTGGCCTGCGGTCTCTATGTGAGCTGGAACGGCCCGCTGCTGATCTCGTCGGCAACGCGCCTGCAGGGCATCTTCTTCTGGGACCTCGTGATCTACCTGATCGAGGGCGTGCTGTTCCTGCTCACCGGATTCCAGATGCGCGCGCTCTACGAGAAATCGAAGGCGTTCCCGCTCGACGACATCCTGATCGCGACTGCCGTGGTCCTCGTGATCGTCGTCGTCGCGCGCTTCGCCTGGCTCTATCCCGCAACCTATCTGCCGCGGATGCTCAGCAGATCGTTGCGCGAGCGCGATCCGTCGCCGCCCTGGCAATGGCCGTTCGTGCTCGCCTTCACCGGCGTGCGCGGCGCGGTGTCGCTGGCGGCCGCGCTGGCACTGCCGTTCACGCTGCCTGATGGCGATGCATTTCCGTATCGCGACCTGATCCTGTTCGTGGCCTTCGGCGTCATCTTCGTCACACTGATCGGCGTCGGGCTGACGCTGCCACCAGTAGTGCGGTGGCTCGGCGTCGCCGAGGCCGGCCGCAACGAGCATGCCGCCGAGCACGAGGCCGAGATCGCCGCACGCCGCCAGGCGCTCGATGCAGCACTGAAATCACTCGACGCGCTCACCGAGCAGAAGGACGTTTCCGACGAGGTCATGCGGCTGCTGCGCGCCCGCCACGACATCCGTGTCAACCAGCTGCCTGATTCACTCGATCCCACCCACCACGACGTCTCCGCCGCCGGCACCGCGCTGACCCGCGACCTGATCGCCGCCGAACGAAAATTCATCCACGATCTCCTGCGCGACGGCCAGATCACCGACGAGACGCGGCGGCGGATCGAGCGCGATCTGGATCTGGAGGAAGCCAGCCTGGCGAACCGGGAGTATCGGCGGACGCCGCTGTAGGCGCGGCCAGTCATTGCGAGGAGCCGTTGCGACGAAGCAATCCAGACTGCCTCCACGGAAAGACTCTGGATTGCTTCGCTGCGCTCGCAATGACGGCGGGAGCAACTACCGCCTCGCGCAAAACTCCACTATGGCCGACGCCACGGCCGCCGCAATCGTCTCATGCCGCTCGGGTGCGTTCATCGCCATTTCCTCGTCGCGGTTGATGATGGAGCCGGCCTCGAGCAGCACTGCGGCACTGCTGGTCCGCGAGAGGACGACGAGCCCGTCATAGCGGTAGACGCCGAAATCCTTGTCGAGCAACTGGCGCCGGTAACGGCCCATCAGCGGCAAAGTGTATTGGCTGGCATAGTGCAGGCCTTGCTCCTTCAACTGTCTGCCGATCATCCGGGCCAGCACCAGGCTGGTGGCGAAGTGCGAATTCTGCTGCGACACGAACAGCGAGTGGCCCGAAAAGCGATCGCTGAAATAGCTCTTCGCGCCATCGAATTCCCAGGTCTCGAGCAGCTTGTCCGGCACCGAATCGTGATGGATCGACAGGAAAAGATCGGCGCGCGACCCATTGGCGCTGCCGACACGTTTGAACAGGCTGGGCCGAGCCTTGCCGTCCGTGACGAGCAGGCGTGTTGCGGCAAAGCCTTCGGACTTGAGTTTCGCCGTGATGAGTCTTGCGAGACGGAAGTTGAAGCCGAACTCCGGATCGTTGCGCGCGCTCAGTGCGCCGTAGGAGTCCGGCGTATGCCCGACATCCACGACGATCCGGAATTTCGGCATCTCACATTTGGCTGGCGCGGGCGAAGGCCTGGGCCTCGCTTTCGCGACCTTTCGGGCCGGGGCGGCCAGACCCGCATCGATCGATGGAAGCAATAGCGCGACCAGCGACACCAGGAGAATTGCGACGATGTCCCGCCCTGACGACAAATCCTACTCCGCTGCCGCGATGCGTGGCCGGCCGACGAAGCCCGCGACATCGCCGAATCGTTCGAGCATGACCGCGGGCAGATCCTTCGACTTGCTGGTGACGCAGGCGCCCGAGCGCACCGCATAGCGATCCTGATGCGCCGCCTGCGGAGGCGGCTCACCCTGCTGCAGCGCCCGCGCCAGATCCATCACGGTCTTGCGAAAATGCATGATGCCGAGATCGGTCGGCCCGAGATGCTCGCGGGTGCGGTCGGCGATCGGCCCTTGGCTGTCCTGCACGGCGGCGTCCTGCTCGGAGACACCCTTGATGCCGGTGTAGCTCCGGGTCTTCTGGAGCTTGCGGTCAATCAGATAGTCGTTCCCCTTATGGCGCAGCGGCACGTAATGGTCGTCGACCTCCGCGATCACGCCGTTGCCGCGGTCGTAGGCGTCGCGCTCTGCTTGCGTCAGGGGGCGCTCCGGATTCCAGGCATAGGTGTAGATCCAGCAATTGGTGTCGGTGACAGGCACGAAGGTCTGGCCAAAAATGCTCTCGCCCGGCATCGCGCTCGGCGCGTAGGCGTGGAACGGCATCAGGAATTGCGCAATGCGCCAGTAGATGCTGTCGCCGCCGGTGAGCCGGCCGCCGGCAATGGTCAGTCCGGCGTCGTGCGGGCTGATCTTGATCACCGGACGCGGGTCTTCCGCGATCCAGCGCATGTGATCGCTCGCCATCCGCGCGATCGGATTCACAAAGTGCTTCTTGATGTCCAGGATCTCGTTCTCCTCCTTGTCGAAGGAGAGATGGGCAAAGGTGAAATGCGCGGTGTCGATCGAGCCTTCCAGCGCCTGCACCCAGTTGCAGTCCTGCCATTTCTTGCTGACGTAGCGGTGCGAGGCCGGCAGCAGCGCCATTTCGAGATCAGGCAATTCGGGTGTGGCCTCGAGCGGCCCCATATAGGCCCAGACCATCTCGCCCCATTCACGCACCGGATAGGATTTGATGCGGATCAGGTCCTTGGCGTTGAGGTCGGGGTAGGAGGTCGGCATGTCCAGGCAGCGGCCGTCGGTGTCGAATTTCCAGCCGTGATAGACGCAGCGGATGCCGCACTCTTCGTTGCGCCCGAGCCAGAGATTGGCGCCGCGATGCGGGCAATACTGGTCGATGACACCGACGACGCCGCGCGTGTCGCGGAAGGCGAGCAGTTCCTCGCCGAGGACGACGATCTTCTTCGGCTCGCCATCGGGCTCGGGAAGCTCTTCTGACAGCAAGACGGGAATCCAGAAGCGGCGCAGCAATTCGCCCATGCCCGTTCCGGGGCCGGCCTCGGTCAGGAATTTATTGTCCTCTGCGCGAAGCATGGAAGATCCTCCCGATTTGTTTTTAGGAAGATTGGCGCGGACACGGGAGGACGTCAACGCAAGAACGGGCTCTCGTAGGGTGGGCAAAGGCGCGCTCTTCGCGCGCCGTGCCCACCATCCTGTCACGTGTGCGGCGAGATGGTGGGCACGCTTCGCTTTGCCCACCCTACGGCACCGTCTCCTTAAACCGGCCGCTCCCCCTTCACCGTCACCCGCGTACCCGAGCGCGTGTGGGGCCAGTAGTCCCACATCGCGCGGTGCTGGGTGCAGCGGTTGTCCCAGAAGGCGATGGCGTTCTCGGTCCAGCGGAAGCGGCACTGGAACAGCGGGTTCTCGGCGTGCTGGTAGAGATAGGCGAGCATCGCGTCGCTCTCGTCCCGCGGGATACCGTTGATGTGGCGGGTGAAGCCGCGGTTGACGTAAAGCGCCTTCTTGGCCGTGACGGGATGCGTCCGCACAACGGGATGCTCGGCGCTCGGATAGGACGGACGGTCGGCGACGCCATAGTTCGCATAGAGCCCGCGATAGATCGGCTCGCCGTCATGCAGCGCGGTGAGGCCATCGAGATAGGCCTTCATGCGGTCGGACAGCGCCTCATAGGCGGCGTACATGTTGGCGAACAGCGTGTCGCCGCCGCGCGGCGGGCACTGCTTGATGTAGAGGATCGAACCCATCGGCGGTTCGAGATCGCAGGACACGTCGGAGTGCCAGCCCTCGCCGTTGGCGCGCGGCGAGTTCTTGTCGGCGTAGATCTTCATCAGCGCCGGGTCTTCGTCCTCATGCGGCGCGGCGGGATGGAAATGCAGCTCGCCGAACTTGCGGCCGAAGGCGAGATGCTGCTTCGGCGTGATTTGCTGGTCACGGAAGAAGATGACGAGGTTTTCGGCGAGCGCGCGGTGGATCTCGTCCATCTGCTGGTTGGAGCGCGCGTCGTCGGAGACGAGCCTGCCGATGTCCACGCCCGATATTTCCGCGCCGATGATGGGGGTGAGCTTCTCGACCGCGATGGTCTCATAGGGCGCGCCGTCATCGGCCGTGTGGCGATAGCGCGGGCCCTGCTTGCCGGCGAGTGAGCTCATGGCGTGTCTCCCGATCATTCTTGATTGGGAGCCATCGTAGCGCGCGGTGAGGGATGTGCAATCTGCACCGCACACTCAGTTCGTCGTCCCGGACAAGCGCAAGCGCAGATCCGGGACCCATAGCCACAGGGAGGGGTTTGACGCGAAATTGGTAACTCCGAGTCTTCGCCAAACCACTCCCTGTGGTTATGGGTCCCTGCTTTCGCAGGGACGACAGCGGAGTGTGGAGCGCTAGCGGAGTGAAATCACTCCGCCGCGGTCACCGGCACCTTGGCGCCCTGGCCGTAACGCTGCTCGATGTAGTCGATGACCAGCGCCTTGAAGTCGGCGGAGATGGTCGGCCCGCGCAGGGTGCGGAACTTCTTGCCGTCGACGAAAACCGGCGCGGCGGGCGCTTCGCCGGTGCCCGGCAGCGAGATACCGATATTGGCGTGCTTGGATTCGCCGGGGCCGTTGACGATGCAGCCCATCACCGCGACGTTGAGTTCTTCGACGCCGGGATATTTCGTCTTCCAGGTCGGCATCTCGTCGCGGATGAAATCCTGGATCGAGCGCGCCAGTTCCTGGAACGTGGTCGAGGTGGTGCGGCCGCAGCCGGGGCACGCCGCGACCAGCGGCACGAAGGTGCGGAAGCCCATGGTCTGCAGCAGCTCCTGGCCGACCTGCACCTCGCGGGTGCGATCGCCGCCGGGCTCCGGCGTCAGCGAGATGCGGATGGTGTCGCCGATGCCCTGCTGCAAGAGGATGCCGAGCGCGGCCGAGGACGCCACGATGCCCTTCGAGCCCATGCCGGCTTCGGTGAGGCCGAGATGGATGGCATAATCGGAGCGGCTGGCGAGGTCCTGATAGACCGCGATCAGATCCTGCACCGCCGAGACCTTTGCGGAGAGGATGATGCGGTTCTTGGGCATGCCGAGCTCTTCGGCGCGCGCGGCCGAGAGCAGCGCGGACTGCACCATGGCTTCGCGCGTCACCGCGCGCACGTCGCGCGGATTGGCCGAGGCGGCGTTCTCGTCCATCAGCTTGGTCAGCAGCTCCTGATCGAGCGAGCCCCAATTGGCGCCGATGCGCACCGGCTTGCTGTTCTTGTTGGCGATCTCGATGATGTCGGCGAACTGGGTGTCGCGCTTGTCCTTGAAGCCGACATTGCCGGGATTGATGCGGTACTTGGCGAGCGCCTCGGCGCAGGCCGGATAGGCCGCGAGCAGCTTGTGGCCGATATAGTGGAAGTCGCCGATCAACGGCGTGGTGATGCCGCGCTTGGCGAGGCCGTCGCGAATGTGCGGCACGGCGGCCGCGGCTTCCTCCCGGTCCACGGTGATGCGGACCATTTCGGAGCCGGCGCGCGCGAGCGCCGCGACCTGGGCAATGGTACCGTCGATGTCGGCGGTGTCGGTGTTGGTCATCGACTGCACGACGATCGGCGCACCGCCGCCGACGGCGACGTCGCCGACCTTGACCTGGGTGGTGTGATGGCGCGGCGCTGGCCCCGCGATGTCGGAATCGATGGTGGTTTCGGGCTTGTTCATGGGGTCCAAATATCAGGTTTTGGTGACGTTCAGCAATGCATCGCGCGGCGCCGCAGCGACTTGGCTGGGACGGTTAACCAGAAAAAGCCCAGCAATTACAAGGACGGCAGCCGCCCCGAACGCCAAGCTTAGCGTGTCGTGCATGATGAAATAGCTACCGACGACGCCAAACAAAGGGGTGATGAAGGTAAAAGCCGACAATTTGCTGGCCGAATAGGCCTTCACCAGCGCGAACCAAAGCGTGAACGTGGTTCCAACCACCCAGATCGCCTGAAAGGCCATCAGGCCGAGCGACAGCGGCGCCGGGGTATGCGTGATGGTCTCACCGAACAGCCATGCCGCCAGTCCCAGGATCGGGATCGAGATCGCCACCTGATAACCCAGCGCCTTCTCGGGCGCGGCGAACCGCAACCTTGTGCCCTTGGCGACCAGTGTCGTCGCCGCCCACAGCGCGGCGCCACCGACGATCATGAGGTCGCCGAGCAGGACATGCGAATCGACATTGGGCTGCGGCACGCCAATCGCGAGGGCGACGCCGGCAAAGCTGATGGCAAGGCCCAGCCATTGCGAGGCGCCGAGCCGCTCGCCAAGCACCTGATAAGAGCCGAGCGCGACGAAGAACGGCGCGGTGTAGAGGAACACCACTGCGCGCGAGGCTGAGGTGAGGCGCAGCCCCTGGAAGATCAGCACGAATTCGATGCCGAACATCAGCCCGGCAATCAGGCCCGGCTTCCACGTGCCATCGTTCTCGAAGAATTTGACGCCGCGAAGCGTGCCGATGAGGAACAGCACCGGCAGCGCGCCCGCCGAGCGGATCGTGGCCTGCAGCATCGGCGGAATGTCAGGCAGCACCAGCTTCACCGCGATCTGGTTGAATCCCCAGGTCAGGCACAGCATGAGCATCAGGGCGATGGCGCCGGCACTGAGGGGACGTGCGGCGGAATAGTTGGCTTGTGGCGAGGACATCTCTTCCCGACTACCCGGCTTTGCGCCGTTGTTGCTCTATGCAGCTTTTTGACAATGGGTGCAGACGCCCGTGATCTCCACCACGGACAATTTAGGCGCAAAGCCCGAGCTGCGCGCCGCTGCATTGAGGTCCCCGGCGAAGGACGCCGACGGGATCTCGCCGACCAGGCCGCAGCGCTCGCAGATCAGGAACGCCACCGCCGAGGTCGCGTCGTGGTCGTGGGCGGCACAGGCAAGGTAGGCATTGCGGCTTTCGATGCGGTGCACGAGGCCGTTGGCCATCAGGAAATCGAGCGCGCGATAGACCGTGATCGGCGCCGGCCGCGACATCGATTTGGCAAGCTCGTCGATCACCTCATAGGCGCCGAGCGGGCGGTGGCTGGAGAGCAAGGCCCCCAGCACCTGACGGCGTATCGGCGTTAATTTCTGAGCGCGCTGCTTGCAGACCTCCTCGGCATGCGCCAGCGCATCCGCGGTGCAGCGGCCGTGATCGTGGTCAGGCGCGGGAAATGCCGGCTTTGCGAGGGTCATGCGGCCACGTTCTAGCATTTGAGCCCGGGAACCCAAAGCACGACCCTGCGACCGGCTGCCAGCCATGCTCGCGCTGCGGGACAGCATCCTGATAATCCGCCATGGAATAATCATAAGCTTGCTTATTATATTCCAAGCTTATTGGAGACCAAGCTTATGACCCGCGGGTCCGTCGACCAGAACTTCCTGTTCACGCTCGGTGAGCTCTATCGCCTCTTGCGCGTCTATGCCGACAAGGAGGCATCGCGGTTCGGCATCACCCGGGCGCAATGGGCGGTGCTGGCCAAGGTCGAGCGCAGCGAGGGCATGAAGCAGTCGGAACTCGCGGAGCTGCTCGAGATGCAGCCGATCACGCTGACCCGCCTGATCGACAAGCTCTGCGACAATGATTGGATCGAGCGCCGCAGCGACGCTTCGGACCGCCGCGTCAAGCGCCTGTATCTGAGGAAGGCCGGCCGGCAATTGCTGGGCCGGATGGGCGGGCTGAAGTCCGAGCTCACCGCCAACGCGCTCGACGGCATCACGCCGGCGGACGCCCATCGCCTCCTGACCCAGCTCGAAACCATCAAGGAAAACGTGCGTACCGCGATCCAGACCAGCGGCGCGGAACAGGCGCGTAAGGAGCAGCGCTATGGCTGACCAAGTCCTCAAGTTCCAGCCCGAGCAGAAGACCGACAGCGGCAAGCCCACCAAGAAGGCCGGCACCGATCCGCGCCGCCGCCTGGTCGCCGGCCTGCGGCGTTACCGCCGCTTCCTGCTCCTGGTCGTGCTGCCTGTCATCGCCGCCATCGGCGGCATCACCTTCTACCTGCATGGCGGCCGCTATGTCGGCACCGACGACGCCTATGTCGGCGCGCAGAAGGTGCTGGTGACGCCCGACATCTCCGGCAAGATCCAGAAGGTCGTCGTGAAGGAAGGCCAGTCCGTCAAGCAGGGCGACGAGCTGTTCGAGATCGACCCCGCTCCGTTTCGCCACGCGGTGGACGAAGCCAAGGCGCAGCTCGCGCAGGCCCGCACGACTTACGACAACCTCGTCGCCAACATCAAGATCTATGGCGACATGCTGGGGCTTGCCCAGCAAGGCATCGATTTGAAGCAGCGCGACGTCGAGCGCAAGCAGGCGCTGGTGAAGAACAATTACGGCTCGCAGCTCGATCTCGACAATGCCTCGAATGCGCTGGTCACCGCCGGCGCACAGGCGCAATACATCAAGCAACAGCTCTCCAACGCCAAGACGCAGCTGCTCGGCGACCCCGAATTGCCGCTGGAGCAATTCCCATCCTACGCCCAGGCGAAGGCCAAGCTGGACGATGCCCAGCGCAACCTCGACCACACCGTGCTGCGCGCGCCGATGGACGGCGTGGCGACGCAGGTCGAGCAAATCCAGCTCGGCCGCTATGTCGCCGCCGGCACGCCGGTGTTTTCCATCATCGACGTCGCCCACCCCTGGGTCGACGCCAATCCGAAGGAGAGCGACCTCACCCACGTCACCGAAGGACAGCCCGTCACGCTCGAGGTCGACGCGTTCCCGAACCACGTCTTCAAGGGCAAGATCGGCTCGCTTTCGCCCGGCACCGGCGCGCAATTCGCGATCCTGCCGCCGCAGAACGCTACCGGCAATTTCGTCAAGGTGGTGCAGCGCGTGCCGATCCGCATCTATTTCGATGAGACCGACAAATATGTGCGGAAGCTGAAGGCCGGCATGAGCGTCTACGCCACCATCGACACCGGCCATCAGCGCTCGCTCGCCGGCCTGCTCGGCCTGTCGGCGACAGCGAGCCAGGATAAAGACTGAACGCAAGGACTGACCCGATGTCCGGTCCCAATGCCAGCCTGATGGTCCCCGGCCTGCGCCGGAACATGGTGACGATCTGCGCCATGACCGCGACCATCATGCAAGCGCTGGACACCACCATCGCCAACGTCGCCCTGCCCTACATGCAGGGCACGTTGTCGGCCTCGCAGGACCAGATCAACTGGGTGCTGACCTCCTACATCGTCGCCGCTGCGATCATGACGGCGCCGGTCGGCTGGATCGCCAACCGCTTCGGCCGCAAGCGCATCTTCATCATCTGCTCGGCCGGCTTCACCATGGCCTCGGTGCTGTGCGGCCTCGCCGAAGACATCAACCAGATGGTGCTGTTCCGCCTGCTGCAAGGTGTGTTCGGCGCCGCCCTGGTGCCGCTGTCGCAATCGGTGATGCTCGACTATTACACGCTCCAGGAACGCGCCAAGGCGATGTCGATCTGGGGCATGGGCGTGATGATGGGTCCGATCATGGGTCCATCACTTGGCGCCTGGCTGACCGAGACTTATTCATGGCACTGGGTGTTCTTCGTCAACCTGCCGTTCGGCTTCATCACCGTGCTCGGGCTGATCGTCTTCATGGACGAGACGGACAAGAATCTCAGCCTCAGATTCGACTGGTTCGGCTTCGCCGCGCTGGCGGTCGCGATCGGCTCGCTTCAGCTCGCGCTCGACCGCGGCGAGCAGCTGGGCTGGCTGGAATCCAATGAGATCCTCGCGGAGTTCATCGTTTCTGCCGTCGCCTTCTATTTCTTCCTCGCGCACTCCTTCACGACCTCGACGCCGTTCATCCGGTTCGCGCTGTTTCGGGATCGCAACTTCGTCACCGGTTGCGTGTTCATGATCGTGATGGGGCTCGTGCTGTTCTCGACCATGGCGCTGGCCTCGCCCTATATGCAGAACGTGATCGGCTATCCCATCATCACCGCCGGCCTCTTGCTGGCGAGCCGCGGCTTCGGCACCTTCTTTGCGATGATGCTGGTCGGCCGCATGATGCGCTATTTCGAGGCGCGCACGCTGATCATCGCCGGCCTGACGCTGACCGCGGGCTCGCTGTTCCAGATGACCGGCTGGACCGATTTGACCCAGGTGCCGGAGATCGTCACCGTCAGCGTCATCCAGGGCTTCGGCTTCGGCCTCGTCTTCGTGCCGCTCTCGACCGTGGCGTTCCTGACGCTGTCGAACGATCTGCGCACTGACGGCACCGCGATGCTGACCCTGATGCGCAACGTCGCGAGCTCGGTCGGCATTTCCGTCGTCATCGCCCAATTGACGCAGGGGACGCGGCGGACCTATGCGATCCTGTCCGAGCACATCAACCCGTTCAACCACGCGCTCCAGATGCCCAGCGTCAGCGGCATGATCAACCTCTCCACCGACGCCGGCCGCGCCATGGCCGACAGGATGGTCGGCGTGCAGGCGCAGATCATCGCCTTCGCCTACGACTATCAGCTGGTGATGTTCTTCATCCTCTGCACCATCCCGCTCGCCTTGCTGATCGGCTCGACCAAGGCCACGCTGCGCAAGCAGGCGGCGGGACCGGAACATGCGGTGATGGAGTAGGACGCGGTCGATCACCAATCTCCACTGTCATCCCGGACAAGCGCAGCGAAGCGGAGCGCAGATCCGGGATCCATAATCACAGGGAGTAGTTTGGCGAAGACTCTGAATTACCAGTCTCGCGCCAAACTACTCCCTGTGATTATGGGTCCCTGCGTTCGCAGGGACGACACTGAATATGCGGCGCGACCCCTACAACAACTCCTCGCAGCCCAGATCATCCACGGCCGCAAATATCCGCTCCAGATTGTTCCACCAGATCAGCGGCGGAAGGTTGATGCTCCATTGCCAGACCGGCTTGGTGATGTGCCAGAGCACCGATCGGCGATAGTCCTGGTCAAGTGCGCCGCGCGTGTAGCCGCTGACGCCGTGCGAGATCAGGGTCTCATGATAACGGTTGAGCAGCAGGCGCTCGAGCGTCTGCCTGCGCTCCGGATACCATTGCGTCGCCATCATGTAGGCGAGATCGTGGGTCGGCACGTTGATGCGCCACTGGTCGAAGTCGAAAATGCGCACGGTGTCGGCGATGTCCGCGCGCGGCAGGAGGAAATTCCAAGTATGGGCATCGCCGTGGGCAATAGAGAGATGTCGATGGGAATGATAGCGCTCAAGCAAACGATCCGACTGCTCAATGAACCGTCGATAGAGGATGCGTCGTTCTTCGCTCAGGCGGTCGCCGAGAAGATCGGCAAAACGATCATAGTGGCCAGCAAAGGTCTCCATCAACCTTGACGTATCATCGGCGCTCATCCAACTGCCGACGGTGTCGCCGAGACTTGGGTGGTCCCACCATGCCGCGTGCCAGCTCGCGAGCGTCGTGACGATCGCCAGCGCCTGTTCGCGAGACGGCGGCAGGGGCCACTGGGCCGCGACATCATGGCTATCGGTGAGATCCTCGAGCAGCAGATGCCAACTGACATTTTCCTCATCGAACTGTCCGTCAAAGCAACGCGGCACCAGCCCCGGCGGCATATTCGGTGCAAGTTTCGCATAGAAGGCCACTTCGTGCCGGCCACCATGCGCGAGCGTCTTGGCAAAATCGGCATGCGGCGTCTTCAGGATCAGTGTCTGCGGCGCGCCGCCGGATTCGCCGACATAGCGCAGGCCGAGACGCACGATATGTGACACGACGGTGTCGCGCTGATGCAGCACCTTCACCTCGCGCACGGCGCCGGCATCCAGCACGCCGCCCCTGCGCAGTGCCGCCGTCAGTCGGGCGGGCTCAACGACATCAGGCAGTTGTGGAGGTGTCATGAAATTCACGATGCCCCTGTCCCGCGCCATACTGCACGATCATGACCCCACGCACCAGCCGCCGGTCCGATGCCGCGCTCACGCCGCCTCGGTCGAGTCGCGCACGGTCCGCACCACGACCGACCGGAGCTGTTCGAGATTGGCGGCCATGCCGGCGATCGCCTGCCTGACCTCGGCGGCGCGCTCGTTCACGGAAGCGGCGTCGCGGCTGACATTGCCGATCTTGGCCGAGACCTCCTTGGCCGCGGAAGCCGATTCGGAAATCGACCGCGTGATCTCCCGCGTCGCGGCGTCCTGCTCCTCCATCGCGGCGGCAACCGAGGTCGCCACGCCGTCGATCTCGACGATGTGGCCCCCCATGGTCTCGACGGCATCGACCGCGGCCTGCGTCGAGGCCTGAATCTCGGTGATTAGCCGCGTGATCTCCTCGGTGGATTTGGCGGTCTGGTCGGACAGGGACTTCACTTCGGCGGCGACCACGGCGAAGCCGCGGCCGGCCTCGCCCGCACGGGCGGCCTCGATCGTGGCGTTGAGCGCCAGAAGGTTGGTCTGGCCGGCGATGCCGCCGATGAGGTCGGAGACCTCGGCGATCTTCTTCACCGATCCGGCCAGTGCCTGGATGGTCGAACGCGCCTGCTCGCGGCCGGCGACAGCCGATTTTGTGACGGTGCTGGTCCGCACGACCTGGCTTGCGATCTCGCGGATCGAGGCGCTGAGCTCTTCGGCCGCGGCCGAGACGGCCTGCGAGCTGCCGAGGGCCTGGGTGGAGGCCGCCGCGACCGCCTGCGACTGTGCGGAGAGCGACTTCGCGATCTCCGACAGGCTGGACGCCGCCCGCTCGACGCCTTGCGTCGCTGCGCCGGCGGTGTCGACCGATCGGCCGGTCTCGCGCTCGACGGTCTCGGCCATCTGGTGCAGGGCGGAGCGCTTGGCGAGCGCCGCCTCCTGCTCCTGCCGCAACTGCTCCTCGCGCAGGCGGGAATTCTCGACCGCCGCCTGCTTGAACACCACAAGCGCCCCCGCCATCGAGCCGACCTCGTCCTTTCGGTCAGCGAAAGGAATGTCGGCGGCGAGATCGCCGGTCGCAAGCTTCTGCATCGTATCAGTCATGCGCACGATCGGGCGCACCACGCCGAGGGCGACGCCGAGCAGGCCCGCAGCAACGAAAGCCAGGACAGCGGCGGAGACGCCGAGGAGGATATAAAGCATCGAGCTGTCGCGGTCCGCCGCCAGCTTTTCCATGGCGGCATTCTGCTTGTTGGCGTTCTCGACGATGCTGTCGATCACGGCGCGATGCGCGGTGTAGGCGTCCTTCAGCTGCGCATAGATGCGCTCGGACGCAGCGGCGTCCTTGGCCTTGAGGGCCGGCAGGAGCTGGTCGGACGCCTTCCAGAACTTCTGCACCTCGGCGTCGGACTTGGACACCAGCGCCGTTTTCAGGTCGGCCGAGAGGCTGGAGGTGACCCAGAACGCCTTGCGCTCGTCGTAGTCCTTGCGGAGCTGGACCAGACGTTCGCCGTGGGCCGCCAGCTGGTCCGGCTCGCGCATGGCCAGCGTCGCCTCGAGATAGGCCTCGATGACATATTCCGGCGGCGGCAGAATGTCCGCGATGAGGTCGTTGCCGAGCTTGATGTCGGAGTAGAGCGGACCGCCGACCTTGAGCTCTTTCAAGGCATAGAGGCTGGTCGAAACCACGGCGGCAAAACCGATGGCGAGAACGATGCCGAACGCAATGATCGCAGAGGACAAGGACAGACGAAATTTCATGAAACAATCCGGGGCGGCGTCGAAACTGCAGCCACCCTAGACGAATACGGTAAATACGGGATTGCTTCGCGCCGAAATTGTATCGCGCGAACTCCGCATAACTACGGGAATTTGCCGTCAAGCCATCGGTATTTGAGTCAGCGAGCCTGACGCACACACGTGCGAATCGTTTCGGCCGGAGGCAACCTCGGCTTCGATGCGCCAGATGAGACGTGCGTGCCGAGGATCAAGCCTCCCCGGCACGCATTGCCTCACACGTCGAAGAACACTGTCTCGTTGTCGCCCTGGAGCCGCAGGTCGAGCCGGTAGACGGGCTTGCCGGCTTCGCGCACCGCAGTCAGCGTGGGGCGGCGCTCGGTGGGCACCAGCGCCAGCACAAGGTCGGCGGCGTTGCCGGCCTCGTCGCTGAAATAGATCCGGGTGTAGAGATGCCGCAGCATGCCGCGGCCGAACACCGCAAGGAGGATGTGCGGCGCCTGTGGCTTGCCATCGGGATCAGGCACCGTGCCCGGCTTGATGGTCTCGAACGCGTAATAGCCGTCCTTGTCGGTGCCGCAACGGGCAAAGCCGCGGAAGCTCGCATTCGGCAGCGCACGCTTGTCCTGCGGGTCGGCAAAGCGACCCTGCGCGTCCGCCTGCCAGATCTCCAGCATGCAATCCGGCACGGCAACGCCGTCACCGTCGAACACACGCCCCTCGATGCGGATGCGCTCGCCGGTGACGTCTGGCGTCAGCGTCGAGTTGGTGAACGCGTCGTTCCAGGCGTATTCGCCGTTCGGCGTCAGGCCGTATTTGAAGAACGGGCCGACCGTCTGCGATGGGGTGATCCCGTCGGGCGTCACAGAATCCTGCACTTAGTGATTCTCCATGGGGGTGGCGTTCTTGCCGCGCAGCACGACGTCAAAGCGGTAGCACAGCGCCCATTCGGGCTGGGTGTTCTCGAGATCGAACGAGGAGACCATCCGCGCCCGCGCCTTCTCGTCCGGCACCGAGTTGAAGATCGGATCGAACGGGAACAGCGGATCGTTCGGAAAATACATCTGCGTCACGAGGCGCGTGACGAAGGAATGGCCGAACACCGACAGATGGATATGCGCGGGACGCCAGGCATTGTGGTGATTGCCCCAGGGATAGGCGCCCGGCTTGATGCTGACGAAGCGGTAGTAGCCGGCAGCATCGCTCACGGTGCGGCCGGCCCCCGTGAAATTCGGATCGAGCGGCGCCGGATGCTGGTCGCGGACATGGACGTAACGGCCGCACGAATTGGCCTGCCAGATCTCGACCAGCGAGTTCGGCACGCCGCGACCGTCCTCGTCGCGCACATGGCCGTGCACGATGATGCGCTCGCCGATCGGCTCGCCCTTGTGCTGGGTGGTGAGGTCGTTGTCGCCTTTGCGGACGGTCTCGTGGCCGTAGACCGGGCCTGTCAGCTCCGACAACGTATGGCGCATCGGAATCAAGGGCTTGTTCGGCGCACGCTTGATCGAGCTCTTGTAGTCGGGCGACAGCGGCAGCGGATGCGCCTTGTTGCTGTCAGTGGGATAGATGAATGTCATGGACGAACTCCTCCCCGGCCATTGTGGTCCGGCCGGACAACGCTTCCGCCAATCATTATAGGATATAACTAATTGGGGGAAGCGGGTTTGAGCCCTATTTGATCGGCGGACGCGGCAGTACGGCTTCCCCGACTTCGAGCCGGTAGACATGGTCGAGCGAATACCAGGGCGTCGCAACCTCGCGTTCGGTCGGATGTGGCGCGTCATGGCGTAGGAACTTGCCGATCAGCGCCTGCGTCACGCCGAATTGCACGTCGCTGTCGATATGGGGATCGTTGGGATCGTAGACCTGCGAGATCAGGACCTTGAAGCCCGGCTTGAGGATCAGGGCATGCAGATGCGCGGGGCGATAGGGATGGCGGCTCTGCGCCTCCAGCAGGCGGCCGACCACGCCGCCCGTCGGAATGGGATAGCCGACCATCATCACCGAACGGAAGGAGAAGCGCCCGTCCTGGTCGGTCGTGAACTTGCCACGCAGGTTCATGTCGGCCTGATCGGGGTCCTGGTTCTCGTAGAGGCCGACCGGGGAGGCGTGCCAGACATCGACCTCGGCGCCAGCGATCGGACGACCGTCCTTGTCCACGACGCGGCCGTTCACGAATAGCGGCGCACCCGGGGTCTCGGAGCGGACGATCGATCCGCCATTCTCGACCCGCGGCGAGTTCAACCGCCAGAACGGCCCGAGCAGCGACTGATCGGTTTCGGTATTGCCCTGGTCGCCATTGTTGAGCAGGCACACCAGCGGGGAGACGCCGAGCGAGCCCGCCATCAGGACCACTTCGTTGTGCGTGTCGGTGGTCAGCTTGCCGAGCTCGGCGATGACAGCGGTGGCATCGCGAAACTCCTTCTCGGTCAGGCGGACGTCGCGCACGAAGCCGTGCAAATGCTTGACCAGGGAGATCATGATCTGGCGCATGCGCGGATCGGAAGTCCGCTCCATCACCGCCAGTGCCGCGGCCGTGACGTCCTGCTCGCGCTCGATGATCATGGGACGGTCCTTGAAGCGACCCGCGTAACGCCAACACTGTCATTCCGGGATGGTCCGAAGGACCAGGCCCGGAATCTCGAGATCCCGGGTTCAGCCCTTTCGGGCTGCCCCGGGATGACGGTCCACTGCGTGGACCGTCAGTTCAGCTTCTCGATCGCGACCGCGACGCCCTGGCCGACGCCGACGCACATGGTGGCGAGCGCGAGCTTGCCGCCGCGCTTCTCCATGCCGTGGACGGCGGTGAGCGCGAGGCGTGCGCCGCTCATGCCGAGGGGATGGCCGAGCGCGATGGCGCCGCCATGCGGATTGACGAAATCCGCATCGTCAGCGACGCCGAGCTGGCGCATGCAGGCAATGCCCTGCGAGGCGAAGGCCTCGTTGAGCTCGATCAGGTCGAAATCGCTGATCTTCTTGCCGAGCCGCTCCATCAGCTTGCGGGTCGCGGGCACGGGACCGATGCCCATGATGCGCGGCGGCACGCCGGCCGAGGCGAGGCCGAGGATGCGCGCGCGCGGCGTCAGGCCGTGCTTCTTCACCGCGGCTTCGGATGCCAGGATCATGGCCGCGGCGCCGTCATTGACGCCGGAGGCGTTGCCGGCGGTGACCGTGCCGGGATTGCGCACGATCGGCTTCAGTTTTGCCAAACCTTCCAGCGTGGTCTCGGGACGCGGATGCTCGTCCTTGTCGACGGTTACAGGACCCGCCTTGCCGCCGGGAATGGTGATCGGAATGATTTCTTCCGCAAAATAGCCGGCCGCGATCGCCTTGCCTGCGCGCTGCTGCGAGCGGATGGCGAAGGCGTCCTGGTCGGCACGTGAGACCTGGAATTCCTCGGCGACGTTCTCGCCGGTCTCCGGCATGGCATCGACGCCGTACTGCGCCTTCAGCAGCGGATTGATGAAGCGCCAGCCGATGGTGGTGTCGAAGATTTCGGCCGAACGCGAGAAGGCTTCCTGCGCCTTGCCCATCACGAAGGGCGCGCGGGTCATGGATTCGACGCCGCCGGCAATGGCAAGCTCGATCTCGCCGGAGCGGATGGCGCGGCCGGCCGCACCGACCGCATCCAGGCCGGAGGCGCAGAGCCGGTTGAGCGTCTGGCCGGGAACCGAGTCCGGCAGACCTGCGAGCAGGAGCGCCATGCGGGCGACGTTGCGGTTGTCCTCGCCGGCCTGGTTGGCACAGCCGAAGAAGACTTCGTCCACCTGCGCCCAGTCGAGATTGGGGTGTTTTGCCATCAGCGCCTTGATCGGGGCCGCCGCAAGATCGTCGGCGCGCACCTTGGCGAGCGAGCCGCCGAAACGGCCGATCGGGGTCCGCACGGCATCGCAGATAAAGACGTCACGCATCGCTGTTCTCCCTGAATGCCGCGGTTCGGCCAGAATTCTTCAATGACGCCGGAGTTTTAGGAGGGCGCCCGCAGCAGGTCAATTGACGGTTTCGCGGGTGGCGCATTCGACCGATGACCATGAAACTCAGTCGTCATTCCGGGGCGCGACGAAGTCGCGAGCTATGGTGCGCATTGCGCACCTGAGAATCCATAACCACGAGCCGGGGTTATGGATTCCGGGCCTGCACCTGACGGCGCATCCCGGAATGACGACCGGAATGTGGCGCCCATATCCCGCCATGCGGACAGCGTGGAAAACCCGCCCTTCCAAGCCAAACCAATAGGACGCTCAGGCGAAATTTTGTAGGTTGCGCCGCCCATGACAGTACAACAGCCGATACCTGTGCCGCCCCCCGACGAAGCGCCCACCTCGCCAGCGGAAGCCATCGCGCGCGTGACGCCGATGATGGAACAGTACCTGGAGATCAAGGCGGCGCATCAGGGCCTACTGCTGTTCTACAGGATGGGTGACTTCTACGAGCTGTTCTTCGAGGACGCCGAGATCGCCTCCAGGACGCTCGGCATCGTGCTGACGAAGCGCGGCAAGCATCAGGGCGCCGACATCCCGATGTGCGGCGTGCCGGTCGAGCGCTCCGAGGACTATCTGCACCGCCTGATCTCGGCCGGGCACCGCGTCGCGGTCTGCGAGCAGACCGAGGATCCCGCTGCCGCGAAGGCGCGTGGCAACAAGAGTGTGGTCCGCCGCGGCGTGGTGCGGCTGGTCACGCCGGGCACGCTGACCGAAGACACGCTGCTCGATGCCCGCGCCAACAATTATCTGCTCGCGATCGCGCGCGCCCGCTCCTCTGCCGGCGGCGACCGCTTCGGCCTCGCCTGGATCGACATCTCGACCGCCGAGTTCACCGTGATGGAATGCTCGGGCGGCGAGCTCGCCGCAACGCTGGCGCGCATCAACCCGAACGAGGCCATCGTCACCGACGCGCTCTATAACGACAACGAGCTCGGACAGACCTTGCGCGAGCTGCCGGCCGTGACACCCCTGACGCGCGACGTCTTCGACGGCGCCACCGCCGAGAAGCGGCTGTGCGATTACTTTACCGTCGCGACCATGGACGGGCTGGCGCAGCTCACACGGCTGGAGGCTACCGCAGCAGCAGCAGCCGTCACCTATGTCGACCGCACCCAGGTCGGCAAGCATCCGCCGCTGTCGCCGCCCGCGCGCGAAGCCTCGGGCGCAACGATGGCGATCGACCCGGCCACGCGCGCCAATCTGGAACTGACGCGAACGCTCGCCGGCGAACGCCGCGGCTCGCTGCTCGATGCGATCGACTGCACGGTGACCTCGGCGGGCTCGCGCCTGCTTGCCCAACGCCTGGCCGCGCCGCTGACGGACGCTCCCGCGATCGCGCGCCGGCTCGATGCGGTGAGCACCTTTGTCGCCGATTCAGCTGCGCGCGAAGACATCCGCAGCATCCTGCGCGGTGCGCCCGACATGTCGCGCGCACTGGCGCGTCTGTCGGTCGGACGCGGCGGCCCACGCGACCTCGCAGGCATCCGCGACGGCATCGTCGCCGCCGACCAGGTGCTGGCGCGGCTTGGCGAACTCGATCAGCCGCCGCAGGAGATCGCGGCGGTGATGGCGGCCTTGCAGCGACCGTCGCGCGAGCTCGCATCCGAATTCGCCAGCGCGCTCGACGAGCAGCTGCCGCTGATCAAGCGCGACGGCGGCTTCGTTCGACAGGGCTATGAGCCCGCGCTCGACGAAGCCCGAAACCTGCGCGATGCCTCGCGTCTCGTCGTCGCCTCGATGCAGGCGCGCTACGCCGACACGACGTCCGTGAAAGGCCTCAAGATCCGGCACAACAACGTGCTCGGCTATTTCGTCGAGGTCACCGCGCAGCACGGCGACAAACTGATGTCGGCGCCGCTGAACGCCACCTTCATCCATCGCCAGACGCTGGCGGGCCAAGTGCGCTTCACCACTTCGGAACTCGGCGAGATCGAAGCCAAGATCGCCAATGCCGGCGACCGCGCCCTCGGGCTCGAGCTCGAGATCTTCGAGCGGCTGTCAGCCAAGGCCATGGCGATCAGCGACGATCTGCGCGCCGCCGCCCACGCCTTCGCCTTGCTCGACGTCGCGACCTCGCTGGCAAAACTCGCGGTCGACGACAATTATGTGCGACCGGATGTGGACGACTCGCTCGGCTTTGCGATCGAGGCCGGCCGCCATCCCGTGGTGGAGCAGGCCCTGAAGCGCAATGGCGAGCCGTTCATCGCCAATGCCTGCGACCTCTCACCAAGCCCGGCGCAAAAGTCCGGTCAGCTCTGGCTGCTCACGGGCCCCAACATGGCCGGTAAATCGACCTTCCTGCGCCAGAACGCGCTGATTGCCCTTCTTGCCCAGATCGGCAGCTTCGTGCCGGCCACGCGGGCGCGGATCGGCATCATCGACCGGCTGTTCTCGCGCGTCGGCGCCGCCGACGATCTCGCCCGCGGCCGCTCCACCTTCATGGTGGAGATGGTCGAGACCGCGGCGATTCTGAACCAGGCCGGCGAGCGCTCGCTCGTGATCCTCGACGAGATCGGCCGCGGCACCGCGACCTTCGACGGTCTCTCGATCGCCTGGGCCGCGATCGAGCATCTGCACGAAAGCAATCGCTGCCGCACGCTATTCGCCACGCATTATCACGAACTGACCGCGCTCTCGGCCAAGCTGCCGCGGATGTTCAACGCCACGGTGCGGGTGAAGGAGTGGCAGGGCAATGTCGTATTCCTGCACGAGGTGCTGCCGGGCTCGGCCGACCGCTCCTACGGCATTCAGGTGGCCAAGCTCGCCGGCCTGCCGCCGGCCGTGATCACGCGCGCGAAGTCGGTGCTCTCCAAGCTGGAGGCGCAGGACCGCGGCCAGACCGCGCGCGCGCTGGTGGACGACCTGCCGCTATTCGCCGTGCCCTCGCGCGCGGCCGCCGAAGCCGCTCCGCCGAGCGAGGCGGACCTCTTGATGGAAGCCGTGAAGGCGCTGCATCCGGACGAGATGTCGCCACGCGAGGCGCTGGATGCGCTATATGCCTTGAAGGCCAAGCTGCCGAAGCAGTGAAGGTGCAGTAGGGTGGGTTAGCCGAAGGCGTAACCCATCACGTCCGTCACCGCAGAAACTAAAGAGGTGGGTTACGCTGCGCTAACCCACCCTACGCTTCCGTGCGCTGAGCGCTACGCCCGCGCCGCGATCGCCGCGGCTTCCGCGGCCGCGCGCTGCATGCTGGTCGACATCTCGTTCGTCACCGTGCTCTGCTCCTCGACGGCAGCGGCGGTCGATGTCACGTATTCGCTGACATTGTTGATCGCCTGCTTGATCGAGCCGAGCGCGCTGACCACGTCGCCGGAGATGCCGTTGAGGCTGCCGATCTCCTGGCCGATCTTGTCGGTGGCCTGCTTGGCCTGATTGGCGAGGCTCTTCACTTCGGAGGCGACCACCGCAAAGCCGCGGCCGGCTTCGCCGGCCCGGGCCGATTCGATCGTGGCGTTCAGCGCCAAGAGGTTGATCTGGCCGGTGATGCTGTTGATCATCTCGACGATGCCGCTCATCGACTGCGCCGCCTCGGTGAGGCGCTGGGCCTGCGCGTCGGCTGAGGCGACCTGCTCCACCGCGCTCATCGCGGTCTCGCGGGACTTGGTCATCGCCTCGGAGATCTCCCGCACCGACGCGTTCAGTTCCTCCGAACCGGCGGCGACCGATTCCATCATGCCGCGGACGCGCTCGTTGCCCATGCGGACCAGCACCTGCCGCGTGGTGTCGGTGGCATATTTCACGACCTTGAACGGCTTGCCGTTGAGGTCGAGGATCGGGTTGTAGGAGGCCTGGATGTAAACCGCCTTGCCGCCCTTGCCGATGCGCTTGTATTCGGCCGCCTGGTACTGACCGCGGTTGAGCGCGGCCCAGAACTCGCGATAGGCGGCGCCGTCGCGCTCCGTGGGCTCGACGAACATGCTGTGGTGCTTGCCCTTGATCTCGGCCATCGAGTAGCCGAGCGCGCTGAGGAAGTTGGCGTTGGCGGCGATGATCGTGCCGTCCATGTTGAATTCGATCACGGCCTGGGCCTTGTCGATCGCCGATATCTGACCGGCAAGATCGGCGTTCTTCAGCTTGTCCGCGGTGATGTCGGTCGCGAACTTGACGACACCGTACGGCTTGCCGGTCTCGTCGAGCAGCGGATTGTAGGAAGCGAGAATCCAGACCTCGCGGCCACCCTTGCCGATACGCTTGAACTCCCCGGCCTGGTAGTCGCCGCGGTTGAGTGCGGCCCAGAACTCGCGATAGGCCGTGCCGTTGCGGTCGGCCTCGGCCACGAACAGGCTATGATGCTTGCCCTCGATCTCGGCCAACGAATAGCCGAGCGTCTTGCAGAAATTCTCGTTGGCGGTGACGATGGTGCCGTCGAGCTTAAATTCGATGACGGCCTGGGCACGGCTGATGGCGGCGATCTTCGACGCATCCGTCATGCTCCGCATCTTCTTCGCGGTGATGTCGGTCGCGATCTTGGCGACCATCACCGCCTTACCATTGCCGTCGAGCACCGGATTGTAGGCTGCTTCGATCCAGACTTCGCGGCCGCCCTTCGCGATCCGCTTGAACTCGCGGGCCTGACACTCGCCACGGTTCAACGCAGCCCAGAACGCCTTGTACTCGGCGCTGTCGCGCTGGTCGGCCGGCAAGAACATGGAATGATGCTTGCCCTGGATCTCGTCAAGCCGATAGCCGAGGGCGTTGAGAAAGTTCTTGTTGGCCGTGAGAATCGTGCCATCCAGATTGAATTCGATCATGGCCTGGGAGCGGCCGATCGCATCGAGCCGTGCTTGTGCGTCAATCTGGGACTTGCGACCGAACATCAAAGAATCTCCATCTCGAAATTACGTAGACAGCTCGTAGGGGAAGTGACCGTCGCGGCGAAACAGCCGTACTCAAATAACAATTCCCGCGAGTCCCTGCACTCGGATGCAGCTCGGACGAGTTCGCGCCGATGACAGCGGAGCGGGTATGCAGGATCATTCCTACGGTAAAAGCTCGAACAAAGTTCTAATAGAAGTGTCGGAAACCAGCAGGACCGGGAACGATCCGGCGGGCGTCGAGAGAAGCCATCCGCGGCCCTGCGACTTGAAATGACGTTTCTCATTCAATGGCTTGGGAAGATGCTGCGCTGCCAATCGGCATGAGACGCAGTCTCCGACACGTTCTTTCGCGACACGGCGTCGCGCGTGTCCGTAGTCTCACGGCCCTTGCCGCGCGTTGTGCATCGCGCGTCGGCCGATTCCCCACAGCGTCAGATTCCAGGCGACGCAGGTGCCGAGCGCGAGACACAGACCGACGGCCGAGCCGAACGACACCACTGCAACGTGCAGGACGGCGATTGCGGTGCCGAATCCGAGCAGGCCCCAGGCGGAGTTGGCGAGCACGGCGGCGGTTGGCGCGCCGCCGATGCGCGGATGCAGGATCACCATGATGCTGGAGAACACCACGGGATACAGCGCGATGATGCCGCTGATGCGGGGGCCCACCCAGCCCGAGGTCGAGACCACGATGGCGACCAGGGTCGCGACCAGTGCAGCCCGCATCGGCACGTCGTACCAGCGCCGCGTGACCAGCGGCATCTTCACATGGCGATAGCCCGCCAGCAGCGGAATGCAGATGCCGAAGGCGATCAGATTGGCGGCGAGCCCGGCGGTGAGCGACCAGTCGAACTGGCGGATGATCGAGGCAAGCACGATCCAGACGGCAACCGCACTTCCACAACTCGCCGCAAGACCATGCCGCTGCGCCAGCACGACATAAATGAGGCACATGAAGATCGTCGCAGCATTGATCGGAAGGCTCGCCAGCGAGCCCTGCGCGATGAAGGCGGCATCGTGGTCGAGCGCGAGGAAGACGTAGGAGGGACCGGCCGAGATCGGCAGGGTCGCGACCAGCGCACCGATCACCGGACCCGCGCGCTCGGTGATGATCGAGGCCGTCACGACGAACGCCGCCGCGATCGCCATGCGCAGGAGAAGAAAGAGGAGGAAGTGGAGATCGGGGGACATTCTGTCTGTCATTCCGGGGCGCGCGAAGCGCGAGCCCGGAATCCATAGCCACAGGCCGTACTGGTTTGAGAGCTGGAGCAACGACCGTGCGAAATCACGACGGCCTGGGGTTATGGGTTCCCGCCTCCGCGGGAACGACACCATCCGTGGAGTAGCGGCTTTCGCCCCTCACATCCGCTGCATCGACACCGAAACCTTCGGGCCGTTCTTGATGGTCTGGTAGACCACGCAATAGCGCTCGGTCAGCTTGAGCAGGAGATCTAGCTTGTCCTGCGGCGCCGATGTGTCGACCTCGAAGCGCAGACGGATCTCGGCGAAGCCGACCGGGGTCTCCTTGTCGACGCCGAGCGTGCCGCGGAAATCGAGATCGCCCTCGGCATAGACGTTGCCGGTCTTGAGCGGCACCTCGATCGCAGTCGCGACCGACTTCAACGTGACCCCGGCACAGGCGACGAGCGCCTCAAGCAACATGTCCCCGGAGCAGAGCTCGAGGCCGGAACCGCCGGTCGCCGGATGCAGGCCCGCAAGCGCGATGGCGCGGCCGGTCTCGACCTTGCAGGCGATGCCTTCGCTGTCGGTGGAGCCCTTGGCCTTCAGCGTGATCAGCGCGGTCTTGGGATCGGTCTTGTAGCGCTCCTTGATCGGAGCCTGCATCTGGCGCAGCTCTGCAGCGTCCATTTTCGTTCTCTCCCGGAAAATTGCCCCTCGATGTACCGGTTCAGAGCGAAATTGTCACCACCACATGGCCTGACCGGGACCCTGGGTTGCGTCACGGTCGGGCACATTGCGGTCGAGCGAACGGTCGAGTGACGTCAGCACACTTCGCTTGAAATTCTCGAACAGCGGCGAATTGCGGTCGCGTGGGCGGCCGAGATTGATCTCGATCTGGTCGAACAACCGGCCCGGCCGCGGCCGCATCACCAGCACGCGGTCGGCCAGCACCACGGCCTCGTCGACGTCGTGTGTGACGAGGATGAGCGTCGGCCGCGTGTCCGCCCAGAGGTCGAGCAGATGATCCTGGAGATCCCTGCGGGTGAAGGCATCGAGCGCGGAGAACGGCTCGTCCAGCAACAGCACCTCCGGCTGCGGCACCAGCGCCCGTGCGATCGCAACCCGCTGCGCCTGTCCGCCGGAGAGCTCGCGCGGCCAGGCCTGCGCCTTTTCCGCCAGCCCGACGCGTTCGAGCGCACGCGCGACCTTCTCGCGCCGCTGCGCCGCGGACAAATCGGCAAGGCCGAAGCCGATATTGTCGGCGACGCTGAGCCAGGGCAGCAGCCGCGGCTCCTGGAAGATGATGCCGATCTTGGCATGCGGCGAGACGATCGCCTCATTGTCGAGCGTCACCGTGCCAGCGCTGGCGCGATCGAGGCCGGCGATGGCGCGCAGCAGCGTGGACTTGCCACATCCGGAGCCGCCGATGATGGCGATGATCTCGCCCAGCCTGATGTCGGCGGAGAAGCGCGAAAGCGCCTGTACGCCGTTGGGATAGGTCTTGCTGACCCGGTCGAGCGCCAGCATTGCCTCAAGCTCCCTTCGCGCGCCCGAAGGCATCCTGCCAGCGCAGGAAAGGTGCGGCCGCAACCTCGATCAGCCAATCGGTGAGCTTTCCCAGGATGGCGAAGATCACGATGGCGGCGAGGATCTGCGCGGGCTTGCCGAGCTGCTGGCCGTCGAGCAGGAGATAGCCGAGCCCTTCGGAGGCACCGATCAGCTCGGCCGCGACCACGAACATCCAGCCGAGGCCGAGACCGACGCGCAGGGAAACCACATAGGCCGGCAGCACCGCCGGCAGCAGGATGCGGCGGATCATGGCGAAGCCCGAGAGGCGAAAGGTCCGGCCGACCTCCACGATCTTGCGATCCACCGAGAGGATCGCGCCCATCACGCCGAGATAGACTGGAAAGAACACCCCGACCGCGATCAGCGCGACCTTCGAGGTCTCGAAGATACCGAGCCAGAGGATGAACAGCGGCACCCAGGCGAGCGACGGAATCGCGCGCAGCGCCTGCACGGTCGGATCGAGCAGCCGGCGCGCCAGCGACCAGTAGCCGGAGACGGCCCCCAGCAACGTGCCTGCGATCACACCGAAGGCGAAGCCGAGCCCGACGCGCCACAGCGTTGCGGTGATGTGGCGGACCAGCTCGCCGGAGCGGGCGAGCTCGGCGAGGGTGGCAAAAACGCGCGAAGGCGGCGGCACCAGCCGTCCGTTCGACCAGCCGAGCCACACCACGAGCTCCCAGCCGAGCGCAAGCGCGACCGGCAGCAGCAGCCCCAGCACCGGCCGTGCATAACGCGCGGCGCGCGAGGGCGCAGCAGCGCTCTCGGCCGGTTCCGAAGTCTGTTGCAAGGCTGGCGCGTCGGAGATCATGGCCGGTAGGAAGCGCGTCTTGTGTGGGATTGCAAGGGCGCGCGGCAATCTCGATTGTCGCCCCGGACAAGCGAAGCGCAGATCCGGGGTCCATAACCACAGGAAGGCATGGTTACGGGGACTCGGAGTGGCCGCCTGCGCGCGGCAGCCACGCCCCGTGGTTATGGGTCCCGGGCTCGCTTCGCGCCCCGGGACGACGGCGGGGTGTGGTGCGCGCTTGCCTCTTCCCTGCCGATCAGTTCGTCGGCAGCGAGACCTGGTCGTCGATCAGGGCGTCGAGCGTCGCCTTCACGTCGACCTTTGCATCGACGACGCCCGCCTGCTGCAAAGCGAGGCCGGCGGCGAGGATCGACTCGCGCTGGGCTGCGCCGATGCGGCTGTGGGTGAGCTCGGTGCGCTCCTTGAGCTGCTTGTCGACGACGGCCTCGGGGAGTTTTGTGACCGCGATGAAGGTCTTCTTCAGCTCGTCGTAATTGGCCAGCGAATATTTGCGCGCCTCCTCATACACCGCGAGGACGCGGCGGGCAGCGTCGGGATGGTCCTTCAAAAACTGCTCGCGCACATTGAGGATGCCCCAAGTGTTGGCGTCGGCCTTGCGGTAGAACAGCTTTGCGCCCTCCTCGACCTCGGCCTGCGCCATCATCGGATCGAGGCCGGCCCAGGCATCGACGTCGCCGCGGATCAGTGCGGTCTTGCCGTCGGCATGCTGGAGCAGCACCGGGGTGATGTCCTTTTCGGTGAGGCCCGCCCCTAACAGCGCGCGCACCAGGAAGATGTGCGGATCGGTGCCGCGCGTCACCGCGACGCGCTTGCCCTTGAGGTCTGCGACGCCGGCAATCTTGGAATCCTTTGATGTCACCAGCGCCGTCCACTCAGGGCGCGAATAGACATAGATCGACTTGATCGGGTTGCCGTTGATGCGGGCGACCAGCGCCGCCGAACCCGCGGTCGAGCCGAAATCGATCGAGCCGGCATTGAGGAATTCGAGCGCCTTGTTGGAGCCGGCCGACTGCACCCAGGTGACGGTGATGCCGTCCTTGGCGAACTCCTTCTCCAGGAGCCCCTTCTGCTTCAGAACCATCGACACCGGATTGTAAGTCGCCCAGTCGATGCGGATTTCCTTGAGCGGATCGGCCGCCTTGGCCGCGGGGGTCATTGCGAGCGCAACAGCTCCCGCCAGCAGAATGCGTCGTGTAATTCCGGTCATACCCAGCCTCCTCCAAAACTTCATTGTTTTTCAATGAGTTATATCTAGAGGTCAACGAGAAAATCCGCCCCTTGAAAGCGCGCCGGCCGAGAACAGATTTGCCCAAAGCCGGAGCTTTCCAGCATGGAACGACTATTGCCAGAGAATGGCGGGTGACAGCGCCTGTCACCTCTTATATCCGGTGAGACATGGACAGCGTCGCGACTGAGCACAAGGCCGAGGTGGACGATCGTTTCGACACTGCGCGGATCACCGCCGCGGTCGATGCGCTTGCCGAAAAGCACCAGGGGCGCGAGGACGCGTTCCGCACGGCCATGGCGCAATTGCTCAAGGCCGAGCTGATCGCGGCACGCGCCGCGGCACAGGAGATCCTCCTGAAGGACCGCCACGGGAGGCGCTGCGCCGAGCGGCTTTGTCACGTGCAGGACGAGATCATCCGCATCCTGTATTCGGCGGCGACCCGCCATCTCTACCGCTCGCCGATCCCGAGCGGCGCCGAGCGCATGGCGGTGGTCGCGACCGGCGGCTACGGCCGCGGCCTGATGGCGCCCGAATCCGACATCGATCTGTTGTTCATCCTGCCCTACAAGCAGACCGCCTGGGGCGAGCAGGTCGCCGAAGCCATTCTCTATTGCCTCTGGGACATGGGGCTGAAGGTCGGCCACGCCACGCGATCGGTGGACGAGTCGATCCGGCAGGCGCGCGGCGACATGACCATCCGCACCGCGATCCTGGAAACGCGCTTCCTCACCGGCGACAAGCCGCTCTATGAGGAGCTGGTCGAGCGCTTCGACAAGGAAGTCGTGCAGGGCACCGCGTCCGAATTCGTCACCGCCAAGCTCGCCGAGCGCGAGGAGCGCCATCGCCGCGGCGGTCAGTCGCGCTACCTGGTCGAGCCCAACGTCAAGGACGGCAAGGGCGCACTTCGCGACCTGCACACGCTGTTCTGGATCGCCAAATACGTCTACCGCGTCCGCGACACCGGCGAGCTGGTCGAGCGCGGCGTGTTCGATGCGCAGGAATACCGCAGCTTCCGCCGCTGCGCCGATTTCCTCTGGTCGGTGCGTTGCAATCTGCACTTCTACTCCGGCCGCGCCGAGGAGCGTCTCTCCTTCGACCTCCAGCGCGAGATCGCGGTGCGGCTCGGCTACACCTCGCATCCCGGCATGCAGGATGTCGAGCGCTTCATGAAGCACTACTTCCTGGTCGCCAAGGAAGTCGGCAACCTCACCGCCATCCTCTGCGCCAAGCTCGAGGACCAGCAGGCCAAGCCCGCGCCGGTCTTGAGCCGGATGATGGCGCGGCTGCGGCCGACCGCGGCGAAGCGGCGCGTCCCCGACAGCGACGACTTCATCGTCGACAACAACCGTATCAACGTCGCCGCGCCCGACGTGTTCAAGCACGATCCGGTCAATTTGATCCGGATTTTCCGTCTCGCGCAGAAGAACAACCTCGCCTTCCATCCGGATGCGATGCGCGACGTGACGCGGTCGCTCGGCCTGATCAACGCGCAGATGCGCGAGAATCCCGAGGCCAACCGGCTGTTCATGGAGATCCTGACCTCCGACAACGCCGAGATCGTGCTGCGGCGGATGAACGAGACCGGCGTGCTCGGCCAGTTCATCCGCGCCTTCGGCAAGATCGTCTCGATGATGCAGTTCAACATGTATCATCACTACACCGTCGACGAGCACCTGATCCGCTGCATCGGCTTCCTCCAGGACATCGAGCGCGGTGGCATCGAGGAGTTCACCCTC
Organism: Bradyrhizobium sp. CCBAU 25360; assembly: GCF_028128695.1. Classification (NCBI taxonomy): domain Bacteria; kingdom Pseudomonadati; phylum Pseudomonadota; class Alphaproteobacteria; order Hyphomicrobiales; family Nitrobacteraceae; genus Bradyrhizobium; species Bradyrhizobium sp. CCBAU 25360. Next base: position 46,229 of record NZ_LBJA01000040.1, read on the forward strand.
GCCAGCGACCTGATGCGCAAATCCCGGCCCGAGCACCGGTCGGTGATCTACATCGCAACACTGCTGCACGACGTCGCCAAGGGCCGGCCGGAGGACCACTCGATCGCCGGCGCCAAGGTAGCGCGGCGGCTGTGTCCGCGGTTAGGGTTCAGCCCGGCCGACACCGAACTCATCGCCTGGCTGATCGAGGAGCATCTGACGATGTCCACGGTCGCGCAGTCGCGCGACCTCTCCGACCGCAAGACCATCGAGAATTTCGCCGCCGTGGTGCAATCGGTCGAGCAGATGAAGCTGCTGACGATCCTGACCACCGCCGACATCCGCGGCGTCGGTCCCGGCGTGTGGAACGGCTGGAAGGCGCAGCTCTTGCGTTCACTGTATTACGAGACCGAGCCGGTGCTGACCGGCGGCTTCTCGGAAGTCGACCGAGGCAAGCGCCTCACCGCCGCCTACGCCGAATTCCGAAATGCCTTCGCCGAATGGCCGGCGGAGGAACTCGATGCCTATATCGGCCGGCACTATCCGGCCTACTGGCTCAAGGTCGAGCTGGCGCGCAAAATTCGCCACGCCCGCTTCGTCCGCTCCAGCGAACAGGCCGGCCACAAGCTCGCGATCAATGTCGGCTTCGACGAGGTGCGCGGCGTCACCGAGCTGACGATCTTCGCGGCCGACCATCCCTGGCTGCTGTCGATCATCGCCGGCGCCTGCGCTTCGGCCGGCGCCAACATTGTCGACGCCCAAATCTACACCACGACCGACGGCCGCGCGCTCGATACCATCTCGATCTCGCGGGAATACGACCGCGACGAGGACGAGGGACGGCGCGCCACCCGCATCGGCGAGATGATCGAGGATGTGCTGGAAGGCAAGCTGCGGCTGCCCGAAGTGGTGGCGCGGCGCACGGTGCGCAGCAAGGCGCGCCCCTTCGTGATCGAGCCGGAAGTCACCATCAACAACCAATGGTCCGACCGCTACACCGTGATCGAGGTGTCCGGCCTCGACCGGCCCGGCCTGCTCTACGAGCTGACCACCGCGATCTCGAAGCTCAACCTCAACATCGCCTCAGCCCATGTCGCGACCTTCGGCGAGCGCGCCCGCGACGTGTTCTACGTCACCGACCTCCTGGGCGCGCAGATCAGCGCGCCGACCCGGCAGGCCGCGATCAAGAGCGCGCTGACCCATGTGATGGCCGGCGACAAGGCGGTCCAGCCGGCGGCGTGAAGAGCGTTCGCGCACCTCCGTTCTCTTGTCATTCCGGGGCGCCGCGCAGCGGCGAGCCCGGAATCCATCGAGCCACCGGTGACGCGGAGAAATGGATTCCGGGCTCGCGCTTCGCGCGCCCCGGAATGACAGGTGACTAAACCTCCACCCCTTCATGCCGCAGCAGCCAGCGCTTGCGCGCGAGCCCGCCGCCATATTTCACCAGCGAACCATCCGCGCCGATCAAGCGGTGGCAGGGCAGCACCACACTGATCGGATTGGAGCCGTTGGCATGACCGACGGCACGAATGGCTTTTGGCAAATCAATCTTTGCGGCGAGTGCGCCGTAGCTCATCGTGGTGCCGGCGGGGATGTGAGCCAGCGCGTTCCAGACCTTCTGCTGGAACGGCGTGCCGGCGATACGCCATGCGATGGCCGAGAGCTGACTGAGATCGCCTTCGAAGTAACCGGACAGCGCCGTCCGCATGGATGCAGGCGCAGGCCGATCACTGAGATCGACTGCACCGTAGTGCAAGCGTAAGAGCTCGCGCATGCGATGCTCATAGTCTTCCCAGTCCAGTGCGCGTAGCGCACCCTCGGCATCGGTGACGAGCAAGGCAATCCCGATCGGCGTCGTCAGGCGATCGAGGCCGAAGCTTGCAGACGGTTTGGTTGATCGCCCGGGCATGGTGGCACCATTGCATCGAAACATGCATCGCGTTTGACATGCCGGCCGTGCTATCGTCCACCCGAAAGCTGACGCTGGGGGAGCTCAACTTGATCCTGATCGCCAATGTCCTGGTGGCGCTGGTCGCCACACTGCACGTCTTCTTCCTGATCCTGGAGATGTTCCTCTGGGACAAGCCGCAGGGCTTGAAGGTGTTTCGCAACACGCCGGAGAAGGCCGAGATCACGAAGGTGCTGGCCGCCAATCAGGGCCTCTATAACGGCTTCCTCGCCGCCGGCCTGATCTGGGGTCTCGTCCACGGCAACTCGGCCTTCGCATTCCAGATCAAGGCGTTCTTCCTGCTTTGCGTGATCGTGGCCGGCGCCTATGGCGCTGCGACCGTCAGCACCCGCATCCTGATGGTGCAGGCCCTTCCGGCGGCGGTCGCGCTGGTTGCGTTGTTCCTGGCCTGAGACGCCTGACCCGGGACTCCCTGGCCTGAGACGCTACGGCGCAGCGCTGCGATCCTTGCGCGGCGGCGAAGCTTCCTCCACAATCTTCGGCAGCGATGGCGACCGTTGCAATCAACGGGAAAAGACCATCGGCCGAAAATTCCGTCAGGAGGAACAACCAATATGACCAATCGCAGAGCTTTCTTAGCTGCCACGACAGCGCTCGCCTTCACGTTCTCCGCGAACCAGGCCTTCGTAAGCCAAGCCTTCGCCCAGAAGAAGTACGACACGGGGGCGACCGACACCGAGATCAAGATCGGCCAGACCGTGCCGTTCTCCGGCGCCTACTCGGTCTACGCCAATATCGGCAAGACCCAGGCCGCCTACTTCAAGATGATCAACGATCAGGGCGGCATCAACGGCCGCAAGATCAATCTGATCCAGTATGACGACGCCTATTCGCCGCCGAAGACGGTGGAGCAGGTGCGCAAGCTCGTCGAGGGCGACGAGGTGCTGTTCACCTTCCAGCTCATCGGCACCGCGGCCAACGCCGCCGTGCAAAAATATCTCAACGGCAAGAAGGTGCCGCAGTTGCTGGCCTCGACCGGCGCGGCCCGCTTCAACGATCCCCAGAACTATCCCTGGACCATCGCCTACAATCCCAACTACGTGTCCGAGGGACGCATCTACGCCAAATACATTCTCAAGGAGCATCCGAACGCCAAGATCGGCGTGCTCTACCAGAACGACGACATGGGCCGCGACTATCTTGCGGGCCTCAAGAGCGGCCTCGGCGACAGGGCCGCCAGCATGATCGTCGGCGAGGTCTCCTACGAGGTCACCGACCCGACCGTCGATTCCCAGGTGGTCAAGCTGAAGTCGATGGGCGTCGACGTGTTCTTCGATGCCTCGACGCCGAAATTCGCGGCACAGGCGATCAAGAAGCTCGCCGACCTCGGCTGGACGCCGGTGCACATCCTCGACATCAATGCGAGCCCGATCTCGGCGACGCTGAAGCCGGCTGGCCTCGACATCTCCAAGGGCATCATCTCGACCCAGTACGGCAAGGAGCCCAGCGATCCCCAGTGGAAGGACGATCCCGGCGTGAAGGCCTTCTTCGCCTTCATGGACAAGTATTTCCCGGAAGGCGACAAGCTCAACACCGTCAACACCTACGCCTATTCGGTGGCGGAGCTGCTGGTGCAGGTCCTGAAGCAATGCGGCGACGATCTGACGCGTGAGAACATCATGAAGCAGGTCGCCAACATCAAGGACTTCACGCCGAGCTTCGCGCTGCCCGGCATCAAGATCAACACCGGACCGAACGACTTCCGCGTCAACAAGCAGATGCAGATGATGAAGTTCAACGGCGAACGCTGGGAACTGTTCGGACCGATCATCGAGGACACGGGACCGTCGGGCTAGTCCCGATCTCGTAGGGTGGGTTACGCCCAGCGGACTGCGCTTCGCGCAGTCCGCAAGGCTATCCCACCCTACGAACGCCCACCTTGCGTCGCAACAATCGTTCCTCCACACTTGCCCTCAGCGATGGCATCGGACGCGTCCTGCGGCCGGCAGATCATCGGCAAAAACAAACTGAGGGAATTGCGAATGAGGAATGGAAAGCTGCATCTGGCCACGGCGCTTGCTCTGGCGCTGTCGATTTCAGCGGCCAATGCCCAGAAGAAATATGATCCGGGCGCCAGCGACACCGAGATCAAGGTCGGACAGACCATGCCGTTCTCGGGGCCGGCGTCGGCCTATTCGTCGATCGGCAAGACGCAGGCCGCCTATTTCAAGATGATCAACGACCAGGGCGGCGTGAACGGCCGCAAGATCAATTTGATCCAGTATGACGACGCCTATTCGCCGCCGAAAGCCGTGGAGCAGATCCGCAAGCTGGTCGAGAGCGACGAGGTGTTGCTGACCTTCCAGATCATCGGCACGCCCGTGAACGCGGCCGTGCAGAAATATCTCAACGCCAAGAAGGTGCCGCAGCTGTTCGCGGCGACCGGGGCCTCGAGGTTCACTGATCCCAAGAACTTTCCGTGGACCATGGGCTTCAATCCCAATTACTTCGTCGAGGGCCGCATCTACGGCCAGTACATTCTGAAGGAGCATCCGAACGCCAAGGTAGGCGTGCTCTATCAGAACGACGACCTCGGCAAGGACTATCTGAACGGCATCAAGGCCGGCCTCGGTGACAAGGCCGCCAAGATGATCGTGACGGAAGCCTCCTACGAGGTGTCCGATCCCACCGTCGATTCGCAGGTCCTCAAGATCAAGGATGCCGGCGCCGACCTGTTCTTCAGTGCGACGACGCCGAAGCAGGCCGCGCAGGCCATCAAGAAGATCGCCGAAATGGGCTGGCATCCGGTCCAGATCGTCGACATCAACGCCACCTCGGTCGGCGCGGTGCTGAAACCCGCAGGCCTTGACGCCGCCAAGGGCCTGATCAGCGTCAACTACGGTAAGGAACCGCTCGATCCGACCTGGAAGGATGACCCCGGCATGAAGAAGTATTTCGACTTCATGGCGAAGTACTATCCGGATGGCGACAAGGATTCGAACTTCAACACCTACGGCTACAGCACCGCGCAGCTGCTGGTGCACGTGCTGCAGCAGTGCGGCGACAACCTGACGCGCGAGAACGTCATGAAGCAGGCGGCGTCACTGAAGGACGTCGCCAGCGACACTGCGCTGCCCGGCATCAAGGCCAACACGTCGCCTACCGACTACCGCGTCAACAAGCAGCTTCAGATGATGAAGTTCAACGGCGAGCGCTGGGAGCTGTTCGGCCCGATCCTGGAGGACGCGGGCCCGGCGGGTTAGGCGAAGAGTTCTGAAATGCAATCGGCGGCCTGCGGGCCGCCGATCTTTTGGAGCTATCCCCGTCACCCCTTAGGGGGTGGCCGCTTCTTCAGCGGCCCTCGATGGGCGACGGCCCGCTGGTGGCCGCACATCCTCCGAGGCTCCCGGCGCGATGCTTTGCATCGCGCCACTCGCACCTCGGGATGACGGAGGGAGATCACCGATTTGGCGGCCTACTCCGGTATCTCTCCAAAATTCTTCCCGATCCGCAGCACGGCGTGCCGGATCAGCCGCGAGTCCTCGACCGCGGCCTGGCGGTGCTTCACAGCCTCGCGGTAGACGGGATCGCGGATCATCTCGACGAAGGCTCCGACATCAGGATATTCGGCGATGAAGCAATGGTCCCAGCGCTCCTCCTGCGGACCGATCAGCATCAGCTCGAACTTGCCCTGCCAGATGATGCGGCCGCCGAGGCGTTCGAACACCGGGCCGCTCTCGCGGCCATAGGCCGCGTAGGCTTCGGCGCCGCTCGCCTTGCGGCCGTCCGGGTAGGCCGCCTCCTTGCGCAGGCGCACCAGGTTGAGCATGTGGATCGGACCCGGGCGGTCATTGTCCCGGAATTGCGCGAAGATCTCCTTGGTCGGATCGATATGGCCCATTTGGGTTTCCTCTGCGTGTTTCCTCGTGTTTTATGCCGGCGATCCTAGCTCCGTCATCCAATCAGCGGAACTGCGGCGGGGGAATGCCGCACCTCCTAATCGGGCGTTAAGGTCTGGGTAACCGGGCCTTAAACAGCGACCGCTAGCGTGCGGCGGGGCGGGCTGACCGGGCGTTTTTGCGTATGGCGTGGGGAAAGAAAAAGGGTGGGCGGAAGGAGCCGCTGTTCGGCTTGCCCGCGGCGCTCGCCGATCTGCGCCTGACCGCGGCGGATCGCATTCCCGGCGGCGACGACAAGCCGAAGAAATCGACGAAATCATCCGCCAAGCGCAAGGGCGAGGATTCCGGCGACGAGCCGCCGCGCGAGCGGAAAGCGCCAGCCAGCCGCAGCGGCGCCAAGCGGCGCACCAAGTCACGTATTGGCGCCAGCATCGGCCGCCTGGTCTATTGGGGCGCGGTGCTCGGCCTGTGGGGCGCGATCGCTCTGATCGGCGTCGTGATCTATGTCGGCGCCCATCTGCCGCCGATCCAGTCGCTGGAGATTCCCAAGCGGCCGCCAACGATCCAGATCGTCGGCATCGACGGCAGCATGCTGGCGCAACGCGGCGAGATGGCCGGCGCCAATGTCTCGCTGAAGGATTTGCCGCCGTATTTGCCGAAGGCTTTCATCGCCATCGAGGACCGCCGCTTCTACTCGCATTTCGGCATCGACCCGATCGGCATCCTGCGCGCCCTCGTCACCAACGTCATGCATCGCGGCGTCTCGCAGGGCGGCTCGACGCTGACGCAGCAGCTCGCCAAGAACCTGTTCCTGACCCAGGAGCGCACCATGCAGCGCAAGCTGCAGGAGGTGGAGCTCGCGATCTGGCTCGAGCGCAAGCACTCCAAGAACGAGATCCTGGAGCTCTATCTCAACCGCGTCTATTTCGGCTCGGGCGCGTATGGCGTCGAGGCCGCCGCGCAGAAATATTTCGGCAAGTCGGCGAAGAACGTCACGGTCGCCGAGGCCGCAATGCTGGCCGGGCTCGTCAAATCGCCCTCGCGCCTTGCGCCGAACCGCAACCCCGAAGGCGCCGAAGCCCGCGCGCAGATCGTGCTCGCGGCGATGGCGGACGCAAAGTTCATCACCGACGCGCAGGCGCAGGCCTCGATCGGTCATCCCTCCTACAATGTGAAGCCGGTCGGCGCCGGCACGGTCAATTACGTTGCCGACTGGATCGGCGAGGTGCTGGACGATCTGGTTGGCCAGATCGACGAGAGCATCAAAGTCGAGACCACGATCGATCCGAAGCTGCAGAGCGTGGCGGAAGCCGCCATCATCGACGAGCTCGCGGCCAAGAGCGTGAAGTTCAATGTCAGCCAGGGCGCGCTGGTGGCGATGACACCTGATGGCGCGGTGCGCGCCATGGTGGGCGGGCGGAACTATTCCGAGAGCCAGTACAACCGCGCTGTGACCGCCAGACGCCAGCCGGGCTCCTCGTTCAAGCCGTTCGTGTACCTGACCGCGCTCGAGCAGGGCCTGACGCCTGATACGATGCGACAGGACGCGCCGATCGAGGTCAAGGGCTGGCGACCCGAGAACTACACCCATGAATATTTCGGCGCGGTGACGCTGACGCAGGCGCTGGCGATGTCGCTCAATACCGTCGCCATCCGTCTCGGCCTCGAGGTCGGACCGAAGAACGTGGTGCGCACCGCGCACCGGCTCGGCATCTCCTCCAAGCTCGAGCCCAACGCCTCGATCGCGCTCGGCACCTCCGAAGTCTCGGTGGTCGAGCTGGTCGGCGCCTATGCGCCCTTCGCCAATGGCGGTCTCGCGGTGGCACCGCACGTCGTCACGCGGATCAAGACGCTGGGCGGCAAGCTGCTCTACATGCGCCAGCCTGAGGAGCGCAATCAGGTCATCGACCCCCGCTATGTCGGCATGATGAACGCGATGATGCGGGAGACGCTGATATCAGGCACCGCCAAGAAGGCCGAGATCCCCGGCTGGCCCGCGGCCGGCAAGACCGGCACCAGCCAGGATTACCGCGACGCCTGGTTCATCGGCTACACCGCGAGCCTCGTCACGGGTGTCTGGCTCGGCAATGACGACAACTCGCCGACCAAGAAGGCGACCGGCGGCGGCCTGCCGGTGGAAGTGTGGTCGCGCTTCATGAAGGCGGCGCACGAGGGCGTGCCGGTCGCGGCATTGCCGAGCACGCAAGGTGGCTGGGGCCTGTCGAACCTCGCGCAGGCGGCCTCGCAGGTGTCGCCGCCGACAGCGGCAGCGCCCGGGCCGGCACCCGCAAGCAATGGCGGCTATCGTCCACCGCCGACGCGCGCCAATGCGCGGCCGGAAGCGGCGGCGGGGCTCGACGGCTGGCTGATGGACCGGCTGTTCGGCGGAAACCGATAGGCTCGCGCTGAGGTCTCCATGACCTCAAGACAAAAACTGCGAAAACAACCCCATGCACAGTAGCCGAAGATAACGAAATCAACGGCTTGCAGAGGCAGCCCAGACGCCTGAAGCACGTGCCTGGAAATCAGCGGCATCGCTTCGGCAAGTCCTGCCCAGCGCGGCAAAATTCGCCGCGCCCCGGAACTCGCCTAAAGCAAAAACTCCAATCCCTTCAAGCTCCCGTCAGCGGCCCGGGATTTGCTCTCATAAGTTGAGCGAGTGTCTGGGAGCGTTCCATGATTCAAATCTATCCAGCGCGGCGCTGCCGCATCTGCGGCCCGCATCAGCATCCACTTCAAATGCGAGGTCTGGTCTTCAGGCGGTGGCACCGGATGCGACCGACGCGGCAACCAGCGGCTTCCGGATCGACCTCTCGCAGGTCAAGCCGCTGTCAGGCGCCAAGGTCATATCGGCCGCGGATGATCCCGTCCTGCATGACCTCATGGCAACGCATTGGCTGATCGCGCACGAGACGAATGCACCTCAGTCGGTCGTCGCGGACAATGCGCCGGAGAATACCTACGCGCAGGTGAAAGTGGACGGCAAGGTGGTGGCCACGCTGTACAACGGCGGATCCTCGGCCATGACCAACCTGGCGGGCGCGAGGATCGGCAAGCTGGAAGATCCTCCCGGCTTGAGCGGACCAGACCTGGCGCAGTGGCGCGCCGACAATTACGCCAGGCTGCTTGGCGGCACCGTCGAAAAGGCGCCCACCGCGATCACGCAATCGCAATGGACACCGCGTGAAAGCAGTTCCACGACCTACAGCCGCGAGCAACTCGACGCTGCGTTCCAGGCGATGCTGGCCGTGGGCCAGAAGGCCAGCGCGCAGCGGCAATCGTCCTATCTGGCGTCAGGCGCGCAAGCGGGGACGAGTGCGGATTTCAGTGCGTGAGCGGAGTCTGAAGCCGGCTCATTCTCAACTGTCATTCCCCGCGAAGGCGGGGAGTCCAGCATTCCAGAGACATCGAGATTCATAACGACTGCCGCGGCTTACTGGGTCGCCCGGTCGAGCCGGGCGACGACAGCGACGGTTAGGCGACAGCGCCCCTAATCCTCGACCCCATACCGGTGCAGATCATTGCCGTAGGTGTCGAGCCACTTCTTGGCGCGCTCCATCGACGGGCAGACTTTTCCGCACACGCGCCAGAACCGCGCCGAGTGGTTCATCTCGACGAGATGGGCGACTTCGTGCGCGGCGAGGTAGTCGAGCACGAAGGGCGGCGCGAGGATCAGGCGCCAGGAGAACGACAGCGAGCCGGCCGAGGTGCAGGAACCCCAGCGGCTGGACTGATCGCGGATCGACAGGCGCTTGACCCTGACGCCGAGCTCGGCGGCGTAAGCCTCCGCCGAACGCTGGAGGTCGCGGCGCGCCTCGCGCTTGAGGAAGTCGCTGACGCGGCGATCGACATGCTCGAGCCCGCCGGCGACGCAGAGAATGCGTTCGCCGCTATCGCGCGTCTCGGTCCACACCGTGCCGCGCGTGCCAGCGCGATGAACGATGCGATGCGACGTGCCGCGGAGCGGTATCACCGTGCCCGGCTGGAACGGCGCGGCCTTCGGCAAGCGACCGAGGCGCGCCGCGATCCACGCACCGTGGCGCTGCGCAAAGTCTTTTGCCTCGGCCAGCGTGCCGCGCGGCGGCATGGTGAGGATGGCTTCGCGATCGCTCGGATGAATTCTCAGGGTGTAACGGCGCGCGCGGCGGTGCCGGCGCAATCGGATGGCAAAATATTGCGATCCATGGGTGATCAGGACGGTCTTGGGTTCGTGGGGCCGCCGATAGAGGAGAGCGCGAGTGGCCATGTCTGTCAGTCCGGGGGGCAGGAGGGCGCCCGGATTTTGCCATAACCGCCGCCAGGGAAAGCGCTCGGCGCAAAAACAAATCATTTGCCCAATATACAGCGGTCTGACGTCCGGGAGACCCTACAGACTGGGGTTGGAACCGTCTTTTTTCGCCCCCGCTGGACGCATGCGGCACCCCCAAGGGGTGAGGGAAGACTCACTCCTATAAGGCTACCTAAATACCGCGAATCTGAAGAGAACCAGGCCCGGCCGGAGCCTCCGGCGGGGCCTGGATTTTCGACGGGAAAGCCGAAAACGAAGGTTATTCGGCCGCCAGAGCCTGCAATGAACTCGGATTCGCAGCTGAGATCATGAAGTCATGGATTCGCGGAACGATTTCCGACTTGAAGCGCGAGCCGTTGAACACGCCGTAATGTCCAACGCCCTTCTGGACGTAATGAACGCGGCGATGATCGGGGATCGAGCTGCACAATGTGTGCGTCGCTTCGGTCTGACCGAGACCCGAGATGTCGTCGTTCTCGCCTTCGACCGTCATCAACGCCACGCGCGTGACCTTGGATGGGTCCACGCGTGTTCCGCGATGGGTCATCTCGCCCTTCGGCAGCGAGTGCTTCACGAACACGGTGTCGACCGTCTGCAGGTAATACTCGGCGGAGAGGTCCATCACCGCGAGATATTCGTCATAGAACTCGCGATGCTTGTCGACGAGGTCGCCGTCGCCCTTCACCAGATGGGCAAAGAGCTGCTTGTGGGCGTCCATGTGGCGGTCGAGATTCATGCTGATGAAGCCGTTGAGCTGCAAAAATCCCGGATAGACGTCGCGCATCATGCCGGGATGCGGGAACGGCACCTTGGTGATGACGTGGTTGCGGAACCAGTCGATGCCGCGCTCCTGGGCGAGATTGTTCACCGCCGTTGGGTTGCGACGGGTGTCGATCGGGCCGCCCATCAGCGTCATAGAGGTCGGCACGAAGGGATCGCGCCGCGCTTCCATGATCGAGACGGCGGCGACCACCGGCACGGAGGGCTGGCACACCGCCATGACATGGGTGTTGCCGCCGAGGACGTGCAGCATCTCGATGACGTAGTCGATGTAATCGTCGAGATCGAAGCGGCCATCGCTGAGCGGCACCATTCGGGCATCGGCCCAATCGGTGATGTAGACCTCATGCGCGGGCAGGAAGGCCTCGACCGTGCCGCGAAGCAGCGTCGCATAATGCCCGGACATCGGCGCCACGATCAGCACGCGCGGCTGCGGGCTGCGCAGGGGACGAGCGAACTTGCGATCGAAGTAGAGCAGCCGGCAGAACGGCTTTTCCCAGACCGAGCGGATCTCGACGGGGACGCGGATGCCGTTGACCTCGGTGTCGTTGAGGCCCCATTCCGGCTTGCCGTAGCGGCGCGTGGTGCGCTCGAACAATTCGCAGGCCGCGGCGACCGACTTGCCGACCTCGGTGCGCGCCCAGGGATTGAGAGGATTCTGGAACAGCAGCTTGGTCGCGTCAGTGACCGCACGTGCCGGATTGAGAGAGGCGTGTGCCATCTCGTACATCCAGTACATCGGCGTCGTCAGGACCGGACTGCCTTCTGCAGCCAGGGGCGGTGCGCCGCCAAACTCACCAATAGGCATCGCTATATCCCTCTTCGCATCGCAGCATACTGCCGAATGCGCAATATTGCGTCAATGCATGGTTCCGTACATCTACGGAGCCGAAGCGGCTAAACCAGCCTGAATCCACGGGAAAGTGACGTTATTCACCGCCCGACAGCAGCGAGCCGTGCCGTTTGGCGCTGCGCAAAAGGGCAAGGAATGATGCAAAAGATGCAACCAGAAAGACGGCGTTGATGGCCAGCGCCTCCAGCATCAGATCGGCGCGGAAGGTGTTTTCGATCAGCAGCGCGCGCATTCCCTCGAAGGCATAGGTCGGCGGCAACGCCCAAGCGGCGTATTGCAGCCAGACCGGCAACACGCTGACGGGGTAGTAGACGCAGGCGAGCGGCAGGATCGCGAACATCAGGGTCCAGACGATGCTCTCGGCGCCGAGGCCGTTTCGCAGCACGAGACCCGACACGAAGATGCCGACCGACCAGCTCGTGAAGATCAGATTGCAGAAGAATACGATCAAGGGCAGGCCCAGGGCATAGACATTGAAGTGAAACATGAACAGGGCGAGCAAGGTCATCGGAATGATCCCGATCGCAAGCCGGATCAGGCTCATGACCATCAGCGACAGCAGAAACTCGATCGGCCTCAAGGGGCTCATCATGAGGTTGCCGATGTTGCGCGCCCACATCTCCTCCAGGAACGAGATGGAGAAGCCGAGCTGCCCGCGGAACAGGATATCCCAGAGGATGACGGCGCCGATCAGCGTGCCGCCGGCGCGCGCGAAGAAATTGGAATTCTCGGCGATGTAATACTGGATGAAACCCCAAGTGATGACCTGCAGCGCCGGCCAGTACAGCAATTCGAGCAGCCGCGGCCAGGATGACAGCAGGAGGTACCAGTAGCGCAGGATCATCGCGCCGATGCGATGGACGGAGATGCCGCGGTGGAGGGGGATGTCCGTCATCGCGCGATAACCTGACCCGGATGGGATCTGTCATCCCGGGGCGCGACATCGTCGCGAGCCCGGGATCCATAACCACGAAACTCAATTTGGCGAAGACTCGGAGTGACCCGTCTCGCCTCGCAACCGCCGCCTGTGATTATGGATTCCGGGCTCGCGCTCCGCGCGCCCCGGAATGACAGACCTCCATCCGGGCTACGAATACGGGTACGACCGCTCACCTTGCCGCCTCCTTCGCGCCGTTCACCCGGCCGCGCGCGACGTCCAGAAACACCTCCTCCAGCGTGGTGCGATTGTAGCGCGCCATGATCGCCTCAGGCGTATCGTCGTCCTCGATGCGACCGCGCTTCATGATGATGACGCGGTCGCAGAGCCGCTCGACCTCGAGCATGTTGTGCGAAGCCAAAAGGATGGTGGCGTTGTTGTCCTTGCGATAACGCTCCAGGTGCGCCCGCACCCAGTCGGCGGTATCCGGATCGAGCGAGGCGGTCGGCTCGTCCAGCAGCAGCAGCTCGGGCCGGTTGATCAGCGCTTTGGCGAGCGCGACGCGGGTCTTCTGCCCGGCCGACAGCTTGCCGTTGGCGCGGTCGATGAATTCGGTGAGATCGAGATCGTCCGCGAGCTCGGCGATGCGGCCGGCGAGGTTCTTCACCGCATAGAGCATGCCGAACACGGTGAGATTCTGCCGCACCGTGAGCCGCATCGGCATGTCGACATAGGGGCTCTCGAAATTCATCCGCCCCAGCACGGCAGCGCTCTCCTCGGGCATCCGATGTCCGAGCACCTGCACGCGGCCGGAGGTCGGCAGCACAAGGCCCATGATCATCGCGATGGTCGTGGTCTTGCCGGCGCCGTTGCCGCCCAGAAGTCCGGTGATGCTGCCACGCGGCAACGAAAAGGAGATGTCGTCGACCGCTCGGGTCTGCTTATAGATTTTGACGAGATGCTCGACCGCGATCGCCGCGGACGAGCTGCGCTCCGCGACAGTCGGCCGACTTGAAGCCTTGTCATTCTCGGTCATGCTGGTCGTTCTTCTGCTATTGCAGCGGATAGCGCAAGGCTTGTAATCCGGTGGTTCCGCGAGCCCAGCGTTTGTGATCTGGAAGGCACCCCCATTGGCCGATATGACTGAAATTGCTGCTTCCGACTTTCGCCACGCGCAGCGGCATATCCGCCTGGACACGATCCTGCGGCTGCGTTGGCTGGCGGTGCTGGGCCAGCTCGCCGCGATCTTCATCGTGGCGCAGGGGTTGGAATTCAACGTCGAGATCGTCCCCTGCGTCAGCATCATCGCCTTGTCGGCCGCGCTCAATCTGGCGCTCCAGACCGTGTCCAATCCGCTGCAGCGGCTGGAGCCGATGCAGGCGGCCGGACTGCTCGCGCTGAACATCGTGGAGCTGGCCGGTCTGCTGTACTTCACCGGCGGACTGCAGAACCCGTTCTCGTTCCTCTTCCTCGCGCCGGTGCTGATCTCGGCCACGGCGCTGCCGGCGCGATTCACCTTCGGTCTCGGCGTGCTTGCGGTAGCCTGCGCCTCGGTCCTGTTCTTCTTCCATTTGCCGCTGCCCTGGGATTCCGATGATCCCCTGGTGCTGCCGCCGATCTACCTCGTCGGCGTCTGGCTCTCGATCGTGCTCGCGATCGGCGTCACCAGCCTCTACTCGTTCCAGGTGACCGAGGAGGCGCGCAAGCTTGCGGACGCCCTGGCGGCGACCGAGCTGGTGCTGACGCGCGAGCAGCACCTGACCCAGCTCGATGGGCTCGCAGCCGCGGCCGCGCACGAGCTCGGCACGCCGCTCGCGACGATCTTTTTGATCTCGCGCGAGCTGGAAAAGACGGTGAAGGACGCCAGCTTTGCCGCCGACCTGAAGACGCTGCGCGAGCAGACCCAGCGCTGCCGCGACATCTTGAGCAAGATCACCCAGCTCTCCTCCACCGGCGCGCCGTTCGACCGCATGAAGCTGTCGGAGCTGATCGAGGAGGTGGTGGCCCCGCACCGCGATTTCGGCGTCGAGATCAAGGTGCGGATCGCGGTCGCCGCCGTGTCCGAGCCGGTCGGCTCGCGCAATCCGGCGATCCTCTACGGCGTCGGCAACATCGTCGAGAACGCGGTCGATTTCGCCCATACCACCGTCGAGGTGAACGCGTGGTGGAACAAGGACACGATCGAGCTTCTGATCTCCGACGACGGCCCAGGCATTCCGCCCGACATCCTGAACCGGATCGGCGAGCCCTATCTGTCGCGGCGACGAACCACGGATGAGGGCAGCGGCGAGCGACGCGGTCTCGGATTGGGCGTGTTCATCGCGCGCACGTTGCTGGAACGCACCGGCGCCAAGGTCTCGTTTACCAACCGGATCTTTCCGGAACACGGCGCGGTGGTGCAGATCACATGGCCGCGACAGCGTTTTGAGGCTATCGAGAGCCTCGAAGAAACAATAGGATAGGCCGCGACCTTGCGTCGCACAACAGGGCCGATCGACTATCGGCGGCCTTGGCACCGCCCGATTGCGAGGCCATATGTAGTCGCGTTGGAGAGAGGACAAAACCTTGAACGCCATCGCCGAACTGAACGAACAGACCGACCGCTCGCTGCTCATCGTGGAGGACGACAAGCCGTTCCTGGAGCGGTTGTCGCGCGCCATGGAAACGCGCGGCTTTGCGGTGACGTCATGCGACACCGTCTCGGATGGTCTTGCGCAGATCGGCAAGGCAGCGCCGGCATTCGCCGTGGTGGACTTGCGGCTCGGCGACGGCAACGGCCTTGACGTGGTCTCGGCGCTGAAGAAGAAGCGCCCGGATGCGCGCGCGATCGTGCTGACCGGCTATGGCAACATCGCCACCGCCGTCACCGCGGTGAAGATGGGCGCGATCGATTATCTCTCCAAGCCGGCGGATGCCGACGACGTCGTCGCGGCGCTGCTGTCGACCAGCGCGGAGAAATCCGAGCTGCCGACCAACCCGATGTCCGCCGACCGCGTACGCTGGGAGCACATCCAGCGCATCTACGAGATGTGCAACCGCAACGTCTCGGAGACGGCGCGCAGGCTGAACATGCACCGCAGGACGTTGCAGCGCATTCTGGCCAAGCGCGCGCCGAGGTAGCGGTCTCGTAGGGTGGGCAAAGGCGCGCAAGCGCCGTGCCCACGCTCTGTTAGAGTTGGATAGAGATCGTGGGCACGCTTCGCTTTGCCCACCCTACGGCACCGATGTTTGCGGCGCCGCTACTCCCAAAATTCCGCATGCCCTTGCGGGTCGACCAGCCGGTTGATCCGAAGCGCCGCCGCCATTCCAAACCGCACCGTGATCTGCTTGCGCGTGGCCGCAGCGAGCTTGTGCTCGGGCGCTTCGCAATGCAGGTGCGCGCCATAGGCGTCGGCGATGATCAGGCCGGTGCCTTCCGGAAAGATCTCGCACGGCAGGTCCTGAGTGAAGGCGAAGAACAGCCGGTCGCAATGGGCGCGGTACTCGTGCCATTTCTGGTCGGCGCGCAGATCCTCCACCGACGATTTGATCTCGACGATCCAGATCTCGCCGCGCTCGTTCAGCGCCACGAGATCGGCGCGCCGGCCCGAGGGCAGCGGCAATTCGCTGATGCAGGTAAACCCGAGCGAACGCAGCAGCCGCGCGGTGCCCCGCGCGACCGCGAGCGCCGTCTCCGACTGGCGGCGATCGGGCGGCGGCACGAGGGCCATGTTGCGGGCGGGATTGTCCATGGGGGGAGGATAGCCGATTCCGTAGAACTGCACACTGCTCGATGGAGCCTAAGCGCAGCCTCGATCTCCGCTGTCGTCCCCGCGAAAAGCGGGGACCCATAACCACAGGGAGTTGTTGTAGGGCGCTCAGGAACTCCGAGTCATCGCAAAACTGCTCCCTGTGGTTATGGGTCCCGGATCGGCGCTCCGCTTCGCTGCGCTTGTCCGGGACGACACCGAGAATGAAACACGGAACCTCCCCTCCCCCACGCACTTATCACGCAGCCGCCGCACCTCGGCGGAACCACCGAGGCTGCGCGGATGATCGACGATCTCTGGTACAAGAATGGCGTGATCTACTGCCTTTCCGTCGGCTCCTATATGGACGCCAACGGTGACGGCGTCGGCGACTTCAAGGGCCTGCTCCGCCGGCTCGACTATCTGCATGGCCTCGGCATCACCACGATCTGGCTGATGCCGTTCCAGACCTCGCCCGGCCGCGACGACGGCTACGACATCGCCGACTATTACAGCGTGGATGCGCGTTACGGCACGCTCGGCGATTTCGTCGAGTTCGCCCACGGCTGCAAGCAGCGCGGCATCCGGATTATCATCGATCTCGTCGTCAACCACACCTCGGATCAGCATCACTGGTTCAAGGAGGCGCGGCGCGACAAGACTTCGCCCTATCGCGACTGGTATGTGTGGTCCGACAAGAAGCCCGCCAATGCCGACAAGGGCATGGTGTTTCCCGGTGTGCAGAAATCGACCTGGACGCGCGACAAGGAAGCGGGCGCGTATTACTTCCACCGCTTCTACGATTTCCAGCCCGACCTCAACACCTCAAACCCGCATGTGCAGGCGGAGATCCTGAAGATCATGGGGTTCTGGATCCAGCTCGGCGTCTCCGGCTTCCGCATGGACGCCGTGCCCTTCGTGATCGCGACCAAGGGTGCGAAGGAGAAGAAGCCGGTCGAGCAGTACGACATGCTGCGCGCATTCCGCGAATTCCTGCAATGGCGGCAGGGCGACGCCATCATCCTCGCCGAAGCCAATGTGCTGCCGAAGACGGACATGGAATATTTCGGCCGCGACGCCGACCGCATGCACATGATGTTCAACTTCCACGTCAACCAGCACCTGTTCTATGCGCTGGCATCCGCAGATTCGCGGCCGCTGGCGAAGGCGTTGAAGGCGACCAAGCCGCGGCCGGCGACCGCGCAATGGGGCCTGTTCCTGCGCAATCACGACGAGCTCGACCTGGGGCGGCTGACCAAGGCGCAGCGCGACTCCGTGTTCAGGAATTTCGGTCCCGACAAGGACATGCAGCTCTACGACCGCGGCATCAGGCGGCGCCTCGCGCCGATGCTGGGCGGCGATCGCCGGCGGCTCGAACTCGCCTACAGCCTGATGTGCACGCTGCCCGGAACGCCCGTGATCCGCTATGGCGACGAGATCGCGATGGGCGACGATCTCTCACTGCCGGAACGCAATTGCGCGCGCACGCCGATGCAATGGTCGACCGAGCCGCATGGTGGCTTCACCAAGAGCAACAAGCCGGCCTGCCCTGTGATCGACAAGGGGCCTTACGGCTATCCCCACGTCAACGTCGCCAAGCAGCGGCGCGATCCCAACTCCATGCTGAACTGGACCGAGCGCATCGTCCGTATGCGCAAGGAGGTGCCTGAAATCGGCTGGGGCGACTTCACGATCATTCCGGTGCGCGATCCCGCCGTGTTCATCATGCGCTACGACTGGCGCAACAATTCGGTGCTGTTCGTGCATAATCTCGACGAGAAGCCGCGCGAGATCGCGTTCTCGGCCGGGCTGCCGGACGAGGCCGGCGCGCACCTGATCAATCTGCTCGCGGAGGACCACAGCCACGCCGACAAGCGCGGCCAGCACCGGATCGTGCTGGAGCCGTATGGCTATCGCTGGTACCGCGTCGGCGGGCTGGATTATCTGCTGAAGCGGAGCGATATCGACGGGGATACGGTGAGAGGGAAGAAGCATCCGGGGTAAGAGCATCTACGCATCGCTATACTCCACCGCAGCCGTACCCTCCGCTGTCGTCCCCGCGAAAGCGGGGACCCATAATCACAGGGAGAAGTTTGGGGCGCGCTGATCACTCCGAGTCTTCGCCAAACCACTCCCTGTGGCTATGGGTCCCGGATCTGCGCTGCGCTTGTCCGGGACGACGGCTAGGGCGGCGCGACAATCACGCCCTCATTGCCGCGCAGATCCAGCACGCCTTCGATCCGCTCGTCCTCGCGATCCAGGAACGTCGACAGCAGTATGCTGCTGCCGAAACGGATCGCGCTGGTGGTCACCGCGACCGGATCGGGGCCGAGATTGAGCGCCACGATCACCGCCTGCCCCTCGGCCTCGCGGCGATAGATCAGGAGATCGCCTTGCGCCGCGATCGGATGATAATCGCCGGCGACCAGCGGCCGACTGCTCTTCCGCAGGGTGATCAGGCGTCTGTAGAGGCTGAGGATCGAGCGCGCATCGGCTTCGAGATTGACGACATTGTCGCGCACATAGTGCGCCGGCAGCGGCAGCCACGGCCGCGCCGCCGAGAAGCCGGCGAATTCGGTCGCATCCCACTGCATCGGCGTGCGGCAGCCGTCGCGGCCGACACCGATGCCGGGCACGTTCTTTTCGAAGGGGTCGCGCACGTCCTCCGGCGCAATCGCCACTTGATGCATGCCGATCTCGTCGCCGTAATAGAGCGTCGGCGTGCCGCGCAGCGTCAGCAGCAGCATGGCGGCGACACGGGCCTGCTCGGGACCCACGCGGCTTGCGACGCGCGGGCGATCGTGATTGCCGAGCACCCAGTTCGGCCAGGCGCCGCGCGGCAGCGCCTTCTCATAATCCTCGATGATTGTCTCGATCGAGCGCGCACTCCAGAAGGTCAAGAGCAGCGCGAAATTGAACGGCATCTGCGCGCCGGTGAGGTCGTTGCCGTAATAGGCCATGAGACGGTGCAGCGGCAGATAGATCTCGCCGATCAGCACGCGGGCTTCGAATTCATCAGTGACGCGCCGCATCTCGGCGATCACGTCATGCACCTCCGGCTGGTCGGTGGAGTATTGCGTCATGATCCTTTCGTTCGGCGGCCGGCCCTCGACGTAATGCGGATTGGGCGGGTTGTCGCGGAATTCGGCATCCTTGATCAGGTGCCAGATCACGTCGACGCGAAAGCCGTCGACGCCCTTGTCGAGCCAGAAGCGCATCACGTCGTAGATCGCGGCGCGGACGTCCGGATTGCGCCAGTTCAGGTCCGGCTGCTGGGCGAGGAAGGCGTGGTAATAATATTGCCCCGTGGTCTCATCGAACTGCCACGCGCTGCCGCCGAACTCGGACAGCCAGTTGTTCGGCACCCCGCCGTCGGGTGCCGGATCGCGCCAGATGTACCAGTCTCGCTTGGGATTGTCGCGCGAGGCGCGGCTCTCGACGAACCAGGCATGCTGATCGGAGGTGTGGTTCGGCACGAGGTCGAGGATCAGTTTCAGGCCGTTGTCATGGGCGGCCGTGATCAGCGCATCGAAATCGGCCATCGTGCCGAACAGCGGCTCGATGCCGGTATAGTCGGAGATGTCGTAGCCGAAATCCTCCATCGGCGAGGGAAAGATCGGCGACAGCCAGATCGCATCGACGCCGAGCGATTTGACGTAAGGCAACCGCTGCAAAATGCCGGCGAGATCGCCGACGCCGTCACCATCTGAGTCCTGAAAGGAGCGCGGGTAGACCTGATAGAAGATGCCGTCGCGCCACCAGTTGCTATCGCTCTGAGCCATGCTGGAGAACCCATCCATAAATCTGCGCCTCGGGCGGAAGAACGCGACAGCAGCGCCCCGGTTCAAATTGGCGAGCCAATTGGGACGGCCGTGTGACGGCGGGCGTGATTGTTCCAGGCTCCATTCCAGATCCTTGGCCGAATCTTTTGCTTGGCGGCATGGCAAAAATCGGCATTGTGGCGCCATGACCGAGCAAAATGACACCCAAGACTCTTCGCAATCCAAGGCCGGCGCGATCATCGTTCCCGTGACGCTGTTCGAGCAGAACTGCACCATCATCTGGGACGAGCCCAGCAAGAAGGCCGTGGTGATCGATCCCGGCGGGGACGTGCCGAAGATCCTGGACGCGATCAAGCAGACCGGCGTCACCGTGGAGAAGATCTGGCTGACCCACGGCCATATCGACCATGTCGGCGGCGCGGCCGATCTGCGCGATGCACTGAAGGTGCCGATCGAGGGGCCGCATGAAGCGGACAAGTTCCTGCTCGACAATGTGGTCGACAGCGGCGCACGCTTCGGCATGACCGGCGTGCGCAATTTCGCGCCGGACCGTTGGCTCGCCGAAGGCGACACCGTGTCGATCGGCAGCTTGCAATTCGATATTTTCCACTGCCCCGGCCACTCGCCCGGCAGCGTGGTGTTCTTCAACAAGGAGTTGCGCTTCGCCCATGTCGGCGATGTCCTGTTCGCCGGCTCGGTCGGACGCACCGATTTGCCGGGCGGCAGTCACGCCACGCTGATCAACTCGATTCTGACCAAGCTATTGCCGCTCGGCGACGACGTCGGCTTCATCTGCGGTCACGGCGCCGGCTCAAGCATCGGCCAGGAACGGATGACCAATCCGTTCATCACGGGCGCGATGTGAGGTTTATTCCGCCGCGTCCACAAGCGTGGCGGTCTCAGTGAGGTGACGATCGCCCCAGTCGCGGATCGCCGCGACGACCGGCACGAAGCTTTTGCCCTTGCGGGTCAAGCGATATTCGACCTTCGGCGGCACTTCGCCGAAATCCTTGCGGTCGATCAGGCCGCTTTGTGTCAGGGCCTTCAATTCACGGCTGAGCACGCGCGGGGTGATCTCGGCGCTGCCTTCGGTGCCGCGCAATAAGCCGCTGCGGATCTCGCCATAGCGGCGCGGGCCGTCCTTGAGGTCCCAGACGATGCGCAGCTTGTACTTGCCGCTGATCATCTTCTGAAAGGCCGCGACCGGACAGATGCGCGCCGGGTTCGCCTTCGCCATGTCGTCTCCTCCACGCGTTAGATTCTTGTTTTGACGCGTTTTCTTCACGCGAACCGGCATCCACTTCGCTCGAAAACGCTATGGCGAAGAGGATAGGAGCAACGTCGAATAAGTCCATACTATCAATTTTGTCCATACTTGCAGGATCGCTAGCAAGCCGCAGATGATGACGCACACGACGAACAGGGAGCGTCACATGAAGCACTTCATGATCAGATATGAATTCAGGAGCGGTACGACGGACGCCTGGCACCAGGAGGTCGGCCGCTTCATCAAGGCGATCGACGGCGATCCGGAGCTGACGGGCCGGATCGGCTATCGCGTCTTGAAAAACCGCGACGATGGCAGCTATTTCCATCTCGCCAGCGTCGCTGACGATGCCGCGCAAAAAGCGCTGCAATCGCGCGACTTCTTCAAAGCCTATCAGGAGATGACGCGGAAGGTCGCCGGCGGCGAGGTGACGGTGACGCCGATCGAGTGGATCGGTCAGACGGCGTAGTTTCCGCGGGCTGACATGACGACATCGCTACAAACTTCGCTGTCGTCCCGGACAAGCGAAGCGCAGATCCGGGACCCATAACCACAGGAAGCCGTGGTTTGCGGGGACTCGGAGTTAGCCCTTCGCGCCTCACTTTGCCCTGTGGCAATGGGTCCCGGATCGGCGCGCGCTTGGGGCGCGCTTGTCCGGAGTTGGGGGCTACTTCATCAATCCTGCGGCGGTCAGTGCGCGCGTGATGATCTGGCCGAGATCGAAGCTGCGAGCCTCCTCGCGCGTCGGCTCGGCCGGCTGTTCGGCGACCGCTGCGCGGATCGAGCGGGCGAGATGCGGCGCGGGCGTCAGTGCCGGCTGCGCTGCAGGCCTGCTTGTAGACTTGCTTGTAGGCTTGGCCTCCGCCTTTGCAGCGTCTGCAATCCAGCCGGTGAGGCCGAAGAATTTTGCGATGTGATAGGACGAGGAAATGCCGGCCTCGATCAGGAATGCGCCTTCGACGCCATAGCGCTGGTCGTTGTCGGCCAGCCCAAGCGGCGTGCCGTGCGCCATGTCGGTGATGGCGTAGGACTCGACCAGCGTCTCGCCGTCCTTGCCCCACCAGGCCTGGCGCGGATAGCCGTCGACGTTGGTCTCCGCCATCGGCGCTTCCGGCAGATCGTGCAGATCGAGCCACTGTTTGATGATCTCGTTGGCATTGCCGGGATTGACGGTGCGGTCGGCGCTGCCGTGCCACACCGAGACCTTCGGCCAGGGGCCGCGATAATCCGAGGCATTGCGCACAAGATCGCCGAGCTCGCGCGCGGGACGCACCGGGGAATGAAACATGCCGTCCAGTGCCTCGCGCAAATTCGAGGCAATGCCATAGGGCAGTCCGGCAATGACCGCACCCGCCGCGAAGACTTCCGGATAGGTCGCGAGCATCACCGACGTCATGCCGCCGCCGGCGGACAAGCCGGTGATGAAGATGCGCTTGGGATCGATGCGATGCGCCTCCGCCATATGCGCGATCATCTCGCGGATCGAATGCGCCTCGCCGCTGTCCCGCGCCGTATCTTCCGGATTGAACCAGTTGAAGCAGGTGTTGCCGTTGTTGATCCGCTGCTGCTCGGGCATCAGCAGCGCGAAGCCATAGTGCTTCGCGAGCGCCGACCAGCCCGCGCCGAGATCGTAGCCCGCCGCCGTCTGCCCGCAGCCATGCAGCACGACGACCAGCGCGCGCGGCTTCTGCAACTGCGCCGGCACGAACGCGAACATGCGCAAGGCCCCCGGGTTGTCGCCGAAGCCGGTGATCTCTTGCAATGGACTGGACGCATCCGCGCTCCGGCCGAGCTCGGCAAAGCGCAGACCGTCCAGCCTCGGCAGACGTCTCAACAGATCAACATTTTTGGCTAACGACACGGCAACTTCCTGGTGGGCGGCTTTCAACGCTTAGCCAAACCAGATAGTTGCTGCATTGCAAAATAAAAAGACCGTGCGCCGTCAATCCACGAAAATCACGGGGAATTCCGCCGAAATCCGCACGAATTAACCGCAATGCCTCGACTTCACGCAGATGCGCGACGCATCCACGACAGAAATGCGGCACAGATCATGATTAATGTCACAAACAGCGCAAGCGAGACCAGAAATCCTGCGCGCGCTGATTGCAGGGCATCGACCGCGAAGAACACCGCGCCGATTGCGGCCACTCCGGCCGCATTTCCGATCTGCGCCGTCGTGCCGTAGATGCCGGACGCCGAGCCTGCGGCGACAGGCTTGACGGTCGAGAGCACCGCGCCGGAGAGCGGCGCCATCACCAATCCCTGACCGTAGCCGAAGATGATCATGACGAACGCGAGCAGAAGCGGCGATGGCGCATCGATACAGGCTGCAACAAGCGCGAGCGCGGCGAGGCCTGCGATCTGAAGCGCGCAGCCTTCGATCAACACCTTGGTGCCGCGATGACGCGCCCGCGCGCCGCTGTGGCGCGAGGCCACGACGAAGGCAAGCGCAAGCGGGATGAAGGCCATGCCGGCTGACAGCGGCGGGATTTTCAGGCCGCGCTGCATGAACAGCGTCATGACCAGATAGAAGGAAAGATTGGCCAGGAAGAAAAAGAAGGCGGCGCCAAGCCCGCGCAGGAAAGCGGCATCCGCCAGCAGGGTGAGGTCGATCAACGGCATGCCGCCGGCACCAGCGACTGCCTGCTCGAGCTTCAGGAACGCTATGAGGACGACGCCGCCGACCGCCATCACGGCCCACAGCCAGGGTGCCCAGCCTGCATCGCGACCAAAAAGCAGCGGGCCGATCAGGCACAGCAGCCCCGCGAACAGGACCGAGCTGCCCTTGATGTCGAGCCTCGTCCCTGATCGCCGCGGCACCGATGGCATGATGCGCCAGGCGGCACCTGCAATGACGAGGCCGCAGGGCACGTTGACGAAGAACACCGAACGCCAGCCGGTGCCGGCAAGGTCAATCGTGACCAGCAGGCCGCCGAGCAGGAAGCCCGCGGCACCCGCCAGCCCCAGCACGATCCCGTAGATGGCGAATGCGCGGCTGCGCGTCTCGTCGGTGAAGAGGAGATGCAGCGTCGCCAGCACCTGGGGCACCATCAGCGCCGCGGTCGCGCCCTGCGCCAGGCGAGCGATGATCAGCTCCACCCCTGAGAGCGCGAGCCCGCACCACAGCGAGGTCGCCGTGAAGCCGAGCAGGCCGGCCAAAAAGACAGTCTTGGTGCCGTGGATATCGCCGAGCCGGCCGCCGGTGACGACAAGCGTGGCATAAGCGATCAGATAGATCGCGATGACCGCTTCGATCTGCGCGGGCGATGCCTTCAGCTCGACCGCAATGGTCGGAATTGCGACGTTAACGATGAAGGCATCGACGCCGAACATGAATTGGGCGGCCACGACGATGGCCAGCACCCACCAGCGGCGGGTCGAATCGACTTGTTGTGTGACGATCTGATGCATCGGCGCATGACCCGGAACTATCGTTGCCTGATGATTTCAGTTCGTGGGCGGTGGCGCGATTACCTCGTAGGTCAGATTCGTGCGCTCTTCGCCTCTCCCCGCTTGCGGCAGGGCACTCGCACATGCTTCGCGGCGACATCGGAGCAAGCGCCTCGTCCTTCGAGACGACCGCTTCGCGGTCCCCTCAGCATGAGGCTGAACTGCGTCGGTGTGCTTTGAAACTGCACCGGCGTACTCCGCCTTCATCCTGAGGGCCCGCCAACGGCGGGCGTCTCGAAGGATGTGCCGCGGCGGAGGTTGCCTCAAATGCATAGCCCTGCCGCAAGCGGGGAGAGGGAGAAGAGGCAACTTCGCCGCATGCCTGCATTCCGCCGCGCGGGACACCGCGCGATTGCGTTCGTGCCATCAGGCACGTAGCCTCACGGCCTCAACAAACAGAAAATCAAAGCCGGAGAGAACGCCATGGCGCGCCTGAAGTTCGGAGCCTTCCTTGCCCCGCATCACCCGATCGGGGAGCATCCGATGCTCCAGTTCCGGCGCGATCTCGAGCTGGTCGAGCAGCTCGATGCGCTCGGCTACGACGAGTTCTGGTGCGGCGAGCATCATTCCTCGGGCTGGGAGATGATCGCCTCGCCCGAGATGTTCCTGGCTGCGGCCGGCGAGCGCACCAAGCGGATCAAGCTCGGCACCGGCGTGGTGTCGCTGCCCTATCACCATCCCTACAACGTCGCCCAGCGCATGGTGCAGCTCGACCACATGACCGGCGGCCGCGCCATCTTCGGCTCCGGCCCCGGCGCGCTCGCCTCCGACGCACACACGCTCGGCATCGACCCGATGACGCAGCGCGACCGGCAAGACGAGGCCATCGGCGTCATCCGCCGGCTCTTCAACGGTGAGCGCGTCACGGCCAAGAGCGACTGGTTCACCATGAACGATGCCGCGCTGCAGATCCTGCCGCTGCAGGAAGAGATGCCGTTCGTCGTGGCCTCGCAGATCTCGCCCTCCGGCATGACGCTCGCCGGCAAATACGGCTGCGGCATCATCTCGCTGGGCTCGATGACGACACAGGGCCTGATGTCGCTACAGCAGCAATGGCAGTTCGCCGAGGACGCTGCGAAGAAGCACGGCACCAAGGTGAACCGCGCCGACTGGCGCGTGCTCTTGACCTTCCACATCGCCGAGTCCCGCGAGCAGGCGCGCAAGGAAGCCGGCGCCGGGCTGATGCGCTGGCACAACGAATATAATGTCGGCACGCTGCAGCGGCCGGGCCTGACCGCGTTCTCCTCGCCGGATGAAGCCGTGGACAAGACCGCCTTCGTCGAGGGCGCGGCGTCCACCATCGGCACGCCCGACGATCTCGTCAAAACCATCAAGAACGTGATGCAGGTCTCCGGCGGCGTCGGCGCCATCATCGGCTTCGTGCACGACTGGGCCAATCCGGAGGCGACGCGCCGCAGCTGGGATATGGTTGCGCGCTACGTCGTGCCCGAGATCAACGGCTATATCGACGGCCTGCGCAGGTCGCAAAAATTCGTGATCGAGAACCGCGCCATCTTCGAGCGTGCAGGCCAGGCCGTGATGGCCAAGATCATGGAGAACGAGAAGGCCGCCGAGGCGCTGAAGGTGACCGGCCCCGGCCGCGTCGCCATCCCCGCCGTCAACGCCCCGGATCTGCAGAAGGAAGCGGCGAAGCGGTAGGACGCCAGCTCTCTCTACTCGTCGTCCCGGACAAGCGCGCCCAAAGCGCGCGCAGATCCGGGACCCATAACCACAGCATAGGGTTTGGCGAAGATTGCTAACCACTATCTCGCACACTCCCTGTGGCTATGGGTCCCCGCCTACGCGGGCACGACATCCGAGGTAAATTGCACCACCAAGCGTCGCATCATCGCGGCCAGATCGTGCTATGTTCGCGGAGCCTGCCAACCGGAGCAATCGTCATGTCGATGCAGAATGTGGCCGCAACGGCGCCCGACTACACCGCGCCCAAGCGCAACGCCCTGACGCACATTCCCGGCGACGAGGGATGGCCGATCATCGGCAAGACCTTCCAGGTGCTGGCCGATCCCAAGGGCCACATCGAGGCGAACGGCGCCAAATATGGCCCGGTCTACCGCACCCATGTGTTCGGCGAGACCAATGTCGTGCTGCTCGGGCCCGAGGCCAACGAGCTGGTGATGTTCGACCAGCAAAAGCTGTTCTCCTCGACCCACGGCTGGAACAAGGTGCTCGGCCTGTTGTTTCCGCGCGGATTGATGCTGCTCGATTTCGACGAGCACCGGCTGCACCGCAAGGCGCTGTCGGTCGCGTTCAAGTCCGGGCCGATGAAATCCTACCTGGCCGATCTCGACCGCGGCATCTCCGCGCGGGTCGCGCAGTGGAAGGCCAAGCCCGGCGAGATGCAGCTCTACCCCGCGATGAAGCAGCTCACGCTGGATCTTGCTGCGGCGTCCTTCCTCGGCGCCGATATCGGGCCGGAGGTCGACGAGATCAACCGCGCCTTCGTCGACATGGTCGCCGCCGCGGTCGCCCCGATCCGCCGTCCCCTGCCCGGCACCCAGATGGCCGCCGGCGTCAGGGGGCGCAAACGCATCGTCGCCTATTTCCGCGAACAGATCCCGCTTCGCCGCGGCAATCATGGCGGCGATGATCTGTTCTCGCAGCTGTGCCGCGCCACCCATGAGGACGGCGCGCTACTCTCCGAGCAGGACATCATCGACCATATGAGCTTCCTGATGATGGCGGCGCACGACACGCTGACTTCGTCGCTGACCTCCTTCATCGGCGAACTCGCCGCCAATCCGGACTGGCAGGACAGGCTGCGCGCGGAAGTCCTCGCGCTCGGGCTCGCGCCGGGCACGCCGAGCAGCTTCGACGATCTCGAAAAGATGCCGCTGTCCGAGATGGCGTTCAAGGAAGCGCTGCGGATCAAGCCGCCGGTGCCTTCGATGCCGCGCCGCGCCATGCGCAATTTCACTTTCAAGGGTTTTACGATTCCCGCCGGCACCGCGGTCGGCGTCAATCCGCTCTATACCCATCACATGAAGGATATCTGGCCGGAGCCGGATCGTTTCGATCCCTTGCGCTTCACCGAGGAAGCGCAGCGCAATCGCCACCGCTTCGCCTGGGTCCCGTTCGGCGGCGGCGCGCATATGTGCCTCGGCCTGCACTTCGCCTACATGCAGGCAAAATGCTTCGCGCGGCACTTCTTGCAGAACATCGAGGTATCGCTGGAGCCCGGCTACAAGCCGGACTGGCAGATGTGGCCGATCCCGAAGCCGCGGGACGGGCTAAGAGTGCGGGTGAAGGCGGTCTGATTTTCTCGTGTCCCGGACGCGCGAAGCGCGAGCCGGGACCCGGAATGCTGCGATCGAGTCGGTGGAGACATGGGCCCCGGCTCTGCAGCGCACCGCACCGGACGATGCTTCGCATCGCCGGGGACGCTGCGCTGCGTCCGGGGCACGAGATCTCGTAGGGTGGGCAAAGGCGCGGAGCGCCGTGCCCACGGTCGTCGCGATGAAGAATTCGTGGGCACGCTTCGCTTTGCCCACCCTACGGCACCGTCGCCCGGAGCGACTACGCCCCCTGATCGAACGCCTTGCGCAAGGCCACATAGCCCTGCTGCTGCTGGCTCCAGTTGCGGCCGCCGGTCATGGCGCCGTCGACGACGAGATCGTGCCCGTTG
Source organism: Bradyrhizobium sp. CCBAU 25360 (assembly GCF_028128695.1). Lineage (NCBI taxonomy): Bacteria > Pseudomonadati > Pseudomonadota > Alphaproteobacteria > Hyphomicrobiales > Nitrobacteraceae > Bradyrhizobium > Bradyrhizobium sp. CCBAU 25360. The sequence goes on from NZ_LBJA01000040.1 coordinate 74,690, forward strand.
ATGAAGCTGGATTCGTCGCTGGCCAGGAACACCGCGGCCTGGGCGATGTCATCGGGAAGGCCCGCGCGCGGGATCGGCTGGGCGGTCTTGTAGACCTCGCGCATCACCGCCGGCGTCTTCTCCGCAGCATCGGTCGAGAGTCCGAGCGCCTTGCCGAAAATGCCGGTCGCGATCGCGCCCGGCGAGATCGCGTTGACGCGCACGTTGGACTCGCCGAGCTCCATCGCCACGCATTTGGTGAGATGGATCACCGCCGCCTTGGCCGCGCTATAGACCATCGAGGACGAGAACCCGGCGAGGCGGCCGGCGATGCTGCCATTGTTGATGATGCTGCCGCTCCCCTGCCTCTTCATGTGGGGCGCGGCGTGCTTCATGCCGAGCATGACACTGCGCACCAGCGTCGCCATCGCCGCATCGAAGCGCTCGACCTCGAGGCCTTCGATGCCGCCGGTCTGCGCCGGGCCGCCGGCATTGTTGAACAGGCAGTCGATCCGGCCGAACTTGTCCACGGCGAGCGCGATCAGCGCCTGCATCTGGTCTTCGAGCGTCACGTCGGTCTGGCGGAAGATGCAGTTGGCGCCGAGCTGCTTGGCCAGGGCTTCGCCCTCCGGTAGACGCCGCCCCGCGATCACAATTTTGGCACCTTCGGCAACGAAGACTTCCGCAGTGCGCAATCCGATCCCGCTCGTCGCCCCCGTAATCACCGCAACCTTGCCGTCCAGCCTGCCCATGGAATGTTCCTGTTTTCGAACGATTTGACGCCAAATGGCGAACATCGGCCGCTGCCATCGCCGCGGACGCCACTATCCCTGCCTGCCTCCGACAAGGCAAGCTATGCTTGTGCGGACGGGATGCGTAACATCTTCACAGGTCGCTCGATTTTCGAACGCATATCGCAACTGGGCTGCGCATGGGGAAGTTGATCGACGAATTCCGTAGGGGTTGGCAGGGTGCGGCGCCGCCATCGCTCGGTCTGAGCATTGCGTTTGCGGTGGCCTGCCTGCTGATTGCCACGCTGACGCGCTGGGCCCTCGCGCATGTGCGGCCCGACGTCTACTTCACTCCCTACTTCCCGGCCGTGTTCTTCGCCGCCGCGTTCGGGGGCTTCCGGATCGGAATCGTGACAGCGCTGGTCGGCGGCATGCTCGGCGTCGTGGTGAATTTCGGCGATGCCTTTGCCGATCGGGCGCGATTTGCCCTGCTGGCACTCTATTGGGCGGTCTGTGCGCTCACCATCTGGGGCGTCGAGCACTATCGCACCATGCTGGCGGAGCAGCGCCGGATCTCCAAGCGCCTGATCGAGGAAGAAGATTATCGCAAGCTGCTGGTCGACGAGCTCCAGCACCGGCTGAAGAACAAGCTGTCGACGGTGCACGCCGTGCTGCACCAGGTGCTGCACGACCACCCGCAGGTCTGGGCCCGGGTCGATCCTCGGTTGCGCTCGCTGGCCGCGACCGACGATCTGATCTCGCGGATCGACAAGGCGGGCTGTGACATCCGCGACCTCCTGATCTCGGAGCTCGGCCCCTACGGCCATGTCCGCTTCACCCTCAATGGCGACCGCCTGTTCCTGCCGCCGAAGCTCGCGGTCACGCTCTCATTGATGTTTCACGAGCTGGCCACCAATGCGGGCAAGTACGGCGCGTTCTCCGCGCCGCGCGGTCTGCTGCAGGTGTCATGGACCGTCAGCGATGACCGCCTGATCATCACCTGGGACGAGACAGAGGGTCCGAGCGTGGACAAGGTGTCCGAGCCCGGCTTCGGCACCAAGCTGTTGAAATCGGCACTGTCGTCCTTCGATGGCAGGACCGAGATCTCTTACTTGAAGACCGGGCTGCATTGCATCATGCAGTGCCGCATCCCCCGAAGCGAATAGCATCGCGCGTCAGGCGAAAGCCGGCCCGCGCACCCGCCCGCAGTTTCGCACGGGCCGTTGACCCTCTGTTAATGACGATCGTCGGCGCGCGTCGCAACGTCGCAAAACACCCCCGTATTTCTCCGTACCCCTTAACCAAACTTAAGAGGGAACTGCGCATGATTGCGTGCATTGCAGGCGCGCTGAAACAACAAGATTCATGACTTCTATGAACGACAACCAATATTCCGGCGCGACTGAAGCCGAGCTCGGTTTTCTCAAGGAAATCGTTAGAATGCTGCCGGCCGGCCTGACCGTGCAGGATGCGCATGGCGAGCTTCTGCTGGTTAACGATGCCGCGGCCGCGCAGCTCGGCATGGATGGCAGCCGTCCCTCACCCGATCTTGCGCCGCGCCGCGAAGCCTGCCGCCAGGCGCTGAGCGCCGGCCAGGCTGTCGTCACCGAGGAGGCGCTTCACGGCGGCGCTGCGCGCCAGGTGCTGCTCACGACCCATCGTCCCGTTCGCCTCGCCGGACGCGAGCTGCTGATCTCGGCGTCCTCCGACATTACCGAGCAAAAGAATTTCGAGGATCAGCTGTTCCGCTCGGCCTATTTCGACGAGCTGACGGGATTGCCCTCGCGGCGCGTGATCGAACATCACGCCAACAATCTGCTGGCGGAGAATGGCGGCGGCGAGCGTTTCGCGCTGGCCTTCCTCGACGTCGACAATTTCAAGCACATCAACGACTATTACGGCCACGCCGTCGGCGATGCGCTGCTGGTCGAGCTGTCGAAGCGGCTCGGGCGCGACTTGCGCGATTCCGACATGCTGTCGCGCATCTCCGGCGACGAATTCCTGCTGCTGCTCTCCCCGATCCAGAGCCAGGAGGAAGTCGCCGAGTTCATGCAGTCGACGCTGGAGCGGCTGACGGCGCCGTTCTTCATCGACCATTCGGAACTCTTCGCCTCCACCTCGGTCGGCATCAGCCTCTATCCCGATCACGGCCGCAGCTTCGAGACGCTGCGCCAGAATGCCGACATCGCGATGTACCGCATCAAGAACGACGGCAAGGGATTGGCAGCCTTCTTCGATTCCAGCATGGAGCGCGAGGCGCTGGCGCGGATGAAGATCGAACAGTCGCTGCGGCTCGCCATCCTGGAAAAGCGTTTCTGCTGCGCCTTCCAGTCCAAGGTCGACATCCGCACCCAGGCTGTGAAGGGCATCGAGGCCCTGGTGCGCTTGCGCGACGACGAAGGCGTGATCCAGGCGCCGGGATCGTTCATCAATCTTGCCAGCGAGCTCGGGCTGATCGACGAATTGACCCATCTCGTGCTCGCCGAAATCGTCAAATCGATCGACCTGATCAACGAGACGTTCGGCGCGGAAGCGACCATCAGCATCAACGTCGCGGCCAAGCAGGCCGGCAACCCCGAATTCATGCGCAGCTTCGCGCGGGCGCTCGACGACACCGGCTTTCCGCAGCGCTTCATGATCGAGGTGACCGAAGACGCCTTCGTCGCCAAGAATCATTTCCAGGACGAGATCCTGCCGATGTTCCGCAAGCTCGGCGTCGGCATCTCGATCGACGATTTCGGCACCGGCTATTCCTCGCTCTCGGCGCTGGCCGACATCACCGCCGACGAGATCAAGATCGACCGCTCCTTCATCACCGACATCCATAAGCGCCCGCGCAGCCAGGGCATCCTGCGCGCGATCGAATCCTTGAGCGAAGCGCTCGGCATGACCGTGATCGCCGAAGGCCTCGAATCCTACGAGGAGCTCGCTTATCTGCAGGCCGCGACCAAGATCCGCTACGCGCAGGGCTATTATTTCTCGCGCCCGATCTTTTTGGAGGAGTTGAAGCTGGCAACGCCCGTGTCCAGCGAGTCGCGCGCCAGCGTGGCAAACCGCCCGCACCAGCAGAACCGCCAGGGCTATTCGCGGGCGAGCGGGTATCGAAGGTAGGGGCGCGAGCGCTGCAACACATACCGCTGTCGTCCCGGGGCGCGAAGCGAACCCGGGACCCATAACCACAGGGTGTGGTTTGGCGCGAAGACGGTCACTCCGAGTCCCCCGTTATCACATCTCCCTGTGGCTATGGGTCCCGGATCGGCGCTTCGCTTGTCCGGGACGACAGCGGAGTATGGGGCACAATCCAATTCCCCCTTTGAAATTGCTGCCCTTTTGCTAATACACAGGCAGACTTCCCCCGGGATATGTCATGTCCGCCTCTTCCGCCTCGATCAGCGATCCCGCCTATCTCCGTGCGCGCGCGATGGAAACGCTGTTCGAGCGGCTGGAGAAGCTCTGCGAGGGCGCGATCGCGATCGACCGCGGCGGACGCGTCGTCTACGTCAATGAAAAATATCTCGCGGCGCTCGGTCTCAAACGGACCAGTGAGGCAATCGGCCGGCCGATCGAGGAGGTCATCCCCAACAGCCTGATGCGCAAGGTGGCCGAGACCGGCGAGCCGATCCTGCTCGACATCATGGAGCTCGGCGGAGAGCAGCTCGTCGTCACGCGCATGCCGATCGAGGACGAGAACGGCACGGTGATCGGCGCGATCGGCTTCGTGCTCTACGACCATCTCGAAAGCCTGAAACCTCTGCTCGCCCGCGTCGCCCAGCTCGAGAGCGATCTGCGGCTGGCGCGGCGGCAATTGTCCAACGCCCGCGCGGCGCGCTTCACTTTCGCCGACTATGTCGGCACCACGCCTGGAATCGCGCAGGCCAAGCAGCTTGCAAGCCGCGCGGCGCGGCAGAGCGTCACCGTGCTGCTCACCGGCGAGACCGGAACGGGCAAGGAGATGCTGGCGCAGGCGATTCACAATGCCTCCTCGCGTGCGGAGAAGCCGTTCGTCAGCGTCAATGTCGCCGCGATTCCCGACACGCTGATCGAGTCGGAGTTCTTCGGCACGGCGCCCGGCGCCTATACCGGCGCCGACCGCAGGGGACGCGAAGGAAAATTCCGCATCGCCGACGGCGGTACGCTGTTCCTCGACGAGATCGGCGAGATGCCGCTGCAATTGCAGGCCAAGCTGTTGCGCGTGCTGCAAGAGCGCGAGATCGAGCCGCTCGGCTCGGACAAGATCTCCAGGGTCGACGTGCGCGTGGTCGCCGCGACCAATGTCGATTTGCGCAAGCGCGTCAGCGACGGCGCGTTCCGGCCCGATCTCTATTACCGGCTGAACGTGCTCTCGATCGACCTGCCGCCGCTGCGGCAATGCCTGGATGATCTCCCCGACATCTGCGCCCGGCTGCTCGAGGACATCAGCGCCTCCGGCGATTACGTCAAGGCAAAGATCACGCCGAGCGCGCTTTCCGCGCTGGCGCGCTATGACTGGCCGGGCAACGTCCGCGAGCTCCGCAACATCCTGGAGCGGGCGCTGATCCTGAGCGATTCCGGCCGGCTGACCGGCGAAGATGTCGCCCGCATTCTTCCCGTCGGCACCGACGTCAGGCCCACAGCATCCGAGCGCACGGCCGGAGCGGTGGTGCCCTATGCCGAAGCCGAGGCCGAGTTCGAGAAGCATACGCTCGAACGGGCGCTCACCGCCAGCAACGGCCAGATCTCCGAGGCCGCCAAAATGCTGCGGATCTCGCGCGCAACCTTCTACAAGAAGCTCGCCAAGTTCGGCCTCGCCCCAGGGTCGGCCTCCGTCTGAGTTTCGAGACACGAACGTGTCCGGAGTCTCGGATTCCGGACACGGCGCTGCGCCGCTGGTTCCGCCAGCAACGGCGAGATTTGCCGTGATTTCAGCCAATTTGCGCAAACCTTCCGCATCTGGCGCGGACCTTGCTCTTCGCTTTGCACAATGACGCATGCTGCACATGCGCATTTGCAACCAGGGAGGACGCAAGATGAGTGAAGCGATCTCGGTCCATCAGCTTCAGGCGAGACAGCCCTCGCACGTCACGGTCGCCACCGCGAGCCTGATCGGCACGGCCATCGAGTGGTACGACTTCTTCCTCTACGGCACCGCCGCGGCGCTGATCTTCAACAAGCTGTTCTTTCCGACCTTCGATCCCATGATGGGGACGCTGCTGGCGTTCGCGACCTATGCGCTCGGCTTCATCGCGCGCCCGCTCGGCGGCGTCGTGTTCGGGCACTACGGCGACAAGATCGGCCGCAAGACCATGCTCTATCTGACGCTGCTGATCATGGGCGTGGCGACCGCCGCGATCGGATTCCTGCCGACCTACGAGACCGCCGGCATCTGGGCCGCGGTCCTGCTCGTCACCTGCCGCCTGATCCAGGGCTTTGGCCTCGGCGGCGAATGGGGCGGCGCGGTGCTGATGGCGGTCGAGCACGCGCCCGCGGACAAGAAGGGCTTTTACGGCAGCTGGCCGCAGTTAGGGGCGCCGCTCGGCCTCGTGCTCGGCACGCTGGTGTTCTCGGTGGTATCGGCGATGCTGACCGACGCCCAGCTGCTTGCCTGGGGCTGGCGCATCCCGTTCCTGTTCTCGATCGCGCTGGTGCTGGTCGGCCTGTGGATCCGCTTCACCATCGCGGAATCCCCCGAGTTCCAGAAGGTCAAGGAGACCAAGCAGGAAGTGAAGATGCCGATCCTCGAGGCGATCAGGATGTATCCCAAGAACATCCTGCTCGCGATGGGCGCGCGCTTCGCCGAGAACGGCTTCTTCTACATCTACGCGACCTTCGTGCTCGCCTATGCCACGCAGTCGCTCGGCATGAACAAGCAGGACATGCTCAACGGCGTGCTGATCGGCGCGGCGATCGAGACCTTCACCATCCCGGCCTTCGGTGCGCTCTCCGACCGGCTCGGGCGGCGGCCGATCTACATTTTCGGCGCGGTGTTCTCGGCGCTGATGTCGTTCCCGCTGTTCACGCTGCTGGCGACCAGGAACCCGCAATATGCCTGGATCGCGATCGTGCTCGGCCTCGCGATCGGGCATGCCGCGATGTACGGCCCGCAGGCGAGCTTCCTGTCGGAGCTGTTCGGCACCAAGGTGCGTTATAGCGGCGTCTCGCTCGGCTACAATCTGGCCTCGATCTTCGCCGGCGCACTGTCGCCGCTGATCGCGACGGGATTGATGACGGCCTATGCGCCGGCGACCTGGCCGATCTCGCTCTACATGATCGCGCTGGCGCTGATCACCATCGTGTCGGTCTATTTCGCCACCGAAACACGCAAGATAGTTCAGGGCTGAATGTCCTGATCACCTCGTCCATCGCGAGGAGCGGCCTGTTCCAGGGTCGCTCCTCGCGATAGGATCAAGCAACAACGGCATACGGTCGAAGGGATCGGGAGGAACGCCGTGAGCCATCACCCAGCTCTGCCTTACCTACGCAATTCCGAGAAGGGCAAGGTCGTCACCGCGGCCGAAGCGGTCATGCTGATCCGTGACGGCGACACGGTCGCGACCGGCGGCTTCGTCGGCATCGGCTTTGCCGAGGAGATCGCGATCGCGCTGGAGGAGCTCTATCTCTCCCACGAGGGCGATGCCCCCTATACGCAGGGCAAACCGCGCAATCTGACGCTGGTCTATGCGGCGGGTCAGGGTGACGGCAAGAATCGCGGCCTCAACCATTTCGCGCATGAAGGCCTGGTCCGCCGCGTGATCGGCGGACATTGGGGGCTTGCGCCAAAATTGCAGCAGCTCGCGATCGCGGGTCAGATCGAGGCCTATAATTTGCCGCAGGGCGTCATCACACACCTGTTCCGCGACATCGCCGCGCACCGGCCCGGCCACGTCACCCGCGTCGGCATGGGCACCTTCGTCGACCCCCGGCAGGGCGGCGGCAAGCTGAACGCGCGTACCACCGAGGACATGGTGGAGCTGATCACGCTACGCGGCGAAGAGTGCCTGCTTTACAAGACGTTCCCGATCAACGTCGGGATCATCCGCGCCACGACAGGCGATCCCGACGGCAACCTCACCATGGAGAAGGAGGCGCTGACGCTGGAAGCGCTCGCCATCGCCATGGCAGCGCATAATTCCGGCGGCATCGTCATTGCCCAGGTCGAACGCGTCGCCGAGGCCGGCAGTCTCAATCCGCGCCAAGTCAAGATTCCCGGCATCCTCGTCGACTGCGTCGTGGTGGCAAGGCCCGAGAACCATTGGCAGACCTTTGGCACGCAATACAATCCGGCCTTCTCCAGCGAGATCCGTGTCCGCGCCGCATCGCTGCCGGTGATGCCGGTCAGCGAGCGCAAGATCATCGCCCGGCGGGCCGCCCTCGAGCTGAAGGCCAACAGCGTCGTCAATCTCGGCATCGGCATGCCCGAGGGGATTGCCTCGGTCGCCAACGAGGAGCGAATCATCGACCTCATCACGCTGACGGCGGAGCCGGGCGTGATCGGCGGCATTCCCGCGAGCGGCATCGATTTCGGCGCGGCAATCAACACGCAGGCGGTGATCGACCAGCCCTATCAGTTCGATTTCTACGACGGCGGCGGCTTGGACGCCGCCTTCCTCGGGCTCGCCCAGGTCGATCGCGCCGGCAACCTCAATGTCAGCAAGTTCGGGCCGAAGCTCGCAGGCGCCGGTGGCTTCATCAACATCAGCCAGAACGCCAAGGAGGTCATCTTCGTCGGCACCTTCGGCGCGGGCAAGCAACGCATCGCGGTGAACGACGGCAAGCTCGTCATTCTCGACGAGGCGAAATCACGCAAATTCGTCGACCGCGTCGAGCACGTCACCTTCAGCGGCCCGTTCGCGGCCGCGCGCAAGCAGCGCACGCTGTATGTCACCGAGCGTTGCGTGTTCGAGCTCAGGCCGGACGGGCTCGAGCTCACCGAAGTCGCACCTGGCATCGACATCCAGCGCGACATTTTGCGGCTGATGGATTTCAAGCCGCTGATCCCGCGCGAGCCCGCATTGATGGACGACCGCATCTTCCGCGAGGGTCTGATGGAATTGCGCGAGCGCCTGCTCACCATCCCGCTCGACCAGCGCTTCACGCTGGACGAGCAGCAGAACCTGTTCTTCGTCAATCTGGAGCGCTATCCGCTGCGCAGCAAGGCCGAGATCGACGCCATCGCCGAGATCGTCGAGAGCCGTTTGGCGCCGCTCGGCCGCCGGGTCTACGCCATCGTCAATTATGACAATTTTTCCATCCTGCCGGAGCTGATGGACGAATATTCCGCGATGGTGCGCAGCCTCGTCGATCGCTTCTATTCCGGCGTGTCACGCTACACCACGTCGGGCTTCCTGCGCATCAAGCTCGGCGAAGCCCTGGAGCGGCGCGGCGTCGCGCCGCACATTTTCGAAAGCGCTGATGAGGCGCAGTCGGATCGGCGTCGGGCCGAGGGAGCCGGCGATGCGCGGCGAGCCCAAAAATGATGCATGCTCGCAAGGCCGATGCGCTCGGCCGGAAGGTTCAATTGCAATGTTCGTAGCGTTGTGCAAATCGCTGTTACCGAGAAACTCTAAATCAGGAGGGACCATCGTGCGTCGATCACTCATCATAACAACAACCATTCTCGCACTCGCTGCGGGCACCTCCGCACAGGCCGACGATCTCAAGGTCGCGCTGATCTACGGCAAGACCGGTCCGCTCGAGGCCTACGCCAAGCAGACCGAGACCGGCCTGAAAATGGGCTTTGAATACGCCACCAAGGGCACGATGACCCTCGACGGTCGCAAGATCGTCATCATCACCAAGGACGACCAGGGCAAGCCGGATCTCTCGAAGGCCGCGCTCGCCGAAGCCTATCAGGACGACAAGGCCGACATCGCGATCGGCACGACCTCGTCGGCCGCGGCGCTCGCCATTCTCCCGGTCGCCGAGGAGAACAAGAAGATCCTGATCATCGAGCCCGCAGTCGCGGACCAGATTACCGGCGAGAAGTGGAATCGCTACATCTTCCGCACCGCGCGCAACTCCTCGCAGGACGCGATCTCGAATGCGGTCGCGATCGGCAAGCAGGGCGTCACCGTCGCAACGCTGGCGCAGGACTATGCGTTCGGCCGCGATGGCGTCGCCGCCTTCAAGGAGGCACTCGCCAAGACCGGCGCGACGCTCGCTGCCGAAGAATATGCCCCGACCTCGACCACCGACTTCACCGCAGTCGGCCAGCGCCTGTTCGACGCACTGAAGGACAAGCCGGGCCGCAAGGTCATCTGGGTGATCTGGGCCGGCGCCGGCAATCCGCTGGCCAAGCTGCAGGACATGGACCCGAAGCGCTACGGCATCGAGCTCTCCACCGGCGGCAACATCCTGCCGGCGCTCGCCGCCTATAAGGGCCTGCCCGGCATGGAGGGCGCGACCTATTATTTCTACGAGATCCCGAAGAACCCGGTGAACGACTGGCTCGTCGCCGAGCACCAGAAGCGCTTCAACGCGCCGCCGGACTTCTTCACCGCGGGCGGCTTTGCCGCCGCGATGTCCGTCGTCGCCGCCGTCACCAAGGCGAAGTCGACCGACAGCGAGAAGCTGATCACCGCGATGGAGGGCCTGGAGTTCGACACGCCGAAGGGCAAGATGGTGTTCCGGAAAGAAGACCATCAGGCGCTGCAGAGCATGTACGCCTTCAAGGTCAAGGTCGATCCGAACGTCGCCTGGGCCGTGCTCGAGCCGGTGCGCGAGCTGAAGATCGAGGACATGGACGTTCCCGTTCGCAACAAGCGCTGAGTTTGTCCGCGCTGCCCTCTTCTTCACCTCTCCCGCTCTTGTCCGCCGAAGCCTTGGCGAAGGCGGATGCGGGAGAGGCCGGGAGAGGGCTCTGTCCTCTCGGGGTTTCCCGCCTGCGGAGACACCCTCTCCCCAGCCCTCCCCCGCAAGCGGGGGAGGGGAGCCGACTGTCATCGCGGACATCTCCACGTTTCCATTGCCAGACTCGATTGAATTCGAATGACGCTCACCCTCGAAACTCGCGACCTCACCATCCGCTTCGGCGGCCATGTTGCGGTCAACAGCGTGACCTGCACGTTCCGTCCGGGCGAGCTCACCGCGATCGTCGGGCCGAACGGCGCCGGCAAGACCACCTATTTCAACCTGATCTCGGGTCAGCTGCGCGCCTCGAACGGCAGCATCCTGTTTGGCGACACCGACATCACCCAGCACTCCGCGCCGATGCGCACCCGCGCGGGCCTCGGACGCGCATTCCAACTGACAAATCTCTTTCCGAACCTCACCGTGGAAGAGAACGTGCGCCTCGCCGTGCAAGCGGCGAACGGCACCCATTACGACATGCTGCGGCCCTGGATGGTGCGCCGCGACCTGATCGCACGCGCAGACGCCATTCTCGAGCAGGTCGCGCTCGGCAGCCGCCGCGGCGTCGCCGCGACCGCGCTGTCGCACGGCGACCAGCGCAAGCTGGAGGTCGCCCTGATGATCGCGCTGGAACCGAAGGTCTTCATGTTCGACGAGCCGACCGCCGGCATGAGCATCGACGAGGTGCCTGTGGTGCTCAACCTGATCGCGCAGCTCAAGCAGGACAGAAGCAAGATCATCCTGCTGGTCGAGCACAAGATGGACGTGGTGCGCTCGCTCGCCGACCGCATCATCGTGCTGCATAACGGGCAACTTGTTGCGGATGGTCCGCCGGCTGAGGTGATTGCCTCGCCGATCGTGCAGGAAGCCTATCTCGGCGTCGCGCCCAAGACTGCAGAGGGTACCGCATGACCGACCTGCTCAAACTCTCAGGCGTCCACACCCATATCGGCCGCTATCACATCCTCCAGGGCATCGACCTCGCGGTCCCGCAGGGGCAGACCACGATGCTGCTCGGGCGCAACGGCGCCGGCAAGACCACGACGCTGCGCACCATCATGGGACTGTGGCAGGCGTCCAGCGGCGAGATCAGCCTCTCCGGCGATCGCATCGAGAGCCGCGCGACGCCGGACATCGCAAGGCTCGGCGTCGGCTACGTGCCGGAGAGCATGGCGGTATTCTCCGATCTCACCGTGAAGGAAAACCTGGTGCTGGCGGCGCGCGACGGCCCGCTCGACGACACCCAGCTCGACTGGATTTTTGGTTTCTTCCCGGCGCTGCGCCGGTTCTGGCTGTCGCGGGCGGGGAGCCTCTCGGGCGGGCAGAAGCAGATGCTCTCGATCGCGCGCGCCATCATCGAGCCGCGCAAGCTCTTGCTGATCGACGAGGCGACCAAGGGGCTGGCGCCGGCCATCGTGATGGCGCTGATCGAGTGCCTGAAGGAGATCAAGCGCAAGGGCGCGACGATCCTCCTGGTCGAGCAGAATTTCTTTGCCGCCCGCGAGCTCGGCGACAACGTGCTCGTGATGGACAACGGCACCATCGTCCATCGCGGCGAGATGGCGGCGCTCGCCGCCGACGTGCCGCTGCAGGAGCGGCTGCTCGGCCTGAGCCTGGAGACGCATCAGTGACTGACCTTGCTGCAACCGATCCGCTGCCGAAGCCGAAGCGCGATATCGCACCGATCCTCTTGCCGGTCGCGCTCGCCCTCGTGACGATCCCCCTGATCGGCTCGCCCAGCACCTGGCTGACGCTCACCGCCGCAAGCCTTGCCATGGGCATGATGATCTTCATCATGGCCTCGGGGCTGACCCTGGTGTTCGGCCTGATGGACGTGCTCAATTTCGGCCACGGCGCGTTCATCGCCGTCGGCGCCTATGTCGCGACCCTGGTGCTGGCGCCGTTCGCAGCCTCCATTCAGGCGGATTCGCTCTGGATGAACCTCGCGGTGCTGGCGCCGGCCGCGCTGCTCTCGATGGCCGTGTCGGGCGCCCTTGGCCTCGTCGTCGAGCGCGTGCTGATCCTGCCGGTCTACGGCCAGCACCTGAAGCAGATCCTGATGACGACCGGCGGCCTGATCGTCGCCGAGCAGACGCTCTATGCCCTCTGGGGGCCACAGATCATCCCGATGCCGCTGCCGGCGTCGCTGCGCGGCTCCTTCATCCTCGGCGACGTCGCGATCGCCAAATACCGCGTGCTGGCGATGCTGATCGGCCTTGCCGTCTTCATCGCGATCCAGCTGGTGCTCAACCGCACCAAGCTCGGGCTCCTGATCCGCGCCGGCGTCGAGAACCGCGAGATGGTGGAAGCGCTCGGCTATCGCATCCGCCGGCTGTTCCTCGGCGTATTCATGACGGGATCGGCGCTGGCCGGCCTCGGCGGCGTGATGTGGGCGCTCTATCGCGAGCAGGTCCATGCCTCCATGAGCGACGACCTCACCGTGCTGATCTTCATCGTCGTCATCATCGGCGGCCTCGGCTCGATCGGTGGCTGCTTCATCGGTGCGATCCTCGTGGCCATGGTCGCCAATTACGGCGGCTTCCTGATGCCGAAGCTCGCCCTCGTCTCCAACATCCTGCTGATGGTCGCCATTCTGATGTGGCGGCCGCGCGGCCTCTATGCGGTGACCAGCCGATGATGATCCTGTCAGGCGATCCGCCGCGTAGCCGAATCCTCACGCTCGTTCTCGTCGTCATCATCCTGGCGCTGGCGGCGACGCCGTTCCTGTTTCCGGGGGCCAAGGCAATGAACGTCGCAGCCAAAATCTGCGTCTTCGCCGCGCTGGTCGCCTCCTACGACCTCCTGCTTGGCTATACCGGCTCGGTTTCGTTCGCCCACACCATGTTCTACGGCATCGGCAGCTACGCGATCGCCATCGCGCTGTACGGGTTGGGCCCGAATTGGGCCGCGGTCGCCACCGGCATCGTGGTCGGACTGCCGCTCGCGGCGCTGCTCGCGCTCGCCATCGGGCTGTTTTCGCTGCGGGTCGCCGCGATCTTCTTTGCCATGATCACGCTGGCGGTCGCCTCCGCCTTCCAGGTGCTGGCTTCGCAGCTGTCCTGGCTGACCGGCGGCGAGGACGGGCGCAGCTTTCAGCTGCCCGAGCTGCTGCGGCCCGGCACGGTGCTGATCCCAAAGAGCCTGGTCGGCTTCGAGATCAACGGCCGGATCCTGACCTTCTACCTGGTATTCGCCATCTCGGCGCTGATGATCCTCGCACTGCTGCGCGTCGTGAACTCGCCGTTCGGGCGCGTGCTGCAGGCGATCCGCGAGAACCGTTTTCGCGCCGAGGCGCTCGGTTTCCGCACGGTGTTCCACCTGACCTATGCCAACTGCATCGCCGCGCTGGTCGCTGCCAGCGCCGGCATCCTGAATGCACTGTGGCTACGCTATGCCGGTCCCGATACTTCGCTCAGCTTCTCGATCATGCTGGACATCCTGCTGATGGTCGTGATCGGCGGCATGGGCACGATCTACGGCGCGATTATCGGCGCCACCATCTTCATCCTCGCCCAGAACTATTTGCAGTCGCTGATGGGCGTCGCCTCCACGGCGGCGTCGGAGGCCGGCCTGCCGCTGCTGCCGGGTCTGCTGCATCCCGACCGCTGGCTGCTGTGGCTCGGCCTGCTGTTCATCGCCAGCGTCTATTTCTTCCCGACCGGCGTGGTCGGACGGCTGCGCAATCCCGCTGGCGACAAGAGCGCAGGCAGCCCGCATTAAGCCGCGATTAATGATGCAGTGCGGCGATTGCTACGCCTGCCGCACAACCCTGACGCGTTTCGCGCTCCGCTGCATACGGACGCGATTGTGCAACTGGATTAATGCTTAGGTAACTGGCTTTCCTAAGGTTTAGGCCATTTGTGCGGTGTATTCGTGTTCCTCCAGGGAGGGGGAATGCGCCAAGTCTTTTCCACGGTGGCAGCCGGAATGTCTCGAGCCGCAAGGAACGGCTGGGAGGCCTTGGCGCGGCGTGGTCCTGTCCTGTGGCTGACCCTGTGCGGCGTGTTGCTGGTCGCGGGCATCTTCGGTGTGACAGCCATGGCCGTCGGCGAATTTCGCGAGCGCACCCTGGCCAACCGCGAACGCGAGCTGGAAAACACGGTCCAACTGATCGCCCGGCACTTTGATCAGCAATTCGAGGATTCCGACGTCGTCGCCGCCGATCTGATCGGGCAGATGAACCTGGTGGAGGTCACCTCGCCGGCAATGTTCCGCGAGCGCATGTCCGGCCCCGCGGCGAACCAGATGCTGCGCAGCAAGATCAGTTCGGTGTCCTATCTCGGCGATATCGCCATCTACGATGCCGATGGCGACCTCATCAGCTGGTCGCGGCCCCACCCGCTGCCCAAGATCAACGTTTCGTCACGGGCCTACTTTCAGACCTTCAAGACGAATCCGCAGTCCGAGCCGGTGCTGCTGGAATCCGTCCGCAGCTTCATCATCAACAAATGGACCACGATCGTCGCCCGCCGGTTGACCGGCGCGGACGGCACCTTCCTCGGCGCGATGGTCCGCCGGATCGATCCGGACAGCTACCAGCACTATTTCGCGTCTGTCGCGCTGGCCGAGGGGACGGCCATCTCGCTGTTCGATCGCGAAGGTAAGATGCTGGCGCGCTATCCGCATCTCGAAGAGCTGATCGGCAGAAACTTCAAGGACGCGCCGCTGATGCAGAAGGTGCTGGCCAATGGCGGCCAGCAGACGCTCCGCGGCAGGAGTCCGGTCGACGGCGAAGAGCGGCTCGGATCGGCGGCGTCGCTGACGCATTTCCCGCTGGTCATCATCGCCACCAACACCACGGCCGCGGCGCTGGCCGACTGGCGGCAGCAGACAGGCTTCATGGTGACGACCGCCGCGCTTTCGGCTGCCGTGATCGCGCTGATCCTCTATCTGATCATCCGCCTGATCAACCGGCAGAACCGCGAAGCGCAGGAACGGCTGGAAGCGGAGCGGCTGCGGCTCGACACCGCCTTGAACAACATGACGCAGGGGCTGATCCTCTACGACGCGAGCGGCACCATCGTCACCTGCAACCGACGCTACGCCGACATGTTCGGCCTCTCCCACGACGTCATCAAGCCCGGCTGCCACATCCGCGAGGCGATGTATCATCGCAAGGAGCGCGGCGCGTTCGACGGTGACGTCGAGGAATTCTGTGCTGACGTCATGAGGGTCGTCGCCGAAGGCACGGTCTCCGCGCGAATTCATCAACTGGCCAATGGCCGCGCCTTCCAGGTCATCAACACTCCGCTCGCCCAGGGCGGCTGGGTCGCCACGATCGAAGACATCACCGATCGCCGCCACCTGGAACAGGAGCGCGATCGCAACCACACCTTCCTGCGCGAGATCATCGACCATATCCCCTCGCGGATCACCGTGAAGGACGCCCGGACACGGCGTTACCTCCTGGCCAACCAGGTGGCCGAGGAACAGCTCGGCGAAACCCCGGAGACGATCGTCGGCAAGAGCGCGTTCGACCTTTACCCGACGGAAGACGCCGAGATCATCACCCGGGATGACGACAAGCTGCTGCAATCGCCGAACGGCCTGTTCCTGGATGAGCACATCTGGAATACCCCGGCCACCGGACGGCGCTATATCACTTCGACCCGGATCGGTATCCGCGACAAGTCCGGCGAGCCGCGCTACATCATCAATGTCGTCGAGGACGTCACCGAGCGACGGCGCGCCCACGAGAAGATCGCGCATATGGCGCATTACGATGCGCTGACCGACCTGCCGAACCGCACGCTGTTCCGCGAGCAGATCGAACGCGAGCTGGCGAAGGTCGGAGATCAGTTCGCGCTGCTCTACATCGATGTCGACGAGTTCAAGGGCATCAACGATTCGCTCGGCCACCACGTCGGCGACGAGCTGTTGAAGGCGATCGCGGGCCGCCTCCGTGGCTGCCTCAAGCACGGCGATCTCATCGCGCGACTCGGCGGCGACGAGTTTGCCGTCATCCAGACCGGGATCCAATCCTCGGCCGAGGTGCTGTCCTTCGTGACCCGGATCTACCAAGCGATCCGGCAGCCCTATCATTGTCTCGGCCATCAGCTCTCCACGGATGCGAGCATCGGAATCGCGCTTGCGCCGCAGGACGGTGCAGATCTCGACCAGCTCATCAAGAACGCCGACCTCGCGATGTACGGCGCCAAGGCCGAGGGACGCCGCACCCACCGCTTCTTCGAGCCGGAGATGGATGCGAGCGCCAGGGCGCGCCTGAGCATGGAGCAGGATCTGCGCCAGGCCCTGGTGAACGGCGGCTTCGAGATTCACTATCAGCCGCTGGTCGACCTGCGCACCAACGACGTGTCGGGCTGCGAGGCGCTGCTGCGCTGGCGCCATCCCGATCGCGGCATGGTATCGCCGGCCGAGTTCATTCCCGTCGCCGAGGACACCGGCCTGATCAACGAGCTCGGTGATTGGGTGCTGCGCATGGCCTGCAACGAGGCCGCGACCTGGCCGTCGCATGTGCGCGTAGCGGTCAACGTGTCGCCGGTGCAACTCAAATGCGACACGCTGGCGCTGCGCATCGCGGGCGCGCTCGCCGCCTCCGGGCTGGACCCGCGCCGGCTCGAGCTCGAGATCACCGAGGCCGTGCTTATCCGCGACGACGAAGCTGCGCTCTCGATCCTGCACCAGCTCCGCTCGATCGGCGTGCGCATCGCGCTCGACGATTTCGGCACCGGCTACTCCTCGCTCAGCTATCTCAAGCGCTTCCCGTTCGACAAGATCAAGATCGACCGCTGCTTCGTCGCCGACATCGCGGAGACGAGCGGCGCACCCGTCATCGTGCAGGCGGTGGTGAACATCGCAGCCGCCAGCAGCATGACCACGGTCGCCGAAGGGGTCGAGACCGAGGCGCAACGCGAGCTGCTGCGCGCGCTCGGCTGCACGCAGATGCAGGGCTACCTGTTCAGCCCGCCGAAGCCGGCCAGCGAGGTGCGGAAACTGTTCGGTTCGGGCGATGGCTTGCCCGGAGCCTTGCCGGTGGCGGCGGTGGCCTGATGGCGAAGCCAGCGAAGACGTCAAGCAAGACGTCGGCCAAGACCGTCGATGTCGCGGATTCCTATGCCGTGCGGCTGATGCAGCATCTGGTGGTGCCGACCTTCGTGATCGACCCCAAGCGCCGCGTCGTGATCTGGAACAGGGCCTGCGAGCGGTTGACCGGCCTCGCCGCCTCGGAGGTGATCGGCACCAACAAGCACTGGCAGGCCTTCTACGAGACCAGGCGTCCCTGCCTTGCCGACCTCGTCGCGCTCGACCGCCCCGAGCGGCTACCGGAGTTCTATTCCGAATATGCCGCGCGCGGCCATAACGGGCTCGGCTTTTCCGCGGAAAACTGGTGCACGATGCCGAAGCTTGGCAGCCAGCTCTATCTCGCCATCGACGCCGGTCCGATCCACGACGAAGCCGGCCATCTGATCGCGGTGGTGGAGACGCTGCGCGATCTCACCGACCAGAAGCGCGCCGAGATGGCGCTGAAGGAGCTCGCCACCAAGGACGGCCTGACCGGCCTGTCGAACCGGCGCTCGTTCGACCAGATGCTGATGAGCGAATGGGCCCGCGCCCACCGCACGCAGAAGCCGCTGGCGCTGCTGTTCGCCGACGTCGATCATTTCAAGCTGTTCAATGACCACCACGGCCACCAGACCGGCGACGAATGCCTGCGCGCGGTCGCCTCCGTCGTCAGCCGGCACGCCGTGCGCCCGCTCGATCTCGCCAGCCGCTACGGCGGCGAGGAGTTCGCGCTGATCCTTCCGGACCTGGATTGCGACAGCGCCTGCGTCATCGCCGATGAAATCCGCTGCGCCGTCATGGCCTTGCAGATCGCCCACGGCGCCGTGGGCGCCGGCGATCACGTCACCCTCAGCGTCGGCGTCGCCAGCCATATTCCGGGTGCAGCCGACGGTGGCGGGCCCGACCGGCTGCTGGGCGCGGCCGACGAGGCTCTCTATGTGGCCAAACGCCTCGGCCGCAACCGCGTCATCTGCGCCGAAAGGGTGCTCGCCGAATTCGCAAGCCTTGGTAGGGAGGCCGCAGCGGTTCCGGCGCCCGTCCAGCGCAAATTAGCTCGCGTGCGATAGGCGAGAAGCGGTTGCCCCCCTCTCGCCAATCGGCTACATCAAACCTCACTGCACCCGTAGCTCAGCTGGATAGAGCGTTGCCCTCCGAAGGCAAAGGTCACACGTTCGAATCGTGTCGGGTGCGCCAGTCTTGCGGCCGTTTCAGGCCGACGCTCACGTCAGCATCGCGACAATCGCCTGGATCTGATCGGAGGCGGACGAGACCAATCCGTCATATGATGTCTGGCCGTGTGCGGCGGCGTTCAGGATGCATTCCGCCACGGCCGCTTTCAGACCGAACACCGATTGATGGGCCGGTACGCTCGCCATCACGGTCTCCAGCGCTTGACGCATCGTGTGAATGAGCTCGGAGCTGTATTGCATTGGCTGTCCTCCGTGGGCTCATATTAGGTCGCGTGACCATGCTTGCCACTCACAAGCCTGAGATTGCTCTTTGAACCGGTTGAGACCGAATGTCTCAATTCAAACGCCAGATCGCCGCATTGAGCACGCCGGCAAACGCGACCCAGGCTGCGTAAGCCACGAACAATGCGGCGGCCAGCCTGTCTCGTGATGCCTCGAGACCGATATAGGTCACGATCGCGACGAACAGGCCGATGAGGATGACGAGCGCCGCGCCGATCTGATGCATCGTGAACATGACCGGAGACCAGATGAAATTAAGCGCCAGTTGCGCAGCCCAGGCCAGCATCGCTTTGCCCCCGGGTTCACGGTGAAAGGTCCGCCAGCCCGCGATGGCGATCATGATGTAGAGCAGGGTCCAGGCCACCGGGAACGCCCAGTTCGGTGGCACGAAAGCCGGCTTGGCGAGGCCGGCATACCAATCTCCGGGGAGATTGGTCGCACCGATCAGCCAGCCGATGCCGACTACCCCTACCACGAACAACAACAGCTGCAGCATCCATCACCTCGCGCATCGCATCGCGCAATTGTATCATCTTTCCATGAGCGAATCCGACACGGTGACCGGCGAAGCCTCGCCCGTCCGCAAGATCATCCATATCGACATGGATGCGTTCTATGCATCGGTGGAGCAGCGCGATAATCCGGACCTTCGCGGCAAGCCGGTCGCGGTCGGAGGCTCCGCGGAACGCGGCGTCGTTGCGGCCGCCAGTTACGAGGCGCGCCAGTTCGGCGTTCGCTCCGCGATGCCTTCCGTCACTGCGAAGCGGCAGTGTCCCGATCTGATCTTCGTCGGGCCGCGCTTCGAGGTCTACAAGGCGATCTCCAGGCAGATCCGCGACATCTTTGCCGAACACACGCCCATCATCGAACCCTTGTCGCTCGACGAGGCCTATCTCGACGTGACGGAAAACCTGCAAGGCATCCCGCTGGCGCGCGACATCGCGCTGAAGATCCGCGGGAAGATCAAGGCCGAGACTGATCTCAACGCGTCGGCGGGCATCTCTTACAACAAGTTTCTGGCCAAGCTCGCCTCCGATCATCGCAAGCCCAACGGTCAGTTCGTGATCTCGCCGGAGATGGGACCGGCTTTCGTCGAGACGCTGCCGGTCGGCAGGTTTCACGGCATAGGCCCGGCGACGGCTGCGAAGATGAATGCGCTCGGCCTGTTCACCGGCCTCGACATCCGCAATCAGACGCTGGAGTTCATGAATGCGAATTTCGGCAAGTCGGGCGCCTATTACTACTGGATCTCGCGTGGTGTCGACGATCGGCCGGTCCGGGCCAACCGGATCCGCAAGTCCATCGGCGCGGAGACCACGTTCTCGACCGACCTCGCCGAATATGGCGCGCTGGCGGCCGAGCTCAAGCCTCTCGTCGACAAGGTCTGGCGGCATTGCGAGGCGAGCGGCAATCGCGGCCGCACCGTCACCTTGAAGATCAAGTTTGCCGACTTCGAGATCATCACGCGCAGCAAGTCCGTCGCAGCGGCCGTTGCGGGGCGGGACGATCTGGAACGGCTGGCGTGCGGCCTGCTCGAAGTCGAGATGCCGCTACCCAAGCGCGTCAGGCTGCTGGGTGTCTCGCTGTCCGCGCTCCAGACCGGGGACGATGCGGAGCCGCAGCTGACCTTGGGCATTTGAACGGGGCCGACAGGCCCCTCGGCAAACGCGACATCTTTATCCGCGACGCGGCGCAAAACCTGTCGTAGAGACAGTAAAACACGATTTTTCGCGATTGATGCTGGAATGCTCGCCTTATTGATACGCCTCGGATTGCGCTTCGAAGACCGCATCGAGGAGCGCCGGTTTGTCGACCAATACGTCCGAGGCAGTCTCGGGTGGACGCAGATCGCGATGCTGCTCGGCGCCGCCACCTATGCCGGCTACACCCTCTGGGATTGGGTGCTCTATCCCGAAGTCGTTCCGACCACGCTTGCCATCCGTGGCGGCACCGCACTGTTCGTGCTGCTCCCGCTGACCGCGTTACTGTCACGGCGCTTGATGAAGCCATGGGCAGAGACGATTTTCCTCGTCTATTGCGTCATTCCCGGCTGCATCCTGCCGAGCATCTATCTCGTCCTGCCGTCGGGCTTCACCTTTGCCGCCCCCGGCATGATGATGATCATTCTGTTCGTCTCCACCATGCTGCCATTACGGATCGGCTCGCTGGCGATTTTCTGCCTGCTGTCGTGGCTGGCGCTGCTGGTCGCCGAGACGTTCGCACCGACGATGCCGATGGGCCTGCGATTCATCAATCACTCTCTCGTCGGCAACGCCTACGCATTATCGCTCTACGCGGTGGCCGCGCGCGAATACCGGGCGCGAAAGCAATTCCGAACGTCGGAGGCGCTGCAGCGGGAAAAGGAGCGTTCGGAGAAATCGCTGCGCGATCTGCGCGCGACCCAGGAGCATCTGGTGCAGGCGGAAAAGCTCGCCTCGCTCGGTCGATTGGTGGCCGGTGTCGCTCACGAGGTCAGCACTCCGCTTGGCCTCGCCCTGACGACCTCGACAGCCATGCAGACGGATCTACAGACAATCGCCGATGCATTGGGCGGAGCGTCGGTCCGGCGATCCGATCTGACCAAGGGAATTGACAGGCTCAAACAGGGGCTCGACCTGACCTTCGATAACCTGCACCGCGCATCCGAGATGGTGCACAGCTTCAGGCAGGTCGCAGTCCACCAGGCCGATGAGGACCGGCGCGCCTTCGAGCTTAAGGATTGGCTGGCTGAGCTGATGTCCAAGCTTGGGCCGCTGCTATCGCACCATGCTCTGACGGTTGACGTCCAATGCCCGGCAGGCATCAAGCTCAACAGCTACCCGGGAGCACTCGCGCAGGTGATCAGCAATCTCGCCCTCAATACCGCGGGGCATGCGTACCCGGACAAGAGAGGCGGCAGATTCGCGCTCACAGTCAGCCAGCCGGACGCGAAACGGGTCCGGCTGGTCTGCACCGACGACGGCGTTGGGATACCCGAGGAATTGCAGGCGCAGATCTTCGATCCGTTCGTCACGACCGGCCGCGAGAGCGGACATGCCGGCCTCGGGCTGCACATCGCATTCAATTTGGTGGCCTCGTCCCTGAACGGGCGCCTGCGCCTCGAAAGCAAGAGGGGTCCAGGGACTCAGATCGCGATCGAGATCCCGATCGATGCATGAAACTGCGATCGCTGGAGCCGCCTCGGAGAGCGGCGCGCGGCCGACGGTGACGGGATTTTCAACCCCGCCACCGATAAAGCTCGACCCGCTCGGGGGCAATCAATGTCTCACGTGCTCGAACACGACGATCACGCCGGTCGGCTCGGGCTCGTGCGCCATCAGGCGCGTCAGGTCGGAATCACCCCAATCGGCGAGGCTGACGACTTCGCCGCTCTGGCGATCGGGACCGAGCGATGGTGTGGGCTCGAGGACCTTGAGGCCCATCTCGTCGACGAAGAAGGTATGCTCGCCGAACATGCTGTTGAGCTGCGGCATGGCCGGATGTTCGTCGGGCAGCACCTGAGCGCCGAGTTGGTTGACGGTCTGCTTCACCTGTTCGGATGTGAGCTTCATGAGCTGCTCCGTTTCTGTATACGGTTTCGTTGGCCCCGGGCGGGAGCACGCGTTCCCTACGCCTTTGTCCGCCTGGCTCGACTCCGAACAGGTGCTGCGCACAAATGTTCCCCAAAAATGTATTTCGTGATCGCGCGTTGCATCTGCCGCGCTCGCGGCACGAGATCGCCACAGGATACACACGATTTATCCGCGGGCGGGTCTAATCGACGGCTTCGACGATCCGGATGTCGCGGTCCGCACCGTCTCCGAGCAGATCGTGAGCTGCCTGGTAGGCCGGGCTTGCATACGCCGCCTTGGCGCGCTCGACGCTGTCGAACTCGATGAGAACCACGCGCTCCATTTGGCCGAGTTCGAAGGCCGCGGCCGGCATCCCGCGTGCGAGCACGCGGCCGCCCGCCGCTTCGATCGCCGGACGCGACAGTTTGGCGTAAGCCGCCATCGCATCGGGATTCTTGATCGCGCGGTAGGTGGCAACCCAATAGGCTTTGGCCATTTTTCTTTCCTGGCTTCGGGGACCTGCTACGCGCTGCGGCTTTCACCGACCGAGAGCGCGCAGATGCGTGACAGATATGTGTAGGGCAGACCGGTCTCCTCGGCCCAGGCATTGAACTGCGCCTGCACCTTGGCGAGATCGCCCTTCGACTTGACCTCTTCGGCAATGTCGAGACCGGCATCGCGCAGGCAAGCTACCACGTCCCCGGACGTCACAAAGCCATCCCACCCGACGAAGCGCAGCAGCATCTGCCCGGTATTGCCGCCGAGCCGGCTGCCGCGCCTGGTCATGAGACCGAGCAGGCCGATCTCGTCGGACGAGGGCCACTTCGCCAGAAATTTGCCGAAGCTGCCATGCCCCTTCGCGATCTCCTGCACGAAGGCGGCGTTGTCGCGCACCGACATGATCTTGGCACCGTTGCGCACGATACGCGCATCGCGCAGCAGGCCTTCCCAATAATCCTCGGGCTGGAAGGTGAGCTTGGCCGGCTGGAAATGCAGGAAGGCGTCTTCGAAGCCGTCCCATTTCGTCTCGATCACGCTCCAGGCAAAGCCGGCGCAAAACACGCGCCTGGTCATTTCGGCGAGGACGCGGTCGTCGCCGAGCTTGGCCAGCCGCTTGAGGTCCGGCTTTGCCGGCATCAATTTCTCCAGCGCCTTGGGCCCGCCCTTGCGCTTCTCAGCGCGGGCACGAATGGTCTTGAAGGAGGTCATGCGGACATCCGCGTTGATGGATCGTCAAGACACCAGAATTGGATCAAGAGGTCCAGCACCGCGGAGGTGAAGTCCGTGATGCCGGCGCGCCAAGCGCACGTGGTCGGGTCCTCGGCCAAGGACGTCGCCGCCCGCAAGCGGGAGCGGGTGGATAGCGGTTGATTTCATCTCAAAGTTGTTATTGGATGCCGCTGCCAGTGAAGCGGCCTCAGTCACCGCCTCGCTGGGACTGCGGTTTATCTTCGCAATCCCGGTTGCAACCCCGCTCGCATCGTCATCCAGACTGAGTAGAACGACGAGCGGCGTCGCGACCCAATAATGTGACCTATTCTTGCAATGTCTTTTGTCTCCGTGGCGTTCCTCGGTCTGGTGCCCGCGACCTTCCTGCTCTACCACGCCACCTCCAGGCTCGCGGTCCAGAATGTCATCATCCTGGCGGCAAGCTACGTCTTTTATGGCTGGTGGGACTGGCGTTTTCTGCCTCTGCTGGTCGGAATTTCCGTCGTCAACTATGCCGCGGCGATTCTGATCGCCGCGACCCATCACGAGCACACCCGAAAGCTTCTGCTCTTTTCCGCGGTCGCAGCGGCGATCATCGTTCTCGCGATATTCAAGTACTTCAGCTTCTTCGTCGATTCGTTCATGACGATTGCACAACGCGCGGGTCTCAATCCGAACCTGCCGACGTTGCGCATCATCCTGCCGCTGGGCATTTCCTTCATCACCTTCCAGGGCATCGCCTATGTGGTGGACGTTTATCGCGGCAAGCATGTTGCGGAGAGAGACCTCGTCAAGTTTCTCGCCTTCAAGGCGTTCTTCCCACAACTCGTGGCGGGACCGATCGAGAGAGCCAGCAATCTCCTGGATCAATTTTCGAAGCCGCGACAATTCACGGCTGATCATGCCGACCGCGCACTCTGGCTCCTGATCTACGGCTACGCCATGAAGGTCGTGGTGGCGGACAGCCTGGCGGTGATCGTCGACACGCTCTTCATTCCGGATCAACCCTTCGGCTGGTCGGTCGTGCTCGCCACGATCGCCTTCGGCATCCAGATCTACGCCGATTTCAACGGATACAGCCTGATCGCAAAAGGCGTCGCGCTTCTGTTCGGCTTCGAGCTGACGTGGAATTTCCGTTACCCCTACTGGTCGGTATCGATCAGCGAATTCTGGCGACGCTGGCACATCAGCCTCAGCACATGGCTACGGGACTACTTGTACATCTCGCTCGGTGGAAACCGTCGCGGCGAGACCATCACGAACCGGAATTTGATGCTGACCATGGCCTTGGGAGGCCTCTGGCACGGCGCGTCGGACATTCGTTCTTTGGGGACTGCTTCATGGCACCGTGCTTGCGATGTGGCGTAAATTGCCCGGCGGAGACGAGCCCCCTTCGAAGATCGCCCGCGGCGCCGGCTGGGCCGTCACCATGCTGGTCGTGTTCGTCGGCTGGTTCCTCTTTCGAGCAGCAAATTGGAATTTGCTGGTGGGCATGCTCAGTGCGCTCAAGAACTGGGAATGGGCCCCGGTGCACAGTGCCGTCGCGCTCGCAATTCTATCGCTGTCGGCCCCGCTGATGCTGCTGGAATGGCAATTGCAGTCGCACGGGGACTACTTCCTGATCCGCCGACCTGCGTGGATGAGGTATCCGCTGTTTGCGGCCCTGGCGGCTGTGACGATCGCGGCGTCCGGGCACGTCAACGCAACCTTCATCTATTTTCAGTTCTAGGCCATGCTGAAACGCACGCTCCAGGCGATCATAAAGTCGCCGCTGACCAATGCGCTTCAGCTTGTCGCGCGCAAGTTCGTTCCGGTCGCCGTATTGACGGCTCTCATCCTCGGAATCGCGAATTTCATCCATCAGCAGAGCAACCACCAATGGTCTCGCGGAATCGAGACCTACATCGTCCTCGAGCAGATCAGGCGTTCCGAGCGGCTGCCTGCATCCGATCTCGCCTTTCTCGGCGACAGCTCTTGCCTGTTTGGGATTCACGTCCCGACCTTGTTGCACGCGTTTCCGGGATCCGACGTCGAGGCGTTCTGCACCATCGGCTATGTTGGCCCGGATGGCTACGCCGCCATGCTCGACAAGATGATCGCCCGCGGACGCCAGCCCAAGAAACTCGTTCTGGTGTTCAATCCGATCCAGTTCGAGCGCGATCCAAGATGGAATGAGTGGCCGACCTTCATCAGGACCGACCGTTTTGAAGTTCCTTCCGGCCTGACGTTTCCGGCCGGCGGTCTCGAATACATCCGACTGCTGATGGAGCGAGCCGTGTACACCCCGCTTCCTGGCGCCTATGCGATTTACTACGGCGGCAAGGATCAGTTCATTTCGACCATATGGAGCGAGCACGGTAGCGCCATCGACCCCAACCGAATGCTTGATATTCCTTCGCTGGAGGCTTTCAGGGCCACGCTGCCCGGCCACGTTCTTCTCAAGCCGCTCCCCGCCTCAAAACCGTTCGTGATGAACGCGGAATTCGAGAAGGCGCTCAACTCCCTGTCCGTAACGCTTTCGAAGCTTGACCGGTCAAAGGTCTATCTCGTGATCTCGCCGGTCAATTCCGTCAATGCTCAGGGCGACCCGCAGAGCTTCCACACCGAGGCAGGCAAGAGGATTGCGGCTCGACTTGGCCTCGATCAGTCGCAATTCCTGGATACCCCAGACGTCATGCTGGACATCCTGTATGCGCGTTATCCGGCGCATTTGCATCGATGGGCGCGGATGATCTACACCGAGCAACTTGCCAAGACCCTGGCTAACCGGAGAATCCTGGGAAAATCCGCCAGCGACTGAGTCGTCCGCTGGCGCGCGCCGCGCGTCCTCATGAGATGGTGGATTTTCGCGCTCGCTAACGCGACAAGCGCTTCGCGAGGTGGACCGACTGCCAATCTCCCAGTCCGGTATCCCTGAAACCTGCTTTCTTCGCCAGGCCGCGCATCTCGGCATTCGTCCGGGCCGTCTCGGCGGCGATCATCTCGTGGCCGAGATCGACCGCGCGCGTCTCCATCGCCGTCATCATCTGAAAGCCGAGCCCCATGCGCTGGAAGGCATCGGCAACGGAGATGGCAAATTCGCCATGCCGAGCCATCGCATCGTACGCGTATAGCGTTTCGCCGATGATCCTGCCCCGTCCCTCCTCCCTGAGCTCGGCGAGCAAGGTGAAGTGGTCGCGGCCACCGCTCTTGGCGACGCATTCGGCCGCGACCACGGAGAGATCGGTTCGCGCGCCCATGAAGCGCTTGCTACGCGATGTCGTGGAAAGGCCGGTGAAATAGACCGAGAGGCTCTCGACATCGGATTCGCTGGCGGTCCTGATGCAGACCATGCCCTTCGTTTCGGCCAGTTCGACCGGCTCGACGACGGCTCCCGGAAACAGCTGTGACATGCGTGATGCTTTCGGCAGGTTGCTGGGACTTGCAGACCTAGCCGAGGCCGCGCGCCGTCCGCTTGGACGGAGCTGCCAATCATGCGGATGAAAACGAACAGCTCGTTTTCATGTGCCGCGCGTCACACACGGGAGAGCGAAGGCACTTCCTCGGGCACGATCGCCTGAAGGCCGCCGAAGCGGCGCTCGCGGCCGTGGAAGGAGGCCAAGGCGGCGGCGAGATCGCTCGCGTCGAATTCGGGCCACATCCGCTCGGTGAAGTGCAGCTCGGCATAGGCGCCTTCCCAGAGCAGGAAGTCCGACAGCCGCTTCTCGCCCGAGGTGCGGATGATGAGATCGACGTCGCGCAAGCCGGCTTCACCGGTGACGAGCTGCGAGAAGGCTTCGCGGGTAAGGCTCGTCAGCGCGGCCGCCTTCGCCGCGGCATTGAGGATGGCGTCGCGCGCGGAATAGTCGACGGCGATACGCAGGTGCAGCGTCGAGCCTTCAGCGGTCGTCTCTTCGGCGCGCGTGATCGCGTTGGCGATGCCGTCAGGCAACCGGTCGCGGCGGCCGATCACGGTGAGGCGCACGCCGTTCTTGACCAGGCTCGGCACCTCGTGGGCGAGATAGAAGCGCAGCAATGTCATCAGCGCCGCGACCTCGGCCTTTGGTCTCCGCCAATTGTCGGTGGAGAAGGCATAGAGCGTCAGGGTGCCGATGCCCTGTTTTGGCGCGGCCTCGACGATGCGGCGGATGGCCTCGACGCCGGCCTCGTGGCCGCGCACGCGCGACAGGCCGCGCCGCGTCGCCCATCGTCCGTTGCCATCCATGATGATGCCGACATGAAGCTTCTCGTTGCGGGACGCAAGGTCACTTTGCATTGCAAAGTCTCCGGTCAAAAAAGGGGGAAGATCAGGTCGAGACGATACCGAGGCGGCCGAGCGGCGGCGCCTCGCGGCCGGCGGCTTTCGCAGCGTCGCGCACCAGGCGCTCGAGCACGGCGAGATAGTCGAGGAAACGGCGGCGCCCGGTCTTGGTGAGGCGGCAGGTGGTGTGCGGGCGGTTGCCCTCGTAGCCCTTGGTCACCTCGACGAGGCCGGCCTCCTGCAGAACGCCGAGATGCCGGCTGAGATTGCCGTCGGTGAGGCCGCAGAGCTGTTTAAGGTCGGCGAATGCCAGCCCCTTGGGATGCCCCATCAACGAGGTCAGAAGCCCGAGCCTCGCCTTCTCGTGGATCACGCGGTCGAGCCCTTCATAGGAGAAGGGCGCGCTGTCAGTCTTCGACATCATGGTCTCCGGATGCGACATAGAGAATGCCCGCCATCACCGACTGCCCGATCACGAAGGGCAGGCCCATGGTCCACGGCGACAACGTGTGCGTCTGGCTCGCGAGCACCACCACGGCGAAGCCGGACACGAAATACCAGGCACCGGCGAGCGCAACGGTGCGCGGCAGCGAGCGGACGGAAGCGAAAATGCCGAGCGATACCAGGATCTGCCACAGGCCCGGGAGCAGCCAAAGCGTCTCGCCCGCGAACTTCCACATCACCACCGCGAGCAGCACGCCGGCAACGCCTGCCGGCAGGAACTGCTCGACCGCCTGGTGGATCATCGCGTCGGCCAGACCCGAATGATGGCGGTGCGAACGCGCACGCATCTCGATCCCGATGATCAGGCCGGACAGCGCGGCGGCTATGAACCAGCCGAGGAAAAAGCCGAGCGGCTCGCCGGTGGGATCGCCCAGCAGCCAGAATTGCAGGATCGCGGTGAGTAGCGCGACAGCGCCGGTCGCTGCCATCGTTGCCGGGCCATAGCCGCGGAACGCCGTACCAGCCGCAATCTGGCTGCGAATCGCCACGATGTCGGCCAGTGCCTTGTCGAGATCGCGCATTGGCAACGGCAGAACCTCGCTTCGCCCGTGTCTCCGGGATTGCTCGTCCCGTTACTTTGTGATGCAAAGTATATGGCATCGCAAAGCAAACGCAAGCTCGAAAGTTGCTGCAAGAGGATACCGCCGGCCCAGACAACTGCCGGTTGCGCATCCCCTACTCCCGTAGATAAGATGCGGTCCAAAAGCGTCCCGGGGGCTGGTATGTGGCTTAAGTCATTAATTCTCGGATCTTTATTGCAAATTGGTATCGCCGGAGCCGCGAATGCGGCGGGCCCGTTCGGCAGCGTCAATGTCGGCAATTGGATCGGCGGCGCCTTCAGCAACGACCAGACCGGCGCCTTCTCCCATTGCGCCGCGACGACGCCTTACCTCAACGGCGTTATCCTGGTGGTCGGCTACAACGCTGTCGGCACCTGGTCGCTCGCCTTTGCGAGTCCCAGCTACCGCTTCAAGCAAGGTGAGAACGCCGCGATCGACGTCATCTTCGACGGACAGGAGCAGGCGAGGCTGTTCGCCACGGCCAATCAGCCGAACATGCTCACGGCGGTCATGCCCGCCAACGTGGTGCGTACATTTCAGAAGGCAAGCCTGATGGTCGCAACCAGCGGCCGCACCGTGCTGAATTTCGATCTGACATCGACCGGGCCGGTGATCGCGGCATTGGCGAATTGCGTGAGCAAGGTGAAAGCCGACGGGCTCGACAAGGCCGGCGACTTCACCAAGGGGGCGGCCAAACCGGCCGCCACGGCGGAGAAGCAGCCATCACCGCCGGCGGGCAGTAAAGTTGCCAGGGCCAAGACCGGCACCGGCTTCGTGGTGAGCGCGAACGGTCACATCGTCACCAATCACCATGTGATCGACGGCTGCGTTGGCGACATCAAGGGCAATCTCACCGGTGAGGTCTCGATGGTGCTGCGCGTCGTGTCGAGCGACGCAAGCAACGACCTCGCTCTCCTGCAGGCGCCATCGACGACGACATTCAAGGACTTTGCGCGGATTCGCGACCGCTCGATCCGCTCCGGCGATTCCGTCATCGTCATCGGCTTTCCGTTCCATGGCTTGCTCTCGTCGGACTTCACCGTGACGACCGGCATCGCGAGCTCGCTCAGCGGCATGCGCAACGATACGCGCTTTCTGCAGATCAGCGCGCCGGTGCAGCCCGGCAATAGCGGCGGCCCGCTGTTCGACACCACCGGTCAGATCGTGGGCGTGGTCACCGCAAAGATCCCGGCGTTGCGCATCGCCGCCGCGACCGGCAACATTCCGGAGAATATCAACTTCGCCATCAAGACGGGTGCGCTGCGCGACTTCCTCGACAATTCCGTGGTGCCTTACCAGACCGCCGAGCCGAAGGGTGAACTCAAGACCACCGACATCGCCGGAAACGCGCGGCCGTACACGATGCTGATCTCGTGCAACGCGACGGAGCAGGCGGAAGCGAAACGATAGCGGCGCGAGCCGTAAGCCGGACGGAGCGACATCCGGCTACGAAGTCAGTCGATCCTCAATACGGAGCAACAGGCCGCACGCGCCGCGGCGGCCGCGGTTGCGCCGGCAGCCCTTGGCCGTAGGCGAAACGCGGATTGCGATCGCAATACAGCAGCCGGCCGGACACGCTGGCCTGGCATTGTTCATAGGTGCTGTAGGTGCATTCGCCGGGATAATCAAATTCGCCGCCCTGGGCGCACCATGGATAGTCGCGCGCGGCCGCGGGCGTGACGGTGGCGAAGCCGGCCAGGACCGCCGCACTGAACGTCAGCAGCACCAATTGCGTCTTGCGCATGATCCAACTCCTCTCTAGCTGGCCCGAGATACGGCGCCATCCCTTATCAGGTTTCGCAGCGCCGTTTTATTCCAGATCAACGAAACAAAGCACGCAAGAAAAAAGCCCTGCCGGACGGCAGGGCTCCTATCCTCACGATCACAAGACCGCTACTCGACCTTCAGGCCGGCGAACTCGACGACCTTCTTCCACTTCTCGGTCTCGGCCTTGATCTCCTCGCCGAACGCCTCGGGCGTCTGCGCCCGGGGCTCGCCGCCGAGCTCGACCAGACGCTTGGCCATGTCGGGCTCCTTGATCACCGCGTTGACCTCGGCGTTGAGCTTGGCGATGATTTCCTTCGGCGTGTTCTTCGGCGCGCCCATGCCGAACAGTGCGCTGGCCTCATAGCCCTTGACGGTGTCGGCGATCGGCTGCACGTCAGGCAGCTGCGGCGAGCGTTCCGTGGTGGTGACGCCGATGGCGCGGAGCGAGCCGGAGCGGATGTGCTGGATGATCGAGGGCATGTTGTCGAAGATCACCTGCACCTGGCCGGCGAGCATGTCGGTGATCGCGGGCGCCGCGCCGCGATAGGGCACGTGCTGCATCTTGCAGCCGGTCATCGCCATGAACATCTCGCCGGACAGATGCACCGAGGTGCCGTTGCCGGACGAGGCCATGTTGACCTTGCCGGGATTGGCCTTCACGTATTCGATGAACTCGGCGACGTTCTTGGCCGGCACGTCCTTGTTGACGGTCATCACGTTCGGCACGCGCTGGAACGAGGCGACCGGCGCGATGTCGCGCACGAAGTTGAACTTCAGATTGGTGTAGAGCGAGGCGTTGATGTAGTTGGCCGGATTGACCAGCTGCAGCGTGTAGCCGTCGGGCTCGGCATTGACGACCGATTCGGTGGCGATATTGTTGCCGGCACCCGGCTTGTTCTCGATCACGAATTGCTGGCCGAGCTTTTCCGACAGGCGCTGGCCGATCAGCCGCGCCAGGATGTCGGTGGCCCCGCCCGGCGGATAGCCGACCACCCATTTCACCGGGCGGGCCGGATAATCGGCGGCAAGGGCCTTCGACAGCGGGGTGGCTGCAAGCGGACTGGCGGCGAGCAGGCCCAGCGCGGTACGGCGAGTGATCATCTCAAGGGTTCTCCCAACGTGTTGTTCTTGAAGCCAGATAGCTTGAAGCCGGCGTCCGCGAGGTTGTAACAAAGCTTGCCGCAGGCGCAAAGTGGGCGGGGCGCATCGCGACGAAAGGATAAGGCATGGTCGTCAAGGTCGAAGCCCTCGATCATCTCGTGATCAACGTCGCCGACGTCGCGGCCACCGCGGAGTGGTACGGCAAGATTCTCGGCATGGAAGTCAAGGTGTTCGACCCCGGCGGCGGCAAAGCGCCGCGGACTTCGCTGGTCTTTGGTAACCAGAAGATCAACGTCCGGCCGCGCGATGCCGACAAGGTGGAGTGGTTCACCGCGGACCATCAGACCGCCGGAAGCGAGGATCTCTGCTTCCTCACCTCCGCCACGCCCAATGAGGTGGTGGCGCATTTGCAGGCACACGGTGTCGCGATCGAGGAAGGCCCGGTTCCCAAGCAGGGCGCGCGCGGCACGCTGCGCTCGGTCTATTGCCGGGATCCGGACGGCAGCCTGATCGAGATTTCGTCGTACGAGGATTGAGAGAGGGTGGGCTCGCTGCCCGCCCCAAACACCGTCATTGCGAGGACCTCTTGCGACGAGGCAATCCAGACTGCCCCCGCGGAGACGGACTGGATTGCTTCGCTGCGCTCGCAATGACGGGGAGAGAGCGTGCATTTCCGCGTCCCCGCGGATCTTCTCGCCGCGCCGTCCGGTGGCAGGAAGACGCAATCATCAAAAGGCAGCCGCCATCAAGATGCAGGCTGCACGGGAGGAATCATGTCGCTTCAACAGACCCCAGCCGGAATCGTCGGCCCATTCGACGGGCTCGACGTGCCCTGGCTCTTGAGGATGCGTGCCGAGGTCCGGCGTGATCATCCGTTCCTGATCTGGGCGCCGTTCGATGCGCCGGCGCGGCGCTGGAGCTATGGCGAATTTCACGAGCGGGTCGGCGCGCTCGCGGCAGGGCTGGCACGGCGCGGCGTGAAGCCGGGCGAATATGTGCTCATTCATCTCGACAATTGCATCGAGGCGCTGCTGGCCTGGTTTGCCTGTGTCGAGCTAGGGGCCATCGCGGTCACCACCAACACGCGCTCGGCGCCGGCCGAGATCGCGTATTTCGCCGATCATTGCGGCGCGGTCGCCGCGATCACGCAGCCGGCCTATGCGGAGATCGTCGCGCAGAATTGCCGCAACATAAGCTGGATGGTGGTGACCTCGCACGATGCGGGGGCGGCGCCGGCGCTAGGCGTCTCGCGGGGCGACAGTTTTGAATCCCTGTTCGCCGACAGCGCCGACCGCCCCAGGCGCGCAGCCGATCCGCTGGCGCCGTGCAGCGTGCAGTACACCTCGGGCACGACCTCGCGCCCCAAGGCGGTGCTGTGGACCCACGCCAACGCGCTGTGGGGCGCGAAGATCAACGCCGCGCACGAGGACCTGCACGCCAGCGACGTGCACCAGACCTATCTGCCGCTGTTCCACACCAATGCCCTCGCCTACTCCATGCTGGCGACGCTGTGGGTCGGCGCCACCTGCGTGATCCAGCCGCGCTTCTCCGCGAGCCGGTTCTGGGGCGTCGCGCGCGAGCATGGCTCGACCTGGACCTCGACGATCCCGTTCTGCATGAAGGCACTGCTCGAGCAGGAGATCCCGAAAGACCATAAATTCCGCCTGTGGGGCACCGCGATCAACGAGCCGCCGGCCTTTGCCGCCTTCGGCGTCAAGATGATCGGCTGGTGGGGCATGACCGAGACCATCACCCACGGCATCGTCGGTGAAGTCGACCAGCCCAACATACCCATGTCGATCGGCCGCGCCGCGCCGGAATATGAAATCCGCATCACCGGCGACGACGGCCGGCCGACCGAGGTCGGCGACACCGGCAATCTCGCGATCAAGGGCATCCCCGGCCTGTCGCTGTTCGCCGAATATCTGCACAACGAGAATGCGACGCGCGAGAGTTTTGACGCGCACGGCTTCTTCCTCACCGGCGACCGCGTCGAGCGACTGGAAAACGGCTTCATCAAGTTCGGAGACCGCGCCAAGGACATGCTGAAGGTCGGCGGCGAGAACGTCGCGGCCTCCGAGATCGAGCAGGTGATCGCGCAGGTGCCGGGCGTGCGCGAGGCGGCTGTCGTGGCCAAGTCGCATCCGATGCTGGACGAAGTGCCTGTGGTCTTCATCATCCCGCAAGGCGGTGTCGCCGGTGCTGCGGCTGATCTGCACGAGCGCGTGATGGAAGCCTGCCGCAAAGGCCTCGCCGACTTCAAGCTGCCGCGCGAGATCAGGTTCGTCGACGACATGCCGCGCTCGACACTGGAGAAGGTGGCGAAGGCGGAACTGCGGAAGATGGTGGGGTGAGGACGGTGCCGTAGGGTGGGTTAGCGAAGCGTAACCCACCACTTCTGTCTCTGCGGATACCAAAGAGGTGGGTTACGCCTTCGGCTAACCCACCCTACGGCATCTCGCCTAAAACGCCCCCAGCGCCACGGGCCTGAACGCCTGCAGCAGCTGCTGATCGAGCTTGCCGCCCATGCCTTCCATCATCCCGAACGCACGGGAATGCGTGAAGGGCATGCGGTAGGCGCGTTTCTCGACCAGCGCGGCGTAGATGTCGACGATCGTCGTCAGACGGACGATGTCGCTGATCTGGTTCGACGACAGGCCGTTCGGATAACCTGAGCCGTCGAGGAATTCGTGGTGATGCAGCACGACGTCGAGCATCTCCGGCGGGAACCCGCCTTGGGCTGCGAGCGCGTCATAGCCGCGGCGCGGATGCTGGCGGACCTCGGCCATCTCATCGTCGGAGAGCTTGCCGGGCTTGTCGAGCAGCGCGGAGGGAACGAAGGCCTTGCCGACATCGTGCAGCAGCGCGGCGCGGGTCAGGCGGCGCTGGTCGTCCTCGCGCATGCCGAGGTGCTGCGCGAAGGAGACGGCGAAGCCGGTGACGAACAGGCAGTGCCGGTAGCTGCCGACATGGTGGCAGCCCACCGTGGTGAGCCATTCGCGCAGCGAGGAATGCTTGATCGCCTTCAGGATCTTGCTCTCGGCGGCGATCACGTCGTCGAAGGTCAGGGGCACGCCGAGCGGCAGCTTCTCGAACATCTTCGCCAGCACCGCGTGCGCCGCCTCGACGCCGCGGTTGAGCGTCTTGCCGCGGTCGGTCGCGTCATAGGCGGCGGTGTCCGGGAAGGCTGCGCGGATGCGCTGAAGGATGGCGTCCGCCTGGAGCGGCCGCGAGATCGTGTCGGTGGCGCCCAGCGCCCAGGCCTGCATGGTGCCGTGATGCAGGGCATCGGCGAGCACGAACAGCCGCGGCATCGAACGATAGGCATCGCCGCGCAGCTTGTTGCGCACGCGCTGCACGCTTTCGGGCGAGCGCAGGTTGATATCGACCACGAGGCCGGAGAGATCGCGCGAGGGCTGCTCGGGAATCCCCTGCGTCGTCACCGTCGAGACATCGCCGACCGCCTTCAGGATGCTGGCGAGCTCGGTGCTCTCGTCGCTCCGGTCGGAGGCGAGCAGAAGCCGGCGTTTGGCGGCGGTTTTGGCTGAGGCGTTCATGACTTCCCCAAAGCACGGGATTGGATTTGGCGTCAGCCTAAGCCGGATCAGGTTCTCCGGCCCTTAAGAGGCGTGCTCAATGGAACTTTGCGGAATTGGGCGCAATTTTACGGATGTGGGTTCCAGGAGGGAGAACTCAAAAATCGCGAAAACAACCCCATGCACAGTAGGAAGCCATTGATGGATGAGAGGAATTCTCACCGTCATGCCGGGCTCGTCCCGGCCATCCACGGCCTTTGGCCCCGGAGCACGAAGAACGTGGATGCCCGGGACGAGCCCGGGCATGACGGCTTGTGGGGATACGGATCACCACAAACAAATCCGCCGGAGGTTGGCCTTCGGCGGATCGTCTCATCCTGCAATCACGCTCGGCCCTACGCCTTCATGCTCGCCTTCACGGCTTCCGCCGTGATCGGCAGTGCCCGCACACGGGCGCCTGAGGCGTTGAAGATGGCGTTGCCGATGGCGGGGGCGACCACCGTGACCGCGGGCTCGCCGACGCCGGTGGCCTTCTCGCCATTGGCGATCACGGTAACCGCGACCTCGGGCATCTGGCTCATGCGCAAGGGCGTGTAACTATCGAAATTGGTCTGCTCGATGCCACCGTCCTTCAGCGTCGCCTTCTCGTACATCGCCAGCGACAGGCCCCACAGCGCCGCGCCCTCGACCTGGGCACGGATATTGTCGGGATGCACCTGCGTGCCGACGTCGGTTGCGACCGTGAGCTTCTTCACGGTGACCGCGCCCGACGGCGCCACCGCGACATGGGCGACGCACGCCGTCCAGCTTGCGGTCGCGCGCTCCTGCGACGAGACGCAGGCAACCCCCATGCCCTCGCCTTTCGGCAATGGCCTGGTGCCGTAGCCCGACAGTCCCATCGCGGCGAGCAGTGTGTTGCGCAGCCGCTGCGCGCCGCCGTCGTTCTTGCCGGCGCCGTCGAGCAGCGAGATGCGGAACTGCGCGGGATCCTTGCCCGTGGCAGTCGCGATCTCGTCGATCATGCTTTCGACCGCCCAGAAGGTCCAGCCCGGCGCCACCGAACGGAGCTGGCCGGACGGCGTGGCGTTGTGCGCGAGCTCGTTCTTGATCGCGCGCACATAATGGTTGGGCACGGTGTAGAAGAAGTCGGCGCCGTTCACCGTGAAGCTGTCGAGCGGACCCTTCTTGTCGACCGAGGGCGTCAGGAAATCGGGGATTCCCCAGCGCGCGGTCGGCCAGGCCGAGACCACGTCGTGGCTGAGCGCGACGAGCTTGCCGTCGCCGTCCACGCCGGCCTTGACCTTTTGATAGGTGAGCGGACGCGAGAAATCCATCGTCATGTCGTTCTCGCGCGAGTAGATCACCTTGACCGGCTTGCCGACCGCCTTCGCCGCCTGCACCGCCGGAATCATCATGTCGGCATCGAGCCTGCGGCCAAAGCCGCCGCCCAGCCAATGCTGATGCATCACGACGAATTTCGGATCGATCCCGGCCGCACCCGCAGCGATCGCGCCGGAGCGCGTCGCGAACTGGTTGCCGGAATAGATGTGCAGGATGTCGCCCTTGAACTCCGCAGTGGCGTTCATCGGCTCCAGCGGCGCATGGATGTTGATGCTGGTGGTGTACTCCGCCTCCACCACCTTGGCCGCCGAACCGAAGGCCGCGTTCGGATCGCCGTCCTTGACGAAGAACTGGCCGGAATCCTCCAGGCCCTGAAGCCGCTTGGCCTCGTCCAGCAGCGACTGGCTCGACAGTTTTGCGTTCGGACCGCCGTCATAGGCGATCTTCAGCGCATCCGCCGCCTTGCGCGCGTTGGCGTAGGTGCTCGCCACCGCGACGACCCAGCCGGAGGTGGTTCCGGTCTTGTCGTCGAGGATGACGGCTTTCATGAAGCCGGGCACCTTCTTGGCATCGCTGTCGTCGACCGACTTCACCGTCGCGCCGAAGCGTACCGGCGGGGTCACCACCTTGCCGTAGGCCATGCCCGGCAGCATCACGTCGATGCCGTACTTGGCCGTGCCATTGGTCTTGGAGGGGATGTCGAGCTGCGGCACCGACACGCCGATCATGGTGTATTGGTCCGGCGTCTTCAGCTTGATCGCCTTCAGCTCGTCCGGCGTGAAGGTCTTGGTCGCCTTGCCGCTCTTGACGATGTCGGCAAACGACATCTGCTTCCTCGACTTCGGATGCGAGACGATGGAATCGCGCACCACCAGCTGGTCCTTGAAGTAGGGCGGCAGCCCCATGGCTGCAGCGGCGGCCTCCGTCAACGCAAAGCGACCGGCCGCACCCGCCCGGCTCATCGCCTCGAAGTTCATCATGGTCGACCAGCTGCCGCCGGTGATCTGTGCGCCGAGCACGGGATCGTTGAACTTCGGATCGTTGGAGGCGAGCGCGACGCGCATGTCGCTCCATTTCGCGCCCAACTCCTCGCAGACGATCTGCGCCATGGTGGAGGCGATGTGCTGGCCCATGTCGGCCTTGCCGCAGGTCACGGTGACGAGACCATCCGGCGAGATCGCATACCAGACGCTCGGCTCGAAATTGGCGGGAGCCGCAGCCGACGCGGAATCGATGCCGGGCACGCCGGCATAGCCGAGCACGAGGCCGCTTGCGGCGGTGCCGACGAGGAAGGAGCGGCGGCTGAGATCGGTCGTCGCGGGGGTGACGTTCTTGACGTGCTTATTCATGTGGGCCTCCGTTCGTTGCCGGAGGCGGACGCGGTGCGCATCTCGGATGCGGCTCGCATGATCGCCTTCTGGATCCGCGAATAGGTCATGCAGCGGCAGAGGTTGCCGTCCATATGCGCCACGACTTCTTCCTTGGTCGGATTGGGATTCTTCGACAGCAGGGAAGCTGCCTGCATGATCTGCCCGGACTGGCAGTACCCGCATTGCGGCACCTGCTCGGCGACCCACGCCTTCTGCAAGGGATGATCGCCCTTGGCGGAAAGGCCTTCGATGGTGGTGATCTTCTTGCCGGCGACATCGCCGACCATGGTCTGACACGAGCGTACGGCTTCGCCGTTGACGTGCACGGTGCAGGCCCCGCACAGCCCGGCACCGCAGCCGAACTTGGTGCCGGTCATCTGCAATTGCTCGCGGATCGCCCAGAGGAGCGGCGTGTCGTTCGCCGCATCCACGGACATACTCCGCCCGTTGATGGTGAGTGTTGGCATAGGCGTCTTCCCCTGCCGGTGCATGAAGCCGCTTACGGCGGCAACTTGAATAGCGGACGCCCACCGGGCTGGCGTCAGCCTTGGCGGCGAGAATGATCGGGTTCGCGTGCCGTGGCAAATGCAATTTGGAACGAGTCGAAAAAAGCCGCCTCTGCACTTGCTCGTTGTGCGCCGCGCCAACGGCGCCGACGCAGCCACTGGACACAACAGCGCGTGCGTCAGACATGCTTGCCATCGCGTTCAGGCAGTTTCTTCCAGGTAACTTGGCGAAGTAGAATGCAGCCAACCGCGAACCTTACCCTCCCCTGGAGGGGGAGAGTGAAACACTGAGATTGCGGCTAGAACAAAAAGAAAAGGGGCGGAAGCAATGCCAAGGATCGATCGCGACGGCGTCAATATCTACTACGAAGTTCACGGCGACGGTCCGCCGCTGCTGCTCACCCACGGCTATTCCTCGACGTCGGCAATGTGGCACGGGCAGGTCGATGCGCTCGCGAGGGACCACAAGCTCGTGCTGTGGGACATGCGCGGCCACGGCCAGTCCGATTATCCCGATGATCCCAACGCCTATAGTGAAACTCTGACGGTCGGCGACATGGCGGCGATCCTCAACGCTGTCGGCGCTGAGCGCGCGATCATCGGTGGTCTCTCGCTCGGCGGCTACATGTCGCTCGCGTTCTATCGCACCTATCCGCAAGCCGCCCGTGCGCTGCTGATCATCGACACGGGGCCCGGCTTCAAGAAGGACGACGCCCGCGATGCCTGGAACGCGCGGGCACTCGGCACCGCCGACAAGCTCGATCGCGAAGGTCTCGACATGCTGAAATCGGCCACCCGCGAGCGCGCTACCGCGAGCCACCGCAACGCCAGGGGATTGGCGCTCGCCGCGCGCGGCATGCTGACCCAGCGGGATGCGCGCGTGATCGAGTTGCTGCCCGACATCAGGGTGCCCTGCCTGATCGTGGTCGGCGCCGACGACACGCCGTTCCTCGCCGCGTCCGATTACATGGCGGCAAAAATCCCCGGCGCACAAAAGGTCGTGATCAACGCGGCCGGCCACGCCGTCAACATCGATCAACCCAAGGCTTTTGTTGACGCGGTCGAGCCTTTCCTGAAGAACTTGCCGGCATAGGCCGGACAATCAGGGACGCAAGACCATGATGCGAGCGATCTTCGCGGCGGGCGCAACAGCGGCCCTGTTGTCGGCAGCGCACGCCGAACCCTTCGGCACTGTGCCGCCGCGCCAGCCCTTCGTCACGACCTTGTCGAACAATACGCCGCTCGCCTTCGGCATGGATGCCGAGCAAACCGCCCGCGCCCTCGGGCAGCCGCTGCAATATGTGCGCGGGCGTCCCGGCAACGAGATCTATCTCGCGCTGCGCAACATCGGCGGCAGCGGCTTGATCCCCTACCGCCACCGCCTGTTCCTGCAATTCCGTCATGGACGGCTGGCAGGGTGGAAGGAGGATTACGGCGAGAACTGGATGTGGGAGTAGGTGTTGCCGCTCACGGCCTCAGACCACGGCGCATGATGAGCGGAGCTTTACGCTGAAGTTTCGGCTTCGTCATGGCCGGGCTTGTCCCGGCCATCCACGATCTTCCGTGCGGCACCAAGAACGTGGATGCCCGGGACATAGGCGAGCGAAGCGGCCGTCCTTCAGACGGCTATGCCCGGGCATGACGAGATTGTGGAACGAGCGAATTTCCCTATCGACGACCAACCAAGAAGGACAACCCGCGTGGGACACGACATCAAGCTGACGGCCTCCGACAATTTCCAGTTTGGCGCCTATCGCGCCGATCCCCGTGGTACGCCGAAGGGCGCGGTGGTGGTGATCCAGGAGATCTTTGGCGTCAATTACCACATCCGCTCGGTCTGCGACCGCCTCGCCGGGGAAGGCTATGTGGCGATCGCGCCGTCGATCTTCGACCGCACCACGCCGGGCTTCCAGTCGGGCTATTCGCCCGATGAGATCGCCGAAGCCCGCAAGTTCGTCGCCAGCCCCGATTGGGCGGCGATGCTGCGCGACACCCAGGCCGCGATCGATGCGGTGAAGAGCGTGGGCCCGGTGGGCATCATCGGCTTTTGCCTGGGGGGCAGCATCGCCTTTGTCGCGGCGACGCGGCTGTCGGGACTGAAGGCTGCGATCGGTTATTACGGCGGCGCGGTCGTGCGCTTCGCCGACGAGACGCCGAAGGTGCCGACGCAACTGCATTTCGGCGAGAAGGATGCGGGCATCCCCCTGACCGACGTCGAGACCATCAAGTCGAAGCGGCCGGACGTGGAGGTGTTCGTCTATCCGGGCGCCCAGCACGGCTTCCATTGCGACGAGCGCGCGAGCTACGACAAGGCCAGCGCCGACATCGCTTGGCCGCGCAGCATGGACTTTTTCGCGAAGCATTTGAAATAGGGCGCGTCTCTTTCGTCTGTCATTCCGGGGCGACGCGTCAGCGTCGAACCCGGAATCCATCGGGCGTCAGCGATGGTGGCGCGATGGATTCCGGGCTCGCGCTATCGCGCGCCCCGGAATGACAAGAGGAGAGAGTTGCGCCATCTCAAAGCAGGAATCGGGTGGCTGCATCCTGCCGCCCGGCGATAGAGCTGGCCAATCGAGCCAACTCACGCCGGGAGATCGCCATGCCGCAAGCCATCACGCACCTCGTCATCCGCAATCCGTTCGGAACCATGGATGCCCCCTCACCCGATGATTACGAAGTGATGGCTTATGCCGCGACGGCCACGCTGCCTGGCGGTGCCGCGGACGGCAATGCGCCGGCGTGGGCAGCGATCGCAGCGCCATCCGATCCGCTCGAAGGCATCTGGGCGAGCCGCTGGAACGGCGGCGCCGATCCGACCATCGCCGGCGACACGGCGGAGACGTGGAAACAAGGGCGCGCGGAAGTGCGCATCACGGGCAGCCGTATCTATCTGCGCTTCGACTGGGACAATGGCCGCCGGCACGGGCTGATCGAGGCCGCACGCGAGGGCGCGGATCGGCTGGTCGGAAAATATGTCAACCTGACCACGCCGGCGATCACACGGCCATGGGTCGGACGCGTCATCGACGCTAACAGGATCGATGGATGTTTTCCTGACGGGCGGCTGGATTTCAGGCGGTGAGCTAGAACCAGCGCTCGCCGACGAACACGGTGTCGCCGGGGTTCAAGGGGGTGCCGAGCGGCACCACGGCGCGCATGGAGCCGCCGTTCTCGGTGTGCGTGATGGTGACCACGTCGCGCTTGGCGCGGGGCGAGAAACCGCCGGCGATTGCGACCGCACTCTCGACCGTCATGTTCGGCACGTAAGGATATTGGCCGGGCGCCGTGACTTCGCCGAGAATGAAGAACGGGCGATAGGCCTCGATCTCGACCGCGACCGAGGGCTCGCGGATGTAACCGTTGCGCAGGCGCGCGGCGATCTCGCCGGCAAGGCCCGCCGTGGTGCGGCCGCGGGCCGGCACTGCACCGATCAGCGGCATGGTGATGGATCCGCCGGCGTCGATGGCATAGCTGTTGGTGAGACCTTCCTGGCCGTAGACCACGACGCGGAGCTTGTCGCCGGCGTCGAGATGGTAGGAAGCGTCATAGCGCATCGGCGCGGCGTAGCCGACCGGCATCGGTGCGGGCGAAGAGGCAAAGGAATTACGCAGCGCGCCGATGGCGCCGCCGCCATCAGCGACGACAACCGGCTGCGGCGCACTGTAGGGCTGGCCATAGGCCATGGAATCGAGATCGGCGCGCGGCTGCATCACCGCGACGGGGCCGGCGGTCTGCATGCAGCCGCCAAGGGTCAGCGCGGCGGACGCTGCCAGGGACGCTGCCAAGATCGACCATCGAAACGCGCGTGCAACCGGCACCGGACCAATCCCTCGAAACGAGACGGCTTAAGTGATGCACCGGTTATGGTTAATAAAGCGTTGAGCGGGGCGGGGTGCTTTGCGGGCGCGATAGCTGCCGCACACTCCGTCATGCCCGGGCTTGTCCCGGGCATGACGAACTTCTGGTGGGACCTACGCGCTCACGCCGACGCCGATCGGGCAGGACACGCCGGTGCCCCCTAAGCCGCAATAGCCGGCGGGATTCTTCGCCAGATATTGCTGATGGTAGTCCTCAGCGAAATAGAATTCGCCTGATGGCGCGATTTCGGTGGTGATGGCACCGAGGCCTTTTGCAGCAAGCGCCTTCTGATAGAGCGCCTTCGACTCGTCGGCCGCCTTCTTCTGCGCATCGGAATAGGTGTAGATCGCGCTACGATATTGCGTGCCGACATCGTTGCCCTGACGCATGCCCTGCGTCGGGTTGTGGCTCTCCCAGAACGTCTGCAGGAGCTTCTCGTAAGACAGCTTGTTCGGATCGAACACGACCAGCACCACTTCGGTGTGACCGGTTCGTCCCGAGCAGGTCTCTTCATAGGTCGGGTTCGGCGTATGGCCGCCGGCATAGCCGACGGCGGTGGTGTAGATGCCATCGCCGAGCTGCCAGAACTTGCGCTCGGCGCCCCAGAAGCAGCCGAGCCCGAACACGGCCTGCTCGAGGCCAGCGGGATAAGGCGGCTTGAGCTTGCTGCCGTTGACGAAATGGGTGGTCGCGGTCGGAATGGCTTGCGCACGGCCAGGCAGCGCTTCAGTTGCGCTCGGCAATGCGGTGGTCTTGCGCATGAACAGCATGATTGGATCTCCGCAGACGAGCCGTCCGTCGCCCGAGCCAGATGCTCAGGCGGCGTGCTCGCGATCAGGTGGGAATATAGGGATCTACGCTGGCGAGAGCGGCCTTGTTACGCCGAACGCCTCGCGAGCGCTCAATCCCGGGAATTGAGGATCAATCCCGGGAATAGCCGATCAGCGGTTTCCGCGGCCGGAACAGGATCATCAGCAGGATGCCGAGAATGCCGAGGACGGCGAACACCGGCTGATCCAGCAGCAGGCGGATCACCGAGGTCCAGAGCCAGGGCGCCTTGGCCTCGACCCAGGTGCGGAATGCCGATTGGCTGGCCTGATTGATGTCGTTCCAGAACTGGCCGAACCGGGTGAATTTGAGGGTCTGGTCGGCCACCCAGCGGGCGCCGTCATAGACCATGAAGATGAACCCGCCAGCGAGCAGCAACAGCCCAATCAGTCGGAAAAAACCGCGGATCATGCCTCACCTTATATGGTCGTCCGATCGGAGGAGCCGACAAAACGCCGCCAGCCAATAGCCGGGAGACGGCAGAAATTCAACCTCTTCAGGGCGTTACGACGCCCCTGGAGCGCCCCGGGGGCCGCTTTTCCAGCCTGGAAAGCGTTGACGGTGCCGAAGACCCTCTCTATAAGGGCGCCAACTGGCGGCGGGCGCAATCCTGCCGCCGCTGTTCTTTGAGCAGTTGCAGGCTCCTTGGGCTTAGAGCTCTTTGCGGCCTCATGTTCCGGGGACAGCCCAGCAACCGAACACCCTAAATCCGAGCGTCGATTCCGCGGTCAAGCAAGCCGGCGCTACCCGACCAAGACGCGACCGGTACCCGCAAAGGATATTGAGACCATGGCCAATACCACTTCCGCCAAGAAAGCGACGCGCAAGATCGCCCGCCGCACCGCCGTCAACAAGTCGCGCCGCACCCAGATGCGCGGTGCCGTGCGTAACGTCGAAGAAGCCATCGCGACCGGCGACCGCGCCGCTGCCGTGAAGGCGCTGGCGAATGCCGAGCCCGCCTTGATGCGCGCCGCCCAGCGCAACATCATTCACAAGAACAACGCCAGCCGCAAAGTCTCGCGCCTCACCGCGCAGATCGCCAAGCTCGCCAAGTAACGAGCCAGGTAACGGCGAACCAATCGGTCGGCCGATCCGATCGAACATCGCACGCGTCAAACAGCCCGGCATCGCGCCGGGCTTTTTTGTTGCCAGTCATATTCACTCAACCGGTCACGCCACAGTCGATCTTCGATCGGAAGGTTTGCACCGCCTGCGC
Source organism: Bradyrhizobium sp. CCBAU 25360 (assembly GCF_028128695.1). Taxonomy (NCBI): domain Bacteria; kingdom Pseudomonadati; phylum Pseudomonadota; class Alphaproteobacteria; order Hyphomicrobiales; family Nitrobacteraceae; genus Bradyrhizobium; species Bradyrhizobium sp. CCBAU 25360. The sequence continues at coordinate 119,307 of NZ_LBJA01000040.1, forward strand.
TATTCTTCGTTCCGTAGTTCTACCTGCCGATGTCTTGCAACAGTGGAAACTTTCACCGCGTTGCAAAAACCCCTGTGCTGCGGGGCTAAGATGAATTCGCGCACGCAGGAGTTCTGCACACCGTAGATTCACCGGAACGCGCGTGGCTATGGAGTTACCCTGTGAAACGAGACTCAAAAAGCGATGTCTCGCTAATCACTTATCGACATAGCGACCGCAAGCATTTGGAAAATTCGCCGACACGTCCGGCGCGTGACGAATTTGTAAAAATTTTTTTAGCAGTGACGGAGAATTGTCACATGATGCCCGGCATTCTCGATTCTGTGCACGAATCCAAAAACTTGCTTCCGAGCCTGTGAACAACTCCCGCGCGGCGTTAACCGAGGTCAAGTTTTTTGACGCCTCAAGTGTGAATCAATTTCGTTGCGAGTCTTTCCGCATAGTGTATTCCTTAAGTCGTCAGCGGCGCCCACGATCTTCAGACCAGCGCGGTTTAGGAAACGGGGCGAGCGTGCAAATCGGCGGCGGTGTGCACGTAGGCGACGCTTCAAAAAGCGAATGTCGGATCAAAAACCCATAGCAATATGGGAATGGTATCTCTTTGTCTGAATGTCTCCAAGCGGGATCTTGCGTATCCCGATCGCGCGAGACGCACGGACATCGCAAAGTTACCCCGACACGAGCGATGGCGAAGCCGAGCGGACGAACAGTGCAGACGGGCAGGGCATCAGCGATTTTTCGTCGCGGGTGTCTTCAGAAGCAGGACCTTGTCGTGAGCGATCACGGCAGGACGGGGAGGTATCATGGCCTACGGATTCAACGCGGTATTGACACAAGTTCCATCGTTCAACGATGCCGTCTCCGATCCGTCCAGCGTTCAGCCTCCCACGTGCGAGGGCGCGTCGAGTACGCGCTGACCTCGCGAACTCTCCATCTCCGACATCGCTGATCTGACCCGCGGCGTTTGCGCCGAACGGTCGAGCTATGCCTGACGATGGACTCGCTTGAGGTCGCGCCATGACCAGGGAACCCCTGCATGGCGCTCACAACGCAACCTTATCTCTCAAGAGAAGTTTTTTGACGATGACAATGGAACAGGATCGCTGGTCACGCGTGAAGGGTCGGCTGCGCTCGACCGTCGGCGAAGACGTTTACACGAGCTGGTTTGCGCGCATGGATCTGGAAGGCGTGCAGGACGAGAGCGTGCGCCTCTCGGTGCCGACCCGGTTCCTGAAGAGCTGGATTCAGGCTCACTATGCCGAGCGCGTGTTGTCGTGCTGGCAGGCCGAGATGCCCGAAGTGCATCGCATCGACCTCACGGTGCGTTCGGCCGTGCGCCCGGTGATACAGCCGAAGGAAGCCCCCGCGCCGGTCGAGACGCGACGCACGCCCACACCGGAGCTGCGCTCGACCGCGACCGCGCCGGTGTCGGCCAATCACGATGCGCTCGGCGGCTCGCCGCTCGATCCGCGCCTGACTTTCGCGAGCTTCGTCGTCGGCCGTTCCAACACGCTGGCGCATGCAGCCGCGCGTCAGGTCGCCGAAGGTCGCCGCGGCGACCCCGTGATGTTCAACCCGCTCTACATCCATGCCGGCGTCGGCCTCGGCAAGACGCATCTGCTCCAGGCGGTGACCTGGGCCGGCAATTCCGGTAACGAGCGCAAGGTGCTGTACCTGACGGCAGAGAAATTCATGTACGGCTTCGTCGCCGCGCTGAAGACGCAGACGGCGCTGGCCTTCAAGGAAGCGCTACGCGGCATCGACGTGCTGGTGATCGACGATCTGCAGTTCCTGCAGGGCAAGTCGACCCAGGCCGAGTTCTGTCACACGCTGAACGCGCTGATCGATGCCGGCCGCCAGGTCGTGATCGCCGCCGACCGGCCGCCGTCCGATCTCGAAAGCCTCGATGACCGCGTCCGCTCGCGGCTCGCCGGCGGCCTCGTGGTCGAGATGGGCTCGCTCGGCGAAGAGCTGCGTCACGGCATCCTCAAGTCGCGCGTCGCCGCGGCCCGCGCCCATCATGCGACCTTCGAGGTACCGGAGGAGGTGCTGCATTATCTGGCGCGCACCATCACCCATAACGGCCGCGACCTCGAAGGCGCGATCAACCGCCTGCTGGCGCACTCGAAGCTCAACAACCGGCCGGTGACGCTGGAGATGGCGGAGCACGAGGTGCGCGACCTGGTCCGGCCGCAGGAGCCCAAGCGGATCAAGATCGAGGACATCCAGCGCGTGGTGGCGCGGCAGTATAATGTCAGCCGCTCCGACCTGCTCTCCTCGCGCCGCACCGCCAACGTGGTGCGCCCGCGCCAGGTGGCGATGTATCTCGCCAAGACGCTGACCCTGCGCTCGCTCCCCGAGATCGGCCGCCGCTTCGGCGGGCGCGACCACACCACGGTGCTGCACGCCGTGCGCAAGATCGAGGCCCTGGTCTCCAAGGACACCGCGCTGTCCGAGGAAGTGGAGTCGCTGAAGCGCCAGCTTCAGGAATAAACGCCTAAGGCACTCCTGCCATTCTCCCGCCGCCCCGGCCATGCCTGGGCGGCGGTTTTCATTTGGGCGGTAAATCGTGGGAATCGTGCGGAACTGGCCCCCGATCCCTTGAATCCGGGGGCCATCCGAGCCACCTTGCGCGACCCTGGCGGCTTTGGTCATATCGGTTGGATGGCCCTGACCTGCCGGGGTCATCGGTGCCGCGGCGGGGCTTTTCGACCGCCCGGCGTCTTCATTTTGGGGATCGGGCGAGTAGTGCAATGAAGGTTACGGTCGAACGCGCGCAACTCCTGAAGTCACTGGGCCACGTCCACCGCGTGGTCGAGCGCCGCAACACGATTCCGATCCTCGGCAACGTGCTGGTCCGGGCCGAAAACGCCAAATTGTCGCTGAAGGCAACCGACCTCGATCTCGAGGTGACGGAGACGCTGCCGGCGGAAACCGCGACCGCGGGCTCCACCACCGTGCCAGCGCACATGTTCTACGACATCGTGCGCAAGCTGCCCGACGGCTCGCAGATCGTGCTGGAAGCCGACGGCGACCGCGCGGTGCTGGCGATCCGCGCCGGCCGCTCGCGCTTCACGCTGCAGACCCTGCCGGAGAATGATTTCCCGGATCTGGCCGCCGGCGACATGTCGCACTCCTTCTCGCTCGCCGCCAAGGACGTCAAGCGGCTGATCGACCGCACCCAGTTCGCGATCTCCACCGAGGAGACCCGCTATTATCTCAACGGCATCTACCTGCACGCCGCCGGCACGCCCAAGGCCGCTACCTTACGCGGCGTCGCCACCGATGGCCACCGCCTCGCCCAGCTCGATTTGGTGCAGCCGAAGGGCGCCGAGGGCATGCCCGGCGTGATCGTGCCGCGCAAGACCGTCGGCGAGGTGCAGCGCCTGATCGAGGATACCGACGCCGAGATGACGATCGAGCTGTCGCAGGCAAAAATCCGCTTTACGATCGGGAACGTCGTGCTGACCTCGAAACTGATCGACGGCACCTTCCCCGACTACGGCCGCGTCATCCCGCAGGGCAACGACAAAGAGCTCGTCGTCGACAAGAAGGACTTTGAGAACGCGGTCGACCGCGTCTCGACGATCTCCAGCGAGCGCGGCCGGGCGGTGAAGCTGTCGCTGTCGCCGGGCAAGCTGGTGCTGTCGGTGACCAATCCGGATTCCGGCAGCGCGACCGAAGAGCTCGAGGTCGAATACGCCTCCGACGCCCTCGATATCGGCTTCAACTCCCGCTATTTGCTCGACATCGCAGCCCAGATCGAAGGCGACGTCGCAACGCTCAGGCTTGCCGATCCGGGCTCGCCCACCCTGGTCCAAGACCGCGACGACAAAAGCGCATTGTACGTGCTGATGCCGATGCGGGTGTGAGGGACGTGCTCCTCCTCTCGGGATACCTTGTACGCGGAGACAACCCCTCGCCCGGATTCGCTGCGCGAAGCCACCCTCTCCCACAAGGGGAGAGGGTGAAGCTACAGCCTTCCCTGTCGCCACAAGCGCGACGCACATTGTTGTGCCCTCTCCCCTTGTGGGAGAGGGCATCTCCGCTGGCGGATACACACTCAGTCGGGTGAGGGGTTCGTGCCGCAGGAGCCATCCCATCGGCCAGTCGCCAAGCGTCTCCGCCAATTCGCGAAGAACATGCGGCACGAACCAACCGATGCTGAAACCGCAATGTGGCGCTTGCTGAGGGATCGTCGGCTCTCCACTTTCAAGTTTCGCCGACAGGTACCGTTCAAAAACTACATTCTCGATTTCGTCTGCTTCGAGAAGCGCCTCGTGATCGAGATCGACGGAAGCCAACACTCGGAATCGCAGCGAGACGCGACGCGTGAGGCGACGCTTGCTGCCGAAGGGTTTTGGACATTGCGCTACTGGAACAACGACGTGCTACAGCAGCCCGCTTCTGTATTGGAGGATATCCTTGCAAAGCTTGCCGGGCGGTAAGATACCCCTCACCCGTCGCCTCACTGCGTGAGGCGCCACCCTCTCCCACAAGGGGAGAGGGGAAGAATCGCGCCAGAACGAATAACTGATGACCCCCTCCCGCATTCATCGCCTGACGCTGACGCATTTTCGCAATTATCGGGCGGCGGGGCTCGAGACGGCGGCTGACATGGTGGCGCTGGTCGGGCCGAACGGGGCGGGCAAGACCAATTGCATCGAGGCGATCTCGTTTCTGTCGCCGGGCCGGGGCTTGCGGCGGGCGACGCTGGAAGACGTCGCCGACAACCAGGGCGACGGATCCTGGGCCGTCTCCGCGCAGGTCGAGGGCGCGCTGGGGCTGGCCACGCTCGGCACTGGCATTGATGCACCGCGCTCTGACGCCGCCGTAAGCCGGCGCTGCCGCATCGACCGCGAGCCGGTTGGGTCCGCGACGGCCTTCGGCGACCATATCCGCATGGTGTGGCTGACGCCGGCGATGGACGGGCTGTTCATGGGCGCAGGCTCGGAACGGCGGCGCTTCTTCGACCGCCTGGTGCTGGCGATCGACAACGAGCATTCCAGCCGCATCAACGCGCTGGAACGGTCGCTGCGCTCGCGCAACCGCCTGCTCGAAACCCGCAATTACGACGACCATTGGTGCGACGCGATCGAGCGCGAAACCGCGGAGCTTGCGGTCGCGGTCGCGGCAACGCGCGGCCAGACCGCGGCAAGGCTCACCGGCATGCTGAATGCGCGCGCGCAGGCCTCCGCCTTTCCCTCGGCGCAGATCGCGCTCGACGGCTGGATGGAGAACGCGCTGCTGACCGAGACGGCGACGTCGGTCGAGGACCGCTACCGCCAGATCCTGCGCGACAACCGGCCGCGCGATGCCATCGCCGGCCGCACCACCGACGGCCCGCATCTCACCGATCTGCAGGTGATCTATGCGCCGAAAAGCATGCCCGCGCGTGATGCGTCCACGGGCGAGCAGAAGGCGCTGCTGATCGGCCTCGTGCTCGCGCATGCGAGCCTGGTCGCCGAGATGACCGGCATCGTGCCGCTGCTGCTGCTCGACGAGGTCGTCGCCCATCTCGATCCGAACCGCCGCGCCGCGCTGTTCGACGAGCTGCGCAAGCTCGGCGCGCAGGTGTGGCTGACCGGCGCGGACCCGGCGGCCTTCGCCGAGATCGGCGCTGGAGGCGAAGTCTTCGACGTCGAGAGCGGACAGGTCTCGTCGCGACGCTAGGCCTCCGGGTTGAACCCGCTCTGTTCCATCAGCGACTAGCTGTCTGAAGCGGCGCCGACGGTGCCGCCGTTGTGCAATCGCGCGGTATTTCCCACACGCGCGATGCTTGGAGCGTAGGCATGACGACGGTAAGGCACGGGGCAAGAGCTCCTGCGCGATGGCAACTTCTTGCGTGCGGCCTCGCTCTTTTCGCGAGCTGCCTGCTCGCCGCAAGCGCCGGCGCCTGGGTATCGAATTTGTCGCCACTGTTCTCAGTCGCGCTCGCGCCGGATCCCGATGCGCGGCTGCCCGCGCCGACCCGCTACCTCTATCGAGGCACCCACACCACGGTGATGCCCGGCGTCGAAGCCCCGCTCCGCACCAGGCTCGAAACCACCGTGCCCGCAGAGCTCGGCGACGTCCTCAGCTTCTATCGCACGGAGCTCGGAAAGCTTGGCTGGCAGGAACAGCCTGATGGCGCGGTGATCGCAACCGATCACGCCCAGCTCGCTTTCGCCTCCCCGCTGGGGCCGGCCGCACTCCAGCTCGCCCGCAAGGACAGCAGCACCTCGATCCATCTCGTGCAGAAGAACGCCGATGCGGCGATTCGGGCCAATATCATGCCCGAACCCGGCCAGGCCAAGCTGGTGTTCAGCAATATCAGCGGGAGGGACGCGGCGCTCACGATCAACGCACGAACCGTCAAACGCGCCGCCGGCGCCAATGCCGTGTCGCTGGATCTGGCGCCCGGCAAGTATTCCTACGAACTGACCGTACCGGACCATTCAGCCACCACGAACGTCCTCACCCTTACCGCCGGCGATACCTGGGAGCTCACGATCGGGCGCGACGGCGACGCCTGGCCGCCGCTCCAGCTGTATTGAGCCATGCCTGCCTGATCAGGCCCGTGACGCCGCTCGTACGCCGTCCGTTGAACCTCTCCGGTTCCCATCGCGACTTCTCGTCTGAGGCCGCGCGCCGAGGTGTCGCAGTCTGCCCATGCGCAGGGCGACGGCCCGCGCAACACCCAGGAGTTTGACGATGCCGATGATCCCGCTTGGGGCGCAAGTCCCGGCAAGATGGCTGCTGCTTGCCTGCGGCGTTCTCGCGATGGCGAGCACGTCGTATCCCGCGGACGCGGCAGACGAAAGCTTCGTCGACGTCCATACGCTGCCGCGGCTGGACGGCGCGGTGGAGGATACTTCGCACCCCGACACCTATCGCGTCATCTACACTGTGCCGACCGCGCTTGCCGCCACGTCGGACGCCACGAAGAAGCTGCTGAGGGCCGACGGCTGGGTGCCCTATGTGTATCCGCTGGACGAGAAGAGTGCCGCGCTGACCTTCAAGAAGGGTCGGCTGGGGCTGCGCGTCTCCTTCACACAGGCGCGCGGGCGCTCCGACCAATCCGCCGTGTTCTACACGCCGAACCGGATCTATGCGAACGTGCCGTTCCCGGACGGCGCGACCGATCTCGCGTTCGACGAGACCCGACCCTATCTCGGCTGCATCGCGCCCGGCGCGTTCGATGCGACCTCGGAGTTCTTTGCGAAGGAAATGGCGGCGATCGGCTGGCGCAAGCTCACGCCTGAAACGTCCTCGCGCTGGCCGAACGCCGATCTTGACGGGACCGTCCCGAACGGCGTGCGCGTCTTTTACGATCACCCCGATCGCGACGCGACGCACATCTACCAGAAGCCAGTGATGCTGACCCTGACACGACGCGACGACGGCCGCACCAATGTCGACATCCGGGTGGCGCCGTTCGCGCTGCCCCAGGAGCTCGAGGCCGACGATGACATGGCCGGCCTGCCGCGGCCGAAGCTGACCAAATCTGCAAGGGGTCTTGGCAGCGCGAGCTCCAACAAGCGCGAGATGTCGGCCGCCGCGATGGCCGAGCTGCCCGCAGTGCTCGCCTTCTATCACCGCGAGCTCGCCGCGCGCGGCTGGCGGGAAGACGGCAACGCGCCGCTCGCGCCCGGCGACGAGATCGCGATCAATGTCTCATCGGCGGAGGAAACCGGCGTGCTGCGGCTCGGCCGCAAATATGATTTCACGATGATCAGTCTGACCGCGCAGGTGAGGGACTCCGCACTTGCGGCCCGCGCCAAGGCGAAGAAGGAGGCGGACGCAAGGTTCCTCGGCGATGCTTTGGGGGCGGCTCAGCAGCTCATTGCCGCCGATGAGGCCAGGCGCAAGACGCAGGCGGCCGCCCTGTCGGATACGCCGCTGAATGCGCTCGCCGACAGCAAGACGCCGGTGCCGCTGCCCGAGACCGCCGAGGGCGTGAAGTTCGAAGGCAATGACGGCCATCTCGAATTCTCCTCCACCTCGAGCGTCAAGGCGCTCACCGCGTTCTATCGCGCGTCACTCAAGCCCGCCGGCTGGAAGGAGCAACCCTCCGTCATCAACCAGCCCAACATGGCGATGATGGAATTCTCCAAGAGCGGCAAGTCGATCTCGATGACCGTGATGCAGATGGGCCCGAAGGTGAATGTCCGCGCCGACGGATCGGGGCTGGTGATGGCCGCCGCGAAGCCGACGGCCGCCGCCGAAGTGCAGGCCAAATCCTCCGAGCCGCTCAAGCCCGACCCTGAATCCCAGCTCCCCGTGCCGACGCAGCGGTCGTCGACCTCGCTCGCCACCACCAAAATGCCGGGGAGCGAGATGCCGTTCCGCCGCGAGCTGGCAGCCAGCATCGCGGCCCCGCTCGGCGATGTCCTGGCCTTCTACCGGGCCGAGCTTTCCAAGCTCGGCTGGCAGGAAAAGGCCGACGGCGCGACCGTGTCCGCCGAACGCGCACAGATCGACTTCACCTCGCCGCAAGGCCCGGCCGTGCTCAAGCTCGGCCGCGCCAAAGGCGAGACCACGGTCAGCCTGGCGCAGAAGAATCCGGATGCCGCTGTGAAGGCCGACATCATGCCGAAGCCCGGCCAGGCCAGGCTGATGCTCGGCAATATCGGGACGAAGGAAGCCTCGCTGACAATCAACAAGCAGACGGTGAAGATCGCGGCCGGCGCCGGCGGTCCGCAATCGCCGAAAGGCCCGATGCTCGACCTGCTGCCGGGCACCTACCAGTACGCCCTGCGCATGCCCGGGCGCCCGGCCCACACCGAGACCCTCACCGTCGCCGCCGGCGACGCCTGGGGCCTCCTGGTGGGGCCGAGCGGCGACGTGCTGCCGCTGCAGATGTACTGATCTACCGGGCCCCTGATGCCGGGAACGAACATGACGACAATAAAGCCTGTGATGAGAGGTCCGGCACGCTGGTTGCTGCCGCTGTGCGGTCTCGCCCTCCTCGCGGGCGGCCTGATCGCCGCAAATGCCGGCGGATGGATACCGCATCTATCACCGCACACTTCGGCTGCACTCACGCCGGCGGATCCCGACGCCGACATGCCAGTGCCGAAGCAACACAGCTCCTCCAGCTCCAACACCACCCATGCGACCGGCATCGAAATCCCGCTGCGGGTCGGACTCGAAGCCCATGTGCAGGCCCCGCTCACTGCTGTGCTCGCCTTCTACCGCACGGAGCTCGCAAAGCGCGGCTGGGAGGAAAAGCCTGACGGCACTGTGGTTGCCGCCGATCACGCTAAGCTCGCCTTCGTCTCCCCGAAGGGCCCGGCAACATTGAAACTTGGCCGTGCGAAGGACGAGACCATTGTCGAGCTGGTGCAGCGGAATACGGAGGCCGTGGCCAAGGCCAATTTCCTGCCGATGCCAGGACGAGCGCGGCTGATCTTCGGCTATCTTGCGCCCGGCGTGGCTTCGCTCGCGATCAACGATCAGACCATCAAGATCGCGGGCGGCGAAAATCACCCACAAACGCTGGATCTGCCGCCCGGCACGTATTCCTACCAGCTGGTCGTGTCGGGCCATACGTTGCGCACCGATACCATCACCGTGGCCGCAGGCGAGACCTGGTCCCTCCAGTTGGGTGACGACGACAGGAAGCCGGATCAGATCTACTGACCCCACAGACCTGTTCCCGGGCGCCACAGCACGTCGGAACAGGTCGCTGCGACCCCGCAAAATCCACGCCTTTGAAGGCTAAAAAGGGGGTCTCGAATCGGGCTTTTCGCGAGCCCCAGAATCGGCCTTCGAACACCTTGAAAACCGGCCCAAAAACCCCATTTAGTCAAAGGGTTGCCGGAAGATACTTTGCGCTAGGCGCAATCTCTCTTTCATGGCACAAATAGCTCGCAAATCAGCGCCTTTTGCGCGGCTGATTCGGGCGACATCTCGAAGGCCTCTCATGACAGAACCTGCTCGGCAGACACCTGCCGAAAACGAGCCCTCCAATCCGAGCGATTACGGCGCGGAATCGATCCGCGTGCTCAAGGGTCTCGATGCCGTTCGCAAGCGCCCGGGCATGTATATCGGCGACACCGACGACGGCTCGGGCCTGCACCACATGGTCTACGAAGTCGTCGACAACGCGATCGACGAAGCGCTGGCGGGCCACGCCACGCGCGTCGACGTCGTGCTCAATGCCGACAATTCCGTCACCGTGCGCGACGACGGCCGCGGCATTCCCGTCGACATCCACAAGGGCGAAGGAATCTCGGCGGCCGAGGTCATCATGACCCAGCTGCACGCCGGCGGAAAGTTCGACCAGAACTCCTACAAGGTCTCCGGCGGCCTGCACGGCGTCGGCGTCTCCGTCGTCAACGCGCTGTCGAGCAAGCTTGGCTTGCGAATCTGGCGCGACAACAAGGAGCACTACATCGAGTTCGCCCATGGCGATGCCGTCGCACCGCTGGTGGTGGTCGGCGACGCGCCGGGCAAACGCGGCACCGAAGTGACGTTCCTCGCTTCGGGCGAGACCTTCAAGAACATCGAATATGATTTCGCCACGCTCGAGCATCGGCTGCGCGAGCTCGCCTTTCTCAATTCCGGCGTCAACATCGCCCTCTCCGACATGCGTCACGCAGTGGAGAAGCGCGAGGAGATGCACTATTCCGGCGGCGTCGAGGAATTCGTCAAATATCTCGACCGCAACAAGAAGGCGATCGTGCCTGCGCCGATCATGGTGCGCGCGGAAGCCAACGGCATTGGCGTCGAGGCGGCCTTGTGGTGGAACGACAGCTACCACGAGAACGTGCTGTGCTTCACCAACAACATCCCGCAGCGGGACGGCGGCACCCATCTCGCCGGCTTCCGCGGCGCGCTGACGCGCCAGGTCAACGGCTATGCCGAGGCCAATGCGAAAAAGGAAAAGATCGCGCTGACCGGCGACGATTGCCGCGAAGGCCTCACCGCCGTGCTGTCGGTGAAGGTGCCCGATCCGAAATTTTCGTCGCAGACCAAGGACAAGCTGGTGTCCTCGGAAGTGCGCCCCGTGGTCGAGAACGTGCTCAACGAGGCGCTCCAGGCCTGGTTCGAGGAGCATCCGAGCGAAGCCAAGATGATCGTCGGCAAGGTGATCCAGGCCGCCGCCGCGCGTGAGGCTGCGCGAAAGGCGCGCGAATTGACGCGCAAGAGCCCGCTCTCGGTCTCCTCGCTGCCCGGCAAGCTCGCCGACTGCCAGGAGAAGGATCCGGCCAAATCCGAACTCTTCATCGTCGAGGGTGACTCGGCAGGCGGCAGCGCCAAGCAGGGCCGCAACCGCGAATTCCAGGCGGTGCTGCCGCTGCGCGGCAAGATCCTCAACGTCGAACGCGTACGCCCCGACAAGATGCTGTCGTCGGAACAGATCGGCACGCTGATCACCGCGCTCGGCACCGGCATCAGCGACGAGTTCTCGATCGAGAAGCTGCGCTATCACAAGATCATCGTGATGACGGACGCCGACGTCGACGGCGCCCACATCCGCACGCTGCTGCTGACCTTCTTCTACCGGCAGATGCGCGACATCATCGACGGCGGCTATCTCTATATCGCCCAGCCGCCGCTCTATAAGGTCTCACGCGGCAAGTCCGAGCAATATCTGAAGGACGAGAGGGCGCTGGAGGACTATCTGATCGACGCCGGCCTCGACGACTGCGTGTACATCCCCGGCACCGGCGGCGACCGGTCCGGCCGCGATCTGCGCGCGCTGGTCGACGACGCCCGCGTGGTCCGCAGCATCCTGCGCAATCTGCACAGCCGCTATAACCGCAAGGTGATCGAGCAGGCCGCCATCACCGGCGTGCTGAACAAGTCGATCTACGGCAATCCCGAGAACGCTGCGGCCGCCGCACAATACATCGCGAGCCGGCTGGACAATCAGGCCGAAGAGGTCGAGCGCGGCTGGATCGGGCAATATGTGGAAGGCCAGGGCTTCCAGTTCGAGCGCACCGTGCGCGGCGTCAAGGAAGCCGCTGTGATCGACGATGCGTTCCTGGGGTCGGCCGAAGCCCGCAAGCTCGACGAGTACACAACGAAGCTACAGGACGTCTACGCCCGCTCCGGCAAGCTGCGGCGCAAGGATACCGAGCACATGGTCCATGGCCCGGTCGACCTGTTCGAGGCGGTGACCGAGGCCGGCCGCAAGGGCATCTCACTGCAGCGCTACAAAGGTCTCGGCGAGATGAACCCGGAGCAGCTCTGGGAGACGACGCTCGACACCGACGTGCGCTCGCTACTGCAGGTGAAGGTCAAGGAGGTCGACGAGGCCGACGACATCTTCACCAAGCTGATGGGCGACGTGGTCGAGCCGCGCCGCGACTTCATCCAGGAACATTCGCTGAGCGCGACGATCGACATCTGAGGGCTCGCTGCTTCCACAGCGTCGTGGCCGGGCTTGTCCCGGCCATCCACGTCTTACCCCGCCAAAGAACGTGGATGCCCCGGACAAGCCCGGGCATGACGGCTAGACTAATCCCAGCACCCTGAACCTCACCACCCGCCGTCGCGACGAAGTGGCATGATCCCGTTGGCCGGTTCCGGCCGGGAAGTGTCGTGCCATGACCGCCTCTGCAACAACCAGTTCCGCCCTCCCCTCCCGCCGCCTCGGGGTGATCGGCAGCATCATCGGCGTGCTGGCGCTGATCGCGGCCGTATTGCCGCATTGGGTCATACCTGCGATTTACCCGCCACCGCCGGCGGACAAGGTGATTGTCGACACCGGCCATCGCCTGAAGGATCGCCTGATCGCGCGCGTCAAGGGCGTCGAGTACCAGGCCCCGCCGCGGGAGAAGTCGACCGGGAGCCAATTGAGGGAGGCGTCCTCGATCGCGGCGATCTCACTCGGTCTGCTTGCCATCCTGCTCTCGGTCCTCGCCCTCGTGTTTCGCGAAGAGAGGCTCCTGGCAGGCGTCGCGGCCGCACTTGGGGCCGGCGCCATTGCCGTCGAAATCTCCTTCCTGGCGATGGGCGTGCTGATGCTGATCGTCATCCTTTATGTGGTGGCCAATATCATCGGCTTGTTCTAAACGCCGGATACGGTGGGCCCATTCAGGCCAACGCGCGGCCTTCCGCCGCGACAAGTGCAGAATTGCTACCCTGCTCAATTCTCGGTAGTTTCCGCTCCCGAAGCAGCCCGCCCCTACGCAACAGGACGGAGAAAACCGACGTGGCGCCCATCCAATATATCGTCGAGGGCGGTCACCGGCTCTCGGGCTCGATCGAGCCATCCGGCAACAAGAATTCAGCGCTGCCGATCATCGCCGCCGCCCTGCTCACCGAGCATCCGGTGACGCTGGAGAACGTGCCGCGGATCCGCGACACCGAGACGCTGGTCGAACTGATCCGCTCGGTCGGCGCGGCGGCGGAATGGACCGGGCGCAACACGCTTCACATCCATGCCAAGAGCATCCGCGCCGCCGATCTCGACCCTGAGCTCTGCGTGCGCATCCGCGCCTCGATCCTGCTCGCCGGCCCCCTGCTCGCGCGCTGCGGCGAGGTGATGCTGCCGCCGCCCGGCGGCGACGTCATCGGCCGCCGCCGGCTGGACACCCATGTGCTGGCGCTGGAGCAGTTGGGCGCCAAGGTCACCGCGACCGACCGGCTCGAATTCCGCGCGCCCAAGCTTGCCGGCGCGGACGTGTTCCTGGACGAGCCGAGCGTCACCGCGACGGAGAACGCGCTGGTGGCGGCGGTCGCCGCCGACGGCGTCACCCATTTGCGCAACGCGGCCTCCGAGCCCCATGTGCAGGACCTCGCCAATTTCCTGGTCGCGCTTGGCGCGAAGATCGAGGGCATCGGCACCAACACCATGATCATTCATGGGCCGGCAACGCTGGGAGAAGCGACCTATCGGATCCAGCCCGACCATATCGAGGTCGGCTCGCTGATCGGGCTTGCCGCCGTGACGCGCTCGCCGCTTCGCATCACGCGCGCCGGCGTCGAGCATCTGCGCTCGATCCGCATGGGTTTCGAGCGGCTCGGCATCGTCTGCCGGGTCGAGGGCGACGACCTGATCGTGCCGTCGAACCAGACACTGAAGATCCAGGACGATTTCGGCGGCCACGTGCCGAAGCTGGAGGACCAGCCCTGGCCGGCCTTTCCGGCCGACCTGATGTCGATCGCGATCGTCACCGCCACGCAATGCGAGGGCGTGATCCTGATGTTCGAGAAGATGTTCGAATCCAGGATGTTCTTCGTCGACAAGCTGATCGCGATGGGCGCGCGCATCGTGCTGTGCGACCCGCACCGCGCCATCATCGCAGGGCCCAGCCGCCTGCACGGCGCGACCATGACCTCACCCGACATCCGCGCCGGCATGGCGATGCTGCTGGCCGCCGTGTGCGCCCAGGGCACCTCTACCATCAACAACGCCGACCAGATCGAGCGCGGCTACGAGCGCATCGAGGAACGGCTGAACGCGCTGGGCGCAAAGATCAAGCGCGTGCCGGAGCGGAAGGGCTGAGGTTGCTTTCTTCCTTCTGCCTTGTGGCAGAAGGTGATGCGAAGCGCCCAGTATCGTAGGGTGGGCAAAGCGAAGCGTGCCCACGGCTTCCGTTGCAATATTTGATAGGTCGTGGGCACGGCGCTAATGCGCCTTTGCCCACCCTACGATTCCGAGCTAGCGGATAGAGCCCCTCACTCATCTCGCTCACGGGCCATGTTTTCGTCGCGCGGCCGTGCTAATGAGCCGCCATGCTCGACACCGTCCAACATCATTCGCAGCCGCAAGCCGGCGTGCCGCAGAACCATCTCGCCGAAGAGTTCGTCGAGACGCTGCGGCTGGCCGTGCCGATGATGCTGACGCAGCTCGGGCAGATCGCGATGATCACGACCGATCTCGCGCTGATCGGGCGGCTTGGCGAGGATGCGGTGGCCGCGGCGGCGCTGGCGCACACCGTCTATTTCGTTAGCTTCACCTTCGGGCTCGGATTGATGGCTGCGGTGTCGCCGCTGGCGGCGCAGGCGTTTGGCGCCGGAGATGTCAGGCTGATCCGCCGCTCCTTGCGCGTCGGCCTGTGGGTCGCGCTGCTGATCTCGCTGCCGATGATGGCCTCGCCGCTCTATGGCGAGCGGATCCTGCTCGCGCTCGGACAGGCGCCGCAGTCGGCCGCGCTGGCCCAGCGCTATCTCAACGGCCTGGCCTGGGGCATCGCGCCGGCGCTCGGCTTCATCGCGTTGCGCAGCATGATGAGCGCGGTGAACCGGCCGCAGCCGCCGCTCTGGATCACGCTCGCGGCGATCCCGGTCAATGCCGCGCTGGTCTATGCGCTGATCCACGGCCTGTTCGGCCTGCCGGAGCTCGGCCTGTTCGGCGCCGGACTTGCGACCACGATCGTCAACCTCGGCACGTTCGTCGCCGTGCTCGCGATCGCAGGGCTGCGCAAGCCGTTTTCGGACTACCGCCCGCTTGCCCGCCTGTGGCGGATCGATTGGCCGCTGATGCGTCAGCTGATCGCGATCGGCGCACCGATCTCGTTTTCGCTGCTGCTGGAATATGGCCTGTTCTCCTCGGCAGCGCTGCTGATGGGGTTGATCTCGACCGCCGCGATTGCCGCGCATCAGATCGCGCTGCAGATCACCGCCGTGCTGTTCATGGTGCCGCTCGGCATCGGCATGGCGGCCACCGTGCGGGTCGGCCACGCCTTCGGCCGCGGCGAGCCGGCGGCGGTGAAGCGCGCCGGGCTCGTCGCCGCCTTGCTCGGCATGGCGTTGGTCTCCGCCCTGACGATCGCCATCATCCTCGGCCGCTACCAGTTGGGCCGGCTGTTCTTCGGCAGCGGTGAGGCGAGCGCGGCCACCATCGAGCTGACCGCGACGCTGCTGCTGGTCGGCGCCACCTTCTTCATCGCCGATGGTCTGCAGACCATCATGGGTGGCGCGCTACGCGGCATCAACGATACGAGAATGACACTGCTGTTCGCGGCAATCGGCTATTGGGGCATCGCCTTTCCCATCGCCTGGGTGCTGGCCTTCAACGCGGGGCTCGGCGCGGTCGGTGTCTGGGTCGGATTTTCGCTCGGGACATTCGTCTATGCCGGGCTCTTGATCTTGCGCTTCCGGGTGCTGACGCGCAGACTGGCGGGATGAACGGAGCCGTCCGCGAAGTCACGCCTGAGGTCGATGCCAACACGCTGCTGGCAGGCGCGCAATTCGTCGACGCGTTTCGCGTCGAGATCGGCGCAGCGACGGTGAATGCCCGCGAGGCCTGCACCCGGATGGTGCTGCACGGGCCGCGCTGGATCGACGTGCTGCTGCGCCTGCGCAACATTCTTGTGACGCCGTTCGGGCTGAAGACGTCGGGCGAAGGCGCACCGGCGCCGCACGGATTGATCGGCCTCTTTCCGGTGGTCGACGAAACGCCGGAGCGGCTGGTCGCGGGTTTCGACGATTATCATCTCGACTTCCGCATCGTCGTCGACGTAGCCGGCGACGCCGCGGGCCGACAGGTCACATCGACCACGCTGGTGCGGACACACAATCTGCTTGGCCGGACCTACCTCACGCTCATCATGCCCTTCCACAAGCTCGTGGTTCGCAGCATGATGACAGGGATCATGGAGCCGGCGCGATGAACCGTCCGGGCCGACATTGACGAACACCGCCCGCGTTCAGCCCACCGGCCCCGGGGTCCAATTGTCCCCTGCAAGCGGACTCACTCTCACATCGGGAATGACCCCGAGGTCCATGCTTGGATCGAAATGGCGCATCGTCCGCTCATTGAGGTCAATGATGCGGCCAGGTCTCAGTGGCCCCACGTCATTTATCTTGACGATGACCTTCTTGCCCACGGCTTCGACGAGGGCATATTTCGGCCTCGCGCCAAATTGAACCCCGCCGAATTTGCGACGCAAGCTCGTCTTGATGGCAGCCGTCCAGGCAGAGGGATCATAACGCTCGCCGGTGGCTGTCTTCGGACCGCCCTCCTCCTTGCCGGGCTTGAACGGATTGTACGTGGACGCCGCGCCAACGATCGCATCGCCGGAGGCGGCATCGACGACGTCACTTGAGTGATCCCCACGTGTTTCACTTCGAGCAACGGCAACAGAGAAGGCGAGCGCAACCAGGGCGCCGCAAATTGCGACGCTCGAGCGGAATAGCATCATAAGTCCTGTGATTTTTTAGATTGTCCGGTTCCAGAACCGCAAACGTGGTCAAGCGAACGCAGAAGCGTTCATGAACTTGCGCCAATCGTTTTGCGGATTCGAGCCAACCCCTGGCTACGGAACCGTCGTGGGAACCGGAGTGGTCCTCACGTAGTGTTTTAGCTTCACACTGACTAAGACAGAGATTGCGTCAGCAGCATGACCCGATGGAACCTGGCGCGTGCAGCGTCTCAGGCAGCCGATCAGCCAAGCCGCGCGACGTGCGCATTGCTGTCGAAAGCCGACGTTTACGAGGACACGCCGAACTCACTCCGCAACGCGCGCGGTCCTGTCGTCCGAGACCTCCGACCATTCGCCGACGACGCGGTCGAGGTCGCACAGATTCTGATGCATCTGCTCAAGTGAGAAACCGAGTGCGAAGAAGCGCTCGGCAGTGTCGCTGGCATGGCCGCGGATCAGGCCGTCGTGGCGCACGGCGGCAACCGCTTCGGCGTAGTGCTGAAGCGCGACGTGGACCGGATGGATCGGCGGCGCGCCGGCTCCTTCGCGCAAGGCCGCTGCGGCCGACCGCAGGAAGCGCGCGATCACGGTCGAGACTTCCGTCAGGGGTGCTGCGAGCCGCGTCTGCACCTCGATCGGCAACGGCACCACGGTGGCGCGGCCAATCATCACGACGTCATGACGCAATCGCAGGACCGTTCGCAGCAGCGGCCCGGTGTCCGGACCGCTCGACAGCCGCGCCGCGCGCTCGCGCTCGGCTTCAGTGCCGATGGCATTGAGACCAACCATCGCGGTGCCGATCCCGTCCTGGATCCGGTGCAGCGCGTCGTTGTCGCGGCCGCGGGTGAGGCCCGCGAGCAGCTCGGTGAAGGCATCGGCGATCAGCTCGAGCAGGATCGCGGCGCTGGCACGGATCTGCCGTACCGCGCGCGAGGGCAGCACCAGGAACGAGACCAGCAATCCCGTGATGGCGCCGACCGCGACCTCGCTGACACGGTCGATCGCCGACGTCATGGGATCGGAATGATGCATGGTCGGAACCAGGAGCACGATCACGGCGGTCACGGTGGCGGCGCTGAGGCTCGGATTGATCGCGGCGATGAAGGCGAGCGGCGCGACCGACAGCACCAGGAGACCCAGCAGGCCCGCTTCGCTGGAATAAGGAATCAGGATCGCGATGGCGCCGCCATAGATGGCACCGCCGATGGTGCCGAGCATGTAGTCGCGCGTCGCCTTCAGCGAGCGGCCGACGCTCATCTGGGTCACGATCAGTGAGGTCAGCACCGCCCAGAGCGGCAATAGCAGATGCAGCGCGGTGGCGAGCGCATAGGCCGCGGTCGCGGCGACCGTGACCCTGATCGCCAATCCCAGTTGCGTCCGCCGCGACCTGATCCGCTCCCACACCTGTCCTGCGAATGCCATGGTCAGACGTCCCAATCTTCTCAGGCCAAGCAAAAGCATGGCTGATGCCCGCGGCCCCAAGGCCGCTTGAAAGGCCAAATCAGCCCGCCTAACTTGCGCGCCAAAACGAGGAAACACGATGGCCCACGAAACCGCAACGCTCGCCGCCTACGTCTTCAACCTGGAATACCAGGATATTCCGGCCGAGGTGCTGGATCGCGCCAAGGTGCTGACGCTGGACTTCCTCGGCAGCGCGATCCGGGCCAGGCGCGAGGCGGAATCGACCCCGTCGATGCTGAAAATGCTGGAGGCGCTGGCGCTCGACACCAAGGGCGAATCCACCGTGTTCGGCGACTCCAAGACCTGGACGCCCGCGATCGCGGCGCTGCTCAACGGCGCGCTCGGCCATTCCCTCGATTTCGACGACACCCACGCCGATTCCTCGCTGCATCCGAGCGCGCCGGTCGTTCCGGCTGCCTTCGCCATCGGCGAGATGGTCGGCGCTTCGGGCCGCGACGTGCTGACCGCGATCGTCGCGGGTTATGAGGTCTGCTGCCGGCTCGGCAACGCGCTCGATCCGACCTCGCATTATGCGCGCGGCTTCCACCCGACCGCGACTGCCGGCACCTATGGTGCGGCCGCGGCGGCCGGAAAACTGTTCGGCCTCTCCGAGCAGCAGCTCATCGCCGCCTTCGGTGTCTCCGGCAGCCAGGCCGCCGGCTCGCTGCAATTCCTGGTCAACGGCGCCTGGAACAAGCGCTACCAGGTCGGCGCCGCCGCGATGAATGGCGTGATCGCCGCGACGCTGGCGCGCAACGATTTCGTCGGCGCGACCGAATCGGTCGAGGGCAAGCACGGCCTGCTCGCCGGCTACACCGACGATGCGCATCCGGACAAGGCGGTCGCCGAGCTCGGCAAGACCTACGAGACCATGAAGATCGGCGTCAAACCGTATCCGAGCTGCCGCTACACCCATGCCGCGATCGACGCGCTGATCGCGATGCGTCGCGAGCACAATCTGACGCCCGACCAGGTCAAGCGCGTCGAGATCGGCCTGCATCGCAACGGCATCACACTGACCGGCGATGCCGCCACCAAGCGTCATCCGACCTCGATCGTCGGCGGCCAGTTCTCGATGTTCTTCACCGGCGCGCTCGCGCTCGACCAGGGTTCGTTCGGCTGGGACGATTATGGCCGCCTTGGCGACGCCGCCATCGACGCGCTCGCCGACAAGTTCGACGTGGTGCAGGACGACCGGCTCGAGATCGGCCGCACCCATCCGTTCGGCGCCCGCGTCAGCATCACGACGGACGATGGCGTGCATGAGCGGCTCTATGCGGATCCGTCCGGCGAGCCGAATTCGTTCCCGGACGCGCAGGCGATGCAGCAGAAATTCCTGACGCTCGCGCGCCCCGTGCTCAACGCGCGCGCGGAAAAATTCGCGGATGCGATCATGACGCTGGAGCGTTTCGACCGTGTGGCCAAGGCGACGGAGCTGGGGCGATAACAGCCGCCTAGTTCGTCCCCGCCAGCTTCCCCTTCTCGCGCGTTGCCGCAATCACATCACGCACGAGATCGAACACGCCATCCGCCCCCAGCGGCCCGTTCGGCGAGCGACCGAGCCGCACGATCACCAACTTCTCCGACGGGATCATGATCGCGTACTGCCCGATCGTGCCCTTGGCGAAGAAGGCATCGCGCGGCCAGCCGTGTGTGATGCGAAACTTTGCACCAATGCTGTCGCCCTGGTTGGTCCAGAAGCCGGCGCCGATGCCGACCCAGGCATGCGGCGTGGCTGACGCGGAGTAATTCACCCAGCCCTCGGGCAGGATACGCTTGCCGCCGGCTATGCCGTCGTTGAGATAGAGCTGGCCGAAGCGCGCCCAGTCGCGCGCGGAGGCCAGCATTTCGCCGGATCCCTCGATCGTGCCTGACGCGTCGAGCTGAAGCGTGACGTTGACCATGCCGAGTGGCGCGAACAATTCGCGGCGTGCGAAGCGGAGCGCATCGGCGGGCTTGCCGCCGGCGGCATCACGCAGCAGATGCGCGAGGATGAGGAAGTTGCCGTCGTGATAATTCCACGCCGTGCCCGGCGCGGTTGCAAGCGGCGCGCGCTCGGCAAAGCTGGCCATATCGTCTTCGGCGTATTTCATGGTGTTGACCGGTTCCAGCGCGGAGCCGAGCGAGGCCTCCAGCGAGCTTCCGAGCGCAATGCCCGCGGTGTGACGCAGCAATTGATCGACGGTGATGGGATGACGCGGATCATCCAGATTTTGCCAGGCGGCGATGGGCGCGGGGCCGCCGAGCTTCAACTTGCCCTGGCGCACCAGAATGCCTGTCAGCGCTGACATCACCGACTTCGTCATGGAGAAACCGAGCAGTTGCGTGTCCGGCCCGATGCCGTCGGCATAGCGCTCGGCGATGATGCGGCCGGCCTTCATGACAACGATCGCGCGGGTGCGGCGATAAGGCGGCTGCGTGGGCTCGGCAAAGGCGCGGTCGAGCGCAGCTGCCAGGCCCTCGCTCTGCGGCGGCACGATCCCCGGGCCGGCGATCTCGGGGAGCAGCGCGGGCTGCTGGTCGTCAGGCGGCAACGCGACATCGGCGATCCCCTGCCCGTGCTCGAGCGTGCAACCAAGTCCCTCGCGATAGACGGCATGGCTGCGGCCGATTCCGAACAGGGACACCGTGACATCCTTGCGCGTGCGATCGACCCGAAGATCCATCGCCCAGGTGAGCAGACCCGCGCCCGGCATCGCGTCGGTGGTCTCGGCGAGGTCGCGCATGAGATCGAGGCCGGAGACGAAGGTCTCCGAGCAGAGCGTGTGAGCGATAAAGCCGGTCGCAACCTTCGGCACGTCGCGGGCGCGTGCGGCGCCGAGCGCGAGGCCGGCACAGGCGATGGTGGTGGTGAGGAGAATGATCTTGCGGCGGCGAGTCACGGGCTTTCTCCGGCTTTGGGACGAGTGCGGGAGAGCAGGCCGGATGCAGGCGATACGCGCTCGCCGGATTTGGAAAACGACCTCGTCGAAAGTGACCGAGGCTAGTCGATTTCGGAATTCTTACGTGATTTCAAAGGTCTGAAAATCTAGGCCGCATTCACCTTCAGCCGCCGATATTCCGTCGGCGTCACCCCAGTCACGGCCTTGAAGGCGCGGTTGAACGGACCCAGCGACTGGAAGCCGGCGTCCATCGCGATGGTGATGACGGGAACCTCGGCCTGGGTGGCATCGGCGAGCGCAGCCTTGGCCTCCTCGATCCGGTGATTGTTCAGGAACACATTGAAGTTGCGATAACCGAGCCGCTGGTTGATCAGCCGGCGCAGCCGGTATTCCGGAATTTTCAGCCGGCCCGCCAGCACGCCGATGGTGATATTCTCCTGACGATAGATCCGCTCGCCCGCCATCAGTCGCATCAGGGCGTCGATGAGTTTTTGATCGGCGGATTCATCGGCCGCAGGCTGACTGAAAACAACCGGCGGGGCGGGCGCCACCGCGGCCGGAAACAGATCCGCCCCATCGATGCGCATCATGGCATAGACGATCGCCGCGACGGTGCAGGCGAGCGCGCCGGCATTGACGGTTTCGGCGACATCGCCGACGTGGTGGCCGACGACGGCGATCTGGAGCACCGCGTTCAGCCCGCCATAGAGCGCGGTTGCACAGACGACGAAGACACGAGCGCTGCGGCGGCGCTCGACCAGGTCAGCCGGCCAGGAGGCGATCATCTGCCCGACCGCAAGGGCGATGAAGCCGAGCACGATCAGATTGACCACCGTCACCGAGAAGCGCACATGGCCGCTGGGCGCAATCCAGACGCAGCCTGCGAAGCTGAAGGCCGTCACCAGCGCCCAGACCCATCCGTGCCACCAGCGGAGGTGAAACTCGTCGTCGAACAGGGAGCGCGTGAACAGCCAGAACACTACGATGGTGCCAGTCGACAACGCGATCAGCGGTGCATGCCAGAGCGGGACCCGCGACGTGACATCCACCGAATAGCTCACCGCATGCGCGGCCGAGCTGAGCGCGAAGGCGGCACCGAGGCGGGCTGCCAGCACGTTGCGAAAGTCGTGTAGCAGCGACGCCACCAGCATCAGTAGCAGAGCGACGCTGGCGGCGCGAAAGGCGAGGTCGATGGCGGCAAGGCTCATCAGGTGATGCGATCGGTCGCAGTTGAAGTCGGACGAACATCGTTCGTTGCGTCCGTTTTTTCAAGGACCATCCGCGTTCACAACCGTCATCGCCCGGCTTCACGGATCGTAGGGTGAGCAAAGCGAAGCGTGCCCACCACTTCTTCTCGATCGGAGAAAGCCGGTGGGCACGGCGCTTTGCTCCTTTGCCCACCCTACGGCCTGTCATCGCCGACCGCGGAGTACGGCGCTATCACACCTGTGGCGTCGGGCCCGCCTTTGTCGCGACGGCGATGCGGAATTCTGCTACCGTCGCGACCAAGAAAGCCAAAAGGAGCCTACTCATGAGCTGGCAACCCTCCAACGATCCCGTGCTCGGCGATCCCATGTCCTGCGATGCGCTCGACCTCGTCATCGTGCCGCGCACCCGCGACCTCGGCGACGGCTTCGAGGTGCGGCGCGCGCTGCCGCATGGCAAGCGGCAGATGGTCGGGCCCTTTATCTTCTTCGACCATTTCGGCCCGGTGCAGTTCGTCTCCGGCAAGGGCATGGACGTGCGGCCGCATCCGCATATCGGGCTTGCCACCGTCACCTATCTCTTCGACGGCTCGATCATGCATCGCGACAGCGAGGGCAACGTCCAGGAGATCGCGCCCGGCGCGATGAACCTGATGACGGCCGGCCGCGGCATCGCCCATTCCGAGCGCACGCCGGATGCGCAGCGCGCCGCGGGCCAGAAGATGCTGGGCCTGCAAAGCTGGATCGCGCTGCCGGCCGGATCGGAGGAGATCGCGCCGTCGTTCCAGCACTATGGCGCCGGCGATTTGCCGATGATCTCCGAGCGCGACTTCACCGCACGGGTGATCGCGGGCTCGTCATTCGGCATCGCCTCGCCGGTGTCGATGGTGTCACCCTGGTTCTACACCGAGGTCACGGCCGTTGCGGGCGCCAGCGTGCCGCTCGATCCCGATCACGAGGAGCGCGCGATCTATGTCGTCGACGGCGAGGTCGAGATCGCGAACGAGCGCTATGAGGGGCCGCGGCTGCTGATCTTCCGGCCCGGCGACCGCATCACCGTGAAGGCGCTCAAGGCCACGCGGATGATGTTTCTCGGCGGCGATGCGCTGGAGGGGCCCCGCCACATCTGGTGGAATTTCGTCTCCTCCAGCAAGGAGCGGATCGAGCAGGCCAAGCAGGACTGGAAAACCGGCCGTTTCGCAGCAGTTCCGCAGGAACATGAGTTCATTCCGCTGCCGGAATAGGCTAATCCAGTTGCCGGCCGCGCTGTCCAGTGCGGCCGGATGTCCCGCCTGAAAGCCAAGTCTGCGAAAGCTTTGCGATGACCACCATGCTCTCCAGCGACCTGCCCCTGACCAAGATCGGACGCGGCAAGGTGCGCGATATCTACGCCGTCGACGACGAGCGCCTGCTGCTCGTCACCACCGACCGCATCAGCGCCTTCGACGTGGTGATGGGCGAGACCATCCCGATGAAGGGCGCGGTGCTGACGCAAATCAGCGCGTTCTGGTTCGGCAAGCTGGAAGGCGTGGTGCCGCATCACATGATCAGCGCCGATACCGACGAGATCATCGCGGCCGTGCCGGCGCTGAAACCGCACCGCGCCGAGATCCTTGGCCGCGCCATGCTGTGCAAGCGCACCACCGTATTCCCGATCGAGTGCGTGATCCGCGGCTATATCTCGGGCTCGGCCTGGAAGGAGTACGCCGCCAGCGGCACGCTCGCGGGCGAGAAGCTGAAGGCCGGCCTCGTCGAGAGCGAGAAGCTCGAGCCTTCGATCTTCAGCCCGGCGACCAAGGCCGAGACCGGCCATGACGAGAATATCACGATTGCGAAGATGCGCGAGGTCGTCGGCGACGAGGTCGCCTACACGCTGGAAAGCATGACGCGTGCGATCTACACGCTCGGCGAGGAGCTGGCGCGCGAGCAGGGCATCATCATCGCCGACACCAAGTTCGAGTTCGGCCAGGACAAGGACGGCCGCATCATCCTGATCGACGAGGTGATGACGCCGGATTCCTCGCGCTTCTGGGCGGTCGATGCCTACAAGCCCGGCCAGCCGCAGGCGAGCTTCGACAAGCAGCCCTTGCGCGACTATCTCGACGTCGAGCGCCGTGCCGGCCGCTGGAACGGCGACGCCCCGCCACCGCCGCTGCCGGCAAGCGTGGTGGACGCGACCAGCAAGCGGTATCTCGAAGCGTATCGTCGCGTGACGGGGACGGAGCTGAAGATCTAGGCGCGGTTGCTGCCGCACGCCCTGCCTCCTACGGCGGCCGTCATTCACACTTCGCTGTCGTCCCGGACAAGCGTAGCGCAGATCCGGAACCGTCCGACGAGCAGAGAAACTCGGATTTGAGTGGAGCTCGTCATTAGGGCGGCGCTTTGGCTCCATCTGGGCTGCGATCTCGACTCCATTGATCCAGATCAAACCGGGAGCCAACGATAAAAGGAAGCTGATCACCTCGGCTTGATACAACAACGAGGGAGGTTGCCATGAGGCTGGTCGGCATCAGGCGAACGCTACTTTTTGCAGCCGTTCTGGGCTGCGGAATTTTTGGCTCGACCCAATGGTCAAACGACGCCGGCACCGTGTTCGGCGTTTCAAGCGCCGAAGCCAGGGTCGGTCGGCCGGCAACTCCCGCGAGCGTTGCCGGCGTCGCACGTCGAACCACGCGACGCGCGGTCGTAGGGGGAGCGGCTGTGGGTGCGGCAGCTGCCGGCGCAGCATGCGTCCGCGTCTATGTGAACGGCGCCTACGTCTGCCGCTGATGCATTCGCGCCGGCGATTCCAATCGCCGGCGCGGGCCCCTCGATTGCCGGTCAGACCCCCGCCATCATCACGTATTTGATCTCGACATATTCTTCCATGCCGTGACGCGAGCCTTCACGGCCGAGGCCGCTTTCCTTGACGCCGCCGAACGGCGCGACTTCGGTGGTGATGAGGCCGGTGTTGACGCCGACCATGCCGGACTCCAGCGCTTCGGCCACGCGCCAGACGCGGCCGAGATCGCGGGAGTAGAAATACGACGCCAAGCCGAACGGCGAGGCGTTGCACATCGCGATCACATCGGCTTCGTCCTTGAAGCGGATCACCGGCGCGAGCGGCCCGAAGGTTTCTTCCTGCGACACCAGCGAGTCCGGCTTGACGTCGGCCAGCACGGTCGGCTCGAAGAACGAGCGCCCGAGCTCGCTGCGCTTGCCACCGGTGACGACCTTGGCGCCGCGCTTCACCGCATCCGCGATGTGCCGTTCGACCTTGTCGACGGCCTTAAGGTTGATCAGCGGCCCCTGCGTGACGCCGCTCTCGGTGCCGTCGCCGATCTTCATCGCGGCGACCTTCTTCGACAGCTTCTGCACGAACTCGTCGTAGATCTTGTCCTGGGCGTAGAGCCGGTTGGCACAGACGCAGGTCTGGCCCATGTTGCGATATTTCGAGACGATGGCGCCTTCGACCGCGGCGTCGATATCGGCGTCGTCGAACACGACGAAGGGCGCGTTGCCGCCGAGCTCAAGACCAAGTCGCTTCACGCCGACGGAGGCCTGCTGGTAGAGGATCTTGCCGACCGCCGTCGAGCCGGTAAAGCCGACGAAGCGCACGGCCGGATGCTCGCACAGCACCTTGCCGATCGGCGGCGCATCACCGGTGATGATGTTGAGCACGCCCTTGGGGATGCCGGCCTTCTCTGCGAGCACGGCCAGCGCCAGCGCCGACAGCGGCGTTTCATTGGCGGGCTTGAGCACCACGGTACAGCCGGCGGCGAGCGCCGGGGACACCTTGCGGGTAATCATGGAGTTCGGGAAATTCCACGGCGTGATCGCGCCGCAGACACCGATCGGCTGCTTGATCGCCAGCAGCCGCGCATCGGGCCGCTGCGTCGGAATGGTCTCGCCGTAGACGCGGCGAGCTTCCTCCGCGAAGAACTCGATATAGGCCGCACCGATATCGACCTCGCCGAGCGCCTCCGAAAGCGGCTTGCCCTGCTCGGAGGTCAGGATCAGCGCGAGATCCTCGCGGTTGGCGATGATCAGCTCGAACCATTTGCGCAGGATGTTGGAGCGCTGCTTGGCGGTGTGCTTGGCCCAGGCCGGAAACGCACGCTGAGCGGCCTCGACCGCCTTGGTCGTCTCGTCCGCACCGAGCTGCGGCACTTTTGCAAGCTCGACGCCGGTCGCGGGATTGTTGACGGCAAAGACCGGCGTTCCGACCCAGGCGCCGTCGATGTAGCAGGCCTCCTTCAGGAGCGAGGGGTCTTTCAACCGGTCGCGCAGGGTGGCGGTGGCTTGCGTGGCGCGTGCGGCAGCGGGCGGGGTCATGGCGTTACTCCTCGAACGATCATTTCGGGACGATCGGATCGGCCGGAATATAGGGACAAGCAGCGCGCAATGCACCGTCCCACAACGCACATCTGATGGGAGCTAAACCGGCAGCGGCCTTAGGCCGCGCCGCTCATATAGGTCTCGCGGCGGCCGATCATACGTTCGGCCGCGGCCTTGGCGTCGGCCTTCGACGAGGTTGCGCAGGTACGGTATTCGAGATCGGGAACGTCGGACGGGTTGCGGCGGCCGAACCAGTTCTTGGAGCCCACCCGCAGCAGCGCCAGCGCCTGCGCCAAATTGTCGACCGCACCGAAGGAATAGAGCGCGCCGGTCCCGGCGATGCGCACCTCATAGATCCCTGGCGAAATCGGCGCCTCCAGGTTCTCGCCCCGTCCGGGACGGGGATAGCGCTTCCATTCGCTCCAGGTCGAAATCATCTGAGGTCCCCCTCGCGGCCGCTTGGCGACCGCCCAATTTGCATCAAGTCTTAACGTCGGCCGCCGATCGGCCGAGTGCTGAACGCCGCAACGCACAAAATGTTTCAAGTGCTTCAAACACAGGAATCATATCGCCAGCGCCCATTCACGGTCACGGCGAGATGCGGCCATCCACCGCAGATTGTGACGGAGTGTTGCCGTTCGGCCCGCCTGTCGTCCTGTGTGTGGCACGGACCGTCAAGTCACGACATCGCGACCGCCGCAGGCATCTGGACGCGCTTGCCGCGCGGAGCCTGCGGGAGGACAATCGATCACTGCCAACAATAATCAAACTCGAGGAAACGCCATGCAAAGCAAAGCTGAGATCGACGAGATTCTGCGTCAGAAGAGCGACGCCCAGGAGATTCCCGGGGTCGTCGCCATCGCCGCCAGCGGTAACGACGTGCTGTATCAGGGCGCGTTCGGCAAGCGCGACCTGTCCAAGCCCGACGCGATGACAGCGGACAGCGTGTTCTGGATCGCCTCGATGACGAAGGCGGTGACGTCGGCGGGCGCGATGCAGCTGGTCGAGCAGGGCAAGCTGTCGCTGGATGCGCCGATCGGTGAAGTGTTGCCCGATCTCGCCGCGCCGCAAGTGCTCGAAGGTTTTGATGCCAATGGCGAACCAAAACTGCGACCGGCGAAGGGCGCGATCACGCTGCGCCATCTCATGACCCACACTGCCGGGTTTGCCTACAACGTTTGGAACGGCGATTGCGCGCAATATCTGGAGAAGACCGGAACGCCGAACATCTTCTCCTGCCAGAACGTTGCGCTGAAGACGCCGATCATGTCCGATCCCGGCACGCGCTGGGAATATGGCATCAACATCGACTTCGTCGGCAAGGCGGTGGAAGCCGTGAGCGGCAAGCGTCTCGATGCTTACTTGCGCGATCACATGTTCACACCGCTCGGCATGAACGACACCGCCTTCAAGATCACCGACGACATGCGCCAGCGCCTGGTCGCCACGCACGCACGCGGCGAGGATGGATCGCTGGCGCCGATTCCGTTCGAGATCGAACAGAATCCGGAATTCCACATGGGCGGCGGCGGCCTCTACAGCACGGCCGGCGATTACATCAAGTTCACCCGGATGATCCTCAACAAGGGCCGCGGCAACGGCAACCAGGTGCTGAAGCCCGAGACGGTCGCGCTGATGGGCCAGAACCACATCGGCGATCTCACGATTGGCAAGATGACGACAGTGGCGCCCATGTACACCAACGACGTCGATCTCTTCCCCGACATCGTGAAGAAGTGGGGGCTCTCCTTCCTGATCAACACCGCCAAGACGCCAGAAGGCCGCAGCGCCGGCAGCCTCGCCTGGGCCGGTCTTGCCAACACCTATTTCTGGATCGACCCGGCACGCGATGTTTCCGGCGTCATCCTGATGCAGGTGTTGCCGTTCGTCGACGCCAAGTGCCTGGAGGCGTTCGCGGGCTTCGAGCGTGGCATCTATGCCGGGCTCGATGCGGGGAGCGGGCAGAAGGCGGCCTAGCCACTTAGTATGAGGTGCGCGGCGTCGCGCGCCTTCGCCGCAATCGATAACCTCGTGCCCAAGGCCATCGGCTTCAGGCACGAGGCATCAACTTCGAGGAGACGAACTTGGCGAGCGATCTGGCGGACAAAGCGGACAGCTACGTTTGCGGCATCTCGGACACGCCGCTGCTCGGCGACACCATTGGCCGCAGCCTCGACCACGCGGTGCGGCGCTGGGGCGATCGCGAGGCGTTGGTCTCGCCCAGCCACGGTGTCAGATGGACCTGGAAAGAATTCGCCGAGCAGGTCGATGCGCTCGCCGCCGGCCTTCTCGCGCTCGGGCTCGAACGCGGGGAGCGGATCGGCATCTGGTCGCTGAACCGGCCGGAATGGACGCTGACCCAGTTCGCCGCCGCCAAAGCCGGCCTGATCCTGGTGACGATCAATCCGGCCTACCGGCTCAGCGAGCTGGAATTCGCGCTGAAGAAGGTCGGCTGCGCGGCAATCGTCACCGCAACCGCGTTCAAGACCAGCAATTACATGGAGATGCTCAACACGCTGCTACCGGAGCTGGCGGGCACGAGGCCCGGACAGCTGCAGGCGGCGCGATTGCCGGCCTTGCGGATGGTGATCCAGATCGGCGGCCCGGCGGCTTCAGGCACCATCCCTTTCGAGGACGTTGCGCGCATGGGCAGAGCAGAGCATCGCGAGCAACTTGCCGCGCTCGGTGCTGCGCTTCAGTTCGACGACCCCGTCAACATCCAGTTCACCAGCGGCACCACGGGATCGCCGAAGGGCGTGACGCTGACCCACCACAACATCCTCAACAACGGCTATTTCACGGGACGCGCGATGCGCCTGACCGAACATGACCGCATCTGCATTCCGGTGCCGCTCTATCATTGCTTCGGCATGGTCATGGGCAACCTTGCCTCGGTCACGCTCGGCACCACCATGGTCTACCCGGGCGAGGGTTTTGATCCGCTCGCGACGCTGCGTGCGGTCGAGCAGGAGAAATGCACCGCGCTATATGGCGTGCCGACCATGTTCATCGCGGAGCTCGATCATTCCGAGTTCAAGAATTTCAATTTGAAATCACTGCGCACCGGCATCATGGCGGGCGCGCCCTGCCCGATCGAGGTGATGAAGCGCGTCAACACCGAGATGAACATGCGCGAGGTCACCATCGCCTATGGCATGACCGAGACCAGCCCAGTGAGCTTCCAGAGCGCGACCGACGATCCGCTCGAGCGCCGCGTCTCCACCGTCGGCCGCATTCACTCGCATGTCGAGGTGAAGGTCGTCGATCTCGAAGGCAGGATCGTCAAGCGGGGCGAACGCGGCGAGCTCTGCACCCGCGGCTACAGCGTCATGCTGGGCTATTGGGAGGAGAAGGAAAAGACGTCCGACGTGCTCGACGCCAATGGCTGGATGCACACCGGCGACCTCGCCACCATCGACGCCGCCGGTTATTGCAACATCGTCGGCCGCATCAAGGATCTGGTGATCCGCGGCGGCGAGAACCTCTACCCGCGCGAGATCGAGGAGTTTCTGTACCGTCACCCCAAGATCCAGGACGTGCAGATCTTCGGCGTCGCCGACACCCGCTACGGCGAGGAGCTCTGCGCCTGGATCCGCGTCAGGCCGGGCGAAACGCTGACGGCCGAGGAGGTCCGTGCCTTCTGCGACGGCCAGATCGCCCACAACAAGATCCCGCGCTACGTGGAATTCGTCGACGAGTTTCCGATGACCGTGACGGGCAAGATCCAGAAATTCGTAATGCGGGATGCGGTGGAGCAACGGCTGGGATTGAAGGCGGCGAAGACGGCGTGAGAGACTGAGTACCCTTTCCGCAGGACGGTTGTCATTCCCCGCGAAAGCGGGGAATCCAGTACACTGCGGCTTCTCGATTCAATCACAAACGCCTCTGGAATACTGGATCGCCCGGTCTAAACATCGACCCGGGCGATGACAGCGAGGCTGGTGCGCGACTTTTCTAAACCGTCAGCCCGCGCTGCTGGGCCAGCTCCTTTAGCGACACAAGCGGACGCGCGCCGATGTGCTGGATCACTTCGGCGGCCGCGAGCGCACCGAGCTCGCCGCACTGCTTGTGCGCGAGGTTACGCGAAAGGCCGTAGAGGAAGCCCGCCGCAAAGAGATCGCCGGCGCCGGTGGTGTCCACCAGTTTCGTGACCGGTGAGGCCGGAGCTGCGACAGCGTCGGTCGGTGTCACCACCACGCAGCCCTTCTCGCTGCGGGTGACCACGCCGAGATTGACGTCGTTGCGCAGCTGCTTCAGCGCTGTGTCGAAATCCGAGGTCATGTAGAGCGAATGCAGCTCGGACTCGTTGGCGAAGACGATGTCGACCGTGCCGTTGCGCATGAGCGAGAGAAACTCGTCGCGATAGCGGTCGACGCAGAAGGAATCCGACAGCGTCAACGCCACCTTGCGCTTGGCATCATGGGCGATCTTGGCCGCCTTGACGAAGGCGTCCTTGGCATTCTTGGGATCCCAGAGATAGCCTTCGAGATAGACGATGCCGGCGGCGGCGATCTCGGCCGGGTCGATGTCGGCGGGCGAAAGATCCTGCGCGGCACCGAGATAGGTGTTCATGGTGCGCTCGCCATCATCCGTGACCAGGATGTAGGAGCAGCCGGTGGCGGGGCCGTCCTGCGCGGCGGGCGTGTTGAAGGCGACGCCGGCTGAGCGGATATCGTGGACGTAGAGCTTGCCGATCTGGTCGTCCTTGACCTTGCCGACATAGGCCGCACGTGCCCCTAAGCTGCCGATGCCGACAATGGTGTTGGCGGCCGAGCCGCCCGAGACTTCCGTGGCCGGCCCCATGTCCTTGTAGATGGCGGCCGCCCGTGCCTCGTCAATCAGGGACATGCTGCCCTTGGTCATGCCGTGCTTGGCCAAAAAGGCCTCGTCGGTCCTGACCAGCACGTCGAACAACGCGTTGCCGATGCCGAGAACGTCATATTTCACGTCAGCCATTCACCTTGATCCTGTTTGGCGGATTGCGATCCCTACGAAAATCCGCTTCCTGTCGGCCTGAAATCTGGCTCGCGGCCTATCACGACCGGGCCTGCGCGGGCAAGCAACGGTATGATAAAGAGCCGATGATCCGCTCCTTCCTGACCGTCTCGACGGGAACACTGGCCTCGCGGCTGCTGGGGTTTGCCCGCGATTCCCTGATCGCGGCGCTGCTCGGCACCGGCGCCGTGGCGGACGCATTCCTGGCCGCCTTCCAGCTGGTCAATGTGGTGCGCAGGCTGCTCAGCGAGGGCGCGCTGAACGCGGCGCTGGTCCCGGCCTGGCTGCGCATCCGTGACCGCGATGGCGCGGACGCTGCGGCAGCGTTCGCCGGACGCGTGCTCGGCACGGTCAGCGCGGCGCTGATCATGATCTCAATCGGCATTGCCCTGCTGATGCCGCTGATCATGACGGTCATCGCGCCCGGTTTTCTCGGTGCCGGCACGCTCGATCTCGCCGTCCTGAGCGCGCGGCTGATGCTGCCTTATCTCGCCTTCGCCGGGCCCGTCACCGTGCTGATGGGGCTGCTGAATGCGCAAGGGCGCTTTGCGCTCACGGCATTCTCGCCGCTGCTGTTCAACATCGCGCTGATCGCTGCGACCGCTTTGCTGCTTGTCTGGCACGCTGACGCCGGCTTCGCCGCGTGGCTGCTGGCGGCCACGGTCGGCATCGCCGGCCTGCTGCAACTCCTGATGCTGCTGTCGCAGCAAAGTGCGCGCCTCGCCACGCCTCTGCGCGTCAGTTTCGACAAGGAGATGCGCAGCTTCTTCGCCAAGGCGATCCCCGGCATGATCGCAAGCTCGGGACCGCAATGGCTGATGGTGGCCGGCGCGATCATCGCATCCGCGACGCCGTCCGCGGTGTCCTGGCTCTATTTCGCAAATCGCCTGATCGAGCTGCCGCTCGGCATCGTCGGCGTCGCCATGGGCACCGTGCTGGTGCCGGAGCTGACGCGCGCGGTGAGTGACGGCGACCGTGATGCGGTGGCGCATGCGCAATCGCGCGCGCTCGAGCTTGCGACCGGGCTGGCGCTCCCCGCCACGCTCGGCCTGATCGTGCTGGCCGAGCCGATCGTGCGGCTGTTGTTCGAGCATGGCGCCTTCGGTGCCGGTGACAGCGCGGCGACCGCGCATGCCTTGATGTGGCTGGCGCTTGGCCTGCCCGCGCACGTGCTGATCAAGGCGCTGTCGCCGGCCTTCTATGCCCGCAACGACACGATGACGCCGCTGCTGGCGACGGCCAAAGGCTTTGTAGTGTCGGTCGTGCTCGCCGTGCTGCTCGGCCATCTCTTTGGCGCAAGCGGGATCGCGGCGAGCATCGCGGCCGGCGCCTGGAGCAGTGCGCTCTCGCTGCTTCGGAAAGGCACCAGCGAATTCGGCTTCTCGGTCGATTCTGCCGCGCGAAAACGGCTGCCGCGGATCGTGCTTGCCGCAGCCGCGATGGGCGCCCTGCTCTGGCTGACCACCGGCCTCGTGCCCGCCGAGGCGCACGGCTTCATCAAATTCATCGTGCTGGGCGTGCAGATCGCGGCCGGGATCGCCGTTTACGGCTTGCTGCTGCAAATCCTCGGTGCCGCTTCCTGGCGCGAGGCGGTAGCCGCCTTGAAGCGACCCGCCTAGCCCGGCCCGGTGCGCGAGATCATCGAATTGCTCTTGACGGGGCAGCGCCGCTGTTGGAAACGACGGCCGAATACCTATGGGAAGGCTTACCATGCCATTCGTTGAACGGGTCTTTTCGGGCGTCCAGCCGACGGGCAATCTGCATCTCGGCAATTACCTCGGCGCCATCGTCAACTTCGTGAAGATGCAGGAAACCCACAACTGCATCTATTGCGTCGTCGACATGCACGCGATCACGCAAGGCGTGGACGTCTGGGGCGGACCGGCCGAGCTCGCGCGCAACACCCGCGAGGTGACTGCCGCGTTCATCGCGAGCGGCATCGATCCCAAGAAGCACATCGTGTTCAACCAGAGCCAGGTCTCCGGCCATGCCGAGCTCGCCTGGATCTTCAACTGCGTCGCGCGCATGGGCTGGCTCGGCCGCATGACCCAGTTCAAGGAGAAGGCCGGCAAGGACCGCGAGAATGCCTCCGTCGGCCTGTTCGACTATCCCGTGCTGATGGCCGCCGACATCCTGCTTTACCGCGCCACCCATGTGCCGGTCGGCGAGGACCAGAAGCAGCATCTCGAGCTCTCGCGTGACATCGCGCAGAAGTTCAACAACGACTTTGGTGACTCGATCCGCAACCTCGGCGCCAATGACGGCCTGTTCTTCCCGCTGCCGGAACCCCTGATCACGGGCCCCGCGACGCGGGTGATGAGCCTGCGCGACGGCACCAAGAAGATGTCGAAATCCGATGCGTCGGACAATTCGCGCATCAATTTGACTGACGATGCCGACACCATCGCGCAGAAGATCCGCAAGGCGAAGACCGATCCGGAGCCGCTGCCGTCAGAGGAGAAGGGCCTGGAAGCCCGTCCCGAGGCCGATAACCTCGTCGGCATCTTCGCCGCGCTGGCCGGCCGGCCCAAGGCGGACGTGCTGCGCGAGTTCGGCGGGGGCCAGTTCTCCAGCTTCAAGAACGCGCTGGCGGAGCTTAGCGTCACCAAGCTGGCGCCGATCGCCGGCGAGATGAAGCGCCTCGTCGCCGACCCCGGCCATATCGATTCGATCCTGAACGAAGGTTCCGACCGGGCCCGGGCGATCGCCGACGAGACGATGAAGCTCTCCAAGGACATCGTCGGCTTCATCCGCCGGCGATAGAGACGGTCGGCGCCGGCGCGCCGACCGCATCTCCTCTCCCCAACCTTGCGGGAGTGTGGCAGCATGCCGGCCGTGCACATGCCGGGACATGCATGACCAGCAAGCGACTTTGCTTCGAGCCGGGTCACAAGCCCAAATGCCTCGTCGTCGTCGACGACACCGCCGAATGGGATCGCGCGGTCTACTATGCCAGCCGCTGGGCGATCCGTGCCGGCGGCGGCGTGGTGATGCTGCGCATCATCGAACCCGAACAGCAGAGCCAGGAATGGCTGGGGGTCGCCGACATCATGCGCGCGGAGGCGCAGGAAGCGGCGGAGGCCGCGCTCGACCGTGCCGCCGGCCGCGCCAATGGCATTGCTGCAATCACCCCGGAGCGGGTGATCCGCGAGGGTGTGCCGATGGAGCAGCTGCTCGCCGTGATCGACGAAGACCCCGACATCGGCATGCTGGTGCTCGCCGCCAATCCCGGTGCGGAGGGGCCGGGTCCCCTGGTTGCGCTGCTGGCCCACGCGGTCGGAACCTTCCCGATTCCCGTGACCATCATTTCCGGCGCGCTGAGCGACCAAAGCGTGGATTCACTGTCGTAGGTCGCCTTCACCTCGCCCCGCTTGCGGGGAGAGGTCGGCGCGAAGCGCCGGGTGAGGGGAGTCTCCACGAATCCAATTCAACTGCCGGGGAGACGCCCCCTTCACCCCGACCCTCTCCCCGCAATCGGGGAGAGGGAGGAGCGAGCACCCTAACCTGCTGATATAACAACGAAACGCCATCTTCTCCCCTTGATCGTGCGTTCTCCGTCGCCATCTGCTAGTGGAGAGAGCACGCGCCGGCCTTGAACCGGCGACGTCTGGAGAAAACCATGTTCATTCAAACCGAAGCCACCCCCAATCCCGCCACGCTGAAGTTCATTCCGGGCCGCGTCGTGGTCGACGGCAGCCCGATGGAATTCGCGAGCCGCGAAGCCGCCACCCGCTCGCCGCTGGCCGAAAAGCTGTTCGAGGTGCCCGGCGTCACCGGCGTGTTCTACGGATCCGACTTCATCACCGTGACCAAGGCAAACGGTGAATGGCAGCAGCTCAAGCCCGCGATCCTCGGCGCCATCATGGAGCACTATATGTCCGGCGCGCCACTGCTCGCCGACGGCGCGGCGCAAGACGATGCCGATCTCGATGACGAGGACGAGTTCTTCGACGAGGCCGATGCCGAGACGGTCGACATGATCAAGGACCTGATCGAGACCCGCGTGCGGCCGGCCGTCGCCAATGACGGCGGCGACATCACCTTCCGCGGCTTCAAGGACGGCATCGTCTATCTCAACATGAAGGGCGCCTGCTCCGGCTGCCCGTCATCGACCGCGACGCTCCAGCACGGCATCCAGAACCTGCTCAAGCACTTCGTGCCTGACGTGGTCGAAGTCCGGCCGATGTAAATTGCACGGCCTGAGCTGATTTCACTCCGTCATGCCCGGGCTTGTCCCGGGCATCCACGTTTTTGGAGCCGCAAAGTCGTGGATGGCCGGGTCAAGCCCAGCCGCGACGGCTAGAACCTTAGGCATCATCCGATTGCCAATGCTATGATCACACCATGCTGATCCTCGCCATCGATACCGCGCTCGACGCCTGCTCCGTCGCCGTACTCGACACCGAAACGGCCGAGCTCGTTGCGCAGGAGCAGCTTCTCATGAAGCGCGGCCACGCCGAGGCCCTGATGCCGATGATCGCGCGCGTCATGCAATCGGCCAATCTCGCCTTCACCTCGCTCGACCGCATCGCGGTCACCGTCGGCCCCGGAAGCTTCACCGGCCTGCGCGTCGGCATTTCGGCGGCGCGCGGCCTTGCGCTTGCGGCTGAGCGGCCGGCGATCGGCCTGACCACCTTGTCGGCCTATGCCGCCGCCATCGTCGGCCAGAGCAAATCGGCACCCGTGATCTCCGCAATCGACGCGCGGCACGACCATGTCTATTTCCAGATCGTCGCCGGCGACGGCAGCCAGCTGGTGCGGCCGAGCGTCGCTCCCGTCGACGAGGCGATCGCAGCCTCGCAATTCGGCGCGCCGCATCTGGTCGGCAATGCCGCCAATATCCTCGCCGAGCGCTGGCCGAAGGATGTCCCGCAGCCGGTTGCGGTCGATGCGCAGCCCGCGCCCGATATCGGCTGGGTCGCATGGCTAGGCGCCGCCGCCGATCCCGCGACGAATCCGGCGCGGCCGTTCTATCTGAAGGCGCCCGACGCCAAGCCGGCGGCACAGCCGCCATTTGCAGCACAAGTCCCGACCCCATGATGAGATGGCTGTCGGAATGGTGGCGCGGCGGCACCGCCGCCGTCGAGCCCGCATCCGTGCGTGACGCTGCGCAACTGGCGCAGCTTCACGGCGCCTCCTTCGCGCGCGGCTGGGGCGAGGGCGAATTCGAGAGCATGGTCAGCGAGCGCAACACGCTCGTGCATCGGCTGCGCCTCGGCCGCAGGACCGTCGGATTCGCGGTATCGCGGATCGGGGCGGATGAAGCGGAAATCCTCTCGATCGCGGTGGACGGGGCCTATCGCGGCCGCGGCCTCTCCCGCACGCTGCTGATGACCCATCTCGGCCATCTCGCGGGGCGCGGCGTGCGCACAATATTTCTCGAAGTTGAGGAAAATAACCAGCCGGCGCGGCGGCTCTACGATGGTGCCGGATTCATGGTGGTCGGGCGCCGCGAACGCTACTATAAGCAGCCGAACGGGGAACAATTGAACGCCCTTCTGATGCGACGTGACTTGTCGTAACATTGGTGGCAGAAAGCGCCCCCGCCAGGCAGACAAACTATGACCGCACTGAAACCTTCTTCCGCATCCAAGGCGTCCGGCATCGAAGCGCGCTGTGCCGCCACCGGCATGCGCATGACCGAGCAGCGCCGTGTCATCGCCCGCGTGCTCGCGGAGGCGATCGATCATCCCGATGTCGAGGAACTGTACCGGCGCTGCGTTGCCGTCGACGACAAGATCTCGATCTCGACCGTGTATCGCACCGTCAAGCTGTTCGAGGATGCCGGCATCATCGAGCGCCATGATTTCCGCGAGGGCCGCGCGCGCTACGAGCAGATGCGTGACAGCCATCACGATCACCTCATCAATCTGCGCGACGGCAAGGTGATCGAGTTCACCTCCGAGGAGATCGAGAAGCTGCAGGCGGAGATCGCCCGCAAGCTCGGCTATCGGCTGGTCGACCACCGGCTCGAGCTCTATTGCGTCCCGCTCGACGACGACAAGCCGACGTCTTGATTTAGTGCCGATAGACCTCATCATCTTCGACTGCGACGGTGTGCTCGTGGACAGCGAGGTGATCTCCTGTCGCGCGCATGCGGATGTGCTGACGAGGCACGGCTATCCGATCACCTCGAAGCAGGTGCTGGTCCGCTTCCTCGGCGTGTCCGAGAAAGACGCGCGGCGGATGGTCGAACAGGAAATCGGCCGCAGCCTCCCGGGTGATCTGGAGCAGCAGATCAGTGCGGCCACGCTGCAATTCTACGCCAGCGATCTGCAGCCGATCACCCATGTGGCTGCGGCGATCGGCGCAATCGATCTGCCCAAATGCGTCGCATCGAGCGGCACGCCGGAGAAGATCACTCACGGCCTGACCTGTGCCGGCCTCTACGACCTGCTCGCTCCGCACATCTTCTCAGCGAGCCAGGTCGCACGCGGCAAGCCCGCGCCCGATCTGTTTCTGTTCGCGGCCAAGCAGATGAAAGTCCCGCCGGAACGCTGCCTCGTGATCGAGGACAGCGTCCCCGGGGTAACAGGCGCGTCCGCAGCCGGGATGACCGTGCTGGGCTTTCACGGCGGCAGCCACTGCCCGCCGGGTCACGCCGAAAGGCTGCGCGCCGCCGGCGCCGGATCGACATTCGATGATATGCGGCAATTGCCGGAGCTGGTCCGACGGATCGAACCGGCCCGCCCCGTGAGGTAGCCTTTGACCGTCATTCCAGGGCACGTGCAGAGCGCGTGAAGCCGGAATCTCGCCCAAAACCTCCGGATTCCGGGGCACGACTGCATCGCACCCCGGAATGACGGCCCAGGAGGCTCCATTCGCTGGATTTTCGTCCCTCCAACCTATATCTGAGGGCCGTTCTCCACCACAATTCCGGGTTCCATGACGCCGCCGCGCAAGCTGCACATCAAATCATATGGCTGCCAGATGAACGTCTACGATGCGCAGCGCATGGTGGACACGCTGGCTCCGGAAGGATTCGTGGAGACGGCCAGCGCTGAAGACGCCGATCTCGTCATCCTCAACACCTGCCACATCCGCGAGAAGGCCTCCGAAAAGGTCTACTCCGAGCTGGGCCGATTGCGTGTCGCCAAGGACGAGGCCGCGCGCGCGGGCCGCGCGATGCAAATCGCGGTCGCGGGCTGCGTCGCGCAGGCCGAGGGCGAGGAGATCGTGCGCCGAGCGCCTGTCGTGGACGTCGTGGTGGGACCGCAGAGCTATCATCACCTGCCGGAGCTGCTGAAGCGCGCCGGCAATGAAGGCCGCGCGATCGAGACCGAGTTTCCCGCCCAGGAGAAGTTCGGCTTCCTGGCTCAGCCCAAGCCCGACGCGATCCGCGCGCGCGGCATTTCCGCTTTCGTCACGGTGCAGGAAGGCTGCGACAAGTTCTGCACCTTCTGCGTCGTACCCTATACGCGCGGTTCGGAAGTCTCGCGCCCTGTCGCCAAGATCGTCGACGACGTGAAGCGGCTTGCCGACAACGGCGTGCGCGAGCTGACGCTGATCGGACAGAACGTCAACGCCTATCATGGCGACGGACCGGACGGAAAAACCTGGCCGCTCGGCAGGCTGCTCGAGCATCTGGCGACAATTCCCGGCATCGCGCGGCTGCGCTATTCGACCAGCCACCCGCGCGACGTCGACGACAGCCTCATTGCAGCCCATCGCGATCTCGGTGCCCTGATGCCGTTCGTGCACCTGCCGGTGCAGTCGGGCTCGGACCGCATTCTGGCCGCCATGAACCGGAAACATACCGCCGATGATTACCGGCGGGTCATCGACCGTTTCCGCGCCGCGCGCCAAGACATTGCTTTTTCATCAGATTTTATCGTGGGCTTCCCCGGCGAGGGCGAGCAAGATTTTCTCGCCACCCTCGCGCTTGTCACGCAAATCGGCTACGCTGCGGCTTATTCGTTCAAATACTCCGCCCGGCCGGGAACGCCGGCCGCGGACATGCAGGAGACGGTGTCCCCCGCCGAGATGGACCAGCGATTGGAGCGGCTCCAGGAACTGATCGACAGCCAGCAATCGGCCTTCAACAAGGCTGCGATTGGCTCAACGGTCGACGTGCTGTTCGAGCGTCCGGCCCGCAGGGACGGCCAGATCGTCGGCCGCACCGCATTCCTGCAGCCCGCCCACGTGATGGCCTCGCCCGACATCATCGGACAAATCCTGCCTGTCAGGATCGACAGCCTCGAACGCTACAGCTTTCTCGGTGAGCTCGTGACGCCGCGTGGGGCGCGCGAGCCCGCTTTATCGCCAGCCATCGGAGCCTGAACCCTTGCCAAAAAGCGCATCGGATTCGTCTTCTCTCGCTCCCAGCCGCAAATTTGACCGCGACATGCAAGTTCCGCCCGAGACCCAGGTCGTCATCGACTTCGACGACAACCGCGCCGCTTCCGCGCTGGTCGGCCCCTACGGCCAGCATCTGGCGCAGATCGAGCGGCGGCTCGGCGTCGTCGTCGATTCCAAGGGCAACCACATCACGATCGGCGGCACGCGCGACGGCTGCGACGCCGCACGCCGCGTGCTGGAGATGCTCTACGCGCAGGCCGTGAAGGGGCAGGATCTCGACCAGGGCGAGGTTGAGGGCGCGATTCGCGCGGTCATCGCCCAGGGCTCACTGTTCGAGTTCGACGCCAAATCGGCCAAATCGGCCACCTTCGACAGCATCAATCTGCGCAAGCGTCCGGTGCGCGCACGCACCGCCGCGCAGGACTCCTATATCCGCGCGCTGAAGCGCCACGAGCTGGTGTTCGGCATCGGCCCGGCCGGCACCGGCAAGACCTGGCTCGCGGTCGCGCATGCCGCGCAACTGTTCGAGCGCAAGGAGGTCGACAAGATCATCCTGTCGCGTCCGGCGGTGGAAGCCGGCGAGCGGCTCGGCTTCCTGCCCGGCGATCTCCGCGAGAAGGTCGATCCTTATCTTCGCCCGATCTACGACGCCCTCTACGATCTCATGGATGCGCGCATCGTCGAGCGCGCGCTCCAGACCGGCGAGATCGAGATCGCGCCGCTCGCCTTCATGCGCGGCCGCACCCTCACCAACGCCGCCATCATCCTGGACGAGGCGCAGAACACCACGTCGATGCAGATGAAGATGTTTTTGACGCGCCTCGGCGAGAACAGCCGTATGATCGTGACCGGCGATCCCTCGCAGATCGACCTGCCGAACGGCCAGACCTCGGGCCTGGCCGAAGCGACCCGCCTCCTGGGCGGCGTCGAGGGCATCGCCCAGGTTCATTTCAAAGCCGAGGACGTGATCCGCCACGAACTCGTGGCGCGGATCGTCGCCGCCTACGAAGGCTCGCCGCAGCGGCCGGCCGCCGGCAAATCCTGACGAGGCAACAGCCGGACCCAGAGGGCGCGGACACGGCGCCCTTTCGTCCCAGACAACACAATGTCCCATCCCAATCTTCCCATGACCGAGGTCCTCGTCGTCGCCGATTGCTGGCAGCGCGAGCCCGATTCCGAAGCCGTGATCCAGCGCGCGGTTGCGGCCGCCGCTGAGAGTGTCGACGAAGACGTCGCCGAGGCGGAAGTGGCGGTGATGCTGACCGATGATGCCGGCATCCGCACCCTCAACAGCAACTGGCGCGGCATCGACAAGCCGACCAACGTGCTGTCGTTTCCCGCGCTCCAGCCGGAGGGCGAATGGAAGCCGGGCGATGCGCCGCGCATGCTCGGCGATATCGCGATCGCCTACGAGACCATGCGGCGCGAGGCGGACGAGGAACACAAGCCGTTCGACCACCATTTGAGCCATCTCGCCGTGCACGGCTTCCTGCATCTGATCGGCTACGACCACGAGAACGACGGCGACGCCGAGGAGATGGAGGCCCTGGAGACGCAGATCCTGGCTCACCTTGGAATTCCCGATCCCTATGCAGACCGCGCAGGGACACACTGAGATGCCGGACTCCGACCCGATTCAAGACAACCCGCGCCACACGGCCAATCTGCCGGCCGTGGTGACTCAGGGCGAGGTGATGCGCCCGACCGCCGATGGCTGGCTCTTGCGCGCCATCCGCACGCTGTTCGGCTGGAAGGCGGGATCGGTGCGCGACGACCTCCAGGTCGTGCTCGACGCGACGACGCCCGACGACACCGGCTTCTCGGCGGTCGAGCGCACCATGCTGCGCAACATCCTCGGTCTGCACGAGCGCCGCATCGCCGACGTCATGGTCCATCGCGCCGACGTCATCGCGGTGAAGCGCGACATCCCGCTCGGCGAGTTGATGGACCGCTTCGAGAGCGCCGGCCATTCGCGCCTCGTGGTCTACAACGAGACGCTCGATGATCCCGTCGGCATCGTCCATATCCGCGACCTGCTCGCGTTCATGACCGCGCGTGCGCGCGTGTCGGAAGCCACCAAGACCAAGCGCAAGAAGCCGCTGCCAGCCGGGCTCGACCTCCGCGCCGTCGATCTGGCGCTGCCGCTCGAGGAAGCGCGCATCATCCGCAAGCTGCTCTATGTGCCGCCGTCGATGCGGGCGATCGACCTGCTCGCGCAGATGCAGGCCACGCGCATTCACCTCGCGCTGGTGGTCGACGAATATGGCGGCAGCGACGGGCTGGTTTCGCTCGAGGACATCGTCGAGCAGATCGTCGGCGAGATCGACGACGAGCACGACAGCGACGAGCCGCCCTCGATCGTACGCCTGCCCGACAATGCCTTCATCGCCGACGCCCGCGCCAGCCTCGACGACGTCCGCTCGGTGATCGGTGAGGATTTCGTCACCGGCGAGGCCGGTGAGGAAGTGGAGACGCTCGGCGGCTATCTCGTCAGCTTCGTCGGGCGCCTGCCGGTGCGCGGCGAGGTGATCTCGGGTCCCGGCAATTACGAGATCGAGGTGCTTGATGCCGATCCGCGCCGCGTCAAGCGGCTGCGCATCTCGACGCGGAAGGAGCGTCCCGCGCCGCGCACTCAGCGCGAGAGCCGGCGCCGCGAGGCTACGCCGGACAGCGGTCAATCGCCGGCCAACGACACGCCCACCCCGCCGCCAAGCGACGGGACCGGCCAACAGTGAGTCCGTTCCAGCGACTTCGACAGATTGCGCTTGCCATCATCCTCGCCTGGGGATGGAAGCGCGCCGTCATCGCCATGGGGTGCGGAGCGCTGTCCGTGCTGGCGCTGGCGCCGTTCAACCTCTTCCCGGTGCTGTTCATCACCTTCCCGGTACTGGTCTGGCTGATCGACGGCGCCGGCGCCGGACGCTACGGCGGCGTCCCAGCCGCGGCGCTGACCGGCTACTGGTTCGGGCTCGGCTATTTCGTCCCCGGCCTCTACTGGATCGGCTACGCCTTCTTCGTCGAGGCCGATGTATTCGCCTGGCTGACGCCGTTCGCCGTGCTCGGCCTGCCTGCTTATCTGTCCATCTTCACGGCCATCGGCTTTGCGCTGGCACGCCTGCTCTGGACCAAGAACGCCACGCGCGTGCTTGCGCTTGCGGCAAGCATCACAATCAGCGAATGGCTGCGCGGTCACCTGCTGACCGGCTTTCCCTGGAACGCGTTCGGCTATGCCCTGTCCGAGCCGCTGCCGCTGGCGCAGACGGCGTCGCTGGTCGGCCTGTGGGGCATGACGTTCCTGACGGTTGCGATCTTCGCGAGCCCCGCGACGCTGATCGACCGCACGCCCGATCGCCGCCTGGCGTGGCGCGTGCCGGCGGCCGCAATTGCGCTCCTGGTTGTCATGAGCATCTTCGGCGCGATCCGCCTGTCGCTGCATCCAACCACGATGGTCTCAGGCGCCAAGCTGCGCCTGATGCAACCGAACCTGCAGCAGGACGCCAAATTCAATTATGCCGCCAAGTCGGAGGTGATGAAAAAATATTTGGCGCTGTCGGACCGCGCCTCCGGCCCGCAATCGACCGGCGTGCGCGATGCCACCATCCTGATCTGGCCGGAATCGGCCTTTCCGTTCTTCCTGACCCGCGAAGCCGATGCGATGGCGCAGATCGCCGATCTACTGCCCAAGGGCACGGTGCTGATCACGGGTTCGGTCCGCGCGCCCGACCTGCCGCGGGGCACGCCGATCACGCGTGCCTATAATTCGATCTACGTGATCGATCACGATGGCAGCGTGCTCGCAGTGTACGACAAGTTGCATTTGGTGCCGTTCGGAGAATTTCTTCCCTACCAGGCACTGATGGAGAAGCTCGGTTTCGAGCAACTGACGCGTGTGCGCGGCGGCTTCATTCCCGGCACGGTGCGGCATGCGCTGCAGGTGCCCGGCGCGCCGCCCGCGCTACCGCTGATCTGTTACGAGGCAATTTTTCCCGGCGAGGTGGCTGGACGCAACGAACGTCCGGGCTGGATCGTGAACCTCACCAATGACGGTTGGTTCGGCATTTCGACCGGCCCCCATCAGCATCTCGAGCAGTCGCGCATGCGCGCG
Organism: Bradyrhizobium sp. CCBAU 25360; assembly: GCF_028128695.1. Classification (NCBI taxonomy): domain Bacteria; kingdom Pseudomonadati; phylum Pseudomonadota; class Alphaproteobacteria; order Hyphomicrobiales; family Nitrobacteraceae; genus Bradyrhizobium; species Bradyrhizobium sp. CCBAU 25360. The sequence goes on from NZ_LBJA01000040.1 coordinate 163,654, forward strand.
ATCGAGCTCGGATTGCCGCTGGTCCGCTCCGCCAATACCGGTATCTCCGCGGTGATCGATCCGGTGGGCCGCACCGTCGCCAGCCTCGGTCTCGGCATCGAAGGCATTTTGGATGCAAGCCTGCCTGCCGCGATATCACCGACGGTCTATGCGCGGGTGGGCGATGTGCCGGCTGCCATGCTCGTCGCGCTGGCCGTGATTCTGGCGGTCCGCCGACGTGTCACCAAGCGGAAGGCCTGATCGCACCGTCGCCGCGGAGGCGGCCGGAAGCTTTTGACAACCGTAGTCCCACGGTTGACAGACTGCACATGGGCTCCCCATTCTGCACCGGCTGCAAAAGACAGTGGGCATTGCTAAATTTCTCCGCAATGTTTCCCAATAAGAGGGTCTGATTTGACGATGCTTGCACCTGAGGCACTCCAGTTGATTGCGCTGAAGGTGGTGTTTGGAGGGCTGAGGAAATGTCGAAAGCGCCCAACCCTGTTGACAAATATGTCGGCAGTCGCGTGCGTATGCGCCGCATCATGTTGGGCATGAGCCAGGAAAAGCTCGGTGAAGCTTTGGGCCTGACTTTCCAGCAGATCCAGAAATACGAGAAGGGTACGAACCGGGTCGGCGCGAGCCGTATCCAGCAGATCGCCGAAATCCTCCAGGTGCCGGTGTCGTTCCTGTTCGAGGGCGGCCCGAGCGGCGTGCCGGGTCCGGACGGCTTCGCAGAAGGCGCCTCGCCTTCCTATGTGTCGGACTTTCTCGCGACGTCGGAAGGACTTGCCCTGACCAAGGCGTTCACGCGAATCACCGATTCGAAGATGCGCCGCTCGATCGTCGATCTCGTCGAGCAGATTGCGGCTCGCGAAGGTCCCGACAAGCGCTGATCGCCATCAGAATGGCGATTTGAGACCGCGTCAAATCTGGCCTATGTCGTCATTTGTGGCCGCGCTTTGATGCGCGTCCGCTTCGATGATGCGATTCAAAGGCACAGATGCGTCCATGGCCAGCTCCAATTGGTTCGATACCCAAACTATTCTCGATGGCATCCGCCGCTGGGTGGAGGTCGAGACGCCGACGGAAGCGCCCGAACAAGTCAACAGGCTGATCTCGATGGTCGCGGAGCAATACCGCGATCTGCCTGTCACGCTCGAACGCGTCGCCGGCGTCGATGGCTGCGGCGATCATCTCATGGCGCGTTCGAATTGGGGGCAGGACCGGCCGGGCATCCTGGTGCTGAGCCACCTCGACACCGTCCATCCCATGGGATTCATCGAGCGCCTGCCGTTCAAGGTCGAAGGCGACGTCGCGTACGGTCCCGGCATCTACGACATGAAGGGCGGCGCCTACATCGCCCATCACGCGTTTCGCGCACTGTGTGCCACAGTCGATCGCTCGCCGCTCGGCATCACGCATTTGTTCACCTCCGACGAGGAGATCGGCAGTCCCACCTCGCGCGCACTCATCGAGACGGAAGGGCGCAAGGCCAAATACGTGCTGGTGACGGAGCCGGCGCGCGATGGCGGCAAGATCGTCACCGGTCGCAAGGGCGTCGGACGCTTCAAGGTATTCATCAAGGGCGTGCCCGCGCATGCCGGCTCGCGGCCGGAAGACGGCCGCAGCGCCGTGCGCGAGCTCGGTAACGTCATCCTCGCCCTGGAAGGGATGAACGACCTGACACGCGGCGTCAGTGTCAATGTCGGCGTGGTGCGTGGCGGCACGCGCCCCAACGTCACGCCGGAAGAGGCCTATGCCGAAGTCGATCTGCGCGTGCTGAGCCTCAAGGACGCAGAGGAGTTCGTCGGCAAGATCCTTGGGCTGACGTCGAAGACCGACGGCGTCACCGTCACGGTCACCGGCGAGCTCAATCGTCCGCCCTACGAGAAGAGCAACGCGGGCGCCTCGCTGTACGAACACGCGAAGACGCTCGCCGGCGAGATCGGCTTCGAGCTGGTGGACACCCACACCGGCGGCGGCTCGGACGGCAATTTCACCGCGGCCCACACCGCGACGCTTGACGGACTCGGCGTCGACGGCAAGGGCGCGCACACTCATTATGAGCAGCTCTATGTCTCCTCGCTCGCGCCGCGCGCGCGGCTGCTCCATCGCCTGTACCAGACGCTGCGATGAGCGAGCGCAAATCAGACCCCGATCGCGATGACAGCGAGCGCGCGTTCTTCGGGCGCCGCAAGGGTCACAAGCTCAGGCAGCACCAGGCCGAGCTGATTGGTCAACTGCTGCCGCATCTGGCGCTCGACATCGACGGTGAGACGCCGGCGGATGCAGGCGAGATCTTTGGCCCTACGACCGAAGACGTGCGGCTCGAGATCGGCTTCGGCGGCGGCGAGCATCTGACGGCCGAGGCACAAAGCTTCGCCACGACAGGCTTCATCGGCTGCGAGCCCTATGTCAACGGCATGGCCAAGATCCTCGCGCAGATCGAGGCCGCCAACATCGGCAACATCCGTCTGTTCGCAGGCGATGCCGCCGAGCTGCTGGCCTGGCTGCCCAAGGCATCGCTGTCGCGGATCGACCTGATCCATCCCGATCCCTGGCCGAAGCGGCGGCACTGGAAACGGCGCTTCGTCCAGGACAGGACCATCGCCGCGATGGCGCGCGTGCTGAAGCCGAACGGCGAATTCCGCTTCGTCTGCGACATCGACGATTACTGCGCCTGGACGCTGTCGCATCTTGCGCGTTCGCAGGATTTCGTCTGGCTTGCCGAGCGCGCCGACGACTTCAGACAGCAGTGGGCGGGCTACACCATGACGCGCTACGGCCGAAAGGCCGCGCGCGAAGGACGGAAGGCGGCGTATTTGCGATTCAGACGACTCTAGATCGTCTGCCGGTTGCGCCAGAAATTGACGACGCGCTCGGCGGTCGTCGGCATCAGGCGCATGAAGTTGACGCGTGCGGCCTCGATATCGGCATCGGCCGGCGTGCGGTGCGGACCGTACCAGAGCAGGATGAGCGCGCGCACCGTGGGCCAGCCGAGATTCAGCACGCGGCCGAGAATGAGGATCGGGTCGTAGCGGTCGCCTGCGATCAGGCGGTCGAGGACCGAGAGGCGGACGCCGGACATCGCCGAAAGCGAGGCGATGGATTCCTCGTATTTGTTCGCCTTGGCGAAGCCGAGCAGTGCGCTCTCGCCGAGATGGCCCTCGCGATGCAACGCCAGCACCGTGCGCTGGGCCGCGGAGAAATCGCGCCGTGGTCCCGGCGGCAGCGCGGCCTCCTCGATGGCCACCATCGCGCGCTTGATCTCGACCTGGCGCGCGGGATTGACCACGCTGGAGAGCCGGCGGCGGATGACGTCGAGCGTGCCGTCGAGAAGCTGTTTCAGGTTCTCGCCCGAGAGATCACGGCGCTGGCCGATCTTGAGCGTCAGCACGCCGTCCTGCGCCGCACGCTTGATCAGCTCGGAATAGCTGCCGGGCGAGAACACCGCACCGGCATTGCCCGCGGCGCGGCGCACCACGTCGCGGTCGCCGCGCTCCACCAGCACGTCGGTGATGACGGGAGACAAAGCGGGGCGCTCCGTCATCGCCAGCAAATGCCCCTGGCCCTTCAGCCGCGCGATCTCGACCAGCGCGGCGTCATCGAGCACGGGCGAGCGGCGCAGCACGGGGCCGGCCACCATGATCTCGTTCTCGCGCGCGAGTTGATTGACCAGATGCGGCGGCGCGTTGTTCAGGTGCGAGAAGCGCTCGGCGAGGTCGACGCGCGAGGCAAGCTCCGCATGCGGGACGAGATCGATCAGGAGGTTGTCGAAGAGATCGATGAGCTCGGGCCGAAGATTGGCGGAATCCTGGAAGAACAATTCGGAGATGGCGCGCGCGATTTCGCCGCGTCGCCGCGGATCACCGCGTTTGACGATATCGTCCAGTCCGGGAATGAGCGACGTGGCAACGGTCATGAAAACGCAACTCGTACGGGGCACGCCGCGGGCGCGCCCTTGGTCCAAGCCGCCCCACAATCAGGGAATTTAGCCCCCCGAGGTGAAGGAAGCGTTAGGCCCGGGGCGCCGCGAATCGGGCGCAAAAAGCCTCGTCTGGCCCGCGATGGGCCTTGTCCGGGAGGACAGAAAGCGCTATATCAGCGCCAATTCATCTTCTCATACGATCCGCGTAGTGAGAGTGGGCCCGAAAGGACCCGCTCTTTTTTATTACCCGAACGCGGCTTGGCGGAAGATGCGGCCCGACGCGCTGTCGGGGAGTTCCGAAGCGGGCTTTGAAAATCGTAACCAAGCCTTAACCATCGAGCGCCTTGACCCCTGATATGACCGAACCGAACACTGGTTCCACGGATGCCGAGTTGCTGGCCGAGCCGAGGCTCGTGGTCGAGCCGGGCGTGGCGGCACGTGTGTCTGCGGTCGCAGCGCCGGTGCTCGAGGGCATGGGTTACCGCCTGGTGCGGATCCGCATTTCCGGGGAAGCCGGCTGCACCGTGCAGATCATGGCGGAGCGGCCGGACGGCTCGATGCAACTCGAGGACTGCGAGGCGATCTCGCGGGCGCTGTCGCCGGTGCTCGATGTCGCCGACCCCATCGATCGCGCCTACCGGCTGGAAATTTCCTCGCCGGGCATCGACCGGCCGCTGGTCCGCCGTTCCGATTTCGAGCGCTATTGCGGCCATCTGGTGAAGATCGAGATGGCGGTTGCCCATGAGGGGCGCAAGCGGTTCCGCGGCATGATCGGCGCCGTCGAGGGCGACCGCGTGCACCTGCGTCGCGACGACGCCAAGGCGAGCGATAATCCCGACGTTCTCCTGACGATGGAAGATATTGGTGAAGCTCGGCTGGTGCTGACCGACGATCTGATCGCGGAATCGATGCGCCGCGGCAAGGCCGAGGAGCGCCAGATGCGCCGGAACCTCGGCATCGAGCCGCCGGCGGCACCGCACGCGGAGATCAGCGCGAAGATCACCAAGAACACCAAGCCGCAAAAAAAGAAGCCGGCCCCGACCAATACGAAGAAACATCGCCTGGCCGCCGAACGCGCGCGACGGGGCGAGATCGAGCCTGACGAAGGAGACTAGCCATGGCAGTCAGCGCCAATCGACTTGAGTTGCTCCAGATCGCCGATGCCGTTGCGCGCGAGAAATCGATCGACCGCGGCATCGTCATCGCGGCGATGGAGGACGCCATCGCCAAGGCGGCCCGGGCACGTTACGGCAGCGAAACTGACGTTCACGCCGAGATCGACCCGAAGAAGGGCGAGCTGCGGCTGTCGCGCCACATGCTGGTCGTCGAGAAGGTCGAAAACCATTCCAACCAGATCTCGCTGGTGGACGCGCAGCGCGCCAATCCCGGCGCCCAGGTCGGCGACACCATCGCCGACACCCTGCCGCCGCTGGAATATGGCCGCATCGCCGCGCAATCGGCCAAGCAGGTCATCGTGCAGAAGGTGCGCGAGGCCGAGCGCGACCGGCAATATCAGGAGTTCAAGGATCGCATCGGCGACATCGTCAACGGCGTCGTCAAGCGCGTCGAATATGGCAGCGTGATCGTCGATCTCGGCCGCGGCGAAGCCATCATCCGCCGTGACGAGATGCTGCCGCGCGAAGTTTTCCGCAACGGCGACCGCGTCCGCGCCTACATCTTCGACGTCCGCCGCGAGACCCGCGGTCCGCAGATCTTCCTCTCCCGCACCCATCCGCAGTTCATGGCGAAGCTGTTCGCGCAGGAAGTGCCGGAGATTTATGACGGCATCGTCGAGATCAAGGCGGTTGCCCGCGATCCGGGCTCGCGCGCGAAAATCGGCGTGATTTCCCGCGATTCCTCGGTCGATCCGGTCGGCGCCTGCGTCGGTATGCGCGGCTCGCGCGTGCAGGCCGTGGTGAACGAATTGCAGGGCGAGAAGATCGACATCATTCCGTGGTCGCCCGACATCGCGACCTTCGTGGTCAACGCGCTGGCGCCGGCCGAAGTGTCCAAGGTCGTCATCGACGAAGACCGCGAGCGCATCGAGGTCGTCGTGCCCGACACCAACAACCAGCTTTCGCTGGCGATCGGCCGCCGCGGCCAGAACGTGCGTCTGGCCTCGCAGCTCACCGGTTGGGACATCGACATCCTGACCGAGCAGGAGGAATCGGAGCGCCGCCAGGCCGACTTCGAGAACTCCACCCGCGTCTTCATGGAATCGCTCAACGTCGACGAAGTGGTCGGCCAGCTGCTGGCGTCCGAAGGATTCACCTCGGTCGAAGAACTCGCCATGGTGGACCTCAAGGAACTCGCAGGCATCGAGGGCTTCGACGAGGAGACCGCGCAGGAGCTCCAGAGCCGTGCCCGCGAATATCTCGAGCAGCAGGAAGCTGAGATCGAGGCCAGGCGCAAGGAGCTCGGTGTCGAGGACGCCGTCAAGGACGTCCCCGGCGTCACCTCCAAGATGCTGGTGAAGTTCGGCGAGAACGACATCAAGACGGTCGACGACCTCGCCGGCTGCGCCACCGACGATCTGGTCGGCTGGACCGAACGCAAGGAAGGCGGCGAGCAGACCAAGTTCCCCGGCGCGCTCGACGGTATCGACATCTCCCGTGACGATGCCGAGGCGATGATCATGCAGGCCCGCGTCAAGGCCGGCTGGATCACCGAGGCCGATCTGGCCAAGCCCGCTGAGGAGGCTGAGGCGACCGAAGATCAGCCGGCTTAAGGGCAAAGGAGAATGTCGCCCGGATGCTCACCGATACTGACCCCGAACTCGACCATGGACCGCGGACCGAAAGGTCCGCGACCATGCGGATGTGCGCGGTCAGTCGGCAGGTCCGGCCGATCGACGAACTGATCCGCTTCGTCATTTCGCCGCAAGGCGACGTAGTTCCAGATCTCAAGCGCAAGCTGCCCGGACGCGGCATGTGGCTCGCCGCCTCCCGCGGGGTGGTTGCGGAAGCCGTCCGGCGTCACCAATTTAGCAAGGCCTTCAAGCGCGAGCTGCGCATCCCTCAGACGCTTCCTGCCGATATTGAGGCGCTCCTGGTTCGGAGCGTGACGGAAGCCCTTGGGATCGCCGCCAAAGCGGGCCAGGTCGTGGCCGGCTTCGGCAAGGTCGAAAGCGCCCTTCGGGAAGGCACGGCCGGGGTCCTGATCCACGCCAGCGACGGGGCCGCGGACGGAATCCGCAAATTGGACATGCTGGCGCGTCAAAATGCCGGAAATCGCGGCGCCAAGCCGCAGATTCCCGTCGTCACCGCGCTGAAATCGTTAGAATTGGATTTGGCACTGACCCGGTCAAATGTGATACATGCTGCCCTGCTCGCGGGCCCGGCGAGCAGGTCATTCCTGTCACGTAGCCAGATGCTGGTCCGATACCGGATGGCGGACGCTGACAAGACTGCCGAAAAGCCCGGCCAGGATTTCTGAGAGATACGACGACCCGATAGGACGGTGCGGCAACGCACAACACTGATAAATCAGGATTAGGACTGCTGAATGGTTGATACCAAGACCCCTGACGACAAGAAGCTGAGCGTTCCGAGCAAGACGCTATCGCTCAAGCCGCGCGTCGAAACGGGCACTGTCCGCCAGAGCTTCAGCCATGGCCGCAGCAAGCAGGTCGTGGTCGAGAAGCGCGGCAAGCGCCGCATCGACGGCAGTGCCGAACCACAGGCTCCCACGGTCGTCGCGAAGCCAGCGCCGGCCGCGCCAACTCCGACGCCCGCTCCGTCGCGCCCCGCGCCGCCGCGTAACGCCGGATCCGGCGTGGTGCTGCGCACGCTGACCGAGGACGAACGTTCCGCCCGCGCCAGCGCGCTGGCCGATGCCAAGGTGCGCGAAGTCGAAGAGCGCCGCCAGGCCGAGGAAGAGGCCCAGCGCCGCGCTGTTCGCGAAGCCGCGGAACGCGTCGAGCGCGAAGCTGCCGAATCCCGCCGCAAGGCCGAGGAAGAGCGTCACCGTCACGAGGACGAAGCCAAGCGCAAGGCAGAGACCGAGGCCAAGAAGCGTTTTGGCGAAGGCGAGCAGCCGGCATCCGCGCCGCGCCCCGCAGCCGCCGCCCCGGCCACTCCGGCGCCGCGCACCGGCGCCCCCGCCGCGCGCCCCGGCACCACCACGGCACGCCCGGGAACATCGACCGCGCGCCCCGGAACGACCACAGCGAGACCGGCAGGTGGCCCGTTGGGCCGCGCTCCCGCGGTTGCTGCCGGCCCGGACGAGGACGATGGTCCGCGCCAGATCCGCCGCGGCCCCGGCGGCGCCGCGCGTCCCGTAGTAGCCCCCAAGCCCACCCACAAGCCCGGCCCGCAGAAGGAGCGCGGCCGCCTGACGGTCGTGACCGCATTCAATGCCGACGACGTGCGCGAGCGCTCGATCGCCTCGTTCCGCCGCCGCACCCAACGCCTGAAGGGCCATGCCGCGAACGAGCCGAAGGAAAAGCTCATCCGCGAGGTGGTCATTCCGGAAGCGATCACGATCCAGGAACTCGCCAACCGCATGGCCGAGCGCGCGGTCGACGTCATCCGCATGCTGATGAAGCAGGGCGCGATGCACAAGATCACCGACGTGATCGACGCCGACACCGCGCAGCTCATTGCCGAGGAGCTCGGCCACACCGTCAAGCGCGTTGCTGCGTCCGACGTTGAAGAAGGTCTGTTCGACGCCACCGACGATTCGACCGACACCGAGACCCGTTCGCCCGTGGTGACCGTCATGGGTCACGTCGACCACGGCAAGACCTCGCTGCTCGACGCGCTCCGTCATGCCAACGTCGTCTCCGGCGAAGCCGGCGGCATCACCCAGCATATCGGCGCCTATCAGGTGCTGTCGCCCGAAAGCGGCAAGAAGATCACCTTCATCGACACGCCCGGCCACGCCGCGTTCACCGCGATGCGCGCCCGCGGCGCCAAGGTGACCGACATCGTCGTGCTGGTGGTTGCGGCCGATGACGGCGTCATGCCGCAGACGATCGAAGCCATCAACCACGCCAAGGCGGCGCGGGTGCCGATCATCGTTGCCATCAACAAGATCGACAAGCCCGACGCCAAGCCCGAGCGCGTGCGCACCGAGCTGCTCCAGCACGAGGTGCAGGTGGAATCCTTCGGCGGCGAAGTCGTCGACGTCGAAGTGTCCGCCAAGAACAAGACCAATCTCGACAAGCTGCTCGAGATGATCGCGCTCCAGGCAGATATCCTCGACCTCAAGACCAATTCGGAACGGCCGGCCGAGGGCACCGTGATCGAAGCCAAGCTCGACCGCGGCCGCGGTCCGGTCGCGACCGTGCTGGTCCAGCGCGGCACGCTTCGGGTCGGCGACATCATCGTCGCAGGCGCCGAGATGGGCCGCGTCCGCGCGCTGATCTCGGATCAGGGCGAGACCGTGCAGGAAGCGGGTCCGTCGGTGCCGGTCGAAGTGCTCGGCTTCAACGGTCCGCCGGAAGCCGGCGATCGTCTCGCCGTGGTCGAGAACGAAGCCCGCGCCCGCCAGGTCACCAGCTACCGTGCGCACCAGAAGCGCGAGAACGCGGCGGCCTCGATCTCCGGCATGCGCGGCTCGCTCGAGCAGATGATGTCGCAATTGAAGACCGCGGGCCGCAAGGAATTCCCGCTGATCATCAAGGCCGACGTGCAGGGCTCGCTGGAAGCGATCCTCGGCTCGCTGGAGAAGCTCGGCACCGACGAAGTCGCAGCCCGCATCCTGCATGCCGGCGTCGGCGGCATCTCGGAATCCGACGTGACGCTGGCCGAAGGCTTCAACGCCGCGATCATCGGCTTCTCGGTTCGTGCCAACAAGGAGGCCGCTGCGGCCGCCAAGCGCAACGGCATCGAGATCCGCTACTACAACATCATCTACGACCTCGTGGACGACGTGAAGAAGGCGATGAGCGGCTTGCTCGCGCCGACCTTGCGCGAAACCATGCTCGGCAATGCCTCCATCCTGGAGATCTTCAACATCTCCAAGGTCGGCAAGGTCGCCGGCTGCCGCGTCACCGACGGCACCGTGGAACGCGGCGCCAATGTGCGCCTGATCCGCGACAACGTCGTCGTGCACGAAGGCAAGCTGTCGACGCTGAAGCGCTTCAAGGACGAAGTGAAGGAAGTCCAGTCCGGTCAGGAATGCGGCATGGCCTTCGAGAACTACCACGACATGCGTGCCGGTGACGTGATCGAGTGTTACCGCGTGGAGACGATCCAGCGCTCCCTGTAAGTCCAAATCTTACCGAAGCGCCCGGATCTTTTTGAGCTGAAATTGCGGGAGTGCGATGGCCGGATTTTTTCCGGCCATCCACCCCTCTTCGTTTCAACAGGACAAATGACAATGCCCGTGTCCCAAACACGGGCATGACGAGGTGATTTTCGAGATGCCACGCCATCATCAGAAAAAAAATTCCGCACCCGGCGGAGGCTCGCAACGTCAGTTGCGCGTCGGCGAGCAGGTTCGCCACGCGATGGCCGATATTCTGGCGCAAGGCAATGTGCATGATGCGGATCTCGAAGGTCACATCATCACCGTGCCGGAGGTGCGGATGTCACCCGACCTGAAGCTCGCGACAGTCTATGTGATGCCGCTCGGTGGCCACGACACCGCGGTCGTCATCGCTGCGCTCGAACGCAACAAGAAGTTTCTGCGCGGCGAGGTCGCGCGGCGCGTTAACCTGAAATTTGCACCTGATCTTCGTTTCCGCGTCGACGAACGATTCGACGAAGCGGAACGGATCGAGAAGCTTTTGCGAACACCTGCAGTTCAGAAGGACCTCGAACAGGATTTGGAACAGGATCCGGAGACGGATCGGGAAGAAGAACGATGACCATGGACCCGGCTCACGACACGATCAGCGGCGAACAGGCCGATCAGCGCGACGTGCAGAAAAATAATTTTGCGGATCTCGGCGGCGATTCGCAGCCGCATCAGGAGCCGCGCCGCGTCAACAATGATCCGCGTGCCAATGCCAGGCAGAAGGGCAACCAGGTTCGCCGCGACCGGCGCGACGTCCATGGCTGGGTCGTGCTCGACAAGCCGATCGGCATGACCTCGACGCAGGCGGTTGCGGTGCTCAAGCGCCTGTTCAACGCCAAGCGCGCCGGACACGCCGGCACGCTCGATCCGCTCGCCTCGGGCGGGCTGCCGATCGCGCTCGGGGAAGCCACCAAAACCGTTCCCTTCGTCATGGACGGCCGCAAGCGCTACCAGTTCACGGTGTGCTGGGGCGAGGAGCGCGACACCGACGACATCGAGGGCCGGGTGACCGCGACCTCCGACCAGCGTCCGACCCGCGAGGCCATCCTGGCCCTGTTGCCCCGCTTCACCGGGGTGATCGAGCAGATCCCACCGCGCTATTCCGCGATCAAGGTCCAGGGCGAGCGCGCCTACGACCTCGCCCGCGACGGCGAGGTCGTGGAACTGGCCGCCCGTCCGGTCGAAATTCACCATTTAACCCTTGTGGATCAACCGGATAACGACCGAGCCGTGTTCGAGGCCGAATGCGGCAAGGGCACCTATGTCCGGGCGTTGGCCCGCGATATGGGCCGGATTCTCGGCACTTACGGCCATATCTGCGCGCTCAGGCGGACCCTGGTCGGCCCATTTGGCGAAAACGACATGATTCCGCTGGATCAGCTGGAGGCTTTGTGCGATAGAGCCGCGTCCGGCGAGGGTAGCCTCGCGGACGCGCTTATGCCCGTTGAGACCGCGCTGGACGACATCCCGGCACTGGCCGTCACTCGGGCTGATGCGGCAAGGCTCCATCGGGGCCAGGCCGTTTTGTTGCGCGGACGGGATGCGCCCACTTGTAGCGGCACAGTCTATGTCACGGTGGCAGGCCGTCTTCTCGCGCTTGCTGAAGTCGGCAATGGCGAAATCATCCCCAAGCGTGTGTTCAACCTGACCGGCCTGACTGCCAGCCCCGGTCGCAACGAGAGAAATTGACGATGTCGATTGCCGCAGAACGCAAAGCGGAAGTCATCAAGACGAATGCCAACAAGGCCGGCGACACCGGCTCGCCCGAGGTTCAGGTCGCGATCCTGTCGGAACGCATCAACAACCTCACCAACCATTTCAAGACCCACGTGAAGGACAACCATTCGCGTCGCGGCCTCTTGAAGCTGGTCTCGACCCGCCGCTCGCTGCTCGACTACCTCAAGAAGCGGGACGAGGCGCGTTACAAGGCGCTGCTCGAGAAGCACAACATTCGTCGCTAAGAGTTCTTGCGCGCGCCAACGGCGCGCGTTTTCGCACGTGGTTTCGAACGAAAGCGCTTATTTTAAGCTTTTTGATCGAGGTTGCGTGCACGTCGGATGCGGGCCGTTGACGGCCAGCATCCGGGCATGATGAGCGAAGATCGCAATTCGGTGTTCGCATTCGTGCCGACTGACAGTCCAGCAGCAATCCGGCGGCTGGGCACAACGGGCAAGGCGCCCGTATGACCCGAAAGGATGGACGCCATCCGAAATCCAAAAACCATGGCAGGATCGCAGGACGCTGATCACCCGCTTCGATCAGCGCCCCGCAATCTTGCGCATGGTTTTTGTTTTTCGAGCCGTCCTTCTTTCGAGAACCCATGAAAGAAGACATCTATGTTCAATAAGCATTCGGTCGAGATCGACTGGGGTGGACGCACTCTCAAGCTGGAAACCGGCAAGATCGCCCGTCAGGCCGACGGCGCCGTCGTCGCCACCTATGGCGAGACCGTGGTGCTCGCCACCGTCGTCGCGGCCAAGGCGCCGCGCGAAGGCGTCGACTTCCTGCCGCTGACCGTGGACTACCAGGAGAAGACCTACGCTGCGGGCCGCATTCCCGGTGGCTATTTCAAGCGCGAAGGTCGTCCGACCGAGAAGGAGACGCTGGTCTCCCGCCTGATCGACCGTCCGATCCGTCCGCTGTTCGTCGACGGCTGGCGCAACGAGACCCAGGTGATCGTCACCGTGCTCTCGCACGACATGGAAAACGATCCTGATATCGTCGCGCTGGTGGCTTCGTCCGCTGCGCTGACGCTGTCCGGCGCGCCCTTCAAGGGCCCGATCGGCGCGGCACGCGTCGGCTTCGCCAATGACGAGTTCATCCTCAACCCGACGCTCGACGAGATGGTCGACACCCAGCTCGACCTCGTCGTCGCCGGCACCGCCGACGCCGTGCTGATGGTCGAATCGGAAGCCAAGGAGCTGAACGAAGACATCATGCTTGGCGCAGTGATGTTCGGTCACCGCCACTTCCAGCCAGTGATCAACGCGATCATCGAGCTCGCCGAGAAGGCTGCGAAGGAGCCGCGCGAAGTCACCGTGATCGACAATTCGGCGCTCGAGAAGGAAATGCTCGGCATCGTCGAGCAGGAGCTGCGCGCCGCCTACGCCATTCCGGTCAAGCAAGATCGCTACGCCGCAGTCGGCAAGGTCAAGGAAAAGGTGATCGCCCACTACTTCCCGGAAGGGCAGGAGCCGAAATACGACAAGCTGCGCATCGCCGGCGTGTTCAAGGAGCTCGAAGCCAAGATCGTTCGCTGGAACATCCTCGACACCGGCAAGCGCATCGACGGCCGCGACAGCAAGACCGTCCGCAACATCGTCGCCGAAGTCGGCGTGCTGCCCCGCGCCCACGGCTCGGCGCTGTTCACCCGCGGCGAGACCCAGGCGATGGTCGTGACCACGCTCGGCACCGGCGAGGACGAGCAGTACATCGACGCGCTGTCGGGAACGTACAAAGAGACGTTCCTGCTGCACTACAACTTCCCTCCCTACTCGGTCGGTGAGACCGGCCGCCTCGGCGGCACCAAGCGTCGCGAGATCGGCCACGGCAAGCTGGCCTGGCGCGCGATCCACCCGGTGCTGCCGCCGCACCACGAATTCCCCTACACCACGCGCGTAGTGTCGGAGATCACGGAGTCGAACGGCTCGTCCTCAATGGCTTCGGTCTGCGGCGCTTCGCTGGCGCTGATGGATGCCGGCGTGCCGTTGAAGCGGCCGACCGCGGGCATCGCGATGGGCCTGATCCTCGAAGACAAGCGCTTTGCGGTTCTCTCGGACATCCTCGGTGACGAGGACCATCTCGGCGACATGGACTTCAAGGTCGCCGGTACCGAGCAGGGCATCACCTCGCTCCAGATGGACATCAAGATCGAGGGCATCACCGAAGAGATCATGAAGGTCGCGCTCGCCCAAGCCAAGGATGGACGTATCCACATCCTCGGCGAGATGGCCAAGGCGCTCACCAACGCCCGTGCCGAGCTCGGCGAATACGCGCCGCGCATCGAGACCTTCAAGATCGCCACCGACAAGATCCGCGAAGTGATCGGCACCGGCGGCAAGGTGATCCGCGAGATCGTCGAGAAGACCGGCGCCAAGGTCAATATCGAGGACGACGGCACCGTGAAGGTCGCCTCCAGCGACGGCGAGGCCATGAAGGCCGCGATCAAGTGGATCAAGTCGATCGCCTCCGATCCGGAAGTCGGCCAGATCTATGACGGCACCGTCGTCAAGGTGATGGAGTTCGGCGCCTTCGTGAACTTCTTCGGCTCCAAGGACGGCCTCGTCCACATCAGCCAGCTCGCCTCGGCGCGCGTGCAGAAGACCTCCGACGTCGTCAAGGAAGGCGACAAGGTCAAGGTCAAGCTGCTCGGCTTCGACGACCGCGGCAAGACCCGCCTGTCGATGAAGGTGGTCGATCAGACCACCGGCGAAGACCTCGAAGGCAAGGGCGGCGAGGGCGAGAAGGCCCCGCGCGAAGCCGCCGGCGAGTAAGCGCTCGGCAACATCAGAAACACGAAGGGCGGCCGAAAGGCCGCCCTTTTTGTTTGTGTCCGCCCCGGGGTGACTTGCACCTCTCCCGCAAGCAGGAGAGGTGCAGCGACTTACGCCGCGATGTCGTACCGGTCGAGGTTCATCACCTTGGTCCAGGCCTTGGCGAAGTCCTTCACGAACTTCTCCTTGGCGTCCGAGGTGGCATAGACCTCGGCGTAGGCGCGAAGCTGCGAATGCGCCCCGAAGATCAGGTCGACGCGCGTGCCGGTCCACTTGACCGCATTGGTCTTGCGGTCGCGCCCCTCGTAGGTGCCGTCGGCCGCTGGGGACCACTGGGTGCTCATGTCGAGCAGGTTGACGAAGAAGTCGTTGCTGAGCGTTCCCACCTTCGAGGTGAGGACGCCGTGCTTCGAACCGTTCGCATTGGCACCGAGTACGCGCAAGCCGCCGAGAAGCACCGTCATCTCCGGGCCGGTGAGCCGGAGCAGTTGCGCGCGATCGACCAGGGCTTCTTCCTGCTGCATGAACTGATGCCGCTTGCCGATGAAGTTGCGGAAACCATCAGCGCGCGGCTCCAACGGAGCAAAGGAGGCAGCGTCAGTCTGCTCCTGCGAGGCGTCCATCCGGCCCGGCGTGAAGCCGACCTTGACGTCGACGCCGGCATCCTTGGCGGCCTTCTCGACCGCGGCAGAACCGCCGAGCACGATGAGATCCGCGAGCGAGACCTTCTTCGCGCCTGAAGACGCGTTGAAGTCCTTCTGGATCGCTTCGAGCTTGCCGAGCACCTTGGAGAGCTGGGCCGGCTGGTTCACCTCCCAATCCTTCTGCGGGGCAAGACGGATGCGAGCACCGTTGGCGCCGCCGCGCTTGTCCGAACCGCGGAACGTCGAGGCCGACGCCCACGCCGCCGAGACCAACTCGGACACCGAGAGGCCCGAAGCCAGGATCTTGCTCTTCAGCGCCGCGATGTCCTGCTCGCTGGCCAGCTCGTGATTCACGGCCGGAATCGGATCCTGCCAGATCAGCGTCTCCTTCGGCACCAGCGGGCCGAGATAACGCTGGATCGGACCCATGTCGCGATGGGTGAGCTTGAACCAGGCGCGGGCAAAGGCGTCCGCGAACTGAGCCGGGTTCTCCAGGAAGCGACGCGAGATCTTCTCGTAGGCCGGGTCGAAACGCAGCGAGAGGTCGGTGGTCAGCATGGTCGGCCGATGCTTCTTCGACTTGTCGAAGGCATCGGGAATGATCGCGTCGGCGCCCTTGGCGGTCCACTGGTTCGCACCGCCCGGGCTCTTCGTAAGCTCCCATTCGTAGTTGAACAGGTTCTCGAAGAAGTTGTTGCTCCACTTGGTCGGCGTCGTCGTCCAGGTCACTTCGAGACCGCTGGTGATGGAATCACCGGCGAGGCCCGAAGCGTGCTTGCTCTTCCAGCCGAGGCCTTGATCCTCGAGCGCGCCCGCTTCCGGCTCCGGACCGACCAGCGACGGATCGCCCGCGCCGTGTGTCTTGCCGAAGGAGTGGCCGCCGGCGATCAGCGCGACGGTCTCTTCGTCGTTCATCGCCATGCGGGCGAAGGTCTCGCGGATGTCCTTGGCCGCGGCAACCGGGTCCGGCTTGCCGTTAGGGCCTTCCGGATTGACGTAGATGAGGCCCATCTGCACCGCGCCGAGCGGCTCGGCGAGCTGGCGTTCGCCGCTGTAGCGCTCATCACCCAGCCACGTGCCTTCGGGACCCCAATAGAGCTCTTCCGGCTCCCAGACGTCGGCGCGGCCGCCAGCGAAGCCGAAGGTCTTGAAGCCCATCGATTCCAGCGCGACGTTGCCGGCGAGAACCATCAGGTCGGCCCAGGAGAGCTTGCGGCCGTATTTCTGCTTGATCGGCCACAGCAGCCGGCGCGCCTTGTCGAGGTTGGCGTTGTCGGGCCAGCTGTTGAGTGGTGCGAAACGCTGCTGGCCGGCTCCGGCGCCGCCACGGCCGTCGGTGATGCGGTAGGTGCCCGCGCTGTGCCAGGCCATACGGATCATGAGACCGCCATAGTGACCGAAGTCGGCGGGCCACCACTCCTGCGAGTCCGTCATCAGCGCGGTCAGGTCCTTGACGACCGCGTTAAGGTCGAGCGTCTTGAATTCCTTGGCATAGTCGAATTCGTCGCCCATCGGATCGGACAGGCCGGAATTCTTGTGTAGCATCTCGATGCTGAGCTGAGTTGGCCACCAATCGCGGTTCGCTGGCACGCGTTTTCCACCCGAAAACGGGCACTTCGAAGTGTCGTCCATGAATACCTCCTCTGGTGGCGTCGAACTCGCGCCTTTGACCAGGTAGAACCACTCTAAGCGTCGCGTCCTATCAGGTAAAGTTGACTTTAATGATCGCTGCGATAGGATTTTCTGATGATAAACCTGACGCTGCGCCAGCTCCGGTATTTCGACGCCCTGGCGCGTCACGGCCATTTCGGCCGCGCGGCTGAGTCCTGCTCCATCTCGCAACCGGCCTTGTCGATGCAGATCAAGGAGTTGGAGGAGACGCTCGGCGGCCTGCTGCTGGAGCGCAGCGCCCGGCAGGTGGCGCTGACCCGGTTCGGCGAGGAGCTCGCGCAACGCGTTCGCGACATTTTGCGCTCGGTCGATGAGCTCGGCGATTTCGCCCGCGCCTCGCAGGATCGCTTCGCCGGTCGCCTGCGCATCGGCATGATCCCGACGATCGCGCCGTATCTGCTGCCCACCATCACCAAGAATCTCACGCGCATGCATCCGGAGCTCGACATCCGCGTGCGCGAGACCATGACGCCGCGATTGATCCAGGAGCTGGTGGAAGGGCGGCTCGACACCGCCATCGTGGCCCTGCCGGTGTCCGAGCCTTCGCTCACCGAGGTCGCCCTGTTCGAGGAGAAATTCCTGCTGGTCCGGCCGAGCGCGGATGAGGGGACCCCGGCGCCGTCGCGCGAGATGATGCGCGAGATGCGGCTGTTGCTGCTCGAAGAGGGACACTGCTTCCGCGATCAGGCGCTGTCGTTTTGCAACATGCAGTCGGCGCCGCCGCGCGAGATGCTGGATGCCAATTCGCTGTCGACGCTGGTCCAGATGGTCAGCGCCGGCATCGGGGTCACGCTGATCCCGGAGATGGCCGTGCCGGTGGAGACGCGATCGGCGTCGGTCTCGCTCGCGCGCTTCCTCGATCCGCAGCCATCCCGCACCATCGGCATGGTCTGGCGCAAGACCAGCCCGTTGGCGCGGCAGCTGCTGCAAATCTCCGAAGTGGTGTGCCTGTCGGCCGGCAAGGTGCGCGCACGCCCGCCTGTGCGCAGCCAGCGGGCCTGAGGCTCCGATGTCGCATCCGATCATCCGCCTCGCCCGCGCCGACGAATACGACGAGGTCGGCCGCGTCTGGATGGAGAGCTGGGTCTCGACCGGCCTCGGCGAGGCCAGCGACTTTCTGCTCGCCAATCTCCGCGCGCGCATCCGACGCGAGATCGAGAACGGCTGGAGCCTGTTCGTCGCCGATGATCGCGGCACCATCGCCGCCATGCTGGCGCTGCATGTGCCAAAACTCTATCTCGACATGCTTTTCGTCGGACCCGCCTATCAGGGTCAATCGCTCGGGCGAAAGCTGCTCGCCTTCACGCGCACGCAAATGCCCGACGAGATGCACCTGCGCTGCGTGCGCGAGAACGAAAAAGCCTGGCGCTGGTACGAGCGCGAAGGTTTCGTGTTCGAGAAGGAAGAGATCGAGCCAGCGAACGGGTTCATGATGAAGTATTACCGGTGGAAGCGGCAGCGACCAACCGGATAGACCACGACCTCCGGGTGCAGCTTGCGGTTGTCACCGTCCTAATCTAGGGTGGCGTGATCGATATTCTCCCGCTGCTGATGCCCTGGAATCCATGATTCGATTTGCTGCTTCCGCGATCGTTTTGCTGTCTTCTCTAGCTCTGGCAGCAGCTCAAACTCCTCCTGCAACCACCGCGCCACCCACGCCTCCCTCAAAGCCGACCGTCAAGAAAGCGGCGACGAAGCCGAAAGCTGCGGCAGTCAAACCAGCCGAGCAGATGAACAGCGGTCCGTGCCGTCTCGGCGTAATCTCGGTAATCGGCGAGCATTACTCCGTACAGAAGTTCGGCGTGACAATCTTCGAGGCGGAAGCAAAGGAGGTCCCGATCGACTGGGGCCTCGATGATCTCGTTTTCGCGCGCGTGCGGGCGGCAACGAACAACGATTCCTCGATACGCAGGATCGCTTATCCCAAGGGCGCCTTCGATCCCTTCTATCATGCGAAGGCGATCTTCATCCCGGACCCCAAAGAGACTCTGCCGGTGATCGTGAAGGGGTTCACCGCGAATGCGAATTGCGATCGCTATCTCGTCGCAACCACTTTCAAGACGAAGCTGCCGAACTCAAACATGACGCTGAACGGGATCGGCACCTACAACCAGGGGCTCGGCAGCTTGATTCGGCACTCACACCTTTTCGCCAATGTTGCGATCACGCTGATTGACGGCCGCAGCTACGAACAGATCAAGCGCCCCCTTACGGATATCGGCGCGAATCTCGCCACAAGCATGCGTCTGTTTGAAGACCCGATCACGAAGCTCGACAATTCACTGTTCCCAGATCCGCCCGAGACAGCTTCGACCAACGCGGCGTTGCGCGAGAGAACGCGTGCGCTCGTCGTAGAAAGGCTCGACCGGAACCTCCCCGGCTATCTAAAGGAAGAGTAAGCGCCTTTGTCGACACGACGCGCCAAAGGATCAAGTTTGGCTGCGCCTGCGAACACAGTCGCATTCAGCATGATCGCCCGGCTGCTCGTCATTACGCTCATCCTGTGGTGTTTTTCAACTCAGGCGCCGGCACAAGCCCAATGGGAGACGGCACAACCAACCGTCAAACAAGCCAATGGCAAGCTGACCACGCGGCGTGAAGCGACGGGCAAGCCCGCTCCCGTGGCCGGCGGCTCGTGCGACTTTGGTGTCGTCATCACCACCGGCGATGAGTTCACCGTGCAGACGACCGGCCTGACCATATTTCAGAACAAGAAGACGGTGGTCCCGATCCCAGGCTGGGGACTGAGCGATCTGATCTTCGCGCGGACCCGCGCCGCGATCCCTGCCGGCGCGTCCGTTCTGAGAATCACCTACAATCCGGCGAAATTTCCTCCCCACGATGAGTCAAAGGACACGTTGAAAGATAGGTTGGTCCGCGATCCCAACGCGGAGCTGGCCGGATACATGCGCGAGGCCGTGAAAGGAACGAATTGCCGGCACTACATCCAGATCCTCAATGCAATCAGTCCGATCGGGTCATCAAGCTATACGGTCCGCGGCTTCGGCATCCTCAACCAGGATGTGGTGCTCGGGCGTCGCATCTTTCTCCACGCCCTGGCGTTTATCCGTATCTTTGACGGGCGCGCCTTTGCCATCGTCAGACAGAGCTCTGCGCTGATCAACCTGGATCATTCGCTGGCGGTGCAGAGGTTTTTGGGCAAGCTCGTCGGCGGCCCTTATCGCGAGTTGCCCGCAGAATCGTTTCCAACGCGCCCTGAAGATGCCGCCGACAACCCCGCACTGCGCGACGGCGTGCGCGCCATGCTGGCGGAAAGCCTCGACAAGACGTTGCCGCTTTTGCTTGGACGTCGACCAGCAGCACGCCAAAGCGACACTGAACAACGTTGACCCACATGTCGTTTACGCTGGTTGGCATCGACCCAGGCGTAGTGCGTTGCGGATACGCGGCAAACGCGGCATGAATTGCACGCTGCTAGCCTTCCGCCGATGAAAGGTTCCCGCCATGATCAAGCTCTATTGGTCGCCCCGCTCGCGCTCGTTCACGACGCTCTGGCTGATGGAAGAGAGCGGCCTGCCCTATGAGCGCGTGCTGACCGACATCTCGACCGGCGCGCAAAAGGCGCCGGATTTCCTCAGGGTCAATCCGATGGGGAAAGTGCCAGCGCTCAGCGACGGCGATGCAGCCCTTGGCGAGGCCGCGGCCATTTGCGCCTACATCGCCGACCGCTACCCCGAGACGAAGCTCGCACCCGCCGTGACCGACCCGCGCCGCGCGCGCTATCTGCAATGGCTGTTCTTCTCCCCGGGCTGCATCGAACCTGCCATCATCCAGATCTTCACCAAGATCGAGATCCCGACCTCGACCGCGGCCTGGGGCAGCGCGACGCAGGTGTTCGACGTTCTGGACGCTGCGCTCGCCGAGGGGCCGTGGATTCTCGGCGAAGAATTTTCGGCCGCCGACGTCACGATCGGCTCGGGCCTGAATTTCGCGGTGCGCCTGTTCAAGATGGTGCCGTCGCGCCCCGCGTTCGATGCCTATCTCGCACGCTGCATGGCACGTCCCGCTTTCCAGCGCGCGGAGAAGATCGCCGCGGGTTAGACGAACTCTCGTAGGGTGGGCAAAGCGAAGCGTGCCCACGTCATGTATCTATTGCGATCACGCAGAGATGGTGGGCACGTCGCTTGCGCTCCTTTGCCCACCCTACGGCGTCGTCATATCAGGCTACTCGCGGACGCCTCAGTCGGGCGTCTTCAAATCGTCAGGCCTCGGCATCAGGACGATGTTGTAGCCGGAATCGACATAGTGGATCTCGCCGGTCACGCCGCCGGAGAGATCCGACAGCAGATACAGCGCCGAGCCGCCGAGCTCGTCGAGCGTGACGCCGCGGCGAAGCGGCGAATGCTTCTGCATGAAGGCGAACATCGCGCGCGCCTCGCCGATGCCGGAGCCGGCGAGCGTCCGGATGGGGCCCGCCGAGATCGCGTTGACGCGGATGCCGCGCGGTCCGAAATCGGAGGCGAGATAGCGCACGGAGGCTTCCAGCGCCGCCTTGGCCACGCCCATCACGTTGTAGTTCGGCATCGCGCGCTCGGAGGCGCCGAAGGTCAGCGTGATCATGCTGCCGCCCTCCGTCATCAGTTCGGCGGCGCGCTTCGCCACTTCCGTGAACGAGAAGCACGAGATCACCATGGTGCGTGAAAAGTTCTCGCGGCTGGTGTCGGCGTAGCGGCCCTTCAGCTCGTTCTTGTCGGCAAAGCCGATGGCATGGATGACGAAATCGAGCTTGCCCCATTTTTCACGGAGCGCATCGAAGGTCGCATCGACGCTGGCGATGTCCTCGACGTCGCACGGCAGCACAAGATCGACGCCGAGCTGCTCCGCCAGCGGCTTGACGCGCTTGCCGAGGGCCTCGCCCTGGAAGGTGAAGGCAAGCTCGGCGCCGTGGGCATGCAGCGTCTTCGCCATGCCCCAGGCGATCGAATGATCATTGGCGATGCCCATGATCAAACCGCGCTTACCTTTCATCAGACCTTCCATCTCGCGATTACCTTCCGCTTAGGTCATGCTCGGGCTTCCACGCCCTTCCAAACCTAGTCCCAATACGTGGATGGCCGGGACAAGCCCGGCCATGACGAGAAAATCAACAGTACGCCAGCAACGACGTCACGCATCCAACCGGCTGAACACCAGCGTGGCGTTGGTGCCGCCGAAGCCGAAGGAGTTCGACAGCACGGTGCCGATCTTGACGTTGTCGATGCGCTTGCGCACGATCGGCATGTCGGCGAAGACAGGGTCGAGCTCCTGGATATGCGCGCTCTCGCAGATGAAGCCGTCATTCATCATCAGCAGCGAGTAGATCGCCTCCTGCACGCCGGTGGCGCCCAGCGAGTGGCCGGTCAGCGCCTTGGTCGCCGAGATCGGCGGGCACTTCTCTCCACTTCCGAACACGCGGCGGAGCGCGTCGATCTCCGGCGGATCGCCGGCCGGGGTCGAGGTCGCGTGCGGATTGATGTAGTCGACCTTGGTCTTCACCGTCGACATCGCCATGCGCATGCAGCGCTCGGCGCCTTCGCCTGAAGGTGCGACCATATCGTAGCCGTCCGAGGTCGCGCCGTAGCCGACGATCTCGCCGTAGATGCGGGCGCCGCGCGCCTTGGCATGTTCGAGCTCTTCCAGCACCAGCACGCCGGCGCCGCCGGCGATGACGAAGCCGTCGCGGTTGACGTCGTAGGGACGCGAGGCGGTGGCCGGCGTGTCGTTGTATTTCGAGGACATCGCGCCCATGGCGTCGAACAGCACGGAGAGCGACCAGTCCAGTTCCTCGCAGCCGCCGGCGAAGATGACGTCCTGCTTGCCGATCTGGATCGTCTCATAGGCGTTGCCGACGCAATGGTTCGACGTCGCGCAGGCCGAGGAGATCGAATAGTTCACGCCCTTGATCTTGAACCAGGTCGCAAGCGTCGCGGAGGCCGTGGACGACATCGCCTTCGGCACTGCGAAAGGTCCGACGCGCTTCGGTCCCTTGGTGCGGGTGATGTCCGCGGATTCGACGATGGTACGGGCGGACGGGCCGCCGGAGCCCATGATGATGCCGGTGCGAATGTTGGAGACTTCGTCAGGCGACAGACCGGAGTCCTGGATCGCCTGCTCCATCGCGACGTGATTCCACGCCGCGCCCTGGCCGAGGAAACGCATCGCGCGGCGGTCGACCACCGTCGCAGGATCGAGCGTCGGCGCGCCCTGTACCTGCGAACGGAAGCCGAGCTCGGCATATTTCTCAGCCCGCGAAATGCCCGACTTCGCCTCGTGAAGGCTCGCAAGCACTTCCTGGGTGTTGTTTCCGATCGACGAGACGATGCCCATCCCGGTGACCACAACCCGCCTCATGACAGCCTCGCCTCAATCGTTGTTGTCTTGGTGATGCGCTCAGCCCAGGCTCGTGCCCTGCTTGAACAGGCCGACCTTCAAGTCCTTGGCGCGATAAATAATCTGGTCATCGACCGAAAGCCACCCGTCGGCGATACCGAGCACCAGCTTTGAACGCATCACGCGTTTGATATCGACGTTGTACACAACCTTGCGCGCCTCGGGCAGCACCTGGCCGCTGAACTTCAGCTCGTTCAGGCCAAGCGCGCGACCACGACCTTCGCCCCCGGTCCAGCCCAGGTAAAAGCCGACCATTTGCCACAGCGCGTCGAGGCCGAGGCAGCCGGGCATCACCGGATCGTTCTTGAAGTGGCAGCCGAAGAACCAGAGGTCGGGCTTCACGTCGAGTTCGGCGCGCACCAGCCCCTTGCCGAACTCGCCGCCATTGTCGTTGATGTCAGTGATGCGGTCGAACATCAGCATCGGCGGCAACGGCAGCTGGGCATTGCCCGGGCCGAACATCTCGCCGCGGCCACAGGCCAGCAGATCTTCATATTCGTAACCGTTGCGCCTGTTCAGCATGCACGAGCCTCTGTTTGAATTCCGATTGAGCGGCGCTTTTTGGCGAAAATGGGCCCCGTCTCGGTCGGAGAGCAACGCCAATTGCCACTGTCAGGCGCTGCGCCCGCATGCCCCGGATGGACTGCGGACCGGGCTTCGATGCCCGGCTGCGCCAAAATCGGCTAAGCGGAACCGCGCGCTCTCTAACACAGGCTATTTCGGGTAGCAAAGCGCATCCATGAAGTTAAAATGACGCGATCCCGCTCCGGTTCCAAGCCTGATTAGAACCCCTCTAGTTGCGAGAAACTTGCATCTGCATCTTTCTGTTCTTATATTGCTGAGAGATATTGTTCACGCGTGCCCGAAATCTGGAAATGAGCGAGAATACTGCGCCCCATCATGACGACGACGTCCATGCCGCGGCCCTCTTGTCCGGCCGCCAGCCGGCTCTGACCGGCTGCCCCTGGCACGACGTCAATGAAATGCTCCAGTCCGCCGGGCTCCGTCCGACGCGTCAGCGCATGGCATTGGGCTGGCTGTTGTTCGGCAAAGGTGCTCGCCACCTCACGGCTGAAATGCTCTATGAGGAAGCCACACTGGCCAAGGTTCCGGTGTCGCTGGCGACTGTCTACAACACGCTGAACCAGCTCACCGATGCCGGCCTGCTCCGCCAAGTCAGCGTCGACGGCACCAAGACCTATTTCGACACCAACGTCACCACCCACCATCACTACTACCTCGAGAACAGCCATGAGCTGGTCGACATCGAGGATCCGCATCTGGCGCTGTCCAAGATGCCGGAGGTGCCGGAGGGTTACGAGATCGCGCGCATCGACATGGTCGTGCGCCTGCGCAAGAAGCGCTGAACCTCACAACTCTATTGTCGTCCCGGCGAACGCCGGGACCCATACCGCGTGATCCCTCAATGAGGCACGCTGGCTGACGCCTTCCAAAACAATTTAACCCTGTGGTTATGGGTCCCGGCGTTCGCCGGGACGACGGCAGCGTCAATTCACCTGCTCGTCCGAATACACGCCCCAGAGGCGCTCCTGCTGGATCCAGCCGTCAAAACCGTTGCCGGTGACGCGGCACCAGTTTGCAGCGCACTTCTTTACCTGCGTGACGACGCCGGCCTGGAGTCTTGCTGCAACCGCGCTGTCGAGGTCGGCGCGATCGTAGATCGGGGCGAGGTCGTCCTTGTGCTTCATGGTGACGACCGCGGTGCGGCGGCCCGACAGCAACGAGTGATAGACCCAGCCCTCGGCGCCTTCGGAATCGCGCACCCGGCGCCAATTCTCGAACTCGGCGGTGATTTCCACCGGCAGGCCCGAACGGGTGTAGACCCAGGCCACGTCATTGTCCTTGGTCGGGCCGGCGCGGACGTTCACATGATCCGATTTGAGGCTGACATAGCGCGGCACCGGCAGGCCGCTGGCGGTCTGGGGCGTCGTATCCTTGGCCGAATGCGAGGGGCCGACCGAAGCGCTCAACCAGGTGCAAACGAGCGCCATCACCGAACAAAAACGCCCCAACGCCATCAACCCGTCTCCTGTCGACGACCCGGCCCGAGCCGGGTCCTCACCCCAAATTCCAAAACCTGCCGCGCACCCCCCTGACCCGCCCCACGCGGGTGTTCCCAAGCCTTGACCCGTGGTTCTTGTCTTGGCCCGGCCTTCTGCTAGAGAGGACGGGCACTTGAACAACCAGTTTGTCCCGATTTTTCCGGCCGGAAATATCGGGAGAGCTTGAAGGAAACGCCGGGGACGGACACGGCAAGGGCAGTGTCGAACAACCGGGTTAATGAGACCTCAACGACCGGCCTTTGGCGACAGAGGCGGCTTGCGACGCCTCATGAGAGCAGGACATGTCGGTGAAGAAAAAGCCCCTCGTCGTGGTGACGCGCAAGCTGCCGGATTCGATCGAGACGCGGATGCGCGAATTGTTCGACGCGCGGATCAATCTCGAGGACACGCCGATGTCCGCCGACCAGATCGCGGAAGCCGCACGCACCGCCGACGTGCTGGTTCCGACCGTCACCGACCATATCAGCGCCGACATCATCAACCAGCCCGACTGCAAGCTGCGGCTGATCGCCAATTTCGGCAACGGCGTCGATAATATCGACGTCGAGGCCGCGCATGCTCGCGGCATCACCGTCACCAACACGCCGAAGGTCCTGACCGAGGACACCGCCGACATGACCATGGCGCTGATCCTCGCCGTGCCCAGGCGGATGATCGAAGGCGCCTCGATCCTGACCGAAGGAAAACCCTGGCCGGGCTGGTCGCCGACCTGGATGCTCGGCCACCGCATCGGCGGCAAGCGGCTCGGCATCATCGGCATGGGCCGCATCGGCCAGGCGGTGGCGCGCCGCGCCCGCGCCTTCGGCCTGCAGATCCACTATCACAACCGCCGTCCCGTCGCGCCGAAGATCGCCGAGGAGTTAGGGGCGACCTATTGGGAAAGCCTTGACCAGATGCTGGCGCGGATGGACATCATCTCGGTGAACTGTCCGCACACGCCGGCGACCTATCATTTGCTCTCGGCGCGGCGGCTGAAGCTGATCCGCAAGGACGCCTACATCGTCAACACCGCGCGCGGCGAGGTGACCGACGAGGACACGCTGATCAAGCTGATCGAAGGCGGCGAGATCGGCGGCGCCGGGCTCGACGTCTATGAGCACGAGCCCGCGGTCAACCCGAAGCTGGTGCGGCTTGCCAAGGCCGGCAAGGTGACGCTGTTGCCGCATATGGGCTCGGCCACGATCGAAGGCCGCGTCGAGATGGGCGAGAAGGTGATCATCAACATCCGCACCTTCCTCGACGCCCACAAGCCGCCGGATCGCGTGCTGCCGAGCATGCTCTGAGGTTTCACTGCCACCTCTACTCGCGGTGGATGCTCAAATCGTCGAACGCCGGCCCGTCGCCATTGAGCGGGTTGGCCGGATCGCGCTCGTAGCGCAGCGTCTCGAAGCGCATCGCGCGCGCATCGATCATCAGGAGGCGGCCGACCAGGCCGTCGCCGAAACCGACGATCTCGCGGATCGCCTCCATCGCCATCATCGATCCCAGCACGCCCGCCAGCGCACCCATGACGCCGGCTTCCGCGCAGGCCGGAACGGTACCCGGCGGCGGCGCCTCCGGAAACAGGCAGCGATAGGTCGGATTGAATTCGCCCTGCTCGTTGGTCTCGTGCGCGCGGATGGTGGTGAGCGAGCCGTCGAAGGTGCCGAGCGCCGCCGTGATCAGCGGCCGCTTCGCGAAGAAGCAGGCGTCCGAGACCAGATAGCGCGTCGAGAAATTATCGGAGCCGTCGAGCACGAGGTCGTAGTCGCCGATCAGGCTGAGCGCATTGTCGGCATTCAGCCAGGTGGCGTGGCCGACGAAACGAACATGCGGATTGAGCGCCGCAATCCGCTCGGCCGCGCTCTCGACCTTGTGCCGGCCGATATCGGGCGTGGTGTGGATCACCTGGCGCTGCAGGTTGGACAGCGACACCACGTCGTCATCGACCACGCCGAGCGTGCCGATACCGGCGGCGGCCAGATACATCAGCGCCGGCGCGCCGAGCCCGCCGGCACCGACCACCAGCGCGGAGGCCCGCTTCAGCGCCGCCTGGCCCGGGCCGCCGACGTCGCGCAGCACGATATGGCGGGCATAGCGTTCGAGTTCATCCGGGCTCAGCATCGTCGTACGCCTCTCCTACCAAGCCGTCGCTTTCACTCCTCATGGTGAGGAGGCGCAAAGCGCCGTCTCGAACCATGCAGGCCCCGATCTCGCCGCGGCCATCCTTCGAGACGCGGCCTTGAGGCCGCTCCTCAGGATGAGGACCTGAGTACGCGGCTCGACCTTGGGCCTGAACCACCGCTACATTGTTCGCGACCAACGAGATGTGCTTGAATGACATTGCGTTCAATGGGCTGGCTGGATTTGTCATGAGATCGATGCTTGCGGCAACACTGATGTTTGCGTCTGCCACAGGCGCGAACGCCCAGATGACGACGCCGCAGATCCCCGGTACCAAGCCGAAGCCGGTCCAGACCGTGCCGATCCGGCCACCCGCAATGCAGACGCCGTCGGCGACGGCGGATGCGATGGCGCAGGCGGAGCGGCTGTCGCTGCAATCCGACCTCGCCTGGGTCGGCCAATACAACGGCGCCATCACCGGCGACGCCAGCGCGCGGCTGGTCACCGCCATCAAGGAATACCAG
Source organism: Bradyrhizobium sp. CCBAU 25360 (assembly GCF_028128695.1). NCBI lineage: Bacteria > Pseudomonadati > Pseudomonadota > Alphaproteobacteria > Hyphomicrobiales > Nitrobacteraceae > Bradyrhizobium > Bradyrhizobium sp. CCBAU 25360. The sequence continues at coordinate 191,716 of NZ_LBJA01000040.1, forward strand.
AAGGCCAAGGGCGGCAAGCCGACCGGCGTGCTCAATCCGCTGGAGCGCGCCGCGCTGGCCGAGACGGCGCGAAAGAAGCAGGACGGCGTCGGCTGGAAGATCGTGACGGAGCCGACCAGCGGCGCCCGGCTCGGCATCCCCTCGAAACTGGTGCCGCAGCAGGCGAGCGACGCCAACGGCTCGAAATGGACCTCGCCGACTGGAACCGTGCAGGTGCTGCTCAGCCGCCGCAAGGAGGCGAACCCGACCACGGCAAAACTCGCGGAGCTTGAGAAGGAGCCGTCCGGGCGCAAGGTCGATTACACCGTGGTGAAGCCGGATTTCTTCGTGCTGTCGGGCTTGCAGGGCCTGAAGAAATTTTACGTCCGCGGCACCTTTAGAGGGGACGAGGTCCGCACCATGACAATCCTCTACGACCAGGCGACCGAGAACACGGTCGAGCCGGTCGTGATCGCGATGTCGAGCGCGTTCAATGCATTTCCGCCAGGCCCGCAGGCCGGGCCGCCGCCCCGCAAGACCGTCGAGTACGGCACCGGCCTCGTCGTCAGCGACGACGGCGCGATCGTCACCGACCGGCTCGTCACCGACAACTGTCTTGCCATCACGATCGCCGGCTATGGCAGCGCCGATCGCCTCGCCGAGGACAAGGAGCGCGGTCTCGCACTCCTGCATATCTACGGCGCGCGCGGCCTGAAGCCGTTCAGCCTCGCTGGCGGCGCGGCAAGGACGAACGTGGATGTCGTCGGCATCGCCGATCCGCAGAGCCAGGGTGGCGCGGCCGGCGTGTCGAGCATCAAGGCTGCGCTGGCGCCGGTCCCGAGCAGCGATTCCGTGCTGTCCCCACCGCCGGCGGTCGGGGTATCCGGGGGTCCGGCGATCGATGGCGACGGCAAGTTCGCCGGCATTGCGCTGTTGAAGCCGGCGATGGTCGCGGGGCCCGCGACATCGGTGCCGGCGTCACAGGCGGTGATGGTGTCCGCGGAAACGGTGCGCGATTTCCTGAAGGCGAACGAGGTCACAGCGAACGGCACCTCGACGGATGCAAAAGCTGCCGTCGTGCGCGTGATCTGCGTCCGGAAGTAGGTCTAACGCCAACTCTCGTGTCCCGGACGCGGTGCGGCGCGTAGTGCCGCGCCGCTGAGCCGGGACCCATGCTTCCTCAAATTCCGTGCAAGTGGCTTTCTGGGCCCCGGCTCAGCAGCGCATCACTAGCGTGCTGCGCTTTGTCCGGGGCACGAGCTCAACCGAGCCGCGAGCATCATCACACGTACGACTACTGGTCCAGTAATGGTACGGATTAGCTGGTCATCCCTCTTCCGCCATCATCGTTGCTGCTGATTCGGACCTCCGCGATCCCCCTTTGGATCGGGCCGGCACGTCCTGAGCTAGAAGGCTCAGCATCAAGATCGATGCACGTTCGCGTGGCGTATTCCTGACCCAAGCATTCCAAAGGATTGATCTTCAAATGCACACGATCGTACTGGCCACCCAAAAGGGTGGCAGCGGCAAGAGCACGCTCGCCATCGGCCTCGCGCTCGCGGCCAAGCAGGCCGGCTTCACCGTCCGCCTGATCGAGACCGACCCGCAGGGCACCCTGTCGAACTGGCAGCGCCGCCGCACCGCCGATGATCTCGTCGTCGAGCCGATCTATCACGCAGCCGACATCGAGCCGCGCCTGAAGATGCTGGCTGACAGCGGCCTGCAGCTTGCGATCGTCGACACCGCCGCCGGCCTCAGCGCCGCGACCACCGCTGCAATCCGCCATTCCGATCTCTGCCTGATCCCGGCCCGCCCGAGCGTCGCCGACATCGAGGCGACCGTCTCGACGCTCAGCGTCGCACGCGCCTGGAAGCGGCCCTACAGCTTCGTGTTGAACCAGACGCCGATCCGCGGCCAGCGCATCGACAACGCCGCCAACACCCTCGCCGAGGAAGCGGCGCTCGATCTTTCTGACGTGCTCGCGCGCCCGCTGATCGTGATGCGCAACGATCACCAGGACTCGCTCGCGAACGGCCGTGCGGTGAGCGAATTCGCGCCGAACGGCAAGTCGGCGGACGAGATCCGCGGCCTCTGGCGCTGGATCGAAACCCGGCTCGAGCTAAGTGCCACGACCAATGTCCAGATCGACCAGGTGATATCGGCTGCGGGCGGCATGCTGCATGTCGCTGCCGAGCTTTCGGCGGACGAGACCACGACACTGGCGTCCTGAGCGGGGCGATCGCTCAGACGGCAGCCGGCCCTTCACCATCCCGAAGGGCCCCAGCGACGAAGCAATCCGGCCACCAGCCCGGCCGGATTGCTTCGCTTCGCGTTTTTTGACCCCCATCCATCCGTCGCGCCCCGGGCAAAAGCGCGAAGCGCGGCTTCGCGCAGGTGTCCCGGGCATCCACGTCTTGGCAACAGGGAAGAAGAACGTAGATGGCCGGGACAAGCCCGACCATGACGTTGGGCATGCATTAGCCTTCAATCGCAGATCTGTTGCCCAACCAGGCCTCCCGCCGCACGATCCATTTCTCGGACTTCGATTGCCCGTCGTGATGGGCGAGCTCGATGAAGCCGACGAATTCCGCGCCGGTCTTCTGCTTGACCCGACGCGAGGCTTCGTTGGTCGCGGCGTTGCAGACGTAGAAATGATCGAGGCCGAGCGTGAGGAAGGCAAAATCGTTCACCGCGGCGATGGCTTCCGTCATCAGTCCGCGCCGCCAGTAAGGCTCCGCCAGCCAGAAGCCGCGATTGCCTTTCGGGCCTTCTGTACGGGGCCGCAGATGAATGTTTCCAATCGCCTCGCCGTCCCCCTCCTTGAGCACCAGAACCCAGAGATGGATGTCGTCGCCGGCTGAGATCTTGTCGAACTGCATCCTGACAAACGTCTCCGCTCCGTCGGCGGGATACGGCCACGGCACGACCATCGAGAGATGCCGGATGATATTCCAATTGTCGAAATGGCGCTGGATCGCCGGCACGTCTGACAGCGCCAGCGGACGCAGGATCAGCCGTTCGGTTTCAAGCTGCGGCGTCGGCATGGATTTCTACTTCTGACATTTCTGACACCAGAAGGTGGACCGGCCATTCTGCGTAAACCGCTTGACCGTGCCACCGCACCCCGGCGTCGTGCATTTCTCGCCTTCGCGGTCGTAGACCTTGAACGAGTGCTGGAAATAGCCGAGCTCGCCCGAGGTCTGGCGATGGTCGCGCAAGGACGAGCCGCCGGCCTTGATGGCGTCGTTCAGCACGGTGTGGATCGCACTTACCAATCGCTTCGCATGATCGGTCGGCTCGCCGCCGCCAACGCCCTTGCGACCCTTGGTCGCGAGCGTCGCCGCGATCCGGCGCGGCGACAGATGCGAGCGATGCAGGGCTTCGCAGACATAGATGTTGCCGAGCCCCGCCACCACGCGCTGGTCGAGCAGCGCGGCCTTCAGGCTGGTGGCCTTGCCTTCGCAGGACCGCGCCAGCATCGCGGCGTCGAATTCGTTGCCGAGCGGCTCGGGGCCGAGGCCGCGCAGCAGCGGCTCCTCGTCGAGTGCGTTACGCGCGATCACTTTCATGTAACCGAAACGGCGCGGGTCGTTGAAGACGATGTCGGCGCCGGAAGACATCCGAAACAGCACGTGGTCGTGCGTGGAGTCCTTACCCCTAGGATAGTGAAACTCGCCGGGAGCTGCCTCGTTGTCCGGCTTGATGACGCGGAACGAGCCCGACATGCCCAGATGCATCAGGAGCACATCGCCGGAGGCGAGATCGGCCAAGAGATATTTTGCACGGCGGCCGAGCCCCGTGACGACCTGCCCCTGAAGCCGGGCCACGAAATCTGGCTGGAACGGAAAGCGCAGGTCCGGCCGGCGGGCCTCCGCCACCAGGATTTTCGCACCCTCCATCACGGGCTGAAGGCCGCGGCGGACGGTCTCGACTTCGGGCAATTCAGGCATGGTCAGGCATTCACCTTATGAGGGCGGTGTGATAGCGCCATTGCGGCGGGCGCGCTATGGTTCGCCCAGTGGAGTAGAGTAATGGATCGGCCGGGCGAAACCACGCATTTTGGCTTCAAGGACGTCCCCCTCGGGGACAAGCAGACGCTGGTGAACGATGTGTTTCACAGCGTGGCATCGCGCTATGATTTGATGAACGATTTGATGTCCGGTGGCCTGCACCGGGTCTGGAAGGACATCATGATCACCGCGCTCGACCCGCCCAGGAGCGACCGGTCGTTCGCCTTGCTTGACGTGGCCGGCGGCACCGGTGACATCTCGTTCCGCGCCGCCAAGGCCGCGGGCCCCGGCTTCCATGCCACCGTCTGCGACATCAACACCGACATGCTGGCGGTGGGCCGCGAGCGCGCCGCGAAGCGCCATCTCGAAACCCGGGTCGATTTCGTCGAAGGCAATGCCGAAGCGCTCGCCTTCGCCGACCGCAGCTTCGACGCATATACGATCGCTTTCGGCATTCGCAACGTGCCCCGGATCGATCTGGCGCTGCGCGAGGCCTATCGCGTGCTGAAGCCCGGCAGCCGCTTTCTGTGCCTGGAATTCTCCACCGTCGAGATGCCCGGGCTCGACCGGATCTACGACCTGTTCTCGTTCAAGGTGATCCCGCCGCTCGGCCGCATGATCACGGGCGACGCCGAGTCGTACCAATATCTCGTCGAGTCCATCCGCAAGTTTCCAAAACCCAACGCCTTCGCCGACATGATCCGCGACGCCGGCTTCGCCCGCGTCAGCTGGCAGACCCTGTCCGGCGGCATCGTCGCACTGCATTCGGGCTGGCGTTTGTGATCTCTGCCTTCACCCACATTGCGCGCCTGATCCGCGCCGCGTTCGTGTTTGCGCGCGAGGGCGTGTTCGGCTCGGTCGATCCGAGCCTGGTGCCGCCGCCGGGACAGCTCGCTCTGAAGCTGGCGCGCCTCGTCGAACGGCGTGGCGTCAAGCACGGCCCGCGGATATCGCGCGCGCTGACGCGGATGGGCCCCGCCTATCTCAAGCTCGGACAATTCCTGGCCACACGACCCGACGTCGTCGGCGTCATCATGGCGCGCGACCTCGAAAGTCTCCAGGACCGCCTGCCGCCGTTTCCGCAGGACGAAGCCGAAGCCGCGATCGCGACCTCGCTGGAGCGGCCGCTGAAGGACGTGTTTGTGAGCTTCGGCCCGCCCGTCGCGGCGGCCTCGATCGCGCAGGTGCATCGCGGCGAGGTCTTGCACGCCGGCATCCGCAAGTCGGTCGCGGTCAAGGTGCTCAGGCCCAACGTGGCCTCACGCTTCCGCCGCGACCTCTCCGATTTCTTCTTCGTCGCAAACAAAGCCGAGACCTACTCGGCCGAAGCGCGGCGGCTGCGCCTCATCGAGGTCATCAACACCATGTCGCGCTCGGTCGCCATGGAGATGGATCTGCGGCTGGAAGCTGCGGCGCTGTCAGAGATGGCGGAGAACACGCAGGGCGATCCTGATTTCCGCGTGCCGTCCGTGGACTGGGACCGCACCACGCACAACGTGCTGACGATGGAGTGGATCGACGGCATCGCGCTGAACGATCACAAGCGTCTGGCAGAATCGCAGGTCGACCTGCCCGATCTCGGCCGCAAGGTGATCCAGAGCTTCCTGCGGCACGCGCTGCGCGACGGCTTCTTCCACGCCGACATGCATCCGGGCAATCTGTTCCTGGATGACGCGGGACGACTCGTCGCAGTCGATTTCGGCATCATGGGCCGGCTCGGCATGAAGGAGCGGCGTTTTCTCGCGGAAATCCTGCTCGGCTTCATCACCCGCGATTATCGCCGCGTCGCCGAGGTGCATTTCGAGGCGGGCTACGTGCCCGCGCATCACTCGGTCGAGAACTTTGCGCAAGCCATCCGCGCCATCGGCGAGCCGATCCACAACCGCACGGCGGAAGAGATCTCGATGGCGCGGCTCTTGACGCTGCTGCTCGAGGTCACCGGCCTGTTCGACATGACGACGCGGCCCGAGCTGATCCTGCTGCAGAAGACCATGGTGGTGGTCGAGGGCGTGGCGCGCGGCTTCGACCCCAAGCTCGACATCTGGAAGATCGCCGACCCCGTGGTACGCGAATGGATCGAGCGCAATCTCGGACCCATCGGCCGGGTGCAAGGCGCGCTCGCCGGGACCGGAGACATCGCGCGCGTGCTGATGCGCCTGCCGGAGATCGCCGAGCGGTCGGTGAAGGTGCTGGAGCAGCTCGAGACCATGACGCGGGAAGGCATCAGGCTGTCGCCGGAGAGCATCGCCGCGATGGGTCGCAGCGAGGGCCGCAAGAACCGCTGGCGCACCGTCGCGCTCTGGATCATCGCCGCGACCTTCATCGGGATCCTGATCGCCGTCCGGAATCTGTGATTGCCAAAAGTTTGATTGCATTGCAATCACACGAATGATAGCATCGCTATCATTCCGTGCTGGAGGGGCGTCATGGCAAGCCTGACCATCCGCAAGCTCGACGACGGCGTCAAAACCTATTTGCGGCTGCGCTCGGCCAAGAACCGCAGATCGGTCGAGGAAGAGGTCCGGGTCATCCTGCGGGAGCTGATCGAGGGCCGCGAGGAGCCGCTGACGCCGTTTTCGGCGCCGCCGGCAGCCTCCGTCGGCCCCACCCCTCAGCGCACCGGCGCCGTCCCTGAGGCCAGCGTCACCCTGATCATCGGCGGCGGGATCGCAGCCTATAAATCGCTCGACCTGATCCGAAGGCTGAAGGAGCGCCGCGTCGAGGTCCGCTGTGTCCTGACCAAAGCGGCGCAGCAATTCGTCACGCCGCTGGCGGTCAGCGCCCTCTCCCATGAGCGCGTCTATACCGACCTGTTCGACCCCCAGAGCGAGTTCGACGCCGGCCATATCAGGCTTGCGCGCGACTGCGACCTGATCGTGGTGGCGCCGGCGACCGCCGACTTGATGGCGAAGATGGCCAACGGCCACGCCGACGATCTCGCCAGCGCGATCCTGCTCGCGACCAACCGCAAGGTGCTGCTGGCACCGGCAATGAACCCGCTGATGTGGAACAATGCGGCGACGCGTCGCAACGTCGCGCAGCTGCAGCGCGACGGCGTGGTGCTGATCGGACCCAATTCCGGCGAGATGGCCGAAGCGGGCGAGGCCGGAATTGGCCGCATGTCGGAGGCGGTCGAGATCGCCGCCGCCGCCGAGCGCCTGCTGCGGCCGCCGGCGCCGAAGCCACTTGCCGGCAAGCGCGTGCTGATCACCGCAGGTCCCACCCACGAGCCGATCGATCCGGTGCGCTACATCGCCAACCGCTCTTCCGGCAAGCAGGGCTTTGCCATCGCCGCCGCCGCACAAGCCGCCGGCGCCGAGGTGATCCTGGTGAGCGGTCCGGTCGACCTCAGCGATCCCCAGGGCGTGACGGTGAAGCATGTGGAATCGGCGCGGCAGATGCTGGAGCAGGTGCAGGCCTCGCTTCCCGCCGACATCGCGATCTTTGCCGCCGCCGTCGCCGACTGGCGCGTTGCCAACGAGGGCGAGCAGAAGCTGAAGAAGACCGCAGCCGGCATGCCGCCGCTTCAGCTGATCGAGAACCCCGATATCCTCGCCACGATCTCGAAGCTGACCGACAAGCGCCCGCCGCTGGTGATCGGCTTTGCCGCCGAGACCGAGCACCTCATCGACAACGCCAAGTCAAAACTTGCCCGCAAGGGCTGCGACTGGATCGTCGCCAACGACGTCTCGCCCGCCACGGGCGTGATGGGCGGCGACCGCAACACCGTGCATCTGATCAGTCGCAAGAATGGTGAGAAGGACGGCGAGATTGCAGTTGATTCCTGGCCGGTGATGACCAAGGAACAGGTCGCCATCGAACTGGTCGCGCATGTCGCACGAAGCGTGACCGACAAATCCCTGGAGCCGGCATCTTGAGCACGAAGGTCACTGTCGAACTGCAACGCCTGGCCCATGCGGAAGGCCTGCCAATGCCGGCCTATCAAACCACCGAGGCGGCCGGCCTCGACCTGATGGCGGCGGTGCCGGACGGCGAGCCGATGACGCTCGCACCAGGCCAATATGCGCTGGTGCCGACCGGCCTTGCGATCGCATTGCCGGCCGGGCACGAGGCGCAGGTGCGGCCGCGCTCGGGACTTGCCGCCAAGCACGGTGTCACCGTGCTGAACGCGCCGGGCACGATCGACGCGGACTATCGCGGCGAGATCAAGGTGATCCTGATCAACCACGGCGCGGCGCCGTTCGTGATCAAGCGCGGCGAGCGCATCGCCCAGATGGTGATCGCGCCCGTGGTGCAGGCCGTGCTGGTTCCGGTGGCCACATTGTCGGCCACGGATCGCGGCGCCGGCGGCTTCGGCTCGACCGGCCGCTAGTTTCTTACCTCTCCCGCTTGCGGGAGAGGTCGACGCGCAGAGCAGGGGAGGGAGCGCACCTGCTCCGCGGCGGCCATGTCGCCCAAATATTCGGCCCCGCTAACGCACGGCAATTTCAGCCGAATCATCCCGAAGAACTACGTGGGCGGGAACCCCTCCCCCGGCATTTTTTTGGGGCCGCCTTTGCGTTCACGATCTGGACTCTTACCGGCGGAGTCGCGGTGAGGGTATTGTCGTTTGATTCGCGCGCGACGGGGGTCGCCGCGCGTAAATTCGTGCGGTCTTGGGGCAACTATGTCAGGCGTGATCGTGTCGATGCGTCGGACGCTGCTGTCGTGCACATCGCTCGTGCGCAACGGCTTGTTGGGAGGCGCTCTTGCAGCGCTGCTGCCGGCTGCGCCGGCCGAGGCGGCCGACCTCATCGACACCCTCTCCATCATGCTGGATTTCAACCGGCAGGAACTCGCGGTGCTCGCCACCGCGCTGGCCTTGCTCGGCTTCTCGGTGGTGGCTGCGATCCTCTTGATGCGCACGCGCGTGCGCACCGCGAAGAACGAGGCGCGGCTGCGCGCCCGAATCGGGGAACTCCAGCTCCAGGCCGACCGCTTCGGCGCGCTGCTGTTCGCCGAGCCGCAGATCCTGATCTCCTGGCCGGCCGGCGACAATCGCGCGCAGATCTCCGGCGACATCTCCATGGTGCTGCCGCGCGACTCCTCGCCGCAACGGGTGCTCGCATTCGGAACCTGGCTGCCGCCCGAGCCCGCGCTCCAGATGGATCACGCCGTCGATGCGCTGCGTGACCGCGGCGACGGGTTCCAGCTGACGCTGACGACCGCGCATGGCCACACGCTCGAGGCCATCGGCCGCGCCATCGGCGGCCAGGCCATTGTCCGGATTCGCGAACTCTCGGGTCTCCGCCGCGATCTGGCCGAGACCAATCTGCGCTACAACGCGCTCTCCGACGAGACCGAGATGCTGCGCGGCTTTGCCGCCAACGCACCTTGGCCGATCTGGGCCAAGGGCGAGAACGGCGCGCTGACCTACGCCAACCCCGCCTATGTTCGTGCCACCGAGGCGAACAACGTCACCGATGCGCAGGAGCGCAAGCTCGAGCTGCTGGACAGCGCCGACCGCACCGCGATGGAACGGGGACTGAAGGACACCGCCAATTTCAACGCCCGGCTGCCGATTGTGATCAGCGGCGAGCGCCGCATCTACGATGTGCGCGCGGTCAATGTCGGCAGCGGCAGCGTCGGCGTCGCCATCGATGCCAGCGAGGCGGACGCGCTCAGCTCGGCGCTGGTGCGGATGGCGGAGGCGCATCGCCGCACGCTCGACCAGCTCTCCTCCGGCGTTGCCGTGTTCGATGGCCAGCGCCGGCTCGCCTTCTACAACGATTCCTACCGCCGGCTGTGGGACCTCGACCGCACCTTCCTCGACGCCAATCCCGATGATTCCAGCGTGCTGGATCAGCTCCGTGCCGCGCGAAAACTGCCGGAACAGCCGGACTTCCGTGCCTGGAAATCCAAGCTGCACGAGGCCTATCGCGCGGTCGAGACCACCAAGGACACCTGGTACCTGCCCGACGGCCGCGCGCTCTCGGTCGTCACCACGCCGAACCCGGAAGGCGGCGTCACCTATCTGTTCGACGACGTCACCGAGAGCCTCGAGCTCGCCCGCCGCTTCGACGGCATGATCCGTGTCCAGCGCGAGACGCTGGACAGCCTCGCCGAGGGCGTCGCGGTGTTCGGCAGCAACGGCAAGGCGCAGCTGTTCAACCCGGCCTTCGTCCGGATGTGGAAACTGTCGAGCGATGCCATGCGCGACGAGCCGCACATCCAGACGGTGGAAGGTTGGTGCCATCAGCTGTTCGACGACCCCACGGTCTGGCGCCAGATCCGCGAGGCCGTCACCTCGATCGAGAGCCGCGCCGACGTGCCGCTGAAGCTGGAGCGCAAGGACGGCAGCGTGCTCGACGGCATGATCCGCCCGCTGCATGACGGCGCGACCATGCTGACGTTCCAGGACATCACCGACACCGAGAACGTCGAGCGCGCGCTGCGCGAGCGCAACGAGGCTCTGGAGGCCGCCGACCAAATGAAGGTGGATTTCGTCCACCACGTCTCCTACGAGCTGCGCTCGCCGCTCACCACCATCATCGGCTTCGCGCATTTCCTCAGCGATCCCTCGACCGGGCCGCTGACGCCGAAACAGGCCGAATATCTCGACTACGTCACCAAATCGACCAATGCGCTGCTGGCGCTGACCAACAACATCCTCGATCTGGCCACCATCGACGCGGGCGCCATGAAGCTGGAACTCGGGCCGGTCGACGTCAGCAAGACCATCGAGCTCGCGGCCGAAGGCATCCAGGACCGGCTCGCGACCGACCGCATCCGCCTCAAAGTCGAGATCGCGCCCGATGTCGGCAGCTTCGTCGGCGACGAGAAGCGCGTGGTGCAGGTGCTCTATAACCTCCTCGCCAACGCCGTCGGGTTTTCTCCACAGGATTCCACCGTCGGCATCAGCGCGCGCCGCACCGAACGCAGCGTGGTCTTCACTGTGACAGATTCCGGGCCTGGAATACCTGCCGACATGAAGGACAAGGTGTTCAACTGGTTCGAAAGCCGCTCGCAGGGCTCGCGTCACCGCGGCGCCGGGCTCGGCCTGTCGCTGGTGCGCTCCTTCGTCGAGCTGCATGGCGGCAAGGTGCGGGTGGATTCGATCGTCGGCCGGGGCACGGTCGTGATCTGCGACTTCCCGACCGACCAGGCGGCGCATCGCGACGCCGCCGAATGAGCGCGCCCACCACATTCTCCGTCGCGCTTCACAACGAGACGGCCACCGCGCAACTGATGGCCGACCTCGCGCTGCTGGTCGGTCCCGGCGATGTCATCACCCTCACCGGCGATCTCGGCGCAGGAAAGACCGCGGCCGCCCGCGCGCTCATCCGCTACCTCGCCGGCGACGAGGCGCTGGAAGTGCCGAGCCCGACCTTCACCCTGGTTCAGGGCTATGAGCTGCCGCCCTTTCCGGTGATGCACGCCGATCTCTACCGCGTCGAGGACGAGAGCGAGCTCGAGGAGATCGGGCTGTCGCCGCTGCCCGATGCCACACTCGTCCTGATCGAATGGCCGGAGCGCGCGCCGTCGGCGATGCCACAGGATCGCATCGACATCGCGCTGACGCATCGGCCGGCGCTGGGCTCGAATGCGCGCGCCGCCGACATCACCGGTTACGGCAAGGCGGCCGCCGCTGTCGCGCGGCTGCAGGCGCTGCGCGAATTCCTCGATGCCTCTGGCTACATGGATGCGACTCGCAAGCGCATGGCCGGCGATGCCTCGACCCGCTCCTATGCGCGGCTGCTGCGCAACGACGAGATCGTCATCCTCATGAACTTTCCGCAGCGCCCTGATGGTGCTGCGACGTACAACGGAAAATCGTACAGCGCCGCGGTGCATCTCGCCGAGAACGTCAAGCCGTTCGTTGCGATCGACGAAGGCCTGCGCGCGCAGGGCATCTCGGCGCCCGCGATCCACCATTCCGACCTCGACCATGGCTTCCTGATCACCGAGGATTTCGGCAGCGAAGGCGTGATCGAAGGCGATCCGCCACGCCCGATTGCCGAGCGCTACGAGGCCGCGGCCGATGTGCTGGCCGTGCTCCACGGCAAGACGCTGCCGGAAACATTGCCGCTGGACGGACAGACCTACGCTATACCTGTCTTCGATGCCGAGGCGCTGCTGATCGAGATCGGCCTGATGCCGGAATGGTATCTGCCTGATCGGAACGCGCCGCTGAGCGACGACAAGCGGGCGGAATTCTTCGCGATGTGGCGCGAGCTGCTGAGGAAGCCGCTGGCCGCGCCGAGGACGTGGATCATCCGCGACTATCACTCGCCCAATCTGATCTGGCTTCCGGATCGCGCCGGCATCGCGCGCGTCGGCGTGATCGATTTCCAGGACACCGTGCTCGGTCCGCAATCCTACGACGTGGTGTCGCTGCTGCAGGACGCCCGCATCGACGTGCCCGAAAGCCTCGAGCTGACGCTGCTGTCGCGCTACATCAAGGCGCGGCGCGCTGGCGATGCCGGCTTCGATCCGGCCGGGTTCGCCGAGCTCTACGCCATCATGTCGGCACAGCGGAATACGCGGCTGCTCGGCACCTTCGCCCGCCTCAACCGCCGCGATGGTAAGCCGCATTATTTGCGTCACCAGCCGCGGATCTGGACCTATCTCCGGCGCTCGCTGGCACATCCCGCGCTGAGCTCTTTGCGCGACTGGTATCTCGCCAACGTCCCTCCGCCCCAAAGTCCGGCCTGATTCGGAGGCCGATTTACCAGCTGTTAGCCAAGACGCCGGTATTCTGGCGGCGAGGCAGCCGGATCATTACGGGCTGGAGCGGGCAGATGGCGGTAAAGACGGACCAGCGCGGCAACAGCCGGGTTGTCTTCGAGCGCGGGATCTCGGCCCAGATGATGGGGATCGACGGCACCTGGCGGCGCGACTGCACCATGGAGGACGTCTCCGAGACCGGCGCCAAGCTGACCATCGACGGCTCGGTGGAGGGCCTCCATCTGAAGGAGTTCTTTCTGCTGCTGTCGTCCACCGGACTTGCGTACCGGCGTTGCGAGCTGGCCTGGGTCAATGGCGACCAGATCGGGGTCAATTTCCTCAAGCTCGGCGACAAGAAGAAAAAGGCGCGTTCCACAGCCGTCGGGGCATGATGGCAACACCCGTCGTACAACCGTCACGGCGGGTGGTTAAGGCGGTTGAGATGCGGTGCGGCTGATCGAACCTCGTGTTAGGATTGCTGCGAACGCGAAAGGTCTGAGAAAGCGAAGGATGTCCGTCAAACCGACCAAAGCCATGGTGCTCGCCGCAGGGTTTGGCCTGCGCATGCGTCCCCTGACGGACAAGATGCCGAAGCCGATGGTGCCGGTGGCCGGCCAGCCACTGCTCGACCACGTGCTCGACAAGCTCGGCCAGGCGGGCGTGACCGAGGCCGTGGTCAACGTGCATTACCTGCCGGACCAGATCATCGATCACGTCGCATCGCGCCAGCTTCCGCGCGTGACAATTTCTGACGAGCGCGACCAGGTGCTCGGCACCGGCGGCGGCGTGGTCAAGGCGCTGCCGTTGCTCGGCCACGCACCGTTCTTCCACGTCAATTCCGACACGCTCTGGATCGACGGCGTGCGCTCCAATTTGACGCGGCTCGCCGAGAATTTCGACCCCGCGCGCATGGATATCCTGCTGCTGATGGCGCCGACTGCGACCAGCATCGGCTATAGCGGTCGCGGCGATTACGGCATGCTGCCCGACGGCGCCCTGCGCAAGCGCAAGGAAAAGGAAGTCGTTCCGTTCGTCTATGCCGGCGCTGCGATCCTGTCACCATCGATCTTCGAAGGCGCGCCGCAGGGCGAGTTCTCGCTGACGAAAATGTTCGATCGCGCCAACGAGCAGGAGCGGCTGTTCGGCCTCCGCCTCGACGGCGTCTGGATGCATGTCGGCACGCCCGACGCCGTGCACGCCGCGGAAGAGGCGTTTCTGGAGAGCGTGGCGTAGGGCCGGTCCCGAACGCGGTGCCGTAGGGTGGGCAAAGGCGCCCTAGCGCCGTGCCCACCATCTCTCTCGATGGCAAAATGCGTGGGCACGCTTCGCTTTGCCCACCCTACAAGACCTGTCAGGTCTCGCGAACAGCGGGGACGACTTCCCCCCGCCCCATGACCATTCGACCGCGCCTCCCTATATTGCCCTGATCTCCGAATCAGGCAGCTCATGCGCGTCTTCAGCGTTCCCCTCTCAGTTCCATTCCTGCGCACGATCGTCGCGAGCCTGCTCGACGGACGGCTGGTCGAGGGATTCGAGGCGCGCAAGGAACCGGCGCGGCTGGCGGATGCCACGCTGTATCTGCCGACAAGGCGCGCGATGCGCGTGGTCCGCGAGATCTTCCTCGACGAGATGAAAGCGGACGCCGTGGTGCTGCCGCGCATCGTCGCGCTCGGCGACATCGACGAGGATGAGCTCGCCTTCGCCGACGAGGGCGAGCAGTTCTCCGGCGCAACGCCGCTCGACATTCCGCCGCGGCTTGGCGAGCTCGAACGACGGCTGACGCTGGCGCAACTGGTCGCGGCCTGGGCCAAGGGCCCGGTGCTGTCGCCGCTGGTGGTCGGCGGGCCCGCCTCGACGCTGGCGCTCGCCGGCGACCTCGCGCGCCTGATCGACGACATGGTGACGCGCGGCGTCGACTGGAGCGCGCTCGACGGTCTCGTACCTGACAACCTCGACCGTTACTGGCAGCACTCGCTCGAATTTTTGCGGATCGCGCGGATCGCCTGGCCCGGTCATCTCGCCGAGATCAACCGGATCGAGCCCGCGGCGCGGCGCGATCACCTGATCGCGGCGGAGGCCAGACGGCTGACCGCGCATCCGAACGGGCCGGTCATCGCGGCGGGTTCGACCGGCTCGATGCCGGCCACAGCAAAATTTCTGCACGCAGTCGCATCGCTGCCGCATGGCGCAGTGGTGCTGCCGGGCCTCGACACCGATCTCGACGACGGCGCCTGGCGGAGCATCGGCGGCGTGCGCGACTCGCTGGGCAAGTTCGCAGAGCATCCGGCGTCGAACCATCCGCAATATGCCATGCACGCGCTGCTGGATCGTTTTGGCATCAAGCGCAGCGACGTCGAGATTCTCCTGCCGCCAGCGGACGGCGGCCGCGATCTGCTCGCCTCCGAATCGATGCGGCCGTCGGCCAAGACGGAAGTCTGGCACGACCGGCTGAAGCAGCCGGATGTCGCAGCGAAGATCTTGGGCGGCATGAAAAGCCTCGCCGTCGTCGAAGCCCCCAATCCGGAGATGGAAGCGCTCGCCATTGCCATCGCCATGCGCGAAGCACGGCATCTCGACAAATCGGCAGCGCTGGTGACGCCGGACCGCGCGCTGGCGCGGCGGGTGATGGCTGCGCTGACCCGATGGGATCTCGCCTTCGACGATTCCGGCGGTGACGTGCTGATGGAAACATCCGCCGGCGTCTTTGCCCGGCTCACTGCGGAAGCGGCGACCAAGGGACTGGAGCCGCCAACGCTGCTGGCCATGCTGAAGCATCCGCTGTGCCGGCTCGGCCGGCTGCCTGGCGCGTGGAAGGCGGCGATCGAAGATCTCGAGCTTGCAGTCCTACGCGGCACGCGTCCGCCTGCCGGCACCGGCGG
Source organism: Bradyrhizobium sp. CCBAU 25360 (assembly GCF_028128695.1). NCBI lineage: Bacteria > Pseudomonadati > Pseudomonadota > Alphaproteobacteria > Hyphomicrobiales > Nitrobacteraceae > Bradyrhizobium > Bradyrhizobium sp. CCBAU 25360. The sequence goes on from NZ_LBJA01000040.1 coordinate 207,251, forward strand.
CCTGCTGCGCGAATTCAACCGCTTTCGCAACGAGCTGACAAAGCTGTGGCGCAGCGAGGTCTCCGCGCTTCACAAGGCCGAGCCCCGTGCGCATCTCAAGGCCGAAAACATCGACCGCATCCAGACGCTGATCGACACCTTGCAGAAGGCGCTGGCACCGATCGAGAGTCTGGCGTCGGCAAAGCCGTTCGACTTCGCCGAGCTTGCCCACCGGCATCGCGAGATCATCATCGAGCTGTCGCGCGACGAGCAGGGCATCCCGCTCGCCTTCGAGGAGCGCGAAGGCCTCGCGCTCGCCGGCGCCTTCGACGATCTCCTGCGCGGCGGCACGATCAGCGGACTGATGGTGACGCTGCCTGATTATGCCGACGTCTTCCAGACCGCTTTCAGCGACCGCGCGGTGCGGCGGCGAGACAAGCCGGGCGCGCGGCTGCAGATCTACGGCCCGCTGGAATCGCGCCTGATGCAAGCCGACCGCGTCATAGTCGGCGGACTGATCGAGGGGGTTTGGCCACCGGCGCCGCGCATCGACCCCTGGCTGAGCCGGCCGATGCGGCACGAGCTCGGTCTCGATCTGCCGGAGCGCCGCATCGGCCTCTCCGCCCACGATTTTGCCCAGCTGCTCGGTGGCGACGAGGTGATCCTCACCCATTCCGCCAAGGCCGGCGGCGCGCCGGCGGTGGCTTCGCGCTTCCTGCATCGGTTGGAGGCGGTTGCGGGCGACGATCATTGGAAGGCGGCCGTTCGCGCCGGCGAGAAATACGTGCAGTTCGCGGGCGCGCTCGACCAGCCGGACGAGGTCAGGCCAATCAAGCAGCCCGAGCCGCGGCCGCCGCGCGCGACGCGGCCGCTCAGGATGTCGGTGACCGCGATCGAGGACTGGCTGCGCGATCCCTACACGATCTACGCAAAACACATTTTGCGGCTCGATGCGCTCGATCCCGTCGACATGCCGCTGTCGGCCGCCGACCGCGGCTCGGCGATCCACGACGCGATCGGCGAGTTCACTGAATGCTATGCGACGCGTCTGCCTGACGACCCCGCTCGCGTGCTGCGCGCGATCGGCGAGAAATATTTCGCGCCGCTTATGGAGCGGCCCGAAGCGCGGGCGCTGTGGTGGCCGCGCTTCCAGCGCATCGCGAGCTGGTTCGGCGAATGGGAGACGGCGCGGCGCGACGCGATCGAGGCCATCGTCGCGGAGACGCGCGGCGAAATTTCGATCATGCTCGACAGCGCGCGCAGCTTCCGCCTTTCGGCCCGCGCCGACCGCATCGAGCGGCGCCAGGGCGGCGGCTGCGCCATCCTCGACTACAAGACCGGACAGCCGCCGACCGGCAAGCAGGTCCGCATGGGCCTGTCGCCGCAGCTCACACTGGAGGCCGCGATCCTCCGCGAGGGTGGCTTTCCCGATATCGACGCCGGCGCGTCGGTGAGCCAGCTCGTCTATGTGCGCTTGAGCGGCAACAATCCGCCGGGCGAGGAGCGCATCCTCGAGCTCAAGTACAAACCCGGCGACGAGCCGCAGCCGCCGGACACAGCGGCCGCCGAAGCGCGGGCCAAACTGGAAGCGCTGATCCGTGCCTTCGACGACGAGAACCAGCCCTACACCTCGCTGAACCTGCCGATGTGGTCCAATCGCTACGGTACCTATGACGATCTCGCCCGGATCAAGGAATGGTCCGCGGCCGGCGGTTTGGGGATCGAGGAATGGTGAAGGCACCGCGCCCCATCCCCGACGAGGTCCGCGCGCGGCAGGCGCGTGCGTCCGACCCAACCGCTTCGGCCTTCGTGTCGGCCAATGCCGGCTCGGGCAAGACGCATGTGCTGGTGCAGCGCGTGATCCGCCTGCTGCTGTCGGGCGTGCCGCCGGAGAAGATCCTCTGCATCACTTTCACAAAGGCCGCCGCCGCCAACATGGCCGAACGCGTGTTCACCACGCTTGGTCACTGGGTGACGCTGGATGATACCGGGCTCGACGCAGCGATCCGCGCTGTCGGCATCCCGCATCCCAGCGCGAAAATTCGGCGCGAAGCGAGAAAACTCTTCGCCTGCGCGCTGGAGACGCCGGGCGGGCTGAAGGTGCAGACCATCCACGCGCTGTGCACGCGCCTTCTCCAGCAGTTTCCGTTCGAGGCCAACGTTCCCGCGCGCTTCGCCGTGATCGACGAGCGCGACCAGACCGACATGATGGAGCGCGCCAATCTGAAGGTGCTGCTGGAGGCCGCGCGCGATCCGGAGAGCGTCACCGGTCGCGCATTGCTGACCGCGATGGCGAGCGCGGCCGACGTCACCTTCAAGGAGGTCGTGCGCGAAGCGTGCCTGAGCCGCGATCACTTCATGGCCTGGACGGATGAGGCCGGCAACGCCGAAGCCGCCGCTGCGCAGATGGCGGCGGCGCTGGGCGTCGATGCGAGCGATCGCATCGAGGACGTCGAGACCGAGATTCTCGATGGACCCTATCTACCGCGATCGCGCTGGGACGACATCGCCTTTGCGCTGGAAGACGGCAGCAAGTCCGACAACGACCAGGCCGGTCGGCTCCGCGAGGCCAAGGCGTTCTCCGGCAGCGCGCAGGTCGATGCCTATCTCTGCGTCTTCCTCACCGACGAAAAGCTGCCGCGCAAGGCGGTGCTGACCAAGAAGCTTGGCGAGCACAACCCGTCGGTCGCGCGCCTGTTCGAGAACGAGGCGCAGCGGGTCAGTGCATTGATCGAGAAGCGCCGGGCGGTCGCCATGCGTGACCGCACCGCGGCCCTGCTGCATATCGCCACCGCGGCCGCCGCCAACTACCGCCGCGAGAAGCAGGAGCGCGGGCTGCTCGACTACGACGACCTCATCGACAAGACGCTGGCGATGCTGAACCGTGTGTCTTCAGGCTGGGTGCACTACAAGCTCGACCGCGGCGTGGACCATGTGCTGATCGACGAAGCGCAGGACACCAGCCCGCGGCAATGGGACATCGTCGCGCACATCATCTCCGAATTCACCGCCGGCGAAGGCGCGCGCGAAGGATTGAACCGCACGGTCTTCGCGGTCGGCGATGAGAAGCAGTCGATCTTCTCGTTCCAGGGTGCGGCGCCGCACGAGTTCGACGCGCGCCGGCGCGAGCTGCACCGCAAGTTCACCTCGGCGGGGCTGAAGTTCGATCCGGTCGCCTTCACCTATTCGTTCCGCTCGGGCGCTGCGATCCTGCACTCGGTCGACCACGTCTTCCGCGAACAGGAGATCTACAAGAGCATCCATTCGGTCGAGATCGGCCATCCCCTGCACAACGCGCTCGCCGATGCCGGTCCGAGCGTGATCGAGCTGTGGGATCTGGCTGTCGCCGACGACCGCCAGGAGATCGAGGGCTGGCGCGCGCCGTTCGACGGCGTCGCTGTCACCAGCCCAGAAGTCAAGCTGGCGCGCCGCATCCAGGCCGAGATCAAGCGGCTGGTCGAGAGTGGCACGCTGACGGGGCACGAGGGCGAGCGCCGACCGCTGCGCTATGGCGACATGCTGATCCTGGTGCGCCGCCGCGGCAATGCCTTCGATGCCGTGATCCAGGCGCTGAAGCACGCAGGCGTTCCGGTGGCCGGCGCCGACAGGCTCAAGCTGACCGAGCACATCGCGATCATCGACCTGATGAACCTCGCTGATGCGCTGCTGCTGCCGCAGGACGATCTCGCGCTGGCGGTGGCGCTGAAGAGCCCGCTGTTCGGGCTGGATGACGACGACCTGTTCCAGCTTGCCCATGACCGCAAGGGATCACTGCGCCGTGCACTCGGCGAGCATGCGGCCGGAAGCGAGAAGTTCGCGGCCGTGCTGCGGCGGCTTGAAGCCTGCGAGACCCGCGCGCGCGAGGAAACGCCGTTTGCCTTCTACGCCTGGTTGTTAGGGGGCGACGGCGGACGTGCGCGCATCCTGCGCCGGCTCGGCTTTGAAGCCAACGACGCGCTCGACGAATTCCTGGAGCTCGCGCTGAGCTGTGAGCGCAAGGCGCCGGCATCGTTGCAGGGCTTCATGGCCTGGCTGCGCTCGGCCGACACCGAGGTGAAGCGCGACATGGAGATCTCGCGCGACGAGGTGCGGGTGATGACGGTGCATGGCGCCAAGGGCCTGGAGGCCTCGGTCGTATTCATGGTCGACACCACGTCGTCGCCCGCGGACTCGCAGCGGGTGCGGCTGATCCACGTGCCGCGCGGCAATGGCGGCGAGGTCGTGGTCTGGGCCGGCCGCAAGGCCGACGACCCCAAGCCCGTCGCCAACGCGCGCAAGGCGATGCTCGAGGAGACCGAGGACGAATATCGCCGCCTGCTCTATGTCGCGATGACGCGCGCGGCCGATCGGCTGATCGTCGGCGGCTGCATGCCTGGCAATATGAGGACGGTCCGCAAGCTGAGCTGGTATGACCTGGTCGACACCGGGCTCGCCGGCTCGGGCCTAGACAAGCAGACGATCGAGACGCCGCTCGGCAAGGTGACGCGATTCGCCCGGCCGGAGGACGTCGCCGCGCTGGGTATCCCGGCGGCGACCGTGGACCAGACGGTCGCGCTGCCGGCCTGGCTGCGAACGCCGGCGCCGCGCGAGATCGTCGACGACGACATGGTGCGCCCGTCCGGCCAGTCGGCTGAGGAAGGCCGCAGCGTGCGGACCGGCGAATCGGTGCGGTCCCGCGCGCTCGCACTGCAGCGCGGCACGCTGGTGCACCGTCTCCTGCAATCCCTGCCTGATATCGCCGCGGAGCGCCGGCGCGAGGCCGCGCTCGGCTTCATGGCACGCAATGCCTCCGACTGGACGGAGGCCGACCGCGCCGCTTTGGCCGACAAGGTGCTCGCCCTGCTCACTGAACCGCGCTTCGCGCCGGTCTTTGCCGCCGGCAGCCGGACGGAAGTCGCCATCGCCGGCAGGCTGGAGCGGCCGGGCCGTGCCCCGGCATTGGTGTCGGGGCAGATCGACCGGCTGATCGTTCGTCCGGATGAGGTTTTGATCGTCGATTTCAAGACCAACCAAGCGGCGCCCAAGAACGCGGCCGCAGCGCCCGCCGCCTATGTCCGGCAGCTTGCGCTGTACCGGGCGGTGCTGGCGCGGCTTTATCCCCAAAAGCCCATCCGCGCCGTCCTGCTCTGGACCGAGGCCCTTGAATATATGGAGATTTCAGCCCCCGCGCTGGACGCGGCGCTGGCATCCCTTCATCTCAGTGTGAGCGTCCTTGACCCGGCAAGGGGCCGTTCATAGGTTGACGGCATGATCCCGGGCGCGATTCCCATCCGCGCCGATTCTTTCAACCGAACGAGGTACTCCCATGGCCGTTGGCAAGGTTTCTGACACCGATTTCGAAGCCGAAGTGCTCAAGGCGAACGGTCCTGTGGTCGTCGATTTCTGGGCTGAGTGGTGCGGCCCCTGCCGCATGATCGCGCCCGCCCTCGACGAGATCGCTGGCGCGATGGGCGACAAGGTCAAGATCGTGAAGCTCAACGTCGACGAGAGCCCCAAGACCGCGTCCAAGTATGGCGTGATGTCGATCCCGACGCTGATGATCTTCAAGGGCGGCGAGATGGCCTCCCGCCAGGTCGGCGCGGCGCCGAAGGCGAAGCTGCAGCAGTGGATCACCTCCGCGGTCTGATCCGCCTGGCGCAAGTTTATTTTCGACAACGGCCGGCGAAATGCCGGCCGTTTGCGTTGACGGGACGTGTCCAGCGTATGACGAGTCCCGACCCTTGCCTGCCCCTCCTGCAAAGCGCGCGCGAAAATCGACCTCTCTCGTTGCCATGGAGGCGCGGTCGGTCGACGAAATTCCACGCGGCAAGGAATGGCAATACGAGCCGAAATGGGATGGCTTTCGCTGCCTGCTGTCGCGCGACGGCAGTCATGTCGATCTGCGCTCGAAATCGGGCGAGGACCTCGCGCGCTATTTCCCGGAAGTCGTCGCCGCGGCGCTGAAGCTGAAAGCCGACCGTTTCACGCTCGACGGCGAGATCGTCGTACCGCACGGCAAGAGCTTCTCGTTCGACGCACTGCTGCAACGGATTCATCCCGCCGCAAGCCGTGTGAAAAAGCTCTCGCAGGACACGCCGGCGCTCTATCTCACCTTCGATCTGCTCGCGACGGTAAAACAGAAGCAGCTTGCCGGAAGGCCGCTGAGCGAACGGCGGCCGGCGCTGGAGGCTTTTGCGAAGGCCCATCTGAAGGGCGGCCTCTTCCGCCTGTCGCCGGCGACGACGAGCTTCGCCACGGCGAAAAAGTGGCTGGCGCAATCCGGTGGCGGCTCGGACGGCGTCATCGCCAAGCGCGTCGACCTGCCTTATCAGGCCGGAAATCGCGACGGCATGCAGAAGATCAAGAAATTTCGCAGCGCCGATTGCGTGGTCGGCGGCTTCCGCTACGCCACCAACAAGATCGCCGGGCGAAAGGTGGTCGGCTCGTTGCTGCTCGGGCTCTACGACGATGGTGGCTTGCTGCATCATGTCGGCTTCACATCCGCGATCAAGGCAGAGCAGAAGCCCGCGCTGACCGACCGGGTGGAGGCGCTGACCGCAGAACCCGGCTTCACCGGCAACGCGCCGGGCGGACCGAGCCGCTGGTCCACCGAGCGCTCGGCAAAATGGTGTCCGCTGAGACCGAAGCTGGTGATCGAAGTCTGCTACGACCATTTCAGCGGCGAACGCTTCCGCCACGGCACCTCGATCCTGCGCTGGCGCCCCGACAAGGCGCCGCGGCAATGCAGCTTCGAGCAACTGAAGCAGAAGGTGGCCGATCCGATGAAGCTGCTGAGGTGAGTCGGTCTAGTGCAGAGCCGGGGCCCAGAAGCCGCGAGTCTGGGTCCTGGCTCTGCGGAGCAGCGCTTTGCGCTGCACCGCGTCCGGGACACGAGAGGATTTACCTGAGCCATCCGGTCGCGATCGCCTGCGCCAGTTCGGGCTGCCCATTGCGCCGCGCCAGCGCCGCCATCGCCTCGTGATCATACGCGACGTGGCGGAATGTCACCTGCCAGGCACGATCAGCCAGCTCGAGGATCGCGTAGCGCGCATGCGGCGTGCCAGCTTCGACTACATGCGGATAGGGATGCTTGTCACGATACCCAGGACTGCCGACGCTGCCGGGATTGACGATCAGCCGGCCGTCACGCAAGCGCACGGCGCGGGCGAGATGAGTGTGGGCGCAGAGAATCAGGGATTGCTTGAGCCCCAGCGCGAACTGCTCGATCCGGTCGAGCGGCGACAGCGCCACCGCGCCGTCCGGGTGCACCATGTCGAGCCAATAGACCTCGTCGTTATCGGGCGTCGCGTGGCAGAGAAACACCTGCTCGCGAAACACCCGCGTCATTGGCTGCGCCCGCAGCCAATCCAGTTGCGCGGCGTTGAGCGCTGTGTGGGCGGGGCGATCCCACGAGCCCATTTGCTCCGGGGAGCGGTCGAGCAGATAGCGGTCGTGATTGCCGAGCACGTGGACGGCGTCGAGCGTCATCAGGATCTCGATGGTGCGGCGCGCATCGAGCGGGCCGCTCAGCATATCGCCGAGATTGACGATGGCGGTGATCCCAAGGGCGCGGATGTCGGCCAGCACCGCCTCCAGCGCAAGGTAGTTACCGTGGACGTCGGCAATCGCGGCGAAACGCATTGGCATTCTCTCTTTCGTGCCCCGGACGCGGCGCAGCGCTGCTTCAGCGATGCGCTGCAGAGCCGGGGCCCATGCGGCCCTGGGTCCCGGCTCTGCGCAGCAGCGTTGCACGCTGCACCGCGTCCGGGACAAGAGAAATCATGCAGGAGGCGTGCCGTTGATCGCCAGCACGTGGCCGGCCAGATACAACGAGCCAGTGATCAGGATGCGCGGAGGCACCTCGTAGGCGAGCTTCGAGAGGGCGCGCAGCGCGGCTTCGACGCCGGAGACGGTCTCGACGCGCATGCCGAGGCTGCGGGCGGCGTCGGCGAGGCGATCGACCGGCATCGCGTTCTCGGTGTCGGGGATCGGCACCGCGATGATGTGACGGGTGAGACCGGCGAAATTGGCAAGGAAGCCCTGCGCATCCTTGTTGGCCATCATGCCGGCGATGACGACCAGCGGTCGCGACACCCGCTCTTCGAGATCTCCGAGCGCCGCCGCCGCGACACGGCCGCCTTCGGCATTGTGCCCGCCATCGAGCCAGATCTCCGAGCCCTGCGGACCGAGAGCGAGCAGCTCGCCCGAGGTGATGCGCTGCATCCGCGCCGGCCATTCGGCACCGACGATGCCGGCCTCGAACGCCGCCTGATTGATCTTGAAGTTCGGAATCGCGCGCAGCGTCGCGATCGCAAGGCCGGCATTGTCGAACTGGTGGCGGCCGAACAGCCGCGGCGCCGTGAGATCCATCAGGCCGCGATCGTCGGAGTAGACGAGGCGACCGTGCTCGACATTGACGTGCCAGCTCTCGTTCGCCGCAAAAAGCGGCGCGCGCATGCGCTTGGCCTGCGCCTCGATCACCGCCATGGCTTCGCCCGCCTGCTCCGCGGAGATCACGGGCACGCCGCGCTTGATGATCGCCGCTTTCTCGCCGGCGATCGACGTCAGGGTGCCCCCGAGGAAATCCATGTGGTCCATGCTGACGGGCGTGATCACGCAGGCCGCCGGCGCATCGATCACGTTGGTCGAATCGAGCCGGCCGCCGAGGCCGACTTCGAGCAGCACCACGTCGGCCGGGTTCTGCGCAAACAGATGGAAGGCGGCCGCCGTCTTCAGCTCGAACAATGTCGCGGCCTCACCGGCATTGACGCGCTCGACCTCTTCGAGTGCGGCACGCAACTCGTCATCGCCGACGAGCTGACCACCACTGAGGCGGCCGAGCCGGAAGCACTCGTTGATCCTGACAAGATAGGGCGAGGTGTAGGCGTGCACCCGCAGGCCTGCTGCCTCCAGCGTCGCGCGCAGATAAGCGAGCGTCGAGCCCTTGCCATTGGTGCCGGCGATGTGGATCACCGGCGGCAGCTTGAGCTCGGGGTGGCCGAGCCGTTCGAGCAGGCGGTGCATCCGCTCCAGCCCGAGATCGATGCGCTTCTGATGCAGGACCGACAGCCGCCCGATCAATTCACCGAGCGGCGTCTTCGCGCTGTCAGAGGACGCGTTCACGCGTGCGGCGCAGCCGGCGCCGTCTCGGCGGCCGATACGATCTGTGCCGGGCTGAGCACCGGCTGCATCGGCTTCGACGCGGTCTCCGGCGCCGGCGCCTTGGTCAGCAGACGGCAGAGCCGCGCCAGAGTCGGACGCAGCTCGTGGCGATGCACGACCATGTCGACCATGCCGTGCTCCTTCAGATACTCGGCGCGCTGGAAACCTTCAGGCAGCTTCTCGCGGATGGTCTGCTCGATCACGCGGGCGCCGGCAAAGCCGATCAGCGCGCCGGGTTCGGCGATCTGAACGTCGCCGAGCATCGCATAGGAGGCGGTAACGCCGCCGGTGGTCGGGTTGGTCAGCACGACGATATAGGGCTGCTTGGCCTCGCGCAGCATCTGCACCGCGACCGTCGTGCGCGGCATCTGCATCAGCGACAAGATGCCTTCCTGCATGCGTGCGCCGCCGGATGCGGCGAACACGATGAACGGCGACTTCTTTTCAACGGCGAGTTCGAGCCCGCGGACGATGGCTTCGCCTGCGGCCATGCCGAGCGAGCCACCCATGAAGTCGAAATCCTGCACGGCGACGACGACGGCGGAGCCTTCGAGTCTGCCGTAACCGACCTTGATCGCATCGTTCAGATTGGTTCGGGCGCGCGCGTCCTTGATGCGGTCGACGTATTTCTTCTCATCGCGGAACTTGAGCGGATCTGGCGTGACGTCAGGCAGCGCGACGTCGAACCAGGTCTCGTTGTCGAAGATCGACTTCAAGCGCGCCACCGCCCCCATGCGCATGTGATAGTTCGAGCCGGGGATGACGAACTGGTTGGCCTCGACGTCCTTGTAGAACACGAGCTGCCCGGAGTCCGGGCACTTGATCCACAGATTCTCCGGCGTCTCCCGCCGCAGCATGTTGCGGATCTTCGGCCGGACCACGTTGGTAAGCCAGTTCATGGTTTGCTCCGATGTGCGGCCCGCCTTGCGGATCGCCTGAAGGGATATATGGCGACCGGGCCGTTGCCCGGCAAGCCGCCGTGTCGCCGTGTCGCCCGCCCCAAAAGCGGAATTATGGCCTATTCCGCCGCCTGTTGCGCGCCCTTGACGCCCTGGGCCAGGGCCGCCGTCAGCTCAGCCACGGCGTTAACGGTTTTGCCGGTCGCCCGTCCCTCGGCGTCGAGGCTGTTCTTGAGCGCATCGACCAGCGCGGTGCCGACGACCGCACCATTGGCATGGGAGGCAATGGCACGCGCCGTCTCCGGCGTGCGGATACCGAAGCCGACGCACACCGGCAGCTTGGTGTGCCGCTTGATGCGGGCCACCGCTTCGCTCACGGCCGAGGAGTCCGCCGCCGCCGCACCGGTGATGCCGGTGATCGAGACGTAGTAGACGAAGCCCGAGGTGTTGGCGAGCACGGCCGGCAGCCGCTTGTCGTCGGTCGTCGGTGTCGCCAGACGAATGAAATTGAGGCCGGCCTTCATCGCGGGCAGGCAGAGCTCGTCGTCCTCCTCCGGCGGCAGGTCGACGATGATCAGACCATCGACGCCCGCGCTCTTGGCATCGACCAGGAACTTGTCGACGCCGTAAATGTAGATCGGATTGTAATAGCCCATTAACACGATCGGCGTCGCATTGTCGTCCTTGCGGAAGCCGCGCACCAGCTCCAGCGTCTTCTTCAGCGTCATGCCGGCCTTGAGCGCACGCAGCCCGGCGGCCTGGATCGAGGGACCGTCGGCCATCGGATCGGTGAAGGGCATGCCGATCTCGATGACGTCGGCGCCTGATTTCGGCAGCGCCTTGATGATCTCGAGCGAGGTCGCCGGATCGGGATCGCCGGCCATCAAGAAGGTGACGAAGGCCGAGCGGCCCTGCTTCGCAAGCTCGGCAAAACGGGTGTCGATACGCGTGGTCACTTCTTGCCCCTCAGGATGTCGCCGACCTGCGGGACGTCCTTGTCGCCGCGGCCGGAGAGGTTGACGACCATCAGGTGATCCCGAGGCCGCTTCGGCGCGAGCTCCATCACCTTGGCGATGGCGTGCGCGGGCTCAAGCGCGGGGATGATACCTTCGAGGCGCGACAGCAGCTGGAACGCGGCGAGCGCTTCGTCATCGGTCGCGGAGAGATAGTTCACGCGGCCGATCTCGTGCAGCCAGGAATGCTCGGGGCCGATGCCGGGATAATCGAGGCCGGCCGAGATCGAATGCGCGTCCTGGATCTGGCCGTCCGCGTCCATCAAGAGATAGGTGCGGTTGCCGTGCAGCACGCCGGGACGGCCGCCCGCGATCGACGCCGCATGCAGCTGCGTCAGCCCATGGCCCGCAGCTTCGACGCCGAAGATTTCGACGGAGGGATCGTCGAGGAACGGATGAAACAGGCCCATCGCGTTCGAGCCGCCACCGATGCAGGCGACCAGCGAATCCGGCAGGCGGCCTTCGACCTCCTGCATCTGCGTCTTGGTCTCGTTGCCGATGATCGACTGGAAGTCGCGCACCAGCGTCGGATAGGGATGCGGGCCGGCCACCGTGCCGATGCAGTAGAAGGTGTTGTGCACGTTGGTGACCCAGTCGCGCAGGGCCTCATTCATGGCGTCCTTCAGCGTGCGCGTGCCCGACTGCACCGGGACCACCGTCGCACCCAGCATCTCCATGCGGATCACGTTGGGCTGCTGCCGCTCGACGTCGACGGCGCCCATATAGACCACGCATTCGAGCCCGAAGCGCGCGCACAGCGTCGCGGTGGCGACACCGTGCTGGCCGGCGCCGGTCTCGGCGATGATGCGCTTCTTGCCCATGCGCCGCGCCAGCATGATCTGGCCGAGCACGTTGTTCACCTTGTGCGAGCCGGTGTGGTTGAGCTCTTCGCGCTTCAAATAGATCTTGGCGCCGCCGAGATGCTCGGTGAGGCGCTCGGCGAAATAGAGTGGCGAGGGCCGGCCGACATAGTGCTTAAGATAGCCGTTCATCTCGGCCTGGAAGGCCGGATCGGCCTTGGCCTCGGTGTAGGCCTTCTCCAGATCGAGGATCAGCGGCATCAAGGTTTCGGCGACGAAGCGGCCGCCGAAGATGCCGAAATGGCCGCGATCGTCGGGACCGCTGCGATAGGAATTGGGTTTGGCGACGTTCATCGAACACTCAACTCTTGGCTGGATTCTTGGCTGGCGCGCGCAGCGCGAATGAAGGCCTTGATCATTTCAGGATCTTTCACGCCGGGGGCGCTCTCGACACCGGAGGAGACGTCGACGCCGCCGGCGCGGGTGACGCGGAGTGCCTCGGCGAGATTGTCGGCATGAAGCCCGCCCGAGACCATGTAGGGCAGTTTCAGATCGAGGTTTTCGAGCAGGTGCCAGTCGAACGGCTCCCCCAGGCCGCCGGGCCGGGTCGCATCCTTCGGCGCGCGGGCATCGAACAGGATGCGGTCGGCGATCGCGGCATAGCCGGGCAACACGGCGAGATCGGCCGCGGTCGCGACCGGGACCGCCTTCATCACCGGGCGGCCGAACCGCTGCTTGATGTCGCGCAGCCGCGCCACGCTCTCCTTGCCGTGCAGCTGGAAAATGTCCGGCGACAGCGCGTCCATGATGTTGTCGAGCGTCGCATCGTCGGCGTCGACGGTGAGGGCGACCTTGAGCGCGCGCCCCTTCACCTGGCGGCCGAGGTCGCGGCCGAGCTCCAGGGACAGATGCCGCGGCGAAGGGGGGAAGAACACGAACCCCACCATATCCGCACCCGCCTCGAGCGCCATTTGAAGCGTCTCGCGCGTGGACAGGCCGCAGATTTTGACGAGCAGGGACATGGTCTCAAAGCAAATGGAGGCCGCAACGTGCGGCCGGAAAACAGCGTTTTCGGTCGGGGCCGCTTCTACAACGTCGCGCGCTGCTTGTCTCGCCCGATGGGCCCGTAAAGCCCGACCCCGGAGGGTACGGGAAGGCGCTGCGAGCCGGGCTTTGCCGCGGCCGCCTGGGCCCGCAAATCGGCCAGTTCGGCCCTGGCGACCCGTGAATCCGTCTCGTGCCGGCGCGCCGCGCGGCGCCAGTGCCGCTGACCGAGCCAGACGGCGGAGCCGCCGGCGAAGACGCCGAGGGCGGCGACCAGGATCAGGAGGAGGAACAGCGGCAGCGTGACCGACAATGACGGGTCGTTCGCAATGAACGGATCGAACGAGACCGTGACGAAGTGCCGGTTGGCAACGGCGAAGGCCACCAGGATCAGGCCCAGCGGGATCACGATTAGCGCGGTCAGGAACTTTCGCATCGCGATCGCTCGTCTTGAATCAAGCTTGCGGCCGCATCATGCGGCCGTTCGGTTAAACCCCGACGACGACAGCCTTAGTCGGGCGCGCCGGGATCCGGATGGTCGCGGTTCAGCCGCTCGCGCATTTCCTTGCCGGTCTTGAAGAACGGAACGCTCTTCTGATCGACGGGCACATGGGCGCCGGTGCGTGGATTGCGCCCGGCGCGTGCAGGGCGATGCTTGACCGAGAAGGCACCGAAGCCGCGCAACTCGACGCGGTCACCGCGCGCGAGGGCCGCTACGATCTCTTCGAGAATCGCATTCACAATGTTCTCGACATCCCGCTGGTACAGATGCGGGTTGTGCTCGGCGATACGCTGAACAAGTTCGGATTTGATCATCGAGAGATAGGACCCGGAAGCGTGCGGATGACCATTTCCGTGAAAATACCTTGATCTGTCAAGACGCTAAATCAAGGTTGAGCGTCGCGAAATTACGTGACAAATGCCGAAAAAGCGGGCTGACCCGACGCCCGCCAAACGGGAAAACCCTCAGCCGCTCGCCCAACCCCCTCAATTTGAGGCGGCCGGTTGCCACAGGGCCAGCATTCCATCCATTCCGAACCGATCGACCGCCTGCGCGACGCCGGTTTGCCCGATTTGATGCGCAATCGAGCCCAAACCGAGCGCTTCCAGCGTAACGGCGGCGGCCGTCTTGAGGAATGGCAGATCGCCGAAGCGCGGCTGGAGCTTGTAGTCGCGCACGGAGAGCCCCTTCTTGACGCCCTTCTGCTCGACCAGCCAGGTCACCGCCGTCTTCTCGTCGCCTATCTGATCGATCAGCTTGAGATCGATCGCCTGGCGCCCGGTGAAGACGCGGCCATCAGCCACTTTCTCGAGCTGCGTGTCATCCATGCCACGCCGCTCCTTCACCAATCCCCTGAACCAGGCATAGGAATCCTTCACCAGCGCATCGAGCGCGGCCCGTGCTTCCGGGCTGGTCGGCTCAAAACCGTTGGGCGCGGCCTTCAGCGGCGACGACTTCACCTCCTCGACCTTGACGCCGATGGTCTTCAGGAGCTCGCTGACGTTGGGATATTGGAACAGCACGCCGATCGACCCGACCAGCGAACTCTGCTGGGCGATGATGTGATCGCTGGCAATCGCCGTGATGTAGCCCCCGGAGGCAGCCAGGCCCTCGACCACCACGACGAGCGGCTTCTTCGCCTTCAGCCGGACGAGTGAATCGTAGAGCTGCTCGGAGCCGGCGGTGGTGCCGCCCGGCGAGTTGATGTGAATGATGACGGCGGCGGCCTGCGAATTCTCCAGCCGCTCCAGCGCCTGCGTACGATCGGAATCGCTGCGGATCAGGCCCTCGATCTGGACCCGCGCGATCGAGCCGGCGGATGCGAACGTGCCCCGCGTACCCGGTGTCACGACCAGCGCAAAGCCCGCAATCGCCGCAATCGCGATCAGCGCAGCCATCACGCGCCAGAACGTCAGCTTGCGGCGGATCCTGCGGCGATCGACGATGATGTCCGAATCGAGCGACATCTAGATATCTCCAAATGAAAGGCCGGACGCGTTGTGCCCTCACAGCGTGACCAACGGCTTATCTGGATACATCAATTGCGGCGCAATTAGAAGAAAACAAGGCTGTGACAGCGTAGGCCGAGATGCTGCCACACACTCACATGTCGTCCCGGCGAAGGCCGGGACCCATACCCGCAGGGCGGAGTGTGACGCGAGACGCCCACTCCGAGTCTTCGTCAAACCACTCCCTGTGGGTATGGGTCCCGGATCTACGCGCGCTTTGAGCGCGCTTGTCCGGGACGACAGCGGAGTTTGTGGAGACAGCAAACAAAAAAGCCCCGGCTCGCGCCGGGGCTTCGATGTCTGGCGAACCGAAAGGTTCGCTTACTTGCTGTCGCGGTTCTTGAGCGCGGTGCCGAGGATGTCGCCGAGCGTTGCTCCCGAATCGGAGGAGCCGTACTGCGCGATGGCTTCCTTTTCTTCTGCGACTTCGAGCGCCTTGATCGACACCTGGACCTTGCGGGCCTTCTTGTCGAACTGGATCACGCGGGCATCGACCTTCTCACCGACGGCAAAGCGTTCGGCGCGCTGGTCGTTGCGGTCACGGGCGAGCTCGGAGCGCTTGATGAAGGTCGAGAAGTCGGTACCGGTGATCTTCACCTCGATGCCGCTTTCCTTCACTTCGAGCACTTCGCAGGTCACGACCGCGCCCTTCTTGACATCGCCCGGCTCGGCGAAGGGGTCGCCTTCGAGCTGCTTGATGCCGAGCGAGATACGCTCCTTCTCGACGTCCACATCGAGCACCACGGCCTTCACCATGTCGCCCTTCTTGTAGTTGTCGATCACCTGCTCGCCCGGAAGCTTCCAGTCGAGGTCGGAGAGATGGACCATGCCGTCGACGTCGCCCTCGAGACCCAGGAACAGACCGAACTCGGTCTTGTTCTTGACCTCGCCCTCGACCGTCGAACCGGTCGGGTGACCTTCCACGAAGACCTCCCAGGGGTTGCGCATGGTCTGCTTGAGGCCGAGCGAGATGCGGCGCTTGACGGAATCGACTTCCAGCACCTGCACTTCGACTTCCTGCGAGGTCGAAACGATCTTGCCGGGGTGCATGTTCTTCTTGGTCCACGACATCTCGGAGACGTGGATCAGGCCTTCGATGCCCGGCTCGAGCTCGACGAACGCACCGTAGTCGGTGATGTTGGTGACGCGGCCGGTGAAGCGGGCACCCAGCGGGTACTTGGCTTCGATGCCCTGCCACGGATCGTCCAGCAGCTGCTTCATGCCCAGCGAGATGCGGTGCGTCTCGTGGTTGATCTTGATGATCTTGACCTTCACGGTCTGGCCGATCGAGAGCACCTCGGTCGGGTGGTTGACGCGGCGCCACGCGATGTCGGTGACGTGCAGCAGGCCGTCGATGCCGCCGAGATCAACGAACGCACCGTAATCGGTGATGTTCTTGACCACGCCGTCGATGACCTGACCCTCTTCGAGGTTCTGCACCAGCTCCTGACGCTGCTCGGCGCGGGTCTCTTCGAGAACCGTGCGGCGGGACACGACGATGTTGCCGCGACGGCGATCCATCTTGAGGATCTGGAACGGCTGCGAATTGTTCATCAGCGGCGCAACGTCGCGGATCGGACGGATGTCGACCTGCGAGCGCGGCAGGAAGGCCACGGCACCGTCGAGGTCGACGGTGAAGCCACCCTTGACCTGATTGAAGATGACGCCGTTGACCTTCTCGTTGTTCTGGAACGCCTTCTCGAGCTTGCCCCAGCTCTCTTCGCGGCGCGCCTTGTCGCGCGACAGCACGGCTTCGCCGAGCGCGTTCTCGATGCGATCGAGGAACACTTCAACCTCGTCGCCGACCTTCAGTTCGCTGTCACGGCCGGGGCCGGAAAATTCGCGCAGGGCGACGCGGCCCTCGGTCTTCAGGCCGACGTCGATGACGGCCATGTCCTTTTCAATTGCAACAACCTTGCCCTTGACGACGGAGCTCTCCTGCAGGTTGCCACCTGCGAAGGACTCGTCGAGCATCGCGGCGAAATCGTCGCGCGACGGGCTATAGGTATCAGCAGAAGTCGAAGCCATTTGTTCTCCAGTTGCGGATGTCGTGCCGGCCGTTGGGTTCATGGGCGCATCGCACGCGCAGTGTCGGAAGGTCCGCAAGACCTTCGAGCGACCGCTCGCTGCTCCGGCCTGAAAGGCGGAACAGCGGAAGCGGGCCGGCTGAGGCCCGCGCGTTCGATACGTGGAAATCTTGTGTCCGGAGCCTGGATCGCGTCGGCCCCAAACAGGGGACCGAGGTATCGACCTCAAAGAGCGGGAGCGGGCACTTCCTCCAATGACGGCGGCGGCTTAACCCCGCGACCGGCCCGCTCGGACGGCCTCGATAATGTCGATGGCGGCCCGGACGCCGCCTTCTATATCCAGTTGGGAGTTATCTAGCAAGTAAGCATCGGCGGCCGGTTTCAGGGGTGCAATAGGCCGATTCTTGTCGCGTTCGTCGCGCTGGATGATGTCGGCGAGCACGGCGGCCTCGTCGGCCTCCTCGCCCCTCGCCTTGGCCTCCATGGTCCGGCGGCGCGCTCGGACTTTTGGATCGGCGACGACGAAAATCTTCACGTCCGCATGCGGGCAGATCACGGTTCCAATGTCCCGGCCGTCCAGCACCGCTCCGGGCGGATCGGCGGCGAATTGCCGCTGAAAATTGACCAGGGCCTCGCGAACCCTGGGGATCGCCGAGACGATGGAGGCGCCCTCGCCGGCCTTCTGGGTCTTCAGGGCCGGATTACCGAACTTTTCGGGATCGAGTTCCAGCGCCGCAGCGACCGCAGCCTCCTCGTCCCGGAGATCGTGACCGGACTGCATCAGGGCATAGGCCACCGCACGGTAGATCACGCCGGTATCGAGGTGACGGTAGCCGTAATGGTGCGCGAGACGCTTGCCGAGCGTCCCTTTGCCCGAGGCCGCGGGTCCGTCGATGGCGATGATCATAAAAACTCGGCCCCTAGCGAACGCATCATCGGAATGAAGTCCGGGAAACTGGTGGCGATGAAAGCGGTGTCGTCCACGGTCACCGGCTGGTCCGAGGCGCAGCCCATCACCAATGCGGACATCGCGATGCGGTGGTCCATGTGGGTCGCGACAGTGCCGCCGCCGGGGACGTGACCGCGACCCTCGACGATCAGATCGTCACCGGAGACCTCGACCTTCACGCCGTTGACGCGGAGCATGGCAGCGGTGGCCTCCAGGCGGTCGGACTCCTTGACGCGCAGCTCCTGCAGGCCGCGCATGATCGTCGTGCCCTCGGCGAAGGCGGCCGCCACCGCGAGCACGAGATATTCATCGATCATCGAGGGCGCGCGCTCCGGCGGCACCACGACGCCGCGCAGCTTCGAGGCCCGCACGCGCAGTTTCGCCATCGGCTCGCCGGCGTCGCCGCGGACTTCGCTCTCCTCGATCGATGCGCCCATTTCGCGCAGCGTGGTGAACAGGCCGGTGCGCAGCGGATTGGTCATGACATCCGACAGGATGACATCGGAGCCCTCGACGATCAGCGCCGCGACCACCGGGAAAGCTGCCGAAGAGGGATCGGCCGGCACCACCACGGTGGCGCCGTGCAGCTCGGGCTGGCCTTTGAGCGTGATACGGCGGCCGTGCACGCCCTCCTGTGCCGAGGTGATGTCGGCACCAAAATGCTTCAGCATCAATTCGGTGTGGTCGCGGCTGGCCTCGGTCTCGATGACCGTCGTGGTGCCGGGCGCGGCAAGGCCCGCCAGCAGCACCGCAGATTTGATCTGGGCCGAGGCGACCGGGGTCTTGTAGGTGATCGGCAGCGGATCGCGGGCACCCTGGAGTGTCAGGGGCAGGCGGCCGCCCTCACTGCCGGAGATGACCTTGGCGCCCATCTTTTCCAGGGGATCGAGGATTCGGCGCATGGGGCGGCTGCGCAACGAGGCGTCCCCGTCGAAAACCGCCGAGATCGGGCAGCCGGCGACGGCGCCCATCACCAGCCGGCAGCCGGTGCCGGAGTTCCCGAAATCCAGCGCTTCCTTGGGTCGGGCGAAGCCCGCGACGCCGACGCCCTGCACTTTCCAGGCAAAATCGCCGGTCCGCTCCACGGTGGCGCCCAGCGCCTGCATCGATTTGGCGGTGTTGAGGACGTCTTCGCCCTCCAGCAGACCTGAAATCCTGGTCTCGCCGAGCGCGAGCGCGCCCAGGATGAGGGCACGGTGGGAGATCGACTTGTCCCCGGGCACCCGTACTTTCCCGGTCAGGGGCCCGCTGGCGCGAGCCTGGAGCGGCCTCGTTTGGTCGGAATGGGTCACGATTGTGTCCTTGGATGCGCCCTCGAGGGGGCTGGGCGCAGGTACCACATGGTCAGCGCCTCGTCACGGGCATGTCGTTCTCCCGTAATGCGCTATTGACAGCGGGCCGCCAACTAGCCAAGTGAAACACCGCTTTTCAGACATTCCCAGGATTCCTGCCGTGGCCAAGTCCGAACTCGGAACCAAACGTATTTGCCCAACCACGGGCAAGAAGTTCTATGACCTCAACAAGAATCCGGTGATCTCGCCCTATACTGGTGAAGTCGTGCCGATCGCCCCGGTCGCGCCCGCGCGCATGCCCCGCGGCGCCGAAGCCCGGCACGCAGCGACGGCCGACGCCACGCCGGAGCCGGCAGAGGTCGAGGAGGTCTCGCTCGAGGAGGCCGACGCCGAGGAGAACACCGGCAAGGTCAAGGCCGCCGTGCCCGAATCCGAGGACGATATCGAGGTCGATGAGACCCTCGATGACGACGATGACGATGATTCGACCTTCATTGCCGACGAAGAAGAGGGCGATGAGGACGTGACCGACATCATTGGTGATGTCGGAGGTGATGAAGAGACTTGAGATCAGCCCTGATCTGTGAAAAAGGGTGCACCGCGCGAGTCACCAGGGCTCGCCGGTACGGGTGATCCACTAGGATCCCCACAAGGACTAAGGGGCCATAGCTCAGCTGGGAGAGCGCTTGCATGGCATGCAAGAGGTCGGCGGTTCGATCCCGCCTGGCTCCACCAGCCTTCGCTCGCTTCGCGAGCTTCGGCTGGGCAAGCCTACGGAAGTCCCTCGTAGCGAAGTGAGCGAAGGCTGTCCCGCCATAGCCCGAAGGGCGACGGCGGACTTGGGCCGGCAATCACTCTGTTTGCTCCCTTGCGACTGCAGGCCGAGGTAACACCCTAAACGTGTCTCGAAGCTGCTATCCTACCCTCCGGGGAGGGAGCGCGATGAAATACGTCTATATCCTCGAGAGTCTCGATTCCGAGCATTTCTACGTTGGAATTACCGACGACCTGAGGGCTCGTTTGGCAAAGCACAACGCCGGCGAGGTACCGCACACTTCGAAATATGGGCCATGGCGGATACGGACCTATTTCGCGTTTGACGATGCCGCTCGCGCTGTCGCGTTCGAGCGTTACCTGAAATCGGGATCGGGACGCGCTTTTGCCAAGAAGCATTTCTGATCGCGCGCGCTACACCCCCTACTCCCCGATCACCGCGTTCAGCCGATCCCGCAGCGCGACGATCTCGTCCTTCATCGACACCAGTTCCGACACTGAGCAGTCCGAGGCCGCCAGGATCGACTGCGGCACGCTGCGGGCCTTTTCCTTCAGTGCATGCCCCTGCGCCGTCAACGCGATCAGGACCTGACGCTCGTCCTCGCTCGAGCGGGTGCGCCGCACGAGATGGGCGGCCTCGAGCCGCTTGAGCAGCGGCGTCAGCGTGCCCGAATCCAGGAACAGCCGCTCGCCGATGTCCTTGACCGGCACGTCGTCGCGCTCCCACAGCACCAGCATCACCAGATATTGCGGATAGGTCAGGCCGAGCCGGTCCAGCAGCGGCTTGTAGACGCGGTTGAAGGCATGCGCGGCCGAGTAGACCGCGAAGCAGATCTGATTGTCGAGGCGTTGCGGATCGAGGGTCGATAGCTTCCGGGGCATGGAGAATCTCACGGGATTTCCTCCCATTCTGGGGCCGGCGGGCGGCACATTCAATTGCGAACAATTAAATGTGAGCCGCGCTAATTTCAATTGCGCACAATCTAATTGTTTGCGATACAGAGCACACCCCAACCGGAAGACCCGAGGAGACGACAATGTCCGTGAACGTCCTCTACAAGACCAGCGCCAAGGCCACCGGCGGCCGTGATGGCCATGCTGCAACCCTCGACGGCGCGCTCGACGTCAAGCTCACCACGCCGAAGGAGCTCGGGGGCGGCGGCGGCGCCGGCAACAATCCCGAGCAGCTGTTCGCGGCCGGCTATGCGGCCTGCTTCATCGGCGCGATGAAGTTCGTCTCGTCGCAGGGTGGGCCGAAGGTTCCGGCCGATGCCTCCGTGACCTCGACCGTCGGCATCGGCCCGCGCTCCGAGGGCGGCTTCGGTCTCGACATCGATCTCGCCGTCTCGCTGCCGGGCCTCGCCCGCGCGGAAGCCGAGGCGCTGGTCGAGAAGGCGCACCAGGTGTGCCCGTACTCCAATGCCACACGCGGCAATGTCGACGTTCGCCTGACGGTCGTCTGATCGAAAGTGCGGATTGGCTGGCCCGGGATCCCCCTCGGGCCGGCCGCTTCCGCTGATCTGCCAATCCTGATTTGCCATGCCGCGGCATGCAGCCGGCAGTGCATACGCCCCTACGCAACAGGCCATTGCTGGCTTGTGCGAACCTCGCTAGGCCTGTGGCCAAATATCGACACAGGGGAAGCGAAGGCATGAGTTCTGAAGCCGCCAGTTCTGAAGCCGCATTGGGCGCAATGAGCGGATTGCGCGTCATCGATCTCACGCGCGTGCTCGGCGGTCCCTACTGCACCCAGATCCTCGCCGACCACGGCGCCGACGTGATCAAGGTCGAGCCGCCCGCGGGCGACGAGGTGCGCGAATGGGGCCCTCCCTTCCACGAGGAGGACGCGGCCTATTTCGTCGGAATCAACCGCAACAAGCGCTCGATCGGCCTCGACCTCGCCTCCGAGGGCGGCCGCATCGTGCTGCTCAAGATGCTGGAGACCGCCGACGTCCTGATCGAGAATTTCAAGCCGGGCACGCTGGAGAAATGGGGCATCGGCAACGACGTGCTCAGCAAGAAATTCCCGCGCCTCGTGCATTGCCGGATCTGCGGCTTCGGCGCCGACGGCCCGCGCGGCGGCAATCCCGGCTATGACGCCATCATCCAGGCCATGACCGGCATGATCGCCGCGACCGGCTCGCCCGAGAGCGGACCGATGCGGATCGGCGTGCCCTTGGTCGACATCACCACCGGACTTTATGCGGCGATCGGCATCCTGATGGCGCTGTCGGAGCGGCAGCGTTCCGGCAAGGGCCAATTCCTGGAGACGACGCTGTACGAGACCGGCCTTGCCATCATGCATCCGCACACCGCGAATTATTTCATGCATGGCAAGCCGCCGAGCCTCACCGGCAACGAGCATCCCAACCTTGTGCCTTACGCGATCTTCCCGACCAAGACCGACGACATCTTCATCGGTGTCGGCAATGACGGCACCTTCCGCAAGCTCGCCAAGGAGATCGGCAAGCCCGAGCTCGGCACCGATCCGCGCTTTGCCCGCAACAAGGACCGCATCGCCAATCGCGAGGCGCTGCGCGCCGAGCTTGCTGCCGTGTTCAGCCAGCACGAGGCCGAGCCGCTGTGCAATCGCCTGCTCGCCGCGGGCCTGCCCGCCGGGCCCGTGCAGAAGATCGACCAGGCGTTGACCAACCCGCACACGATCGCGCGCGGCGATATTATCGAGAAGGACTGGTACAAGGGCGTCGCCTCGCCGATCCGGCTCGACCGCAGCAAGCCGAGCCTGCGCCGGCTGCCGCCGAAATTCAGCCAGCACTCCCAGGAGGTGCTGGGCGAGTTTGGCTACTCCAAGGCCGAGATCGACGCGATGGTCGAGAAGGGCACCGTCTGCGGCCCCGAGCGCAAGCGGTAGAGGCCACCACCTCCGTCCGACGAATGATGCCGCAGTGCGGCGCGGGCACGATAGTGCACCGCGAACCAATGCGGCTGCCCGCTCCGTCTTCGCCTATTTGCCGTCTTCCCTTTTCCAGCGCTTGCCGCTTTCGTTTCGGCCGCTTACACAGTCATGTGAACGTCATATGGCGCTGCTAGCGCAAGCGCTTCTTTTGACGGACAAGGGAGGTTTACTTGATGGCTCTTCGACACTTTGGGGTGGCTGCCGCATTTGCACTCACGGTTGGCATGACGGCGTCGCCGGCGCTGGCCGTGACGGAAATCCAGTGGTGGCACGCGATGACCGGCGCCAACAACGACGTCATCGTCAAGCTCGCCAACGACTTCAACGCGTCGCAGAGCGACTTCAAGGTCGTTCCGACCTACAAGGGCAATTACGCCGACACCATGAACGCGGGCATCGCGGCGTTTCGTGCCGGCAACGCGCCGCACATCATGCAGGTGTTCGAGGTCGGCACCGCCACCATGATGGCTGCGACTGGCGCCGTGAAGCCCGTCTACAAGCTGATGGCCGAGGCCGGCGAGAAGTTCGATCCCAAGATCTACCTGCCCGCCATCACCGGCTACTACTCGACCTCGAAGGGCGAGATGCTGTCGTTCCCCTTCAACTCGTCGTCCACCGTGATGTGGGTCAATCTCGACGAGCTGAAGAAGGCCAATGTCGCGATCCCGAAGACCTGGCCCGAGACGTTCGAGGCCGCCAAGAAGCTGAAGGCTGCCGGTCATGACACCTGCGGCTTCTCCGGCTCCTGGGTCACCTGGGTCAATCTCGAGCAGCTCTCCGCCTGGCACAACGTCCCGCTCGCCAGCAAGGCCAACGGCCTCGACGGCTTCGACACCAAGCTCGAGTTCAACGGGCCGCTCCAGGTCAAGCATCTCGAAAACCTGGTCGAGCTCCAGAAGACCAAGGTCTACGACTATGCCGGCCGTACCAACACCGGCGAAGGCCGCTTCACCTCGGGCGAATGCCCGATCTACCTGACCTCGTCGGCCTTCTTCGGCAACGTCAAGGCCCAGGCCAAGTTCAACTTCACCGCGGTGCCGATGCCGTATTATCCGGAGGCAAAGGGCGCGCCGCAGAACTCGATCATCGGCGGGGCTTCGCTCTGGGTCATGGGCGGCAAGCCGGCCGACGAATACAAGGGCGTCGCAAAGTTCCTGACCTTCCTCTCCGACACCGATCGCCAAGTCTACATCCACAAGGCCTCGGGCTATCTGCCGATCACCAAGGCGGCCTATGAGAAAGCCAAGGCCGAGGGCTTCTACAAGGACCAGCCCTATCTCGAGACCCCGCTGCTGGAGCTGACCAACAAGGAGCCGACCGAGAACTCGCGCGGTCTGCGCCTCGGCAACATGGTTCAGCTGCGTGACGTCTGGTCGGAAGAGATCGAGCAGGCGCTGGCCGGCAAGAAGACCGCCAAGCAGGCGCTGGATGCCGCCGTCGAGCGCGGCAACACGATGCTGCGGCAGTTCGAAAAGACCGCCGTCAAGTGAGGCGATGAGCGGCAGGCTGGTCCCCCGGCCTGCCGCTTTCGGCGGACACCATGCAGAAGCAAGCCATTTTCCAATCCAGGCTATTGCCTTACGCGCTGGTTGCCCCGCAGCTCGCGATCGTCCTGCTATTCTTCTACTGGCCGGCCCTGCAGGCGGTGATCCAGTCCTTCCTGCTCCAGGACGCCTTCGGTCTGTCGACGAGCTTCGTCTGGTTCGAGAACTATCTCGACCTGTTCAGGGAGCCCGCCTATTTCGAGGCGATCCTCCGCACCTTCTTCTTCTCTTTCGCCATCGCGGTCTCGTCGTTGTCCTTTGCGCTGCTGCTCGCCGTCATGGCGGACAAGCCACTGCGCGGCTCGATGCTCTACCGCACCCTCTTGATCTGGCCCTATGCGGTGGCGCCGCCGGTCGTCGGCGTGCTCTGGATCTTCATGCTGCATCCCTCGCTGGGCATCATCGCGCGCTATTTGCGCGCGATCGGGGTCGACTGGAATCCGCTGCTCGACGGTGACCAGGCGGCAACCCTGATCATCCTCGCCGCCGCCTGGAAGCAGATCTCCTATAATTTCCTGTTCTTCCTCGCCGGTCTGCAGAGCATCCCGCGAAGCGTGCTCGAAGCCGCCGCGATCGACGGTGCCCGTCCGATGCGCCGGTTCTGGACCGTGACCTTCCCGCTGCTGTCGCCGACCATCTTCTTCCTGCTGGTCGTCAACATCGTCTACGCCTTCTTCGACACGTTCGGCATCATCGACACCATGACCCGCGGCGGTCCCGGCAAGTCGACCGAGACGCTGGTCTACAAGGTCTATTCCGACGGCCTGCTCGGCGGCAATCTCGGCAGCTCCGCCGCGCAATCGGTGATCCTGATGGTGATGGTCATCGTGCTGACGGGAATCCAGTTCCGCTTCGTCGAACGCAAGGTGACCTACTGATGGTCGAGGAAGAGGGCTTTCGGCGCTACGTCGCGCACATCATTCTCTGGATCGGAATCGCGATCGTCGCCTTCCCGGTCTACATCGCGTTCGTCGCCTCGACCCAGGACAATGCGCTGATCGCGAACGGGCAGATGTCGCTGCTGCCGGGCGGTCATTTCTTCGAGACCTATTATCAAACCATCTTCGTCGGCACGAGCGGCTCGACCCGCGAGCCTGTCGGCAACATGATGCTGAACTCGCTGGTGATGGCGCTGCTGATCGCGGTCGGCAAGATTGCGATCTCGATCATCTCGGCCTATGCGATCGTGTATTTCCGCTTTCCGTTCCGGATGCCGATCTTCTGGATCATCTTCATCACCCTGATGCTGCCGGTCGAGGTCCGCATCTATCCGACCTACAAGATCGTCGCCGATCTGCACATGCTCGACAGCTATGCGGGCCTCGCGCTGCCGCTGATCGCCTCGGCCACCGCAACGCTGCTGTTCCGACAGTTCTTCATGACGGTGCCGGACGAATTGCTCGAGGCCTCGCGCATCGACGGCGCGGGCCCCTTGCGCTTCTTCTGGGACACGCTGCTGCCGCTGTCGCGCACCAACATGGCGGCGCTGTTCGTGATCCTGTTCATCCTCGGCTGGAATCAATATCTCTGGCCGCTGCTCATCACCACCCGCGACGACATGCAGACCATCCAGGTCGGCATCCGCAAGATGATCACCACCACCGACGCGCTGACCGAATGGCCGATCGTGATGGCGACCGCCATGCTGGCCATGCTGCCGCCGGTGTTCGTCGTCGTCGTCATGCAGAAACTGTTCGTGCGCGGCCTCGTCGAGACGGAAAAGTAAGAAGTGAGTTTTCATGGCTAACGTCACCCTGCGCAACGTCCGCAAGACCTATCTCGGCGGCTTCGAGGCCATCAAGGGCGTCAACGTCGATGTCGGCGACGGACAGTTCTGCGTGCTGGTCGGCCCCTCCGGCTGCGGCAAGTCGACATTGCTGCGCATGGTCGCGGGCCTCGAGACCGTCACCGGCGGCGAGATCGATATCGGCGGACGTGTGGTCAACCAGGTCGAGCCCGCCGATCGCGACATCGCGATGGTGTTCCAGAACTACGCGCTCTATCCGCATATGAGCGTCTACAACAACATGGCCTACGGCCTGCGCAACCGTGGCATGAAGGAAGCCGAGATCAAGTCCCGCGTCGACGAAGCCGCACGCGTGCTCGAGCTCACGCCGATGCTGGAGCGCAAGCCGCGTCAGCTCTCCGGCGGCCAGCGTCAGCGCGTCGCCATGGGCCGCGCCATCGTGCGCCAGCCGAAGGTGTTTCTGTTCGACGAGCCGCTGTCGAACCTCGATGCGAAACTCCGCATCGCGATGCGCGTCGAGATCCGCAAATTGCAGCGCCGGCTCAACACGACGTCGATCTACGTCACCCACGACCAGCTCGAAGCCATGACGCTCGCCGACGTCCTTGTGGTGATGAACGGCGGCCAGGTCGAGCAGGTCGGAAATCCGCTTGCGATCTACGAGAAGCCGGCAACCACCTTCGTCGCCTCCTTCATCGGCGCGCCGCCGATGAATTTGATGTCGACGCGCCCGGAGGAGATCAGGTCGCAGCTTGCGGGCAGCGCGGCGGCCGACGCCGGCATTCTCGGCATCCGCCCGGAAGACTTCGTCATCACCGACCAGACCCCGGGCGGCGGTGTCGCTTTGCCGCTGACGGTGGAGGCGATCGAGCGCGTCGGCGCCGAAACCTTCGTCTACGGCTCGCGCGAGCAGGAAGAGCAGCGTGTCGCCGCCACGCCGGGCGAGTTGCCGCCCGGCGAGATCATCGTCCGCATTCCCGGAACCGAGGCTCCCGCCATCGGCGCGAAAATCCGCGTCGCGGCGCTGCGGGCGAAGCTGCATTTGTTCAGCGGCGACGGGCGGACGCGGCTGGAGGCCTGATCGGTTCCGAAAGGCCGGACAACACAAAACGCGAAAACAACCCCATGCACAGTACAAGGGGGTCTGTTTTTGTTGAGATAAATGGCCCGCCTGATGTCGTCATGCGCGGGCCTGTCCCGGGCATGACGACAGGAAATGGCCAATCCACAGCTTCCCGGCTACCTGCTTGAACCAACACGGGAACATGCCCATATTGCTGATCAAGGGGCGCCTCTCAGGGCCCTGATGCACCAAAGTCGCTTCTGCGAGGACTTTGTAAACTATGTCTCGTGTTCCCACGTTATCCAGTCCGTTCCTGCTGGGCTTCGACGAGATTGAGCGCGTGCTCGATCGCGTCGTCAAAGGCGCCGACGGCTATCCTCCCTACAATATCGAGAGGTGTGGCGGCGCGGACGGCCAGCCCGAGCGCTTACGTATCACGCTGGCGGTCGCCGGATTTACGCGCGACCAACTCGATGTAACCATTGAGGAAAACCAGCTCGTGATCCGCGGGCGGCAGCAGGACGACAAGACCCGGCAATACATCCATCGCGGCATCGCCGCGCGCCACTTCCAGCGCACCTTCGTGCTGGCGGAGGGGATGCTGGTGCTGGGTGCGGATCTGAAGAACGGGTTGTTGTCGATCGATCTGGCCCGGCCCGAACCGGAGAGGATCGTTAAGACAATCGCTATCAATGAGCACGAATAATGGAACGAGTAGCGGACTCGACCGCTTAGTGTTCCAGAGGAGTCGAGACCATGAGTGAAGGTCACGTTGCGTTCGAATACGAAGCCAAGAATGTCTCGCCCGAGACGCTGGCAACCCTTGGCGAAGGCCATATCGCCTATGTGAAGCAGATCCGCTCCGAGGACGTGCCGGGCCTGTTTCCCGAGGCGCCGAAAATCGCGCCGGGCTTAAAACTCTTCGCGCTCCACGCCGCCGACGGCACGCCGATCATGCTGACCGACAGCCGGGAAGCTGCGATCGCCAATGCCTGGAGCAACGAGTTGCAAGCCGTCAGCGTGCACTGAGCGCACGTCGCACGAATAGAGTTTCCAGCGGGCATGCCTTCTTGCGAAGGTGTGCCCGTTTCCATTTTGACGCGATGACGATGCTCGAGGCCGCAGCGTGCTCAACTCTCGAGTCCCGAACGCGCGCTTCAACGCCCCGCCGGCATCAGCGCCCGCATGACGTCCGGCTTCCAGGTTTGACGCGCGCTGTCGAAGGCCGCGAAATCATGGTCGAACTGCCAATAGGCCCATGCCCAGCCAAGCCGGTCCGCACTTCGCGCCACGAACGACAGATATCGCGTCCGGGCTTCGGCCGGAGCGCGCTCGTACACGCCGAACTCGCCGAGATAGATCGGGCGCTTTTCCCTTTCGGACCAGATCCGGATCTTCTCGAAATCGGCGAGAGCCTTCCGTTCGTCCTCCGGCGTGCCCCAATCGAGTGGCCCGATCCGCGAAAACGTTGGGGACCACGGCGCACCCTGATGCGTGAAACGTATCGGCGCGTAATAGTGAAACGTGACGATGAGATTTCTGTCACCTGATGGCAGGGCCAGTTCCTCGACCGGCATGTCATCGACGTTGAGAACGGCAGCAATGACCGTCCGTCCGGGATTGCCGGTGCGGATGATGCCGAGACACTCGTTCAGAAGCGCGTTCCAGCTGGTCGACGTCATCTGCCCGCCGGGCTCGTTGAGGACCTCGAAGACCAGCGTCGGATATCTTCCGGCATAGCGCCCGGCGATTTGCGTCCAGAACGCCTTCAGCTTCTCGGCGCATCCGGACACGGCGCGCTGGCAAGTATCCGTGTCGTGCTCGTCGAGAATGGGGATGAGCTTCCGGGCGAGCACCTCCTCGATCACGGCATCAAGCCGCCTCAAGACGATTTCATCCAGCAGATTCCCTTCGCCCATGAACTTGAAGCCGAAGAAATTGATCCGAACGTGCGAGAACCCGGCCTTTCGGATGGCCGCGAGGTTGTCCAGACGAAATGGCGCGTTCCGGCCTCCCTCCCAGATGCCGTCGTAGCCGAGGATGTTGATGCCGCGCCCCAACTCTCCTGGAGCGGGCGCGGTGCCCTGTCCGGCTGCGTCGGCCTGAGAGCAGATCGCGAGCATGGCTATCGCCAAGGTGAGGCCGAAGGTCACCGACCAGCGGGCGCAGATGGCATTCATGCTGCTTTCTCCATCATGGCAGCAGGGATTGCTGCGGCACCGGCCTGCACACCGCGAAGAAGAACGCGACGAGAAGCACCGACGTGAACATCGTCGAGCGGAGGAACATCGTCTCCGTGAAGTTCGATTGAAAGCTCAGGACGACAAATCCGATGATGAGAGCGCAATGGGAGCGATCGATCGACCGGGTGGCGATCAAGTACAGGACCTTTTCCGAAAACAGATAGACGCTCGCGACGAACAGCAAATATCCCAGAAACCCCGTTTCGATCAGCACCGCGATGTAACCGCTATGATAATTGTCGAGCACCCAGCCATGGTTCTGGTTGAAATAGTCGTAAATCGAAGGGCGCGTCCAGAATCCGTTGATGCCAAAGCCCAGCAGGGGCGCGTCGTTGAAATGGCTGATGGCGTACTGCCAAATGAAGGTCCGCTCGGTCAAGTCGATGGTCGATTCACCGCCGAGATGAAAGGAATCGTACCCCGTCAGATAGAAATACAGGAACAGCAGGGCGGCCAGGATGCACATGATGAATGGCAGCACCGCATAGATTCTCATGCAGCGGATCGACCACATCGAGGTCACCAGCAGTCCACAAGCGGCGACGGCGACGGCGCCGGCACCACGGGATTCCGAGGCGATGACGCACGTCGATGCCAGGAGAAACGTCGCGAGAAAAGCGATCCATCCCTGCCCGGTCATCTTCTGATAGCAGGCAAAGAACATCAGATATGCGCTGATGAAACCGAGCGTCTGCTTCGATTCGTAGATTCCTTGCCACTGGCCGTTGTGCATCCAGCTCTGGTCGACGCCGATCTCGGGCACGAAGATGGCACACAAGGCCGAGGCGGCGACCAGAATGAAGAACCCGAGTGCCGTCGATCCGACGATCTCGTCCACGTCGATACGGATAATGAGGCAGTACGCGCCGAAAGTCGTTATCACGAGAGCCGCACTCTTCATGATCGCTGCAGCGGCGAGGCTGGTCCAGAGAACCGACATGGCGGCAAGGGCGTAGAATGCCACCAGCGCGATGAGGTCAGGATTGGGCTGCACGCGCAGGCAAGGACGCACGAAGGCACTGGCGTAGATCAGGATGACCCACATCAGGAGCGCGACAGCCTGTTGCAGATAGCTCCACTCTGCAGGCAGCAGCGCAGGGTGGAAGACGCCCATCGAGGCGACCACGTTGACGGTGATCGAGCCGCGGATCACGGTTCTGGCAAGCTTCTCGACGCCAGGGCTGGGCGCCTTCCAGATTGCGCTTTCGTGTCCCTCGGAATCTGACGCGGTGCGCAGGCTGGTCATGAGCTGACCACCCCGGCCTGCCCGGCGCAGGCTTCACCACCCATATCGCACGACGCCCTTTCCGGCATAGCTGCGCGTGACGCTCGAGAACTCGCCCTCGAATGTCGCTGCCGCGGACCAGCCGTTCAGCCAAGTCTTCTCCGCCGACGCGGTGACGAGCGCGGCATCGGCGGCTTGCGCTGCGCCGTTGACCACGAAGCTCGAACCGGGCAGCGCCTGGAAGGTCGCGCCGATCGAACGGTCGGGATTGAAATTGTGTGCCCAGGCGAGGCGAACGCGCAGCGTGGCGATGCCGTCGGCCATGGCGAAGGACTTGTCGCTGCGCAGGCCGAATTCGCTGCGGCCGGCGGTGGCGGCGTCCGAAGCGTAGCTGAGAGCGAACGTGTCATTGCCGGTGACCGCCCGCTCGGTATAGGCCGGCAGGTCGAACCTCGTGAACTGGGCCGCCGCATAGGGCGAGATGCCGACACCGCCGATCCACGGCGCCACGAAGCGATAGCCGCCTTCGATCCGAGCGGAATAGGCGTTGGCCTTGAAACGGGCCTGGAGTTGATCCGCACCGGCGATGGTGACGGTGCGATCGGTGGTGACGTCCTGCCAGCCATAGGCCAGAGCGGCCGTGACATAGGCGGCGCCGGCATTGTGCCGCACGAAGGCGCCGGCCTGGAACAGGTCGGAGCGGCCGGTGCCGCCATTCGCGACCGAGAAGCTGGTGCCGCCGCCGGCGAGCGCAAAGCCGGCCACGGTGTGCGGCGACAGCCAATAATCCGCACCGGCGACCGCGCCGACGATCCGGCTGGTGGCGGTGCCGGAGCCGAGCGCCGCGTTCCCGTCGGTGGTCTGCGAGCCACCGAAGCCCGCAGCCCACACGCTCCAGCGGGACTCGAAGGTCTGCGCAGGCGGCGCTTTGCGAGAGATCGCGGCGTAGGCGTCACGCGGGTCGCGGTTAAGCTTGCGGCCGCCGGCATAAGCCAGCGCGCCGCCATCGTCGGCTACGTATCCCGTCGCGCCAGCCGCCGGCGGAGGATTGCTGCGCCCGGCCAGGAAGGGATCGGTCAGCGTGCCCATGAACTGGTTCATGGCGTTGAAGGTCGTCTGCTGCGCGCCGGTCGCGGTCTCGCCCGAGGCTTGCGTCAGGGCGCCCATCAAGGGCGTGCCGGCCAACGCAAACAGCGGGTTGAAGCCCCCCGGCAGCGCCGCGCCTGATATCAGCGGAGCGTCCATCCCCGCCGCCACGTTCCGCACATTGACGCTGGCATTGGCGGGCAGCGTATACGACAGCAGCCCGGGATCGAGCGTCAGCAGCACGTCGTTGCCGGCGTAGCTCAGCCGCGCATTGCGCGCGAAGCTGTTTGCGGTCAGGAAATCCACACCCGTGAAACTGCCGTTCAAATTGCCCGCGCTCGCGATCGTGTAGGTCGTCGTCGTCGCAAGGCGCGCGGTCGGATCCACGACCACCTTGCCGCCGAGGCTCGCCGTGCCCGTGACGTCGAGCCGGTCGGCGGCGTGACCGGCGACGTCCACGACGAACCGGCCGCTCGCGCCCTGGACGAAATCGCCGGTCAGCGTCGTGGTGCCGACCGTGCCGACGCCAAGCGGCGCCAACGTGCCGGCGTTGCTCAGCAGATTGCCGGCGCCAAGGTCCACCGTCGCACCGCTGTCAAACACGCTGCCGGCGAGATTGTTGAAGGCATTGCTGCCGCCGCCGAGCGCGACATTGCCGATGACGATGCTGGAATTGTTCACGGTGTCGTTGCCGGTGGTTGCCAGCACGGCATTGAGCCCGCCGGCGACCTTCGCCGTCGCGCCGATGGTGACGGTGTTGGTTGCGCCGCCGTCCAGCCGGATGCCCGTCAGCGCGCCGGACAAGACGCCTCCGCTGACCGTGACCTGGAGATTACCGCCCCCGCTCGCGTTGATGGCGTTGCCTGAGGCCGACGAGACAGTGCCGATGCTGGTCACCGTGACATCGCCGGGTGCATAGGCGTGAATGCCATCGGCAAATGCGCTGACGGTCCCGCGGCTGATGACCGAGGCGAAGCCGCCGTGCGATTGAACGCGAATTCCTTCGCCTGCGGTGGAGACAATGTCGCCGGTGCTGTCCACCGTCGCGAGATATCCGGGCACATTCGACATGAGCGCGAAGATGCCATAGTCGGTCGCGCTGATGTTTCCCCGGCTGGTGACCCCGACTGCAGCTTGCCCGACGATGTACATGCCGGAGCCGTGGCTCGCGGCGATGTTGCCGACGCTGTTTACCCCGACACCCATTCCGGTCGCGGCGATGCCCGTATCGCGGCCAGTGAGGTCGCCGCGGCTGGTGATGCTGATGCTGTCCCCCGCCGCTATGAACAGTGCGTTGCGTCCAGCCGAGATGTTGCCGTTATTCACGACCGTCGCGGAGGCGCTCGAGTTGTCGATGTAGATTCCGTCGAGTGTCACGGCCATGTCGCCGCGTTGCGAGACAGCGATGTCGCCGAAGACGGAATATGCAGCGATCCCAACGGCACCTGTGATGTTTCCCGTGCTGCTGACGGTAACCCCGAAGTCGGCGGCGGCCAGAATTCCGCTGGCAGCGGCGTTGATGTTTCCGAGTGTCGTGACACTTACCGTGGCAGCGCGTGTTTCGGCGAACACCCCGTAGGTCGTCCTGGACGTGATGTCACCCGTGTGCGCGACAACGATGTTGCCGTTGCTTCCTCCAGGCCCTTGGTATCGCGCGTGAATGCCGTCGCTATACGCGTCGATCGTGCCGCTACTGGTGATCCTTATGTCGGTGGTACCGAAGAAACCGCCGGTCGTGGTGACGTAGATGCCGGCGCCGCCGGCCGAGCTGATATTGCCTGCGTGATTGATCGTCACGTCGCCGTCGGTCGAGGCGGAGACTGCGTCGGTGATGCCTGTCGTCCTGATCGTCCGCTGCGAGAGGTCAGTGTTGATCGTAATGCTGCCACCGCCGCGATGGTAGGAAATGGCGGCGACGCCTGAAGCCGGCGCGATGTCGGTCGTCAGCGCATTGACGTTGAGCGTGCCGACCGCGGCCTGATCGAAATCGGCGGCACCGATTCCAGCCGATTGATCGCCGCTGCAGGTGGCCGCGCCTCCGACCGTCGTGCAGCTGGCAGGCCCGGCCAACGCCGATCCCGGTTGGGCCAGCCAGGATGCACAGCTTGCCACAGTGGCGAGCAGCGCCAGGCGCAAGCCGCTGCTCGCATCGGGCCGTTCTCCCGCCGCCGCGCCACGACGCAACGGCGCGCTTCCATTCCGTATCACGTCTGCTCAGTCCCATTGGTCTCGAGCGACTCTTAGCGGACCTTGACGCCGCCCGATGTGCCGTGCGTCTCAAACGGGAAGATTTTGATACCGTCTACCTTGGCTATCCAACGGTGCGCATGCCACGACGCTGCCAACGCCGTGCGATCTGGAAGGCCACACAGAGCAGGGGAAAGCGACGTCAGGCCGCCGTTGCCGGCGGCAGCGCCAGCACGGAATAGATCGCCTGGGCATCGCGCGAAGCGCGCAGCTTCTTGGCGATGTCCTGGTCGCGCAGCAGGCGGGCGATGCGGGCGAGCGCCTTGAGATGATCGGCGCCGGCGCCTTCGGGGGCGAGCAGCAGGAAGACGAGATCGACCGGCTGGCCGTCCATCGCCTCGAAATCGATCGGGCGGTCGAGGCGTGCGAACAGGCCAAAAATCTTTTCGAGCTTGGGCAGCTTGCCGTGCGGAATGGCAACGCCATAGCCGACCGCGGTGGTGCCGAGCTTCTCCCGCTGCAGCAGCACCTCGAACACGGAGCGTTCGTTCTGCCCGGTCAGCTCGGCGGCCCTGGCCGCGAGCTCCTGCAGGGCCTGCTTCTTGCTGTTGACCTTCAATGCCGGGAGAATCGCCTCGGGTGCGACCAGATCGGTAATCGGCATGGAGGGTTTCCGAGGTGAATTAAACCGTCAGGTTCCGAATTGGCCGGCTTGGAGAGAAACCACGCCGGGCCGGCGTCAAGAAGGTCAAGCAGGAGGAGGACTTAGCCCAAATCCCGTTAAGTCCTGATGTGGGGCGCTTCTACTCCAACGCAATCCCGGTGCCAACTCCCGCGTGCGGCTTTGCCCCGGTCATTGTTAAGGCCTGCGGATAATACGGGGCCGGGTTTCTTGCCTATCCCCCGGCCCTGCTGTTCCCCTTGCCATCCGCGCCGGCATCCGTTTTGGCTCCGGGCGGGTCGATCCAGCCCACATTGCCGTCGGCCCGGCGGTAAATGATGTTCACCCGGCCGCTGGAGCCATGCTGAAAGACCAGGCAGGGAGCCCCGCTCAGGTCGAGTTCCATGACGGCCTCACTGACCGACAGCGGCTTCAGCGAGGTGGTGGCCTCGGCGATGATGACGGGGCTGTAGCCGGTGACCTCGTCCTCGCCCTCCGGGGCCTCGAGCACGTAGCTGGTGGCATCGAGCGCAGCCATCGCTTCGGAGGCGACATGGGCCTTGCGGGCGGAGCGGTCCTTGAGCCGGTTCTTGTAGCGGCGCAGCCGCTTCTCGATCATCAGCAGCGCCTGATCGGCGCTGGCATAGGCATCCGGCGCGTTCGAATCGGCCTCCAGCGTGATTCCGGAATCCAGGTGCAGGGCGCAATCGGTGCGGAAGCCGAAGCCGTCCTTGCTGAGCGTGATGTGGCCGGAATAATTGCCGTCGAAATATTTGCGCAGCACCTCGTCGGTGCGGTCGGAAACGCGGCCGCGCAGGGCCTCGCCGACGCTGATGCTCTTTCCCGAGATTCTGAGAGTCATGTGATGCCTCGCTTGGTTCACGTGCTCGCGGTGCGATGCCACGTCATCGCACCTCTGGAATATTGCCTGCGCATGATCTCGCCGCAAACGCCTTTGGCGCTTGTCGGGAAGCAAAACCGCTGGACACTTTTCCGGATCATGCGCGTGCTTGGATCCGTCTCGACGGGAGGTCGAGAGTAGCGCGATTTCGCGCCAGCGCAATCAGGCCGGTTCGGTGTTGCGGGAACGATCGGACAAGGCGGTAGAGAGGACGTTACCAAGAGCGCTCTGCTTGTCGCGGCGACGTTGCACCGAGGAAGGAATGCGCATGGCTTCGCGGTACTTCGCGACCGTGCGGCGGGCAATATCAATGCCCGAGGCGCGCAAGCGTTCCACGATGGTGTCGTCCGACAGGATCGCCGCGGGCTCCTCCGAATCGATCAGCTGCTTGATGTGGTGGCGCACGGCTTCGGCGGAGTGCGCCTCGCCGCCGTCGGCCGAGGCGATCGAGGCGGTGAAGAAATATTTCAGCTCAAATGTGCCGCGATTTGTCGCCATGTACTTGTTGGCGGTGACGCGCGACACCGTGGATTCATGCATCTGGATGGCGTCGGCGACGGCCTTTAGATTCAGCGGCCGCAAATGCGCGACGCCATGGGTGAAGAAGCCGTCCTGCTGGCGCACGATCTCGGTTGCAACTTTCAGGATGGTGCGGGCGCGCTGGTCGAGTGCGCGCACCAGCCAGGTCGCATTCTGGAGCGCGTCGGTGAAATAGGACTTGTCGCCGTCCTTGCCGATCTTCTTCGACAGCTCGGAATAGTAGGTCTGGTTGACCAGCACGCGCGGCAAGGTGTCGCTGTTGAGCTCGACATGCCAGCCGCCGTCGGGACCCGGGCGGACATAGACGTCGGGCACCATGGTCTGCAGACGCGCCGAGCCGAACTTCATGCCGGGCTTGGGATTGAGGCGGCGGATCTCGCCGATCATGTCGGCGATGTCCTCGTCGTCGACGCCGCAGATCTTGCGCAGGGCCACGATGTCGCGCTTGGCCAGGAGATCGAGATGCTCGACCAGGGCCTGCATCGCGGGGTCGTAGCGGTCGAGTTCGCGGAGCTGGATCGCCAGGCATTCGCTCAAATTGCGCGCACAGACCCCGGGCGGATCGAATTTTTGCAGCACGGCAAGAACGCCCTCGACGTCGGCTTGCGTCGCGCCAAGGCGCTCGGCGGCCTGGCCGAGGTCGCCCGGCAGATAGCCGGCCTCGTCGACGAGGTCGATCAAATACTGGCCGATCATGCGCTGGGCAGGTGCGGTGAAGGCCACCGAGAGCTGCTCGGCCAGATGGTCGCCGAGTGTGGTTTCCGCGGCGACGAAGGCTTCGAGATTGTAGTCCTCGTCGCCGGAGGCACCGCCGCCCCATTCCGTATAGGTGGTCGGCGCTGCATCCTGGGCGTTGCGCGCTGCGGCCTCGGCCGGCTCCTCGGAGAAGACGTTGTCCAAGCCCGTATCCAGGGTCTGCTCGATCTCGGCGCGGGTGCCGAGATCCTTGCTCATCCATTCTTCCTGGCCGGGCTCGAAGGCCTCGCCGCTGCCGCCAAAGCCATCGTCGCCCTGACTGTCACCCTGGCCGCCGGACTCCTCGCTATCGCTGTACTGGCCGGCCTCGGCCGGGGCCTCGCCCGCGGGGGCCTCGTCATTGGCCCGTTCCAGCAGGGGGTTACGCTCGAGCTCCTCTTCCACGAAGGTCGTGAGATCGAGATTGGACAATTGCAGCAGCTTGATCGCCTGCATCAACTGCGGCGTCATGACCAGCGACTGCGATTGCCGGAACTCTAATCTCTGCGTGAGCGCCATGAAGCAAGAACCGTTCCCAAAAATTGGTCCGATTTTTGCTTATCCTAGTCCGGGCCCGATGTACACGTCTTGACGAAACCCAAAAACGGGCTAGAGGCGGAATTCCTCGCCAAGGTAAAGGCGGCGCACGTCCGGATCGGCGACGATCTCATCCGGGCTCCCCTCGGTCAAGATTTCACCGGCATAGACGATGTAGGCGCGATCGGTGAGGCCGAGCGTCTCACGGACATTGTGGTCGGTGATGAGCACGCCGATGCCGCGATTGGTGAGATGGCGGACGAGGTCCTGGATGTCGCCGACCGCGATCGGGTCGATGCCGGCGAAGGGCTCGTCGAGCAGCATGTAGTTCGGACGCGTCGCCAGCGCGCGCGCGATCTCGACGCGGCGCCGCTCGCCGCCGGACAGCGCGATCGACGGTGATTTGCGCAGCCGCGTGATGTTGAACTCGTCGAGCAGCGAATCGAGCTGCTGCTCGCGCTTCTTGCGCGAGGGCTCCACCACTTCGAGCACGGCGCGGATGTTCTGCTCGACGGTGAGGCCGCGGAAGATCGAGGCTTCCTGCGGCAGATAGCCGATGCCAAGTCGCGCGCGCTGATACATCGGGAGCTTGGTGACGTCGTGGCCGTCGAGCTCGATGGCGCCGCGATCGGCCTTGATCAGGCCGGTGATCATGTAGAACACGGTGGTCTTGCCTGCGCCGTTCGGACCGAGCAGGCCGACCGCTTCGCCGCGGCGCACATAGATGCTGACACCGCGCACCACCTGGCGGCTGCCGAAGGCCTTTTCCACGCTATGCACAGCCAGGAAGCCCGGCCGCTTCAGGAGCTGCGGCCCACCGCCGTTCGGCTTGGCGGCGGCCCTGACGGGGTGAACTGCCGGCTGGCGCGGCGCCTCGGCTTGATAGTCGCCTTGATAGTCGTCCGGGAACTGATCGGGCGCATGGATCGCCTGGTCGCGGGCCATCGGCGCGTCCCGGATCGGGCTGGTCACAAGCCCGCCGACGCCGTCACCGAGCGCGGTGATGTCCTGACGCGCAAATCCTGGCCGGCCGCGCTTGGCGGGGCGCCGACGGAACATGCTGAAGAGATCGACCATCCCCGCCTTTTAGCCTTTCGCGACGATCCTGCGCGAATTCGCGCGATCTGCCGCACCGGTCGTTCGACTAGCCGGTGCAGCATGAGTGAAGGGATGTCTCATGCCCAGTGAAACACGCCCGAAAAGCGGCGGACCCCGCTACGAAAGCCCTGCGCGCTAGATACAGTCTCGCCGGCCAAGCTTCAACCTCGGTTCGGCCGCATCCGAACCAAGCTGTTGAATTCATTTCGGTTTAGTTGCGCCGGGCAATTGCAAAGGCGGCGCCCCGCCGGGCTTGCCCGAACCGCAATCATTGCCGCCGCCCTGGGGCAGCAGGGCCTGAACCCGGCCGTTGTCGGATTCCACCCGCGACACGCCCGTCGTCATGTCGACCATCAAACGGTCGCCGCGCAGCACGTTCTTGCACTGCGTCAGGACGACCTGGCCGCCGCCGCCCAGCAAGGTGATGAGATTGGTCCTGGTGTCGAACACGGCGGTCTCGCCGGTCACCACCTGGTCCTTCTGGGTGACCACGACATTGCCGCGCGCCTCCAGCCGTTTGATCGAGGAACTGCCGCCGGGGCCCGGCTGCGCCGACTGCATCGGCACGCCCTTGGCCGCCTTGGCCGCAGGCTGCGGCGTGGCGGGCTTGTCGCCGCCCGACTCGTAGAACACCACCAGGGTTTTCGAGGTCATGGTGGTGTCGCCCTGGACGACCTTCACATTGCCGGCGAAGGTCGCCTCCTTCTTCTTGTCGCGCATCTCGAGCGAGGCGGCCTCGATCTGAATCGGCTGATCACGGTTCTGCGAAAAACCCTGCATCGCGTTCGGCACGCCCTGCATCGTGCTCTGCGCAAAAGCGGTGCCGGTTGCAGCAAGCACGACAATGGCGGCGAGCGCAGCTGCACTGAAGATGGCGCTGCGCTTGTTGTCGTTGCGCGGAAAAGACTTGATCATGAAATCACTTTGAATTGGCAGATTTGTTCTTTGACTTGGCCGGCGGCGCCGCCGGCGCGGGCTCGGCCGGCGCAGGCTGAGCGGCGGCGGGGTCATCCAGCTTGTCCAGATGCATCACCACATTGCCCTCGAAGCGGATGACGTCGCCGCCTTCCGTAATGCGTAAGCGGTCCGCGGTCAGCGTGCCGTTGGTCAGCTTGACGTCGACGCGCTCGTCCGAGGAGACCGTGCCCTTGCCCATGTCCACGAAGGCCGAGTTCAGCCGGGCCTCGTAGCCGGTTGAGGTTCGCAGGAAGATGTCCTTGTGCAGATCGAGCTGCTGCTGCTTGTTGTCGAAGCGGCCGGTGCGGGCATCGAGGAACAGGGTGGATTGATCCTCCATCAGCACTTTCGCGCGCAGGTCGGAGAGATCGACATGATCGGGATCGGTGATGTCCTGTGTCGCAGTCTTGGCCCAGAGCTCGTAGGGCCGCTGGTCCGGCGTGTAGCCCGCCAGATGCGGCGATTCCATCGTGATCTTGGTGCCCGACACCACCAGGTTTCCGGAATCGAGCGGCAGCTTCGGCATCAGCATGCGGAACGGATTGAAGACCGAGACGCCGACGATCGCGGCCATCGACAACAGCACTGCAGCCGGCACCGCGAGGCGCAGAATCCGCACCAGACGGCTGTGGCGCGCCGCGCTGGCAAACTTCGCCGCAAGCGCGGCGTCGTAGGTGGGATTGTGGGCCGAATTCACCTGAGCTCCTGAGGTGCCGCTCGCCAGGCCGGGTTGCAGGCCGCTCCATTGTACCCGTGACCGCCGCAATATGCAGCCTTGTACATATCAGGCTTGGACAGGCCGCATGAAAGTGTCCGAAACGGGGCGCAGCCCGAAGTCTAACCGGCGGGCGAGGGCTCAGGAATGCGCGAAAATGTCCTCCTCCGCCCAGCCCTGGAGGTCGAGCAGGGCGCGGGTCGGCAGGAAGTCGAAACAGGCTTTGGCCAGCGCGGTGCGGCCCTCCCGCACCAGCATGGCGTCGAGCCGTTCGCGCAAGGCATGCAGGTGCAGCACGTCCGAGGCGGCATAGGCGAGCTGCGGCTCGGTCAGGCTGTCGGAACCCCAGTCGCTGGATTGCTGCTGCTTGGAGAGATCGACATTGAGCACCTCGCGCACGAGGTCTTTCAAGCCGTGGCGATCGGTGTAGGTGCGGGTCAGGCGCGAGGCAATCTTGGTGCAATAAATCGGGCCGGTCATGACGCCGAAGGTCTGGTACAGCACCGCGACGTCGAACCGCGCGAAGTGGAAGATCTTGGTGATGGCGGGATTGGCCAGCAGCGCCTTGAGGTTCGGCGCGTCGGTGTGTCCCTTGGGGATCTGCACCACGTCGGCGCTGCCGTCGCCGGGCGAGAGCTGCACCACGCAGAGCCGGTCGCGGTGCGGGTTCAGCCCCATGGTCTCGGTGTCGATCGCCACCGCTCCGGTGTAGCGGGACAGGTCGGGCAGGTCGCCGCGATGCAGGCGTACGGTCATGGCGTTTCAAAACCTCGGGTCTAATCGGTGCGTCGGCAAATAGCGAGTTCGGATTGCCCGCGATGTAGCCATTGCCGGCGGGCCGCGCAAGCACGGGCTTCGCTCAGATCGCCGCCAGCATGATGCAGATCATCGCCGCAACCGCAATGCGGCTGGGGCCGTCGCGGAAGGCGTACAGAATCGGGTCATCGGGCATCTCGCGGCGATGCGCCATCATCAGGGCGCGGCCGAACCAGTACAGCAGCAGCGGATTGAGCAGCCACAGCATCCAGGGACGGCTGTACAGCGGCGTCACCGCGGACGAGGAGACGTAGAGCGAGAACACGGTCACCGCGTTCATCGCGCTCGCCGCCGCCATCGCGGCGATGATTTGCAGATCGGTGACGCGATAGTCGCGATTGGAAGGATCGGAAAGGCCGGCGCTCTCGCGCATGCTGAGCTCGCTGAAGCGCTTGATCAGCGCCAGCGACGTGAACACGAAGAGCGAGAAGATCAGCAGCCATTCCGATAGCACCACGCCGACGCCGACCGCGCCGGCGACGATGCGAAGCGTGTAGAGACCGGCGAGCGTGACGATGTCGACCAGCATCTTGCGCTTGAGCGCGAGCGAATAGGCGATGGTGGTGACAAGATAGGCGCCGAGCACGCCGAGAAACAGAGGCGAGATGCAGAGGCCGGCCACGACCGCGAACAGCCACAACGCAGGGATCGCTGATAGCGCGGACGAGATCGGCAGATCGCCGGCCGCCAGCGCGCGATGGCGCTTGGTCGGATGCTGCCGGTCCGCTGCGAGATCCAGGAGATCATTCATCAGATAGGCGCCAGACGCACAGGCCGAGAACGCCAGGAACGCCAGCAGCGCGGAGCCAAAGCTGGCAAAATTCAGCTGATGCGCGGTGATGACAGGTACGAACACCAGCGTGTTCTTGGCGTATTGATAGACGCGCAGCGCCTTGGCCCAGGTCCTGAGGCTGGTCTTGAGGCTGGCGTTGCGGCTGCCGCGGTTTTCGATGCGCTCGATGGCGCCGCGGTCGAACGGCAGGCTTTCGCCTGCAGCCAGATCAGCCGGCGCAACGACACCGTCAAAGCCGAGATGCGCGGCAATGCCGGCGGCGTGGTGGGCGAAGCGGCCGGCCACCAGATAGATCTTCGCGCCCCGCGCCCGCGCAGCGAGCGCCCGGTTCAACACGTCGGAATCATAGGGCAGATGGGCGTAGTCGATCTCGGCGCGCGCCAGGATATCCGTGAGTGCCGCCATGCCCGGTCGTCCGCCCGCGCCGAAGCGGGCGAGCATGCGGCCGGGGCTGGAGAACAGCGCCTCCATCAGCAGCTCGGACCGCAGCAGGCCGCCTTCGAGATCGATGACGAGCGTCCGCGTGGCCGCCGCCGTGACCAACGGCTCGGGCACGCCAGGATCATACTGCCGGGCAGGCTGCTCCATCCGAAAACGCTCTGACTTGCCGCAAACTGACCGGCATCCGGCCGGGGAGCAGGGAAATGGACGGTCAGGACACTAGGGGAGCATTCGCTAAGGGCGGCTTAATCGGGGCTGCCAGGAGCAGCGAGAACAGGGTGGGGCGCGGCCGCCAATCTGGCGACAAACGAAGACTTATCAATGAGATAGTGCTCAGAAGCGCTCACGGCGTCTTCTTCTGCGCAGGCACGGCCGGCTTCACGGGCGTCGCCTGGGCTTGCGGCTGGGGGGATGCGGCTTCCGGGGTTGCGATCGCGATGGCGATCAGACGCCATTGCCCGGCCACGGTCTGAAACGTGAGATCGAACTGGATCTGCTGCG
This sequence comes from Bradyrhizobium sp. CCBAU 25360, assembly GCF_028128695.1. Taxonomy (NCBI): domain Bacteria; kingdom Pseudomonadati; phylum Pseudomonadota; class Alphaproteobacteria; order Hyphomicrobiales; family Nitrobacteraceae; genus Bradyrhizobium; species Bradyrhizobium sp. CCBAU 25360. The sequence continues at coordinate 249,886 of NZ_LBJA01000040.1, forward strand.
GCCGGGTCGGGATGTAGCCTGCCAAGCGCAGCATTCCGCGCTGATCGAGCGCGGGCGCGTCGCTGAATTGCGGCGCCAGCAATGCCGCACCGTAGAGATCGAAGTTGCGGCGCCGCAGATCGAGAAAATTCAGCGCGAGATCGGCGGCGGTGTTGCGCGCCTGGAAATCGGGCGCAGCAAGGTCGCGCAGCACCGTGTAATTGCCCGTGCGGTTGGCATCGTTGAGCGTGAGCAGCGTCGAGCGGATCAGATAGAGAGCCTGCTCCAGTGTGACGGGCAGCGACGGCAGCGCGGCAGCCGCAGCCTGCGCAGGCGTCTTCTGCTGCGCCATCGCCCCGTCGCTTCCGCAGCACAGCAGCAGCGCCAGTGCCGTCACGGCTCGCGCGATCAATTGCATCGAATTGCCAAAGCCTGGCATCACCAGCCGACACGCATTCCGACGCGGCCGCCCAATCCGCCGCCGTTGGTGCCGTAGGTCAGGCCGCCGCTGGCCTGCACATGCTCGCTGACGCGCAGCGCCGCACTCATGGAGAGCGCATTGGTGTTCTGAAACGTACCCCAGTTCATGCTCATCGCGATCTTCTCGGACGGCATCAGCCAGGGCGAGCCTGACATCGCAAAGGCCATCGCGACGCCGTTGATCGCCTTGCCGGTCCTGCCGTCGAGGTCGTTGAGGCGGGCATTGATGCCTGCGAGCTGGCTGTTGATGCTTGCGATATCCGCGGGGCTCGCAAACCCGAGTGCACTGAGCGAGGTGGAGGCGAGATTGCCGGCCGCGTCCGTGGTGACGAGTTGCACGGGTCCGGACTGCGCGGCCGCGCTCGCAGCCGAGGTGACGCCTGTCATCGTGTAGGTATTGCTCGCGGTGCCGTAGACCTGCTGGTTGGCGCGGGTCGCGGTGGCGCCGTTGCCGATCGCGGTGGAGTTGGCGAAGGTTGCGGAGGCGCCATTGCCGAAGGCCGAGGAATTTGCGCCGGTTGCGTAGGAGCCGTTGCCCACCGCGGTGTTCGCAACACCGTTTCCGCTCGCGTTGGCGCCGTTTCCGACCGCAATGTTGAAGCTGCCGGTGCCGCTGGCATTGGATTGCGTGCCGTTCGCGATATTGCTCGAATTGGCGCCGTTGGCATTCGCCAGATAGCCGGCCGCCGCGTTGGAGCTGTTGGCGCCAAATGCGAGGGCGGCGTTGCCGGTGGCGACGTTATTGCTTCCAGACCCGCTCGCATTGGTGTTCAGGCCGGTCGCGATATTGAAGCTGTTGTCGCCGGTCGCGTTGGAGTTGACGCCGGTCGCGATGTTGGCGCTGCCGTTGCCGAAGGCGTTGGCGTTGCTCCCCGTCGCGGTGTTGGCGCTGGCGTCACCGTAGGCCTTGGCGACAAACCCGTTCGCAACATTTCTGCTGTTGTTGCCGGAGGCATTGGAACTGCGCCCTGTCGCGACGTTCCTGCTGTTGTCTCCGTTGGCCAGGGCGGTCAGCCCGGATGCAAGATTGCCGCTGTTGTTGCCACTGGCATTGGCTCCGGCGCCGGCCGCGATATTGGTGCTGTTGTCACCGCCGGCTTTCGCGTTGTTTCCGGACGCCATGTTTTTGCTGCCATCACCGCTGGCGATGGCTCCCGCTCCGGTCGCGCTGTTGAAGCTGTTGTTGCCGCTGGCGTTGGCATTGTTTCCGGTCGCAATATTGGAGCTGCTGTGGCCGCTGGCGTTGGCGCCGGTCCCGGTCGCGGAGTTGTTGCTGCCGTTGCCGTCAGCGGAAGCGGACGGCCCGCAGGCAAAATTGCTCGCTGAGCCGGCCGCCGTGGCGCCTTGCTCAGACGCGGCACCATCCACGCACACGAACTGGGCCCGGGCTTCCGGCCCGCCGGCGCAGGCCGCGATCACGGCAATGAGCGCCGTTGCAAGAAAAGCGGTGACCGGCGCCCGCAATGAAATGGTCATGTTCGTTCCCCACCCCGTCTTCCAAACCCGCAACCGGCAAGAAGAGGAAGAATGAAGACCGCCGTCACTTCCAGCCCCAATTCACTTCCAGCCCCCAAGCCGCCACCACGCCAACGCGATCGACGTTTGGCGACTCTCAAAGCATGCGGCCCGTGGTTTTGGGAAGACGCGCGATGCACGAAAGCCTGCGCGGCCTATCGTCCTCCCATATTCATGGGGGCCGCCCGGTGTCCCGGCTTCTCAATCCGCGCACTCGTTTCGCGAAGAGGCGGACGGTTTGCCGAATGCCCGGCTGTTGCATGGAACCCACAACTCGGCGCGAGCTTCTTTTTCCGGCGGAATGAGTGGCCCGCGGCCCCTGAAAATCGCCCCAAGCCACCCCATCTCCCAGTTTCTCTCCCCGCGACCCATGAATCGAGATCCATGACCGAACAGACGCTCGCCGCGCCGATCGACGATCCATCAGGACGCCAGCGCGGCTTCTCGCGCTATCAGGCGCTCCTCATCGCGCTGCTGGCGTTCACGCAGTTCACGATCATCCTCGACTTCATCATCATGTCGCCGCTCGGGGCCATCCTGATGCCCGCGCTCGACATCACGGCCGGGCAATTCGGCGTCGCGGTGTCGGCCTACGCGTTCAGCGCGGGCATTTCGGGCGTGCTGGCCGCCGGCTTTGCCGATCGCTTCGATCGCAAGCGCCTGCTGCTGTTCTTCTATGTCGGCTTCACGCTCGGCACCATGCTCTGCGCCGCCGCGCAGAATTATCACGTGCTGCTGCTCGGCCGGATCGTGACCGGATTGTTCGGGGGAGTGATCGGCTCGGTGGTGCTCGCCATCATCACCGATCTATTCCCGCTGCACCTGCGCGGCCGCGTGATGGGCTTCGTCCAGACGGCGTTCGCCGCGAGCCAGGTGCTGGGTATTCCGGCCGGGCTGTTTCTCGCCAATCACTGGAGCTGGCACGTCTGCTTCATTGCGATCGTGATCGTGTCGATCGCGGCGATCGCCATCATCGCCTTCGCCATGGAGCCGGTCGACGCGCATCTGAAATCGAAGCAGGACAAGAACCCGTTCCACCATCTGATCGCGACGATCGGACAGCCGCGCTATACGCTGGCCTTCGCCGTCACGACGCTGCTGGCGACCGGCGGCTATATGCTGATGCCGTTCTCCAGCGCCTTCACCGTGCACAATCTCGGCATCGACATCACGCACCTGCCGACGATCTATCTCGTCTCCGGCCTGTTCAGCATCGTCACGGGGCCACTGGTCGGCAGGGCAAGCGATGCGTTCGGCAAATATCCGACCTTCGTCTTCGGCAGCGTGGTGTCCGTCATCATGGTGCTGATCTACACCCATCTCGGCCACGTCGCGCTTACGACCGCGATCCTCGTCAACGTGCTGATGTTCGTCGGCATCTTCTCGCGCATGATCCCGTCGCAGGCCCTGATGTCGGCAATCCCCGATCCCGACCAGCGCGGCTCCTTCAGCGCGGTCAGCGCCTCGCTGCAGCAGCTCTCCGGCGGGCTCGGCTCGGTGCTCGCCGGCGCGATCATCGCGCAAGCACCCGACGGCTCGCTGATCCATTTCGACCGGATCGGCTACGTCGTCGTCGCCTCTGCGATCGTCTCGCTGGTCGCGATGTATTTTGTGCAGAAGGCGGTGGCGGAGCGGGCGGGGAAAAGGGTGGTATGAGGGGCAGCAAAGGCGACTGAGCCGGCAGACCGTGCATCGCATGCGTGACGATCAGGACGCCGCCCACGGCGCTCTTGCGCGTTGGGACGCGATAGCCAGTGCGTGCCTTAACCGGTCCCGCCGTCATTAGTCGTCAGCGTAGCTCCTGTTCCACATTAAGGTGAACCAACGCTGGGCCTTCGATGACCAAAGTTGCATGTATCACGTTTTGGTCGAAAATCTCGTTAGTCAGGTCAAGGCGCATTCAAAGGCATTGATTGGAGAGGGCGTAGCCGAAGCCGCATACCCCCCTCGTTTCCCCCTTCCCACTCGCCGTCCGGCCCTTCCGCCACACCGGCCGGTCGATGCGCGAACGGAGATCTCCAATGAAGCTTAAACTTGCCGCCGCGATGCTCGCCGCTAGCCTCCCGCTCGCATCGATGGCTTTCGCCCAGGGCACCGCGCCAGCCGACCTTGCAGTGATCGATGCCTGCCTGAAGACCGCGGAGAAAGCCGGCGGTTTCGGCAGCGCGTGCGTCGGGCTCGTCGCCGACCCCTGCATCAAAGCGGCAGAGGGCGCGAATGACGATGTCGCCAAATGGAAAGCCTGCGCGGCGCGCGAACTCGCCGTTTGGACGCAAAAAACCAGTGAGGCGCTCAAGAAGGTTCAGGCTGGTGGATTCGCCGACGTGATCAAGGCGGCCAACGACTCGCAGAAAACTTTCGCCGCGTCGCGTGATCGCCTCTGCGCGGCCTTCGACCAGGTCGACCCCGGCATGTACCGGGGCGGCGCGAGCTACTGCCGCCTGCGTGAGACCGCGAACCGCTCGCTGAGCCTGATCAAGCTCGGCGCCGCGGTCAACGAGCACTGAGACCTCTCAGGCTCTTGGGGTCATCAGCTTTGCCGACCTTTTCCCACCTAGCGACGACGGCTTCGGCCGCGAGCGCAGTGGACGTCGTTCGTAGCTCACCTGGCACCCGGGCAACGGCTGTCGGCGCGTAGCGCTTGCCTAAGCGACTGACAAAGCCAGCCGCCTCAAGCTCGCCGGCGATCTGAGTCGACCCGACGATCGATCTAGGCCATTCGGTACGCCATGAGCGCTGTGCCTCGGTTTTGTGTACCGGTCAGCGGCTCAAATTCCCTGCAAATGAGCGATTTCAACCACTTGGGTTGGGGGTGGTGCCCAGGAAAGGACTCGAACCTTCACGGCCGTTAAGCCACTGGCACCTGAAGCCAGCGCGTCTACCAATTCCACCACCTGGGCATGCCGTTTGGGGCACGGAGGCGGTTACTACGGTTCGGTGACGCCGTTGTCAATTCATGCGTGACCCGGGTTTGGGGATGCCGATTGCACATCGCAAACCGGCCCGATACAAGCCTGACAAGACGCACTCTTTTCCGCAGGAACGGCTCCCATGGCATCGAATCTGGACACGCTCGTCACGGTTTTCGGCGGATCGGGGTTTTTGGGCCGGAATGTCGTCCGCGCGCTGTGCAAGCGCGATTACCGGGTCCGGGTCGCGGTGCGGCGGCCGGAACTGGCCGGATACCTCCAGCCCTCCGGCAAGGTCGGGCAGGTCCACACCGTGCAGGCCAATTTGCGCTATCCGGCCTCGGTCGAGGCGGCGCTGCGTGATTCGCACGTCGTCATCAACCTTGTGGGCGTCCTCACCGAGGGCGGCGCGCAGACCTTTGACGCCGTCCAGGCCAGGGGTGCCGAAACGGTCGCCAAGGCAGCGGCCGCGGCCGGCGCCCGCCTGGTGCATGTCTCGGCGATCGGGGCCGATGCCGAATCGCCCTCGCGCTATGCCAAGGCCAAGGCGGCCGGCGAAGCCGCGGTGTCGGCTGCGGTGCCCTCGGCCACGATCTTCCGCCCCTCCGTGATGTTCGGCCCCGAGGACCAGTTCACCAACCGGTTCGCCGCGCTGGCCCGGATGTCGCCGGTGCTGCCGCTGATCGGCGGCGAGACCAGGATGCAGCCGGTCTATGTCGGCGACGTCGCCACCGCGATCGCGGACGCCGTCGACGGCAAGGCCAAGGCGGGCGCGACCTACGAGCTCGGCGGGCCGGAAGTGCTGACCATGCGCGAGATCATCGAGGCCATCCTCGAGATCACCGCGCGCAAGCCGGCGCTGATCCCGCTGCCGTTCGGCCTCGCCCGCTTCCAGGCGAACTTCCTGCAATTCGCGCCGGGCGCCTTCAAGCTGACGCCGGACCAGGTCACGATGCTTGAGCGTGACAATGTCGTGTCGGATGCGGCGAAGGCCGCCAGCCTGACGCTGGAAGGGCTCGGCATAACAGGCGATTCGCTGGAGGCGATCGCCCCGCAATATCTCTGGCGCTTCCGCGCCGCCGGTCAGTTCCAGCGTATGAGCGTGTGAGGTGGGTGTCACCTCTCCCGCTTGCGGGAGAGGTGACAGACCGCCGCCGCGGCTACAGCCTCAAAACTTCAGCTTCTTGAACACCGCTTCCGGCAGCGTCTTGATGATCAGCATCACGAGGCGCCATTTGCCGCTGACATAGACGACGTCGGTCTTGTTCTCGACTGCCCGGAGAATGGCATCGCCAACCACCGGCGCTTCGACGGTGAGCGGGCCGATCAGCTTCATGCCATCAGTCATCTTGGTGCGGACGAAGCCGGGCTTGACGGTGACGACATGCACGCCGCCACGGCTGGCGCGGGCGCGCAAGCCCGACAGGAAGGCGGAGAAGCCGGCCTTGGCCGAGCCATAGACATAGTTCGAGGCCCGGCCGCGATCGCCGGCCACGGACGACACGCCGACAAGCGTGCCGCTGCCGCGGCCTAAGAATTTTTCGGCGAACAGGCCGAGGATCAGCGAGGGGCCTTCGTAGTTCGAACGCATGATCGCGGTGGCGTGGACGAGATCGCTCTCGGCATTCTGCTGCATACCGAGCAGGCCGACGATCGAGATGACGACATCGGGCAACGCGGGAAGAGTTCCGACAAAGCTGTCGAACGAGGCGGTGTCGAGCACATCGAATTTGTGGAGACCAACCTCGACGGTGTAACGCGCGCGCAGATCGGCCGCATCAGGCTCGAGCGTAGCGACGTCGCGGCCGGCGAGTGCGACATCGTATCCCGCCTTGGCAAAGGCGCGCGCGGCGGCGCGGCCGATGTCGGAGGAGCCGCCGAGCACCAAGACAGATTTGCGTGACGTCACGGCCTAGACCTCATCAAACAGACGCTGTGAAAGTTTCGATCGGATATTGCCGGCGGGATCGAGCGATTTGCGGATCGCGTTGAAACGCTGCAAGGCAGGATAGCCCGCTGCGAAGGTCGCGCGCGACTGGCGCGCGTCTTTCGCCAGATACAGCCGGCCGCCGGCGGCGACGACCAGGCGATCGATCTCGTCGAGGAAATTCAGGATGTCGCCCTTCACCGGGAAATCCAGCGCCAGCGTGTAGCCGGGCAGCGGGAACGACAGGATGCCGTCACCCTGGCCGAGCTTCTTGAGCACGGCGAGGAAGGAAGCGTCGCCGCGCCGCGCGACACGATCGAGGATGTCGCCGAGCACGCCGCGCGCGCCGGCTTGCGGGATCACGCATTGATGCTGCAGGAAGCCGCGCTTGCCATAGATGCGATTCCACTCACCGACGCTGTCGAGCGGAAAGAAATACGGATAGAGCGAGACCACATGGCTGCCGCCGGCGCGCCGCGCGCCCATGCGATAGTAAAGTTCGTTGAAGGCGCGGACGCTGGTGCGGTTCAGTGCCATCGACGGCAGGTCGACGGGCACGCTGAGGCGAGACTCCTTGCCGACCGGAAATGCATCGGCGCCTTCCGTCAGCTCGCCCCTGCCCGCGTGCTCGCCGAGATAGATCAGCGAACGGCCGAGATCGCGGCCTCGTGCCACGCAATCGATCCACGCCACCGAATAGGTCGCGGCATCGCCCGCCTCGAGCGCGCGCATCGCGGCATCGAGATCAGACGCGGAGATCACCCGCTCGCGGATCCACCCGGTCTCGACCCGGCGCAGCCGCATCGTCGCTTCGAGGATGATGCCGGTCAGGCCCATGCCGCCGACGGTCGCGAAGAACGCATCGGAGTTCTGTTCGCGCGAGGCTTCAATGACCTCGCCCTGCCCGGTGCGCAGCAGGAGGCTGTCGACATAGCGGCCGAAGCCGCCCTCGCAATGATGGTTCTTGCCGTGAACGTCGGCGGCGATGGCGCCGCCGATCGAGACGAAGCGGGTGCCGGGCACGACGAAAGGCAGAAAGCCACGCGGGCCAAAGGTGTCGATCAGGTCCGACAGGAGAACGCCGGCTTCGAGGCGGATGCGCCCGGTTGCCGGATCGAACGACCTGACCCGGTCGAAGCCGGTCATGCCGATCGTCCTGACGGCGCCGATCGCGGCATCGCCATAGGCGCGGCCGTTGCCGCGCGCGACGGTGCCGGCCGAGATGGCTTCGCCGACTGCCGCGAACGAGCGCGGGCGCAGCACATCGCTATCGACGACCGGGAAACGCCCCCAGCCGCTGACGAGGGTCATGGCTCAGCTCCTGTGCCGGACGCGCGCCGCCCGGCGTTGGAAACTGACTACCCATCAAAAGCTTATTTTGGGTTGAAAACGCCTGCCAGCCGAACTGCCGCAGCCGGATGGAACCAGACAGTTAACGCCCCAGCGCCAGCGCGATCAGGCCGAGCGTGCCGACGATGACGCGCCACCAGGCGAACACCACGAAGCCGTGCCGGGTGACATATTCCAGGAACGTCTTGACCACGATGATCGCGGTGATGAACGACACCACGAAGCCGATCGCGACGATGCCCATGTGGTCCATCGTCATCTCGGAGCGGTTCTTGTAGAAGTCGTAGGCGAACGCACCGATCATGGTGGGGATGGCGAGGAAGAACGAGAACTCCGCCGCCGCGCGCTTGTCGGCGCCCAGGAACATCGCGGCGACGATGCTGGCGCCGGAACGCGACACGCCCGGGATCATCGCCACGCACTGCGCGATGCCGATATAGAGATACATCAGCAGCGGAAACCTCGTGGCGTCATGCTCGCGCGGCTTGAGATCGAGCTTGTCGACCCAGAGCAGGATGGCGCCGCCGACGATCAGCGTGAAGCACACGACCCAGGGATTGAACAGCACGCTCTTGATGTATTTGCCGGCGACGAGGCCGACGATCACAGCCGGCAGGAACGCGACCAGCACGCCGAGCACGAAGCGGCGCGAATAGGTGTCGCCCGTGAAGAAGCCGATCACGACATCCCAGAGCTTCTTGAAGTACAGCCCGACGATCGCGAGGATCGCACCCAACTGGATCAGAACCGTAAACGAATCCCAGAAGGCGCCTTCGCCGAGATGGAAGAAGCGTTCCGCGAGCAGCAAATGGCCGGTCGAGGACACGGGAAGGAACTCGGTCACACCCTCGATGATGCCGAGGATCACTGCCCGTATTGCGTCTGACATATTTACGGTCCATTTCGGCTGGAAAAGCGGGGCCCTTCTCGCCTATTCGCCCCCATGCCGCAATCGCAAAATGCGAAATCACGCCCTTGCCTCGCGGTTTTGAAGGACTAGTGTGGCGTCGCACAAACATTGATGGAATCTTAAGCACCATCAAATAGTCAAAGGCTTCATGTTTACGCTGTTTCATCATCCGTTCTGTCCGCATTCGCGTTTCATCCGCCTGATCGCGGGCGAATACGGGCTCGACCTCAAGCTGGTGGAAGAGCGCAGCTGGGAGCGGCGCGAGGCATTTTTGTTGCTCAATGCGGCCGGCACGACGCCTGTGATGGTGGACGACGAGCAGCCGCCGATCCCGGGCGCTGCGATCATCGCTGAATATGTCGACGAGGCCTATGGCGCCGGGATGGGACCCAAGCGCCTGATGCCGGAAGCCATCGGCGAGCGTGTCGAGGTTCGCCGTCTGATGGCATGGTTCAACGAAAAATTCTTCGAGGAGGTCTCGCATCCTCTCGTCACCGAGCGCATCTACAAGCGCTTCATGAGCGAGGAGAACGGCGGCGGGCCGCCCTCGGCCGACGTGATGCGCGCCGCCAAGGCCAATGTGCGCTATCATCTGGCCTATATCGGCTGGCTGGCGCAGACCCGTAATTTCCTTGCCGGCGACCGGCTCACTTACGCGGATCTCGCCGCCGCGGCGCATCTCTCGGCGATCGACTATCTGGGCGACGTGCCATGGAGCGAGGACGACGCAGCAAAGGCATGGTACGCGCGGGTGAAGTCCCGCCCGTCGTTCCGTCCGCTGCTGAGCGAATGGCTGGCCGGCGTGCCGGCGTCGCGGACCTACGTGGACCTGGATTTCTGAACTCCGATCCGACTGAACTGAAGGCAGCGCTCACGCGCGAGGCGCGGGCGCTCGGCTTCGACTGCATCGGCGTCACCGCACCTGGCACGATCGAGAGTGCCGGAAAATACTTCCTCGAATTCATCGCCTCCGGCGGCCATGGCGACATGGACTGGCTCGCGGCGCAGCCGGAGCGCCGGGTCGATCCGCGCGGGCTGTGGAGCGACGTGCGCTCGGTGATCATGCTCGGCGTCAATTACGGCCCGGACCAGGATCCGCTCGCGATTCTCGAGCAGCGCACGCGCGCGGCGATCTCGGTCTATGCGCAGGGCGACGACTATCACGATCTCATCAAGAAGCGGCTGAAGGCGCTGGCGCGCTGGCTGGTCGCGACCGCGCCGTCGGACGTGAAGGTGTTCGTCGACACCGCAGCGGTGATGGAGAAGCCGCTGGCGCAAGCTGCGCATCTGGGCTGGCAGGGCAAGCACACTAACCTCGTCTCGCGCGAGTTCGGCTCGTGGCTTTTCCTCGGCGCGATCTACACCACGCTGGAGCTGCCGCGCGACGCTGCCGAGATCGATCATTGCGGCTCGTGCCAGGCCTGTCTCGACATCTGCCCGACGGCGGCGTTTCCCGCGCCCTACAAGCTCGATGCCAGGCGTTGCATCTCCTATCTCACCATCGAGAACAAGGGACCGATCCCGCACGAATTTCGCAAAGCCATCGGCAACCGCATCTATGGCTGCGACGATTGCCTCGCTGCGTGTCCCTGGAACAAGTTTGCGCAGGAGGGGCGCGAAGCCAAGCTCGCCGCACGCAGCGAATTGCGCGCGCCTGGTCTCGCCGAGCTGGCACGTCTCGACGACGCCGCGTTCCGCGCGCTGTTCACGAAATCGCCGGTCAAGCGCATCGGCCGCGATCGGTTTTTGCGCAACGTCCTGATTGCGATTGGCAACTCGGGTGACGTGACGTTGTCGGAAGAGGCGCGGCGGTTGCTGGAGGATGCGAGCCCGCTGGTGCGTGGCGCGGCGGTGTGGGCGCTGGGGCAACTGGTGGGGCGGGAAGAGTTTGAGGCGATGAAGACCACTGCGTTAGACGACGAACGCGACGAAAGCGTGCGTGAGGAGTGGCAGACCGTCGCCTAACCCACCGCCGTCATTCCCCGCGAAGGCGGGGAATCCAGTACGCCGCGGCTTCTCGATTTTGTCACGGCCGTCTCGGACTACTGGATCGCCCGGTCAAGCCGGGCGAAGACACCTGTTGTCGTGGCGAGAGCTTGCGCGCCTGACTCTCACGACGGCACCACCACCCTTGATTTCCCCGCGCGTTTCTTCAATCTCGCGCGCATGACAAACCTGCCTTTCTTCACCCGCAACAGTGATACATTCCATCCGACGGAAGCCGCCAACGGTCCGTGGGATCCGAAATCCCTGCATGGACGCGTCGTCGTCGGGCTGCTCGGCTTCGCCATCGAGGAGCGCCATTCCGGTCCCGAATTGGTGCCGGCGCGGCTCACCGTCGACATGTTTCGGCTGCCGACCATCGACAAGCCGATCGAGGTGACGACGCGTCTCGTGCGCGACGGCTTGCGCATCCGCGTGGTCGAAGCGGAATTCGTCTCCGGCGGTGTCAGCATGGCGCGGGCCTCGTGCCAGCTGCTGCGCAAGACGCAAAATCCTGATGGCAATGTCTGGTCGCCGCCGAACTGGGACGTGCCGAAGCCGGCCGACATTCCAAAACCCACCGATCCCAGGCTCGGCATGAACGGCAAATGGACGACGCGCCCCATTGTCGGTCATATGGGCTCGCTCGGTCCGCGAAGACTCTGGATGAGCGAGGTGCGCGAGCTCGTCGCGGGCGTGCCGATGACACCGTTCGTCCGTGTCGCAACGGGTGCGGATTTCGCAAGCCCCTTTGCCAATGCCGGCGACAACGGGCTCGGCTACATCAACAGCGACGTCACGATCTATCTGCACCGCCTGCCGGTGACGAACTGGATCGGCTTCGAGGTGGTGAACCACCACGCCACCGACGGCGTCGCGATCGGCGAATGCTGGCTCTATGACGAACAGGGCCCGATCGGCACCGCGACGGTGGCCGCGCTGGCGCAGCGCAAGCCGATGGCCAATCCGTCGAAGCGATAGACTATTCACCGTCATTCCGGGCACGCGTAGCGTGAGCCCGGAATCCATTCCGCCTCGCGCTTTGACGCCCGATGGATTCCGGGTTCGCGCCAAGTGGCGCGCCCCGGAATGACGATGGAGAGAGTTGCGCTTCTACTTCAAATGCCGCTTCATCTCCGGCCGTGCCTTCAGAACGGCGCCCTGCTTGGCGACGATCTTGGCAATCCGCTCCGGCGCAAACTTCAGGTCGACGAATGCCGGCGCGGTATTGGCGACCTCGTGATAGCTCACGATCTTGCCGCCCTTCAGTGTCATGATCGCAACGCCCTCGAACATCGCCCGCGCGCCGTTCGCTTCCGGCAGGGTCGAACGATAGCTGAAGGTGTAGCGCGCATAGAGCGTGGTGCCGTCGGTGACGGGATCGTGCATGTCCCAGCGGAAATCGGTCGCCGTGCGATAGAACCAGTCGTCGATCATCGCGGCGATCTTCTCGTGGCCGGCGAAGCGCCGTAGAACACGTCGTGATAGACGCCGTCCTCGGTGAACAGCTCGGCGAACGCTTTGCCGTTGCGCTGCTCGACCGCATCGCAGAAGGCGCGCAGCATGGCGGTGGTGGTCATTGGATTGCCTCCTGAAGGAAGAAGGCACTTCACCCGATCTCAGCCACCGCGGCAAGAATGCGCGCGATGTCCTGCGGGCGGGAGAGGCGGTGATCGCCGTCCTGGATCATGGTCAGCACGACGTCGTCGGCCGGCAGGCGATGCGTCAGCGCGAAAGCGTGCTGCCAGGGCACGTCAGGATCCTTCGCACCTTGCAGGATGCGGACCGGGCAGCCGAGATCGATGGCGCTGCCGAGCACGAGATGGTTGCGGCCCTCCTCGATCAGGTTCCGCGTGATCGGATAGGGCGAGCCGTCGCCATATTCGGACGGCCGCAGCCAGACACCCTTGGTCTCGATCTCCTGCTTCACCGCGGGCGAAAATTTCTTCCACATCAGCTCTTCGGTGAAGTCGGGCGCCGGCGCGATCAGCACGAGCCCTGCGAGCGAGGCCGCGCCAGAACGCTTCCTGATCTCGCGCGCGAGCAGCAGCGCCATCCAGCCGCCCATGGAGGAGCCGATCAGGACCTGCGGGCCATCGCAGAACCGTTCGAACACCGCCACGCACTCCTCCAACCAGCGTCCGATGGTTCCGTCGGCGAAATCGCCGCCGGATTCGCCGTGACCGGAATAGTCGAACCGGACCATGGCGCGGCCGTGGTCCCGGGCCCAGGCGTCCAGTGCCAGGGCCTTGCTGCCCTGCATGTCCGATTTGAATCCGCCGAGCCAGACCAGCCCGGGCCCCTGCCCGCGCCGGCTGCGCACCGCGATCCTGCGTGCTGAGGGGCCCTCACCCACATCGATGGAGTCGAGTACGGCATCAATTGCATGGCTCATGGAACGTTTAACCTGGCTGCGCGGTTTGAGCTGTCGGGTCGTATTCCGCAGCGCCGGAGACCGGCATTGTCCCTTTGGGACGCTTGCGGAACGGAAGCAAGGTGTCTATGTCGGTCAGCGTGCCCAGGCGTGGCCGAAATACCTCGCATTTGAGGGTTTTTCGTTTCGCGCACGAGCGAATTGCTTGCCGGCAAACGCATCTTCCTGCAAAATAGCAGCCTCTTTCACAACTTTGGAGAACCACCCATTCGCCGTCCCAATAAAGCCCCGCCCGTCGCCAGCAAAGATGGGCCGCGCATCAATGATGATATTCGCAATGCGCAGATCCAGCTGATCGATCAGGCCGGTGACAACAAAGGCACGGTCGAGACCGTCATGGCCATCCGGATGGCCCAGGAAGCCGGCATGGATCTGGTCGAGATCTCGCCGAACGTCAGCCCTCCCGTCTGCAAGATCATGGACTACGGGAAATATAAGTATTCGGCCCAGAAAAAAGCCGCCGAAGCCCGCAAGCGGCAGAAGATCGTCGAGATCAAGGAGATCAAGCTCCGCCCGATGATCGACGACCACGATTACGACGTGAAGATGCGCGCGATGCAGCGGTTCTTCGAAGAGGGCGACAAGGTCAAGATCACGCTGCGCTATCGCGGTCGCGAAATGGCGCACCAGGAGATCGGCACCAAGCTGCTCGACAAGATCAAGACCGACGTCGCCGAGCTCGCCAAGGTCGAGCAGGACGCCCGATTTGAGGGCCGTCAGGTCGTCATGGTTCTGGCGCCGCGCTGACGCCGGTTGCTTGGAACTCAAGAGTTCAACGGCCCGTCCGGATCTCCGGCGGGCCGTTTTGTTTTGGGCGAGGTGCGAGCCGCGAGCGCCGGGTGAGGGTTCTGTCCTCTTGGGGGTTCTCGCCAGCGGAGACACCCTCTCCCCAGCCCTTCCCCGCAAGCGGGGGAGGGAGCGCGCCATTTTTCCCGGCGACAGCTACGTCCTCGTCGCCTGCCAGGTGCCGCTGCACCGATCGCCGGAAATGATGCCCTTCCACGACCCTGTGCCGTTCACGCCGGCGAGCCGGCCGCCGCCGCTGGCATGGGACGCGCCGACCGAGACCTGGACCGCCACAGCACCGCCGCGATTGACCTTGCCGGAAACCCGGCCGCCGCCGGCGGACGACACCCGGCTGCCGGTCACGGTGAAGGGGACGCTGTAACCGGAGCTGCAATTGCCCCGCGTGGTGGCGAAGGTGACGTTCCAGATGCCGTCATAGCCGCCGACCCGGGCATCGGCCGTCGATGGCAGCGCGGTCGTGGCGAGCACGGCCAGAAGCGCCAGATGGCACGGACGGGCGAAAACAGTCGAAGAGGGAAGCGATCGGGAAAAATGGGCCATTTTGGTCCTGCTCCAGGCGACAGGCTTGCACATGAGGGTCGCAATGCCGAATAGTCGCCGGGCTGGTTTCGCCGGTTCATCGTTGCCAATCGGCCTGTCCTCTGTCATAAGCCCAGCCTTCATCGCCCGGCTGATTAAGGGCTGCCGTGGCGGTGTTTCGTGCGGGTTTCGCGCTTGTTCGTAAAACCTGAGCACAATCAACGCTCTAACGAGCATTTTTGACGGCTAGCCGCCTTCGCGGGCGGAACTCTGTGGCCATTAGGAGAGCCAAATGCCCAAGCTGAAGACCAAATCGGGCGCTAAAAAGCGCTTCAAGGTGACTGCCACCGGCAAAGTGATGTTCGCCCATCGCGGCAAGCGTCACGGCATGATCAAGCGGACGAAGAAGCAGATCCGTCAGCTGCGCGGCACCGCGGTGCTGTTCAAGACCGACGGCGACAACGTCAAGAAGTACTTCTTGCCGAACGCCTGATCGCGTCCACGATCATTGCCAACCGTGCCGCGTCTTGCGCGGCAATCCGATAACCAAAGTCATCTCTGAAGGATTTTGTCATGTCTCGCGTCAAACGCGGTGTGACCGCCCACGCCAAGCACAAGAAAGTCTACAAGGCCGCCAAGGGTTTCTACGGCCGCCGCAAGAACACCATCCGCGCCGCCAAGCCGGCCGTGGAGAAGGCCCAGCAGTACGCGTTCCGTGATCGCAAGCGCAAGAAGCGGACCTTCCGCGCGCTCTGGATCCAGCGCATCAACGCTGCCGTTCGTCCGTTCGGCCTGACCTACAGCCGATTTATCGACGGCATGGCCAAGTCCGGGATCACCGTGGACCGCAAGGTGCTGTCGGATCTCGCGATCAGCGAGCCCGCGGCGTTCCAGGCGATCGCCGAGAAGGCCAAGGCTGCGCTCGCTGCCTGAGCCCTGCGGCGCTAGCGGCCGGCTTTGCCGGCCTTCAGCGCACGTTGCGAGTAGCGCTGGGCGACCTCCGCCCGGCAGAAGGCCGTGGCCGAGATATACATGGTGCCGGACTTGCTCCGGTACTTCTGGTCGCAGACCCGCAACTCGCGCTGGTAGCTGAGCTTCTGTGGCGGCTGCAGCTGGCCGATGAAATCGGCCTCGCACTTCTTCTCGACCACGTCACCGAACTGTACGTCGCCGCTGGCGCCGTATGCGCAGGCCTCGAACTGCTTCATGGCACGCTCGCAGCCCGGCGCCGCGTTCAGGGCCACGACGATGTCATCCATCGACGTGGATTTGGCCTGGCATTCTTCGGCGGCGAGAGCCGCGCCTCCCAGAAAGCCTTCCAAGAGAACCAGGGCCGGGCCGGCCACCCAGAATCGCAAACGCATCGTCCCTCCTTCGCGTTCAGGTTGGTGCCAGCCATGCCTTTGCGGTTCAAATGCCCCGCATTTACGACGTCCAATCGGCTTGACGTTCCGCCCCGGCTGCGGCCACAACCCGGCAGCCTTTTGCAAGTTTGAGGGATCCGACCGTGTCCGACCTCGCCAGTCTCGTTCAATCCATCCTCGCGCAGATCAGTGCTGCCGACGACGAAGCGGCCCTCGAAGCCGTCCGCGTCGCCTCGCTCGGCAAGAAGGGCTCGATCTCAGCCTTGCTGGCAACGCTCGGCAAGATGTCGCCGGACGAGCGCAAGACACAGGGCGCCGCGATCAACCAGGCGAAGGACGAGGTCACCCAGGCGCTCGCCGCCCGTCGCGACGTGCTGAAATCGGCGGCGCTCGATGCGCGGCTCGCGTCCGAGACCGTCGATGTCACGCTGCCGCTGCGCGATGCGCCGACGGAAGCCGGCCGTATCCATCCGCTGAGCCAGGTCTGGGACGAACTGACCACGATCTTCGCCGACATGGGATTCTCGGTCGCCGAAGGCCCCGACATCGAGACCGACGATTACAACTTCACCAAGCTGAATTTTCCGGAAGGCCATCCGGCGCGCGAGATGCACGACACCTTCTTCTTCCATCCGAAGGAGGACGGCTCGCGCATGCTGCTTCGAACCCACACCTCGCCGGTGCAGGTGCGCACCATGCTGAGCCAGAAGCCGCCGATCCGCGTGATCTGCCCGGGCCGCACCTACCGCATCGATTCGGACGCGACCCACACGCCGCAATTCCACCAGGTCGAAGGCCTCGTCATCGACAAGACTTCGCATCTCGGCCACCTCAAATGGATCCTGCACGAGTTCTGCAAGGCGTTCTTCGAGGTCGACCACATCAACATGCGCTTCCGCCCGTCGTTCTTCCCGTTCACCGAGCCGTCGCTGGAAGTCGACATCCAGTGCCGCCGCGACAAGGGCGAAATCCGCTTCGGCGAGGGCGAGGACTGGCTCGAGATTCTCGGCTGCGGCATGGTGCACCCGAACGTGCTGCGCGCCTGCGGCATCGATCCCGATGAGTATCAGGGCTTCGCCTGGGGCATGGGCATCGACCGCATCGCCATGCTGAAATACGGCATCGCCGACCTCCGCCAGCTGTTCGACAGCGACGTTCGCTGGCTGAGCCACTACGGCTTCAAGCCGCTGGAGGTGCCGACGCTGGCTGGGGGATTGAGCTCGTGATGATCTGCTGGGACACGATCGCCCCAGCGGCGAGGACAGTCGGACTCCCTCTCCCGCGTGCGGGGGAGGGTTGGGGTGGGGGTCTCTCCTCGATGGGGTTGCCAATGGTTGATCCTGAACATCCGGACTGGAAGAAATCGGCCAAGCTGCGAGCCAATGCTCGCGCGCTCAGGCGCGATTCAACCGATGCAGAGCGAATCCTCTGGTCGGAACTGCGCGGCCACCGACTGAACGGCGCGAGCTTCCGCCGCCAAGTGCCGATCGAGAATTACATCGCCGATTTCATCTGCCACGCAGCCAAGCTCGTCATTGAGCTCGACGGCGGCCAACACTTCTCGGATGACGGCGAGCGCGCCGACGCGCGTCGCTCTGCCTCCATCGAAGCGATGGGCTTCAAGGTGCTCCGCTTCAGCAACCTCGATGTCATGACCAATCGTGGCGGCGTTCTTGAAATCATCGCGACCACCGTCGCGGAGAGAGCCCCCACCCCAACCCTCCCCCGCAAGCGGGAGAGGGAGCAGACCGTCTCCGTGGAGAAGAAACAGCCATGAAATTCACCCTCTCCTGGCTGAAGGACCATCTCGAGACCGACGAGCCGCTCGACAAGCTCGCCGAGAAGCTCACCATGATCGGGCTCGAGGTCGAGAACATCGAGGACAAGGCGAAGGCGCTGAAGCCCTTCACCATCGCGAAGGTAATCTCGGCCGAGCAGCATCCGAATGCGGATCGCCTGCGCGTCTGCATGGTCGATACCGGTGACGGCGGTGCGCCGGTGCAGGTCGTGTGCGGCGCGCCGAATGCGCGTGCGGGTCTCGTCAGCGTGTTCTCGCCGCCCGGCACCTACATTCCCGGCAAGGACATCACGCTCGGTGTCGGCACCATCCGCGGCGTCGAGAGCCGCGGCATGCTGTGCTCGGCGGCCGAGTTGCAGATCTCCAACGATCATGACGGCATCATGGAATTGCCGGCGGATGCACCCGTCGGCGCCGGCTATGCCGAATGGGCCGCGCTTGGCGATCCCGTGGTCGAGATCAATCTGACGCCGAACCGGCAGGACTGCACCGGCGTGCACGGCATCGCGCGCGACCTTGCCGCCGCCGACATGGGCAAGTTCAGGGATCCCGCCATCAAGCCGATCAAGGGCGAGTTCGCGTGCCCCGTGAAGGTCACGGTCGAGGATTCCACGCTGTGTCCAGGCTTCGCGCTCCGCCTCGTGCGTGGCGTCAAGAACGGTCCGTCGCCGGAATGGCTGCAGAAGCGGCTGACCGCGATCGGGTTGCGCCCGATCAACGCGCTGGTCGACATCACCAACTTCATGACCTACGACCGCGCACGGCCGCTGCACGTGTTCGACGCCAGGAAGGTGAAGGGCAATCTCGTCGTGCGCCGCGCGCGCGAGGGCGAGACGCTGCTCGCGCTCGACGGCCGCACCTACAATCTCGATCCCGCCATCTGCGTGATCGCGGACGAGCACGGCGTCGAATCGCTCGCCGGCATCATGGGCGGCGAAGCCTCCGGCTGCGATGATGATACCACCGACGTGCTGATCGAATCGGCACTGTGGAACGAGATCAACATCGCCCAGACCGGCCGCAAGCTCGGCATCAATTCGGACGCGCGCTACCGCTTCGAGCGCGGCGTCGATCCGGCCTTCATGGTGCCGGGGCTGGAGCTGGCGACCAGGCTGGTGATGGAGATGTGCGGCGGCACGCCGTCCGAGACGGTCGTGGTCGGCAAGGCCTTTGGCGATGACCGGGTGATCGATTTCCCGGTGACCGAGGTCAAGCGCCTCTCCGGCATCGAGGTGCCGCAGCCGGAGATGAAGCGCATCCTGACCCATCTCGGTTTCATGATGGCGGGCCCGGGGCCGGTGGTGAAGGTCGCGGTGCCGTCGTGGCGCACGGATGTGCACGGCAAGGCCGACATCGTCGAGGAGATCGTCCGCATCTACGGCGTCGACAAGGTGCCGATGACGCCGTTCGAGCGCGGCGAGGACGCGCGCAAATCGGTGCTGACACCGCTCCAGCTGCGCACCCGCCGCGCCCGGCGCGCGCTCGCAAGCCGCGGCATCATCGAAGCGGTGACCTGGTCGTTCATCACGAAGTCCGCGGCAGAATTGTTCGGCGGCGGCCAGCGCGAGCTCGAAGTCGCCAACCCGATCGCGTCTGATCTCTCCGACATGCGCCCGACGCTGCTCGCGGGCCTGATCGCGGCCGCACAGGCGAACGCCAATCGCGGCGTGAGCGATGTCGCGCTGTTCGAGGTTGGACAAATTTTCAAGGGCGATCGCCCGCAGGATCAGTTCATGGCGGCGAGCGGCGTACGCCGCGGCTTTGCCTCCTCGGAAGGTCTGGGACGGCACTGGTCGGGCTCGACCCAGGCTGATGTGTTCGACGCCAAGGCGGATGCGCTGGCCGTGCTGGCAGCCGCCGGCGCGCCGATGCAGGCGCTGCAGATCGTCGCCGGCGGTCCGGCATGGCTGCATCCGGGCCGCTCCGGCACGATCCAGATCGGGCCGCAGAACGTGCTCGGGCATTTCGGCGAGGTGCACCCGAGAGCGCTCGAGGCGCTCGGCGCCGACGGTCCGCTGATGGTGTTCGAGGTGATCCTCGACCGTATCCCCGAGGCGAAGAAGAAGCCGACCCGCGCCAAGCCCGTGATCGAGCTCTCGGCATTCCAGCCCGTCACGCGCGACTTCGCGTTCATCGTCGATCGTACCATGAAGGGTGGCGACATCGTGCGGGCCGCGCAGGGCGTCGACAAGAAGCTGATCACCGGCGTGAACGTGTTCGACGTCTACGAGGGCAAGGGCATCGACGACGACAAGAAGTCGATCGCGATCGCGGTGACGATCCAGCCGCGCGAGAAGACACTGACCGACCAGGAGATCGAGGCCGTGGCTGCGAAGATCGTGGCCGAGGTCACCAAGAAGACCGGCGGCACGCTGCGGGGATGAGTATTGCGGACTTCCTTCCGAAGGATGTCAGCCTCACCATCGCGATGGCGCTCTGCGCCGTCGCCTTCGTTTCCGGCACTGCACGCGGGTTCTCCGGCTTCGGCTCGGCGCTGATCTTCATGCCGCTGGCAAGCAGCATTGCTGCGCCACGGCTCGTCGCCGCCTTGCTTCTGGTGATCGATTTCGTCGCGGCGGCACCGCTGCTGCCCGACGCATGGCGTAAGGCCGACCGCAAGGCGACCGCGGTCATCGTGCTGGGCGCGCTGGTCGGCGTGCCCGTCGGCACCTATTTCCTCAGCGTGCTCGAGCCCGTCACCACGCGCTGGATCATCTCCTGCTTCGTCGCCGCGCTGTTGCTCCTCCTGCTGTCGGGTTGGCGCTATCGCGGCAAGGACCACACCTGGCTCTCGGTCGGCATCGGCGGCCTGTCGGGCTTCTGTAGTGGCCTCGCGCAGACCGGCGGCCCGCCGATCGTCGGCTACTGGCTCGGCCGCCCGATCGCGCCGATCGTCGCGCGCGCCAATATCGTGCTGTTCTTCGGCGCGTCGGATTTCTTCTCGACGGTCAGCTACGCAACCACGGGGCTGATCAGCCGCGAATCGCTCGCGCTCTCGCTGATCGTCGGCCCGGTCTATGCGATCGGCGTCGCATTCGGCGCCTCGCTGTTCGGCCGCGCCAGCGAGAAAGTATTTCGCGCGATTTGCTATGGTCTAATCGCGATGGCGGTGATCGCGGGACTGCCGGTGCTGGACGGGGTGTTGCGCTGATTATCTCCGCTGTCGTCCCTGCGAACGCAGGGACCCATACCGCGTGATCTATCGATAAGACACAAGTGACAGTCCCGACGACGATCTCTCAACTGCGAGGCTTCGTCAAACGTCTCCCTGTGGTTATGGGTCCCTGCGTTCGCAGGGACGACGGCGGAGTGTTTGGCGGCTTGATTGCCTTACTGCCGCGGCGCTCTGCGCTTTTTCGTCGATTGCGTCGGCACATCGGTGGTGTCGTCCTTGAGCGCACCGATCTTGCGCAAGGCTGCGTCCGCAGCGCGCTCGCCACTTTCCCAGGCGCCGTCGACGGTGCCCCACAGCGTCTCGTGCGTGGCTTCGCCGGCAAGGAACACGTTGCCGATCGGCTCGCTCAGGATTTTTCGCGACAGCTGGCCGCCAGGGGAAGCCGCCGACATCGCACCCAGGACGTAGGGCGAGGCGGTCCAGCGCGTAGCGCTGGTCTTCCCGACGGCAGCCGCAGCCTCGCTACCGAACAATTTCGTGATCCATTCCCTGGCGAAGGCGACCATCGCCTTCTCGCCCTGCTCGGAGAGATCGCGGCCGAACGCGCCGCCGACGTCGATCGAGCACAGCGAGGAGCCGCCGATATTGGCGTACATCAGCGCCGTGCGCGCCGAATTGCTCTGCTCGATAAGGATATCGTCGCGCGACAGGCCGAGCGGATTGCCGGGCAATTGCAGCACGATCCGATCATAGCTGCCGAGGCCCAGCTTTGACGCCGCGTCCAACGTGCGTTTGGGAATGTCGGGCGTGAACTTGAGCGCGCCCGATGTCAGCACGTTGGTCGAGACCGTGACGATGACGGCGCGCGCGGCGATCTTGCCGGCTTGCGTCTCCACGGTGACGTCGCGGTTGCTCCAGCTGATGCGGCTCGCCGGCGTCGACAGCGCCACCGGCGCCTGCTCGCCGAGCTTGGTGATCAGCGTGCCCAGGCCCTGACGGCAGGCGATCGCCGCGTTGCGATCCTGCGCGCGTCCCTTGTCGATCGCGGACAGCTCCTTCAGGTCCTTGCCCGCAAAGCCCGCACCCAGCATGAACTCGGCCGCGCCCGTCCAGTCGCCGAGATCCTTCGGCAGCACGGAGGCGCAAGAGGTATCCAGCTTGGCCCGCGAGGCATCGTCGATGGCACGATTGGCGCGCACCAGCGCCGCCAGGAATTGCTCGGTCTCGCCCGCGCGCGCGTTGCGGCGGCCGATGCGCATCTTCTGGCCCGATGGCGCCGGCATCACGTCCAGCCCGACACTGCGCGCCAGCCGGATCATCGGATTGGTGTCGGGATTGTGCATCCAGCGCGCACCACGGTCGAACGGCACCTCGAAGGTGGTGCTGTCGGTGATACAGCGGCCGCCGATCTGCGATGCCGCTTCCATCACGACGACCTTGCGGCCCGTCGCCATGATGCGCCGCGCCGCGGCGATTCCGGCGGCCCCCGCACCGATCACGACGATATCCGCCTCGCGCGGCAGGGGCGCGGCGGTTGCGCGCAGGACCGGCATTGCGGCGGCAAGACCCGCCGACGCCGAAAGGAAACCGCGGCGCGTGATTGTCATGTCATGGTTTCCGAGGACTTGCGGCGAACGGGAACAGTCAGCGAACCTTGCCGCATCTGATGTTGCACGGCAACCATCATGGTGAATCAATCGTGCTTGAAGTCACGGAGTGATGAACCGAATTGCAAGACGTTTCGACCATGATAGAGAAGGGAAAAAGACGGCCGCAAAAGGCCGTGGGGGGAGTTCGAAATGGGGACGGTCCTAGATTCAGTCGGCAAGCTGATTGCCGCGTACCTCTCCAAGGAGGTGCCCGGCTACGAGCCGTTCACGCCGAGCGACCCGGAACATCTGCGCGGCGTTATCGAGCCCGGCGACGTGCTACTGGTCGAGGGCAACAACCGCATCTCCGGCATCATCAAATACCTGACGCAGTCGACCTGGTCGCATGCCGCGCTCTATGTCGGTCCGATCGAGGGCGCCGAAGAGGCGGACGGCGAGCCGCATGTGCTGATCGAAGCCAATATCGGCGAAGGCGTCACCTCGGCGCCGCTGTCGAAATATTTCCCCTATCACACCCGGGTCTGCCGCCCGGTCGGGCTGTCCTATGAGGATCGCACCACGGTGTGCCGCTATGCGATCAACCGCATCGGCTTCGGCTACGACACCAAGAACATCGTCGACCTCATGCGCTTCTTGTTCCCGTTGCCGATTCCGCAGCGCTGGCGGCGCCGCATGATCGCGATCGGCTCCGGCGATCCGACCAAGATCATCTGCTCGGCCCTGATCGCGCAGGCGTTCGACGCGGTGCGCTATCCGATCCTGCCCAAGATCACCAAGGCCGGCAGCCGCGCCGCCCGCCGCGAGATCCTGCACATCCGCGATTCCTCGCTCTATATGCCGCGCGACTTCGACATCTCGCCCTATTTCGAAGTCGTCAAACCCACCATCGTGCACGGGTTCGACTACACCGCGCTGCACTGGGCCGACAAGCAGAAGCCGCTCGAGGAGGTAGCGGGCACATTCAGTGTGTTTCCAGAAACGATCAGTGCGCCGCCGCTCGTTCCTGAGGCGGTTGACCAAGAGGCGCCGGCTGAAATTCCGGCTGCGCAAGTGAGTGCACAGCCTGCGGTGACGGCTGAAAGCGTTCCCGGGCCTGTCCCGCTGCTGAAGAAGCTGGCGATGTACCGCCCGAGGCGCCGTGGCCGGGCGAGAGAAATTGCGGCGTAACCGCTGTCGTCCCTGCGAAAGCAGGGACCCATACCGCGTGATCTATCGAGTGGTCGCGGTAGACATACCGAACAACGAGTCTTCGCCAACATCTCCCTGGGGTTATGGATCCCTGCGTTCGCAGGGACGACACCGGAGTTATGGCGCGATCTCGCTCAACAACAATCATCACGAGCGCAGCGACGGTGAAAACCTACCGCTCCGCCCGTCCGATCACCGCCATCAGCTCCGCGATCTTCTCGCGTTGGTCGGCCTTGTCGCCGCTCGCGATCGCGTGCTCGACGCAATGGGCGACGTGGTCCTTGAGGACCTCTTCCTCGACCCGGCGCAGTGCGGCACGCACCGCCGAGATCTGCGTCACGATGTCGATGCAGTAACGGTCTTCCTCCACCATTTTCGAGAGGCCGCGAACCTGGCCCTCGATCCGGCCGAGGCGTTTTCCGACAGATGCCTTGATGTCCTTGCGCATGGGGTCTATATACCCCTACCGGGTATAGGTTGCAAGACCCCGGGTATAAGGCCGGAGCAAGGGCAATGAACGAACACAGGCATCATCAGGGCGGGGACGGACATTCCGGATGCGGTTGTTCCGCCAAAACGGAAGCGACCAAGCCGGCGGCGTCCTCCTGCTGCGGCGGGCACGGCAATCATGCCGGCCACGGCCATCATCACGCGCATGACCATGGCGATGCGGCCAGCAAGATGCACGACCCCGTCTGCGGCATGACGGTCGATCCTGCAACCTCAAAACACCACCTCACACATCACGGCGAGACCTTCCATTTCTGCTCGGCCGGCTGCCGCACCAAATTCGCCGCCGATCCCGCAAAATATCTCGCCAAGGACAAGGCGCCCGAGCCGGAGATGCCGGCTGGCACGATCTACACCTGCCCGATGCATCCGGAGATCCGCCAGGTCGGACCCGGCAGCTGTCCGATCTGCGGCATGGCGCTGGAGCCGGAAGTGGCAAGCCTGGAGACCGGCCCCAACCCCGAGCTCGCCGACATGACGCGGCGGTTCTGGATCGGCGGCGCGCTGGCGCTGCCGGCCGTGGTGCTGGAGATGGGGGGCCATCTCGCGGGCCCGCACAATTGGATCGATCAGACGCTGTCGAACTGGATCCAGCTCGCCTTCGCCACCCCCGTGGTGCTATGGGCCGGCTGGCCGTTCTTCGTTCGCGGCTGGCAGTCGCTGCTGACGCGCAACCTCAACATGTTCACGCTGATCGCGATGGGCACCGGGGTTGCCTATGTCTACAGCATCATCGGCACCGTCGTGCCGCAGATCTTCCCCGCCACGTTCCGCGGCCATGAAGGTGCTGTTGCCGTCTATTTCGAAGCGGCTGCCGTCATCACCGTGCTGGTGCTGCTCGGCCAGGTGCTGGAGCTGCGCGCCCGTGACGCAACCTCCGGCGCGATCAAGGCGCTGCTTCAGCTTGCGCCGAAGACCGCGCGCCGCGTCGATGACGACGGCAGCGAGCACGAGGTCGAGATTGACGCGCTGCATGCCGGCGATCGCTTGCGCGTCCGTCCCGGCGAAAAGGTGCCTGTCGACGGCGTGATCCTCGAGGGCCGGTCCTCGCTCGACGAATCGCTCGTCACCGGCGAGTCCATGCCGGTGACGAAGGAGAGCGGCGCGAAGGTGATCGCCGGCACGCTGAACCAGTCGGGCAGCTTCATCATGCGCGCCGACAAGGTCGGACGCGAGACGCTGCTGTCGCAGATCGTGCAAATGGTCGCGGACGCGCAGCGCTCGCGCGCGCCGATCCAGCGGCTGGCCGATCAGGTCGCGGGTTGGTTCGTGCCCACCGTCATCGTCGTCGCGATCGCCGCCTTTGCCGCCTGGGCCTGGTTCGGACCTGAGCCGCGGCTGGCCTTCGGCCTCGTCGCTGCCGTCAGCGTGCTGATCATCGCCTGCCCCTGTGCGCTGGGCCTCGCAACCCCGATGTCGATCATGGTCGGCGTCGGCCGCGGGGCGCAAGGCGGCGTGCTGATCAAGAACGCCGAGGCGCTGGAGCGGATGGAGAAGATCGACACGCTGGTGGTCGACAAGACGGGCACGCTGACCGAGGGCAAGCCCAAGGTGGTCGCGATCGTGCCGGCGTCGGGTTTTGCGGAGGATGACATCCTCAAGCTTGCCGCCAGCGTCGAGCGCGCCAGCGAGCATCCTTTGGCCGACGCGATCATGCGCGCCGCCAAGGAGAAGCAGCTGGCCCTCGGCCAGGTCGAGCAATTCGACTCGCCGACCGGCAAGGGCGCGACCGGCAAGGTCGACGGCAAGACCATCGTGCTCGGCAATGCCAGATATCTGACGTCGATCGGCATCGACACTACCGCGCTCGACACTGACGCCGAACGGCTACGCCAGGACGGCGCCACCGTGATCAACATGGCCGTCGACGGCCGGCTGGCCGGCCTGTTCGCGATCGCCGATCCGGTCAAGGCCTCGACCCCGGAGGCGCTGAAGGCGTTAGCTGCCGAAGGCATCAAGGTGATCATGTTGACCGGCGACAACCGCACGACGGCCGAGGCCGTGGCGCGCCGGCTCGGCATTGCCGAGGTCGAGGCCGAGGTGCTTCCGGACCAAAAGAGCGCGGTGGTCACCAGGCTGCAAAAGGCCGGCCGCAGCGTCGCGATGGCCGGTGACGGCGTCAACGACGCGCCGGCGCTGGCCGCCGCGGAAGTCGGCATCGCCATGGGCACCGGCACGGATGTGGCGATGGAGAGCGCGGGCGTGACCCTGCTCAAGGGCGACCTTGTCGGCATCGTGCGGGCGCGAAAGCTGTCGCAGGCGACGATGAGCAACATCCGGCAAAACCTGTTCTTCGCCTTCATCTACAACGCCGCCGGCATTCCGATCGCGGCCGGCATCCTCTATCCCGCCTTCGGCGTGCTGCTCTCGCCGATCATCGCCGCGGCGGCGATGGCGCTGTCCTCGGTGAGCGTGGTCGGAAATGCGCTGCGGCTGCGGGCGACGCGGCTGTGAGGGGGACGAAATCCGTGTAAGACAGGTCCATTCAGCGGGTACGCGCGGAGAGGACCTGATGCAGCGAATTACCATCACGATCGAGGACGATCTGTTGGCCGAGATCGACGCGGCGGCGGAAGCCCGCGGCTACCAGAACCGCTCCGAGATCATCCGCGATCTCGCCCGCGCCGGCCTGCAGCAGAGCACCGAGGACACCGCGCAGACCGGCCAATGCGTGGCCGGTCTCGTCTATGTGTACGACCACGCCTCCCGCGATCTGTCAAAACGCCTGGTGCAGGAATTCCACGGCCATCACGACCTCGCGCTGGCGACGCTGCACGTCCATCTCGACGACAACAATTGCATGGAGATGACGGCGCTGCGCGGCGATGCCGCCGAAGTCAGGCATTTCGCCGACCACATCATCGCCGAACGCGGCGTGCGCTACGGCCGCGTGGTGATGATCCCGACGGGCGAAGGCAAGCAGGGGAAGGCGCGGAAGCACGGGCACCGGCATGGGTAGGAGCGAGCTTGCGTGCCCCGGACGCGGCGCAGCGCTTCTTCAGCGGTGCGCCGCTGAGCCGGGGCCCATCTCGCCGCAAGCTCCTGGGTCCCGGCTCAGCAGCGCGCCATTGCATGCCGCACTGCGTCCGGGACACGGTCGTGCCTTGAACAACCGCCCTCCCTTGCCGAAGCCGCATTGGGTGTCTACCTCTCGCAGGGTGTTTACCTCAGAGGGTCCCCCATGCTGGATGCCGCCATCAAGGCGCTGTCGCAAATGATCTCGCCGCCGATGCGCTCGATCCTGTGGCGATCGGTCGGGCTTGCGCTCGTGCTGATCACCGTGCTGGCGATCGGGCTGCAGCGGCTGCTGAGCTGGTTTGCGACCTCCGGTGAGGTCTGGCTGGAAGGCCTGCTCGGGCCGGGCTGGCACACCTCGCTCGAGGTCTTGTCCTGGATCGTCTCGATCGCGGCGGGCCTCGGCGTCGTGTTCGGCGGCGTCTTCCTGATGCCCGCGATCACCTCGCTGGTGGCGAGCCTGTTCGTCGACGACGTCGCCGACATCGTCGAGCGCGAGCATTATCCCGCCGAACAGCCGGGCCTCGCGCTGCCGTTCAGCCAGGCGATCTTCGAGGGCATCAAGACCGCGCTCCTGACCATCCTGGTCTATCTGATCGCGTTGCCGCTGGTGCTTTTCGCCGGCGCAGGCTTCCTGATCTTCTTCCTCGCCGCCGCCTGGCTGCTCGGCCGCGAATATTTCGAGCTCGCCGCGATGCGCTTCCGCTCGCCAAAAGAGGCCAAGGCGATGCGGCGCGACAATGCAGCCACCATCTTCACCGCCGGCCTCTTCATCGCCGCCTTCGTCTCGATCCCGATCGTGAACCTGGCGACGCCGATCTTCGGCATGGCCTTCATGGTCCACATGCACAAGCGGCTGTCGGGCCCGCGGCCCGAGCTGATCGAGCCGGCGCGGCAGATGCGGTAACGCGCTCTACGTCACCTGCACGCCGCACTTGCGCAGCACCGTCTTGGCGAAGCCGAATGGCGCCGGCGTGAACGGGCCCGCCGGCGCACGGGTGATCAGTGCGAGGACACCGAGCGCGGCTATCGCGAGCCAGAAGCACAGCCAGAAGCCGTCGATATAGGCGAGCACGTTGGCCTCGCGCTGCACGATGCCCGCCAGCGTGCCGATCGCGCGCGGCTGTGCTAGTCCGGCGCCGTGGGCAGCGAAGTGATCGGCAAGCTGCTTCAGCATCCGCACCACGTCGACGTCGCCGACGCCGAGGTTCTGGCCGAGATAGAAGGAGTGGACTTGCTCGCGCACGCGCAGCCATGTCCCCATCAGCGCCACGCCGATCTCGGCGCCGCCGAGCCGCATGATCTGGATATAGGCCGCGAACGACGTCGCGCGGCTCGGGTCGGAGTTCGACAGCAGCGTGATGATCAGCGGCAGCAAGGTCAGCGACTGCCCGATCGCCTGGAGCAGCACGATGCCGACAAAGTCCTCGCGCGCCCAGTCATGGGTGAGCTGCGTGCCCCAGAGATTGGCGGCGGCGAAGCAGGCGAAACCCACGACAATCACGGTGCGCGTATCGAAATGCCGCAGCAGCCAGATCGAGAGCGGCACCAGCACGAACATCGGGAGCGCGCCATAGGTGAGCAGGAGCACGCCGCTCTGCTCGGGCCTGAGCAGGGCGATGGCAGCGAGGAAATTCGGCACCAGCGAGGCGTTGGACAGGCTGGTCAGCGTGTAGAGCAGGATCAGCACCAGCCCCAATCCGATATTCCGCGAGAACAAGACGTTCACATGCGCCCAGGGCTGCCGCACCAGCGACTCGTTGACGAGGAAGCCTGCGAACAGCACCGCGCCACCGACAAGCAGCGCCATCACCGTTCCCGAACCCAGCCAGTCCAGCCGGTTGCCCTGATCGAGCCCGGCGTAGATCATCGCGACACCTGCGCCGAGCAGCAGCATGCCGCCCCAATCGGCCTCGCGCAGCAGCGCGCGGTTCACGGGCTCGTTCGGTGTGCCGAGATAGACCATCAGCCCCATCAACGGCGCGATCACGACGCTCTGCCAGTACAGCCATTGCCAGCCGAGATGGTCGACATAGAAGCCGACCAGCGAACTCGAGCTATCGAGCGCAAAGCCGACGCGGATCGAATAGATCGAGATCGCCGGCAGCCACCACCGGATCGGCAGATTGCGGAACACGATCATCAGCGTCGCCGGCACGAAGGTGCCGAGCAGGAGGCCATGCACAACGCTGAGCGCGAGCAGCGTTGGATAATCGTGCACGAAGGGAACGATCAGCGAGATGACGGCATAGACCAGGCTCGGAACGCCAAGCACGCGCCGCAGCCCGAACACGGTCGCGAGCCATGCCACTGCCGGCGCGATGAAGATCTGCGAGCCGATGCCGGCGGTCGAGAGCCAGGCGCCCTCGTCGAAGCTGAGCGAGAACGCGCCGCGCAGGTCGGGCAGGCCGACCGTGGTCAGGCGGCTGTCGAAATTGGCGAGGAAGGAGCCGAGCAGCACCGCCGCAACGGCGAACAGCGGGCGCGGCGCGACGCCGCCGCGCGACAGCGGTCCGCGATCGGCATCGTCATTTTCCGCCATTCGCAGCCTTGGTGTCGATGCGGGTGACGACCGACATGCCCGGCACCAGCCGCGCCAGCAGCGGCTGGTTATCATCGAGCTGGATCCGCACCGGAATGCGTTGCACGACCTTGGTGAAATTGCCGGTGGCGTTATCGGGCGGCAGCAGCGCCACTTGCGCCCCCGTCGCCGGCGCGATGCGCTCGACCGTGCCGCGCAGCGTCTCGCGCGGAAAACTGTCGACGGTGATCTCGACCGGCTGGCCCGGCGCGACGTGCGTCAGCTGGGTCTCCTTGTAGTTCGCGATCACATAGACCTTCGGCAGCGGCACCACGTTGATGAGGTTGGTGCCGATATTGACGTAGTCGCCGGGCTGCACCTGGCGCTCGCCGACGACGCCGTCGAACGGCGCCGATATCCTGGTGTAGCCGAGCTTGAGCTTCGCACCCGCCAGCGTTGCCTTGGCCGCGGCGACATCGGCGGCGCGCTGCTTCCGGGTGCCTTGCAGGACTTCGAGCTGATGCTGCTGGGCTGCAATCACGGCGCGGCTCGCGCGCACGTCGGCCTGCGCCTTGGCGTAAGCAGCCACCGCCTGCTCGAGCCGCTGCCGCGTGCCGGCTTCGGTCTGCGACAGCGATTGCTGACGCTCCTGCTCCTGCCGCGCCTCGACCTCCATGGCTTCCGCGGAGAGCCGCGCCGCCTGCGCCTGCGCGATCGTCGCATATTGCAGCTCGATCTGGTTGGCCAGATTGTCGAGCGTGGCCTGCGCGGCGGCGACCGAAGCTTCGGACTGCGCGACCTGGGCCTCATAGTCGGCGGGATCGATCTGGATCAGGAGATCACCGGCCTTGACGCGCTGGAAGTCGGTCACGGCGACGGTCAGCACTTCGCCCGAGACACGGCTGGAAAGCCGGGTCAACTCGGCGCGCACATAGGCATCATTGGTGGTCTGGATCGCCGCATTGCCGACCCATTCGTCGAAACGCAACGTCGCCAGCGCGACGAAGCCGAGCGCGACGATCACGGCGAACAGCGGGATCGCGAACCGGCTCCAGAGTGAGGTCGCCGGAGGCTGTGTCGGCTTGGGCGGTGAGGCTGGTGCTGCGGCGACCGATGGCGGCGACGAGACCTGTTCCTGTTGACTCACGACATGCCCCCCAAAATCGGCTGCGCTTGGACTCGAATCTCACCGCCATCATTCCGGGATGGTCCGAAGGACCAGACCCGGAATCTCGAGATTCTCAGGTGCGCAATGGCGCACCATAGTTCGATGCTGCGCATCGCCCCGGAATGACATCGGTTGCTCAGATCGTCTTCTCCGGCCACCGGCACAGATCGTTGATCAGGCAGACCTCGCAGCGCGGCTTGCGTGCGAGGCAAGTATAGCGGCCGTGCAGGATCAGCCAATGATGGGCATGCAGCATGAACTCGGCCGGGATCACCTTTTCGAGACCAAGCTCGACTTCGAGCGGCGTCTTGCCGGGCGCAAGTCCCGTGCGGTTGCCGACGCGGAAGACATGCGTGTCGACCGCCATGGTGTGCTCGCCGAAGGCCATGTTGAGCACGACGTTGGCGGTCTTGCGTCCGGCGCCGGGCAACGACTCGATCTCGGCGCGCGTGCGCGGCACCTCGCCGCCGAACTCGCTGAGCACCTTGGCGGACAGCGCGATCACGTTCCTTGCCTTGGTGCGGTAGAGGCCGATGGTCTTGATGTACTCGCGCAAGCGCTCCTCGCCGAGATCGAGCATCCTCTGCGGGGTGTCAGCGATTTCGAACAAGGCGCGCGTCGCCTTGTTGACGCCGGCGTCGGTTGCCTGCGCCGACAGCACCACGGCGACCAGCAGCGTGAACGGATTGACGTGCTCGAGCTCACCTTTCGGTTCCGGGTTGGCTTTGCGGAAACGGCTGAAGACCTCGTGGACCTCGGCGGGCGTCCAGCGCTTTATCGCCTTGAGCGTCTTCTTGGCGGGCGCGTTCGGCTTCGCGACGATCGCCTTTGCCTTCTTCTTCGGCACCGGCGCGTTGCGCGGAGCCGGCTTGCGGGTGATTTTCGCCATGATCGGGATATACTGAGGGACGATGAGCATAGGCAACGAAATTGAGGGCAGCGATCCTGATCCGCGCGAGGTGCAGATCTTCTCCGCGCTGCTGACGCCGCACCGCTCGCTGAACCGCACCGGCTTCCTCGCCGTGATGCTGTTCCTGAGCGTGGTCAGCTTCGTCACGGGCCTCGCCTTCCTGATGATGGGTGCCTGGCCGGTGTTCGGCTTCTTCGGCCTCGACGTGCTCGTGATCTGGTGGGCCTTCAAGGCCAATTTCCGCGCGGCGCGGGCCAGCGAAGAGATCGTGGTCACGCCGTCGGAGCTGCGGGTGCGCCGCGTCAGCCATCGTGGCCAGGTCTCGGAATGGACGTTCAATCCGCTCTGGGTCCGGCTCGACCAGGAGGTCGACGAGGAATACGGCATCGAGCACGTCTATCTGATTTCCCGCGGCCGCCGGCTGCTCATTGCAGGCTTTCTCGGGCCAGAGGAAAAAGCTAGCTTTTACAATGCCTTGGTCGGCGCCCTGAACGCCGCCCGGCGCGGCCCGACCTACAATCCGGTGACCTGAGCGCAGTCAGAAATCGGGTGGTTTCCCACCCGTCCCTCTCCTACATTTCCAGTCATGATGACACTCGCCATACATGACCAGCGCCTGGCCAGGCCGGGCACCCAGAACGCCGCGCTGCGCGACTATGATTCGGTGCGCCGGGCGATCGCCTTCATCTCGGAGAACTGGCGCGCGCAGCCGACCATCGAGGCGATGGCGGATGCGGCCGGGGTCACGCCGGATGAGCTGCACCATCTGTTCCGCCGCTGGGCCTCGCTCACGCCGAAGGCTTTCATGCAGGCGCTGACGCTCGATCACGCCAAGGGTTTGCTGCGGGACTCCGCGAGCATCCTCGACGCCGCGCTCGACTCCGGGCTGTCAGGCCCGGGACGGCTGCACGATCTCTTCGTGACCCATGAAGCGATGTCGCCGGGCGAATGGAAGAACGGCGGCGCCGGCCTGACCTTGCGTTACGGCTTTCACCCCTCGCCGTTCGGGACGGCCATCGTGATCGCGACCGATCGCGGCCTGTCGGGCCTCGCTTTCGCCGATCATGGCGAGGAGAAGGTCGCGCTGGCCGACATGACCCGGCGCTGGCCGAACGCGACCTATTTCGAAGATCACGAAGGCACCGCGCCGCTGGCGCAGCGCATCTTCGATCCAAAACTGTGGCGGCCGGACCAGCCGCTGCGCGTGGTTATGATCGGCACCGATTTCGAGGTGCGGGTGTGGGAGACGCTGCTGAAAATCCCGATGGGCCGCGCGGTGTCCTATTCCGACATCGCCTGTAACATCAACAGCCCGAAGGCCTCGCGCGCCGTCGGCGCGGCGGTCGGCAAGAACCCGGTCTCGTTCGTCGTGCCCTGCCACCGCGCGCTCGGCAAGAGCGGCACACTGACGGGCTATCACTGGGGCATCACCCGCAAGCAGGCGATGCTGGGCTGGGAAGCCGGGCAGCTGGGGGTGCAGTAGGCTAGGCGAGATGCCGTAGGGTGGGCAAAGGCGCAACGCGCCGTGCCCACGATCTCTCTGAAAGGGCCGACAGAACGTGGGCACGCTTCCGCCTTCGCTCTTCGAGCTACGGCGGACAAGTCGCTTTGCCCACCCTACGAGACCGTCGCTAACCCGCCAGATCGAGCTTCGAGGCCACCGTCGAATCCGCATTGAGCCGGTAGATGATCGGCACACCCGTCGCCAGCTCGCGCTTCAAAATGCCTTCGGGTGAGAGCTTTTCCAGCACCATGATCAGCGCGCGCAGCGAATTGCCGTGGGCGGCGACCAGCGTGCGCTTGCCGTTGAGCACGCCGGGCAGGATCTCCTGCACGTAGTACGGCAATGCACGTGCGAGGGTGTCCTTCAGGCTTTCGCCGCCGGGCGGCGGCACGTCGTAGGAGCGGCGCCAGATCAGCACCTGGTCCTCACCCCATTTCTTGCGCGCGTCGTCCTTGTTGAGGCCGGAGAGATCGCCGTAATCGCGCTCGTTCAGCGCGAGGTTCTTCGTCGTCGGCAGGCCCTCCTGGCCGAGCTCGCCGAGAATGAGGTCGAGCGTGTGCTGCGCGCGGGTGAGCACCGAAGTGTAGGCGACGTCGAACACGAGGCCCTGCGCCTTCAACTTGCGGCCGGCTTCCGTGGCTTCCTTGACGCCGAGCTCGGTGAGGTCAGGGTCCTTCCAACCCGTGAACAGGTTCTTCAGATTCCATTCGCTCTGGCCGTGGCGCACGAGCACGAGAAGACGTTCGCTCATTGACTGCTTTCCGTTCGGGTTATTTGTTTGAGCATGATCTTGTCGGAAAACCGCTCCACACTTTTCCGGATCATGCTCGTCGATCAGATATCGGCGAGGCCGAGCACGTCGGCCATGGAGTAGTGGCCCGGCTTCTTGCCATGCGCCCACAGCGCCGCCTTCAGCGCGCCATGGGCGAACAGCATGCGATCCTCGGCCTGGTGCGACAGCGTCAGGCGCTCGAACGGGCCGAGGAAGGTGACGCTGTGATCGCCGGCGACGGTGCCGCCGCGCAACGAGGCGAAACCGATATTGCCCGGCCTGCGCGCGCCGGTGATGCCGTCACGGCCACGCTCGGAATGGTCATCGAGGGTGACGCCGCGGCCGCTGGCTGCGGCCTGCCCCAGCATCAGCGCGGTGCCGGATGGCGCATCGACCTTCATCCGGTGATGGGTCTCGACGATCTCGATATCAAAACTCTGGTCGAGCGCCTTGGCGACGCGCTTGACCACGGCGGCCAGCAGATTGACGCCGAGGCTCATATTGCCTGATTGCACCACGACGGCGCGGTTGGTGACGCTCTTGATCACGGCATTGTCGGAGCCCGACAATCCGGTCGTGCCGACGACATGCACGATCCCGCGCTGTGCCGCGATCGCGACATTTGCGATGGTCGCCGCCGGAACGGTGAAGTCGAGGATGCCGTCGGCCTCCTTCGACATCGCCCAGAGGTCAGCGGAGAGCTTGATGTCGTTGGCCGGCAGTCCTGCGAGCACACCGGCATCCTTGCCGAGCAGCTCCGAGCCGGGGGCCTCGAGCGCGCCGGCCAGCACCGCGCCTTTGCTCTCGGCAATCGCCCGCACCAGCGCGCGGCCCATCCGGCCACCGGCTCCAGCAACAATCAGGCGCATGTCGGACATGGTGTGATCCTCTCATGGCCGTTGTAGCGGGGGGACGCAGTTCCGGCAACCGAGGGGGGAGCAGACGGGCAACCCTCTCTAAAGTGTCATGGCCGGGCTTGTCCCGGCCATCCGCGCCTTGCCACGCGCAGGAAGAACGTGGATGCCCGGGACAAGCCCGGGCATGACGACCCCTCGTGAACGTTCAAATGCGACGGCCCCTCCCGCGCAGGGGAAGACCAGCAGCACGCCTCAGCCGTCAGACGGCTGCGGGCCGTCATAGCCCTCGATGATGATGAGGTCGGCGACCGAGTGCGGCTGGCGCACCTTGATGTTGGCCTGGTATTCCGGCGAATTGTAGCAGGCGATCGCGGTCTCGTAGTCCGGGAATTCGATCACGACGTTGCGGGTGCGGCTGGCGCCTTCGACGGTGGTGAACTTTCCGGCGCGGACGACGAAGCGACCACCCCACTTCTTGAAGATCGGGCCGTTGGCGACGGCGTAGGGCTTGTAGCCCTCGTCACTGCTCACATCGACGCGCCCGATCCAGTAGCCTTTTGCCATTGTTCTTCTCCCTGTTGTTGCTGATCTTCATTTGAGCATGATTTGATCGGAAAACCGCTTCACACTTTTCCGGATCGTGCTCAGAGCGCCTGCGCGATCTCGGCCTGGATGGCTTCCGCAATCGCCTTCGGATCGGCGGCTTCGACGACCGGCCGTCCGACGACGAGATAATCGGCGCCGGCGGCGATCGCGCGGCCCGGCGTCATGATGCGCTTCTGGTCGCCGGTCGCCGAACCGACCGGCCGGATGCCGGGGGTGACGAGATGCATCTGGTGGCCGACGATCTTGCGCAAGGCCCCGACTTCCTCCGGCGACGACACCAGTCCGTCGATGCCAAGCACCTGCGCCTGCTGCGCGCGGGCCTCGACCAGCTCGGAGACGCCGAGCCGATAGCCGGCCGCATGCAGATCGTCCTCGTTGTAGGATGTCAGCACCGTGACGGCGAGGATCTTCAGGCTGGAATTGCCGCGGCCTTCGACTGCGCCCTTCATGGTCTGCGGATAGGCGTGCACGGTGAGGAAGGTGGCGCCGAGCCTGGTGATGCTTTCGACGCCTTGCATCACGGTGTTGCCGATGTCGTGCAGCTTGAGATCGAGAAAGACCTTCTTGCCCTTGTCGGCGAGCTTGCCGACCAGCGGCAATCCGCCGGCATAAGCGAGCCGATAACCGATCTTGTAGAAGCTGACGCTGTCGCCGAGACGATTGATCGTCGCCTCCGCGGCATCGACGCTGGGCAGATCGAGCGCGACGATCAGGCGGTCCTTGGGGGCGATCTCGGCTGGCGTCATGTCACCTCACATCATGCGTTGGGAAAAGTCGATCAACTGCGCCACCAACTCCTTCAACGCGGCGATATCGCCCTCGTTCTTGAGCCTGTCCATATCGTCATAGGCCTGGTCGGCAAAGGCAAGCGTGAGCTGGCTGGCAATCACATTGGCGTGGCAGGAGGTCAGGATCAGCCGCAGCGCCTGCAGCGCACGGGCCGCGCCGAGCCGGCTCTGCGAGGCGCCGGCGAGCGCGAAGGCGCGGTTGCGAAACACATCGCCGCGCGCCTCGTGCAGATCGTGCACGCGGCTGACCCAGTCGATTGCGTTCTTGAGCAGCGGCGGCACCGAGGCATTGTATTCGGGCGAGACGATCAGCACGCCATGATGCGCGCCGATCATACGCTTGAGGTTGATCGCGTGCTTCGGCAGGCCGGACTTGGCCTGGAGATCGCCATCATAGATCGGCAGCGGAAAATCGGCGAGCGAGATGCGGGTGACGTCCACGCCGGCCCGGGCAAACTCATAGGCGGCGACCGCCGCCAGCTTCGCATTGTGCGAGCCGGTGCGCAGCGAGCCGGGAATGATCAGGATCTTGGGAGCTGACATCCAATCCAATGCGTTCGGCGAAACGAGCCCGCCGCGCAAAGAACCGAGCCGGCGGAATTAATGCTTGCGATACACCCAGACGCGGGCGGGCGGAAGGTTCATCCAGATCCGTTCCGACGCCTCTGTGGACACGCCGGGCAGCGATTTCGGGATCGGCGGCACCACCGCATAGGTGAACTGGACGAAAGGCGCGCCGGGCGCGAGCGCCGCAAAGGCGTCGCGGATCAGCCGCAGCCGCGTCAGCATCGGTTTTGTCACCAGCGGCAGGCCGGAGACGACCGCGGAGGCCGGCGCGCTCAGGACGTTCCAGAGCGTGTCACGCAGGCGATAGGCATCGCCCTGCACCACCTTGGCCTGCGGATAGCGGTCGCGCAGCAGGGCGCAGAAGCCGGGATTGTATTCGACGAGGACGAGACGCTTCTGGTCGACGCCGCGCTCGATCAGGGCCGAGGTGATGGCGCCGGTGCCGGGTCCGAGCTCGACCACAGGCGCGTCCGAATCGACATCGACGTAATGGGCCATGGTCCGGGCCAGCAGCTTGCCCGACGGCATCACCGCGCCCATGTGGAGGGGCTTTTCGATCCATGATCTGAGAAAGCGCACCTCGTCGTCGAGACGAGGCTTCTTCAACGCACGCGCGGACGATGGCAATGGCATGTCAGGACCGGACGGGACCGCGGGACCGCGGCGTGTCAGAAAATGGTCATAAAGACGTATAGGCCGAAGGCGGTATGGTCAAGCCGGGTCAACTCGCCCGATTACCGAAGAAATCCTTGACCTTGGCGAAGAAGCCCTCGGATTCCGGCTGGGTGTTGCCGGAGGAAAGCTTTTCGAACTCGGCCAGCAATTCCTGCTGCTTCTTGGTGAGGTTCTGCGGGGTCTCGACCACGACCTGAACATACATGTCGCCCATCTGGCGCGACCGCAGCACCGGCATGCCTTTTGATGCAATGCGGAATCGGCGGTTCGACTGGGTCCCGGCCGGCACCTTCACCTTGGCCTTGCCCTTCTCGATGGTTGGCACCTCGAATTCGCCGCCGAGGGCGGCCGTCACCATCGAGATCGGCACACGGCAATGCAGATCGGCGCCGTCGCGCTGGAAGAACTGGTGCTGGGCCAGCGACAGGAAGATGTAGAGGTCGCCGGGCGGACCGCCGCGAACCCCTGCCTCGCCCTCGCCGGCGAGCCTGATCCTTGTGCCGTCCTCGACGCCCGGGGGAATGTTGACCGAAAGATTCCGCTCGCGGGTGACGCGGCCCTGGCCCGAGCACGACGGGCAGGCATCCTCGATCATCTGGCCGCGGCCCTGGCAGCCCGGACAGGTCCGCTCCAGCGTGAAGAAGCCCTGTGACTGCCGCACGCGGCCGGCGCCGCCGCAGCTCGAACAGGTCTTCGGCTTGGTTCCGGCCTTGGCGCCGATGCCCGAGCAGGCCTCGCAGGTGACCGAGACCGGAATCTCGATCTGCGCGGTCTTGCCGCCGAAGGCTTCCTCGAGCGTGATTTCCATGTTGTAGCGCAGGTCGGCGCCGCGCTCGCGGCCGCCGCGGCCGCGCTGCCCGGCCATGCCGAACAAATCTTCGAAAATATCGGAGAAGGAAGAGGCAAAGCCCGCACCGAAGCCGGCGCCGCCGCCGCCCTGCTCGAAGGCGGCATGGCCGTAGCGGTCATAGGCCGCGCGCTTGTCCTTGTCCTTGAGGACCTCGTAGGCCTCGTTGATTTCCTTGAACTTGACTTCGCTGGTGTCGTCCCCGGGATTGCGGTCCGGGTGGAACTTCATCGCCAGCTTGCGGAACGACGATTTCAGAACGGATTCGTCGGCATCGCGTTCGACTTCGAGAGTTTCGTAATAGCAGCGCTTGGTGGACGTGGACATGTGGGACTCGGTCTATCCAATCGCGATTCAAGTCGGAGCGAAACGACGTCGCCACACGACGATATAGGCAGCCTTCTGCCCGGCGGCAGAGGGTCGCTTGGCGGCGTTCAGCATAACGGCTGGGAATTGATCGATCGTAACGGGCGACCCGCCCGTCCGTCCCGACACGGCGGCCTCCCCCGCGAAGGAGGAGGCCGGTAGAGCGTGTGGGGTCCAAGCCGTCCGCATCATGACCCTCTTGGGGTTCAGGCGGACTTCTTGTTGTTCTTGTCGTCGTCGACTTCGGTGAATTCCGCGTCGACGACGTCGTCCTTGGCCGCGTCCTTCTTGGCGTCGGCCTCGGCCTGCTGCTTGTACATGGCCTCGCCGAGCTTCATCGAAGCCTGGGCCAGCGTCTGGGTCTTGGCCTTGATCGCCTCGGCATCGTCGCCCTTCAGCGCTTCCTTGAGGTCGCCGACGGCATCCTCGATGGCGCGGCGCTCGGTCTCGCCGACCTTCGAACCGTGCTCGGCCAAAGCCTTCTCGGTCGAATGCACCAGACCATCCGCCTCGTTCTTGGCGGTCACGGCCTCGCGGCGCTTCTTGTCCGCCTCGGCATTGGCCTCGGCGTCCTTGACCATCTTCTCGATGTCGGCTTCCGACAGGCCGCCGGAGGCCTGGATGCGGATCTGCTGCTCCTTG
Organism: Bradyrhizobium sp. CCBAU 25360; assembly: GCF_028128695.1. Taxonomy (NCBI): domain Bacteria; kingdom Pseudomonadati; phylum Pseudomonadota; class Alphaproteobacteria; order Hyphomicrobiales; family Nitrobacteraceae; genus Bradyrhizobium; species Bradyrhizobium sp. CCBAU 25360. Next base: position 289,522 of record NZ_LBJA01000040.1, read on the forward strand.
CCGGTGGCCTTGTCCTTGGCCGAGACGTTGACGATACCGTTGGCGTCGATGTCGAAGGTCACCTCGATCTGCGGCATGCCGCGCGGAGCCGGCGGAATGCCCATCAGGTCGAACTGGCCGAGCATCTTGTTGTCGGCCGCCATTTCACGCTCGCCCTGGAAGACGCGGATGGTGACCGCGTTCTGGCTGTCCTCGGCGGTCGAGAACACCTGGCTCTTCTTGGTCGGGATCGTGGTGTTGCGGTCGATGATGCGGGTGAACACGCCGCCCAGCGTCTCGATGCCCAGCGACAGCGGGGTGACGTCGAGCAGCAGCACGTCCTTGACGTCGCCCTGGAGCACGCCGGCCTGGATCGCAGCGCCGATCGCCACGACTTCGTCCGGGTTGACGCCCTTGTGCGGCTCCTTGCCGAACAGCTGCTTCACGACTTCCTGGACCTTCGGCATGCGCGACATGCCGCCGACCAGAACCACTTCGCCGATCTCACCGGCGGTGACGCCGGCGTCCTTCAGCGCCTTTCGGCAGGGCTCGACGGTCTTCTGGACGAGGTCGTCGACCAGCGCCTCGAACTTGGCGCGGGTGAGCTTCATCGTCAGATGCTTCGGGCCGGTCTGGTCCGCGGTGATGAAGGGCAGATTGATCTCGGTCTGCGTCGTCGAGGACAGCTCGATCTTGGCCTTTTCAGCGGCTTCCTTCAGGCGCTGCAACGCGAGCTTGTCGTTGCGCAGGTTGATGCCCTGCTCCTTCTGGAATTCGTCGGCGAGATAGCCGACCAGGCGCATGTCGAAGTCTTCGCCGCCGAGGAAGGTGTCGCCGTTGGTCGACTTCACCTCGAACACGCCGTCGCCGATCTCGAGGATCGAGATATCGAACGTGCCGCCGCCGAGATCGTACACCGCGATCGTGCCGGTCTTGGTCTTGTCGAGGCCATAGGCGAGCGCGGCCGCGGTCGGCTCGTTGATGATGCGCAGCACTTCGAGGCCCGCGATCTTGCCGGCGTCCTTGGTCGCCTGGCGCTGGGCGTCGTTGAAGTAGGCGGGAACGGTGATGACGGCCTGATCGACCTTCTGGCCGAGATGGGCTTCCGCGGTCTCCTTCATCTTCTGCAAGATGAACGCCGAGACCTGCGAGGGCGAGTAGGTCTGGCCGTCGGCCTCGACCCAGGCGTCGCCGTTGGAAGCCTTCACGATCTTGTAGGGGACGAGCTTCTTGTCCTTCTCGACCATCGGGTCGTCGTAGCGGCGGCCGATGAGGCGCTTCACTGCGAAGAAGGTGCGCTCGGGATTGGTGACGGCCTGGCGCTTGGCCGGCTGGCCGACGAGGCGCTCACCGTCGTCCGTCACGGCGACGATCGAAGGCGTCGTGCGCATGCCTTCGGAATTCTCGATGACTTTGGCGTTCTTGCCATCCATCACGGCGACGCACGAATTCGTGGTGCCGAGGTCGATCCCAATGACCTTTCCCATGGTCCTGATATCCTTGTTTTTGCGGCAGGTTGGCTGGGCCCAGAAGGCACCCGACCGAAACCCCCTAAGATCAAACATCCGCGATATTGCGATGATTGAGGCTCATATAGGAGGGGGGGAGGGGCCCGCAAGGACCGAAGCTACGTTTCTGCCGTGAAAACATTGGGTTTTGGACGATGATATCCGGGCTTCACCGCCCTTGCGGGTGAGGAATTATTAACAGGTTCAGGCTTCAGCAAGCCCCCCGCTACCGCAAGCCCGCCCACCCTGTTGCCGCAAGCCCAAACCCGGTAAAAGGCGGACCGGCCGGGCAGCCGCCACAGCTGCTTCGCGCGACAATGCGGCCCGGTGGCCGACCATCGAACGGCCTCAATGTGAACCAATCAGAGTGCCCATGAAGCTGATCCGCCCCCTCGCCGCGCTCGCCCTTCTGATCGCCTCCGCGTTTCCGGCCTTCGCCGCCGACGCCGTGTTTCCACCCGGCTTGCGCCTCGGCATGGTGCCGCTGGTCGGTCTCAGCACGGCAAAAACGTTTCCGGGATTCGAGAGCGAGGATGGCAGCGTCAAGGTGTTGATCACCGAGCTGCCGCCGGCAGCCTATGGCGAGGTCGTGAGCGCCTTCAATTCCAATCCGGCCGGCGCTGGCGGCGTCAAGCAGGACAAGATCGAGACGCCCGCGGGCCTCGCTTATTTCACCACCGAAAGCGGCAAGGCCGGCGACACCCCGGTGAAGCGCTATTCGATGATCGTGCCGGGCGCCGGCTTCTCCGGCTACGTCGCGGTGCAGGTCCCGGAGAATGCGACCAAGATCTACACGGATGAGGCGGTGCGGCAGATGTTTGCGACCGCCACTACCCGCAAGCAGGTCTCGGCCGAGGAGCAGATCGCGCTGATGCCGTTCAGGATCACCGATCTCGCCGAATTCAAGGACATCCGCACTCTGGCGCCGGGCTCGAGCATCATCCTGGCGGACGGCGACGAGAGCACCGGTTACGAGTCGAAGCCGTTCATGATCCTCGGCCTGATCGGCGCCACGCCGCAGCAGGCCGACGACCGCGCCCGCTTCGCCCAGGAGGCGGCGCTGCAGATTCCCGGCGTGCGCGAATCGCGCGTCACCATGTCCGAGCCGATCCGCATCAACGGCCAGCAAGGCTTCGAGACCCGGATCGACGGCATCAGCGGCAAGGACAAGGTCCCGGTGACCGTGGTGCAGTGGATCCGCTTCTCGAGCGGAGGCGCCTCGCTGCGCATCATCGCCAGCGCCCCGCGCGACCAGTGGCTGGCCGCCTTCACTCGCTTCCGCGCCGTGCGCGACGGCATCCAGCCGAAGGGGTAGGCCAGAGGCGCTCCAACACACTCGGTGTCGTCCCGGCGAAGGCCGGGACCCATACCGCGTGATCTCGCGATTGCGGTCGGTCGCAGTACCCCCGAAGAGTCTTCGCCAAACTTCTCCCTGGGGGTATGGGTCCCGGATCTGCGCTGCGCTTGTCCGGGACGACAGCGGTGTTGAGGCTGCACGCCCAACCCCTCATCAAACCCGGCGGCATTTTCGGGCTTCTGTTCGTACACGAACGGAACTAGGCTTCGTCTCCGTTGAGTTCATCCGAAGGGGAGGCGAACGATGCTGGATCGGCGACAAGTCTTGGCAATGCTTGGGACGACGGCGCTTGCAACGCTGGCTCCAACCGCACTCCTTGCAGCGGCATCGATCAAGCCGGACGATGCCTCCGCGCTGCTCGTGATCGACGTGCAGAACTGCTTCCTGCCCGGCGGCAGCCTCGCGGTGAAAGAGGGCGAGCAGGTGGTGCCCGTCATCAACAAGATCTCGAGAGCATTTGCGAATGTGGTGATGACGCAGGACTGGCACACGCCGGGCCACATCTCGTTTGCGTCGGTGCATTCCGGCAAGAAGCCGTTCGAGACCGTCGACCTTCCCTATGGCAAGCAGGTGCTGTGGCCCGACCATTGCGTGCAGGGCACCGATGGCGCTTCGCTGTCGAAGGACCTTGCGATCCCGCACGCCGAGCTCATCATCCGCAAGGGCTTTCACAAGGACGTCGACAGCTATTCGGCCTTCCTCGAAGCCGACGGCAAGACCTCGACAGGACTTGCCGGCTATCTGAGGGGACGCAAGATCAAGCGCGTCTTCGTCGCAGGGCTCGCGACGGATTTCTGCGTCGCCTGGACCGCGCTCGACGCGCGCAAGGCTGGCTTCGAGGTCTATGTGGTGGAAGACGCCTGCCGCGGCATCGACACGCAGGGCTCGCTGGCAAAAGCCTGGGCCGATATGGCCAAGGCCGGCGTGAAGCGGATTCAGTCTGCGGATATCGCGAGCGCGCAGGGCTAGATGACTGTCATTCCGGGGCGATGCGAAGCATCGAACTATGGTGCGCCATTGCGCACCTGAGAATCCCGAGATTCCGGGTTCGGCTCTTCGAGCCGCCCGGAATGACGCAAAAAAATCAGTTCGCCGCGCCGCTCGACTCGTTGTTGTTCGCCGCGGCCGCGGGCTTCGCGCCGCCCTTGGCGACACCGACCAAGGCCGGGCGCAGCACGCGCTCGCCGATGGTGTAGCCGGCCTGCATGATCTGCACCACGGTGCCCGACGGCACCGACGGATCAGGCACTTCGTACATCGCCTGGTGGAAGTTCGGGTCGAACCTCTGGCCCTGCGGATCGAGCTTCTTCACGCCGTGCTTTTCCAGCGCGTTGAGCAGCGAACGCTCGGTGAGCTCGACGCCTTCGATCAGCGATATCAGGCCGGGATCGGCCGTGGCGCGGGCCTCGGCCGGAACGGCATCGAGCGCGCGCTGAAGATTATCGGCGATGTCGAGCACGTCGCGGGCAAAGCCGGTGATGCCGTAGAGGCGGGCGTCGGCGACCTCCTTGGTGGTACGCTTGCGCAGATTCTCCATCTCGGCCAGCGTCCGCAGCATGCGGTCACGCGCCTCGGCGGCTTCCTTCTGCAACAGCTCGACTGAGCCGGGCTCGGGATCGTCGGGCATGATGTAGGGTTTTGACACCACGGGCTCGCCGGTCGCGGCAGTCGTGTCTTCGGGTTGCCGGTCTTGCTCGGTCATCGGCTCTAATCTCGAACTCGTTTCCAGGGATTGTTGGCCCGGATATCGTGCCTAAAGCGCCGAAAATCAAGCGCCCGTGATCGGCGGAAACGCCGATCAGCCTCCCAAAAGACGGCTGACGATGCGGGCCGCGTAGTCCACGGTCGGGATCACGCGGGCATAATTCAGCCGGGTTGGCCCGATCACGCCCAAAACACCGACAATATGGCCGGCGGCATCCCGATAGGGCGAGATGATCGTAGAGGAGCCGGACAAGGAAAACAGTTTGTTCTCCGAACCGATGAAGATACGCACGCCCTCAGCGGTCTCGGCACGCCCCAGCAGGTCGATCACGCCGCGCTTGGTCTCGAGATCGTCGAACAGCAGGCGTACCCGTTCCAGATCCTCCAGCGCATGCAGGTCTTCGAGCAGATTGGCGTGGCCGCGGACGATGAGCTGGCGATCCTCGTTCTCGCCGCCGGACCAGCTGGCGATGCCGGCGGAAATCACCTTCTGTGCGAGCTGATCGAGCTCGGCACGGGCTTCTCCAAGTGCCGTCTCGAGCTCGAGCCGCGCCTCGGCCAGGGTGCGCCCGCGGATGCGCGCATTGAGGAAATTGCCGGCCTCGGTGATCGCCGAGGAGGGAACTCCGGGGGGCAGCGACAGCACGCGGTTTTCGACCTGGCCGTCCTCGCCGACCAGGATCACCAGCGCCTTTTCCGGTTCCAGACGGACGAATTCGATGTGTTTCAGCCGCGCATTGGATTTCGGCGTCAGCACCACCGCGGCGGCGCGGGTCAGGCCCGACAGCCGCGTCAGTGCCTGGTCCAGCGCCGCCTCGACCGATTGCGCCTGGCCGACGGTGGCAAGCTGGCTCTGGATCGACTGCCGCTCGGCCTCGTTGAGGTCGCCGACCTGCATCAGGGCATCGACGAAGAACCGCAGGCCGAGTTCCGTCGGCAGCCGACCGGCGGAGGTGTGCGGGGCGTAGATCAGGCCGAGCTGTTCCAGATCGGCCATGACGTTGCGGACCGAGGCCGGCGACAGCGGCATGGCGATGAGGCGCGAGATATTGCGCGAGCCCACGGGCTCACCGGTCGCGAGGTAACTTTCGACAATTTGACGAAAGATGTCGCGAGAACGCTCGTTGAGCTGGGCGAGGCCTGCGCGCGGCGCGATCAGATGGATCGGATCGTGATGGGCCACAGACGGTAACTCCTCTCAGATGCTCATAATTTGTCCATCCAGGAGGGTTCTGACAAGCGTCGCGTTTGCAGGGTGGAGAACCGGGGGTGAAAAAGCCTTGTCCTTTCCCCTTGCCGCATACCCTCACCCCACCTACAAGCACCGCGAATAGCCCTAACCTGCGAGTTTTGGAGGATTTCCCATGCGGCCAAGCCGCCGTGCGCCCGACGAATTGCGCCCCGTGACGCTCGAGCGCGGCGTGGTCAAATATGCGGAAGGCTCCTGCCTGGTGAAATTCGGCGACACCCATGTGCTGGTCACCGCCACGCTGGAAGATCGCCTGCCGCCGTGGCTGAAGGGCCAGGGCCGCGGCTGGGTCACCGCCGAATATGGCATGCTGCCGCGCGCGACCTCCGAACGCACCCGCCGCGAGGCCTCCGCCGGCAAGCAAAGTGGCCGCACCGTCGAGATCCAGCGCCTGATCGGCCGCTCGCTTCGCACGATCGTCGATCTCGAAGCGCTCGGTGAGCGCCAGATCACGGTCGATTGCGATGTGCTCCAGGCCGACGGCGGCACGCGCACGGCCTCGATCACCGGCGCCTGGGTCGCGCTCGCCGATTGCATCAACTGGATGAAGGCGCGCAACATGATCAAGGCCAATGTGATGCGCGACAACGTCGCTGCGATCTCCTGCGGCATCTACAACGGCACGCCCGTGCTCGATCTCGACTATGCCGAGGATTCGGAAGCCCAGACCGACGCCAATTTCGTCATGACCGGCGACGGCCGCATCATCGAGGTGCAGGGCACCGCGGAACGCGAGCCGTTCACGCAGGACGAGTTCCTGAAGCTGATCGCCCTGGCGCAAAAGGGCATCGCGCGTCTCGTGGACTTGCAGAAACTGGCTGTCGCGTAGTCAATAAGCCCATGCACCGCCGAATCACCGGAAAGCTGGTCATCGCCACCCATAATCCCGGCAAGCTCGCCGAGATGAAGGAGCTGCTCGCGCCGTACGGCATCGAGGCGGTGTCGGCCGGAGAGCTCGGCCTCGGCGAGCCCGACGAGACCGGCAACGATTTCCGCAGCAATGCCGCGATCAAGGCGATCGCGGCAGCGCGGGCGACCAAGCTTCCCGCCTTTGCCGACGATTCCGGCATCGTGGTCGACGCACTCGACGGCGCGCCGGGCATTTTCTCCGCGCGCTGGGCTGGACCTTCCAAGGATTTCGCCGCGGCGATGGCGCAGATCGAGCGCCTGTTGCAGGAGCGCGGCGCCACCACGCCGGACAAGCGCAAAGCGCATTTCGTCTCCGCGCTCTGCGTCGCCTGGCCCGACGATCATCTCGAAGAGGTCGAGGCGCGCGTCGACGGCACTCTGGTCTGGCCGCCGCGCGGCACCGCCGGCTTCGGCTACGACCCGATGTTCCTGCCGGACGGCCACAGCCGCACCTTCGGCGAGATGGACAGCATCGAGAAGCACGGCCTGCCGCCGCTCGGCCTTGGCCTGTCGCATCGCGCCCGCGCCTTCGTGAAACTGGCGGAGATCTGCCTTGAGCCGCGCTAAGGAAGCCTTCGGCGTCTACGTGCACTGGCCGTTCTGCCTGTCGAAATGCCCCTATTGCGACTTCAACAGCCATGTCCGTCACGCCGCGATCGACGAGGCGCGCTTCGCCTCCGCCTTCGCGCGCGAGATCGCAGCCACCGCCGAGCGCTCGCCCGGCCGTGAGGTCACCTCGATCTTTCTCGGCGGCGGCACACCGTCGTTGATGCAGCCCGCAACGGTCGGCGCGGTGCTCGATGCGATCGGCAAGCACTGGACCGTCGCCGGCGATGTCGAGGTGACGCTGGAGGCGAATCCGACCAGCGTCGAAGCCACGCGCTTTGCCGGCTATCGCACCGCCGGCGTCAACCGCGTCTCGCTCGGCGTGCAGGCGCTCGACGATGCCTCGCTGAAAGCGCTGGGCCGCCTGCACAGCGCGCGCGAGGCGCTCGATGCCGTCGCCATAGCGCGCCGCTCCTTCGATCGCTATTCGTTCGATCTGATCTACGCCCGTCCCGACCAGACGCCGGCGATGTGGGCCGATGAGCTGCGTCTCGCCATCGACGAAGCGGCCGAGCATCTGTCGCTCTATCAATTGACGATCGAGGAAGGCACGCCGTTCTTCGGCCTGCACCAGGCCGGCAAATTGAAGACGCCGGACGAAGCGGTGGCGCGCGCGCTTTACGACGTCACGCAGGAGACCTGCGACAAGCTCGGGCTGCCCGCCTACGAGATCTCCAATCACGCACGGCGCGGCGCCGAGTGCCGGCACAATCTGGTCTATTGGCGCGGCGAGGAATATGCCGGCATCGGCCCCGGCGCGCATGGCCGGCTCGACATCGACGGCGTCAGGCACGCCACCGCCACCGAGAAGCGTCCCGAGGCCTGGCTGATGCGGGTCGAGACCAATGGCCATGGTGTCGTCACCGACGATCTGCTCAACAGCGAAGAGCGCGCCGACGAATTTTTGCTGATGGGACTGCGCCTCGCCGAAGGCATCGACCCCGAGCGCTACAAAGCCCTCTCCGGCCGCCCGCTCGATCCCAAGCGCATCGCGCTGCTGCGCGAGGAAGGCGCGATCACGGTGGATGCGACGGGCCGCTTGCGCGTGACGAGCAGCGGTTTTCCGGTGCTGGATGCAGTGGTCGCGGATCTCGCGGCATAACGCGCTGCCGTAGGGTGGGCAAAGCGAAGCGTGCCCACGAATTCCATGCGATTAGCTGAGAGATGGTGGGCACGGCGCGAAGCGCGCCTTTGCCCACCCTACGGCACTGTCGTCCCGAACTACGCCCCAAAACTCTTCGGCGAGCCCGCGACGGCAACGCCGCCACCCTGGGTCACCTTCATCACCGCAAGCCCGCGCTCGTTGGTGCCGTCCGCACGGAAACGAAACAGGCCGTCGATGCCGGCAAAGCCGGACGGATTGGTCAGTACGTCGGACGAGAAGCGCGTGGTGCCTTGCGTGCGCGCCAGCGCGGCGACGAGGGCGACCGCGTCATAGGCCAGCGTTGCCGTGCGAATCGGTTCGGCGCCGTATTTGGTGCGGTAGCGGCCGGAGAAGGCGCGGAAGCCGGCCGGGTCGGGCGCGGCATAGAGGCCGCCTTGCAAGCTCGCATTCGCATAAACCCGCGGATTGTCCCACAGGCCGGTGCCGAGCAACTGGATGTTGCGTAAGTTCGCGCCCGCCGCGGTCATCGCATCTGCGACCGTCACCACGGCATCGCCGTCATCGGCAATGAACAACGCATCCGCGCTGCCGAGTTGCTGCGCCACGGTGCGCGCCGGCGTGGCGCGATCGGCGCCGTATTTTTCGAACGCGACGATGCGCCCGCCGCGGCGCGGCACGGCCGCTTTCACCGCGGCCTCGACGACATTGCCATAGGCATTGTCGGGCACCAGCACGGCGACGGAGCGCTTTCCGATGCTGGCGGAATATTCGACGATGCGGTTGACGTCGGACTCCGGCAGGAAGGAGAGCAAATAGACGCCGCGGCCGGCGATGCTGGAATCGGTCGAGAACGCCATCACGGAAATGCCGCGCGTGCGCGCGACTTGCGCCACCGCCGGCACCGATTGCGCGAACAGCGGTCCCAAAATGATCTCGGCGCCTTCGTCGACGGCCTGCTGCGCGGCGCCCTGCGCGCCTTGCGGGCTGCCATTGTCATCCTTGATCAGCAGCTGGATGTTCGGGTTCTGGAACTCGGCCAGCGCCATCTCGGCGGCGTTGCGCATGGATTGCGCGGCCAAGCCGGCATTACCGGCGGCCGAGAGCGGCAGAATCACGGCGACCTTCACGCCGCCGGTGCCAGCGGTCGTCGCCTGTTGCGGGGGACCTGCGGGCTGAGCCGGCGGCGTCGAGTTCGAGAAGGGGTTGGAAAACTGGCTCAGGCTCTGCTGCACGCCGGCGCAGGCCGACAGCAGTGGCGTCCCGAGCAACAGGCCGAGCGCGCTCCGGCGGGTCGCCCCTGACATCAGGGACCCCGGAACGGGAGATTTTGGATAACGCGGGCCCACCATTTCAGCTTCTCTTCTGACCCGTCGGCGCCGGCGGGTCACGACATTCTTTCCACGACACAAGCCACGGATTCAGGCATATTGTCGGCAAATAGTTAACCGAAACAAAAGGATAATAGCCGCTTAACGCGGCCGCCTTGCTGTCCCGGCAGCTATTTGCCCTCGCTCATTCAGCATCAAGGCGGCGTTTCGGTCGCGAATATGGCGCGAGAGCCCTCACGCCCTCTCGGCGTGATCCTGGATCGATCACATTCCCGTCCGTTCCTCGCCCCTCACCTCGGCGCGATCTTTTTCGGCGAACCGGTTCCCAGCCCTGCGGATCGTGCCTAAGTTGACTTCATTATGCGCGCAAAGCCGGTCCCGATAAATACGCCTGAAGCTCAAGACGCCGCCTCGCGCGGTTTCTGCATCGATGCCCATCGGCTTGCGGCGCCGAAGGCGGCACCGGGCCTCCATCTGGTCGCAACCCCCATCGGCAATCTCGGCGACATCACGCTGCGGGCGCTCCAGACCCTCGCCGGCGTCGATGTCATCGCCTGCGAGGACACCCGCATCACCCGGCGCCTGACCGAGCGCTACGCCATCGCCGCGCAGCTCAAGCAATATCACGAGCACAATGCGGAAGCCGCGCGCCCGAAAATCCTGGAGGCGCTGGGGCAGGGCGGCTCGATTGCGCTGGTCTCCGACGCCGGCACGCCGCTGATCTCCGATCCCGGCTTCAAGCTGGTGCGCGAGGTCTGCGCCGCCGGCCATGCGGTGTATGCCCTGCCCGGCCCGTCCTCGGTGCTGGCGGCGCTGTCGGTGGCGGCACTGCCAACCGACCGCTTCTTCTTCGAAGGCTTTTTGCCGGCGAAATCCGCCGCGCGAAAGGCGCGCTTGACCGAGCTCGCACGCATCGATGCGACGCTGGTGATGTTCGAATCCGGCAACCGCGTGCAGGACACGCTGGCCGAGCTCGCCGAGATCATGGGCACGCGCGAGGCCGCGATCTGCCGCGAGCTGACCAAGCTGCACGAGGAGATCTCGCGCGCTCCGTTGAGCCAGCTGGCGCGCGAGGCCGATACGCTGGAGACGCGCGGCGAGTTCGTGCTGGTGATCGCGCCGCCGGCGGCCGACGCCGAGATGCTGACGTCGGATGCGCTGGACGGTCTGTTGCGCGAACAGCTTGCCGCGCACAGCGTCAAGGATGCCGTGGCGCATGCGGTCGCGCTCTCCGGCCGCCCGCGCCGCGAGGTCTATGCCCGCGCGCTCGAGCTTGCAAAAGACTTAAGGGGCGGCGATGGCGAAGACTGAGGTCCCGGTGGAACCGAAGGTCGCCTCGCCCGAACGCGTCGCCGCGTTTCACACCGGCATCTCCGCGGAGAGCCGCGCAGCGGCCTATCTGATGGCCAAGGGCTACCGCATCCTCGCAAAGCGCTACCGCACCCCGCATGGCGAGATCGACATCGTGGCACGCCGCCGCAATCTGATCGCCTTCGTCGAGGTCAAGGCGCGGGCCACGCTGGATGACGCGGCCTTCGCCGTGACGCCGCGCCAGCAGCAGCGCATCATCGACGCCGCGCAAGGCTGGCTCGTGGCGCATCCCGAGCATGCCGAATTCGAATTGCGATTCGACGCCATGCTGATTGCGCCGCGCTCACTTCCGCGCCATGTGTTGGCGGCATTCGACGCCTCGACCTGAAAGGCAGACCATGAAACTTAACGTCGCCGTCCAGATGGACCCCATCGCCCGCATCAACATCAAGGGCGATTCCACCTTTGCGCTGCTTCTGGAGGCGCAGAAGCGCGGCCACGGCCTGTCCTATTATACGCCCGACAAGCTCTCGATGGTCGGCGAGGACATCGTGGCGCCGGTTCAGCTCCTGACCGTGCGCGACGAGCCCGGCGATCACTTCACGCTCGGCGAGCCCAGGCGCGAGGCGCTGAACGGCTTTGACGTGGTGCTGCTGCGCCAGGATCCGCCGTTCGACCTCGCCTACATCACCTCGACGCATCTTCTGGAGCGCATCCATCCGAAGACGCTGGTGGTCAACGATCCCGCTTCGGTGCGCAACGCGCCGGAAAAGCTGTTCGTGATGAATTTTCCGCAGCTGATGCCGCCGACCCTGATCTCGCGCGACTTAGATGAGATCAACGGCTTCCGCGACAAGCATGGTGCGGTCGTCATGAAGCCGCTGCATGGCCATGGCGGCGCGGCGGTGTTCCGCGTGATGCCGCAGGACATGAATTTCGGTTCGCTGTTCGACATGTTCTCGGTGACGTTCCGGGAGCCCTGGGTGATCCAGCAATTCATCCCCGAGGTGAGGCACGGCGACAAGCGCATCATCCTGGTCAACGGCGAGTTCGCCGGCGCCGTCAACCGCGTGCCGGCCGCCGACGACCTCCGCTCCAACATGGTGCGCGGCGGCGCGGCGCAGGAGACCGAGCTCACCCCGCGCGAGCGCGAGATCTGCGCCACGGTCGGACCGGCGCTGCGCGAGCGCGGCCTGTTGTTCGTCGGCATCGACGTCATCAACGGCAACCTCACCGAGATCAACGTCACCTCGCCGACGGGCATCCGCGCCATCGCGCGCCTCGGCGGCCCCGATGTTGCGGCGAAGGTCTGGGACGTGATCGAACAGAAGCGGGCGAAGTAGCACTCTGCAATGATGACGTTGCGGAGCGCGCGAACTCTCCTCAGCGTCGTCCCGGCGAACGCCGGGACCCATACCGCGGAATCTATCCGGGGAGCTTGGTCGCGGTACCGGGCGCTCAATCTTCGTCAAACTGCTCCCTGGGGTTATGGGTCCCGGCGTTCGCCGGGACGACACCGATGTTGTGGAGCGCGCTGCGATCTCATTGGCATGATCGCACCCACACACCACTAACCACCCATTCACCATGACGCCGCGCATGTCATTCGAACGGACGTTCCGTACTGCGTGAATCTACGGGGCTGCTGGCCGACCGGATAACGCCGCGTTCACCATCTGCCGAAAACCAGCATCGAGGCCGGCCATCGCATTCGGCCTCGCAACACCCCTTATACTTTTACTCCCTACTCATCGACACGGGGAACCCGCCAGGTGCGGTTCGAGTGCCCCGCGTAAGAGTAGAAGCGTATGAATACCGCACGCATTGTCGTTCTCGTCATCGCGCTGGGCGCCGGTGGTGTCGCTGCGTATCTGGCGAGCGGCTTCGACAACAAGCCCGCGCCCGTCCTGCCCGTCGCCGAGAAGCTGCCGACCGTCGAGGTCCTCGTCGCCAAGTCCGACATCGGGCTCGGCCAGGCCGTGAAGCCCGAGGACCTGCAATGGCAGGCCTGGCCGGCAGCGACCGCGAGCAGCGCCTTCATCCGCCGCGACAGCAGGCCCGAGGCGCAGACGCAGATCGCCGGCTCGATCGCCCGCGTCCCCCTGATGCAGGGCGAGCCGATCCGGGAGCAGAAGCTGGTCAAGGCCGACGGCTCCGGCTTCATGGCTGCGATCCTGCCCGCCGGGATGCGCGCCGTTTCCACCGAGATTTCAGCCGAGACCGCCGCTGGCGGCTTCATCCTTCCGAATGACCGCGTCGACATCGTCCTGACTCGCCGTCTGAAGAACCCCGACGGCGCCAACAACAACGGTCCGACCGGCGGCAACGAGCTGGTCCTGTCCGAGGTCATCCTGACCAATATCCGCGTGCTCGCGATCGACCAGGCGCCGAAGGAGAAGGACGGCCAGAACGCCGTCGTCGGCAAGACCGTCACGCTCGAGCTTCGGCCCGACCAGGTCGCAGTGCTCGCAGCCGCGCGCCAGGGCGGCACGCTCCAGCTCGCGCTGCGGAGCATCGTCGATGCCAACGCAGTCGACGGCACGCCCGAGGACCAGGGGATCAAGCGTGCGGGCGGCGTGAACGTGATCCGTTACGGGGTGCAGGCACGGCAATTGACGTCACAGAAGTGATGATGGGGAAAGCATGAACTACGGGGATGATCGGATGGGCCTGCGCCTTCGGGGGAAGCGCACGCGCTCGTTCTGGACGGGGACGATGCTGGTGCTGGGGCTGCTCGCAGCCCCCGACCTCGTCAGCGCGACGGATGCGCCGGTCGGCGACCAGGCGCCGATGCAGGCACCGGATCTCGGCGTGTCGTCGGTCGGGACCATCGCGTCGGCGAAGACGCGTTTTCTCTCGCTTGGCGTCGGCAAATCCGTCGTCATCGACCTGCCGCGCGAGGTCAAGGACGTGCTGGTGGCCGATCCCAAGATCGCCAATGCAGTGATCCGCTCGGCCCAGCGCGCCTATATCATCGGCGGCCAGGTCGGCCAGACCAACGTCGTGTTCTTCACCGCCGACGGCCAGCAGGTCGCCTCCTATGACATCGCAGTGAAGCGCGACCTCAACGGCATGCGCGCGGCCCTGCGCCAGTCGCTGCCGGGCGTCCAGATCGAAGGCGTCGGCGACAGCGTGATGCTGACCGGATCGGTGTCGAGCCCAGTCGAGGCCCAGCAGGCCGGCGAGGTCGCCGCAAAACTGGTCGGCGGCTCGGACAAGGTCGTCAACAGCATCGTCGTGCGCGGCCGCGACCAGGTGATGCTCAAGGTCGTCGTCGGCGAAGTGCGCCGCGACATCGTCAAGCAGCTCGGCGTCGATCTCAGCGCCAGCCTGAACGCCGGCACCGCGGTGGTGAATTTCAACAATTCCAACCCGTTCTCGGTCTCGGGCGGACCGATCGTCGGCAGCAACGGGCTCGGCGTCGCCGGCCTCGCCAAGGGCGTCGCCACCGTCAGCGCCACCATGCGCGCGATGGAAAGCGCCGGCGTCATGCGCACGCTCGCCGAACCGAGCCTGACCGCGATCTCGGGCGAATCCGCCACCTTCATCGCCGGCGGCGAATTCCCGATCCCGGCAGGCTATTCCTGCGATCCGGTCACCCACGTCTGTACCACCCAGGTCACCTACAAGAAGTTCGGCATCTCCCTGAACTTCACTCCCGTCGTGCTCAGCGAAGGTCGCATCAGCCTGCGCGTGATGACCGAGGTCTCGGAGCTGTCGAATACGAATTCGATCACGTTGACCCAGGCGGTGTCCTCGACCTCGAGCAACTCGATCACCATCCCCTCGATCCAGACTCGCCGCGCCGAGACGACGCTGGAAATTCCCTCGGGCGGCTCGATGGCGATGGCCGGCCTGATCCAGCAGCAGACCAAGCAGGCGATCAACGGCCTGCCCGGCGTCGACCAGGTGCCAATCATCGGCGCGCTGTTCCGCAGCCAGGACTTCGTCAACAACGAGACCGAGCTGATGGTGATCGTGACGCCCTATGTGGTGCGCGCGGTCGCCCAGAAGGAATTGGCGCGGCCCGACGACGGCTTCGCGCCAGCCTCGGACGCGCAGACCGCACTGCTCGGCCGCATGAACCGCCTCTATGGCATCGCGCGTCGCGTCGATCCGATCGCCGGCGCGCCCGGCGATTTCGGCTTCATCATCGACTGAGACGAACGGACGGCTGGGGAACGGGGCGGGAATCGGGGCAAGAGGGGACGAAGCGATGACGAAGACGACAGCCGATCGACGTCGCAATCTAGGCGTTGCGCTGGCACTGACGGGGCTCTCCGTCATGCTGGGCGCCTGCAACACCACCGGCGAGATCGTCACCCAGACGGTGCCGACCGACTATCGCCAGCGCCACCCGATCGCGGTGCAGGAAGGCAAGAAGTCGATCGTGATCTTCGTCGGCAAGGCGAGGGGCGGCCTGTCGGCCGCGCAGCATTCGGACGTCGCGGGCATCGCCCGGGACTGGGTGCGCGAAGGCACCGGCTCCGTCGTCGTCGACGTTCCCGTCGACGCTGCGAATTCGCGCGCGGCGGCTGCGACCTATCGGGAAATCCGTTCCGTGCTCGCATCCGGCGGCGTGCCGTCGCGTGCCATCGTCCAGCATCCCTATCGCCCTGAAGATCCCGGGCTGCTGCCCACCATCCGCCTGAGCTATTCGAAGATCGCCGCGGTCGCCGGCCCCTGCGGGCTGTGGCCGGAAGACCTCGGCCCCAACATCCTCGATCCCGGCTACAACGAGAACCGGCCCTACTTCAATCTGGGCTGCGCCAGCCAGCGCAATCTCGCCGCGATGATCGACAATCCGGCCGACCTCGAGCAGCCGCGATCCGAGACGCCGGCCTATACCGCGCGGCGCGACATCGCCTTTGATCGCTACCGCAAGGGCACTGCGATCTCGACTCCCAATTCCGAGGCCGACAGGGCCAAGCTCAGCGACACAGGCAAATGACGGGCATCCACGACGAAGAAGCGGACGATCCGCAGCACCCCGAGGAACACATTGCGCCGGTTCCCCGCATTTCGGTGCAGGCCTTTTGCGAGACCGAGAAGACGCTGGCCGCGGTAACCGCGGCCGGGCAGGACCGCCGGCTCGCCAAGGCGCACCTCACCGCCAAGGACGGTGGCCTTGCCGCGGCGATCGAAGTCTATGAATCGATGCCGACGCCGAACGTGATCGTGATCGAATCCGACGGCACGCGCGACATCCTCGAGGGACTGGACGACCTCGCCGGCGTCTGCGACCCCGGCACACGCGTGGTCGTGATCGGCAATCCCAACGACACCGCGCCCTATCGCGAGCTGGTGCGCCGCGGCGTCAACGATTATGTGGTGGGACCGGTCGAAACCCTCGACGTGGTCCGCTCCATCTGCAGCCTGTTCTCGGCCTCCGAGGCCATCATCACCGGCCGCGTCATCGCGGTGGTGGGCGCCAAGGGCGGCGTCGGCGCCTCCACCGTCGCGCACAATTTGGCCTGGACCATCGCCCGTGACCTCGCGCTCGATTCCGTCGTGATCGACCTCGACCTCGCCTTCGGCACCGCAGGCCTCGACTACAACCAGGACCCGGTGCAGGGTATCGCCAACGCGGTGCTGTCGCAGGACCGGCCGGACACGGCGCTGATGGAGCGCCTGCTCTCCAAATGCACCGAGCGCCTCAGCCTGCTCGCGGCGCCTGCCACCCTCGACCGCGTCTACGATTTCGGCGCCGAAGCTTTCGACGCCGTGTTCGACACGCTGCGCATGACCACGCCCTGCATCGTGCTCGACGTTCCCCACCAATGGTCCGGCTGGACGCGGCGCGCGCTGGTGAACGCCGACGACATCGTCATCGTGGCCGAGCCCGATCTCGCCAATTTGCGCAACACCAAGAACATGCTGAGCGTGCTGAAGGCGGCGCGGCCGAACGACCGGCCGCCGCTGTATTGCATCAACCAGGTCGGCATGCACAAGCGCGCGGAGATCGAGGTCAAGGCGTTCGCCAAGACCATGGAAAGCCAGCCGATCGCGGTGATCCCGTTCGATTCAAAGCTGTTCTCCACCGCCGCCAATAACGGCCAGATGATCGCGGAGGTCTCCAAGAACCACCGCACCACCGAGCTGTTCCAGAACATGGCGAACCGCCTCGCCGGCCGCGGCGAGGTGAAGAAGCCGAAGCGCTCGCTGCTCGGACCGCTGCTGAAGAAGTTGAAGGGCAAGTCAAGCCGCAACTCGGCGCCGCATCGCAAGGCGTCGTAAGCGTACACCAAAAGGGGCGGACTACTTGTCCGCCCGCTGCTGCTTCTTCGCCAGCAGCTGCCGCAGCGCCGCGACCTTGGCCGCGGCCTGGTCCGGCGGCAAATCTGCCTTCACGAGGATTTCGGCCTCGGCCTCGCGGCCCTGCAATCCCAGCACGAGCGCGAGATTGGCGCGGACCCGCGCATCGTTCTGATTGCGCTGATAAGCGCGGCCGAGCACCTGTTCGGCCTTCGGCAGATTGTTTTGCAGCATATAGGACAGGCCGAGATTGGACAGCACGGTCGGCTCGTCCGGCACGATCTTCAACGCCGCGGCATAATATTGCTGCGCCTCCTCGTTGCGGCCGAGCTGATCGAGCGCCGCACCTTGCGCCGACAGGATGCGCCAGTCCGGATCCTCCGGCGCATGCGCGCGGCTGAGGACGTCGAAGGCCTGCTGGAAATTGCCGCTGTCGGCGAGCGCGCGGCCATAGCCGGCGAGCAGCGCCTTGTTGCTGGGATGGGCGAGCACCGCCTGCTCCATGACCGCAACCGCCTGCGCGCGCTGGCCGGTCTCGCGCAGCGCCTTGCCGTAGGCGAGCGCAACGTTGGGATCACTGGGCTTGGCGCGATAGCGCTCGCGCAACGCATCCATGTCGGACCTGGCGTCAGCCTTGGCGTCGGCCTTGACAGCCGTTTCCGATCTGACGCCAAGCGCGCCGGTCACATCCTCGATGCCGGCGGTCTGGCAACCGCCGAGGACGAGCACCAGGAGTGCGGGAAGCAGCAATCTCGCCGGGGGAGAGGCGAGGGACGAACGCTTGGACATACTCTGATCACTCGGCAACTGATCAGAGATGCTTACCGATTAACGCTAAAGTCCCGTTAAGGACGCGGCCTGGGAGATCTTAGTCGGTGAACTCGGCACCGAATTCGCAGCCGATGCGCCAGCGCAGGCGGCATTGGCGGGAATAATCAGGTGCGAAAATGATGGTGAATTGCGGCGGCACTTCCAGGAATTCCGCCACCACCTTCACGCCGCCATCCGAAATATCGGTGATCGTGCAGTCCCGCGGCAGCGAGCCCGCGCCAAAATGGATCTTGGCGAGCCGGCTGCACACCCGACGTTCGCTTCTCCGGCGATTTGCAAGCATTTGAATTGTTCACCCGTTAGACCACGGCCCATCCCGCAGCCTCAGGAATAGCGGACATTCGTTGGAATGTGCTGAGGACAGAAGCCGGCATTCGAGGCTTAGTGTCGGCGTGGCGTTTACGATTGGTTAGGGCTTGCTCGCCCTCCGGGATCGTTCCCGTATTGTTCTTGCGGAGAAGGTCCGTCTCTGCTACCCCTAATTGTGCGAGAGGGGCAGGCTGGTTTGAGCATGGTTCAGCGGGTTTCCACCGTCGCCTTCGAGGGGATCGAGGCCCGTGCGGTCGACGTGCAGGTGCAGGTCGCGCCGGGCCTGCCGGCATTTGCCATCGTCGGCCTGCCGGACAAGGCGGTGTCGGAGGCGCGCGAGCGGGTGCGCTCGGCGCTGATCGCCTCAGGGTTGGCGCTGCCGGCGCGGCGGATCATCGTCAACCTGGCGCCGGCCGACCTTCCGAAGGAAGGCAGCCATTACGACCTGCCGATCGCACTCGGCCTGATGGCGGCGATCGGGGCGATCCCGCCGGATGCGCTGACCGGTTTCACCGTTCTCGGCGAACTCGGCCTCGACGGCTCGATCGCGCCCGTGGCCGGCGTTCTTCCCGCCGCGTTCGGCGCCAATATGCGCGAGGAAGGGCTGATCTGCCCCGCCTCGTGCGGTTCCGAAGCGGCGTGGGCGAGCCCGGACATCCAGATCATCGCGGCGAGCTCGCTGATCCAGATCGCCAATCACTTCAAGGGCACCCAGGTGCTGTCGCGGCCGTCACCGAAGGTGCATGAGCCCGCCGCCTCCACGCTCGACCTGCGCGACATCAAGGGCCAGGAAAGCGCCAAGCGCGCGCTGGAGATCGCGGCCGCCGGCGGGCATCATTTGCTCATGATCGGGGCGCCCGGCGCCGGCAAATCGATGCTCGCGGCGCGCCTGCCCTCGATCCTGCCGCCGCTGTCACCGAGCGAACTGCTCGAGGTCTCGATGATCGCCTCCGTTGCCGGCGAAATCGAGGGCGGCGCGCTGACGGCCAAGCGGCCGTTCCGCTCGCCGCATCATTCCGCGAGCATGGCCGCGCTCACCGGCGGCGGCATGCGCGCAAAGCCCGGCGAGATCTCGCTGGCACATCAGGGCGTGCTGTTCCTCGACGAATTGCCGGAGTTCGATCCGCGCGTGCTGGATTCGCTCCGGCAGCCGCTGGAGAACGGCGAGGTCGCGGTGTCGCGCGCCAATCATCGCGTCACTTACCCTGCCCGCTTCATGCTGGTCGCGGCGATGAATCCGTGCCGCTGCGGCAACGCGTTCGAGCCGGGCTATGCCTGCAAGCGCGGCCGCGTCGACCGCTGCACCGGCGACTACCAGGCGCGCATCTCCGGACCACTGATGGACCGTATCGACCTGCGCATCGAAGTTCCCGCCGTGACCGCAGCCGACTTGATCCTGCCGCCCCCGGCGGAAGGCTCCGCCGAAGTCGCCGCCCGCGTGGCGGCAGCGCGCGACATCCAGCTCGCGCGTTATGCCGATGCCGGCCTGCCCCGTGTCCGCACCAATGCCGAGGCTCCTGCCTCTGTGCTGGAGGAGATCGCAAAGCCGGACGCGCAGGGCCAGAAGCTGCTGCGCGACGCTGCCGAGACCATGCGGCTGTCGGCGCGCGGCTATCACCGCGTGCTGCGGGTGGCGCGCACGCTGGCGGACCTCGATCGCGCCGACAAGATCGGCCGGCTGCATCTCGCCGAAGCGCTGTCCTACCGCGCACTCGCGGAGGATGTGCGCCAGATGGCTTGATCATTCCGCGCATCAACCCGGCGGTAACGAGTTTCCTTTACGCTCTGCAAACCATAAGGCCCAATGAGTTCCCCGGGGCCTCGGCGAGTAGAGTGTCATGTTGCGTTTCAAGATCCTGGCCTCGGTTGTTCCCTTGTTGGCGGCTGCGGTGTTCGCCCGCGCGGAGATCGGATCGGTCTCGCATCCCTGCATCGCCCTCGGCGAAACCTCGGTCGAGCTCACCTCCCTGTTCTGGACCGCCGGCGTCCATGTCGCCTTCACCGAGGATCCCGCCCGGGCCACGGTGCGGGTTCAGATCACCGACGATGCCGATACGGCGGACTTCGCCGTGGTCGACGACGGTCTCGGTTCCGAACCGGATTCCTGTCAGGTCAATTCCTCGACGCGCCTCGTCTCGATTGCCGCTCAGCCCGTCGATGGCGGCCAGGTGATCTATCTCTCCACCGAAGGGCCGGCGGATTACCGCATCTATGTGCGCTCGAAGTCGTTCTCGCAGCGCGAGGCCGCGGCGCTGATCGTCGGCGCCCATGGCGGCCATCGCCCGCTCCCGCTCCAGGCCGCCTCGCTCTGAGCCGTTAACACCTGGTCAACCCTGTTTGGAGGCAGCGCCAAAGCCTCAAGCTGTTCGCAAGGTCGGCGCGACATCGTCGCAGACGGCGGGTGGCGGGATTTCGAAGAAGAGTCGGGGTCGGTGGCGATGGGTCGGACGTTCCGGATCAAGGTGCGCATGCGCCGCTTCAGGCGACAGCATCCCCGCATCGCTTTCGCGATCCGCTCTTTCATGATCTTCTCGGCGACCTTCGGCGGCGCCTATGGCTTCGTGTCCGGCAGCCGGTCCGAGAACTCCGGCTACGATCCCCACACCTTTGCGATCGGCGCGAGCTTCCTGTTCGCGCTCGCCTGCCTCGGCCTTGCGACGCTGAGCATGCGCCTGCGTTTCGTGGGCAAGCGGCTGCGTAGCCTCGCAGCCCACAACGAGGCGCTGATCGATCGCAATTGGGAGCTGAAGGAGGCGGAAGAACGCGCCCGCAGCCTGTTCGAGCAGCAGGGCGACCTCATCGTGCTGCGCGCTACCGATGGCCGCATCACTTTTGCCAACGAAGCCTATTGCGCGCTCGCAGGACAGGCGCGCAGCGCGCTGGTCGGCACGCGCTTCGATTTCGACGTGCTGGAGCAGGGTGACAGCGCCCGCGAGAGCAGCGGCACACGCATCCACGACCAGAAGATCGCAACCCCGCTCGGCGCGCGCTGGATCGCCTGGCGCGAAGGCTATGTCCGCCTCGATGCCGGACAGCCCGCCGAATTGCAGAGCGTGGGACGCGACGTCACCGACCGCACCGAGACCGAACGCGCTCTGTCCGACGCGCGCGACCAGGCCGACGCCGCCAACCGCGCCAAATCGCGCTTCCTCGCGATGGCCTCGCACGAAATCCGCACCCCCCTGAACGGCATCATCGGCATGGGCGGCCTCCTGCTCGACACCAATCTGACGCCGGAGCAGGCGACCTATGCCAAGGCGGTGAAAACCTCGGGCGAAGCCTTGATGGCGCTGATCGAGGAACTGCTCGACTATTCCAAGATCGAGGCCGGCAAGCTTGATCTGGAGCAGCGTCCCTTCGCGCTCTCGACCCTGGTCGAGGAGATCACCGAGCTGCTCGCGCCCCGCGCGCAGGCCAAGGCGCTCGAGATCGCCGCCTATGTCGACGAGCGCCTGCCGCTGGAGGTGGTCGGTGATGCCGCGCGGCTGCGCCAGGTGCTGCTCAACCTCGCCGGCAACGCCATCAAGTTCACCGCGAGCGGTGGCGTCGCGCTGATCGTCGAGCCCGGCATCTGGCCGAACGAGATCAGCTTCCTGGTCCGCGACACCGGCATCGGCATTGCGCCGGAGGCGCAGCAGCGCATCTTCCGCGAATTCGAGCAGGCCGACGAGCGCGTCGCCCGCACCTATGGCGGCACCGGGCTCGGCCTTTCCATCAGCGAGCGCATCGTCAAGCGCATGGGCGGCCGGATCACGCTCGCGAGCGAGCCGGGCAAAGGCTCGACCTTCGAGATCGCGGTGCCGCTTCCGCCGTCGCAAGCCAGCGCGGGACAGACGGCCTTTCCAAGTCCCGACCTCACCGGCAAGTCGATGCTCCTCGTCGCCGACGGCATCGAGGCCTCGCTGATCGCGCGGCGCCTCGAGCGCTGGGGTGGCCAGACCTGCATGATTACGGATGCCGCGGTCGCCGAAGCGCTGCTGCCGGAACGCTCATGGCACGCGGTGCTGATCGATCGTGCGATCGGCCCTGCCGCGGCCGACCAGCTGGGCGAAATGGCCCGCGCGCATGCGTTGCAGCGCCTCGTGCTGCTGACCTCCAGCTCGCGCCACGAAAAGCTGTCCCCGGCCTTCACCGGTTTTCTGGTGAAGCCACTGCGGGCGGCCTCGCTCGCCGCGCGCCTTGCGATGACGCCGGAGGTGGCCTCGCCCGATCTGGCGCCGGAACCACCGGCGGAAGCTGCCGGCGCGACGCCGGCCAAAGGAGCGACCAAGGCCCTGTCGATCCTCGTCGCCGAGGACAACGAGATCAACGCGCTGTTGATGCGCTCGCTGCTGACGAAGCTCGGCCATCGCGTCGTCATCGCCGTCCACGGCGAGGCCGCGCTGGAGTCCTGGCTCGCCGCTTCATCGGCCGGCACGCCCTATGATCTCGTGCTGATGGACATCCAGATGCCGCAGCTCGACGGCATCGAGGCGACGAAGCGAATCCGAACGCATGAGGCGGCGACCGGCGGCCACCACACGCCGATCCTTGCGCTCACCGCCAATACGCTGGTGGAGGATCGCTATGCCTGCTTCGAAGCGGGCATGAACGGATTCCTGATCAAGCCGCTCGATCGCGACAAGCTGGACGAAGCACTGGCAGGGCTGGCGGCGTCACGGCGGCTGGCCGTCTGATCCGAAAATCTCACGGGAACCTCATCCCATCTGGCAATCGATAATTGAAATCGACCGCGTTGCGCGTCACCATCCTCCGGGGGCATTGCAGGAGGGTTTCGCGCATGAACGTGCTGTGCCGCCTCGTACTCATTGTCCTTCTCGCTGGATTTTCCCGACACGCCGCGGCCGATACGCCGGAGCTCATCGCCGCGCTCAAGCAAGGCGGCTACGTGCTGATCTTTCGGCACACCGCCACCGATGACAGCCAAAAGGACGTCTACCCCTTCAAGTTCGACGACATGAGCGCCCAGCGTCAGCTCAGCGAAAAGGGCAGGGACATGGCGCTCCAGATCGGGGCAGCGGTCAAGGACCTCGCGATCCCGATCGGCGATGTCTACACCAGCCGGCTCAACCGTGCGATCGAGGCCGGCAAGCTGATCTCCGGCCGCGAGGTCAAGCCGGTCGACGCGTTGACGGACAGCAGCAACGCCAGCGCATCGGGAATGGCAAACCCCACCGGCGCCAATGCAAAGGCCGGGCAGGCCGTGCGCCAGCTCGTCGACGCGCCGCCGAAGGCAGGCAGCAACAATTTCCTGGTCACCCACAAGACGAACATCGCCGATGCCTTCGGCAAGGAGGCCGGCGACGTCGGGGAAGGCGAGGCCTTCGTTTACAAGGCCGGCAGCTCCGGCCCCGCCACCTTTGCCGGACGCCTCAAGCCTGCAGATTGGAGCGCCAAAGCCGGCAAGTGAAGCGCCCACATTCGACACTGATCGCTGGCGTGATGGAGGGGCCGGATTTCCCCGGCCTCTCGACGAGCCGGCTCACGTGGAGGGTATCCGGCCAACGTCTGCGCAAACCGAGATTTGCCGAGACATTGCCGAAACGCCGCAGACAGATTGACCTTGTGCGACTTGCCCCCGCACGATCGACTTGTGATACCCACGTCTTGCGAGTTCCGACTGAAAGGCTGGCGAACACGTGAGAACATCGGAAGACCGCTCATTTCTCGTATTGCTTGCCGCGGTCACGCTAGCCTTTGGCTGGGTGCTCTGGCCTTTCTCCGGAGCATTGCTGTGGGCCACGCTGCTGGCCATCATCTTCGCCCCGCTCTATCGACGCTTCCTGGAAACCCTCCCGGGAAAGCGCAACCTTGTCGCATTCTCCACCGTCGTCATCGTGGTGGTAATCGTCTTGATCCCTGTCGCGATCGTCATCGCTTCGCTCATCGACCAGGGAGGGGAGCTGTATCAGCGCGTTCAGTCGGGGGAGATCAGCTTTGCACATCCGCTTCAGCAGCTGAAATCCGCGCTGCCCGACTGGGCTGGTCCCATGGCGGATCGGCTCGCCAGCATCGATTTTTCGGCCCTGAAGGAACGCCTGTCCGGTCTGCTCGTCCCGGCCGGCCAGCAACTGGCCGGGCACGCGATCAACATCGGTCAGTTGACCCTCGAATTCGTCGCAAGCTTGCTCGTGATGTTGTACCTGCTGTTTTTTCTGCTGCGCGACGGTGACGAGCTGAACGCACGCATCCGCGACGCCCTGCCGCTGCGTGCGAGCCACAGCGCCGAGATTCTGCATGCGTTCACCCTGGCGGTTCGCGGGACCATCAAGGGAATCATCCTCGTTGCCCTGATTCAGGGCGCGCTTGGCGGGGTGATCTTCTGGCTGCTCGGACTGACGGCGCCGCTACTGGCGGGCGCGCTGATGGCGCTGCTCTCGCTTCTGCCCGTGCTCGGCTCCGCGCTGGTATGGCTTCCGGCCGGGCTCTATCTGCTCGTGGCAGGCTCGGTCACGAAGGGAATCATCCTGCTCGCTTTCGGCACCTTCGTGATCGGCCTCGCGGACAACTTTCTCCGCCCCATCCTGGTAGGACAGTCGATCCGGATGCCGAGCTACATTGTGTTGCTCGCCACCCTGGGCGGCCTTGCGGCTTTCGGAGCAAACGGCTTCGTCATCGGCCCACTCGTCGCGGCTATGTTCCTGACGGCCTGGCAGGTCTTCGTCCGCTCGAAAGAGCAACAGGAGGTCCGGAAATGACCTGCTACGCGGCGCAAGCTATGAAGCGCGGTGCGGAGAGCTTGTCGGGCGGCCCCGGGGTGCCCTTGAAGATGGTGTCGGTCTTTGCCGCACGCTTGCAATGCGGACATACGAAGAGATGCGCAATGACCGGAACCGGCTCGTCCGCGAGCAGTTCCGAGCGGTACCACCTCATCTCGACATGGCAATCCGGGCAGGTCGGTGCTTCGAGCTGTTCCGCAGCACTTCTGAGACGATCAACCATCGAGCCCTCGCGTTTTCGAAGGTCATAGCCCAATACCTCTTGCCGGTCTGCAACAAAAGACACGCTGCACGAACGCGCAGGATCCGCCGACCGCCGCGACTACAGTCGCCTGAGCGCCACGTTCTCCACGGTGTGGTCGGCGCCCTTCTTCAGGATCAGCGTCGCGCGAGGGCGGGTCGGCAGGATATTGTCCTCGAGATTGGCGAGGTTGGTGCGCTCCCAGATCGCGATCGCGGTGGCAGTGGCTTCCTCGTCCGACAGCAGCGCGTAGCGGTTGAAGTAGGACTTTGGATTGGTGAATGCGGTGTCGCGCAGCGCCAGGAAGCGCTTGATGTACCATTGCCGCAACGGGGCTTCGTCGGCGTCGATATAGACCGAGAAATCAAAGAAGTCGGAAACCACAGGCACCGCCTTGCCGTCGCGCGGCAGCTTGCCGGTCTGCAGCACGTTGACGCCCTCGACGATCAGGATATCGGGCTGGTCGATCTCGGCCCACTGGTTCGGCACGATGTCGTAGGTCAGATGCGAATAGACCGGTGCACGCACATGGCGGCGGCCGGACTTGATATCGGAGAGGAAGCTGAGCAGCAGCGGCAGGTCGTAGCTTTCCGGAAAGCCCTTCTTCTGCATGATGCCCTGCCGGTCGAGCACGGCGTTCGGATAGAGGAATCCGTCGGTGGTGATGAGTTCAACCTTCGGGCGCGGCGACCAGCGCGCCAGCAGGGCCTGGAGCACGCGGGCCGTGGTGGATTTTCCGACCGCGACAGAGCCGGCGACGCCGAT
The DNA here is from genome assembly GCF_028128695.1 of Bradyrhizobium sp. CCBAU 25360. NCBI lineage: Bacteria > Pseudomonadati > Pseudomonadota > Alphaproteobacteria > Hyphomicrobiales > Nitrobacteraceae > Bradyrhizobium > Bradyrhizobium sp. CCBAU 25360. The sequence continues at coordinate 315,698 of NZ_LBJA01000040.1, forward strand.
GATGTAGGGCACCTTGCGGTCGCGGATGTTGAGGAACTGGCGCTCCGCATAATACAGGCGCTGCATCGCATCGACATAGATCGAGAGCAGGCGCGACAACGGAAGATAAATGTCCTCGACTTCCTTGAGATCGAGGCGATCGTGCAGCGAGCGCAGCCGGTCGAACTCGCCCGGCTCCAGTGTCATCGGCGTATCGTCGCGCAGACGCGCCCACTCCTCGCGCGAATAGATGCGGTACGGATTATACTGCTGCTCGGGTGCGCGGATGTCCATAACGCGACCTTTCCCTTGGGGCTTATCCCTTGGGGCTTATACTAGCCCTTACGCGACGCTTTCTCTTCCAGCCCTGACATATTCGTACGCTTGTCGAGTGCCGCTTCCACCTCTTCCAGCTTTACGCCGCGGGCCTTCAGCAAGACAAGGAAGTGATAGAGCAGGTCGGCACTCTCGGCGATCAGATGCGCGCGATCGTTTTCGACTGCTGCGATTACGGTTTCGACTGCTTCCTCACCGAACTTCTTGGCGCAATGCTCTGCGCCCTTGTCGAGGAGCTTGCGGGTATAGGACGCTTCGCCGCCGGCCGCCGCGCGGGCGTCGATGGTCTCGGCCAGATCGTGGATCGTGAAACGCGGCATCGGAATTACTCGGAAACACGCTTGGCAACACACTTGGCCACGGAGGCCATTCCCCGCTACCTCATGTAGCACTTTTACGAACGGGAGTCGTCAGGCATCGAGGCGCATGGCCAGTCCGCGCCGGGCCATGTGCTCCTTGGCTTCGCGGATGGTGAATTCCCCGAAATGGAAGATCGAGGCGGCCAGCACGGCCGTGGCGTGGCCGTCGCGGATACCGTCGACGAGGTGGTCGAGATTGCCGACGCCGCCTGAGGCGATCACGGGCACGGCAACGCTGTCGGCGATCGCCCGGGTCAGCGGGATGTCGAAGCCCTGCCTCGTGCCGTCGCGATCCATCGAGGTCAGCAGGATCTCACCGGCGCCGAGCGAGACCACTTCCTGGGCATATTCGATGGCGTCGATGCCGGTCGAATTGCGACCGCCATGGGTGAAGATCTCCCAACGGTCGCCGCCGGGGCGCTTGACGCGCTTGGCATCGATCGCAACCACGACGCATTGCTCGCCGAATTTCTCGGCCGCTTCCTTGACGAACTCGCGCCGGGATACTGCGGCGCTGTTGATCGAGACCTTGTCGGCGCCGGCGCGCAGCAGCGTCTTGATGTCGTTGACCTCACGCACGCCGCCGCCGACGGTCACAGGCATGAAGCAGGCCTCCGCCGTGCGCCGGACCACGTCCAGCATGATGCCACGATTCTCATGGGTCGCGGTGATGTCGAGGAAGGTGAGTTCGTCTGCGCCGGCGGCGTCATAGGCGATCGCGGCTTCGACGGGGTCGCCGGCATCTCTGAGATCAACGAAGTTGACGCCCTTGACGACCCGTCCGTCCTTGACGTCGAGGCAGGGGATCACGCGCACCTTGAACATGTGTCAGCTCCCAGGCGCGCGCGCGTTGCGGATCAAGGTGAGGGCGGCGGCGGGATCGAGCCGGCCGTCATAGAGCGCGCGGCCGGCAATCGCGCCGGCGAGCTTTTTCGCGCGCGGTGTCAGCATGGCTTTCACATCTTCGATCGAGGCGAGGCCGCCTGAGGCGATCACGGGAATCGAGATGGCGTCGGCCAGCGCGATGGTCGCATCGAGGTTCAGGCCCTTGAGCAGGCCGTCGCGCGCGATGTCGGTGAAGATGATGGCGGCAACGCCGGCATCCTCGAAGCGCTTTGCGATCTCCAGCACCGTGACCTGCGAGGTCTCGGCCCAGCCTTCGACCGCGACCTTGCCGTCGCGGGCGTCGAGCCCGACCGCGACGCGGCCGGGGAATTTTTTCGCCGCAGCCTTCACCAGCTCCGGATCGCGCACCGCAGCGGTGCCGATGATGACGCGGGTGATGCCCTTGTCGAGCCAGGCTTCAACGGTCGCGAGATCGCGAATGCCGCCACCGAGCTGCACCGGAATCTTGACCGTCTTCAGCATCGCCTCGACGGCCTCGGCATTCACCGGCTTGCCGGCAAAGGCGCCATCGAGATCGACGACATGGAGATACTCAAAGCCCTGCTCGACGAAGCTCTGCGCCTGCGCCGCCGGATTGAGGTTGAACACCGTCGCGCGCGCCATGTCGCCTTGCTCGAGCCGCACGCATTGGCCGTTCTTGAGGTCGATCGCAGGGAAGAGGATCACGGTTTCCATCGCAAAAAGTTCGAGATCAGAGCGAGGCCAAAACGCTGGCTCTTCTCGGGGTGGAATTGGGTGCCGATCGCGGTGTCCTTGCCGACGATCGCGGTGACAGGCCCGCCGTAATCGGCGCGCGCGAGCACGTCCGCCTCGTTGGCGGCATTGAGGTGGTAGGAGTGCACGAAATAAGCGTGCTGGCCTTTCGGGCCGAGCGGCAGCCTGTTCAGCACCGGATGTTCCTGCAGTACGTCGAGCGTGTTCCAGCCCATGTGCGGGATCTTCAGGCTCTCGTCGCGCGGCGTGATCTTCTCGACGTCGCCGCCGATCCAGTTCAGGCCATCGGTCGTGACGTGCTCCTTGCCGCGGGTCGCCATCAGCTGCATGCCGACGCAGATGCCGAAGAACGGCCGCGCCTTGACCCGCACCGCTTCGGTGATCGCCTCGACCATGCCATTGACGGCATCGAGCCCGCGCCGGCAATCGGCGAAGGCGCCGACGCCCGGCAGCACCAGACGGTCAGCCTCGTAGGCCTGATCGGGATCGCTGGTGACGAAAACCTTTTGCGGATTTTCGAGGCTGCGCGCGGCGCGCTCGAACGCCTTGGCGGCGGAATGCAGATTGCCGGAACCGTAATCGATGATGGCGACGCTCATCTTGACCCACCCGGTTCTGGAAACAACCCGATGATGCCGCCGGCCGGAATCGGCGGCGGATTCGAGAATGGCTGACCCGGCACGCTGCGGGTCGGCGGCGGGCCGCCGCGATCGACGGCCCATTGATCGTTGACGATGCCGTGCTGCTTCTGGCTCCAGCGCTCGAAGAAGCGACGCTCGGCGGTGTCCTCGTCATCGCCAACCACCACGTCGAGCTGTCGCCATTTGCCGCGCGACAGCGTCCAGCGGCGCAGGCTCGAGGCCTCGAAACCCATCAGCAGCGCGACGATGAGATCGGCGAAGAAGATCGAGCCCCGTCCGACGCCGAGGCTCGACAGTCCGGCGTTGAACGCTGCGACGAAAACCACCCAGCCGATCAGCGCCAGCCACAGCCGATTCCACAGCAGCCAGAACGGACCGAGGATCATCGCCCAGAAATGGAATCCGTCGCGCACGAACACGAACTTGTCGGTCGCGCGCAGATCGGCTCCGGCAGGGGAGGGAGCATGAACTGTGTAGACAGGCATGGTGATGCCCCGTTCCTAGGAATTCAGTGATGCCGCAAGCGGCGCGCAGCCGCTGGCCGAAAGACGTTAGCCGCCGAGCGAGCCCTTGGTGGACGGGATTTCTCCCGCCGCTTTCGGATCGATCGCGACCGCGGTGCGCAGCGCCCGCGCCAGGCCCTTGAAGCAGGACTCGGCGATATGGTGGCTGTTATCGCCATATAGGGTCTCGACGTGGAGAGTCACGCCGGCATTCATGGCGAAGGCCTGGAACCACTCGCGCACCAGCTCGGTGTCGAACTCGCCGATCTTGTCGCGGGGGAAGTCGGCCTTGAACACCAGGAAAGGGCGGCCCGAGATGTCGATGACCACGCGCGACAGCGTCTCGTCCATCGGCATGTGCACGCCGGCATAGCGGGTGATGCCCGCCATGTTGCCGAGCGCCTGCTTGACCGCCTGGCCGAGCGCGATGCCGGTGTCTTCGGTGGTATGGTGGTAATCAATGTGCAGATCGCCCACCGCCTTGACCGTGAGGTCGATGCGGGAATGGCGGGCGAGGAGATCGAGCATATGGTCGAAAAAGCCGATGCCGGTCGCGATATTGGCCACGCCGGTGCCATCGAGGTTCACGGAGACCTCGATGTCGGTTTCCTTGGTCTTGCGCTTGATCGTAGCGGTGCGCATTGAAACTAGCTCTCATCCTGGCTCGGGGGCCGAAAACGCCGGTCTTTTAACAGCCAAATGGCGCCTTCGCTACCGCGGGATCGCCTTGGCAGGCCGGCACTTCCACCTATGGTGAGCAAATTGGGGCCGGAGCGGCCCGTTGTGCCCTGGTTGTCCCCTTGCCCCCGACCGCCTAAATCAGGCCGGACAACGAGGTACTTCATGCAGGATTCCCAGAACAGCTCGCCGGGCTGGCACGGCACCACGATTTTGACGGTGCGCAAGGGCGGCAAAGTGGTGGTCGGCGGCGATGGCCAGGTCTCGATCGGCCAGACCGTGATCAAGTCCAACGCTAAAAAGGTCCGCAAGCTCGGCAAGGGCGATGTGATCGGCGGCTTTGCCGGCGCGACCGCCGACGCCTTCACGCTGTTTGAGCGGTTGGAAGCCAAACTCGAGCAATATCCGGGGCAGCTGACCCGGGCCGCGGTCGAGCTGGCCAAGGACTGGCGCACCGACCGTTATTTGCGGCGGCTGGAGGCCATGATGATCGTGGCCGACAAGGACGTCTCCCTGGTGCTGACCGGCACCGGGGACGTGCTCGAACCCGAGGCCGGCGTCATGGCGATCGGCTCCGGCGGCAATTACGCGCTGGCGGCGGCACGGGCCCTGCTCGACACCGACAAGGACGCCGAGACCATCGTCCGCCGCTCCCTCGACATCGCCGCTGACATCTGCGTCTACACCAACCGGAATTTGACGATCGAGAGCCTGGCAGCGGGATAGGCCATGGCGCCCGCCCACACCTTCCGCCCGATGGCCGAGGCCGATCTGCCGATGATCCGGCGCTGGCTGGACGCGCCGCATGTCGCCGAATGGTGGCATGATCCGGAGACGCTCGAGTTCGTCAGCGGCGACCTCGAGCATCCTGACTTGGCGCAGTTCATCGTCAGCCTTGACGGTCGGTCTTTCGCCTATCTGCAGTGCTACCAGATCGGCGATTGGCATGTCAGCTTCGGCTCGCAGCCCGTGGGCACCCGCGGCCTCGATCAATTCATCGGCGAGGCTGACATGGTCGGATGCGGCCACGGCTCGGCTTTCATTCGCGCTTTCATCGATCAGCTCTTTGCCCGCGGCGTGCCGCGCATCGTGATCGACCCCAACCCCGCCAATCCGCGCGCAATTCGTGCCTATGAGAAAGCTGGATTCGTGCCGCAGCACGAGATCGTTACGCCCGATGGTCCCGCACTCCTGATGATCCGAGACCCATGACGCTTGCCGCGACTTCCACCGCCAAGACGGCGTTCCCGCCGCTCGCCTGGGCCGGCATCGCGCTGTTGCTGCTGGCGCTGCAGGCTGCGATCCTGTTCGGCATGGGGCGGGTGCCGATCTGCACCTGCGGCTATGTCAAGCTGTGGCACGGCGTGGTGAACAGCTCGGAGAACTCCCAGCACATCGCCGACTGGTACACCTTTTCCCATGTTCTGCACGGCTTCCTGTTCTATGGCCTGACCTGGCTGCTGTTCGCGCGATTGCCGTTGCTGTCTCTATCCTGGCCGGCTCGACTGATCATCGCCATGCTGATCGAAGGCGCCTGGGAGATCGTCGAGAACTCGCCCTTCATCATCGAGCGCTACCGCGCCGGCACGATCTCGCTGGATTATTTCGGCGACAGCATCGTCAATTCGGTCTCCGACAATCTGGCCATGATGCTCGGGTTCCTCGTCGCACGCGTTCTGCCCGTATCAGCGACGATCCTGATCGGCCTCGCCTTCGAGATCATGCTGGCGCTGCACATTCGCGACAATCTGACGCTCAATATCCTGATGCTGATCCATCCGATCGAGGCGGTGAAGCAATGGCAATCCGGCCCGCCCATCATCTGACCTAAAAAGCGACTTGTCCTTGACCGCCTCCCGCCCTAGCTAGACAGACATGACAGACTTCTCTCCCCGTGAAATCGTTTCCGAACTCGACCGTTTCATCGTCGGCCAAGCCGACGCCAAGCGCGCCGTCTCGATCGCGCTGCGCAACCGCTGGCGCCGGCAGCAGCTCGAAGGCTCGCTGCGCGAAGAGGTGCTGCCAAAGAACATCCTGATGATCGGCCCCACCGGCGTCGGCAAGACGGAAATCGCGCGGCGGCTCGCCAAGCTCGCGAATGCGCCGTTCCTGAAGGTGGAAGCGACCAAATTCACCGAGGTCGGTTATGTCGGCCGCGACGTCGAGCAGATCGTGCGCGATCTCGTCGAGGTCGCAATCGCCCAGGTCCGCGAGAAGAAGCGCAAGGACGTGCACGCCCGCGCGCAGCTCGCCGCCGAGGAGCGCGTGCTCGATGCGCTGGTCGGCGCCAATGCCAGCGCGGCGACGCGTGAATCCTTCCGCAAGAAGCTGCGTGCCGGCGAGCTCAACGACAAGGAAATCGAGATCGAGACGCAAGGCGGCGGCAGCGGCATGCCGATGTTCGAGATCCCGGGCATGCCGGGCGCGCAGATGGGCGCGATCTCGATCGGCGACATCTTCGGCAAGTTAGGGGGCCGCAGCAAGACGCGGCGGCTGACGGTCGAAGGCTCGCACGAGATCCTCGTCAACGAGGAGTCCGACAAGCTGCTGGACACCGATCAGCTGACGCTGGAGGCGATCAACGCGGTCGAGAACAACGGCATCGTGTTTCTCGACGAGATCGACAAGATCTGCGCGCGCGAGGGCCGTGCCGCCGGCGACGTCTCGCGCGAGGGCGTGCAGCGCGATCTGTTGCCCTTGATCGAGGGAACCACGGTCTCGACCAAGCACGGCGCGGTCAAGACCGACCACATCCTGTTCATCGCCTCCGGCGCCTTCCACGTCGCAAAGCCGTCGGACCTGCTGCCGGAATTGCAGGGCCGCCTGCCGATCCGCGTCGAATTGCAGGCGCTGACCCGCGACGACATGCGCCGCATCCTGACCGAGCCCGAGGCCTCGCTGATCAAGCAATATGTCGCCTTGATGCAGACCGAGGGCGTGACGCTCGACATCACCGACGGCGCCATCGACGCGCTCGCCGACGTCGCGGTCGCCGTCAATTCCACCGTCGAGAACATCGGCGCGCGGCGGCTGCAGACCGTGATGGAGCGGGTGCTGGACGAGATCTCCTTCACCGCCCCCGACCGCAGCGGCGAGACCGTCAAGGTGGATGCGGATTTCGTGCAGAAGCACGTGGGTGATCTCGCCAAGAACGCCGATCTGAGCCGGTTCATTTTGTAATTCTGGGCGGTCACGCTATCAATCGGTTGTCGTCCCTGCGAAAGCAGGGACCCATAACCACCAGCGGTCCTTGTTGAAACAGATAGTAGCTCCAGCCCTGCCTCAAATAACCTCCTGTGGTTATGGGTCCCGGGTCGCGCTTCGCTTGCCCGGGACGACGGCGGAGGTCGATCGCGCCAGCCCGGGTGCTGCGTGATCGCTCCGATCCAGAACAATCCCTGGCGACTCCTGCTCGCGATCAACGCGGCGGTCATCGTCGGCGTGTTCATTCACAAGATCCAGCTGCCGCCTTACGTCCCCTACATCCATCTCCTGGTCGACTACCATTTCGGCTTCATCAAGCGCGCGCTGATCGGTGCCACCGTCGCGCTGTTCACGGACAAGGTGCCGGTCTGGTCGGTGTTCGCGATCGGCGGGGTGACGTGGCTGGTGACGCTGGCCCTGTACGCAAGGCTGTTTCAGAAGAGCTTTGGCTTCACCGCGAAAACGCTGCCGCTGTTCGTCTTCATTGCGGGCTCGCCGTTCTTCCTCAAGAACTTCATGCACACGCTCGGCCATTTCGACATCTATGGCTGTGCGCTGGCGCTCGTTCTGCTGCTGATGCCGGCGGGGTCGTTGCTGTTCGTGGCTTTGGCTGCGCTGTTCTCGATCGTTCTCGTGCTGATCCACCACATTCATCTGCTGATGTATGTGCCGACGATCGTCACCATCGTCGTGATCAGGCACTATCTCGCCTGCGGGCTCAATCGCGGCAATATCGCCTTCGGCATCGTCGCCCTGATCATTGTCGCGGCGCTGTTCTTTGCGGCACAATTTTTGGGAACGATGCCGATCCCCGAAGCGGATTTCGTCGCCTATCTGAAGAGCCGGATGGCCGATCCCTCGCGAACCGATCTGCTGCAATTTGCCTACATCTGGTACCAGCCGCTGTCCAAGGAGGTCTCGGACACCTGGGGGCGCCTGCCGCACAACGTCCTCGGCGTGCCCGTGTTCGCGCTGCTGATCTGGCTGCACACGCCGCTGTGGCGTTTCTTCGCGAAGCTCATCGGCGCGCTCGCAAGCGAGACGCACCGCCGCCTCGTGCTCGCGGCACTGATCGGCATCAGCCTCGCCTATCTCGTGATGTTTGCGATGGTGTTCGACTATTCGCGCTGGATCTCGAACTGGGCGGTCTGCATGTTCCTGCTCCTGCATGCCGTGAAGATGCTGCCGGCCGCGCAGGTGACAGCGCTGATCCCGACGGAGGATCAGAAAACGAATATCTTCGGCCTGATCCTCACGCTGATCCCGCGCGTTGGAATCATCCGGCCGTTCTAGAGCACTGGTTGAAGTCAAATCGAGTATGGCCAACAGCGATGCTCTCTCCGTTCCCTCCCCCCTTGTGGGGGAGGGAACGCACTTTCGCCGGAGCGCGTGTCGAGTCTCATCGTTTCAGGTCTTAAGACCTCGCCCGCCTGATCCGCACATACAGCGCGCCCTCGCCGCCATGGCCGATATGCGCCGTCTCGAAGCCGACGACGAAGGCGCGGAATTCCGGCAGGCTCAGCCATTCCGGCACCAGGCGGCGCAGCACGCCGCTTTCGCCGCCGCTGCGGCCCTTGCCGGTGATGACGAGCACGAAGGTCAGGCCGTCGTGATGGGCGCGGTGCAGGAAGCCGGTCAGGGCACGATGCGCGCGTGTCTGGGTCATGCCGTGCAGATCGAGTCGCGCCTCGATCTCGCTGCGGCCGCGCGACAGTTTTGTGCGCTCGCGCTTGCCGAGCGGCGCCAAAGGCGGGACGGCCGGTTTTGCGGCGCGCGGCGCCGGTGCAGCAGTAACCGGTCGTGGCGATGACGCAGGCCGCGTGACGGGTGCTGCGGGCAAAGGCTCGGTGCGCGGAGCGGCATGCGCCTTCGCGGCGCGGTGCTTCCTCAGCGGCTTGACCTGTTTGGCAACGACTTCCCACAGCTCGCGCTCCTCCTCGCTCAGCGCGCGGCGGCGCGGCGAGGGGCGAGGCTCCAGGACGGGCGGACGGGACGATCGCTTCATTGCTGCCGATGGGGCCGTTTCTTCACTGGCCGCTGGGGTTCGGAAGCGGGCTCGATCACGGGACGCGGCGCCGGCAGCGGGACTGGACCCGCGATGGCGACGGTGTCGCTCTTGGTTTCCGCGGGGCCGGCGGCAGCGGCCGGCTTCGCCGTCCCCTTCCCGGGGTCGGTTTGCGGAAACAGCTTGGCGATCTTCTCCGAGGGGCGCGGATCAGGCAGCGGCAGCCGGGCGCCGCGTGCCGAGGGATCGAGGCCCTTCGGCACCAGCATCACGAAATGCATGGGATGGCGCAGTCGCCCCGAGATGCGGCCGGCCTCCTGGCCTGCGCCGAAAAACAGATCGGCGCGCGCGGGACCGATGATGGCCGAGCCGGTATCCTGCGCGATCATCAGCCGATGGAACGGTGTCTTCGAGCGTTCGGACTCGATCGGCAGCTCGCCCTCAATGAAGAACGGCGTGCCGTAGACATGCAGCGCCTTGTCCACCGCGATCGAGCGTCCCGCCGTCAGCGGGATACCCTGCGCGCCCACCGCCTCATCCTTGTCGGAGAGGTTGACCTCTCGGAAGAAAATATAGGCGCGGTTCTGGCGGCGCAGATCCTTGGCACCGTCAGGATTTTGCGCCATCCACTCCCTGATCTTCTGCATCGACATCTCTTCCTTCGGAATGATGCCGCGCTCGATCAGGACGCGCCCGACGGCAGTGTAGGGATAGCCGTTATAGGCGTCGTAATTCAGTCGGACCGTGCCGCCGTCGTCGAACTTGATCCGCGCCGAGCCCTGGATCTGCGCGAACAGCAGATCGGTCGGATCCTTCAGCCAGGCGATCTCCAGCCCGCGGCCGGCGATCTTGCCGTCCTCGATCTCGCCGCGGTCGTAATAGGGCACCAGCTTGCGGCGGCCGATCTTGCGATAGACCGGGCCCTTGTTGGGCAGGCTGACCGAATCCTGCTTGTAGCCGCGCACGAACAGATTCGAGGGACGCCGGTAGACCGGAACGTTGTAGACGTCGGTCTGCGTGCGCGATCCCTCCAGCACCGGCTCGTAATAGCCGGTGACGAAACCGTCGGGCTCGCCGAGGCGGGAGATCCGCAGCGGCGCGAAATTCTCCTCGAAGAAGGTCTTTGCTTTGGCGTCGTCGATGAGATCGAGCGATTTCGCCGCCCGGCAAGGTTCGCTCAGCGAACCTCCCAAGGCTTTCGGCTCGGCCGCGCCGGTTTGTGCATTGATCGGCTTGCAGCTGGCGCGGAACGTCTTGTACGCCGCGAGATGATTGTCATCGCTCCAGCCCTTCACGTCCGCCCAGGCCAGCGGCAGATATTGCGCGCCCGGAATTTCGAACGGCAGCGGGAGCTGCGGATAGGGCAAGGCCCGCGGCGGAGCCGCAGGCAATTGCGGGGGATGATGGTGATGGCTGCGATAGTGGCGCCGCGCGGCCTCGGCGCCGAGCGAAAACGACGATAGCACGACGACACCTGCGCAAAGCGCCGTCGCGCCGGTCTTCAGATAGACCTTAATTCGCGCTTCCGGTGCCAACCAGCTTCCAGTTCGGATCGCGAGAGGTGACGTCGCGGGCGAAAGTCCAGATGTCGGTGATGTCGGCGACCGTGTCGGCGCTGCCGTCGACGATATTGCCGGCCTTGTCTCGGGTGGCCGAGATCATCTGCGAGACGAAGCGAATCGTGAGCTGGGCGGTACGGTCGCGCAGCTCGGCGCCGACGAGTTCGGCCTTGTCGATCGAGACGAAGCGGGTCTCGGTCTTCTGCTCGTTCTTCTCGCGTTCCTTGATCGCGGCCTCGAAGCTGTCATAGACGTCCGAGGACAACAGGTCGCGCAGCGCGCGGCGGTCGCCATTGGCAAAGGCCAGCACGATCATCTCGTAGGCACCGCGGGCGCCCGAGATGAAATGGCGCGGGTCGAACGTGGCATCCTTGTCGACGATGGCATCCAGGCCCTGCGCAAGCGCGGTGCCCGGCTCGGTCAGGCCCTTCCAGCGATCGGAGGGCGGGGTCGGCTCGGCCGTCGGCGCCAGCGGGGCCTGGTCGATCACCTTGCCCGGCATGGTCACGACGTTGTTGTCCTGGGCACCCCCGAGCGCATTGCGAGCGGCGGTCCGATCGAACGGCGGCCGCTCGTTGCCGGTACGCTGCCCGAGCACGCTGCGCAGCCGCAGAAAGATGAAGACCGCCAGCGCCAGGAAGATGATGGTGTAGATGTCCACGTCGGATTCGCTTTCTGGTCTTTGCTCTGGGTCTTCGCTTTGGGGTCGTCGCCGGGAAAATCAATCCGGCCAGTAGACCGTTCCATACGGGAACGGCAAGTCTACATCACCATTTTAGGTCCACGTCAGGTCCGTGGGATGTAGGCACGAAATCTTGCCCGGCCAATGGCGCCTTTTGGCACAGCACCGAGTGTAGCGCGTTTTATGCTTAAGGGGAAACCCGATCCTGCCCGGAAATCGCGCATCTTCAATCATTTAAGGCGCAGTTTTGCGGAAAAGGCGGGATGAACGCGGCGGTTGCGACGCGGCCGGAATCCGCCTCCGGGACCGTTCGTCCTTGTGGAATGAGGCGGCCCTATGTTAGCCAACCGCCGCGAAATTCAGCCCAAATCGGGTAAGGAGAGACTCTCATGACCAATGGTAACGGCACCCCTCCCGAGGCGGCCCAGGCTCCCCAGCTCAACGTGCTGGCGCAATATACCAAGGACCTTTCGTTCGAAAATCCGAACGCGCCCAGCTCGCTCCAGCAGCAGAGCCAGCCTCCCCAGATCAACATCCAGATCAATGTCAGCGCCAACAATCTCAGCGAACAGGAGTTCGAGGTGACGTTGTCGGTCGAAGGCAAGGCCGAGACCGCGGGCAAGATCATGTTCTCGTTCGAGCTCGCCTATGCCGGCGTGTTCCGCATCGCCAACGTGCCGAAGGAGAATCTGCATCCGCTGGTCATGATCGAGTGCCCGCGCCTGCTGTTCCCGTTCGCCCGCGAGATCATCGCGACCGCGGTGCGCGACGGCGGGTTCCCGCCCCTGATGCTGGATCCGGTCGACTTCGTCGGTCTCTACCGCCAGAACATGGAGCGGCAAATGGCCGCTCAGCCGAGCGGCCAGGCCTAACCAGCCGGAGGAGCTGGAGCGGGCAAAAACTCGTTCCAGATCGCCTTGTCGCCGAGCGTTGCGATGAAGGCCTTGTGGGCCTCACGCTCGGCATCGGAAACCCGCGGCGCGAGCGGCACCAGCCGCTGCCGCCGCGGCGCATCGCCAGCCGCATTGACCCGAATCTCCTGAGCGTCCGACGCCAGAAGCAGCTGCGACTGCCGCGCCCCGACCAGATCGACATAGACCTCGGCCAGCAGCTCGGCATCCAGCAGCGCGCCGTGCTTGGTGCGGTGTGAATTGTCGATCGCATAGCGCGAGCAGAGGTCATCGAGCCGGTTGGACACGCCGGGATGCTTGCGCCGCGCCAGCAGCAGCGTATCGACCAGCCGTTCGCGCGGGATCGCCGCGCGCTTGATCTTGTCGAGCTCGGCATTGATGAAGCCGATGTCGAACGAGGCGTTGTGGATCACCAGCGGCGCATCGCCGATGAACTCCAGAAACGCATCGACGACCTCGTGGAACAGCGGCTTGGTCGACAGAAATTCGGCCGACAAACCATGCACCGCAAAAGCTTCCGCCGGCATGTCCCGTTCGGGATTGATATAGACGTGATACGTCTGCCCCGTCGGCATGCGGTTGAGCATCTCGACGCAGCCGATTTCGACCAGACGATCGCCGCGCAGCGGATCAAGGCCGGTGGTTTCGGTGTCGAGAACGATTTCGCGCATGTCTTGAGATCAGTAGCTTGAGAGCAGCGTCTTGAGAACCGTGTGAGGAGACGGCGAATCAGGCTCGCCGCTGCGGCATCTTAACGACCTCGGCCAGGATGTGGGCGATTTGCGCGCGCACCGGGTCAAGTCCGTGTGACGTATCCACCACGAAATCGGCCCGCTTGCGCTTCTCGGCGTCCGGCGTCTGCTTGGCAATGATCGCGTCGAGCTTGGCTTCGTCCATGGTACCGCGCGCCAGCACCCGCTCGCGCTGGAGTTCCGGCGAGGTCGAAACCACGACCACGGCATCGACCCGCTTCTCGCCACCGGTCTCGAACAGCAGCGGGATGTCCAGCACCACGACCGGCGCCTTGGCGGCTTCCGCCTCGGCAAAAAACTTTTGCCGGGAGGCGCCGAGCATCGGATGGACGATTTGCTCGAGCTGCTTGATGGCCGCGGGGTCGTGCACGACGCGCGCCGACAGTTTTGGCCGGTCCACCTTGCCGTTCACAGTGGTGCCGGGAAAGGCGGCCTCGATGGCGGGCGCCGCTTCGCCTTCATAAAGCTGATGCACGGCGGCATCGGCGTCGTAGACGGGCACGCCGGCCTCCGCGAACAGTTTCGCAGTGGTGGATTTCCCCATCCCGATCGAGCCGGTCAGTCCCAGGATCCGCATCGGCGCTCAGCCCTGTCTGTCATTCACACCGCAACTAGCCGTTCGCGTCGCAGGAACGCAAGCAGCGGCAGCAGCGGCAGGCCGAGAATGGTGAAATGATCGCCCTCGATCCGCTCGAACAGATGGATGCCCAGGCTTTCAAGCTGATAGGCCCCGACGCTGGTGGTGACGGCGTCGCCGGCAGCGTCCAGATAGGCTGAAAGCTCGTCCTCGGTCATTTCGCGCATGGTCATATGTGCGACCGCGACGTCTTCGAAAACAATCTTGCTGTCATGCGCCACGGCCACGGCGGAATTCAGCTCATGGCTGTTGCCGGCGAGATCGCGCAATTGCGCCAATGCCTGCGGACGGCCTGCGGGCTTGTTGAAAAGACGGTTGCCAAGAGCCAGTGTCTGATCGGCCCCGATCACGTAGCTTCCGGGATGATTGGCCGAGATCGCCTTGGCCTTTTCGCGCGCCAGCAGCAGTGCGATCTCGCGCGGATTTGAAAGCGCCGAAGCTAATTGAATACCGCGCTCGTCGATATCGGCGGTAATAGCCTTGAACTCCAGCCCGGCATTGGCCAGCAGCATTTTTCGGGCACTGCTCTGCGAGGCCAGAATCAACGGATGTTTGCCGAGCCACAGACCCATCGCGAAAGCTATCCGGAAGGCCGGTTGCGCTGGCGATCGCTGTAGAGCTTCATGATCGCCGCCGCGGTTTCCTCGATCGAGCGTCGCGTGACATCCAGCAGCGGCCAATCATGCTTGGCACTGAGCTTGCGCGCAAACGCAACTTCCTCGGTGACCGACTGCCTGTCGGTATAGGTGTCGTTGCCGGAGTCGGTCCCCATCGAAAGCAGGCGATTCTGACGGATCTGGATCAGGCGTTCCGGCGTCGCGTGCAGGCTGACGACCAGCGGCCGCGTCAGCGTCTCCAGTTGCGAAGGCACCGGAATGCCGGGAACCAGCGGCACGTTGGCGGTGCGGATGCCGCGATTGGCCAGATAAATCGACGTCGGCGTCTTGGAAGTGCGGGACACACCAACCAGCACCACGTCGGCATCGTCGAGACCTTCGACATGCTGACCATCGTCATGGATCATGGTGTAGTTCAGCGCATCGATGCGCTTGAAATATTCCGCGTTGAGGACGTGCTGGGCGCCGACGCGGCCGGTGGTCGCAGCCCCGAGATAGGCTTCGAACAGCTGCATCACCGGGCCGATAATCGACAGGCTCGGAACATTGATCTCCTTGCACTTGTCCTCGAGCCTGGAGACCAGATCCTTCTCCAGCAGCGTGAACAGCACGATCCCCGGCGCTTCCTCGATCTCGTCGAGCACGCGGTCGAGCTGCTTCTGGCTGCGCACCAGCGGATAGACATGCTCGACCGGGGTGACGTTGGCGTATTGGGCCGCAACCGCGCGTGCCACGGTGATCAGCGTCTCGCCGGTGGAGTCGGACACGAGGTGCAGATGGAAATAATTGTTCGAGGTTGGCACAAAATCTCTTTGTATGGAGTCGGTGTGGATTGTGGATTTCTGTGGAGCTTAACCCCTCGGAAAGGGTTGCGCGACACCAGGGGCGGGACAAGTGCCAATTTTCTTCACACCGCTGCCCGTCAGGACAAGTCCGGCGCCCTCGCTGCGGGGAAACGGGATTGCGCGGACAACCCCCTTGATAAGCTACCGACAGAAAGGCGCAAGCCTTTGAAGCTGGCCGACTTATCGTAAATCGCCGCAGCGATCAGGGATATGTTGATGGATGTGAACAAGCGCGCGTGAACGTGCGGACGGAATTGTGTGAGTCCAATCCACGGTCACATAGACTCAAACCTTAAGAATCTAAGATTCTAGATTTGAGGAAGGCGCTACGGACGGATATGTGTGCAGGCAAGACCTTAACGAGTTCTTACTATCCCCAGCGTTCCCTCGGCTGGCTCAGAAATCCGGACGCAGAAAATGTTTGAAGACGTCTATCTCTGGATCAAGGCGCTGCACGTGATCGCCGTCATCTCCTGGATGGCGGGCATGCTCTATCTGCCGCGGCTGTTCGTTTATCACAGCGAGGCCGAAATCGGCTCGAAGCAGTCGGAAACGTTCAAGGTGATGGAACGTCGGCTGCTCAAGGCCATCATCAACCCGGCCATGATCGTCACCTGGCTCGCCGGGCTCTATCTCGCCTGGTCCGGCCACTGGTTCTCGTTTGGCTGGCTGCACGTAAAACTGGCATTGGTCCTGGCGATGTCCGCGGTCCACGGCTTTTTTTCTCGCTGGCTGAAGGATTTCGCCGCGGACCGACGCCCCCGGACCCAGAAATTCTATAGAATTATCAACGAGGTGCCGACCGTCCTGATGATTCTCATCGTCATCATGGTGATCGTGAAGCCGTTCTAGGCAAGGCGCGCGACGATTAGCTCAGCGCTTCGGCTTGCGGAGAAGGGAGCGATTTTCTATATTATCGATATCCCACCCAACGCAGGCGGATGTGGTTGTGTCTGAGCTTTCCAGAGGCCGGACACCGCATCAGGTTTGAAGCCTCATCGGCACTTAACCTTGCCAGACCTGCGGACCTTATCTTCTCACGTCCGCATTTCAGAGCCTCCTCGCACCCCTCCCAAGGTTACCCCACAGGACCACCCCAATGCGGGAAATTAAACTCGAAGACCTCAAGTCCAAAACGCCGGCCGAGCTCGTCTCGTTCGCGGAGGAGAACGGGGTCGAGAATGCCAGCACCATGCGCAAGCAGGAGCTGCTGTTCGCCATCCTCAAGCAGCTCGCGCTCGCCGAGACCGATATTGTCGGCCAGGGCGTCGTCGAGGTTCTCTCCGACGGCTTCGGCTTCCTCCGCTCGCCCGATGCGAATTATCTGCCGGGCCCGGACGACATCTACGTTTCGCCGTCGCAGATCCGCCGTTTCGGCCTGCGCACCGGTGACACCATCGAAGGCCACATCCGCAGCCCGAAAGAGGGCGAACGCTATTTCGCGCTGCTGAAGGTCAACACGCTCAATTTCGAGGATCCGGAAAAGGCCAAGCACAAGGTCAATTTCGACAACCTCACGCCGCTGTTTCCGAATCAGCGTTTCCGCATGGAGATCGACGATCCGACGCGGAAAGACCTTTCTGCACGCGTGATCGACATCGTCGCGCCGATCGGCAAGGGCCAGCGTGCATTGATCGTCGCGCCGCCGCGCACGGGTAAAACCGTGCTGATGCAGAACATCGCGCACTCGATCACGCACAATCACCCCGAATGCTATCTGATCGTGCTGTTGATCGACGAGCGTCCGGAAGAAGTCACGGACATGCAGCGCTCGGTGAAGGGCGAGGTCGTGTCGTCGACCTTCGACGAACCCGCGGTGCGTCACGTCCAGGTCGCCGAGATGGTGATCGAAAAAGCCAAGCGTCTGGTCGAGCACGGCCGCGACGTCGTGATCCTGCTCGATTCGATCACGCGTTTGGGCCGCGCCTACAACACCGTGGTGCCGTCATCCGGCAAGGTGCTGACCGGCGGTGTCGACGCCAATGCGCTGCAGCGCCCGAAGCGCTTCTTTGGTGCCGCCCGCAACATCGAGGAGGGCGGCTCGCTGACCATCATTGCGACCGCGCTGGTCGATACCGGCAGCCGAATGGACGAAGTCATTTTCGAAGAGTTCAAGGGCACCGGTAACTCGGAACTGATCCTGGATCGCAAGGTCTCGGACAAGCGCACCTTCCCGGCGATCGACATCTCGCGCTCCGGCACCCGCAAGGAGGAGCTCATCACCGATCCGCAGGTGCTCAAGAAGATGTACGTGCTTCGCCGCATCCTCAACCCGATGGGCACGATGGACGCGATCGACTTCCTGCTCGACAAGCTGCGCTCGACCAAGAGCAATTCGGAGTTCTTCGACTCCATGAACACCTGAGCATGGTGCAGCAAGAAATTAGAGGGCGCCTTCGGGCGCCCTTTTTCGTTGTGCGGCTCTGCTGCGGCGTAGATGCAGCATGGAGCTGTGTCGACGCGCAGATCCAGATTTCTCAGAAGATGTTGATATACCTACAGAATGCTTGACATCGGCTGGCGGACCTTTGCCAAACGGCGAGGTTTTTGCAGCGAATTTCCGGGTCTCTATTGCGATGCAACATGATCTTTGCTGCGGCAAAGGCGCAGCAAAACGGACCCGCCGCGGTCCTGGGAGCGGCCCATTTGCCTTTTCGTCCCGAGCCGGACAAATAGGCCATGCATCCGCGAGACCAGACCATCTTTGCGCTCTCGTCCGGCCGGGCGCCGAGTGCGATCGCCGTGGTGCGCGTCTCGGGTCCGCAAGCCGGTCTGGCGCTGACGACCTTGGCGGGGAAGCTGCCGGCGCCGAGGCAGGCCAGCCGCCGGCTGCTTCGTGACGGCGCGGGCCAGCCGATCGACGATGCGGTCGTGCTGTGGTTTCCGGGGCCGGCCAGCGCGACCGGCGAGGACGTCGCCGAATTCCACGTTCATGGCGGCCGCGCCGTGCTCTCGGTACTGGTCGCCGCAATTTCGATAATTCCGAATATGCGAGCCGCCGAGCCGGGCGAGTTCACGCGGCGCGCGTTCGAGAACGGCAAGCTCGACCTGACCGAAGCCGAGGGTCTCGACGATCTCATCCATGCCGACACCGACCGCCAGCGGCGCCAGGCGCTGCGCCAGTTGCAGGGCCTGCTCGGTGACCGCGCGCGCGACTGGCGCGAGCGCATCATCGAGGCCTCGGCGCTGATCGAGGCCGGCATCGATTTTTCCGACGAGGGCGATGTGCCGGCGGAATTGAGGTCGCCGGCGGTGAAAGCGATCAAGGCCCTGCACGACGAAATCACAAAAGTCCTTGCGGCACAGGGACATTCTGAACGGCTGCGTGAGGGCCTGGTGGTTGCGATCGCGGGCGAGCCGAATGTCGGCAAGTCGACGCTGATGAATCAGCTCGCGCGCCGCGAGGTCGCGATCGTCTCGCCGCATGCCGGCACGACGCGCGACGTGATCGAGGTCCAGCTCGATCTCGATGGCTATCCCGTCACGGTGATCGACACCGCCGGCATCCGCGAGACCGATGATCCGGTCGAGCAGGAGGGCGTGCGCCGCGCGCGAGCGCGGGCCGAGGACGCCGACCTCGTGCTGTGGCTGGTGGAGGGGGAGCAAGCCGTCAATCCGGACGCGCTGCGTTCCCTTCGGAAATCCGAAGGCGGCGATCGGTCGGAGGGGTCCGTCTGGATCGTCCGCAACAAGATCGATCTCGGGGGCCGGGCTAGCAAGTTGAGCAGCGAGTTCGGGATCTCGGCGAGACAGGGTGATGGCATCCCCGAGCTGGTCGATGCGCTGGTGAAATTCGCTTCCGAGTTTTTCGGAACCACCGAGGGCGCGCTGGTGACCCGGGCTCGCCAAAGGGAACTGTTGGTCCGGACGTCGGAGAGCTTGCGCCGGAGTCTGGACCTTGTAGAAGACGGCGAGGAGCTTGCAGCCGAAGAGCTGCGCGCCGCCGCTTACGCCTTGGGCCGATTGCTGGGCCGGGTAGATGTCGAAGACGTCCTCGGAGCGATCTTCCAAAAGTTCTGTATCGGAAAATAAAGCTAGTTCTTCATTGTAGAACTAGCGCTTGTTCCATTCCTTCTGTTTCACGTGAAACATTCCCCTTTAGGCTTGATATCGATTTGGGAACCCCGTTTCGGAGTCGGGGTGGCGTGAGACGTGATCTGGGCCTCCGGCTCCTTCGCCGCGTTCGAGATCCGGCGTGCGCGCAGTTGTTTCACGTGAAACACCGCTCGGCTGAAGGCCGGGGTCCCGGCGCGAACGGAAGTTCCAGTCTCCGCGAGTGTAAAGGACTGTTACAGCCGCTACGCGTCAGTGCGAGGGAGCACTTGCGACGAAGCGTCCGAGAGGGATTCTGGATTGCTTCGCTTTGCTCGCAATGCCTGAGCGTGGCGTCCAGCGGATCCAATATCCACCAGCGTCCAAACTGCCCGGGTGGAATGCCGATTTCGTTTCACGTGAAACACGAAACAATTCAATGGCCATTCTACTGTGCATGGGGTTGTTTTCGTGAAATCGCTTTCGGCCCCTGGTCCGTGTTTCACGTGAAACATCGCCTCGCCAGTTTCTACTTCCGGCTTTCCCGACACTGAGCTAGAAGTCCGGACATGCGAACAGAGCGAGAGAGCTTCGACGTCATCGTGATTGGCGGCGGCCACGCCGGCTGTGAAGCCGCGGCTGCGTCTGCCCGGATGGGCGCTGCGACGGCTCTGGTGACGCATCGTTTCGCCACCGTTGGCGCGATGTCCTGCAATCCGGCGATCGGCGGCCTCGGCAAGGGGCATCTGGTTCGCGAAGTCGATGCGCTGGACGGTCTGATGGGGCGCGTGGGCGATGCCGGCGGCATCCAGTTTCGCGTGCTCAATCGTCGAAAAGGTCCCGCCGTCCGCGGTCCTCGGGCCCAAGCCGACCGGAAGCTTTATGCCGCTGCGATGCAGGCCGCGATCCGGGAAACCGAGGGTCTTTCCGTCATCCAAGGCGAGGCTGACGATCTGATCGTGGTCGATAACCGCGTCACCGGACTGCGCCTGGCGGATGGCCGGGAGCTTCGGGCAGGGGCTGTTGTCGTCACCACCGGTACCTTCCTCCGTGGTCTGATCCATCTCGGTGAGAAGAACTGGCCGGCCGGCCGCGTCGGAGAGGCGCCCGCGATGGGTCTTTCCGGCTCCTTCGAGCGCGCCGGCTTCACCCTTGGACGGCTCAAGACCGGCACTCCGCCGCGTCTCGACGGCACCACGATCGACTGGTCGGCGGTCGAAATGCAGCCCGGCGACGAGCCGCCAGAGCCGTTTTCGGTGATGACCGAGCGGATCACCACCCCGCAGATCCAGTGCGGGATCACCCGGACCACGGCCGCGACCCATGAGGTGATCCGGGCCAATGTCCATCGCTCCCCGATGTACTCCGGCCAGATCAAGAGCTCTGGTCCCCGCTATTGCCCCTCCATCGAGGACAAGATCGTCCGCTTCGGCGATCGTGACGGTCATCAGATCTTCCTGGAGCCGGAAGGCCTCGACGACAGCACCGTCTATCCCAACGGCATCTCGACCTCGCTGCCGGAGGAGGTCCAGCTCGCGATCCTCGCCAGCATTCCCGGCCTTGAGCGAGTGAAGATGGTCCGGCCGGGCTATGCCATCGAATACGACCACATCGATCCCCGCGAGCTCGATCCGACCCTGCAGACCAAGCGCCTCCGCGGCCTGTTCCTGGCCGGACAGATCAACGGCACCACCGGATACGAAGAGGCTGCCGGGCAGGGCATCGTGGCCGGCCTGAACGCGGCACTGGCTGCGAGCGGGGCCGCATTGACGGTGTTCGACCGTGCCGACGGCTATCTCGGTGTGATGATCGACGACCTCGTCACCCGCGGGATCAGCGAGCCCTATCGGATGTTCACCTCCAGGGCCGAGTATCGCCTGACCTTGCGGGCGGACAATGCCGATCAGCGTTTGACCGAGAAGGGGATCGCGTTGGGGTGCGTCGGCAGTGCCCGGACCCAGCATCATCGTGCCAAGATGGACGCCCTGAACGCGGCCAGGGCGCTGTCGAAGTCGCTGGCGATCACCCCGAACGAAGCGATCAAGCACGGGCTGTCCCTGAACCGGGACGGCCAGCGCCGGTCGGCGTTCTCCCTGATGGCCTATCCGGATATCGGCTGGAGCCAGGTCCGCGCGATCTGGCCGGAGCTGTCCGCCATCGATCCCGTCATCGCCACACATCTCGAGATCGACGCCAAGTACGATGTCTACCTCGATCGCCAGAGCGCCGACGTCGAGGCCTTCCGGCGCGACGAGGGGCTGGTGCTGTCTGAGGTCGATTACCAGCAGGTGCCCGGGCTCTCCAACGAGGTGCGTGCCAAGCTGGAGAAGGCACGGCCGTTCACCGTCGGGCAGGCTGGCCGGATCGACGGCATGACGCCGGCAGCGCTCGGCATTCTCGCGGCCTATCTCCGGCGTGAGGCACGCAAATCCACCAAGGCAATCGCATAGGCGTTTCACGTGAAACAGCGCGGACCGGGCGGGGACAGACCGCTAACGCGACGACCAGGGACAGGTGAGGGCGCGCATCGTCGATCTGACCCGGGACCGACCAAGCCGAAGATCGACAAAGCCAGTGCCAACGATCAGGCGCTCGATTCCGTCATCGCTGCCGACAAGCGTGAGGCGCTCGAGCTCGCGCCCGTTTCACATGAAACGGAAGCCCGGCTCGATCGCTACATCGCGCTGCTGCGGGAGTGGCAGGCCAAGACCAATCTGGTCGCGCCCTCGACCCTGCCGCAGCTCTGGACCCGGCACATCGCCGATTCGCTCCAGCTCGTCGATCTCGCGCCCGCCGCGAAGCGCTGGGCCGATCTCGGCAGCGGCGGCGGCTTTCCCGGCATTGTCCTGGCCTGCGCCATGGCCGGGACGCCGGGTGCGAGCGTTCATCTCGTCGAGCGAATCGCCAAGAAGGCGGCGTTCCTGCGCGAAGCGGTTCGCGTCACCACATCTCCGGGAGTCGTACATCTCGCTGAGATCGGGGATAATGTGGATAGAATCACCGGCCCCGTCGATTGCGTCACCGCCCGTGCGCTGGCTCCGCTACATCAACTCATCGGCTTTGCGGAGCCGCTGATGCGCCAAGGCGCAAAGGCGTTATTTCTCAAGGGTCAAGATGTAGAGGCTGAATTGACCGAAGCCGCTAAATATTGGAATATCGAGCCTCGACTCCACCAAAGCCGCACGGGTGACGGCTGGATCGTGGAGCTCGATGCCGCCGAACGGCGCAGCTGAGGCGCTCAGGGGTTGAGTGGGGAAATTTCGATGACCGTGATTGACGAGCCGCAGCAAGAGCAGACCCAAGAACCGACCCAAGAACCGACCAGCGAGGTGCCGCATGGCCATCCGCGCATCCTGGCGCTGGCGAATCAGAAGGGCGGTGTGGGGAAAACAACCACAGCGATCAATCTTGGCACCGCACTCGCCGCGATCGGCGAGCGTGTGTTGATCGTCGATCTCGATCCGCAGGGCAACGCCTCGACCGGCCTCGGCATCGATCGCCGCAACCGCTCATGCTCGACCTATGACGTGCTGATTGGTGAAGCCCCGCTGCGCGAGGCCGTGGTCTCGACCGCGGTGCCGCGGCTGCACATCGCGCCCTCGACCATGGATCTCTCCGGCCTCGAGCTCGAGCTCGGCACCACGCCCGGCCGCGCCTTCAAGCTGCGCGACGCCATCGGTGCGCTCAACAACAACGTCTCGCCGGATGCCGACTACACCTATGTGCTGATCGACTGCCCGCCCTCGCTCAACCTGCTCACGGTGAACGCGATGGCGGCCTCGGACGCGATCCTGGTGCCGCTGCAGTGCGAGTTCTTCGCGCTCGAAGGTCTGTCGCAATTGCTGCAGACGGTGGAACAGGTGCGCTCGACGCTCAATCCGAACCTGTCGATCCACGGCATCGTGCTGACCATGTTCGACTCGCGCAACAACCTCTCCAACCAGGTCGTCGCCGACGTCCGGCAGTTCATGGGCGAGAAGGTCTACAAGACCATGATCCCGCGCAACGTGCGCATCTCGGAAGCGCCGTCCTACGGCAAGCCGGTGCTGGTCTACGATCTCAAATGCGTCGGCAGCGAAGCCTATTTGCGGCTCGCCACCGAAGTGATCCAGCGCGAGCGCGAGCTGCGCGTCACGCATTGACGAGGCCGTAGGGTGGGCAAAGGCGTCTTCGCCGTGCCCACCGTCTTCCACACACGATCGGTGGGCACGCTTCGCTTTGCCCACCCCAAGATTCTACGATTCGAAATTCAGTTCTGGAGTGCTGCACCGTGAATCCAAGGGAGCTGGCGATGGCCGACGAAGCGCGTTCGCGATTGGGCCGGGGTCTTGCAAGTCTGATCGGTGACGTCGGCGGCGAGGCTCAGCATGTCGATCGGCCGCGCGCGCAGCGCAAGGTGCCGATCGAGTTCATCAAGGCCAATCCGCGCAATCCGCGCCGCACCTTTTCGGACACCGAGCTGAAGGAGCTCAGCGAGTCGATCAGGCAGCACGGCGTGATCCAGCCGATCGTGGTGCGTCCGGTGAAGGGCGCACAGGACCGCTTTGAGATCATCGCCGGCGAACGGCGCTGGCGCGCCTCGCAGATGGCCGGCCTGCACGAAGTGCCGATCGTCCCGGTCGACATCAGCGACAGCGACGCGCTGGAGTTCGCGATCGTCGAGAACGTGCAGCGCGAGGACCTCAACCCGATGGAAGAGGCGCAGGGCTATCATGCGCTCGCCAACGAGTTCAAACGCAGCCAGGACGACATCGCAAAGGTCGTCGGCAAGAGCCGCAGCCACGTCGCCAACATGATGCGGCTGACGAAGCTGCCGGCCGAGGTGCAGGCCTTCATCGCGACCGGTGAGCTGACCGCAGGCCACGCCCGCGCGCTGATCGGCGTGCCCGATCCGCTCGCCGCCGCCAAGCGCATCGTCGAGGAGGGCCTCAACGTCCGCCAGGCCGAAGCGCTCGCGCATGAAGAGGGCGTACCGGAGCGCAAGCCGCAAAAGGCGCGCGCCACCGGCGGCAAGGAAAAGGACCCCGACACGATCGATCTCGAAAAGCGCGTCAGCGACGCGCTCGGCCTCAAGGTCACCGTCAATCACCGCGATCCCGGCGGCTCGGTCCAGATCAGCTACAGCAACCTCGATCAGCTCGACGAAGTGATGAAGCGGCTGGCGAAGGGCGTGCTGTAGGCCAAGCCCTCGCTGTCATCCCCGCGAACGCGGGGACCCATACCGCGTGATTTATCGATCGGACCGGGCGCGCAGTACCGGACCGCAAGTCTTCGCCAAACGACTTCCTGTGGTTATGGATCCCCGCGTTCGCGGGGATGACAGCGTGGCTCAGCCCCGCCGCTTCGCGTTCGCGGCGATCGCCATCAATGTCCGCTGGGCGATGGCGGCGGCTAGCGTGGATTGCTTGCGGGTGTCGAGCGCCGCGGTCGCGAACTGCTCGATGATGGCGGCGAGCCGCGCCACGCTGAAATTTCGCAGCGCCGTTTCGACCGCGGGCTTACGTGAAAAATGCAGGCGCGGATAGCCGCCGTCGAGCACGGCGGAGGCAGGCTGGCCGTCGGCGATTGCGAGCGCCGATTTGTGCAGCCACGCAGCCTGACGCTGCGCGGCGGAGATGATCACGCCGGGATAGGTGCCGGCGATCATGGCCTTTGCGAATTCGGTCTCGACGATGTCGGGCCGTCCGGCAAAGGCCCCGTCGACGATCGGGTCGAGCTTGAGCTCGGACGCATCAGCGACCACGGCCATCACGTCGTCCAGCGTGACCTCGCCTTTGCCGTGGGCGTAGAGCGTCAGCTTGCGCAGCTCGTTGCGCGAGGCCTGGCGGTCGCCGCCGAGGAACGACATCAGCGCCGCGCGGGCGTCCTGCGCGATGCGCAAATTTGCGATGCGCAATTCGTCATCCATCAGCTTGGCAAGGTCGCGCTCGGTGTCGGGATAGCAGCCGATCGCTACCGCGGCCTTGGCCTTCTCGCAGGCTTTTCGCAGCGGCGATTCCGGGCGCAGCTCGCCGGCCTCGATTACGACGCGGCAATCTTTCACCGACATCTCCGCCAGCGTATCGATACCGCTGGCAAAGCTGCGCGAGCCGGCGCGAATGCGGATGGCGCGGCGACCGCCGAACAGCGGCACCGTCATGGCCTCGTCGACGAGGCGCGAGGGCTCGGCGGAGAGCTCGTCACCGTCGAGCCTGACCAGCGAGAACGGATCGTTGGGATCATCGACGGCAGAGGCGATCAGCGCATCGGCGCGCTCGCGCACCAGGCCGGCATCGGGACCGTAGAGCAGGATGATCGGGCGGCCCGCATCGGGGCGGGCGAGGAAGGCGTCGATCTCTTTTCCACGCAGCGCGACCATGTTGCCTGTTACCTTGTCATTCCGGGGCGCGCGGAGCGCGAACCCGGAACCCAGAGGTTGGGAATCGAGATTCTCAGGTGCGCAATTGCGCACCGTAGTTCTCGCTTCGCGAGCCCCGAATGACGGGAATAATCAGGTGCCTGCGGTGAAGAACGAGGCGAGGCGGGTGGTGATGTTCTCAGCGATCTCGTTGGCGGCACGATCCTCCGCGTCGCGCACGGCGCGGGTGCGAGAGAAGCGCTGATAGGACCCTGGCATGTCATAGGACACGCGCGAGAACGTGGTGCCGGTCATCACCGACTTACCGGTCGCGACCTCGATCAGATTGTACTGGGCGTCGATGCCGAGGTTTTCGCTGGTCGGCAATCCCGTCGTGGCGCTGACGATCAGCGAAGAACGGCTGGAGGTGAAGCGGATGTCCAGCCGATGGGTCGGCGGCATTCCCGTCGCGGTGCCGTAGAGCTTGAAGGCGAGAGCATTGCGGACTTCGACACCGACACGGGCCTCGCGGGAGGCATTGGGCTTGGCGATCGGCGGGAGCTCGACCCCCATCAGTTTCTCGCGCAAGCCGGGGGTGCCGTCGCCACGCTCGGCATACATCGGCTGGAAGCAACCAGCCGTCAGCGCCGCCAATGCGGCGACCGCCAGCAAGCGGGCTGCGATGCGGATCCTAGCCGACAACATTTACGATCCTCTTGGGGACGATGATCACCTTGCGGACGGGCTTGCCGTCCAGGGCCAGTTTTACCGCATCGAGAGCCAAAACGGCAGCCTCGATTTCCGGATTCTGGGCCGCTGTTGCAACTGTGACGTCACCCCGCTTCTTGCCGTTGACCTGGACCACGAGGGTCACGCTGTCTTCAACCAGCAAATCGCGTTCGATTTGCGGCCAATGGGCCTCGGAAACCAGCCCGCTCTGGCCCAGAGCCTGCCAGCACTCTTCGGCAAGGTGCGGCATCATCGGGGAGAACAGCTGGACCAGGATCTGACCGGCTTCGCGGATCGCCCAGGCCAAATCAGGGGCGGGCTGGCCGGGTCGCTGCAAGATCTCCGAGAAGGTGTTGGCGAATTCGCGGATATGGGCCAGGCAGACGTTGAAGTGCAGCCGTTCGATTCCGGTGGTGACCTTGTCGAGCGCACCATGGGCGGCCTTGCGCAAGGCGGTCGCGTCCGGGCCGAAGCTGGCCGGCCGGGCCGCCGGCGCGGCTTTGCCGAGTTCGATGGAATCGTTCACCAGCCGCCACAGCCGCTGCACGAAGCGCGAGGCACCCTGGACGCGCTCGTCGCTCCAGATCACGTCGCGGTCGGGCGGTGAATCCGACAGCATGAACCAGCGGGCGACATCGGCGCCGTAGGTCTCGATGATGTCGTCGGGATCGACCGTGTTCTTCTTCGATTTCGACATCTTCTCGATCGGGCCGATCTGGATGTCTTCGCCCGACGTCAGCAGCGTCGCGCGCCGGCCGTTGCCGCCGACCTCGACCTTGACCTCGGCCGGCTGCACATAGGTGCCGTCGGCCTTCTGGTAGGTCTCGTGCACCACCATGCCTTGCGTGAACATGCCGGCGAACGGCTCGTCCAGCGCGATGTGCCCGGTCGCCTTCATCGCGCGGGTGAAGAAGCGGCTGTAGAGCAGATGCAGGATCGCGTGCTCGACGCCACCGATATATTGGTCGACCGGCAGCATCCGGTTGGCGACGGCAGGCGTCGTCGGAGCGGTCTCGTTCCAGGGATCGGTGAAGCGCGCAAAGTACCAGGACGAATCCACGAAGGTGTCCATGGTGTCGGTTTCGCGCTGAGCCTTGGCCCCGCATTTGGGGCAGGTGACATGCTTCCAGGTCGGGTGATGGTCGAGCGCGTTGCCCGGCTTGTCGAAGGTCGCATCGTCAGGCAGCGTCACCGGCAAATCGGCATCCGGGACCGGCACCACATCGCATTTCGGGCAGTGGATGACGGGAATCGGGCAGCCCCAATAGCGCTGGCGCGAAATGCCCCAGTCGCGCAGGCGGAAATTCACCTGGCGCTCGCCGACCGGCGCGTTGCCGCGCTGCTCGCTTTCCAGACGTTTTGCGACCTCGTCCTTGGCCTGCTCGATGGTCATGCCGTCGAGGAAGCGCGAATTGATCATGCGGCCGTCACCGTCATAGGCGGTGTCGGTGATGACGAACGACTTCGGATCCTGGCCCTCGGGGCACACCACCGGCGTGTTGCCGAGATTGTACTTGTTGACGAAGTCGAGGTCGCGCTGGTCATGCGCCGGGCAGCCGAAGATCGCGCCGGTGCCGTATTCCATCAGCACGAAATTGGCGACATAGACCGGCAGCTTCCAATTCGGATCGAACGGGTGCACCGCGCGGATGCCGGTGTCAAAGCCCTGCTTCTCCGCGGTGTCGATGATCGATTGCGCGGTGCCGATCTTCTTGATGTCGGCAATGAACTCCGCAAGCTCGGGGTTCTTCGCGGCGGCCGCCTGCGCCAGCGGATGATCTGCCGAGATCGCCATGAACTTTGCGCCGAACAGCGTGTCCGGGCGCGTCGTGAAGATCTTCAGCTCGCTCTCGCCGGCGGGCGTCGTCGCCTGATCCAGCGCGAAGCGAACCAGCAGCCCTTCCGAGCGGCCGATCCAGTTGCGCTGCATCAGCCGGACCTTGTCGGGCCAGCGATCGAGCCCATCGAGCGCGGACAGCAGCTCTTGCGAGTACTTCGTGATCTTGAAGACCCACTGGCTCATTTCCCGTTGTTCGACAACGGCGCCGGAACGCCAGCCGCGGCCGTCGATCACCTGCTCGTTGGCGAGCACGGTCATGTCGACCGGATCCCAGTTGAGCTTGCGCTTCTCACGCTCGGCGAGGCCGGCGCCGAGCATGTCCAGGAACATCTTCTGCTGATGCTTGTAGTAGCTGGGGTCGCAGGTCGCGAATTCGCGTGACCAGTCCAGCGACAGCCCGATCGAGCGGAGCTGCTTTTTCATCGCGGCGATGTTGTCGTAGGTCCAGGCTTTCGGCGCGACCTTGCGCTCAATCGCGGCATTCTCGGCCGGCAGGCCGAAAGCGTCCCAGCCCATCGGATGCAGCACGTTGAACCCCTTGGCGCGCATGAAGCGGGCCAGCACGTCGCCGAGCGTATAATTCCGAACATGGCCGATATGGATGCGCCCGGACGGGTAGGGGAACATCTCGAGCACATAGTATTTCGGCCGCGAATCGTCGTTCTTGGAGACGAAGATCGCCTGTTCGTCCCAGAGGCGTTGCCAGCGCGGTTCGGCGTCGCGGGCGTTATAGCGTTCGGAGGTCATGGAATCGTTGGGGTTTTCGTGGGTTCGGCCGTCTCAAGACGGCGGACTAGGCCATAGAAGTCCTTAGGGGGTCAATGGGTTGCCGCAGTTTGGAACTTTGCCGGGGCCTCCGCATAACTACGAAGGTCGGCGTTGGGGTGTGATTAAGGGGTCAATGCCAATTTGCGGCCCGACGAGACCGCATGAGTGCGATGGATTCCAGCTTCGACGAGCCCGATTACGACTATGCCGCGTCCATTGCCGGACGGGCGATGCGGAGCATGGCCGAACAGCGGATTGCGCCGACCCCGGCCAATTTTGCCGTCTGGTTCCTGTATTTCGGGGACGGCCATGAGGATCTGCGCAACGCGATCGATCTTCTGATCGACCACAATCGTCCTTTCGACGCCCGAACCAATCAGGACCTGTTCAAGACCTATGTCGCGCCCCAGGTGAGTGCCGCCGTGGTCGACACGTCCGAGCGGCTGCAGGCGCTCATGGGGGCCGCGAAGGAGTTTCTGGCGACCGCGATCGCCGACAATCATTCGCAGATGCAGGTCATCAGCGAGGTGGCGGACCAGGGCAAGGCCGGCGTCGATCCGAAGGCGCTGGTTGCCCAGCTCATGAACGAGCTGGCGCGGGCCGCCACACGGGCGACACGGCTGGAAGCCGGCTTTGCGGAAAAGACCCGCGAGCTCGACGTGATCCGCGATTCGCTATCGAGGTCCGAGGAGCGCGCCCGGACCGACACGCTGACCGGCCTCGCAAACCGGCGGGCGCTCGACGAATTCCTGCGCAAGGCGCAGGCGACTGCCGCGTGGGGCGAGCCGCTCAGCGTGCTGATGCTCGACATCGACCACTTCAAGACTTTCAACGACAATTTCGGCCACGGCGTCGGCGACCAGGTGCTGCGCCTGTTGGCGAAGGTGCTGCGCGAAAAGGTTCGCGAGCAGGACCTGCCGGCCCGCTATGGCGGCGAGGAGCTGATCGCGGTGCTGCCGGATGCCGATCTCGCCACCTGTGCCGAGATCGCCGACCGGATCAGGCACGCGCTCGCCGAGTGCACGATCACCCGCCGCTCCACCGGCGAGGTTCTGCCCAGCATCAGCGTGTCGATCGGCGTGGCGCAGTACCGGGCCGGCGAAGCGATCACCGATCTCGTCGAGCGCTGCGATCGCGCGCTCTATCTCGCCAAGAGCAGCGGCCGCAATCGCGTGGTGACGGAGACCGAGCTCGATCGCGCCGGAGTTGCGGGATAGCCTGTTGAGGGGTGGAGACGACGACGTTGGTCGTGGCTGACGATCAGCCCGCCATCATCATTTCGGTGGCGCCGGTCTCGATCGCCTGCACGCCGTGCTCGACGACATTGTTGCGGCCGCGGTGTTTTGCGGCGTAGAGCGCGGCGTCGGCGGCTTCGATCAGGTCGCCGGGACGCAAGGCCTCGTTCGGCTTCGTCGCGGCAACGCCGATCGAGACGGTAACGATCATGTGGGCTGAGGTGATGTGCGGCAGGCACAGCTTCAGCACGGCCGCGCGGGCCAGCTCGCCGATTTCCACGGCGCGGTTCACATCGGTGTTCGGCAGCAGCAGGCAGAATTCCTCGCCGCCATAGCGCGCCGCAAAGCCCATCGTGTCGGCGGCGATGCCGGACAGCGACTCGCCGAGCCTGGTCAGGCAGGAATCGCCTTCGAGATGGCCATAGGTGTCGTTGAACAGCTTGAAATGGTCGACGTCGATCATCAGCAGCGCGAGGTCGCTGCCATATTGCTGCGCGCGCATCCACTCGAAGT
The DNA here is from genome assembly GCF_028128695.1 of Bradyrhizobium sp. CCBAU 25360. NCBI lineage: Bacteria > Pseudomonadati > Pseudomonadota > Alphaproteobacteria > Hyphomicrobiales > Nitrobacteraceae > Bradyrhizobium > Bradyrhizobium sp. CCBAU 25360. The sequence goes on from NZ_LBJA01000040.1 coordinate 346,480, forward strand.
CGAGCCGGCTCTGGAAGCCGCGACGGTTGGCGAGCCCCGACAGCATGTCGATCGAGGCCATCACCGTCAGCCGGTCGTTGCTCGCTATCAGCTCGCGCTCGCGCTGGCTCAGCTGCGCCGCCATCGCGTTGAACGCGCGGGCGAGCGGCACGAACTCGGCCGGCAGGCGATTGCGCGCCGCGCGGGCCGACAGATCGCCTTCGCCGAGACGCTTGGCCATGTCGACGAGCATCTCGATCGGCTTGATGACGAGCTTTTCGGCGGCGATCAGCGCGCCGAGCAGGACGAACACGACGACGAAAGCGAGCTGGAGATAGGCGGTGCGGATGTCGCGGTTGACCGCCGCGGACACCTTGTCTTCGTCGATGCTGGCGATCAGGCGGGCGTTGGTGCCGGAGATCCGGATGTAGCTGACGGCGCGGCGCGAGCCGTCGGCGGCGAGGAAAGACAGTGAGCCTTCATCCTGGTCGGAACGCAGCGCCCTGTCGGCGATCGCCGACATCAGCGGCATGTTGTCGAGCGGACGGCCGACTGCGCTGTGCTGATCGGCCGGAGCGGCCAGCACGGTGCCTGCGCTGTCCACCAGCACGGCGGTGATGCCGGCGCGGCCGCCCAGATTGCTCATGACCTTCGACATCCAGTCGAGATTGACCGTGGCAAGGACGACGGCATCGGAGACGCCGCTGAAGGCGGACACCGGATAAACCGCCATCACCGTGGGCGTCGCTATCGGCCGCGACAGGATGAAATCGCTCAGCACGAAGCGGCCGCTCGTTTGGGCCTGCTGAAAGTAGGGCCGGTCGCTCAGGTCGAGGCCGACATACATGTTGTTCGTCGCGCACTGGATGCGCCCGTCTACGCCCGCGATCAAAAGCGTGCGGATCCAGGGCAGGTTCGACGGCAGGCTCGCGCGCAGCACGTCGCAGCTCTTGCTGACGCCGCCGGCAGAGGCGCGAATAAAGGCCTCCGATTTCAGGATGGTCTCGACCGACGAGATCACCTCGCGCTGCGCATCGGCGCTGTGTCGCGCCACGGTGGTGAATTCAACCGTGGCCTGCGCGATCTGCCGGGTGCGGGTATCTTCGAGCGAACGGATGCGCTCGAGCATCAAGGGCGCCACCAGAATCACCGCGAGCAATGCAAGCCGCGCCCGGATTCCGAGAACCTGCTTGAGTTTCGCTCGTTTGCGGTTGAGACTGATTCTTGCCATCTTCGCTACCCACCCCGTTGGCCAAGGTAAAGCGAAGGGTTCAAAAACTCTTTCTTGAACTCGGTAAAATTGGACTTACCTCGGTCAGGATCACAGCCAAGCGACGTCATGACAGAAGCCAACGCCGCGCCGGTAACCGGCCATTCACCAAACGCGCTCGCCGCGGTCGAAGCCGAAATCGCCCGCGCCTGCAAGGATGCGCGACGCGATCGCGCCTCCGTGACGCTGATCGCGGTGTCCAAGACTTTCGCCGCAGATGCAATTACCCCGGTTATCGACGCCGGACAGCGCGTATTCGGCGAGAATCGGGTGCAGGAGGCCAAAGGCAAGTGGCCTGCGTTAACGTCTGTTTACTCGGGCATCGCGCTGCATCTGATCGGACCGCTGCAATCCAACAAGGCGAAAGAGGCGGTCGCGCTGTTCGACGCGATCCATTCGGTCGACCGTCCGAGCATTTGCCAGGCGTTAGCCAAGGAAATCGAATCCCAGAACAAGCACCCGCAACTCTTCGTCCAGATCAACACCGGCGAGGAGCCGCAGAAGGCCGGCATCGCGCCCGGCGAGGCCGACGCCTTCCTCGCCAGCTGCCGCGACACCTATGGGCTGACGATCTCCGGATTGATGTGCATCCCGCCGGTCGACGAGCCGCCGGCGGCGCATTTCGCGCTGACCGCCAAGATCGCCGCGCGCAACGGCTTGACGAATCTCTCGATGGGCATGAGCGCGGATTTCGCCAATGCCATCATGCTGGGTGCCACACATGTACGCGTGGGCAGCGCGATCTTCGGGCACAGGTAGTTGTTGTCGTCCCTGCGAACGCATGCGTTCGCAGGGACGACCATGAGGCTACTTACACAAACCCCACTGACACCTTCCCCAGCACGCCAAAGTCCGCCGCGAAATGATCGCCGGCCTCGATCGGCAGCGGCGGATGGCACGTGCCTGTGGTCACCACCTCCCCCGCCCGCAAGGTCAGTCCAAGCCCGCGCAGCTCATTGGCGAGCCAGGCGAGCGCGGCGCGGGGGTCGCCGAGCACGTTCTTACCGTGGCCGACACAGCGCTCGCCGCGCAGCGTGATCTGGGGCCGCTCCTCGACGAGATCCATCGCACGCCAGTTCGCAGTCGTCGCCGCGCCCAGCACGAACAGATGCGCGCAGGCATTGTCGGCGATCAGCTGCGCCTCGCCCGCTCCAGCGAAATCGGCAAAGCGCGAATCGGGAATCTCGATCGCAGGATGGAAGGTGTCGACCGCGGCGAGCACCTCATCGACGCTGTAGGGCGTTGCACGCGGCGCCAGATCGCGTCCCATGCGGAAGGCGAATTCAGGTTCGCCGACGCGCATCTCGTTGCCCTTCATCGACGCAGTCCCGCCATCGGCAATCACGGTGTCGCTCATGATGCGACCGGCGAGCGGTCCCGTGACATTGATGTGCTTCTGTCCTGATACGCTCGTGGCCGCGATCTTCCAGCCGAACAATGTCCCGCGCGACAATGTTTCGAGCCCGGCCTGGATGGCGTAGCCCTCCGTGCGGCTCTGTGGCCGCAACCGCGGCTCCAGCGCGTCAAGCTTGGTGCCGTCGCGCCAATGTTGAACGAGCACGCGCGAGGCGGCTGCGATCTGATCCCTGTCGAGCATACGTCCTCACCCGATGATGATTCTTGTTCTTGGTCCCAATCGCCGCAGCAATTGCAGCATCGCAGATTTCGTCATGGAGACGCAGCCCGCGGTCGGGCCGAAATTGTCGCGGGCCAGGTGCAAAAATACCGCGCTGCCGCGGCCGGCGACCCGCGGTCGCGTGTTGTGGTCGATTTCGATGATGAAGTCATAGAGATGGTCGGCACGCTTGAGCCGGTCACCGCCCTGCCCCTCGTCGAGCCGGATTCCCTGGTTGTAATGGCGATCCCTGGGGTCCTCGCACCAGGCGTCCTCTCCGGTGATGATCCGGGCCGGCAGGAAGCTCTGCGGACGGCTGTGTCGGTCGCCCCGCCACCACAAGCGCTTGGGACGGAAGCTGCCCCTGGGGGTGCCGCCGTCGCCCTCGCGCTTGTTGGCCAGGATGCCGCCCCGCCCCAGCGCAACCGGTATGGTCAGCGATCCCGCCGTCAGCCAGCCTCGGCGCGGATTCCCGGCCGCAGGCTTAACGCGGATCGCAGAGAGCGGTCCGGCGCTTCGATTCTTGGTGTAACCAACTGAAGCTGCTTTATTTTTCATGTGAACGTGCAATGTCGAATTCATTACAGGACATTCATCAAACCGGCCTGCTATTCTGAGTTAGAGTGCTTCCGGCTTGTGAATCGGTAACAGCCCACTACTTCAACACGAACAACAATAATAACGGCGACCCCTAAACTTCCCCTCACGGCTGGGTGCAGCATGGATGCGCGCCGAGCCGGACCCCAAAAGGATGACCCCCTATGGCCAATGCCCGCAAGATCCTGATCGTGGATGACGATACCGATCTGCGCGACACGTTGGTGGAGCAATTATCGCTACACGAAGAATTCGAAGCCTCCGCCGTCGATACCGGCGCCAAGGGCGCGAGCGCCGCCAAGGCCAATGCCCCCGATCTCGTGCTGATGGATGTCGGCCTGCCCGACACCGACGGCCGCGAGGTGGTCCGCTCCTTGCGCAAGGGCGGCTTCAAGGCCCCGATCATCATGCTGACCGGGCACGACACCGATTCCGATACGATTTTGGGGCTCGAATCCGGCGCCAACGACTATGTGGCAAAGCCCTTTCGTTTCGCCGTCCTGCTGGCCCGCATCCGCGCCCAGCTGCGCCAGCACGAGGCCAGCGAGGACGCGGTGTTCTCGGTCGGCCCCTACTCCTTCCGGCCCGGCTCCAAGATGCTCACCGCCGCCAATGCGCGCAAGGTGCGGCTGACGGAGAAGGAGACCGCCATCCTCCGCTTCCTCTACCGCGCCGGCCAGATGCCGGTTTCGCGCGAGACCCTGCTCCAGGAGGTCTGGGGTTATAATTCCGGCGTCACCACCCACACGCTGGAAACCCACATCTACCGCCTCCGCCAGAAGATCGAGAAGGATGCCGCCAACCCGGAAATCCTGGTCACGGAAGCCGGTGGCTACAAGCTGGTGCCGTGATACGCTCGAAGGGCGTGCGAATCGTTTTAGATCGCATGCCTTTGAGCCTCGGATCTGAATGTCAATTGACGACGACGTAGCGCTTCTCGAGCGTGTCCCGACATTGCGCCTGTTGGGAGACGCCTCGTTGCGCATGCTGGCGATCGGCTCCGAGCAGCGTAACTTCGTCCGCGGCGATACCCTGTTCAATCTCGGCGACGACGCCGATGCCGGCTTCGTGGTCCAGCGCGGCGCCTTCCGGGTCGATGACGGCGCCGGCGCCGAGATGATCGCCGGTCCCGGCGCGCTGATCGGCGAGCTCGCGCTGGTGGTGCCGATGAAGCGGCCGTCGAGCGCGATCGCGCTGGAGCACTCCTCCGTCATCCGCGTCGCACGCAGCCTGTTTCAGCGCGTGCTCGAAAGCGATCCGGCCGCGGCGGTTCGCCTGCGCGATGAGTTCGCGGTCCGCTCGAGCCAGATTGCCAGCGATATCCTGATGGCGGGTGCGAAGCTGACGTCGTAGCTTCCCGTCATTCCGGGCGCGCGACTTCGTCGCCCTGGAATGACAGACGCTACACCTCCAGCGTCACCGTGACAGGCACGTGGTCCGACGGCCGCTCCCAGCTCCGCGCATCGCGCAGAATCCTGAAATCGCTGACCGCATCCTTCAACGCGCGCGAGACCCAGATGTGATCGAGCCGGCGGCCGCGGTCGCCGACGGTCCAGTCGGCGGAGCGGTAGCTCCACCACGTATAGACTTTTTCCGACATCGGAATCCGCTCGCGTGCGACGTCGACCCATTCGCCGGCGGCTAGCGCGGCCTGCAGCTTTTCGGTTTCGATCGGCGTGTGCGAGACCACCTTCAGAAGCTGCTTGTGCGACCACACGTCGTTCTCGTGTGGGGCGACGTTGAGATCGCCGACCAGGATGTGGCGATCCTCGCCGCGCGGATGCAGCGGCTCGCACGCCTTCATCTCGTCGAGGAAGCGAAGCTTGTGGTCGAACTTCTCGTTCAGCGCGGGATCGGGAATGTCGCCGCCGGCGGGGACATAGAAATTATGCACCACCAGCGGCTTTGCGATACTGGCCTTCTCGCCGAACGATACGGAGATGTGACGCGAATCCAGCTTGTCGCAGAAGGTGCGGATATCAGTCGATTCGAACGGAATCTTCGAGACGATGGCGACGCCGTGATAGCCCTTCTGCCCGTTCAGCGCGACGTGCTCGTAGCCGAGCCGCCTGAAGCGCTTCAGCGGAAAGGCATCGTCGATGCACTTGGTCTCCTGCAGGCACAGCACGTCCGGCCGCGCGCTCTTGAGGAATTTCGCGACCAGATCGATGCGCAGCCGCACCGAATTGATGTTCCAGGTTGTCAGGGAAAAACGCATGGGAAATGCGTCTTAGCACGGATTAGTGCTGGGAAAATGCTTGTCCACAGCGAGCTCTCGTAGGGTGGGTTAGCCGAAGGCGTAACCCACCACGGTCTTTCACCGCGGTAGCAGAAGTGGTGGGTTACGCTGCGCTAACCCACCCTACGAGACCTATCCCGGTGCCGGGCCGTAATTGGTGAAATCGATCTTGAACATGCCGGGATCGAGCTTCTTGCTCGAGTCCAGATTGTAGACCGCGATCGTGGTGTCGTAGCCCTGCGGATCGGTGACGGTCCACTGCTTCAACTGGCCGTCCTTGGCGCCGAACATCAGCAGGAGGCGGCTGGTGCCGACCAGCGCCTGCTTCTCCTCGATGGTGACGCTGACGAAGACGTCGTCGGCTGAGACGCCAACGACATTGGTGTCCTTCATCAGGTCGATGCGATCCGACAGCAGGAAACGCAGCGGCGTCTGCGACAGCGGATAGACGTCCTGGGTCGCGAGCTTGCGGTCGCGCACCACCAGCGAGGATCCGTCTGCGACGATGTCGATCGGGCTCGGCGCGTCATATTCGAAGCGCACCTTGCCAGGTTTCTGGATGTAGAAATCGCCTTGCGTCTTGCTGCCGTCGGGACCGACCTGGACGAAATTCCCGACCAGCGTCGACAGCGACGACAAATAGGCACTGACCTTGGCCGCCTGCGCCTTCTGGTTGGCATCGAAGGTCTGGAAGATGCTGCTCGGCACGTTGCGGCGCGGATCCGGGATCACCGGATTCGGCGGCGTCTGAGTCGCTCCGGTGACTGCGGGCCCGCCGGGGGACGCTCCGCCGTCGCGGCCCTTCGGCGCGGGTTTCGGCACCGGGACGTTCTGCGCGAACGAGGACGCCGTCACCATAGCAGCGGTGACGAGAAGCACGCCGGCCACACGCGCGCTTCGCGCAGCGATGGTGGCAGCGAATCGAATGTCCGGATGTCTGATCAACGCGTCGTCCTAACGTGGCTGGGCGTCTTTTAGCGTGATTTCGGGCAAAAGCAGATAACGATTTCGCGTGAAATGATGTCTGGAGGCGGCTGCCTCACATATGGCTGTCTTCTTCCTCGACCAGAATCTCGCGCTTGCCGGCGTGGTTGGCGGGTCCGACGATGCCTTCCAGTTCCATGCGCTCCATCAAGGATGCGGCGCGGTTATAGCCGATCTGCAGGCGCCGCTGGATGTAGCTGGTCGAGGCCTTGCGGTCGCGTTTGACGATCGCAACGGCCTGCTGGAAGAGGTCGCCGCCGCCATCGCCACCCATGCCGGTGGCGTCGAACACCGCACCGTCCTCGTCCTCGGTGGGCTCTTCGGCCGTGACGGCCTCGAGATATTCCGGCTGGCCCTGCGTCTTGAGGTGACGCACCACCTTCTCGACTTCCTCGTCGGAGGCGAAGGGTCCGTGCACACGGCTGATGCGGCCGCCACCGGCCATGTAGAGCATGTCGCCCTGGCCGAGCAGCTGCTCGGCGCCCATCTCGCCCAAAATGGTGCGGCTGTCGATCTTGGACGTCACCTGGAAAGCGATGCGGGTCGGGAAGTTCGCCTTGATGGTGCCGGTGATGACGTCGACCGACGGACGCTGCGTCGCGAGGATCACGTGTAGGCCGGCGGCGCGCGCCATCTGCGCGAGGCGCTGCACCGCGCCTTCGATGTCCTTGCCGGCGACCATCATCAGGTCGGCCATTTCGTCGACGATGATGACGATGTAGGGTAGCGGGTCGAGCGAGAGCTTCTCTTCCTCGTAGATCGCCTTGCCGGTTTCCTTGTCGAAGCCGGTATGCACGGTGCGCGTCGGCTCTTCGCCCTTGGCCTTCAATTCGAGCAGGCGCGTGTTGTAGCCGTCGATGTTGCGCACACCGAGCTTGGCCATGTTCTTGTAGCGCTCTTCCATCTCGCGCACGGCCCATTTCAGCGCGACCACCGCCTTCTTCGGGTCGGTCACGACGGGCGTGAGCAGATGGGGAATGCCGTCATAGACGGAGAGTTCGAGCATCTTCGGATCGACCATGATCAGGCGGCACTGGTCCGGGCGCAGCCGGTAGACCAGGCTGAGGATCATGGTGTTGATGGCGACCGATTTGCCGGAGCCGGTGGTGCCGGCGATCAGCATGTGCGGCGTGCGCGCGAGGTCGATGATCACAGGATCGCCGCCGATGGTCTTGCCGAGGCAGAGCGGCAGCTTCGCCACCGTTTCGGTGGCTTCCTTGGCGATCAGCAGCTCGCGCAAATAGACCTTTTCGCGATGCGCGTTCGGCAGCTCGATGCCGATGGCGTTGCGGCCGGGCACCACGGCGACGCGCGCCGACAGCGCACTCATCGACCGCGCGATGTCGTCGGCGAGTCCGATCACGCGCGACGATTTGATGCCGGGCGCCGGCTCCAGCTCGTACAGCGTGACCACGGGGCCCGGATTGGCTTTGACGATTTCGCCGCGCACGCCAAAGTCCTGGAGCACGCCTTCGAGTGAACGGGAATTGGCTTCCAGCTCGGCCTTGCTGAGCGGCTGGCGATCGCCGGCCTTTGGCGCGGCCAGCACGGAGACGGACGGAAGCTCGAACTTGTCGGAGGATTTCTTGGCAGCAGCCTTCGGGGCAGCCTTCTTGCGCGGGGCGCGCGGGGCGGGCTCCTCCTCTTCCTCCTCGTCTTCTTCCTCTTCCTCGTGCTGATCCTCGTCGTCCTCGTCCTCGGACTGCGGCGAGATCGAGGGCGCGGCGCGGCCGCCGCCCAGATTCGGCTCTTGGCGGCTGAACGCCACGGCCTTGGTCTTCGGGCCGCTCGAGACCAGCGAGCGGTAAGCGGCACCACAGAGCCAGATCAGCCGCGCCTTCGTGCTCATCAGTGCATGGAACAGCCAGCCCAGCGACACAGAGCCCCGATCGTTCTCCTCGTCCTCGTCGAGCGGCTTGTCGTCGTCCTCGATCTCCGAGAGCTCGTCGTCGTGCTCGCGGGCGCCAAGACCGCATGCGATCAGGAAGGTCGCGGCCATCGCGGCAAACAGGATCGTGCCCAGCACCACGCGATAGATCGTGCCGGCCGGCCCGAAAATCACTGCGGGCGCGCGCACGAGCGCATCGCCGACCACGCCGCCGAGGCCGGTCGGCAGCGGCCATGCGCCGCCATGCGGCCAGCAGCTGACGAAGCCTGCCGCGATCACCGTGCAGAGAATCCAGGAGCCGAGCCGCAGCGCCTCGCGGTCGAATGCGCGGTGGGTCATCATGCGCCAGCCCCAGACCGCGACGGTCAGAACCAGCATGATGGCGCCGAGCCCGAGGATCTGCATCGCAAGGTCGGCGCCGATCGCGCCGGCATAACCGAGAATGTTGCGGATCGGCCTTGAGGTCGCGTGGCTCAGGCTGGGGTCCTGCACCGACCAGGTCATCAGCGCTGCCGAGGCAACGCCCGACAACGCGATCAGGCCGAAGCCGGTGAGCTCGCGCACGCGCCGAGCCAGCCCCTCGCGGATCGAGGGCGGCAGATGGCCGACCAGTGGAATGACACGTTCGATTGTCGACATGCTCATGGGCCCCACCTAACCCAGAGTCTCGACCAGCCGGTGCAACGCCTGCGCCGTGGTCTCGCCATCCTGCACCAGCGCCAGGCGAATGTAGCCTGCGCCGGGATTGAAGCCGTCGGGCTGCTGCCGCGCCAAAAAGCTGCCGGGCACCACGCGCACGCCTGCTTCCTTGAACAATTTCAGACACACCGACACGTCGTCACCGATCTCGGACGTGTTGAGCCAGACGCAAAAGCCGGCGTCGGGCCGTCGGTAGCCGTAGCGGTTACCGATGATCTGGTCGGCGAGATCGAACTTGATCCGGTAGAGCCTGCGGTTCTCCTCGACATGCGCCTCGTCGCCATAGGCAAAGGTCGCGACGTGCTGGAGCGGCACCGGCACCTGCGGCGCGGCGATGTTGCGCAGCTCCAGGAACATGCCGATGAACTTCTTGTCGCCGGCGGCGAAGCCGACGCGCAGGCCCGGAAGATTTGAGCGCTTCGACAACGACTGGAACGCAGCCACGCGGGTGAAATCGGGGCCGGCGCATTCGAGCGCACTGCCCGGTGCTTCGCGGGTGTAGATCTCCGAATAGCACTCGTCGCTGAGGATCATGAAGCCATAGCGATCGGCGAGGCTCTTCAGCCGCGTGAAGTAGTCACGCGAGGCGACCGAGCCCTGCGGATTGGCGGGCGAGGCCAGATAGAACGCCACCGTGCGTGCCAGCGTCGCCTCGTCGATGGCGTCGAGGTCAGGCAGGAAGCCGTTCTCGACGGTGGTCGGCAGATAGACCGGCTCGCAAGCTGCGGCACCCGCGCCGGCGCCATAGACCGGATAGAACGGATTCGGCATCAGGATCGCCGGTTTGCCGGGGCGCGGGCCGACATAGCGGACGGCCGCGATCGCGGCGAGGAACAGCCCTTCGCGGCTGCCATTGAGGACGAGAATCTCGCCCTTGGGGTCGAGCGGCCGCGGCAGCTTGAAGCGCGACGATAGCCAGCTGCTCGCGGCTTGGCGGAACGGCTCGGTGCCCTGGTTCATCGGGTAGCGGCCGAAATCGGCGATATGCTTGGCCAGCACCGGGCCGACGAAGTCAGGCACCGGATGCTGGGGCTCGCCGACCGCGAGCGAAATCAAGGGCTTGCCGGGTTGATGCGGCGCCAGCAGCTCGTTGAGCCGGACGAAGGGCGAGCGTTCGGTGTCTAGGCTTCCACCTTCCAGCGGCGCACGGGATGAAGCGGTCATGACCATTCTGGGCGCCAGCACTCTTGGAACAGCCGGTCGCGCGAAGGCACCGGCGGGAAGCGGTTCAGTTCACCATAGATAGGGCGAGGTTAAGACGCGATTAACCATCGGCCGCCGCCTCCGTCCAGAGCAGGAATAATGAGGCCGGATAACAACGGGATGCGAGGCCGCTCGGGGGGCGCGTGGCCGGGCTTGTCCCGGCCATCCACGGTCTGTTTGCTGCCGCGTCGAAGAACGTGGATGCCCGAGCCAAGCCCGGCCATGACGAGCTTCGCAAGTCGGGCGCCTCAATGCCCCGGAAGCTTCTCGAACGTTGCCATCCCCGCCGGGATCGCATGAAACTCCTGCATGTCGCAGGTGTAGATCGCCATCTGCGGCTGGAATTGCTTTGGCTCGTCCAGCGTGCCGACCTTCAGGATCGCGGCTGGCAGCCCGGGAGCCCTGGTCACCAGATGCGTGCCGCATTCGGCGCAGAATTCGCGCGTGACGGCGCGTTCGAGATCCTTGCGCGTGAACTGCTTGGGCTGCCCCAGGATGTAGCTGAAGCCGGCCACCGGCATCGCGATGAAGGTGTTGGGCGCGCCGCCCGAGATGTACTGGCACTCGCGGCAATGGCACTGGGCCTGCATCATCGGATCACCTTCGGCCACGTAGCGCACTTCGCCGCAATAGCATCCGCCTTCCAAACGCATGACGACCTCCCCGATTATTGTTTCTTGTGGTCGATATTTCTGCGCCGCCGGTGCGGAATGGCAATCCTTTTCTTCGCTGCGAAATCAAAGCACCCCGCCCAAAAAGAAAGGGGCTCCAACTTGCGCTGGAGCCCCTCAACGGTCAGGGCATTGCCGGGTATGTGCCCGAACCGTAGTTCTGAGCGCGATCTCCGGGGAGACCGCGCCCGGGAGGAGACTTACATGTTGTAGGCGCGCTCGGTGTGCTCGGTGATGTCGAGGCCTTCACGCTCGCTCTCGACGTTGGTCCGCAGGCCAACGATCACGTCGACGACCTTGTAGAGGATCGCCGAGCCGATGCCCGACCACACCAGCGTGGTGCCAACGCCCCAGAGCTGGGCGATCATCTGCGCCGCGAAGTCGTAGTCGCCGACCTTCGGCGGGATCGCGGTGTAGTCCATGACGCCAGCGCCACCGAGGGCGGGGTTGACGAGAATGCCGGTGCCGATGGCGCCGACGATGCCGCCGACGCAGTGCACGCCGAACACGTCGAGGCTGTCATCGTAGCCGAGCGCGTTCTTCACGACGGTGCAGAAGAACAGGCAGACTACGCCGACGATGAGGCCGAGGACGATCGCGCCCATGACGCCGGAGTAGCCGGCCGCAGGGGTGACCGCCACGAGGCCCGCGACCGCGCCGGAGATGACGCCGAGCACCGACGGGTGACCCTTGATGATCCACTCCGCGAACATCCACGACAGCGCGGCGGCTGCGGTGGCGACGAAGGAGTTGGTCATGGCGAGCGCAGCGCCGCCGTTGGCTTCCAGGTTGGAGCCGGCGTTGAAGCCGAACCAGCCGACCCAGAGCAGCGAGGCGCCGATCATCGACATGGTCAGCGAGTGCGGGGCCATCAGCTCCTTGCCGTAGCCGACGCGCTTGCCGATCAGGAGAGCGCCGATGAGGCCTGCGATGCCGGCGTTGATGTGCACCACGGTGCCGCCCGCGAAGTCGATCGCGCCCTTCTTGAAGATCCAGCCGGCGTCGGCGTTGAGCTCGTCGAGCTTGGCCTGCGCCGCGGTCTTCGCGGCCGCATCAGTGGCAGCAGCGAGCGCCTTGGCCGCATCCTGGATCAGGTCCGGACCCTGCCAGTACCAGACCATGTGCGCGATCGGGAAATAGATCAGCGTGACCCAGAGCGGGATGAACAGGGCGATCGCCGAGAACTTCATGCGCTCGGCGAAGGCGCCGACGATGAGGGCGGGCGTGATCGCCGCGAAGGTCATCTGGAAGCACACATAGATGAGCTCCGAGATGTTGGCGTCGACCGAGAAGGTCGCGGCCTTCGTATCGGTGGTGACGCCCATCATGAAGGCCTTGGAGAAGCCGCCGATGAAGTCGGAACCGCCGGTGAAGGTGAGGCTGTAGCCGTACACGGCCCAGATCACGGTGACGACGCAGACGGTGTAGAACACCTGCATCAGGACGGAGAGCATGTTCTTGGAGCGGACGAGACCGCCGTAGAACAGCGCGAGGCCGGGGATGGTCATCAACAGCACCAGCACTGTCGATGTCAGCATCCAGGCGTTGTCTCCCTTGTTGACCGTTGGCTCGGCGTAGGCTGCGGTCGCAGCGAACAGGCCGACTGCGAGAGCCGCCAATCCCGCGCCATAGGGACGCTTGAACGTCATATTATTCACTCCTGATTGGATAAAGGTTGAGCGCGAAATCAAAGGGCCGCGGCATCGGCCTCGCCGGTGCGGATGCGCACCGCGTGGTCGAGGTTGATGACGAAGATCTTGCCGTCGCCGATCTGTCCGGTTTTCGCGGCGGACGTGATGGCGTCGATGGTCTTGTCGACCTGGTCGGAGGCGACAGCGACCTCGATCTTGATCTTGGGCAGGAAGCTCACGGCATATTCGGCGCCGCGATAGATTTCCGTATGGCCCTTCTGGCGGCCATATCCCTTGACTTCCGTCACCGTGAGACCGTGAACGCCGATGGCGGTCAGGGCGTCACGGACTTCTTCCAGCTTGAATGGCTTGATAATCGCCATAACAATTTTCATGGGTCCTATCCCCGCTTGGGCCCGGTCCGGACGTGGCCGGGCGTTCTCGACTGGTTCGCCACGAGGGAGAAAGTTCACTACGCGGGCACAGCCTGGACCCGTAGAATCAAATGCCGTGCCAGATCGGGCGCGGTACCTAACGGACTATGAAAACGGGTGTTTTCGCGGTGGACGGGCATTGCTGTGCAGTGCGCTATTCCGTCGCGCCCAAAACGTGGTCAGGCCTGCTCAAAATGCGAGCATGACAGGCTGCCGACACAATATTGCTCATGCGTCGGGCAGCTTAGAGGTAATTACGTAGCGCCGCCGCCTATTGCAGGGCTTCGCCGTGCTGCGAAATATCGAGCCCCTCGAGCTCGTGCTCACGGGATACGCGCAAGGGCACGAACAGGCCGACCAGCTTGAGCAGGATGAAGCTCACGCCAGCCGACCAGACGAAGGTGACGGCGACGCCATAGAACTGGATCAGGAGCTGCTGCGGGTGGCCCTCCAGCAGGCCGGCGGTGCCGCCGATGGCGCTGGTTGCGAACACGCCGGCGAGCAGGGTCCCGGTCAGGCCGCCGATGCCGTGGACGCCGAACACGTCGAGCGAATCGTCATAGTTGAAGCGGTGCTTCAGCCAGGTGCAGGCCCAATAGCAGACCGCACCCGCAATGATGCCGATGACGATGCCGTGCCAGGGCGCCACGAATCCGGAGGCCGGCGTGATGGTGCCGAGCCCGGCCACCGCGCCGGAGATCATACCGAGCACGGAGGGCTTGCGCCGTGTCGACCATTCGATCGCGCCCCAGGTCAGCGCACCGGCGCAGGCGGCAAGATGGGTGGCGATGATCGCCATCACCGCGCGTGAATTGGCCGCGCCCGCCGAGCCGCCGTTGAAGCCGAACCAGCCGACCCACAACAGCCCGGTGCCCATCACCGCGAGCGAAAGATCGAACGGCGAGAGATTTTCGGAGCCGTAGCCGTGACGGCGCCCCATCACCTTGGCGGCGACGAGGCCGGCGGTGCCGGCCGACAGATGCACCACGAGGCCGCCGGCGAAATCCAAGACGCCCATGCTGTTGAGGAAGCCGCCGCCCCACACCCAGTGCGCCAGCGGAATGTAAACGAAGATGAACCAGGCGACGGAGAACAGGAGATAGGCGGAGAACCGCATCCGGTCTGCGACCGAGCCCGCGACCAGCGCCACCGTGATGATGGCAAACGTCATCTGGTACAGCATGAACAGTGCTTCCGGAATGGACTTCGCCGCCGGGTTGACGCTGTCCATGGTCATGCCGGCGAGAAACCAGCGGTCGAGCGTGCCGATCCACGGGCCGTCGCCGACGAAGCACAGCGAATAGCCGAACGCGACCCAGAGAATGGAGATGATCGTCACCGCGGCGAGGCTTTGCGCCATGGTGGCGAGCACGTTCTTCTTGCGCACCATGCCGGAATAGAACAGCGCGAGCCCCGGGATCGTCATCATCAGCACCAGCGCGGTGGCGACGATCATCCAGGCGGTGTCAGCGGTGTTGATCTCAGAGGCCGCCGCTTGCGCCGGCGCGGCCATGACCAGCGCAAGTCCGATCGGCGCAGCCATGGCAGCTGCGCGGCGCAAATATCCCGCCATGTCGTTCCCCCAGCATAGAAATACGTCGCACGCTGTGGCGTCGTTGCCCGGCGCGATCGAAGAAGGTGTATCAGGGCGTTTTCGAGCGAAGCGGATACCGGTTCGCGCCAGGAAAACGCGTCAAAACAAAAATCTAGAGCGCGTCGCTGTCGGTTTCGCCGGTACGGATGCGCAGCGCGTGGTCGATCGGCGTGACGAAGATCTTGCCGTCGCCGATCTGCCCGGTGCGCGCGGTCGAGGTGATCACGGCGACCGCCTTGTCGGCGACGTCGGAGGCGACCGCGATCTCGATGCGCAGCTTCGGGAGGAAGTTCACGACATATTCGGCGCCGCGATAGATCTCGGTGTGGCCCTTCTGCCGGCCATAACCCTTCACCTCGGTCACGGTCATGCCGTGGACGCCGATCGCCGTCAGGGCCTGGCGGACCTCATCGAGCTTGAAGGGTTTGATGATCGCGACGACGAGTTTCATGGTCAGGCCTATTCCCCGGGATGCGCCGCGCCGTATGTCCCCGGCGCAGCGTCAATCTGGCATCTTTCCGGGCAAATGGCATAAAAAAGTTGCAGACTGAAGCGGAAAAACGTCTGGCCATGTGAACGGCCGCCTCTGTACAGGGCAGCCGTTCATCCTTCACAATGCATTTTTGGCATGGATGCGGTGAACCCAAGCGTCCCGGCCGGTACAAACGTATGTTTGAGGGGGACGCTTCATGGCGAGTTGGTTCTACGCATCCGAGGGCAAGCAGCAGGGGCCCTTTCCGGAAGGGCAATTCCGCGATCTCGTCGCCCAGGGCGTCGTGCGCCCGGATACGCTGGTATGGTCCGAGGGCATGGCCGGCTGGCAGAAGGCTGTCGAAATTCCCAGCCTGATCGGCGGCGGCGGTGCGCCCCCGGTGATCCCGGCCGGCGGCCCGCCGATGATGGGCTCCGGTGGCTATGCCGGCGGCGGAGGCGGAGGGTCGCTGTCGGTCGATTTCAGCATTCTCGAGTTCACCTGGCGCACGCTCGTGCTCGTGATCGGCTCGTGCTTCGTGATCCCGGTGCCGTGGCTGTTCGTCTGGTACACGAAATGGATCGTGCCCTGCATCAAGGTTCCCGGACGGCCCAATCTCAGCTTCACAGGCAACGCGATGACGCTGGTGCCCTGGTTCTTCGGCTTCATCGTTTTGGCGATCGCGCTCGGCTTCGTCGGCAGCCAGCTGCTCTCCAATCTGCTGTTCATCGTCCAGATCGTGCTCTACTGGCTGCTGATCAAATGGATGATCGCAAACCTTGCTTCCAACGGGCAGCCGCTCGCTCTCAGCTTTACCGGTTCGGTCTGGGCCTATATCGGCTGGAACCTGCTGTTTGCGATCTCCATCATCACCATCATCGGCTGGGCCTGGGTTGCCGCGGCCCAGATGCGCTGGTTCTGCCGCAGCATCGAAGGCACGCGGCGCGAGATCGTGTTCAAGGGCAGCGGTCTCGACATCCTCTGGCGCGGCATCGTGGCTGCGATCCTGTGCAGCCTGATCATCCCGATTCCGTGGGTGTATCGCTGGATCATGAACTGGTTCGCGTCGCAGACCGAGCTCGCTCCGCGGGGCGCGCAGTCGCGCATGTAACGGCTGCTGGCTTTCGGTAGCGAGCAGCCAGGATGTCCAATCGAATCTGGTTTCACGCATCTGAAGGCCAGCAGAAGGGTCCGTTTCCGGAGGCGCAGTTTCGCGATCTGATCGCGCGGGGAATCGTGCGATCGGATACGCTGGTCTGGGCCGAGGGGATGACCGGCTGGCAGAAGGCCGGCGCGGTCCCCGGTCTCGTGCCCGGCGCATCACCGGCGGTGGCTTCGAGCGGCGACGCGCGAGGCCGGCTGTCGGTGGACCTGCCGCTGTGGCCGTTCCTGGGATGGTGCATCCTGCTGGTGGTCGGCAACGCCGTCGTGGTGCCGGCTCCCTGGATCGCCACCGGCTACTACCGCTGGCTCTTCCCGCGCGTCCACGTTCCGCAGCGGCCGAACATCGGCTTCACCGGACAGGTCGGCGATATCTGGTACGTCTTCGTCGCGCTTGCGCTGGCGGGCTATGTGGGTCTCGTCCACGACCTCTTTCAGCTTGCGACGATTCCGCTCCAGGCCTTCCTGTCCTGGATGGTCATGCGCTGGGTGATTGCCAATCTCAGCTCGAACGGTCAGCCGATTCCGATGACGTTCGACGGGAGCCCCTGGGCCTTCATCGGCTGGCAGCTCCTGATGTTCCTCGCCATGTTCACGATCATCGGCTGGGCCTGGGTCATGGCCGCATGGATGCGCTGGATTTGCCGAAACATCGCGGGAACGCGGCGCGAGATGATATTCGTCGGCACGGGCCTTCAGCTATTGTGGCGAACCCTCGCATTCGGCTTCGGCTGCCTTCTGATCATTCCGATTCCGTGGCTGCTGCGCTGGTACTTCACGTGGACCATGGCGCAGTTCGAGCTCGTCGAGCGCGCGAGGGCAACGGCTTAGGATTTGCGTTCGCGCACGGAGCCTTCCTGCGCGACGGAGGCGACCAGCGTACCGTCCGGCTTGAAGATCGAGCCGCGGGTCAGGCCGCGGCCGCCGCGCGCGCTCGGCGAATCCTGTGCGTAGAGCAGCCACTCGTCGGCGCGGAACGGGCGATGAAACCACATCGCATGGTCGAGGCTGGCGGGCATCATGCGCTTGTCGAACAGCGTGCGGCCATAGCGTGCCATGATCGCGTCCAGCAGCGAGAAGTCCGAGGCGTAGGCGAGCGCGCACATGTGTAGCGCTGGATCGTCGGGCAGCTTCGCGGCGGTCTTGATCCAGACGTGAATGCGGCCGTCGTCGATCTTCTGGCCGAAATAGCGACCGAGCTCGACCGGGCGCAACTCGATCGGACGATCGGATTCATAGTAGCGGCGGATGAACTCCGGCATCTCCTTGAACATCGGCTGCTTCGCCACCTCCTCCGCCGTGAGCTTCTCCGGCGGCGGCACGTCGGGCATCTTGTCCTGATGGTCGAACGCACTCTCCTCTTCGGCGTGGAACGACACCATGATCGAGAAGATCGCGTTGCCGTGCTGGATCGCGGTGACGCGGCGGGTCGAATAGCTCTTGCCGTCGCGCAGGCGTTCGACCTGGTAGATGATCGGGATCTGCGGATCGCCCGGCAGGACGAAATAGCAGTGCAGCGAATGCGGCAGCCGGCCCTCGACCGTGCGGCAGGCCGCGACCATCGCCTGCCCGATCACCTGGCCGCCGAACACCCGCTGCCAGCTGGTCTTCGGGCTGTTGCCGCGGAACAGATTCACCTCGAGTTGCTCGAGATCGAGGATCGAAATGAGGTCGATCAGGCTTTTGGACATGGAGTGAGCTTTCTCGCCGTCGTTCCGGGGCGGATGCTCCGGAATGACACAATGGGGCCGTTCCGCCCTTGTTTCACCGCACTGTTTCGCCCACCTCAAGTCTGCTAGCAAGACCAGGATTTGATCGGGAATTTGGGTATGTCGGTACAGGGTAGCATTGTCATTGGTGGCGGCGCGTTTGCAGGGCTTGCGCTAGCCCTGGCGCTGCGACAGGGGCTCGGGCCCGAGATTCCCGTCATCGTCGCCGATCCCGCGCTCGCCACCCGGCCAAGCCGCGACCCCCGCGCCACCGCCATTGTGGCCGCCTGCCGCCGCCTGTTCGAGGCGATCGGCGCCTGGGACGACGTCAGGAGCGAAACGCAGCCGATCCTCGACATGGTCGTCACCGATTCCAAGCTGGAGGATGCCACCCGTCCGGTCTTCCTCAATTTTGCCGGCGATGTCGCGCCGGGCGAGCCCTTCGCGCATATGGTCGAGAACCGCCGCCTGATCGATGCGCTGGTGGTGCGTGCCGAGGCCGAGGGCATCGATCTGCGCGCCACCACGGTCGCATCCTACGATGCGCGCACCGAGGGCATCGACGTGACGCTCGGGGACGGCAGCGTCATCGCGGCCAGCCTGCTGGTTGCCGCCGATGGCGCAAGGTCAAAGCTGCGCGAGCGCGCCGGCATCGCCACCCATGGCTGGGAGTATGACCAATCCGGCATCGTCGTCACGGTCGGCCATGAGCGCGATCACGAGGGCCGCGCCGAAGAGCATTTTTTGCCGGCGGGCCCGTTCGCGATCCTGCCGCTGTCGGGAAAACGCTCGTCGCTGGTATGGACCGAGCGGCGAGCTGAGGCCGCGCGGATCATTGCTCTCAGCGACGAAGAGTTTCACGCCGAGTTCGAGCAGCGTTTTGGCCTGCATCTCGGCGAAGTGAAGGCGCTCGACAAGCCGCGCGCCTTTCCGCTGTCCTATTTCGTCGCGCGCTCCTTCATCGCCACCCGCCTCGCGCTGGTCGGCGATGCCGCCCATGTCATCCACCCCATTGCGGGCCAGGGCCTCAACATGGGCCTGAAGGATGTCGCGGCGCTGGCCGAGGTCGTGGTCGATGCCGCGCGGCTCGGCATGGATCTCGGCGCCGCCGACGTGCTCGAGCGCTACCAACGCTGGCGCCGTTTCGACACCATGGCGATGGGCGTTGCCACCAACTCGCTGAACTTCCTGTTCTCCAACCAGTCGACGCTGCTGCGCACCGTCCGCGACATCGGCCTCGGCCTCGTCGATCGCGCCCCGCCGCTGAAGAACCTCTTCATCCGCCAGGCCGCGGGATTGACGGGCGAGGTGCCGCGGCTGCTGAAGGGCGAGGCGTTGTAAGGGGCGCTGGCGCTAATCTCCGCTGTCGTCCCGGACAAGCGAAGCGCAGATCCGGGACCCATAACCACAGGGAGTGGTTTGGCGAAGACTCGGAGTTGTCACTTCGCTCCGCAACCGCTCTCTGTGGTTATGGGTCCCCGCGTTCGCGAGGACGACACCGAGTGTGTCGCGCGGTCATCGCGCAACAACGGGCTACCCGACCATCATCAATCGATCTTGCGCGCCTCTTCCGGCAGCATGATCGGGATGCCGTCACGGATCGGATAAGCCAGCTTGGCGCTGCGCGAGATCAGCTCCTGCTTTGCAGAATCGAACTCCAGCGGGCCCTTGGTCAGCGGGCAGACGAGAATTTCCAGCAGTTTGGGATCGACGCTGGCTTCAGGACGTTCGGTGGACGCGTTCATTGGAGTCTCCGGCAATCGGTAGCCTCTAGCACAGAAATCCGCGCCCGCCCATCGCGGCTGCCAAAGCGTTTTCCCGCGCAGTAGGTTACCGGTTGCGCAAAGAAAACGCGTCAAGATAAGAAATCTACGCGGAGACCATCGTCAAGACCTCGTCGAGCAGGGACTGCAGCCGTGCTGCCGGCACCGGCGCGCCTGACAGGGCGAAGCCGAGGAATGTCCAATACAGGATCTGCGCCCGGGCCTGCGCAGTTGCCGGGGTGAGCCCGCGTTTTTCCAGCAGCCCCTCGATATAGTCGAGCCGGCGGCGGTCGATCGCGCGCACGGCCCCTTGCGCGGCCGCATCGAAGGCCGCCCAATTGCGCACCGCGCGTTCGAGCTCGAGCCGCGCACCGAACGACCTCCGTAGCAGCGCCTTGAGCGGGTCGTCGCCGGCGGCTTCGACGTCGGCGATGATCTGCTCGGCCGCGATCTCGCGCCAGCGCTTCAGCACGGTGGCCTGGAATGCGCCGAGATCGGCGAAATGCCAATAGAAGCTGCCGCGCGACACGCCCATGGATTTTGCCAGCGGATCGGCCTTGAGCGCGGTGAAGCCGCTTTTGGCGAGCGCCTTGAGACCTTCCTTGATCCAGTCGTCGGCGGAGAGCTGTTCGGTCATGTCGGTTCCCGGAGGCAAACCATACACTAGTGTATTGACAAGCCGCAGGCCAGCGCCTATCCCACCATACAGAACTGTATGGAGAGATGATGATGCGTGATCTCCTGCTGCAATGTGCCGGCCTTGCCACCATCGCCGTAGCCCTCATTCATGGCGTCCTCGGCGAGACCAAGGTCTTCGCCCGTGCCCGCATCGAGCCGGAACGGCTCCGCACCCTGATCCGCCTGGTCTGGCAGACTTCGACCGTGGCGTGGATCGGCGGCGGCGTGTTGCTGCTCGCGACTCCCTGGATGGCGTCCGAGTCGGCGCGGCACTGGATCGTCATCACGCTCGCCTGCGTGCTCGGCTTCGCCGCCTTCGCCAATGCCTGGGCCACGCGAGGCCGGCATTTCGGCTGGATGGCGCTCAGCGCCGTCGTGGCGATGACGGTCGCCGGCTACTGAGCGTCGACGAGCGACGCATGGATGCGTCCCGGCGGAGGCGAAAGCGGCATGGGCTTTGCCGTCAGCCAGGGCGTGCGCGGTCGTCTCCGCTGGGCGGACTGGCTGCAGCGCCACTCACCGGGCATGCGAAGTGCGGCCTAGCGCAATTGGCGAAGTCGGCCGTTCATCCCGGCCGTGAGGCGTAAGGCCGCAGCGCCACTGCGAATGCGGGCTGCCTGCGGACAGCACTGATCTTTTGCCGGTCGTTAGAAGAACTCTAAATCCAATTGGCCCCGTACCGGATTGACTTCACCATCACCTTTGCTTCCTTCAGTCCGGCTTCGCGGCTCGCGTAGCGCGCACGACAGAGGAGGAGACGTTCGTGAAGGTCATTCGTGTTGTTGCCATTGCACTGACGGTTGGAATGGGCATGGGGTCGGCCGCCATGGCCGACGGTTTCAAGGATTGCACCAAGCTCGACAAGGCGTCGTGGAAGCCGGCCAGCGAGGCCGAAGCCAAGGCCAAGGCACTCGGCTACGAGGTGCGGCGCTCCAAGATCGAAGGCTCCTGCTATGAGGTCTACGGCGTCAAGGAAGGCAAGCTTTACGAGCTGTTCTACAGCCCCGAAGATCTCAGCCTGAAGCACACGATCGCCAAGTAGACCGCGCGAATTGATCCGCGCAAAACAAGGCTTGAGGATGGTCTTCGCTTGATCGAAGAAGCGATGCCAAAAGCGCGCGGGGGGTCCGACCGGACCCCCGCGGATCGAACCGTTTCGCGGACGGTCGCGGTCTGGGACCTCCCGCTGCGCCTCTGGCATTGGGCACTCGCGGCTAGCGTTCTGGCCGCGTGGTTCACGCCCACCGTCTATGACCGAACTCACCGCATCGTCGGCTATGCGGTGCTCGGACTTCTCGTCTTTCGCCTGGTCTGGGGCTTCCTGGGAAGCCGCTATTCGCGCTTCCGGATGGTCGGCGTAAGGCTTCGGGCGGCGCCAAGCTATCTCTGGAATCTGCGCCGCGGCATCACCGGCCGCTACATCGGGCTCAATCCCGCCGGCACCTTGATGCTGGTGGCGCTGCTGGCTGCGCTCGCCGTCTCGACGATCACGGGAGCGATGTCGGTCACCACCACCTTCTTCGGCGTCTGGTGGGTCGAAGACACCCACCATTATTCATCGGATGCGGTCATCGTCCTGGTCGTGGTCCACGTCGTGGGCGTGGTGCTGATGGGGCTACTCCAGCGCGAGAGCCTGGTCCGCGCGATGATCACCGGACGCAAGCGCATCCGCGGCCATTCCTAAAAATATCGTTGCCGATCGATGCACGCGTCCTGCAGCCGGCACGGTCGCGGCATGGCCTCAGGCCGTTCGTCAGATCGAGTTGTACGAGTACCGTTAACATGCCGGTAAGCATGCAATCAGGCACGGCACAAAATTAACGTGAATGGCGGTTAGCCGATCCACCATCGATAACTATCGACGATGGAGCGCTGCTGGATGTTCCGCGTTTTCTCCTGCCTTGCGGTCGAGCACGATTGGCGGCTCGTTGTACTCGCTGGTCTGGTCTGCTTCGCTGCAAGTATTGTCGCGGTCAGCATCTTTCATCGTGCGATCGCGACGCGCGCAAGAACGCGGTGGATCTGGATCACGATTGCCGGCGCGGCCATCGGATACGGCATCTGGGCAACGCATTTCGTCGCGATGCTCGCCTACGAGCCGGGCGTTCCAACGGGCTACGGCATCGTGCCGACCGCGTTTTCTCTCGCTGCGGCAATGCTCCTGACCTCGGTCGGTTTCGGCGTTGCAGTCGGCACCTCCGGCCGGTGGCGCGCGATGGCAGGGGGCGTCATCATCGGCGGCGGCATTGCCAGCATGCACTATCTCGGGATGTGGGCACTTGAGGTGCCGGGTCGAGTCGTCTGGTCGGTGGACCTCGTGTTCGTCTCGATCATTTTAGGCATGTGTCTCGGCTGCGCCGCGCTGGCTGTCGCGCTCATGTACCAGGGCTACCGGGGCACCCTTGCGGCGGCAATCCTGCTGACACTCGCGATCGTATCGCATCATTTCACGGCCATGGGGGCGGTGCAGATCACGCCAGATCCAACGCGAGCGACGATGGATAGCCTTTCGCTTTCTCCGGCCCTCCTCGCGCTTGCTATCGCCGGTGTGGCGCTATCCGTGCTGGGAATGAGCCTGGTCGGCGTGCTGGCCGATCGTCGCCTGGCGACCCGGACCGCCAGGTTCGAGGAGATCATCAACCAGCTCTCGGTTGCCCGGCAGCAGCTCGAAGGCTCGCAGAACGAACTGCAGGACCAGAAGCTCAGGCTTGATACGGCCATCAACAACATGGTCGAGGCTCTCTGCATGTTCGATGCGGAGAGGCGACTTGTGGTCTGCAACGAGCGATATGCCCTGCTCTATCGGCTGCCACCGGAGCTGCTGCGAACGGGGACCCCGCACGCCGACATCATCAGGCATCGCGTCGTGACCGGCATTCTCAAGAGCGACACCAGCGAGGGCGCAGCCGAGCAGTTCCTGTCGAAATTGGCCGCGTTGCCGTTCGATGCAGTCTCGAGCAGAATCGACGAGTTCACGGATGGTCGGTTGATCTGCGTGACGCGACAGCCGATGGCCGGCGGCGGGTGGGTGGCCACGCATCTTGATGTCACCGAGCAACGCCGGTCCGAGGCCAGGATCGCTCATATGGCGCAACACGATGCGTTGACCGATCTGCCAAATCGCGTGCTGCTCAGGGAGCGGATGGAGCACGCCATTGCGGTTACGCGTAGCGGCGGCGTCGATCTGGCCGTGCTCATGCTCGATCTCGATCGCTTCAAGGAAGTCAACGACACGCTCGGACATCCGGCAGGCGATTCCCTGCTGCGCGCCGTTTCTGCGCGTCTGCGCGAGTGCACCACGGAAACCGCGCTGATCGCTCGACTAGGCGGCGACGAGTTCGCCGTGATCGACTACGTGACCAACCCGGCCGTCGAGGCCGCCACCCTCGCCGAGAACATCAGAAAGGCGCTCTGCGAACCCTTTGATCTCGGCGATCACCGGGTCACGGTGGGCACCAGCATCGGCATTGCCATCGCGCCGCGCGATGGCAGTGATTCCGACGGGCTCATGAAGAGCGCGGATCTCGCCCTCTACTCGGCCAAGAGTGGTGGACGTGGCGCATTCCGCTTCTTCGAGCCGGAACTGGACCAGCTCATGCATGCGCGACGCAACCTGGAGCGCGACATGCGGGATGCGCTTGCTGGCGGCGAATTCGAGCTGCACTACCAGCCATTCGTCAATACCGCGACCGGCGAGATCCGCGGTTTCGAAGCCTTGCTGCGCTGGCATCACCCGCGGCGTGGTCTGGTCTTGCCCGGCGAATTCATACCGCTCGCGGAGGAGGCCGGCTTGATCGTGCCGCTGGGAGAATGGATCTTGAGGACGGCCTGTGCGGAAGCCGCCAAATGGCCTGCCCATCTCAAGATCGCGATCAACCTGTCTCCCGCTCAATTCAGGAGCAAGGAGCTTGTTCCGGTCATTGTCGATGCACTGGCGAGCTCGGAAATTGCGCCACACCGGCTCGAGCTCGAGGTCACCGAGACGGTGATCATGCATGACAGCGAAGCCGTATTCGCAGCACTTGGTCAATTGCGCGAGCTCGGCGTGCGAATCGCCCTGGACGACTTCGGCACCGGCTATTCATCGCTGAGCTTTCTGCAGAGATTTCCGTTCGACAAAATCAAGGTCGACCGCAGCTTCGTCAGCGAACTGTCCAGCGCAAGGGCAGACGCGCACCATCTCGCGCGAGCAGTCGTTCGCTTCGCAGTCAGCCTCGGCAAGACGACGACCGCCGAAGGCGTCGAAACGAAGGAGCAACTGGACGTCCTCCGTGAAGAGGGATGCGTCGAAACGCAAGGCTACTACTTCGGTCGGCCGATGCCCGCATCCGCCATTGCGAAAATGTTGCGGCGAGGTGCCAAGCGAGGTGACAAGGCAGCCGTCTGCGCTGCGTGAGCACCCGCATCCTCACTGCAGCGGAGGATCGCCGCTGGTGCGCTTCTTGGCGAGGTCCATCTCCGTCACCGCGATCAGAATCTCGGCGCGGGTCTTCAGGTCGGGCGCCTCCAGCATGGCCTGCTTCTCCGCGGGGCCATAGGGCGACATCATCGCCAGCGCGTTGACGAGCGCTTCGTTGGGCGCGCTTTCGACGCCTTCCCAGTCGACCTTGAGATTGTTGGCCTTCAAAAAGTCTGCCAGCACGGCCAGCAGCGCCTCGCGGTCGACCTCGTCCTCGCCCATGCGCGCGGTGAAGTCGTCGACGAAGGCGAAGAAATCCACCTTGCACTGCCGGTAGGCAGTGAGCACCTCGAGCTCCTCGACCACCTTGAAGCGCGAGACGCCGGTGAGCTCGAGGATGTAGCGGCCATCGCCGGATTCGGCGAGCTGGGTGATGCGGCCGACGCAGCCGACGCGGAACAGCGTCGGCTTGTCGGAATTCTTCGGCGAGTGCGCGACATCAGGCTGGATCATGCCGATCAGGCGATGTCCGTCGCGGAAGGAATCGTCGACCATCGACAGGTAGCGCGGCTCGAAGATGTTGAGCGGCATCTGGCCGCGGGGCAGCAGCAGCGCGCCCGGCAGCGGAAACACCGGAATGATCTCCGGGAGGTCGGCGGGTCCGCGATATTCGATGTTGATCGGCATCTGGTCCCGGTCCCCGCTGACTTGGTCAACCGCGCCTACGAAAACAGGATCGTCGACAAGCGCTTGCGTCCCTCGACGGTTGCATCATCCGTGCCGCCCCAGGCTTCGAAGAACTGCACCAGCTGCTTGCGGGCGCCGTCGTCGTTCCATTTGCGGTCGCGCTTGACGATCGCGAGCAGCTGCTCGGTAGCGGCCGCACGATTGCCTTGCGCGTTCAGTGCGGTCGCGAGGTCGAATCGGGCCTGATGATCGAGCGGGTTTGCGGCGACTTTCTGTTCCAGCTCGGCGACCGGTCCGAGCGATTGCGCCTGCTCGGCGAGATCGATCGCGGTCTGCACGGCCTTCACCGCGGGGTCGTTGCGCTTGGACTCCGGCACCATGGCGAGCGTCTGCTTGGCCTGCTCCATTGCGCCGGAGACGGCATAGCATTTTGCGAGGCCCGCGAGCGCCGCGATGTTGGTGGCATCATGCTGAAGCACCTCGGCGTATATCTGCGCCGCCGCCGCCGCATCGCCCTCGGCGAGCACGGCTTCAGCCTCCTGCAGGATCTCGGCGATATTGGGCTCGCCCGGCGCGGTCATGCCCTTGGTCAGCTTTTCGATGAAGGCGTTGAGCTGGCTCTCGGGCACCGCGCCCATGAAGCCGTCGGCGGGCTGGCCGTTGACGAAGGCGATCACGGCCGGGATCGACTGGATGCCCATCTGGCCCGGGATCGCCGGGTGCTGGTCGATGTTCATCTTGACCAGCTTGACCTTGCCCTTGGCCGCCTTGACCGCCTTTTCGAGCAGAGGGGTGAGTTGCTTGCAGGGGCCGCACCACTCCGCCCAGAAATCGATCAGCACCGGCTGGCGCTTCGATTCCTCGATGACGTCCTTCACGAAGGTCTGGGTGGTGGTGTCCTTGATCAGATCGGCCGCAGCCGGGCCCGCCGCTCCGTTACCCTGGTCGATGATCGTCACGGGGATCCCCTCGTCTATGTCCGGAATGGCGGGTCTTTAGCATGCCGCCGCTCCTTATGCTCGCTGTCGGCTCCTAAATTGGGCCGCGACGGCCGAATTTCAATCCATTGCGGCCGATTCGCCGGTTCCGGGGCACTTTCGGGCCATTTCGCCGCATTCAGGCTCCATATGGGGCCTCAAGAACCGAATCTATGCTGCCGGTAGCTGTTGCATTCCCCTCCCGCTTTTGGCATAGGACAGCCGTTGCCGGCGCGTCACGCGACCGACACAGGATGCGGGTGTAGCTCAGTGGTAGAGCACGACCTTGCCAAGGTCGGGGTCGAGGGTTCGAGCCCCTTCGCCCGCTCCAGTTTTTCCCAAAGCATCCAGCCGATCCGGACGGAAACGTGGTTCGCCGCGCCGCTGGCGGCTGTCCTGGGTTCGCAATGACAATTCTGGTCACCGGCAGCGCAGGCCACCTCGGGGAAGCCATCCTCCGGACCCTCCGGGCTCGCGGTTACCCGGTGCGCGGGATCGATCTGAAGCCATCGCCCTTCACCGACGCGGTCGGCTCGATTGTCGATCGCGGTTTCGTGCGCCGCCAGATGGGCGGCGTCTCCGCCATCATCCACACGGCGACGCTGCACAAGCCGCATGTGGCGACCCATGGCAAGCAGGACTTCGTCGACACCAACGTCACCGGCACGCTCAACCTGCTCGAGGCGGCGGCGAGCGCGGGCGTGCGCAGCTTTGTCTTCACCAGCACCACCAGCGCGTTCGGCTCGCAGCTTCGCTCCGGGGCCGGGCAGGCCGCCGTGTGGGTCACCGAGGATCTGCTGCCGGTGCCCAAAAACATCTACGGCACCACAAAACTGATGGCGGAGACCCTGTGCGAGCTGTTTTATCGCGAGCGCGCCCTGCCGGTCGTCGTCTTGCGAACCTCGCGCTTCTTTCCAGAAGATGATGACGATCCGGCGATGCGCTCGGCCTACACGCTGGAGAACGCGCAGGCCAACGAGCTGCTCTATCGCCGGCTGGACATCGCGGACGCCGTGAGCGCGCATCTGCTCGCCGCCGAACGCGCCCCGAAGATCGGTTTCGCCCGCTACATCGTCTCCGCCACCAGCCCGTTCGAGCCGCGCCATCTCGCCGCGCTTGCGCGCGATGCGGCCGGTGTCGTGCGCGAGCTCTATCCGGATTGCGCGCAGCTGTATGCGGCGCGAGGCTGGAACCTCCTCCCCGAGATCGACCGCGTCTATGTCAACGAGCGCGCGCGGCGTGAGCTCGGCTGGCGGCCGGAATTCGACTTCGCGCATGTGTTGAGCTGCCTTCGCGACGGTCGCGATTTTCGCAGTGCGCTGGCGCGCGAGGTCGGCGCGAAAGGCTATCATGATGCGGTGTTCGACGACGGGCCTTACCCCGTCGCCCCCTGAGCGCCGCGTTCGTCATTTTGCTCGATGCATCAAATGCCTGTCCGGCGTCACCGCGCGCAACCCGGCCCGAGCCGTTCTACTGTGCATGGGGTTGTTTTCGCAGTTTTTGTTTTGGCCCGTCTCTCGTGCTGTCTGAAGGCGAGCCGCCTGCCGGTCTGATTCCGCGTTGCAGCGAGAACGCTGTCGTCGCGGTGTTCGCGCTCATTGACACTCCGTCTCAATATTTAATGAGCGCAACCGCAACCCATGCGATGCCCTTCTCAGCACTCGCAGATGTGCTAGCCTTTTTATGTCTGCCTCTCGGCAGACCCCAAACTTCGCCTCTCGACTAGCAAAACAAAATAAATCGCAGCCCTGGCGGCTGCCTTAGGGGAGTGACGCGATGACATCGATGTTCCATCGATCCGTGTTGGCACTTGCGGCCGTGGCCCTTCTTGCGGGGACCAGCGCCGGCAGCGCGCAACAGCAGGACAAGAGCAAACCGCTGAAGAAATACGAATCCGGCACCAAGGAGTTCTGGACCCATCCGCCAGATGACTGGTTCCTCGGCGACGAGACCGAGGCGCAGAAGGGTCTCGCGCCGCCGTCGGGTCCGCCGACCGGCGCCTCCGATGCCGAGCTCGCCAACATCATAAAGAAGGTCAAGCTGCCGCCAGGATTCAAGATGGAGGTCTATGCCTCCGGCGTGCTGGCCGCGCGGCAGATGGCCTGGGGTGACAAGGGCACGCTGTTCGTCGGCTCGTTCGGCCTCGGCAACGTCTATGCCATCAAGGACAACAACGGAAAGAAGGAGGTCAAGACCGTCCTCAAGGGCCTCAACATGCCCACCGGTCTCGCCTTCAGGGACGGCGCGCTCTACGTCATCGCTGTCGACAAGCTGATCCGCTACGACAATGCGGAGGCCAATCTCGACAAGCTCGGCGACGGCAAGGTCGTCTATGACGACATGCCGTCCTATGCCGCGCATGGCTGGAAGTACATCGCAGTCGACAAGGAGGGCTGGTTCTACATTCCGTTCGGACCGCCCTTCAACATTGGTGTCCCGCCGACCAGCGTCTCGCAGATCCGCCGCGTCGATCCCAAGACCGGCAATGCCGAGATCTACGCGCTCGGTGTCCGCAACTCGGTCGGCGGCGACGTCGATCCGCGCACCGGCAAGTACTGGTTCACCGAGAATGCCCGCGACTGGATCAGCGATGATCTGCCCTCGGACAAGCTGAACATGATCAACCGGATCGGCGAGCATTTCGGCTATCCCTATTGCCACCAGGGCAACCTGCCGGACGACAAGTTCGCCATGGGCCACAAATGCTCCGAGTTCACGCCGCCGGTGTTGAACCTCGGTGCGCACGTCGCTCCGCTCGGCATGAAGTTCTATACCGGCGACCAGTTCCCCGCTGAGTACAAGAACAACATCCTGATCGCCGAGCACGGCTCCTGGAATCGCCACAAGTACCAGGGCGGCCGCATCATGCGCGTGATCGTCGGGCCTGACGGCAAGAACCCCAAGCAGGAGGTGTTCGCCTCCGGCTGGATCGAGGGCGACCAGGGTTATCTCGGGCGTCCTGACGACATCATCCTCGCCAAGGACGGATCGATCCTCGTCGCCGACGACTGGGCCGGCGCGATCTACCGCATCAGCTACAGCAAGAAGTAGCACGACAAGAGAAAGAGGCTGCGGTGGCCGGAGGGTGCCGCAGCCTCTTTGCTGAAAACGTGGATGTTGTCGTTCCGGATTGCGCGCCAGCGCAAGTCCGGAACCCATAACCATAAATCGGGGTTATGGATTCTCGGATGCGCAATTGCGCATCTTAGCTCGTGCTTCGCACGCCCTGGAATGAGCTAATTAGATCGGAATTCCCACGATGCGCCGCCAGTTTTCTTCTTACGCCATCGGCGCGCTCTCGCTTGCGGCGCTCGCATCCGTCCCGGCTCAGGCTGCGGACAATGCTGCGATCAAGGAGAAGGCTGCCGTCTGCTCCGGCTGTCACGGCGAGAACGGCGTTTCGCAGACGGAGAATATCCCCTCGCTGGCCGGCCAGCCTGATCAGTTCATCCAATGGCAGCTCGTGTTCTTCCGCGCCGGCTCGCGCAAGAACGAGCAGATGCAGCCGATCGTCGAGGAGCTCACCAACGAGGACATCCGCAATCTCGGCGCCTATTTTTCACAGCTGACGCCGCCGAAGGGACCGGAGGACGGCGATCCCGACCTGTCGAAGAAAGGCGCGCAAGTTGCCGCCGGCCGCCGCTGCGCCTCATGCCATACGGACAGCTTCGCCGGCACCAAGGGAGTGGCGCGACTGGCTGGCCAGCGCGAGGAATATCTGGTCAAGGCGTTGCGCGACTACAAAGCGGGCCAGCGCGTCGGCGGCGGCGTCGCCGCGATGGCCGATGTCGCCTATCACATGAGCGACGAGGAAATCACGGCGGTCTCGCACTATCTCACGCATTTGAAATAGTGCGGGGCTAGTTGCGGCAATCTCCGCTGTCGTCCCGGACAAGCGCGCCTCGAGCGCGCGCAGATCCGGGACCCATAACCACAGGAAGATGTGGTTACGAGGGCTCGGAGTGACGACGTCGCGCACAATGTAGTCTTGTGGCTATGGGGTCCGGATCTGCGCTTACGCTTGTCCGGGACGACACCGAGTGTGTGGCTGGGTGTTACCCCGCCCGCTGCCTCTCATACGCCTTCAAATGCGTGTAGGCGATGCGCAGCTTGGGCACCGGCACCTTGGCGGCATCGGCGCGTGCGATGAGATCGCCGATGACGTGATCGGCTTCGACCGGCAGGCCCGCCTTGATGTCGCGGAACATCGAGGCCGTCATCGGCGAGCCTTCGGCGGTGAGGTTGCCCTTCACTCGCTCGAAGAACGGCCCGCCCGGCGTATAGCCCGACGCGGTGGCGATCGCGCTGGTCTCATCGAGCATGCCGAGCAGGAAGTCGCGGCCGC
The DNA here is from genome assembly GCF_028128695.1 of Bradyrhizobium sp. CCBAU 25360. Lineage (NCBI taxonomy): Bacteria > Pseudomonadati > Pseudomonadota > Alphaproteobacteria > Hyphomicrobiales > Nitrobacteraceae > Bradyrhizobium > Bradyrhizobium sp. CCBAU 25360. Next base: position 377,475 of record NZ_LBJA01000040.1, read on the forward strand.
CGGGCGCGGCGAGGATGTTGCCGACGGAGGTGCGCATCAGGCTGGTGGAGGCCGCAAGCGAGGACAGGAACACCCACTTCTCCCACATGTCCTGCATGATGTTCTGGCTGGCGGCGGCACCGGTGATACCGCTCTTGAAGGCCTCGTCGATCGCCTTGACGCGATCTGACAGCTTTCCGTCGCGCTCGCCGTAGTTCAGCGACTGCATCGGTTGGAGCTGCACCACCTCGCGTTTCTCGTTCAGGGTCGCCGCGATGGCGCAGAGGCCGCCGAGCACGCGCTCCTTGCCGAATTTTGCATCGAGGATATCGAGATGCTTCATGCCGTTCAGCATCGGGATGATCGCCGTATCAGGTCCGACCGCCGGCGCAAACGATTTGATGGCGTCGTCGAGATCGAACGCCTTGCAGCTCAAGAGCACGACGTCGAACTTGTCCTTGAGCGCGTCGGCTTGCACGGTCGGCGGATTCTTCAAGGTCACATCGCCATTCGGGCTCTTGATGATGAGGCCGGCGCTTGCGAGCTCGCCGGCGCGGCGCGGCCGGACCAGGAAGGTGACGTCGCGGCCGGCTTGCAACAGCCTGCCACCAAAATAGCCGCCGATGGCGCCGGCGCCGACCACGAGGATACGCATGGGATGCTCCATTGTTGCTCTTGATTATTACTCTTGGCGGCTACTTATAATCGCCATTTCGAGCGAAGCGAAGCAATCCAGAATGTTGCCGCGATCACATTCTGTCGCCGGAGAATGAGCGGCTAAGTCCCGAGCACCATCTCCTCGACCTCGCGCAGCTGCTCCTTGCCGAAGAACATCTCGTTGCCGACGAAGAAGGTCGGCGAGCCGAACGCGCCGCGGGCAACGGCGTCCTCGGTGTTCTTGATCAGCCTGCCCTTCACCTCGGGTTCCTGGCTGCGGGCGAACAGCTTCTGGGCGTCGAGTCCGGATGAGGCCAGCGCCTTCACCGCGATCTCGGGATCGTCCATCTTCTTCGGCTCACGCCACATGTGGTGAAAGGCCGCCTCGACGTATTTTTCGAATACACCCTCGAGCTGTGCGGCAATTGCCGTGCGCATCAGGTTCAGCGTGTTGATGGGGAAATGCGGATTCCAGACATAGGGCTGGACATGGAAGCGCTTGATGAAGCGCTCGGTCTCGACCTGATGGAATTCACGCTTGTTCTTGATGCCCGCGAGCGTCTCGGCCGGCGACTTGTTGTTGGTCGACTTGAAGATGCCACCGAGCAGGATCGGCATATATTCGAACTTGACGCCGATGCGCTGCTCGATCGCGGGGATCGCGAGGTGGCTGAGATAGGCATTCGGGCTGCCGAAATCGAACAGGAATTGCGGGGTTGTGCGGGTCAAAATCGTCTCCGTGACCTAACTTTTTTGATCTGGCTTACCCACATTGTGACGCAGCGTGCCCTGCGGGTCCACCGTTTAATGATGAGCATAATACTCTGGAAATCAGACCAGCCGTCGGATCGCCCGCTTGCGCCAGACCATGAGGTAATAGCCCATCTGCAAGACGAACATGGCGCAGAACACGATGGGATAGGCGGCCCACACGCCCGAAAGGCCGATTGTGTGGCTCAGGATCACCGCGGCCGGCAGCTCGATCGCGAGGATCGCGAAGATCGAGAGCAGCATTGGCATCAACGCGACGCCGGCCGCCCGCATGGCACCTGAGAACACTGTGGCGAGGCCAAACGGCACCGAGCTCCACAGGGCGATATCGAGCAGGCCTTTTGCCAGATCGAGCACGGCGGCATCGGTGATGAAGATGCCGAGGATTGCGCGCGGCGCGAGATAGATCAGCGCCACGAGCCCACCGGTCAAAACGAGGTTGAAAGCGAGCCCGGTCCGCACGATGCCGTCGAGCCGGGCCCTGTCGCCGCTGCCGACGGCCTGCGCGCCCAGGATCGAGACCGCGATCGAAATCGACATCGCCGTGAACTGCGTGTAGCCCATCACCTGGTTGACGGCGCCATAGGCCGCAGTGGCCTCCGATCCAAAGCGGTTGACGAGGCCGAGCAGAACCAGCTCTGCGATCGCCATCACCACCATGCCGATGGCGCTCGGCAATCCGATGCCGAGGATTTTTCCTAGCATGGCGCGGTTGAGCCGCAGGTGACCCAGCAGCGCCGCATCCGGCGCGAGCGCGTGCTTCTTTCGTAGCAGATTGAGTGCCAGCGCGATCAACGTGAGGGCGTTCGAGATCGCGGCCGCCCATGCCGGGCTGGTGATGCCGGCCGCCGGCAGTCCGAATGACCCACGGATCAACATCGGCGTCAGGATCAGCCCGATCGCGGTCGACAACGCCAGCGCCAGCAGCGGCGTCAGCGCATCGCCGACGCCGCGGATCATCGCCGTCATCAACAGGAAGATGAAGCCGAGCGGCATCGTCAGCAGCATGATGCGCGCATAGGCGCTGGCCTGGTCGAGAATGTCCGCGGGCGTGGCGAGAGCCATCATCAGCTGACGGCTGAAGAGCCCGCCGATCAGCGCCACTGAGATTGAAAGCAGAAGGCCGATCGCGAGCGTCGTGCCTACGACGCTCCTGATCCGGCCGTGCTCGCCCGCGCCAAAGGCCTGGCCGATCAGCACGGTCGCGCCGGTGCTCAGCCCCATCACGAAGGCGAACAGGAAGAACATCACCGGGAAGAAGACTGAGACCGCGGCGAGCGCATCGACGCCGATCATCTGGCCGAGATAGACGTTGCTGACGGTGCCGAACAGCGATTGCAGCGCGTTGCTCAGCATCAAGGGTGCGAGGAAGCGGAGGAATGTTGTCCAGAGCGGCTTGGGGACAGACATGGATTGGCCTTTCATCAGGGCGTGCGAAGCCGTTGCCGCGCAATGCGCGGCTCGGCCGTCGATGGGAAGGTGAGAGCGCGCGCGCCTTAAGCGCGGTCGCTGTAGGCGAGCTTGACGATGTGGTCGCGGATATCGGTCGGCCAGTCCGCGATCAGTCCGGTGAAGCGTCGCCGGTCGTCGGCAAACAGCGCGCGCGAGGCTTCCTCGAACTGCGGCAGGTTGCCCGCCATGGTCGACATGAAGTGATAGGCCGCGTCGCGCGCCTGCCGCTCGCGGTCCTTGTCGCCGCTCGCGCGCCTGGCCTCATCGACGAGCTTGCGCAGCGCGACCGAGGCGCCGCCCGCTTGCGCGTTGAGCCACTCCCAGTGTCGCGGCAACAGCGTCACCTCGCGCGCGACCACGCCGAGCTTCGGCCGCCCGCGCCCGCGCGGCTCGCTCGGTGGCGTGCGCTCCTCGACCGGCGGCGGCACAAGCTTCGCCAACCGCGCCAGGACCTCGCGATCCCCGCCGCGCAGATCGAAGTCGATCGATCGGCCGGTGCCGTCCTCGAAGATGAGGATGGGCTCGTCCGGCCGTTGCGCTACCCGCTTGACGACCAGCGCGACCTCGCCTGCCGGCCCGGACACCAGGCGACGCTGCCCCTGGAAGGCGGTGAAAATCTTCTGCATTGGAATCATTGTCATTTTGACGACGTTGGGTCATTTAATACCCGGGTAAATTGTCGGCGTCAATATACCCGGGTGAAAATATCCGTCCTGATGGCTCGACATTGTGATCCCGGGCTGGCACGAACGGCGCCGCGACTGAGCACGCCTAGCCACTACGCCTTGCCCCGGGGACCTCGCCGATGCTGACCGTTCACCACCTCAACAATTCCCGTTCGCAGCGCGTGCTGTGGCTGCTCGAAGAATTGGGCGTGCCCTACGAGATCGTGCGCTATCAGCGCCAGCCGGACATGCGCGCGCCGAAGGAGCTGCGCGCCATTCATCCGCTTGGCAAGTCGCCCGTCATCACCGACAACGGCAACACTATCGCCGAGTCGGGCGCGATCATCGAATATCTCATCGCGACCTACGGCAACGGCCGGCTGATCCCGCCGCCGAACACGCCGGAGCGGCTGCGCTTCACCTATTGGCTGCATTACGCCGAAGGGTCCGCGATGCAGCCGCTGCTGTTGAAGCTGCTGTTCACGCTGATGCCGAAGCGCGCACCCGCGCTGCTGCGTCCGCTGGTGCGCAAGGTCTCGAACCAGGCGCTGACCACCCTGGTCAATCCGCAGCTCAAGCAGCACATGGATTACTGGGAAGGCGAGCTTGCAAAGAGCGAGTGGTTCGCCGGCAACGAGTTCACCGCAGCCGACATCCAGATGAGCTTTCCGCTGGAAGCGGCGCAAGCGCGCGGCGGGCTCGAGCAGGGCCATCCCAAGGCGATGGCGTTCCTCGAGCGCATCCACGCGCGGCCTGCCTATGCGCGCGCATTGGAAAAGGGCGGGCCGTATCAGGTGGGACGGTAGTTCTTTTTTATCGTCATCCCGGGGGCGCCCGAAGCGCGAACCCGGAATGACGAGATCCCGGGTTCGGCTCTGCGAGCCGCCCCGGGATGACAGTGACTGCTAGTGCGCGTGCAACACGCGTCCGCGCGTCTCCGGCAGCGCGAAGGCGGCGATGAAGAACAGCGCGTAAGCGACCACCGCGAAGATCGCGGTCGCATTCGCAAGCGAGGTCGACGCCGACAGCGCGCCGACGAGGAACGGAAACAGCGCGCCGATCCCGCGGCCGAAATTGTAGCAAAAGCCTTGGCCGGAGCCGCGCAGCCGCGTTGGATAGAGCTCGGTCAGGAACGCGCCGATTACTGCCCCGCAGCTTCTGCGCCGCGCGTGCGCGGATCGGGTGCGCCGAGCGGCCCGTTGGGTGTCACGACAATCGAATTGGCCGACGTCTGCCCCATCGGCTCGACGATGACATGGCCCATCGCCTTCAGCTTACCCAGAACATCGCTCGGAAAGCCGCCCTCGACACGGACTTCGTCCGGCAACCATTGGTGATGCAGCCGTGGCGCTGCGACGGCGGCCGCAACATCCATCCTGTAATCGAGGACGTTGACGATGACCTGCAGCACGCTCGAAATGATGCGGCTGCCGCCGGGCGAGCCCGTTACCAGCACCGGCTTGCTGTCCTTCAGCACGATGGTCGGCGACATCGAGGACAGCGGCCGCTTGCCGGGGCCCGGCAGATTGGCCTCGAAGCCGACGAGACCGTAGGCATTGGAGGCGCCGATTGCGGCGGTGAAATCGTCGAGCTCGTTGTTGAGCAGCACGCCGGTGCCGTCGGCAACGAGGCCGACGCCGTAGCTGAAGTTCAGTGTATAGGTGTTGCTGACGGCGTTGCCGCTGGAATCGACGACGGAAAAATGCGTGGTGTTGCTGCCCTCGCGCGGCGAGGGAGCCGCGGAAACGAGCTCCTTCGACGGCGTGGCGCGTTCGGCGGAGATGCCGGCGCGCAGCTTGGCGGCGTAGTCCTTCGCGACGAGCGTCTCGATCGGCGCGTTGACGAAGGCGGGATCGCCGAGATAGCGCGCGCGATCTGCGTAGGCGCGCTTCATCGCCTCGATCAGAAGATGCAGCGATGCCGGCGATCCCTGCTTCAGATCGGCGAGCTGAAAGCCCTCGAGGATGTTGAGCGTCTCCACCAGCACGACACCGCCCGACGAAGGCAGCGGCATCGACACGATGTCATAGCCGCGATAGGTGCCGCGCACCGGCGCGCGGATCACGGCCTGATAGGCCTTCAAATCGGCGGGCGTCATGATGCCGCCGGCGTCCGTCACGGCTTTGGCGAGCTTTTCCGCGACCGGTCCTTCATAGAAGCCGCGTGGCCCCTGTGCGGCGACGGCCGAGAGCGTTTCAGCGAGATCGCCCTGCACCAACCTGTCGCCTTCGCCCAGCGGCGTGCCATCGGGCCGCGAGAAGATTTTCGCCGAGGAGGGCCAGCGTGCCAGCCGCCGGTGCCAGTTAGGCAGCGTGTCGGCCATATCGTCGCCGACGGCGAAGCCGTCGCGGGCCAGCGCGATCGCGGGCGCAAGCAATTGCGCCAGGGTGAATTGCCCCGAGCCGTATTTCTGCAATGCCAAAGCGAGGCCCGCGACCGTGCCGGGCACGCCGACACCGAGCGCGGAATCCCGTGACTTCGCCGTATCGGGCTTGCCGTCGGCGCCGAGGAAGATTTGCGGCGTGGTGGCCGCCGGCGCCGTCTCGCGGTAATCGATCGTGATGTCTTCGTTGCGGTCCGCGGAATGGATCACCATGAAGCCGCCGCCGCCGATATTGCCGGCACGCGGATAGGTCACGGCCATCGCAAAGCCGGTCGCGACCGCAGCATCGACCGCATTGCCGCCGCTCCGCAGGATATCGGCACCGATCTGCGCAGATATCCTCTCCTGCGCGACGACCATGCCGTGCTCGGCGGCGACGGCGCGCACCGTGTCAGGCGCGGCTGGGACATAGGCCCGTCGCGCATCCTGGGCGGCTGCCGGTGACAGTCCAAACGCCAGGGCGGCTATGAAGGCGAAAAATGTCCGCCTTGTCGAATTTGACGACATCATCAAGCTTCCGCCGTGGCTTCGAACCAGTTCACATGCCTCGCTGCAATGCTATACGGTTTGCCCCAAGGGAGGCAAAACTGTTCGTGATGAGGACTGCGTGATGACGACGATCGCCCCGGATGTGCGCATGGCCGGCGTGGCGCGGACCTATCCGCCGCGCGCCGCCGTCGTCAGCTGGATTTTCTTCGACTGGGCCGCGCAGCCTTATTTCACGCTGATCACGACCTTCGTGTTCGCGCCCTATTTCGCCACCAGCATTGCGCCGAACCCTGCCACCGGCCAATCGATGTGGGGATTTGCGATGGCGGCCGCGGGCCTTGCGATCGCGTTGATGTCGCCGGTGCTGGGCGCCATCGCGGACGCCTCGGGCCGCCGTAAGCCGTGGATCGCCGGGTTCGGTGCGCTGCTGGTGGTTGCATCCTGCACGCTATGGATCGGCAAGCCCGGCGATCCCTCCATCATTCCGCCACTGCTCATCGCAGTCGCGCTCGCCAGCGTCGGCGCGGAATTCGCTACCCTCTTCAACAATGCGATGATGCCGACGCTGGTGCCGCCGGAGCGCATCGGACGGCTCTCCGGCACCGGCTGGGCCACCGGCTATGTCGGTGGAATCGTCAGCCTGATCATCGTGCTCGGTTTCCTCGCGGCCAACCCGCAGACCGGCCGCACATTACTCGGCTTCACGCCGCTGTTCGGGCTCGATCCGGTCAGCCATCAGGGCGATCGCATCGTGGGGCCGCTGACCGGGCTGTGGTTCATCGTCTTCGTGACACCGCTGTTCCTGTTCACGCCGGATTATCCGGCGAAGCGCCCGGTGCGCGAGGCTTTGCGTGAGGGGCTGTTGGAGCTGAGGCAATCGATCAGAAGCCTGCCGCAGCAGAGATCGCTGGCGGCATTTCTGCTCGCCAATATGATCTATACGGATGGTCTGGTGTCGCTGTTCGCCTTTGGCGGCATCTATGCCGCGGGCACCTTCGGCTGGCACACCATCCAGATCGGCACCTTCGGCATCATGCTCGCGATTGCCGGCGCATTTGGCGCATGGTTCGGCGGCAAGCTGGATGATCGTCTCGGGCCGAAGCGCGTCATCGCCGGCAGCTTGCTCGTGCTGCTGTTGTCCGTGGCGGCAATTCTCCTGGTCGACAAGGACAGCGTGTTGTTCATCAAGGTCGCGCCCCCGCAAGCAGACGCTCCCTTGTTCTCGAGCGCGGCCGAGCGCGCCTATCTCGTGCTGGGCTGCCTCATTGGCGCGGCCGGCGGTCCACTCCAGGCGGCCTCACGCACGCTGCTGATCCACCTCGCACCGAAGGACCGCATCGCGCAGTATTTCGGCCTGTTCGCGCTGACCGGGAAGGTGACGTCCTTCATCGGACCGCTGCTGATCGGCACGATCACCGCGGTGACCGCAAGCCAGAAGGCCGGCATGGCGGTGCTGGTGGTGTTCTTCGTCGCGGGGCTGGGGCTGTTGATGCGGGTGCGGGATTAGTCGCATCACGCGATTCATCCTTCGTCATTGCGAGGAGCGAAGCGACGAGGCAATCCAGACTATCTCCGCGGAAACAGACTGGATTGCTTCCGCCTTCGCCAAGGCTTCGGCGGACAAGTCGCTGCGCTCGCAATGACGAAGTCGGTGGGTTCGTCGTTCGCTCTTGCAGCTCGCCTTGCCGATCGACTCAGTGCCGGAAATGCCGCGTGCCCGTGAACACCATGGCGATGCCGTGCTCGTCGGCGGCCTTGATCACCTCGTCGTCGCGCATCGAGCCGCCGGGCTGCACCACCGCGGTGGCGCCGGCCTCGATGCAGGCGAGCATGCCGTCGGCGAAGGGGAAGAACGCATCCGACGCCACCACCGAGCCCTTGGTGAGCGGCTCGGCGAGCTTCAGCTCGTTCGCCGCATCCTGGGCCTTGCGCGCGGCGATGCGGGCCGAATCGACCCGGCTCATCTGACCCGCGCCGATGCCGACGGTGGCGAGATCCTTGGCGTAGATGATCGTGTTCGACTTGACGTGTTTTGCGACCCGGAACGCAAACTTGAGGTCGCGCATTTCAGCGTCGGTCGGCGCGCGCTTGGTCACGATCTTGAAGGTCATGTCGTCGACCACGGCGTTGTCGCGGCTCTGCACCAGCAGGCCGCCGGCGACCGTCTTGGCGGTGAGGCCAGGCGCGCGCGGATCGGGCAGGCTGCCGGCGAGCAGCAGCCGCAGGTTCTTCTTGCCGCCGATGATGGCGATCGCTTCCTCGGTGGCGTCGGGCGCGATGATCACCTCGGTGAAGATTTTTGTGATCTCGCGGGCCGTATCCGCGTCCAGCGGACGATTCATCGCGATGATGCCGCCGAAGGCCGAGGTGGAATCGCAGGCCAGCGCCTTGCGATAGGCGTCGACGAGGTTTGATCCCTCCGCGACGCCGCAGGGGTTGGCGTGCTTGACGATGACGCAAGCCGCGGTGCGCTTGGCGTCAAACTCGCCGATGCATTCATAGGCCGCATCAGTGTCGTTGATGTTGTTGTAGGAGAGCTCCTTGCCCTGGAGCTGCCGGGCCGTGGAGACGCCCGGGCGCTTGTCGGGCGTCACGTAGAACGCCGCGGTCTGGTGCGGGTTCTCGCCGTAGCGCAGCGACTGGATCAACTTGCCGCCGAAGGCGCGGAAGTCGGGCGCGTCGATCTCGAGCTGGCGATTGAACCAGTTCGAGATCGCGGCATCGTAAGCGCCGGTGCGCGCATAGGCCTTCGCGGCAAGCCGCCGGCGCAGTTTCAGCGTGGTCGCGCCCTTGTTGGCGGCGAGCTCGTCGAGCACGGCCTTGTAGTCATCTGCCTCGACGACAACGGCGACGTCGTCATGGTTCTTCGCGGCGGCGCGGATCATCGCGGGGCCGCCGATGTCGATGTTCTCGATGCAATCCTCGAAGCCGGCGCCTTTGTCGACGGTCGCCTCGAACGGATAGAGATTGACGACCAAAAGATCGATCGGTGCGATGCCGTGCGCCTTCATCGCGTCCACATGTTCCTTGTTGTCGCGGATCGCGAGCAGGCCGCCATGTACCTTCGGATGCAGCGTCTTGACGCGGCCGTCCATCATCTCGGGGAAGCCGGTGAGGTCGGAAACATCCTTCACCTTGAGGCCGGCCGCGGCGATTGCTTTCGCAGTGCCGCCGGTCGAGACCAGCTCGACATCATGCGCGGCGAGCGCCTTTGCGAATTCGATCAGGCCGGTTTTGTCGGAAACGGAAAGCAGGGCGCGGGTGACGCGGCGGGGATGGTCAGTCATGAGCAAGATCCTCTGTCTTAAGGAGTGTCTATGCCCAGGCGCGCGGCAGATATGTGTCGCGCTTCCCGATGGTGCTCCATCCAAGGTCGCCAGTCGCGCGAGCGAGGGCTCGATAGCAGTTTTCGGCGTGCTTCACAACGATCAGATAGGGCTGAATCCGCGCGTTTACAGCGGAAGTTCCGGTTCGCGCCGAGCGTTGCGGCGGGCATTGGTGACGGTCGGCGATGCCGTCGAGCGGACAAAGCTCCAGCGGATCGAGGGCGCCTGCCGCGCGTCCTGCCGGATCACGATCTGGGCGGTGCGGCGCGGCCCGTCATTGCCGGCCAGGAACACGCTGTCCTCGAGGTCGACCTTGTCGTCGAGCGCCTCGAAGGTCCAGACGTCGCGGTTCGGCAGCACCAGCATGACGCCGCGCGCATCAGACAGCCGGCTCGCCTTCACTGCCGGATGCAGATGGAAGCGCAGCGCAAAGTCAGCGTCGGCACCCTTGAAGCGTCCGCCCTGCGGCGGCGACAGCGTGTCCTCGCCGTCGATGCGCGCGCCGTCATTGGCGATCATCAGCACGCGGCGGTGGATCGCGCCGAATTTAGAAAGATAGCCGTCATGCGAGGTCGTGAGCAGCGTGCCGTTCTGCACGATCTCGCGATAGCTCTCGACCTCGACGGGGCCGCTGGTAACCGGCGAGCCGTGCAAGAGCCGCTTCATCGCCGACATCTCGACGAACTGGCACGACGAAGTATCGTGATAGGTCAGCGTCGAATGCGCCGCGGTGCCGCGGGCGAATGGCCGCCAATTGTCGCGGCCCGTGGTCGGCATGCCGCAATTGGTGACGATGCGGCTGATGCCGGAAGACAGTTCGAACGACAGGCAGCCGGCATGGGCATCGTGGCTGACGCCGGCTGGCGGCGGCGGGCCGGTGTCGATGATCACAGTGGTCTGGCCGGCATCGAGGCGCTGAAAGCCGGTATGCGGCATGTTCGCCATCGGCGCGCCGTGGGTGTCGTCATAAGCGAGCAGCGTGGCGAGCAGGTCGGACGATGTCGCGCTCATGCCGTTGAACAGCGCGAAGTTACCGTCGCCGTGGCGGAAGAAGCGCAGCATCGGCATCATGCGGTCGATCGCGTTGAGCAGCGCCGGCGGTGGCGCGATGTTGCGCGCAGCAAACGTCTGCCGCAGCGGCAGCAGGTCGATCAGGAGTTCGATCAGCGCGCCCGGATTGCGCGAGATGTGTCCGCCGTCGGGCAGGATCTGCCGCTGCAATTCGTCCGACAGCTTCTTCGATGCGCTGCGGATTTGGCCCGCCTGGTTGGCGAGGCACAAGGCCGCATAGCACAGCGCGATCAGCACCTGGAGCTTCGGCACCCCGTCGGGAATGTTGACCATGGTGTAGCGCAGGAAGCGGATCTCGCGCGCGAGGGCGCGCAGGTAACGGCGGTAGAACTTGTTGTCGGTCTCGCCCAGCACCAGCGGCGCCTGCGACAGCAGCGAGATCACGCGCCGGGCCAGCACGTCGGCGCGGCGCGCGACCGGGCGGCGCTTGTTGGCGGGGTTGGCGATCCAGTCCTCGATCAGCGCGCGCGCATTCGCCCGTGTCAGCGCGGTGTCGGCGGCGCGCAAATGGCGCAGCCAGCCGAAGCCGAGCAGCGCGACTTCCCAATCCTCCGACGGCGGCTCGAGATCGAAGATCGAACGGCCGTGGCAATTGACGATCTTGCCGGCGAAGACGAAGCGGCCGGCATAGATTTCGGCGGCGCGAGTCGCATCCGCGGTGCGCAGATCGTGCGGCGCGATGATCAGCCGATCGGTGCGGCCGGGCCAGACCCGCGACAGCGCAACGGAACCGCCGCTCGCGCGCGCGAGCATGTTCCGCGCGAAGCGGTTCATGACCAGCGTCGAGATACGTCTGCGTTGAGCGACCGACACGCTTTGCCTTGAAGGGGGAGAGGATTCCGACGAATCCCTATTAATCCCAAAATCGGACGTCTGACACCACCTTGAACGTGTGCGAATCAGCGTCGCGGTCGCAAAATCCGGTGCAAAATCAGGATTTAACGAGCCGGGTCGCGAAAAACCCATCGAGACCGCCGAGCTTGGGATCGGCGTTCGGCAGATGGCTGGGCAGGGTGCGCAGATCGCCGTCCCCTGTGATGATTTCGTCGAGGCCCGCGACCTCCGCGGCCTCGATCGGGACGCGGCGAAGCGCAGGCTCGCTCGCCAGCAGCGTTGCCACGGCCTGCTCACCCTCTTCGGGTTCCAGCGAGCAGGTACAGTAGACCAGCGTGCCGCCCGGCTTGAGCAACGATACCGATTTTCGCAGCAGCCGCTGCTGGAGCACAGTCATGGCGGTGACGTCGGCTTCCTGCCGCAGCCACGCCACATCGGGATGACGGCGGATCGTGCCGGTCGAGGTGCAGGGCGCATCGATCAAAATACCGTCGAAGCCTTCGGCTGGGCCGGCCCATTCCACGGCGTCAGCGACGACGGTCTCGGCCTGGAGCGACAGCCGCGCCAGGTTTTCACGCAGCCGCATCACCCGGGCCGGCGAGCGGTCGATCGCCGTGACCTGCGCGCCGGCATGCGCCAGTTGTGCGGTCTTGCCGCCGGGGGCGGCGCAGAGATCGGCAATGGACTTGCCCTTGACGTCGCCGAACAGCCGGGCCGGCAGCGCGGCTGCGGCGTCCTGCACCCACCATTGTCCCTCGGCGAAGCCGGGCAGCATGGTCACCGAGCCGTGCAGCAGCATCCGCACCGTTCCGGTCGGAAGCGTCTCGCCGTGCAGGCGGTTCGCCCATTGCGCGGCATCGGACTTCACCGTGAGATCGAGCGAAGGCTCGTGGCCGAGTGCCAGTGCCATCTCCCTTGCGGTTGCTTCGCCATAATGCGCGCTCCAGCGCGCGAGCAGCCATGGGGGCAGATCCAGCGATTGCGCGGCGACCTCCTCGACCAGCGCCGCGCCCTCGCGCGCGCAGCGGCGCAGCACGGCATTGACGAGGCCGGCATAGCGCGCGGCGCGCCGGTCGGATTGCACCAGGCGAACGGAGAGGTCGACGGCCGCGTGATCCGGCACGTCCATCCAGAGGATCTGCGCCGCGCCGATCAGGAGTGCGCTCTGCGCGCGCGGCGCATCGGAGGGGATGCCCTTGTCGAGCAGGCGGGACAGCACATGGCCGAGCGTGCCGAGCCGGCGCAGCACCGTGGCGACCAGTCGCCGCATCAGCGCGCGGTCGCGGTCGGCAAGCGTCTTCAGTCCGGGATGGGCGCCGCTGCCGTCGAGTTGGTCATCGAGCGTACGGTGCTTGTGCAGCACGCCGTCGACGATGTCGGCGGCAATCCGTCGCGCCGCGAGACCGGGCACTTCGGACGGAGGGGCGAAACGTTGAGATGGCATGCGGAAGCAAGGTTCTGAGCAAGCGGCAGTTCCGCCGCAATGGGCGCATGCCTTGAGAACCCAATCTCTGGCACGCGAATATGCCAAATGTAAGAATCGCTTCGGGCTTTTTCAGCCCTTCCGGGCCGATTTCAGGAATGCGTTATTGGACATCGCGTTGCGGCTCGTCCTGCGCTAGAAAGCCTGGCGATGAGTGATCAGCCTCCCGTTCCCGCCCGCAAGCAGCTTACGCCGGCAGCCCAGCGCGCGCTGGCCGAAGCCGAGGCGCGCCGACAGTCCGCAGCCGCGCAGGCCCAGGAGGCCGGCAAGGCGGCGCCGAAGGAGTTGCAGGGGCCGAAGGGACCCGAGCCGACCCGCTACGGCGACTGGGAGCGTAAGGGCATCGCCTCCGACTTCTGAGCGATCGCCGGTCCTGGAAGGCGTCCACTCCCGCCACTACAGATAGTGATTGTCCCTGAGATAACCGATGATGCGCTCGCAGGCCGCGTCGGTCGACATTTCTGACGTGTCGATGGTGATCTCCGGCGCCCGCGGCATCTCGTAGGGCTGATCGATGCCGGTGAACGATGGCAGCTCTCCCGCCCGTGCTTTGCGATAGAGCCCCTTGGGATCGCGATGCTCGCATTCGGCCAGCGGGGTCGCGACATGGATCTCGATGAACTCGCCTGCCTCGACCCGCTGGCGCGCCAGCTCGCGCTCGTTGCGGAACGGTGAGATCAGCGCGACCAGCGCGATCATGCCGGCATCGACGAACAGCGCCGCGATCTCGGCAGTGCGCCGGACGTTCTCCGCCCTGTCCGCGTTGGAGAAGCCGAGGTCGCGGTTGATGCCGTGGCGGAGATTGTCGCCGTCGAGCAGCGCGGCGTGGCGCCCGAGTTCGGCAAGCCTGCGATCGACGAGATCGGCGATGGTCGATTTGCCGGCACCGCTCAGCCCCGTGAACCAGAGCACGCAGGGCCGCTGCTGCTTCAGCTGCGCCCGCACGGGTTTGTCGACGGCAAGCCGCTGCCAATGAATGTTGGTGGCGCGGCGGAGCGAGAGATCGATCATTCCCGCGGCGGCGGTGCGATGGCTGATGGGATCGACGAGAATGAAGCTGCCCATGTCGCGGTCGTCGCGATAGGCCTCGAACACCAATGGACGGTCGAGGCTGAGATGGGCGTAGCCGATCTGGTTGGCGTCGAGTGTGGCAGCGCTTTCATGCGCCATGGTGTCGATGGCGATGCGGTGCTTGAGCGTCGTGATCACCGCGCCGGTCGAGGCCGCGCCGCATTTGAGCAAATAGCGACGGCCCGCGACCATGGCCTCGTCGTCGAACCAGACGAGATGGGCGGCCAGCTGATCCGAGACCTGTGGCGCGGGCCCCGCCGTCAGCACGTCGCCGCGACTGACGTCGATCTCGTCGGTCAACGTGAGCGTCACCGATTCGCCCGCCGCAGCGCGGTCGCGCTCGCCGCCGGGGATGAGAATGCGCGCGATGCGCGTCTGGCGGCCCGAGGGCTGCACGGCGATGGTCTCGCCGATCGCGACCGTTCCGCTGGCGATACGCCCGCAGAAGCCGCGAAACTCCGCATGCGGCCGGTTGACCCATTGCACCGGCAACCGGAACGGCCGCTGCGAGACATCGCCGGAAACGTCGACCGATTCCAGATAGGCGGTGACGGTCGGCCCGGCGTACCAGGGCATCCGCGCGCTGGCGGCGACGATGTTGTCGCCGTCGGGCGCGACGACAGGGATGCACTGGACCTGCGAGATTCCGAGCTGTCCGGCCATGGTCAGATATTCGGCAGTGATGGCCGCAAAGCGATCCCCGTCGAATCCGATCAGATCCATCTTGTTCACGGCGAGCACGACGTGACGGATACCAAGCAGCGACAGGATGTGGCTGTGGCGCCGCGTCTGCGTGATTACGCCCTTGCGGGCATCGACCAGCACCACGGCGAGATCGGCGTTGGAGGCGCCGGTCGCCATGTTGCGGGTATACTGCGCGTGCCCCGGCGTGTCGGCGACGATGAAGCGGCGCAGCTTGGTGGCGAAGAAGCGGTAGGCGACGTCGATCGTGATGCCCTGCTCGCGCTCGGCCTGCAAGCCGTCGACCAGCAGCGCGAAATCGAAATCGCCGCCGGTGGTGCCGACCGTCCGGCTCTCGGACGCCAGCGCGTCGAGCTGGTCGTCGAGCAGCGTCTTGGAATCGTAGAGCAGCCGGCCAACCAGCGTGCTCTTGCCGTCGTCGACGCTGCCGCAAGTGACGAAACGCAGCGTCGGACGATCGTCCTGTTCGAGCCGCGGCGCATCGGAGGCAGCGATCGTGGGTGCCTCGTGATAGGACATCAGAAGTAGCCTTCCGCTTTCTTGCGCTCCATCGATGCGGGACTGTCCCGGTCGATCATGCGTCCCTGCCGCTCGGAGGTGCGCGAGGCCATCATCTCGCGCACGATCTCGGGGAGCGTTGCCGCGGTCGAGACCGTGGCGCCGCTGAGCGGATAGCAGCCCAGGGTGCGAAACCTGACGGAGCGCCATCGCGGCTCTTCGCCTGCATGCAGCGGCATCCGTTCATCGTCCACCATGATCAGCGCGCCGTCGCGCTCAACCACCGGGCGCGAAGCCGCCAGATAGAGCGGAACGATCGGGATGTCCTCGAGCAGGATGTAGTCCCAGACGTCGAGCTCGGTCCAGTTCGACAGCGGAAACACCCGCATGCTCTCGCCGGGTGCGAGCATCGTGTTGTACAGGCTCCACAGCTCGGGCCGCTGGTTCTTCGGATCCCAGCGATGCGCCGCGCTCCGGTGCGAGAACACGCGCTCCTTGGCGCGCGATTTCTCCTCGTCGCGCCGCGCGCCTCCGATCGCGGCGTCGAAGCCGTGGAGGTCCAGCGCCTGCCGCAACGCCTGGGTCTTCATGACGTCGGTGTAACGGGCCGAGCCGTGGGTGAAGGGGTCAATGCCCTGGCTCAAGCCGTCATTGTTGGTATGGACGATCAGGTCGATGCCGAGTTCGCGCGCGCGACGGTCGCGAAACGCGATCATCTCGCGGAACTTCCATGTCGTGTCGACGTGCAGCAGCGGAAATGGCGGCTTGCCGGGATGAAAGGCCTTCATCGCCAGGTGCAGCAGCACCGAGGAGTCTTTGCCAATGGAATACAGCATCACCGGCCTGCAGAATTCGGCCGCCGTCTCCCGCAGGATGTGAATGCTTTCCGCCTCCAGGCGCCGAAGATGGCCGGCGGCGTGAAGCTGCTCGCCGCCGGTTCTTTCAAGGAGGGGTTCGGCGCTCGTGGGATTGTCCAGCATGCGGATCACGCGGCCTCAGCGAACCAGTCGCCGAACAGATGCGCCGAAATTGCCGCATTCAGGCCGAGATCGCGGACGCACGCCGCGACCGAAGCTCGATAGGCGTCATTGACCCCGCAGCGCTCCAGGATCTCCAGCTGAGCTTCGCTCACCGAGCCCGTCGCGCGGCGCTGGTAGCGATAGGCGCTATCGGAGGTGTGCAGATTGGGCACCTTGTAGATCGTCGCTTCGCTCGGGAAGATGACGCGCGCGTTGTTTGCCTGCACGCTTCCCGGTTCCCGCCATGACGTCACGGCATTCTCGGTAAAGCTGCTCGAAAGGCCGAGGCGGTCGAACAAGACGCGCACCGACGACAGGGCCTCCTTGCTCACCTCGTAGACGTAGTGCGTGACGGGAACGCCTTGTTGCTGGGCGTAACCTGCGACGCGGGCCGCGCTGAGTGCGGCGACGACATAGTGCCGCAGCAATGTATCTTCGGGCCCGCGCGAAATCAGCTTCTCGAGCCATGACGCCAGCGAACTCGCCGGCTCGCGATCGAGCATGATGAGATGCAGACGGTGCCGCGGATAGCCTGCTTCGACCAGGAGCTGCAGCGGATTGAACAAGCTCTCGGCGAGCACGTAGGGCCCGATCGTTTCCTTGCTGAAGATGTGCGGCTCGTCGCTCGCCGAGGGGATGACCCAGGGCGTCAGCGGACGGCCGACGAGCGCGTCGCGCAGGATCGCCTTCAGCGGTTGATAATATGAAGGCATGCCGGTCATGCCGAACAGATTGCTGAGGGCGGTCGAGCCGACTCTGGCCTTGCCGCATGCAAAATAGAGCATCGGAAAGTCCTGCGCCGGACGATGCAGGAAATCCTCGGCGAGGCAGTCCGTCACTTCACGCATCAACGTCGCGAGCGTGACGGCTCTGCTCTGGAATTCGCCCACTGGGGACAGCAGCATGGTGTCGAGGGAACTGTGCTGCTGCCGAACGAGGTCGGCCATTCGTTCGAGCGAATCGGCTGAAATTGCGTCGATGTTCATGTCGGAGGACCCGCTGTAGGGAGTTCCACGAGCGATTGCTCGTTGGATCTTTTCCAACCTACAGTTGTAAGGGGTGCCGGACAATTCCGGGGAATCCCGGAGGCGCTATCCATACGCGACGAGCATTGAAGATGTGCTCGTCGCCGCTATGCAGTTTCATACCGCGCGCACGGTGTTGAGGAACTTCTCGACTTCCGTCTTCAAGAGGCTGCTTTCACTCGACAGCGAGCGCGCCGATGCCAACACCTGCCCCGACGCCGCGCCGGTCGCGCTCGCGCCATGACTGACCTGGGCGATCTTGTCTGCGACTTCGACGGTTCCCTTGGCGGCTTCGCTGACGTTGCGCGCAATCTCGGCCGTCGCTGCACCCTGTTCTTCGATCGTCGCTGCAATGGTGGACGAAATGTCTGAAATGCGGGCGATGGTCGCGCCGATTTCCTTGATCGCTCCGACGGAGTCCTCGGTTGCCGATTGCATGCCGGCGATCTGCGCGCTGATTTCCTCGGTCGCTCGCGCGGTTTGCGCCGCGAGCGCCTTCACCTCGCTCGCCACGACCGCAAAGCCGCGGCCGGATTCGCCGGCGCGCGCCGCCTCGATCGTTGCGTTCAGCGCCAGGAGGTTGGTCTGTTCGGCAATCGCGGTGATCAATTTGACGACGTCGCCAATTCGGCCCGCCGCCTTGAGCAGTTCATTGATCCGGACATCGGTGCGCTCGGCCTGCCTGACCGCTTCGCTGGCGATGCGGCTGCAATCGTGGACCTGGCGTCCGATCTCGACGACCGAGGTGCTCATTTCCTCGGCGGCGGACGCGACCGCTCCGACATTGGTGGACGCCTCCTCCGAGGCCGCCGCGACCATTCCGGAGAGTTCCTGGGTCTCTTCCGCGGTTCCCGACAGCGTACCGGCGGCTGCCTCGAGCTGCTGGCTGGCCGCTGACACAGAGTCGATGATGCCGCCGACCGCGGCTTCGAACACGCCGGCGAGCTGGGTCATCTCTTCCTTGCGCTGAGCGGCCGCAGCGGCTTCCTGATTCTTCTGCTCAACCTCCATCTGCTCGATACGGATCAGGTTTTCCTTGAAGGTCTGAGCCGCGCGAGCGTTGTCGCCGACTTCATCGCCGCGGCGCGTGTAGGGAATCTCGATCGCCTTGTTGCCGGCGGCGAGCTGGAGAAGCACGTCGCCGATGCGCCGGATCGGCCGGGCGATGTTCGACACGGAAAAGACGGCGGACCCGATCAACGTCAGAACGACGAAGACGCCGACGATCAATGCGAAGGTGGCGACGCGGTCCAGTTCGGCCAGCATCTCGCCCTTGCGGCGCGCGGCGAATTCGTTGGCAACGCCGACCAGATCGTCGATCCGTTTGCTGACTTCCAGGGCTGCCGGACGCATACGCTCTGCGAGAATGGTGGCCTTCGTCGACTCTGCGGCAGTCCTGGCGCCGCCCGAGGGGGCGCCAATGACGGTCTTTTGCGCCCCCGCCAGTTCAATGCCGCTGGTCAGATACGCATCGACGAATTTCTTGGTCTCACGATAGGCGTCCTGGGTGACCTTGCGGGTCGCCCGGTCGGTGGCCGTATCGATTTCCGCGCCGGCTTCGCCTGCTCGCGCGCGGAGATTCTCGAGGAGCTTGTCAACCTCTCCGGCTGACGAGGCGGAGCTGATCTCGAGAGCTGCGAGCTGCGCCCGCGCCATCGCCGTCTGCGCCGCTTGCGCATTGCCTTTGTTGAGGTAGTTGATCGTGACCAGGCGATTGGATTCGGCAATCGACCGGTTGCCGAGCATCTGGTTGGTCAGCATGCCGCAGACCAGCACAACGCTCACGCCGGTGACGATGCCGAGCTTTGTTCCAATGCGAAACCTGAATGACCCCACCGCTCTCTCCTCGCGTTGCTGTATAGCCGGTATTCGCAACCAATGATTGAGATTTGGGTAATATTCGCGGATCTCCGGTAGAACTACGGCCGACATATTCGACGATGGAATTTTCCTGCATGGTTCCGCTATGTGCGCGCTCGTGCTTTGAGTTCCCCCGTCTCTGTCCTAGCGTGATTGATGCCTTTCCGGGATCGACCTAATTCCTATCGGCCGCAGTTCGGCGGCTCGCCGTTCGGTCGGCGCTTCTCCGGATTATTGCCGTGGATGTTCGTGGTGGGCATCGCGCTGGCCGTCGTACTCACCTTTCGCCATGGAATGGGCTGGCTTGTTCCTGATGCCGATGGCGACCGCACGCGGAATGCCGAGATCGTTCTCGAGCAGGCGGGCCATCCCGATGTTCGCGAGCCGGTGGACGTCATTCGCACCATCGACGGCGACACCTTTCTCGCGCGTGTTCGTCAGCGCGGCGGCCGCGATCTCGTCGTGCGGGTTCGGTTGCGCGGCATCGACGCGCCCGAGATGAAAGCGTCTTGCCGGGAGGAGCAGGACAAGGCCGAAGCCGCGGCCCGCGCGTTGCGCGATCTGCTCGGTCAGGGCGACGTGACGATCACCAATCTCGGCCCCGACAAATACGGCCGCGTTCTCGCCGACGTCGCGACCCGGCGGACTGCGAACGTTGCGGCGGCATTGCTCGCCGGCGGTTTTGCGCGAAGCTACACTGGCGGCCATCGCGACGGCTGGTGCACGCGCGGCTGGCGCTTCTGGTAACAAAAAAGCCGCGTTCGGGGACGCGGCCTTTTCCTGTCTTGCCTTGATCCCGGCGATCAGCGCGTCACGACCACCGTGGTGCCGACCGAGACGCGGCCATAGAGATCGGTGATGTCGTCGTTGAGCATGCGGATGCAGCCATAGGAGACGAAGCCGCCGATCGAGCCCGGCACGTTGGTGCCGTGGATGGCGTATTCACCGCCGGCCAGCGTCATCGCCGCAACGCCCATCGGGTTGCGCGGCGAGCCGCCCGGAATCATGTCGGGAATGCTCGGCTTGTCACGCTTGACCTCGGCCGGCGGTGCCCAGGCCGGGTTGCGATATTTCCCGTCAATGCGGGTAGTGCCGGCCCATTGCTTGCCGGACTTGCCGACGCCGACCGGATAGCGCACGGCGTGGCCGTTATCGAGGATGAGATAGAGCCTCCGCTCGCTGGTTTTGACCACGATGGTGCCCGGCGAATAGTCGGCCAGATGCGCCCCCACCATTTCCGGCCGCGCCTGCGCCGCCGTCGACATCAAGACCCCTGCCCCGATGGTGGCGGCCAGCGCCGCCGCAATCCTAATCGACATCGATTTTCCCCTAAGCCCGAACGGATCGTCCAAAATTACGCGGAACCGGCAATTGCCAGCTTGCCACGTCCTTGTCAGGGGACATTCTTAACCGCGCCCTTTAACCGGTTGGTTTCCAAGCACGGCTGCCAAGGGCCAGCCAGCAGGGGGAACAAAGGAAATGTTCGAAATAAAGTAAATGACCTGAAAACAACACTCGGCGGGAAAGATGTAGCCGCACCGGCACGCGCGCTGACGAGTGCGTGAGGATGTGAACGGCTGTTGTTTACCGGAGGGTCGACGACAAACGCGGTCTCGTGTCCCGGACAAGGCGCAGCGCGTCGCGCCGCGACGCAGAGCCGGGACCCAGTTCTTTGCGCTGGGATGGATGGGCCCCGGCTCAGCAGCGCACCGCGACGTGCGCGCTGCGCTGCGTCCGGGGCAGGAGAGCAAGCTTACGCCGACTTCTTGTTCTGCCGGTTCCTGACGAGATCGTCGACCACGGCGGGATCGGCCAGCGTCGAGGTGTCGCCCAGGCTGCCCGGCTCATCCTCGGCGATCTTGCGCAGGATGCGGCGCATGATCTTGCCGGAGCGGGTCTTGGGCAGGCCCGGCGCAAACTGGATCTGGTCCGGGGATGCGATCGGGCCGATCTCCTTGCGCACCCAGGTGACGAGTTCCTTGCGCAGGTCGTCGGTCGGCTCGATGCCGGCCATCAGGGTGACATAGGCGTAGATGCCCTGGCCCTTGATGTCGTGCGGGAAGCCGACCACGGCAGCCTCGGAGACTTTCTCATGCGCCACCAGCGCGCTCTCGACTTCCGCGGTGCCCATGCGATGGCCGGAGACGTTGATAACGTCGTCGACGCGGCCGGTGATCCAGTAATAGCCGTCGGCATCGCGGCGGCAGCCGTCGCCGGTGAAGTACTTGCCCTTATAGGTCGAGAAATAGGTCTGCTCGAAGCGGGCATGGTCGCCGTAGACCGTGCGCATCTGGCCGGGCCAGGACCGCGTCAGGCAGAGATTGCCCGAGGTCTCGCCGTCCAGCACCTTGCCGTCGGCGTCGACGATCTCAGGCACCACGCCGAAGAACGGCTGCGTCGCCGAGCCCGGCTTGAGCTTGGTCGCGCCCGGCAGCGGCGTGATCAGGATGCCGCCGGTCTCGGTCTGCCACCAGGTGTCGACGATCGGGCAGCGGTCGTCGCCGACGACGCGGTGATACCACTCCCACGCTTCCGGATTGATGGGCTCGCCGACCGAGCCGAGCAGGCGGAGCGAGGCGCGCGATGTCTTCTTCACGGGCTCGTCGCCCGACTGCATCAGCGCGCGGATCGCGGTCGGTGCGGTGTAGAAGATGTTGACCTTGTGCTTGTCGATGACGTTCCAGAACCTGGAATTATCCGGGTAATTCGGCACGCCTTCGAACATCAGCGTCGTCGCGCCATTGGCGAGCGGCCCATAGAGAATGTAGCTGTGGCCGGTGACCCAGCCGACGTCGGCGGTGCACCAGTAGATGTCGCCGTCGTGATAATCGAAGACGTATTGATGCGTCATCGAGGCGAACACGAGATAGCCGGCGGAGGTGTGCAGCACGCCCTTGGGCTGGCCGGTCGAGCCTGAGGTGTAGAGGATGAACAGCGGGTCCTCGGCGTGCATGTGCTCGACCGGGCATTCCGTCGTCACCATCGCCGCCGCCTCGTGATACCAGAGGTCGCGCGTCGGGTTCATGTCGATCTTGCCGCCGGTGCGCTTGACCACCACGACCCAGTCGACGTCGTCGGCCTTGGCGAGCGCGGCGTCGACGTTGGCCTTCAGCGGCACCTTCTTGCCGCCGCGCAGGCCTTCGTCCGCGGTGATGATGATCTTGGATTTGCAGTCATTGATGCGCTGGGCGAGGCTGTCCGGCGAGAACCCCGCGAACACCACGGAGTGGATCGCGCCGATGCGCGCGCAGGCGAGCATCGCATAGGCCGCTTCCGGAATCATCGGCAGGTAGATGGTGACGCGGTCGCCCTTCTTGACGTTGCGGGTGCGCAGGATGTTGGCCATCCGGCAGACCTCGTCGTGCAGCTCCTGGTAGGTGATATGCTTGGACTGCGAGGGATCGTCGCCTTCCCAGATGATCGCGGTCTGGTTGCCGCGCTTGGCGAGATGGCGGTCAATGCAGTTGTAGGCGACGTTGAGGATGCCGTCCTCGAACCATTTGATCGAGATGTTGCCGGGCGCGAACGAGACGTTCTCGATTTTCGTCGGCGCGTGCATCCAGTCGATGCGCTTGGCCTGCTCCGCCCAGAAACCATTCGGGTCCGAGATCGAGCGAGCGTACATCTCCTTGTACTTGGCCTGGTCGACCCAGGCGCGCTTCGCCCACTCCGCCGGGACGTCGTAGATCTTCTCGGACATGCTTCCCTCCACATACGGCAGGCCGAACGCTAGCGACCGGCGAGCCGACTTGATCATTGACTGATTATGCGTCGGGCTAACCGGGCCCGACAAGGAGCACAAGCTGGACCTTCGGCGGGCGGCCGGCCATGCGGAGGATCAAGGCCACCTGCTGTGACTGTCGCAGATCTGAAACAAGCCGGCGGGCGGCTTTCGGGGCCTTGCCCAGCTCCGCGGAACAGGCCGGCGCAGGGGCCCCATGCATTAATGGAGGTATTTAGAAACCACCCTCGCCGATTCGGGACTCGCAATAGTGTTCGGAACACCCTAAATGGCCAACCCGGGTCCGAAGAGACCCTTCGGAACAAAAATCAGAACAGCGGCATTGACCGGTAACAGACAGGGCTAAGGCATAAGACTATGATGGATCAGCAGAATCTCGGGACGATACGGCCCGCTTCAGCCGATCCTGCGGCCATTGCACTGGCCAAAGCCCTCGGACAATGGCCGAAACCCGCCGCTTTCAGGCGTCCTAGCCCGAAGAAGGCCTTCGACACGGCGCCCGCGGCGACGGTCGAAGCGCTTGCCAAGGAGCTCGGCCTGCGGCTCGGCGACCAGAACGAGCTGACCATCCGCCGCATCCGGCGCGGCAAGGGCTATTCCTTCGTGCGTCCCAATGGCGCACATATCCGCGACGCCCGCACCATCCGCCGGCTGCACGCCATGGCGGTGCCGCCGGCCTATCGCGAGGTGCGCTACTCCGCCGATCCGAGCTTGCATCTCCAGGCCGTGGGCCGCGATGCCGCAGGCCGGCTGCAATATCGCTATCACGCCGATTGGGAGAAGGTCCGCGAGCACCGCAAGGCGCATCGTCTGGAAAAGCTCGTCGGCGCGCTGCCAAAGATCCGGCGCAAGGTCTCGGCGTTCCTGTCGGGCGACGAGCCGACGCGTGAATTCGCGCTCTCGGCCGTGATCGAGCTGATCGCGCGCACTGCGATCCGTCCGGGCAATGAATCCTATGCCCGCCTCAACGGCACCCGCGGCGCCACCACGCTGCTGAAGTCGAACGTCACGCTTGAGGACGACAGCTTCGTGCTGACCTTCAAGGCGAAGGGCGGCAAGGCGGTGCGCAAGGAGTGCGATGCGGCCAAACTGGTGCGCGCCATCGGCATTTTGCAGGGCGTCCCCGGCAAGCGCATGTTCCAGTATCGCGATGCCTACGGCATTGTGCGCGCGGTCAACACCACGCAGGTGAACGCGTTCTTGCGCGAGATCGCCGGCATCAAGATTTCGCTGAAGGATTTCCGTACGCTGATGGCGTCTGCCGTCGTCGTGGAATCGCTGTCGCGAATCACGCCGGCGACCAGCCAGCGCGGCCGCAAGAAGCAGGTGCTGGACGCGATCCGCGCCGCAGCCGACAAGCTCTCCAACACGCCGGCGATCTGCCGCAAGAGCTACGTCCACGACACCATCGTCACCGCGTTCGAGGACGGCATCCTCGAGCGCTTCGCCGCGACCATGAAGGGCCAGCGCTCGCAGGCGAGGCGCGAGCAGCTTCTGGCGCAGGTGGTGGCGACAGCCGCGGTGTAACGACACTGCCGTAGGGTGGGCAAAGCGAAGCGTGCCCACCATTTCTGTTGCGGTGTTGGGGTAGATGGTGGGCACGGCGCAAGTGCGCCTTTGCCCACCCTACGAGAGCTACGACTTGGGCGAGACGCCGTTGTCGGGACCGGGATCGCCGCCTGCGGCTGCGGTCGTGAGCCGTTCCATATAATGCGCCCACCCCGTCGCGTGCGCGGCGGCCTGCGCTTCGCTTGGCAGGCCGCTATGGGTCATGCGCAGCAGCGTGCCGCCGTCGCGCTCGATCAGGTCGATCTCGATCAGGCTCGAGCCGGGCGGTACCTCCTGGCCGCCTTCCCATCCGAACGTGTAGGCCAGACGATGCACCGGCACGACCTCGCGGAAGGCGCCGCGGGCGACGCCGCTGCGGGGGCCGATGCCCTTGAGCAGATAAAGCCCGCCGGGATGCGGCTCCGTGGTGGCATCGGAGCCCATCCAGCTCAGGATTTTCTCGGGGTCGGTCAGATAGGCGAAAACGGTGGCACGTGGTGCCGCGATCTGGGTCTCGCGTCGCACTATGAACGGTTCGGTCATCGGCGATCATCCCTTCGCTGCCATTGGCACATGGCGGTGCCAAAGCGGCGCGTCAAGGATTGCCCGTGACAAGGGCGGCCCGCCTTGGCCATGATCGAGCCATGCAGCTCTCCCCGACCCTCGCCTGGCTTGTCGATGCCGCTTCGGATAGTGCCGGAGCTGATCGCCTGCTTGCGGAACTCGCCGCCCATCTGGTCGCCGACGGCGTGCCGCTTGCGGG
Organism: Bradyrhizobium sp. CCBAU 25360; assembly: GCF_028128695.1. Classification (NCBI taxonomy): domain Bacteria; kingdom Pseudomonadati; phylum Pseudomonadota; class Alphaproteobacteria; order Hyphomicrobiales; family Nitrobacteraceae; genus Bradyrhizobium; species Bradyrhizobium sp. CCBAU 25360. The sequence continues at coordinate 402,813 of NZ_LBJA01000040.1, forward strand.
GGGCGCCCTGACGCTGGAGGTGCCGCATCCGCTGATCGCGAAGCGGACCTGGTTGTGGCGTGCAGACAGCGGCCAGGTGATCGAAGCACTCGGCTTCGCGCCGGGCGGATTGGCGCCCGATCCGCCCAACGATGCCGGTCGCCGCTGGCTGCGCGACATCGCGCGCGGCGACGTCCACGAAGACATCGCCGGACGTCCAGATGGGCCGCAGCTTTGCTGGATCGGGCCGCGTCCGTTCACCGCGGACGACATCGGGCAATTGCGCCAGGCCGCGCGTTTTGCCGCGACGCCCCTCGCCGTGCTGGCCGCGCGCGCCACGTTGCGCGCGACGTTAGATGCCTATCTCGGCAAGCGGAGCGCGGAGCGGGTGCTGGCGGCACCTCTGCGCCGCGATCTCGGCGAGACCATTCAGGCCGCGCTGCTCTATGCCGACCTCCGCAACTTCACGACGTTGTCGGAAACCTCTCCGCCTGCGCAGGTCATCGCCGCGCTCGATGCTTGGTTCGATCGCATCGCCGGCGCTGTCCACGCCTTTGGCGGCGAGGTGCTGAAATTCATCGGCGACGGCGTGCTCGCGATCTTTCCGGTGGTCGAGGCATCGCCCCGCCGCGCGTGCGATGCCGCCCTGCGTGCCGCAGGCGCGGCCGAGGCCGGCATGGTCTATCTCAACAAGGAGCGCGGCGCTCAAGGGTTGTCGCCGCTGGCATTCGGTGCCGCACTTCATCTGGGCGAGATGCTGTGGGGCAATATCGGCGCCGCCAACCGGCTCGACTTCACGGCGATCGGTCCCGCCGTCAATCTCGCCAGCCGGCTCGAGGGATTGTGCAAGTCGCTGGGGCGGACCGTGCTGGTGTCGGGCGCGCTCGCCGCCGAGACGGACATGCCGCTGATCGCGCTCGGATCGCATTCGCTGCGCGGCATTGCTGCGCCATGCGAGGTGTTTGCGCTGCCGGAGATGTGAGCGCGGGTATTGCAGGTCGTTGTGCGATGGCCGTGCCAAACTCTCGGTGTCGTCCCGGCGAAGGCCGGGACCCATAACCACCAAATTATATTGTAGCACGCGCTGGGAACCCCGAGTCCTCGCAAAACGATTGCTGCGGAGTATGGGTCCCGGATCTACGCGCGCCTAAGAGCGCGCTTGTCCGGGACGACGGCGGAGAATTAAGGCCGCACCTGCGGCTAAACCCCGCCCATCTTGCAGACGAGCTTCCACTCCTCGGCCGTCACCGGCTGCACCGACAGGCGCGAATATTTCACCAGCGCCATGTCGGCGAGTTTCTTCTCGGCCTTGATCGTCGCCATCGTCACCGGCGTCTTCAACGGCTTGTCGGCCTTGATATCGACGCAGACGAATTTCTCGGTCTTGTCGGTCGGATCGGGATAGGCCTCCTTGATGATCTCCGCGATGCCGACGATCTCCTTGCCCTCGTTGGAATGATAGAAGAATGCCTTGTCGCCCTTCTTCATGGCGACGAGGTTCTGGCGCGCGGTATAATTGCGCACGCCGGTCCAGGCCTCGCCCTTGGCGCCCTTTTCCACCTGCTGGTCCCAGGACCACACCGATGGTTCGGATTTCACCAGCCAGTAGTTCATCGCGCGTGCCCTATCCATTCGTCATGGCCGGGCTTGTCCCGGCCATCCACGTCTCTGCCATCAATTCAATATCAAGACGTGGATGCCCGCGACAAGCGCGGGCATGACGAGAAGACGTCATTCCTCTGCCTTGAAGGGGCGCGTCATCAGTCCCGAGATCGCGGCGTCGATCGTGCTCCGGCCGCTCAGGATCGACGCGACGGCTTCTGACACCGGCATCTCGACGTTTTGCGAAGCTGCGAGTTCGATCAGCACCGGCGCGGTGAACTCGCCCTCGGCAAGCTTGCCCGCAGGCGGCTGCTCGCCGCGGCCCAAAGCAAGGCCAAGGATGAAATTGCGCGATTGCGGGCTCGAGCAGGTCAGGATCAAATCGCCGAGGCCGGACAGGCCGGTGATCGTTTCGCTGCGTGCGCCGAGCGCGCGGCCGAGGCGCGTCAGCTCGGCAAAGCCGCGGGTCGTCAGCGCGGCCTGGGCGGAGGCCCCCAGCTTGCGCCCGACCGCGATGCCGACTGCGATCGCCAGCACGTTCTTGGCTGCGCCGCCGATCTCGACGCCGCGGATGTCCGTGGAGTGATAGGGACGGAACGTCGGTGAGCCCAGGGCCTGCACCAGCGCGCTCGCCAACGTCTCATCGCTTGCCGCCAGCGTCACCGCCGTCGGCAAGCCGCGCGCGACATCGTCGGCAAAGCTCGGACCCGACAGGATCGCGGGCTGGGCGTGCGGCGCGGCCTCAGCGATCACGTCGGTCATGAATTTATGGGTGCCGTGCTCGATGCCCTTGGCGCAGGCGACGATCGGCACCGGCCCTGTCAGATGCGAGGCCAGCATGTTGACGGCGCCGCGCAAATGCTGCGCCGGTGTTGCGATCAGCAACATGCCGGCGCGTGCGGTGAGCGCCAGATCGCTGGTCACGACGATCTCCGGCGCGATCTGCACGCCGGGCAGTCGCGGATTATCGCGTGTCGAGGCGATCCGCGCGGCATGCTCGGCATTGCGTGCCCAGAGCGTGACGCTCCGTCCCGCCCGCGCCGCCACGGTCGCCAGCGCCGTGCCCCAGGCGCCCGCCCCGATCACCGCGACAGATTGGAACGTGGTCATGGCTAGAATCCCGCCCGGGTCTTGCCGTAGCCGGTCGGCGCCGTCGCGTTGGCGTCGAGCAGCCAGCGCGCGCGGGGCTGCGCTTCCATCGTGTCGGTCAGGCCGAGCGCGAGGCGTTCGGCGCCGGCCCAGGCGATCATCGCGCCGTTGTCGGTGCAGAGCGCGGGCGGCGGCATGATCAGTTGCGTCCCGGCTTGCTGTGCGACCTCATCGAGGGCGCCGCGGATCGCCTGATTGGCCGCGACGCCGCCGGCCGCGACCAGGGCACGCGGTGCGCCGAATTTTTCGCGGAACAGTCTGAGGCCGACGCTCAGCCGGTCGGCGGTCGAATCCAGCACGGCGGCCTGAAAGCTCGCGCAGAGATCGCTGACGTCCTGCGGCGTGATCTCGGCTAGCCGGCTCGCTTCAGTGCGGACTGCCGTCTTCAATCCCGACAGCGAGAAATTGGCGTCGGGGCGTCCCTGCATCGGCCGCGGAAACGCAAATCGCGTGGCATCGCCGCCTGCCGCCGCGCGCTCGACCTGCGGGCCGCCGGGATAGGGCAGGCCCAACATCTTCGCGACCTTGTCGAAGGCCTCGCCGATCGCGTCGTCGACGGTGGTGCCAAGCCGTACATACTGGCCGACGCCGGTGACCGCGACGATCTGGGTATGGCCGCCCGAGGCGAGGAACAGGCAGTAGGGAAATTCGATTCCGTCGGTGAGGCGCGGCGTCAGCGCATGCGCCTCCAGATGGTTCACCGCAACCAGCGGCGTGTCGTGCACCATCGCGATCGCCTTTGCGGTGGTGAGCCCGACGATGACGCCGCCGATCAAGCCCGGCCCCGCCGCGGCCGCGACGCCGCCAAGCTGGGCGAAGCCGACGCCGGCCTCCTGCATCGCGCGCTCGATGATGCCGTCGAGCAGATCGACATGGGCACGGGCGGCGATCTCCGGCACCACGCCGCCGAAGCGGGCGTGCTCCTCGATCTGCGACCGCACGATGTTGGACAGGATCCTGCCGCTGCCGTCAGGCGCGCGCTCGACCAGCGCCGCGGCTGTCTCGTCGCAGGTTGTTTCGATGCCCAGTACCAGCATTGGCGAATTGTTATCCAATTTGCGCCCTTGCGCTCATCCGTAAAGCAGAGTTCTGGTACGTCCGGTAGCATTCCGGGGCCAGATTGCGCAATCGCCACGCGCGGCTTCCTCACGAATGCGTGGCCGCCAATCGGTTCGGGAACACCAGCGATGTCCATTCTTGTCACACGGCCGCATCCCGACAATGAGACGACGGCGGAAAAGCTGCGCGCGCGGGGGCTTGCGGTGCTGCTTGCGCCGGTGCTCAAGTTCGAGCCGGTCGCCTTCCATGACGAGAGTGAAGCTCCCTACGGCGCCATCCTCGTCACATCGGCCAACGCAATCCGTGCCGTCGCGCCACAATTGCAGGATCTTGGTCTGTTGGAGCTGCCGTTGTTTGCGGTCGGCGAGCACACGGCTGCTGCGGCGCGCGACGCCGGCTTTGCCGAGGTGATCGTCGCCGGCGGCGATGCCGCGTCCTTGCGCGACAAGGTGATGCAGAGCGCACGCGACAAGGTGCTGAAGAAAAAGAGCACGCTGCTGTATCTCGCAGGCGCGGATCTGTCGCGCGACCTCGGCGGCGAGCTCGGTGCGGAGGGGTTTAGCGTGGTCACACAGACGACCTATCGCATGGCGCCGGTCAAGCATTTGCCGCGCGAGGTCTGCGAGGGCTTTGCCGCTCACGGCGTCGAGGCGGTGCTGCACTACTCCCGGCGCAGCGCCCGGGCGTTCCTGGATGCGGCCAGGGACGAAGGCGTCGAAATCTCGGCGCTGGCTATACCGCAATGCTGCCTGTCCGAGACTGTTGCCAGCGTGCTGCGCGATGCCGGCGCGTCGCAGGTTCTGGTGGCTGCGACACCGGACGAAAATGCCTTATTTACCACCTTGGAGCGTGCGTTGCGCACCCGTTTGGCGTAAGAGGTCGAGCCGAATCCGACGTAATCGGGTCCGTCCCGCGTATGGAAGTGTGAGGAACCGTCACGATGGCCGACGACAAGCCTGAAGACTCAGGATTGGCTCCTGAGTCCGGCCGTGCCAAGCGCACTCCGCCCACCATCGACCTCGAAGCCACCGAAGTCTCGACCCAGCCGCAGGAGGCGGCGGTCGAGCCGGAGGCTCACCTGGAGCCCGAGCGAGCCGCGCACGAGCAGACCAGGGTCGAGGAAGCCAAGTCCGAAGAGATCGAGTCCGAAGAGACCAAGTCCCAGCCGCAGTCTGAACGCGCTGAGGAACAGCCTTCCGTCGCGTCCGCGCCGATGTCGCCCTGGGTCATCGCGCCGTTCTCCGGCGCTGTCGCAGCGGCGGTCGTGATCGCGGTCGGCTGGTTGCTGGGCTGGCCCGCCGTACAGGCGCCGCCGGCCGCCCCGCAAGTCACGAGCGCGACGGTCGATGCGCTGAGCGGTCGCGTTGCGGCAGTCGAAGCCAAGGCCGGCAAGCCCGCCGCCGATCCCGCCATGGCGGCGCGGATCGACGCGCTGGAGAAATCCGCAACCGGCTTGCGCAGCGACGTCGCCAATCTGCGTGCGCAGTCCGACAAGACCGCGAGCACATTGAACGATGCGAAATCGGCGCCGCAAACTGCCGCGCCCGACCTTGCCGCTCTGAGCGACCGCATCGCCCAGCTCGAGCGCGCCAGCAAGACCGAACGTGCCGAGCTTGCGCAGCAGGGCGAGAAGATCGCCGATGCGAAGAGGATGGACGACAAGCCGCTGCGTCATGTGGTGGCGGCGGCCCTGCTCGACGTCGCCGTTCGTCACGGCGATGCTTACGAGTCGCAATTGGCCGCAGCGCGGGCGATGGCGGCAAAGCCCGATGCGCTGAAGCCGCTCGACACCTTTGCCGCGTCCGGCATTCCGACGCCGGTGGCGCTGAGCCGCGAGCTGCTCAATATCGTGCCGAAGCTGTCGCCGCCGGCGGAAGCCCAGACCAGCGGCACGGGCATCGTCGAGCGTCTCCAGGCAGGAGCGTCAAAGCTCGTCCGCATCGAGCGCACCGACGGGGTCGGCAACGATCGCGGCGCCATCGTCGCACGGGTGACGGCAGCGGCGCTGCGCAATGATTTCGTGGAAGCGCGGCGCGAGCTCAAGACGCTGGCCGAGGCCGATCGTGCGCCGGCGCAGGCCTGGCTCGACAAGGCCGATGCCCGCGACGCTGCTCTCGCCGCTTCCCGCAAGTTCGCCGACGATGCCATGGCGGATCTCGTCAAGCCTGCTCAATAAAGCTTCGCGCAACAATCAGCGCGTATAGGGATCGCCATGCTTCGCATCGTCCTCTTCCTTGTCCTGATCGCGCTGGCGGCGGCCGGCGCGGCCTGGGTTGCCGACCAGCCCGGCGATCTCGTCCTGACCGCGGGCAGTTTCCGCGCCTCGACCACGCTTCCCAAATTCGTGTTCCTGCTTGGCCTGTTTGCCGCGGCCGTCGTGCTGGTCTGGAGCATCGTGACGACGATCTGGCGCACGCCGGGGCGTCTGCGCCGCCGCCGCCATGACAAGCGCCACGCGCGGGGCCGCCACGCCATCACCCACGGCCTGCTTGCGATCGGTCATGGTGACACCGCGCTTGCCCGCCGGCACGCGGAAACGGCGCGGCGACATGCCCCGAATGATCCGCTCGCGCTGCTCCTGCATGCGCAGTCAGCGCAGCTCGAAGGCAATCGCGACGAGGCGCAGCGCGTCTTCCGCGCCATGGCCGAGCGCGAGGACACGCGCCTGCTTGGCCTGCGCGGCCTGTTCATCGAAGCGCAGCGCGCCGACGATGCGGTCGGCGCCGTGATGATCGCGGAGGAAGCGATCAAGCTGTCGCCGTCCTCGACCTGGGCCTCGCATGCGGTGCTCGGCTTCCGCTGCGCGCGTGGCGACTGGAGCGGTGCGCTTGCGATCCTCGATTCGAATCTGTCTGCGGGGCAGATCGACAAGCAGACCTATCGCCGGCAGCGCGGCGTCCTGCTCACTGCACGCGCGCTGGAATTGGCAACCATGGACCGCGACGTCGCGCGCGAGAGCGTGATGGAGGCGATCAAGCTGGCGCCGACGCTGGTGCCGGCGGCGGTGCTCGCCGCAAAATTCGAGAGCGAGGCGCATCAGGTGCGCCGCGCCATGAAGCTGGTCGAGGCCGCCTGGATCGCGAATCCGCATCCCGATCTCGCCGATGCCTATGCCCACGTGAAGCTAGGCGATACCGCGTGGCACCGCTTGCAGCGGGTCGAGACGCTTGTGGCCAAGACGTCGGCCGACAAGCCCGGTCATGTCGAGGGCCAGCTCGCGATCGCGCGCGCCGCGATCGATGCCTCCGAGTTCGCTCGCGCGCGCGAGGTGCTCGCGCCTTATGTCAAGGATCCGACCCAGCGCGTCGCGCTGCTGATGGCCGAGATCGAGCGCACCGAGCACGGCGATGGCGGTCGCGCCCGCGCCTGGACCCTGCGCGCGGTGCGCGCCCGTCACGATCCGGCCTGGACTGCGGACGGCTACGTCAGCGACCGTTGGCGCCCGGTCTCCCCGGTCACCGGCCGGCTCGATGCGTTCCAGTGGCAGACCCCGGTCGCGAGCCTGCCTTCGGACAAGGGGACCACGATCGAATCCTCGGCCTTCGAGGAGGCCATGCTGGCGGCCCCGCCGCCGAAGCGGGTGACGGTGGCTCCCAGCGAAGGCCCGGCGGAACCGCCCGTGGCGGCACCAGCATCGGCACCGGCGTCAGTGCCGGCCGCGCAGGACAATTTGCCCCCGATGGCCAAGGACGAGCCGGCCGTTGCGACCGCCGAACCGGTCCAGCCGGCCCCCGAGCCCGCCGAATCACCGCCGCCCGCGGCCACCCCCGTGTTCCGGAGCCGCGCCGACCTCGGCAAACCCGCGCCAGCGCCGATTCCTGCGGTCATCCCGATCGTCCGGGCCCCCGACGATCCCGGGATCGATGACGAGGGTCCGAGCGATGAATTTACGGAACAAATCGGTACACCCAAGGCTCAGGCCGGCGGCTGGCGCGGATTCTGGTCCCGCTGGGGCGCGTGAGCCGCATTTCGAATCCGGCTTGTCCTTGCCAATTCGGGCCATGCCCGATATCAGGAGCGCGCGTATCGGGGCCGGCATCGCCTTGGCCCCGGCAGGGTTCGCCGCAATAGCTCAGTTGGTAGAGCACGTCATTCGTAATGACGGGGTCGGGGGTTCGAATCCCTCTTGCGGCACCAGCGCCTCAGGTTGTCCAGCCCGAAGAGATGGGTAACGCATCGTACCTAAGAGATGGCTGACAACCTCGTGCCGGCCGGGTGTGGGCAATGGGGCAGGCAGGGGCATGGCGAACGGAACGGGGTCCGCGGATCGGAGCGACTGGGTCCGGCTGCCCGGCCTCGTCATCCTTGCGGCGTTGATCACCGCCATCGTCGCCTCCAAATCGCTCGACGCGTCGCGGCTGCACAGCCGGCTGTCCGTTCCGCCGCTCTATGACGACGTCGCCTATTTCGAAGACGCCGTCAGATGGGTGAATGCCTTCGGAAGCCGCGGCGTCGCCGGCAGCGTCTGGGATTTGCTGCATCACCATGCGCCGTTTTCGACGCTGGTGGCGGCCACCGGTTTTTGGTCGTTTCCCGGAAGCTATCTCGGTCCTTATCTCGTTCATGCCGTGATCGTCTTCGGTTTCCTGCTCGGGATCATCTGGCTGGTTCGGCGACGGCCGGTCCTCGAGATCGCATCGTGTCTGATCGCAGCGGTGTGCGTGCCGGTGCTGTGGCACACGATCACGGAAGCGCGTCCCGATCTGCCCTCGGGACTTGCCATCGGTCTTGCCGCCGGTGCCATCGTCTACCGCGGCGTGCTCCGGCGCAGCGCCCGGTCGCTGGCTGGCCTCGGGCTCGCCTGTGCACTCGCCGCCTGCATCAAGCCGACGTCGTTCCCGGCTGCGCTCGCTCTGCTCGGCAGCGCGTTCGCGATCCGGCTGGTCGTCGATTGCATCCAGGCCGGCGGATTGCGCTTGTCGATCAGGACTGCGCTCGGCGCGCTCGTGTGGTTCGTGCTGCCGTTGATCGCGACCACGGCCGCGCTGATCGGGCCCGCGTTGGTCGAGACCGTCACCTACATTCTTATGGTGTTCGTCGGCCAGCGCGACCTCTGGACGACGGGCGAAGGTTTCTGGCCCGGACTGCTACGCTTCTCCATCGGTGGAGAGGGACAGTTCGGCCTGCACTATTGGCTCGCCATCGGGTTGGCCTTGATGCTGCTGCGCTTCGTGCTCGCTGCGATCCAGGGCCGGGCTGCGGTGCTGGATGCCGTCGTTCTGCTCGCGACCGTGCTGATTGCCTATGCCATTCCGTCCGTTGCCGAGATCAAGACCTACTTTTTCGGCGCAATGTTCTACGGGGTGTTCATCGTCGCGATGGTCCTCAATGGCTGCGCCAACATGGCGTCCATGGAATCGCTGCTTGCGCGCACGGCCCTTGCGACGGACATCCGTCGCCATCTGCTGACGGCGGGCCGGGTGCTTGCGCTCGCAATGGCGTTCGCGCTGTTCGTCAAGCACGTTGTGATCGGTCAGCTCAGCGTGGCGACGCCGCTGAGCGCACAGCAGCAGGACAGCATCCGAGCATCGACCGAGCGTCTCTGGTCGCTTCTGCGCGACGTCAAACCGCCGCCCTCGGGGCCGCTTTACGTCGGCTTTTCGAGTCCCTACCCGGTCACGCCCGCGACCATTCAGTTGTATGCGGCGCAGGCGCGGATGAATCTCGTCGTCCGTGGCGAGATGCTGCATCGAACGGCAGCGGCCACCGCAGACGCGCTTCTGCAGTCGAACATCCTCGTCGTCTCAAGCTCGATCCAGCACACGCTGGTCGGACCGCGGGTCGGCGATGATCTCATCGCCCGCATGGACGCGGAAAAGGGCGTCTGCCTGCTCGACAGCATGAGCTTTCCGGATGTGACGCTGCGGGTCTATCGGCGGGCGTGTTGATCGCAGCCGGCCGGTTCGAAATTGCTCCGCGATTGTGTGAGGCCAATCACTTAACCCAGGACACCTTCCCCGTAATGTCCCGGGTACGCCAACACGGGGAGGTTTCACATGCGCAAGATCATTCTGGTTGCCGCCATGGTCCTGGCTTCTGCCTCTGCCCAGGCAGACGGCTCCCGCAGCCTGTCACTGTCCGCGGCGGGCGCTCAGGCCCCTGCTCCACAAACGACGCCGACCGCCGCCACGGCGCAGGTGAGCGAAGTCGCGCCAGCCGCGGAGGCGCCGAAATATTCCGATCGTCCGCCGGCAGTGTCGCTCTCTGCGCCGGCCGCCACGGTCACGCCGGCGGCTCCCGCGGTGACCACGCCCACGACCACCCCGGCGCCGGTCGCGACAACCAAGCCCGCCACCAAGAAAACGGCAAGGGCGGACCAGCCGAAGTCCAAGCGCTGGACCGAGCGCCGCATCATCAGCGAGCTGCACCGCCACGGCATCTATTGGTAAGCCGTTCGCCAAAAGCAAATGGCCGGGCAAAAAGCCCGGCCATGACGCTAGACTTTGGATCGGATCGCTGGCGTTTACTGCGACACCGTCTGCACCACGCTTCCGATCGGACGCGTGTTCGTGCTCGCGGTCGGCACCTTCATGTCCTTCATGATCGCTTCGTCATATTCCGGCAGCGTCTGCAGCGTCGTCTTGGCCTTCATCTGCACGACCTTGTAGCCGCCGGCCTTCAACCGCGCGAGCAGCGTCGGCAGGGCCAGTCCGGTATTCTTCTGGAAATCGTGCATCAGGATGATGCCCTTGCCGAGCTTGTCGAGCCGGGTCATCACCGTCTCGATGATCTTTTCCGGCGTCGCGCCCTTGCGGAAGTCGAAGGAGTCGACGTCGGTCGAGAACATCGCGACGTTGCGGGTGCCGAAATAGCCCACGATCGCCGGATTATGCTGGAGCTGCGGAAAGCGGAAGAACGGCGCGGGGTTGGCACCCAGCGCGAACCTCACCGCGCTGATGCCCTTTTCGACCTCGTCCTTGGCCATCTGCTCCGTCATCTTCTTGCCGTTCAGATTGACGTGCGACCAAGTATGCGTGCCAACCGTATGGCCCTGGGCCAGCACCTGGCGCAGGATCTCCGGATGATAGGTCGCATGCTTGCCGACCGAGAAGAACAGGCCCTTGGTGCATTCATCCGCCAGCGCCTTCAGCACATTCGGCGTGTTCACCGGCCAGGGACCGTCGTCGAAGGTCAGCACGACTTCCTTGTCGGTGAGGAAGTCGAATTGCTTGAAATGATCGAAGCCGAAGCCGGGGCCGCCGGTGGTGTCGATCTCGACCACGCGGGCGACGCCCAGCGCGTTCGGATTGGTGCAGGTCGATTTCTGCTGAACCGGCATGGCCGGGGCGGGCGCGGGTGCCTGAGCAACTGTCGTCGGCTTGGCCGCGATCGTTGCGGTGGTCTCGACGTCATCCCTGGCGGCGAGCTTCGCCGGTGCCGGCAATTGATCGGCGGCACGGGCGGCAATTGTCTTGGGAGCGGCCTGATCGGCGCGCGAGGAATAATAAAACCAACCGCCGGCGGCGATCACGACCGCCGCAACTACACTGGCCAACATCAGGCCCAACGCATTACGCATCGCTATTCTTTCCAATTACGCAACCAAACCGGCGGAATTTCCCGCGCGACGAGCCATTAATGCGAAGTAACAGTTAACGTGACACCAACACGACGGCGGTTGTGGAGGAATTTCAGGGCGGTGCGCCAAAGTGACCGACGTCACAGTCGGGGTGCGGCCCGTGACCATCATCACAGTGGAAACTGTTTTGCTGGAGCATCGTAGCTCCCATCAACAACGGGCACCGTTGCGACGGCGCCAATGGGAGCTTCAAATGACCAAATCTCCTGACACCAAGTCTCTTAACACCAAGTCCTTCTCTGCCAGTCTCCGCGACATCAGCCTGGCGCTCGGCCTTGCCGCCATTGTCTCGCTCGTCTCGACGACCTCGAGCTTCGCCTTCTCGGCCGAGGCGCAGCAGCAGTGCACCGGCGACGCCTTCCGCCTGTGCTCGTCGGAAATCCCCAACATCCCGAAGATCACGGCCTGTATGATGAAGCATCGCTCGGACCTGAGCGTCGGCTGCCGCGCGGTGATGGACAAGGATCTCGCCAAGGGCGCGTCGCGCAAGGTCGCTGACGCCCAGGACAAGCAGTAAGAGCACGCAACACCGTCATCGTTCCGTCGGTTAGCTCCCCTCGCGAATACGCCCCGGCGTCAAGCCGGGGCGACGCGGCGGCGTCATGCGGCCGCCAATAAAGCCGTTGCGGCTGAGGGATCGTCGCACTAGCTTCGCCCGCACATTCTTCCGGGTAAGAGGCATTACGCGATGACCAGATTTCTTTTCATTCTTCTCTTGCTGCTCGGCGCGTCGGTCGCATCCGCGCAGCAGCAGCCGGGCCACGATGCCTGCGCGCGCGATGTCACCCGCTTCTGCCGCGCCGTGATGAACAATGGCGATGGCGCTGTGCTCGCCTGCCTCAAGCAGAACCGCACCAAGCTGAGCAAAGGCTGCGACAAGGTGCTGACCGAGCACGGGCAGTAGTGATTCCCGTGGCCCGGATGGAGCGAAGAAACCTACGTGCTGCTCCCCGCCGCGGTCGCGACCACCGGCAGCACCTCGGCGCTCGCGCGATCTGGCGTCTCATCCTTCCAGCGCACCGAGCCGAACGGACGCTCCAGCATGCGGCGGATCCGCACCGGCTCGGGACCGATATGGAAATCGATCGCCTGCTGATGCAGCGCGCGTTCGGACTGCGTCGAGCGGTTGCGCTGGCGCAGATAGTCGAACCAGGTCGGGCAATGATAGCGCTCGGTCCACAATTCGGGGTCGGCGATGTCGCGGGCGATCGACCAGCCATAGGCGCCGTTACGTTGCCGTGAGAGCTGCACGTCCTGCATCACGTTGTGGAACGCGCGCGCGTTCTCCTGTGACACGCGGTATTCGATCTCGACCACCAGAGGTCCGCTGCGCCCCGTCAGGGACAGTTTCACCTCGGGATCGGCCAGCACGTCGGCATCCTCGTTGCGGGCACCGACGCGCGGCATCGTCAGCCAGATCCCGAGCAGCGGCGAGATCAGCATCAGGCCGGCGGCGGTCAACAATGCGACCTCGACGCCGGCATAGTCGGTGAGATGGCCCCAGCCCCAGGCGCCGATGGCGATGCCGCCGGAGATCGAGGCCTGGAATGCCGCGAGCGAGCGACCGGCGACCCAGCGCGGCGCCGAGAGCTGCACGCCGATATTGAACAGCGCGATCGCGGCCATCCAGACCGCGCCGGCCAGCACCAGCGCAGTTGCCGTCAGCACCGGCTCCGTGCTCAGGGCAAGGGCAGCCATCGCGAACGCCATCGAGATGGTGCAGGCGCGGATCGCGGCCTCGCCGCTCATGCGCTTGCGCAATTCGTGGATGTTGAGCGCGCCGACCACGGCGCCCATGCCGAAGGCCCCCAGCATGATGCCGTAGGTCTGCGCACCGCCATGCAGGAGGTCGCGCGCGACCAGCGGCATCAGCGCCATGATGGCGCCGCCGATCAGGCCCATCACCAGCGTGCGCAACAGCACGATCTTGATCGGCGGCGAATTGGTGATGTAGCGGAAGCCGGAGACCATGGCGCGGTTGAGCTTTTCCCGCGGCAGGCGCGAGGGCTCGGTGTTGCGCCGCCACAGCAGCAGCACCACCAGCAGCGGCAGATAGAGGATCGCGTTGCAGGCAAACGCCGCTACCGCGCCGAGCGCCGCGACGATGACGCCACCGACTGCGGGCCCAAAACTGCGGGCGATGTTGTAGCTGATGCCGTTCAGCGCGACGGCCGAAGGCAGCGCATCGGGCGGCACCTGTTCGTTGACCGAAGACTGCCACGCCGGGCCGAACAGCGCGTTGCCGCTGCCCACCACGAAGCAGAAGGCGAGCAGCGTCTCCGGGCTGATGAGATTGAACCCGGCCAGCACCGTCAGCGCGGTTGCGCCGGTGAGTGCAATCATCAACGAGACCAGGGTGACGATGCGGCGGTCATACATGTCGGCGATGGCGCCGGCCGGCATCGAGATCAGCATGATCGGCAGCATCAAGGCGGTCTGCACCAGCGCCACCTTGTCCGCCGAGGCCGCCATCTGCGTCATCGCCCAGGCTGCACCCACGCCCTGGATCAGGAGGCCGAGATTGGAGAGCAGGCTGGCGAGCCAGATGCGCCGGAACACGGTGTACCGCAGAGGCGCGGTGATGCCGTCGGCGGCGATTCTCTGGCGGTTCGTCTGCTCGGTCATATCCCCTTCCAAACGTGCTGGCAGAATGGTCTTGGAGTGATCTTGGGCGATTCCGGCAAATTCAGTGATGCCTGCGAAAGTCCTTCGCTGTCCAGTGGTTAGGCCGCTATAAGCGGTGCAAAGAGTTGGGTTGCGGGGAGGAACATATGAAGCTGTCGCGACGGACGATCCTGCAGGGGGCAGGCAGCTTGCCTTTCGCAGTTGCGAGCTTGCGGACGGGCGCATGGGCCCAGACCGCGCCCGCCGCGGCGCCTGGCACCGAGGTGCCGCCGATCCTGTTCGTCCACGGCAATGGCGACTACGACGCGCTCTGGATGACGACCTTGTGGCGGATGGAGTCCAACGGCATCGCGCGCGATCGCATGATGGCGATCAACTTCACCGATCCCAATGCGCGCAGCGACGACACGGTCGAGCAGGCGAACCGTTCCTCGACCGAGGACCAGCGCCGCGAGCTCGCCGCTGCCATTGCCGAGTTGAAGCGCCGCACGGGCGCCTCGCGCGTGGCGCTGGTCGGCAGCTCGCGCGGCGGCTATGCGATCCGCAATGTCATCAAGAACGGCGGCGCCAGCGATGTCAGCCATGCCGTCCTGTGCGGCACACCCAATCACGGCGTGTTCGCGACCGACGACCAGCCCAACAACGAGTTCAACGGCCGTGGCGTATTCCTGCGCGGCCTGAACGAGGGCGAGAGCGAGGTGACGCCGGGTGTCGCCTTCCTCACCTTGCGCAGCGACGGCATGGACAAATACGCCCAGGCCGACGGTCGCTTTATCGGCAAGCCGGGCACGCCGACCGGCGTCACCAATGAAGGGCCGGAGCTGAAGGGCGCCACCAATCTCGTGCTCGGCGCACTCGATCATCGCGAAGTGGCGTTCCATCCGCGCGCCTTCCGCGAGATCTACAAATTCATCGCGGGACGCGAGCCCGCGCGAATTGCGATCGTCCCGGAGCCAAGCGTCCGGCTCAGCGGCCTCATCACGGGGACGCCCGGCGGCGTGCCGACCAATCGCCCGGTGGCGGGCGCAACCGTCGATGTCTTCCGCGTCGACCCTGAAACCGGAGAGCGCAAGGGCGGTGCGCTGCACAGCGCGAAGACCGGCGCCGACGGCCGCTGGGGGCCAGCGCAGGTCGATCCCGCCTGGTCGCTCGAATTCGTCCTGGCATCGCCCGAGATGCCGACGACGCATATCTACCGCTCGCCGTTCCCACGCTCATCCGACGTCGTGCATTTGCGCGCCGCGCGCCCGCTGGGGCCGGCCGACAAGGACGCAGGAGCTGTCGTGATCATGTCGCGGCCGAGGGGCTATTTCGGCCTGCCGCGGGACGTGGTGCTGTTCGACGGCAAGGAGCCGGCCGACGTCAAGCCGGGCGTGCCCACGGATGCGGCAGCAACCCTGCGGCTTCCCGCCAGCGAGGTTGGGCGTAACATCGTGGCCGAGTTCGGCGAAGAACGAATTGTGGCGCGCGCCTGGCCGGCCCAGGAGAACAGGATTGCGGTCGCCGAGCTGACTTATTAGCTATTTTGCCTGCGTCACATCTCTCGGGAGAGAGCCATGAATATCGCCAGCGTGCGTAGGCCCATCATCCCCCCGGCTCCCCCGCGTGCGCCCGACGACATGTCGTTCTTCGGCCGGCTTGCCGTGATCCGGCGCAACATGATCGCGACGTGGGGGCAGCCTGCTTACGAGGAAGAGGTCATCAAGGGCCGCTTCTTCCTTCGCAACAGCTTCATCCTGAATCAGCCGGATGCGATCCGGCACGTCCTGCTCAACAATTACGAGAACTATACGCGCACGCCGGCGGGCATCCGCATGCTGCGCCCGGTGCTCGGCGACGGGCTTCTGATCGCGGAAGGACACTCCTGGACGTTCCAGCGCCGGACGCTCGCGCCGGCCTTCACGCCGCGCGCCACCGCCAACCTCGTGCCGCACATGACGGCGGTGCTCGACGAGACCATCGCGAAGCTCGATACGCAGACGGGCGCGCCGGTCGATCTGCGCGAAATCATGCAGCGCATGACGCTGGAGATCGCGGGGCGCACGATGTTCTCGTTCGGCATGGACCGGCATGGCGCGACCCTGCGCAATTTCATTATGGAGTATGCGTCCCGGCTGGGACGGCCCTACTTCCTCGACATGCTGCTGCCGGTGTCGTGGCCGAGCCCGATGGATTTTGCCCGCGCCCGTTTCCGCAAGCGCTGGACCGAGTTCGTCGCGATGCTGATCGCCGAGCGGCGCGCTGCCGGCAAGAAGGACGGCGCGCCGCCGCGCGATCTGTTCGATCTCATGGACGCGGCGCGCGATCCGGAAACCGGCAAGGGCTTTTCCGACGAGCAGCTCGTCGACGAGGTCGCGACCATGATCCTGGCGGGTCACGAGACCACCGCAACGGCGTTGTTCTGGGCGCTCTATCTGCTCGCGCTCGATCCGGAGACGCAGGAGGAGGTGGCGTCCGAGACAAGCGGCGAGCATCTCGACAGCATGGCCGACATCGATCGCCAGAAATTCACCCGCGCGGTGATCGACGAGACCATGCGGCTCTATCCTCCCGCCTTCCTGGTCGCGCGCGCCGCACGCGAAAAGGACAATGCGGCAGGCGTCGAGATCAGCAAGGGCGACATCATCATGATCGCGCCCTGGCTTCTGCACCGTCACGAGAAGCTGTGGGATCAGCCGAACGCGTTCATTCCAAAGCGCTTCATGTCGACGGAGGCGCCCGATCGCTTCGCCTATCTGCCGTTCGGCGCAGGTCCGCGCGTCTGCATTGGCGCGCCGTTTGCGCAAGCCGAATCCGTGCTGGCGCTGGCTCGGCTGATCGGCGCGTTTCGTGTCGAGCTCGCCGATCAGGCGAATCCCGTGATCCCGCTCGGCGTCGTCACGACCCAGCCGGACCACTCACCTATGTTCCGTATCACCCGTCGGTGACAGGCGATTGCCTGGCCGATGGCGTGATTCAACCAGCAGAGTCCCGCCATGAGCGACATCCAGGCCCAGTTCTCCGTTCTGAAGCAGACCGCTGACACGAAGGTGGTCGATGCGATTGCGCGTCTGATCGAGGACGGCGAAGATCACGAGCTCAACCGCGTCAATGTCCTCGATTTCGCCTCGCAACATGCCGTCGACGAAGAGCACGCGATCTCGGCCTTCCTGCACGCGGCGCGGCTCGGGTTGTTCGATCTCGGCTGGAACGTGCTGTGTCCGGGCTGCGGCGGCGTGCTCGGCGCGCACACCACGTTGAAGGCGCTCAAGCCCGACGACTATCACTGCGCGCTCTGCGCTTGCGGCTACAAGGCCTCCGTCGACGATCAGGTCGAGGTGTCCTTCACCGTGAATCCGCGCGTGCGGCGCATCGCGGCGCACGACCCCGACACGCTGCCGGTGTGGGAGTATTTCAAGCAGGTGTTCTGGAGCTCCGGCGTCGACTTCAACAAGGACTCATTCGCGACGCTGGCGAACGAGGTGACGCTGGATACGATGGAGTTGCCGGCCGGCGAGAAGGCGACCATGTCGCTGCAGCTGCCTGGTGACTTCGTCATCATCTTCGAACCGGTCACGCACGCCGCCCATTTCATCGACGTCCAGGGCGAGCCGACCAGGGATCGCCAGCAGCTCGCCATCATGTACAACAAGGTGCAGGCCCCGACGGGGACCACGACCATGCGGCCGGGTCCGCTGCGGCTATCGCTGGAGAACCAGGCCGGCGTGCGCGTGCTGCCGTCGGTGTTCATCGCGGCCGAGGCGCTCCATCATCTAATCGGCAAGCGCAAACCGTTCCTCACCGCCAAGCGGATGCTGTCGAACCAGACCTTTCGGGATGTGTTCAAGGCGGACAATCTCAGTCTCGACCAGCGGCTCCAGATCACGTCGCTGACCTTCCTGTTCACCGATCTGAAGGGCTCGACGGCGCTCTACGAGCGCGTCGGCGACCTCGCCGCCTTCGATCTGGTGCGCGCGCATTTCCATGCGCTGCTCGAGATCATCTCCTCCGAGAAGGGCGCGGTGGTGAAGACGATCGGCGATGCCGTGATGGCGACCTTCGTCCGCCCCGAGCATGCCATCGTCGCGGGCCTGCGGATGCGTGCGGCGATGGACCAGCTCAACAA
This sequence comes from Bradyrhizobium sp. CCBAU 25360, assembly GCF_028128695.1. Taxonomy (NCBI): domain Bacteria; kingdom Pseudomonadati; phylum Pseudomonadota; class Alphaproteobacteria; order Hyphomicrobiales; family Nitrobacteraceae; genus Bradyrhizobium; species Bradyrhizobium sp. CCBAU 25360. The sequence goes on from NZ_LBJA01000040.1 coordinate 420,911, forward strand.
GCGGCGCGGCACTGATGATCTCATCGTCAAGATCGGCATCCATGAAGGTCCCTGCCTCGCGGTGATGCTCAACGAGCGGCAGGATTATTTTGGCCAAACGGTCAACATCGCCGCCCGCGTGCAGAGCCTGTCGACCGCGCAGGAGATCCACATCACCGGCCCGGTGCTCGATGCGCCCGCGGTTGCAGAGGTGCTGGAGCAGCGCGCGATCAAGCCGATCCAGAAACAGGCGGCGCTGCGCGGCATCGCCGACAAGATGGTGGTGTACGAGATCCCGTGAGCCTCAGGCGGTCATTCCGGGGCGATGCGCAGCATCGAACCCGGAATCTCGAGAGTTCGTGCTCTGCGCGCACACGGAATGACCGTGAACAGATTGCCGAAACGTAATGCAGCGCGCGGAACTGACGCACGTTGCGCCGGTTGAGTTTCCTGCTCATATAATGCTGGTAACGGCCGCGCCTCGCGGCTGTATCGATTTCGGTAGGATCTTATGCTCGACGGCCTGCGCCAATTCATCGCCGACATTGTCGCCCCCAATGACCAGAACCGCACGTTCGGCGACAGCGATTATCGGTTGGCGGCCACCGCGCTGCTGGTCCACGTAATCTCGCTCGACGGCCAGCCGAGCGCGGCCGAGCAGCGCAAGCTGCACAGCCTGATCGAAAGCCATTTTAAGCTCGATCGCGGCACTGCGGATCGTCTGATTGCGGACGCCACCCAGGTCGAGGGCGAGGCGGTGGACCTCTATCACTTCACCAGCGTCATCATGCGCTCGCTCGACGAGGAGGGTCGCAAGCGCATCGTCCGGATGATGTGGGAGCTGGTCTATGCCGACGGCCAGGTCTCCGAATTCGAAGACAACGTCGTCTGGCGCGCCTCCGACCTGCTCGGGATTTCCCAGCGCGACCGGATCGACCTGAAGCATACGGTGGCCGAGCGCGCCGGTGGTCAGGTGACGGACAGCGCCGTCGGCGGCTGATCCGCGCAAACCGGCGGATGGCCGGTTGTGCGGATCACATGACGAAACTTTAATGTAGCTGCCGGCCGTCCGGCGCCGGATTCGTCCGTAAAAACCCGGCTTTCCTGCTCCTCTTGACGCCCGCTCAGGCGGCCATGCGGCCGACGCCGCTTGCCTGTCGCGCACGGCTTATGCTCTCGTTCCGTCATTGCGGGGCCAAAAACTTCAATTCAAGAGACTTCGATCGTGGCTGAGCGGGTAACGTTGATCACCGGTGCTTCGGCGGGCATAGGTGCGGAGCTGGCGCGCGTGTTTGCCGCCAATGGACATCGCCTCGCATTGACGGCGCGGCGCGCGGATCGATTGGAGGCGCTCGCGAACGAGCTCGCCGCCAAAGGCGGCAAGAAGCCGATCGTGATCGCCTGCGATCTCCAGGACCTGGACGCCGGCGAGACGATCGCGGCGGCGCTGGCCGCTGAAGGCGTAGAGCTCGACCACCTCGTCAACAATGCCGGTTTCGGCGTGTTCGGCGACGCCACCGAGCGCGATCGCGACGAGCAGATCGGGATTGTCGATGTCAACGTGCGGGCTCTGACCGATTTGTCGCTGCGCTTCGCCGATCAACTCATCAGGAACAAGGGCGGTCTTCTCAATGTCGGCTCGGTCGCGGGCTTCCTGCCCGGCCCCGGCATGGCCGTCTATTACGCGTCCAAGGCCTATGTGATTTCCTTCACCGAAGCGCTGCGGGCCGAGCTCGCGCCGCGCGGCGTTCGGGTCACCGTGCTTTGCCCGGGTCCCGTGCCCACCGAATTCCAGGCGCGCGCCGGCGTCGGCTCCGGACATGATACGGCCCTTCTCAATGTTTCAGCCGCCGCTGTCGCGCAGGAGGCCTATCGTGGCTTGATGGCCAACAAACGGGCAGTGCTGCCTGGTCTGGGCATCAAGATTGTGCCATTTGCCCTGCGCTTCTTCCCGCGGGGCTTCATCCTGGCCGCCACCAGCCGATTCCAGAGGCAGAGGCATTAGATCTCGAAGCTCCCGTATTGGCCCGGAGCTTGCTTCGGTTTCGTTGTGTGCACGAACTCACACGAAATTAACGATCGCTTAGTTATGCTGGCGGTCTGAACCGATAGCATTCGCAAAGGCCATGTCGTTACGGACGGACAGGTTTGGTAGCGCAGAGGTGGTGCCCTTCCCGAGGAGGACGCCAGGCGCCGTCGCCTCCGAAACCCAATTGCCGGTTCTGATCATCCTGCACCAGGAATCCTCGACGCCGGGCCGTGTCGGCAATGCGCTGCGTGCGCTTGGCCATCGTCTCGACATCCGCCGTCCCCGCTTCGGCGATCCCCTGCCCGAGACGCTCGATCAGCATGCCGGCGCCGTGGTCTTTGGCGGTCCGATGAGCGCCAATGATTCCGACGACTATATTCGCCGCGAGATCGACTGGATCGAAATTCCGCTCCGCGAGCAGCGGCCGTTCCTCGGCATCTGCCTTGGTGCCCAGATGCTGGCGATGCAGCTCGGCGCCCGCGTCGCGCCGCATGCCGATGCGCTGACCCAGATCGGCTACTACCCGATCCGGCCCACAGCCGCGGGCCACGCGCTCTGCCCGGCCTGGCCGGCCCAGGTCTATCACTGGCATCGCGAGGGATTCGAGCTGCCTGTCGGCGCCGAGCTGCTCGCAGAAGGCGACGATTTTCCGGTGCAGGCGTTCCGCGCCGGCAATGCCTTCGGCGTGCAGTTTCATCCTGACGTGACCTACGCGATGATGCATCGCTGGACCACGCGCGGCTATGACGGCTTCAGTGCGCCCGGTGCGCGGCAGCGACATCATCATTTCGCCGATCGTGCCGTATACGATGTCGCAGAGCGTGCCTGGCTCGACCATTTCATCGACGGCTGGCTGACGCGCCGGCCGGTGCTGGCGCAAGCCGCCGAGTAATCGCGTGCTCGCGCAGGTTCTCGCAGGTTCTTGGCGCAGGTCCTTGGCGCAAGTCTCTGCCTCTTTCCTGGATATGCTAGGCTCACCGCCAACGAGCGCGCGAACGCGCCGGAAAGCAAAGGGAGAGCGTCATGGCCTACGAGCACATTCTCTATGAGGTGAGCGACAAGATCGCGACCATCACGCTCAACCGTCCCGATCGCATGAATGCGTGGACGCCGACCATGGAGCGCGACGTGCGCCATGCGATGGAAGCGTCAAACGCCGATGACGATGTCCGCGTCATCGTGCTGACCGGCGCGGGCCGCGCCTTCTGCGCCGGCGCCGACATGGATGCGCTGAAGGGGCTCGACCCCGATGACGTCCGGCGCGCGTCGAACCTGCCGCCGTTCGACATGAACCGGCGTCCGGACTGGCAGACGCGCTACGGGTTCTATCCGTCGATCAAGAAGCCTGTGATCGCCATGCTCAACGGCGCCACGGCCGGCATTGGGCTGGTGCACGCGCTCTATTGCGACCTGCGCTTTGCCGCCGACAACACGGTGTTCACGACGGCCTTCGCGCGGCGCGGCCTGATTGCCGAGCACGGCATCAGCTGGATGCTGCCGCGCATCGTCGGTCACGCCAACGCGATGGATCTGCTGCTCTCGGCGAGGCGCGTGCCGAGCGACGAGGCGTTGCGGATCGGCCTGGTGAACCGGCTCTGCCCGCCTGACAAGCTCCGCGAGGAGACCTATGCCTATGCGCGCGATCTCGCCGATTTCGTCTCGCCGAGCGCGATGGCCGTGATCAAGCGCCAGCTCTACGAGGTGCCGTTCCAGACGCTGGCGGAGGCAACGATCGAAGCCAACCGGGAGATGATGGTGGCGCTCGCCGGCAGCGATTTCCGGGAAGGCGTGGCGAGCTTCATGGAGAAGCGGCCGCCGAGGTTTACGGGGAGGTAGGGGGATTTCGGAGGGAGCCCGCCTTCGCCCTGCGGGCTTCGGCGAGGCAGCCTTCGCTCACTTCGCTGCGAGAGACTTCCCAAGGCTTGCCTAACCGTAGCTCGCGAAGCGAGCGAAGGCTGGTGGAGCCAGGCGGGATCGAACCGCCGACCTCGTCATTGCGAACGACGCGCTCTCCCAGCTGAGCTATGGCCCCTTTGTTGGCCGCTCTGGTAAACGCGACCGACAACCGGGCGCCATTTAAGTCCCCGCCAAGGTCAAGTCAAGGACGGGTGTCACCCGCTTTTAGCCATTCGGGGCGCGGACTTCCCTTGTTTGGGCGGGGGGGAACCGATATCTAGCAAAAGGCGTCAATCCCGACCGCAGCCAACGTTTTCAAAAGCCAGAGGCTTCAAAAGCCATGCGTGCCGTTCTCGACATCGTCATCATCGTGCTCGACCTCTACGTCTGGCTGCTGATCGCCTCCGCGATCCTGTCCTGGCTGATCGCCTTCAACGTCGTGAACACGCGCAACCAGTTCGTGTCGGCGGTGGCCGAGTTCCTGTACCGGATCACCGAGCCGGTGCTGGCGCCGATTCGCAACTTCCTACCCAGTCTCGGCGGTCTCGACATCTCGCCGATCATCCTGATCCTGCTCATCATGTTCATCGAGCGGGTGATCCTGTACTACATCTACCCGAACGTGATCTGAGCGGGCTGGAGCCCTTGGTTGCGAACGAAAGTTTGTAAGGAACCCTGGCGTTACTCGGCCGCAGGAATCAGCATCGCGCTGCGGGTGACGCCGCGCGGCGGTCGCGACGGCATCGACGGAATCGAGCAGCTGGCCGACGGCCGCAGCGTGCTCAAGGTGCGGGTGCGCGCCATCGCCGATGGCGGCGAGGCCAACAAGGCCGTTTTGGTCCTGCTGGCGAAATCGCTGGGCGTCCCCAAGGCCGGCGTAAAGCTCCTGTCCGGAGCTACCTCGCGGCTGAAGCAGATCGCGGTCGACGGCGATCCGGCACGGCTCGGCGAAGCCCTGCGCCAGCTCGTCTCGGCCCAATCGAAAGACTGAGGGAACTGACATGACCGCCAAGATTATCGATGGAAAAGTCATCGCCGCGGAACTTCGGGCCCGCGTCGCCGACGAGGTCGCCCGCGTCAGGCGCGAGCACAATCTGGTGCCGGGACTGGCGGTCGTGCTGGTCGGCAGCGACCCCGCCAGCGAGGTTTATGTCCGCTCCAAGCACACCCAGACCCAGGCCGCTGGCATGGCCTCGTTCGAGCACAAGCTGCCGGCCGACGTCTCGCAGGCGGAGCTTCTGGCGCTGGTCGCAAAGCTCAACCGCGATCCGGCCGTGCACGGCATTCTGGTGCAACTGCCGCTGCCGAAGGGGCTGAACACCGAAGCGGTCGTCAACGCCATCGACCCTGCCAAGGACGTCGACGGGCTGCATCCGAACAATGCCGGCCGGCTCGCCGGTGGTTTCGAAGCGCTGTCGCCCTGCACGCCGCTCGGCTGCATCATCCTGACCAAGAGCGTGCACGCCTCGCTGGAAGGCATGAACGCCATCGTCATCGGCCGCTCCAATCTGGTCGGCCGCCCGCTGGTGCAATTGCTGCTGAACGAGAACGCCACGGTGACGATCGCGCATTCGCGCTCGCGCGACCTGCCCGGCCTCGTGAAGCAGGCCGATCTCGTCTATGCCGCGGTCGGAAGACCTGAGATGGTGCGCGGCGACTGGCTCAAGCCGGGTGCGACCGTGATCGACGTTGGCATCAACCGCATACCCAAAGAAAACGGCAAGACGCGCCTCGTCGGCGACGTCGCCTATCAGGAAGCGCTTGGTGTTGCTGGCGCGATTACGCCGGTGCCGGGCGGCGTCGGTCAGATGACGGTGGCGTGCCTGCTGGTCAACACGCTGCGCGCGGCCTGTGCGATCGCCGAGCTACCGAAGCCGGCGGTGTAGCCAAACTCTCGTGCCCCGGACGCAGCGCAGCGTGAAACGATGCGCTGCAGAGCCGGGGCCTAGCGGCAGCATGGGTCCCGGCCCTGCGACGCGTCACACCGGACGATGCTACGCATCGCCGGGACATGCCGCATCGCGTCCGGGACACCAAAGCTCAGCCCTTCTTCTTCTTCTCGCGATCCATGCCTTCGAGGATCAGCTTGTGCGCGTCCTCCGGACCGCCCCAGCGCAGGATCTTGACCCATTTGCCCTTCTCGAGATCCTTGTAGTGCTCGAAGAAGTGCTGGATCTGCTGCAGCGTGATGTCGGGCAGGTCGGAGTACGACTTCACCTTGTCGTAGCGCTGCGTCAGCTTCGACGACGGCACCGCCAGAATCTTCTCGTCGCCGCCGGCTTCGTCTTCCATGAACAGCACGCCGACCGGGCGCACGCTCATGACCGCGCCGGGAATGATAGCGCGGGTGTTGATGATCAGGACGTCGCAGGGGTCGCCGTCATCCGACAATGTGTGCGGGATGAAGCCGTAGTTACCGGGGTAACGCATCGGCGTGTAGAGGAAGCGGTCGACCACCAGCGTGCCGGCCTCCTTGTCCATCTCGTATTTGATCGGTTCGCCGCCCACGGGGACTTCGATGAGGACGTTGACTTCGTGAGGTACGTTCTTCCCGATCGAGATCGCATCGATACGCATTCAAGGCTCCGTTATTGCCGAGGATAAATCGCGCCCGGCAGCGATTTGGCGCTGTCATACGCGGGCTTGGCCCGCTGATCCATCGCGTTTTTGTGAAATAATGAATCCGGAAATCACCGGCTCAAAGGCAACGGTATCGACGGAAGGGAAACGCTGCCGCTGAGCTTTCAGCAGCTCAATTGGTCCAAGCGAAGGCAACCTTGTCGAGCGACTTCGGCCCGAACCGCTCCGAGGAGCGGGCCACCATACGGCCCCCCAGCGCCCGGTAGAACTCGGTCGCCGGATCGTTGTCCGAGAGCGCCCAGACCACCATGCTCTTCAGCCCGCTCTGCATCAGGTCGCGGCGGGCGGAGGCGAACAGGCGGCGGCCGAAGCCGAGGCCCTGGAATTCGGGGCGCAGGTACAGCTCGTAGATCTCGCCGTCGAAATGCAGGCTGCGGGCGCGGTTGCGGCCGTAATTGGCGTAGCCCGCGATCTTGTCGCCGAACACCAGCACGCTGACGCGGCTGCCCTTGCGGATCGCGCTGTCCCACCACTGCGGGCCGCGGCGGTTGATGAGCTTTTCCAGCTCGGCGCCGGGAATGATGCCCTGATAGGCGGAGCGCCAGGCTTCGTCATGAGTAGACGCCACCGCAGTTGCATCTGCAGCTTTGGCCGGCCGGACCTCGATCAGGGTTGTGCTCATGGGCGCAATCAAACCAAGTCGCCGCGCCGGCGGCAAGACCTATCGTTAATTATCGGTTAACGTGTGGACTTTGTGCATCAGTATCTGAACCATGTTGTACCGAAAAAAGACAGGACGCCGACTCGAATGGCACCGGCGTGCCGTGTGTCGGTGCAAAACTCCCTCTGCGGCAACGAATGAAGGGCGAGGGCCACGCAGAAAGTCCGCCCATAGTGATTCGTTCCTACTAGTGTGGCTGTCGCTGTTCGTGCTCGCCCTCGGCCATTCATGCGGCTTCTCAACATCTTCGCGCTTATGACTCTGCTGGCCTTGCTGACTGCGCCGCCTCTGTGCGCTCAGGTCACGTTTGGCCCATCGGGCGAGGAGGGCGAACCGTTTCGCCGACAAGAGTGGCGGGTGCCGTCGCCGGATACCGACATTGCTGCGCGTGCCCTGCTGTTTCGCCCTGCCGGGGCAGGTCCGTTCCGGCTGGCGGTCGTCGCACACGCCTCGACGCAGAATGGCTTGCGTCGAGCGCAAATGCCGCAGCCGGAATATCGTGCGCTCGCCGCCTATCTCGTCGGGCACGGTTTTGCCGTGCTGGTGCCGGAGCGGCTGGGCCATGGCGCGACCGGCGGCCGCTATGTCGAGGACCAGGGCGGATGTGACGAGGCGGACTATGCGCGTTCGGGCCGTGCAACGGCCGAGGAAATCCGGCTCGCGATGGAGTTCTTGCGAAAGCAGGATTTTATCCGCAAGGACGCCGCCATCGTGATCGGCCATTCCGCCGGCGGCTGGGGGGCGCTGGCGCTCGCCAATGCCGATCCGAAGGCGATCGCCGCGATCACAGTATTTGCGCCAGGGCGCGGCGGCCATGCCAATGATGAGCCGAACCGGATCTGCGCGCCACACACGCTTCTTGCCGCCGCTGCAGAGTTCGGCAAGGGCGCGCGCATTCCTGTCACATGGCTCGTTGCAACCAATGACAGCTATTTTTCGCCGGCGTTTTCAAAGGGCCTGGCCGACGCATTTCGCGGCAGCGGCGGCAAAGTCGACTTCCACACCTTGCCGGCCGCCGGCAGCGAGGGGCACTGGATGATCGAGAGTGAGGCCGGCGTCAAAGCCGTGAGCCGGGAGCTCGTGGGTGCGCTGAATAAGGGCAGGCCAACCGCGACCAAGAAGCCATGACGCTGTATTTCCTGGTCAAATTTCTCCATGTGCTCGGCGCCATCGTCATCCTCGGCACCGGAACCGGCATCGCCTTCTTCATGCTGATGGCGCATCGCACCGACGATGCGGAGTTCATCGCGCGCACCGCTTCGGTCGTCGTCATCGCGGACGCAATCTTCACACTGTCGGCCGTGCTCCTCCAGCCGATCACGGGCGGCTTGCTGATGACGCTCTCGGCGACGCCGATCACCGAGCGCTGGCTGCTCGCCGCGCTCGTGTTGTATGCCGTCGCCGGCCTGTTCTGGATCCCTGTCGTGTTCATGCAGATCGAGATGCGCGATCTCGCGCGAAAGGCCGCGGAGCAGCACAAGGCGCTGCCACAACGATACTTCGTCCTGTTTCGCCGCTGGTTCGCGTTCGGCTTCCCCGGTTTCGGCGCGACGATGCTGATCCTCTGGCTGATGGTTGCAAAGCCGTTTTGAGAGCCGTGATGAACCAGCGAACCATCTTGGTGCTCGGCGCCTCCGGCCTGATCGGCCGCTTCGTTACGGACGATCTTCGCGCGCGTGGCTTTCGCGCGCTTGGCGTGGCGCGCAGCCTGTCGGCGGCGCAGAAGACGAGCGCGCTCGACATCGAGCTGCCGATCCTCTCGCTCGACGTGACGGTGCTGACGCGGTTGTTGCGCGAGCATGCGGTGGATGTCGTCGTAAACTGTCTCGGCGTGCTCCAGGACGGCCCCGGCAGCGACACAGGTGCCGTGCATCGCGATTTCGTTGCGCGCCTGCTTGCGGCGATCACCGACAGCGGCCGCGCGATCCGGCTGGTGCACCTCTCGATCCCCGGAGCGGCCGAAGCCGATCGCACCGCCTTCGCAACGACCAAGCGCGAGGCCGAGCGCCTGATCGCGGCCTCAGGCATTACGCACGCCATCCTGCGGCCCGGCTTCGTAATCGCACCGTCCGCTTATGGCGGCAGCGCCATGCTCCGCGCGCTCGCTGCCTTCCCACTCAACCTGCCGGACAAGGCGATGGCGACGTCGTTCCAGCCAATAGCCATCGAGGATATTTCGGGCACCATCGCCTGGCTTGCGGCGCGCGACATCGACGATGCCTCTGTAAACGCGCTGAGCTGGGATCTGATGCAGGCTGAGCCGGTCACCATGGCCGGCGTCATCAGGCAATTCCGCCTTGCGTTCGGCACGGCCGGGTGGACGCATGTCGCGATGCCGTCGTTCATGCTCGATCTCGGCGCCAAGATCGGCGATCTCGCCAATTATCTCGGCTGGATGCCGCCGATGCGCTCCACGGCCATCGCCGAGCTGCGCCGCGGCGTGCGAGGTGATCCCTCGGCATGGATCGCCGCCACGGGCATCACGCCGAAGACGTTGGTCGATATGATTGGTCGTCATCCCGCGACCGTTCAGGACAAATGGTTCGCGCGCCTGTTCCTGATCAAGGCGCTGATCTTCGCGAGCCTGGTCGCGTTCTGGCTGATCTCCGGCTTCATCGCGCTGTTCGTGTCCTATCGCGCCGCCGCCGGCATTTTGATCGCGCACAACTTCCCGGCCGCGCTGGTCGATCCCATCACCATCGGCACCAGCCTGATGGACATGAGCATCGGCGTGCTGATTGCCTTCCGCCGCACCGCGGCGACCGGGCTCGTTGCCGGCATCGTCGCCTCGCTCGGCTATATGTTCGGTGCGGCGGTGCTGACGCCCGATCTCTGGATCGAACCGCTCGGCGCGCTGGTGAAGACGGGGCCGGCGATCGTGCTGATGTTGGTGGCGCTCTTGACGCTGGATAATCGCTGATGAGCAAATGGCCCGATGACGACGTGATCCTGTTCGACGGCGTCTGCGTCTTCTGCTCGCGCTGGGTCCGTTTCGTCGCGCAGCGCGACATGGCGAAGCGGTTTCGCTTCACGCCGATCCAGTCGGAGTATGGAGCCCGGCTCGCGCGGGCGTTCGGCATCGATCCCGATGATCCCGACACCAATGCCGTGGTTCATGGCGGTGAGGTGTACATGAAGTCGGATGCGGCGTTGACGGTGCTGTCGCGACTCCCGGGCTGGGGTTGGGTGCGCGTGCTGTTCGCCGTACCGAAGCCGCTGCGGGACCCCGTGTACAGCCTCATCGCGCGCAACCGCTATCGCATCTTCGGCAAGTATGACGCGTGTTTCGTGCCTGATGCAGATTTGCGGGCGCGAGTGATCGAGTGACACGACAGCGGCGCCACAAGATTGGTGTCGTCCCGGCGAACGCCGGGACCCATAACCACAGGACGGAGTTTGGCGAAGACTGGAAGTTAGGGTCAATCCGCGGTACGCGCACCACGCGTGACTGAAAGATCACGCGGTATGGGTCCCGGCGTTCGCCGGGACGACATTGGTGGGGAGGTTAGCGCTTCCCGATTGCCGCCAGCACTTCCGTCGCCGCCCGTTCCCCGCTGTCCCGCGCCCCATGCGCAGTCGTGAAGAAGGTTGGCGACGTCGCCTCGCCCGCAAAAAATAGCCGGCCATCGACCGGCGCGGCCAGCACGGCGCGATCCCCGGCGTGGCCGGGCAGCGCATGCGAATAGGAGCCGCGCGCGAACGGATCATGTGCCCAGCGCGACTCGTACAGCGGCTTCAGCTTGCGGCGGATGTCGTTGCCGAGAAAGCCGGCGATCTCGTCGATGCTGTGCGCGGCGATGGCGCCGTCGCCGGAATCCTCCAGCGCGCGGGCGAAGCTGCCGCCGAAGAAGCCTTCGATGCAGGGCTGGCCGAATGGGCGGATGTGGTAGGTGCCCATCGCGGTGCGCATGGTGGCGCCGCGCAAGTTTGCTTCCTTGGGAAAGGCTTCGGCGTCCTCGAGCGCGAGCGTCACCTTGTCGTCGACGCCGAGCGGGAGGCCGGCCGCTGCGTCGACCTTGGACGGTAACGGCGGCGAAAAGCGCATCGTCTCATAGGCGATCAGGTTGGTCGGCACCGTGATGATCACCTTGTCCGCAGTCAGCGTGCCCTGCGAGGTCTCGAGGCGGACCCGCGGGCCGGAATGATCGATCAGCGCGACGATGCAGTTCAACGCCACCGGGCAGGGCGCGCCATAGGCCGTCACAAGCGCGCCATAGCCGCGGCGGACGCGCCAGTTGAGACCAGAATCCTCATAGGCGTCCCAATCCAGCGTCGACATGTCCTTGAGTTCGCAGCCGTTGATGTAGGTCGAGATCGCATCGATCATGGGATTCCAGCGATTGCCCACCTCGAGGCTCCGGCTCGCAGGCTCGTCCTTGCCCTTCTGCGCTGCTTCCCAGAGGCGCTCATAGAACGCGTCCATCGCGCCCATGAAATCGTCGCGCTCGCCTTGCGGAAACGCGTTGCCATAGGCGCGCTCGCGCCAGGGCGGCAGGTCCTTGTTGAGCTCGAAACCGAGTCGCTGCGCGATCGAAACGAAGGAGTTCTTGTCCGCCGAGTGCAGCCAGCCGCAGCCGACGTCGAAGGTGACGTCAGGTGAGGCCTGTACGGTCCAGGCGCGGCCGCCGAGCCTGTTCCGTGCCTCCAGCACGATCGCGGAGAGACCGGAGCCCGCAAGCGCGTGTGCAGCGCCGAGGCCGGCGGCACCGGCGCCGACGATCGCGACGTCCACGGAGGAGGGGAGGGAGGTCATGGGCGGGCTCTAGCACGTTCGTTGGGTGTGCTGAAGCCGGACGGGTAAACGCTTTTGTAGGGCAGGCAAAGGCGCTCTTGCGCCGTGCCCACCATCGTCCATAGGTGGGCACGCTTGCGCTTTGCCCACCCTACGGCACTACGGAGAACGGTGGCCTTACGCCACCGCTTCCTTGGCCTTCTCCGCGCGCTTGCGCTCGTTCGGGTCGAGATGCTTCTTGCGCAGGCGGATCGACTTCGGGGTGACCTCGACGAGCTCGTCGTCCTCGATATAGGCGAGCGCCTTTTCCAGCGTCATGCGGATCGGCGGGGTCAGGCGCACGGCTTCGTCCTTCGAGGTCGTGCGGATGTTGGTGAGCTGCTTGCCCTTGAGCACGTTGATCTCGAGATCGTTGTCGCGGGTGTGCTCTCCGACGATCATGCCCTTGTAGACCTTCCAGCCGGGCTCGATCATCATCGGGCCGCGGTCTTCCAGCTTGAACATGGCGTAGGCCACCGCGTCGCCCTGGTCGTTTGAGATCAGGACGCCGTTGCGGCGGCCCTGGATCTCGCCCTTGTACGGGGCGTAGCCGTGGAACAGGCGGTTCATGATCGCGGTGCCGCGGGTGTCGGTGAGCAGCTCGCCCTGGTAGCCGATCAACCCACGGGTCGGCGCGTAGAACACCAGGCGCTGACGATTGCCGCCCGAGGGCTTCATCTCGATCAGCTCGGACTTGCGCTCGCTCATCTTCTGCACGACGACGCCGGAATGCTCCTCGTCGACGTCGATCACGACTTCCTCGATCGGCTCCAGGGTGGCGCCGGTGGCTTCGTCCTTCTGGAACACGACGCGCGGGCGCGACACCGAGAGCTCAAAACCCTCGCGGCGCATGGTCTCGATCAGGATCGCGAGCTGCAATTCGCCGCGGCCCGAGACTTCCATCGCGTCCTTGTCGGAGGCTTCGACGACGCGCAGCGCGACGTTGCCTTCGGCCTCGCGGAGCAGACGGTCGCGGATCATGCGGCTCGTCACCTTGTCGCCTTCAGTGCCGGCGAGCGGGGAGTTGTTGACGATGAACGACATCGACACGGTCGGCGGATCGATCGGCTGCGCCGGCAGCGGCACTTCGACGGTCGGATCGCAGAAGGTGTCGGCGACGGTGCCCTTGGTCAGGCCGGCAATGGCGACGATGTCGCCGGCTTCGGCTTCCTCGAGCGGCGTGCGCTCGAGACCGCGGAACGCCAGGATCTTGGTGATGCGCCCGGATTCGACCAGCTTGCCCTCGGCGTTGAGCACCTTGACCTGCTGGTTCGGCTTGAGGATGCCGGACGAGATGCGGCCGGTGATGATGCGGCCGAGATAGGGGTTGGCCTCCAGGATGGTGCCGATCATCCGGAACGGACCTTCCTCGACCTTCGGCGGCGCGACGTGACGCAGGATCAGGTCGAACAGCGGCTCCATGCCCTTGTCCTTCGGACCCTCCGAGCTGTCAGCCATCCAGCCCTGCTTGGCCGACCCGTAGAGGATCGGGAAGTCGAGCTGTTCCTCGCTGGCGTCGAGCGCGGCGAACAGGTCGAACACCTCGTTGATGACTTCGGTCGGGCGCGCGTCGGGGCGGTCGACCTTGTTGATGACGACGATTGGCTTGAGGCCGACCTTGAGCGCCTTGGAGACCACGAACTTGGTCTGCGGCAGCGGGCCTTCAGCGGCGTCCACCAGAACCAGGGCGCCGTCCACCATGTTCAGGATGCGCTCGACCTCGCCGCCGAAATCGGCGTGGCCGGGGGTGTCGACGATGTTGATGCGGGTGTCCTTCCACTGCACCGAGGCCGCCTTGGCCAGGATGGTGATGCCGCGCTCGCGCTCCAGGTCGTTGGAGTCCATGGCGCGATCGGTCACCTTCTGGTTCTCGCGGAACGTGCCGGACTGCTGGAGGAGTTTGTCGACCAGGGTCGTCTTGCCGTGGTCGACGTGAGCGATGATGGCGACGTTACGGAGGTTCATGAGTGAGCTTCTTTGGTTCGAACAATGGGTTAAGCGCGATCTCGCCGGTCGGACCGGGACCTCTTCTCGAAACAACGCTGGAAGACTGGAAACGGGGCGCTTTCCGCCCAAAAAGGAAGCCCGGCCATATCGACCGGGCAGCCTACGCGTTGCGGCGCAATATATGCAAAAACCGCCAAAAAACAATGCGTTCTTTGGGCCTTGGTTGACTGAATTTTGCCCGGGAATTCCCGGGGCTTAGCTGCCGTTCCGGGCCGGCGGGGCCTTTCGCCCCATGATGGCCGCCCAGATCAAGACGACGCCTCCGATGCCGATGACTAGTCCCAAAAACACCAGCGACGCGATGTCGGAGGGGATCTGGCCACCCTCGACCACCGACATTCCGCCGAACAAGAGCGCGCAGAGCCCCGGCAGCAGCATGAAGATGCCGGCGATTGCCATCAGCGCGGTCAGGCAGCCGCTGCGCTGTTGCTGGTTCTGCGGAGGCACTGCCGGTGGGTTGGGGCTGGAATCGCTCATGGTCTCTTTCTCGCTGCCCTGATCAGCATCACGCCGGCAAATGCCACCAGCAGTGCGAGGGCGAGGATGGGGGTAAAGCGGGTGTCGAAGTGGGACGACTGGGTCTGGTCGAAGGCAAAGATCAAAGCGCAGATGCCGGGCAGCAGCAGGATAACCCCAAACATCACCATGAGCGCGGTGACGCATCCGCTTCGCGACGGTGGAAGTGGAGGCGTCTCGCTCAACGAGGCATCTCCTCGCGCTGCGTAGCTTCCCGATAAGTGTCGCCGCGCAGCGCGGCGCGAATGCCGTCGATCTTTCCGTTCCGGTAGAACAGATTGTAGGTGTCGAACGGAATGATCGCGCCTTGCTCTGTCACGAAATGGATGCAGCTTCGCTTGACGTTGCCGACGCAGAAATTGAAGCGATCGAGAAACTGCACGATGGTGACGCGGAACACGTTCTCGTAAGAGAGCCCTTCCGGCACCTGAAAGCTCGGCAGGCAGCAAAGCAATTCGCAGACACGCTCGCTCGTGTTCAGCGGCCCCGATGACAGTGAGAACAGATCGACGAATTTCTCCCGCAGCACCGGATATTTCTCCGGGCTGATGGTGTTGGGCATCACGGCGACAAGCTGCTCCTGCGGAATCAGCGAGGTCAGGGGCAGCACCCTCTCGCCATTGCGCAGGCCATAGCCGATCGAGATGCTTTCGGGATTGCAGGGCAGCGGGATCATGTCCTTGTCGTCGAACACGCCGGTTTCGACGACGCGCTTGCGGATCTCCGACAGCATGATGCGGTCGGTATTTTTGTCGAAATTCTCGTTGCGGCCGGCGTCCTGCACCGGCTGCAGCGTGACGCCGCGCACGCATGTCCAGGTCAGCGCGTGGCGGACGATGTCGCCGATCTCGGCATCGTTGACGCCGCGCTTGATGGTCGCGACCAGCGTGGTCGACACGCCGTAATGCTCGAGATTTTCCAGCGCCTGCTGGCGGATTTTTCGCAAATCCGCGCCGCGCAAGTCGACCAGCGCGTCGCGCTGCAGCGAATCGAACTGGAGATAGACCTCCAGCCCGCGCCTGTTCTCGGCGAGCCGCGCCACGAAATCCTTTTCGCGGGCGATGCGCAGGCCGTTGGTGTTGATCATGACGTGCCGGATCGGGCGGGTGCGCACCGCGTCCAGGATCGCGAAGAAATCAGGATGCAGCGTCGGTTCGCCGCCGGAGATCTGCACGAGATCGGGCTCGCCCTCGCTTGCGACCAGCGCGTCCAGCATCTTCTCGATTGTCGCGAGCGGGGTAAATTTCGTTCGTGCCGGCGAGGATTCCGCAAAGCAGACCGGGCAGGTGAGGTTGCAGTGCTCGGTGATCTCGATCAGCGCCAGGCAGGAATGCTGCTCGTGGTCGGAACAGAGACCGCAATCATAGGGACAGCCGAATTCGGTGCGCTGCTGGAATTGCAGCGGTCGGTCACCTGGCTTGATGAAATCCTTGCACAGGCGCCAATAGGCGGCATCCGTCGACACCAGCGTCGACTGGACGCCATGCTCCCTGCAGCGCTTTTCGTACCAGACCTCGTTATCCAGGATCTGGATCTTGGTCGGCACTAGCTTCAGGCAGGTCTCGCAAAGAGATTGGGTCTGGCCCCAGAAAATATAGGGACGCGACTTACGCAACGGCGCGTTCATGCATGGGTCTCGCTTTGGGCGCCGTCGCCAGCATGACGCCGGCGTAGAGCAAAATGGACAGCGACAGCAGGTGAAACAGGGTGAAGGGGCCGATCAGCGTGCCGTAGGGCTTGAGGAATTCCCACGCGAAGCGTTGCGCTCCATAATAGGCAAGAACCAGGTAGAAACCATTGGTGATCACAAAGGCGTTCCGGTTCACGACGGCGAGCACATAGAGCAGCGCGAATACGGCCATGGCCGCGCTCTCATAGAGCTGCACGGGATGGCGCAGCATGCCGTCGCCGAAATCATGGGCCCATGGCAGCGCCGTCGGCGTGCCATAAGTGAAGTCGTCGAGGCCTGCGAAGTAGCAGCCGAGCCGGCCGATCGCGATGCCGAGCGCCAGCGGCAGCGCAAAACGGGCACCGGTCCGCGCGGCGATCCCCGCGGACCATTTGTAGAGCTCGATCGCCACGATGCCGCCGGCAATCGCGCCCTCCACCGAGCGCGCAATGCCGCTCTCGCCCGACAGCCACAGATTGGCGGAGCCGAACAGGTGGGCCCCGAGGCCCGCGCCGAACACCAGCGCGGCGATATAGGGCAGCTCAAAGGATTGCGCCGGAAACTGCAGGCGCTGCCGCGACAGCCAGTAGACGGCCGCCGCCGCCGCCAGCCACGCCAAGACGTCGAAGAGGGTGTGTAGGAAAGCCCCGCTCATGCGGGGGATATTAGCCCAGGTTTCGGCCGTGCGGGATAGTGCGCCTGCTCGTTCTCCACGCCGGGGAAGCGAGGCGGATCGCTAGCTGGCCTCCCGCTCCTCGGTCGGATAGACGCCGCGCAGCACCTCCTCGAAGTGCATTTTCACCGCGTCGTTGCACAGGCAGGCGCGAAGCCTCAGGCCGTCGCGGTTGCGAACCAGGATCGATCCGCGCCTCGTGTCGAGAATCCGTTCCGCCTTGAACGATTGAAGCACGCGGCTGGCATAACTGCGACCAACGCCCAGCAGCGTCGCAAGCTGTTCGTGGGTCAGCGGCACGCTATCCTCGTCGCCGGTGCGCTCCATCGCCGCCAAGATCCATTTGGCGGTCCGCTGTTCGATCGAATGGATCGCATTGCAGGCGGTCGACTGGAAGATCTGCGCCAGCATGCAATCGGCGTAGCGGGCAAAGATGTTGCGCAGCGACGCCGAGCGCAGCTTGGCCGCTTCCAGCTTGGCGACATGAACGCGCGCAAACGGGCCGCCGAATTTCACGCAGATCCGGGTATAGGCCGGCAGGAATCCCTCGCTGACGATGCCGCCCACCGCGCCTTCGCGACCGACCAGGATGGTCTCGACGTCTCGGCCATCCTCGTTGGGCACGAGAAAGGTCGCGAGCGCGGGTCCACAGGGGAAGTGGACGACCTGGACATCGTCACCGGGGCTGTAGAGCAGCTGGCTGGCGGCGGAGTTTTCGACGGTCACGTGCGGTGCGAGCAGGGCGTAGTCTGCCTGGTTCAAACGCCGCAACAAATTGTTGGCCGGACGGCTCTCGACCTCGGTCATCTTGCTGATACGCGCATCCATCGTGAACTCCCATCCTCCTCCCACCTTAACGAGTTCCGTGCATTCCCTGTGTGCACAAGTGGACAGACTGGAGAACGACAATGTGGTGGGTTTCGTTCCGGGAACCTCTCTGATGCGCTGTGCGCAGGCTTCGTGTCGCGGCAGTCCTGATCCGAACCCCCACACACAAGATGCGATCATGACACCCGCACTTTCCAATGGCTCAAGCTGGCCGGCCGATGTTCTGATCGTCGAAGACGACCCGATCATCGCGATCGATTTCGAGGACCGTCTGCTCGGGTTTGGGGTGACGGGCGTGCGGACCGTCGGCTCGGTGACGCAGGCGCTCGGCGCCATCGCCAAGCGTGCGCCCGACTTCGCGCTGCTCGACGTCGAGTTGATCCGCGAGACGAGCTTTGCGGTCGCCGCGCGGCTGGCCGCGCTGAAGATCCCGTTCGTCTTCGTTACCGGCTATGGCGCCGAGGCGCGCATTCCGCCTGAATTCTCCGGCCAGCCGCGGTTGCAGAAGCCGTGCTCGAGCGACGCGCTGGAGGCGGCGCTGAAGGTGCGCGCCCTCGATTAGCGATCAGGCCTGCTTCGGATCGAGCGTGGTCGACCATAGCGCGACGTCGGCGCGGTCGCGCAAGGTCACCGTCATTTGGCCCGAGGCGCCGTCGATCTTGACGTGACCGAAGAACTGCATGCCGGCGGAGGGCGGCAGGTTCTGGCTGTCCTTGCCCGGCGCCTTGACGAAGCGCACCTCGGGCCCAAACGTGTTGTCGAGCGCGTTCGGACCGAACGTGCCGGCATGCAGCGGACCCGACACGAATTCCCAGAACGGCTCGAACTCCTGGAATTGTGCCTTGTTCGGATCGTAATAATGCGCGGCAGCGTAGTGCACGTCCGCCGTCAGCCACACCGTGTTGCTGATCGGCGCCATTTTGATGAAACGCAGCATGTCGGCAATCTCGAGCTCGCGGCCGCGCACCGGGCCGTCACCCTGCGCGACCGCTTCCGAGCCGCCCTTCGGCGTGTCCGACACGACGAGGCTGAGCGGCATGTCGGAGGCGATCACCTTCCAGGTCGCGCGCGAATTGAGCAGGCCGCGCTTGAGCCAGGCGATCTGGTCCGGGCCGAGGAAGTAGCTGGCGGGGCCGTAAGCGGTGTCCAGATTGGCGCCGTTCGGACCGCGATAGCTGCGCTCGTCGAGCACGAACACGTCGAGATGCGGGCCGTAGGAGATCTGGCGATAGACCCGGCCCGGCTCAACGATGCTCTCGCGCATCGGATACATCTCGTGGAAGGCGCGGCCCGCGCGGCCGGCGAGCAAGGCGATGTCGCGCTCCTTGTAGGCGGTCGGCAATTCCTTCGACAGCGACCAGTTGTTGGTCACCTCGTGGTCGTCCCATTGCACGAAGATCGGCACCTCGGCATTGAAGGCGCGGAGGTTTTCGTCGGTGAGATTGTATTTGTGCGCGGCGCGGTACTCGTCCAGCGTCTCGGCGACCTTGGCCTTCTCGGGGATGGTGACGTTCTTCCAAATCTTGCCGTCGGCGAGCTTCACCTCGGATTGAATCGGGCCGTCGGCGTAGATGGTGTCGCCCGAATGCAGGAAGAAATCCGGACGGTGCTTGCGCATCGCCGAGAAGGTGAACATGCCGTCGTCGTCGGGATTGATGCCCCAGCCCTGGCCGGCGACGTCTCCGCCCCAGACGAAGCTGACGTCGCGGCGGTCGGCCGGCGCGGTGCGGAAGCGGCCGACCACCGGCTCGCCCTCGATGGCGCTGTGGGAGAGATCGCGGAAGCGGACGCGGTAAAAGATGTCCTGGCTAGCAGGCAGGTTCTCGATCAGCATCTTCGCGGTGAAGTCGCTCTCGGGGAGCGCTGCGATCGTCGGTAGCGCGCGGGCATCCCTGAATGACTCTGTCGTCGCCACCTCGACCAGCATCTGCG
Source organism: Bradyrhizobium sp. CCBAU 25360 (assembly GCF_028128695.1). Classification (NCBI taxonomy): domain Bacteria; kingdom Pseudomonadati; phylum Pseudomonadota; class Alphaproteobacteria; order Hyphomicrobiales; family Nitrobacteraceae; genus Bradyrhizobium; species Bradyrhizobium sp. CCBAU 25360. Next base: position 440,512 of record NZ_LBJA01000040.1, read on the forward strand.
CGGGCCGATCGGTGCGCGCCCACACCACGCCGCCGTCGACAGTGACGTCGCCCGACTGCACGCCATGAGTGACCATCGGCCGATCGGCCGCGCGCGAGAGATAGGGCATCGCCATCGTGCCGAGCGCACCGGCGCCGGTGGCAAGGAAGCGGCGGCGGGAGAATTTGATGTTCATGGGACGCGTCCGCTGGCTACTGTCTTGCGCTGTCATTCCGGAGCGCGCGAAGCGCGAATCCGGAATCTCGAGAATCCCCGGTACGCAATTGCGCACCTGCGGTCTGGTCCTTCGGACCATCCCGGAATGACCGTGGGAGCTATATTGAGACAATGTGACGCAGCGATAACGCGCGCAAGCGTTACGCGTTGCCGGCGGCCCTGAACTGGGCGCCGGCGCGCTGCAGGTTCTGCGGCAGGCTGAACAGCACCGCCTTGCGGTCGGCGACGGCGGCGTGGAACTGATCCAGCGCGATGTTGAAGGCGGTGAGCGCGGCTTCCTCGATCGCGCCGTGATCGAAGCAGCGCAGCGTGTCGCGCAGGATCTCGTCAGCCTCGGTCTGCATCTGGTCGAGCTCTTCGGTCGTCTCGCATCTGCGTGCGGCGGCGATCATGTCGAGCAGCCGTTCGCGCTGATGGTTGTTGTTGTCGCGCTCGTCCTTCTTCAGATAGCCGGCGAACCAGGCGCCGATCGAGCCCATGGCGGACAACGCCATCAGGCTCCACCAGATGTAGTCGCTGTATTTGTCGAGGAAGGTCTTTTCCTCGCCGTCGACGAAGGCGGCAGCGCCCGGATGCACCGGGATCACCGCATCCTTGTCGGTGTCGGGCGTTTCGATCTTCGCCGCCAGCGGGAATTCCGTCACCAGTTGCTGGCGCACGGCGAAGAGCTGGCGCGTGAACGCTGCGATGGTGGTTTCGGACACGCCTTTGCGCGCCACGACGTGGTGCGAGAAGCTGATGGTCTTGACCTCGTCATCCGGGCGGGCGGGCGAGCCGCCATAGGTGCCGGCGGGAATCTCGGACGCTTCGTAGACCGGGTGGTTCTGCGCGATCGCATCCGCGGACTCGATCGCGAGGAAGCTGGGCGCGCCGAAATCCTTGGTGGAGGCGGCGATCGCATCTGCCGTGATTTTGCTGTTGACCGGGCCGGCCGCGAGATAGACGTCGGCCTTCTGGGCCTTGATCGCTTCGGCGACCTCGTTGGCCGGGAATTGCACGATCTCGACCTTGGCGGGATCGACGTTGTATTGCTGGAGGATCACCTTGAGCAGATTGACGTTGGCCTGGGTGCGGCCGACCACGCCGACGCGATGGCCGGCGAGCTGCGAGATCTTGGTAATCTTCGCGCCCCGCTTCTTGCCTTTGCCCGGTACGGACCACAGCACCACGACGTTCTTGCGCAGGGTCGCGACCGCTTGCGCGTTCTTGGGCACGTCGAGGTCGCCGCGCACGATGGCGAGATCGACCTTGCCTTCCGCAAGCGCATTGGCGCTGGCGGTGGCGCCGTCGGTCTGGATCGGTCGCAGCCGCACCTGGCCCTTGCTCTGCGTGAAGGCCTGCGTCAGCGCCTGCACGACCTTGACGTCGTCGCTGTTGGCGGGACCGACCGCGATCTTCAACGTCACGGGCCGCATGGCGAAGTAGTAGCCGCCGACGAGTGCGCCGATGATGGCAAGCACGAGCGCAAGAGACACGAGCGCGGTCTTCCGCGCCGCGGATCGCGGCGAAGGCGGAGAGGGCGTTTCGGCCAGGTCCAATCCCCCGGTCATCGATCTCCCAAACAGGCGCTTCAGGCTCAGTTTCATCCTGGCCGGCGATTTACGCCCGTAATTGTAGCAAATTTCTTGTCCGGCGGGGTTACATCTCCGTCATGGTTAGCGGATGGCGGAAATCCCGTATGAACCCGGGCGTCAGCGGGGTGTTAGGGTAAAGTTCCCCTGAAGGACGGAGATATGACCATGGCAGAACGGCTCTCGGCGGAGGCGCGCAGGCAGGCGCTGGGCGGACTACCCGGTTGGGGCGAGGTTCAGGGCCGGGATGCCATCGGTAAAAGCTTTATCTTCAAGGATTTCAACGAGGCGTTCGGCTTCATGACCCGCGCCGCGCTGGCCGCCGAGAAGATGGATCACCACCCCGAATGGCGCAACGTCTACAAGACGGTGGAGGTGGTGCTGTCGACCCACGACGCCGGCGGCGTCACGGCGCTCGACATCGCGCTGGCCAAGACGATGAACGCGATCGCAGGCTGAGACCGGCCGACGTCTTGCAGGGATCGGCCACATCCCCATCTTGTGATCAGTCGGGATGCGGCGGTCCGCCGCCCGGGCTGAACGGGAGTTTGTCGAACATGGCTGCCGAACACAGCGTCGGTTTCGAGCCGGCCGATCGGCTCGCGGAAGATCGCGAGAGCGTGCGCCGCCGCTTCTGGCGCAAGCTGAAGCGTGTCGCCGCGCAGCTGCCGTTCGCGGAAGACCTGCTTGCTGCTTATTACTGCGCGTTCGACCGGCAGACCCCGCGCCACGTCCAGGCCGCGCTGTTAGGTGCGATCGCCTATTTCATCCTGCCGTTCGATTTCGTCGCCGACGTGATGCCGGTCCTCGGCTTCGCCGACGACGCCGCCGTGCTCGCCACCGCCATCCGCATGGTTTCCGGCCACATCACGAATGAGCATCGCGAAGCCGCGCGCGCTGTGCTGAAGCGCGGGGTGGGTGAGATGGAAGAAGGCGCTGCGCAGTAGGCGCGGTCTGCCAACGCTGTCATTCCCCGCGACCCGGCTACGCCAAGGCTTCGCCGGGGTTGAGGTCCAGGGGCGCCGAAGCTTTAGCGAAGGCGGCAGGCGGGGAATCCAGTACGCCGCGGCTCCTCGGTTCAATCGTGACTGCCTCTGGAAGACTGGATCGCCCGCCCCAGCGCGCAAGTGCGTACAAGGCGGGCGATGACAGTGAGTGTGAGGATGAAACTCGCTACTTCTTCCCCGCCTCCACCCGCGCCTTCTCCGCGTCCCATGCCTGGAATTGCTTGAACAGCGTTTCCCTGTCCGCGTCAGACACGTTTGCGGCCGTGGGGCTCTGCTTCAGGAACGCCTCGAATCGTTGCCGTGTCACCGGCTCGACGCCGTGCTTGTCGAGCCATTGCTGCGCCACCGGCAATCTGTTCCACCCCGACAGGGGTGCCGCGAGCGAGACCTCCTTCCATTTGGGATGGAAAGGCGCGTTCTGGAGCGCCGGGAATTTCGTGAAGAACGCGTCCACGAACAGCGCGAGCTTGCGATAGCGCTCGGTGTTTGGCGCCCAGCTATAGGCCGCGAGCACCGCCGGCACCGCGATGGTGTCCACGCTCTCGCCCTCCTTGATCAGGTTCGGATAGTCCTTGGTCGTCAGCGTCGCCGGCAGATAGTCGCTCTGGAGCGGCTTTGCATAGTCAACCTTGGCAAGATGGAAGCGGCCGTCATTGTTGAAGGTCGAGACCGATTTGTACGGCTTGCCGCCGACCACGATGACGGCGTCGATCTCGCCAGCCTTCAATTTCTCCATCGCGATGCGCTGCTCGACATAGACGAAGTTCGCCTTGATCCCGAGCCGCTCGAACACCGTGAGCGCGGTGACGAAGGTGCCGCCATTGGGCAGGTCGACGCTGACCTTCTTGCCTTCGAGGTCTTTCAATGTCGCGATCGATTTCGGCGCGATCACCTGCATCTCTTCGTTGTAGAGCTTTGTCACATAGGTGAACTGCTTCTTGATGTCCTTGGCAAAACCCTTGCGCTCGAGATAGTCGAGCGTGTCGGCCCGCACGATGCCGAGATCGACGCCTTGCAGGAACAGGATGTCGGCAACGCTCTGCACCGAGCCGCGGCCGACGATCGGCAGCACGCGGATCTTGTTGCCGTCGTCGAGCACCGAGGCGAGGTCGGCGCCGAACTGCACGTAGGTGCCGCCGATCGTGCCGGTGATCAGCGTGACGGTGTTGGCATTCAGCGCCTTCTTGGTCGAGGTCGAGCCGAACTGGAAGATGGCCTTCAGGCCGTCCGAGACCTTGGCCGGATCGTATTCGGTCTGCTCGGCGCCGGCGGTGGAGGCATAGATCGTCATGATGGCGGCAAGTGCCATTCCAAAAGCGTTACGCATGATGTCCCCTGAAGAGTTCTAATTCTGAAACCGGACGAGGCGCTGGCGCGCCTCCGCCGATCCGAGTGATGCAGCCCGCTGGTACCAGTCACGTGCGGCGGATGCGTCGGCAATGACACTTCGCGCATCGCTGGTGCCGAGCACCGTGGGATCATAGGTCTGCGCCAGCAGAAGCGCGGCCGTTGCATCTTGCGCATTGGCCGCGCGTTCGAGCAGCAGCCGCGCTGCGGCGATGTCACCGATCCTCAACAGGCTCTTCGCGCGCGTCATCAACCCTGCCAGCGTGTCGGCGTCGAGCGTCCTGACCGGCTCAGGCGGTGCAGGCTGTGCCGCGACGGGCTCCGGTGCCTGCACTGGTGCTTGCACCGGTCCTTGCGCTTGCAGCGCAACCTGATAGGCGGTCGCTATCGCTTCGCGGCTTGGCACCAGCGGTGCAGGGAGGTCCCGTGAGTCGGCGCTCGCCAGCGTCGTGTTGGACACGCGGGCCGGATCCTTGAGCGGGGTCTGCGGTGTCGCCGGCGCAATGGCCGACGCCATGGCCATGTCCGGCGCGACCCCCACCCAGCTACCGGCATTGGCGGTCAAGAAGCCGCGAAAGTCGGATTGATACAGTACAGCCAGAACTGCCAGGGTGGACGCTGCCAGAACAGCGGCGAGAACACGCGGCACAATTCTGGAACGCAACTCCACCGGCGTATATTCGCTTGGGTCCGGCGCGCCGAGCGGATCGGACAGGAACAGCGGAATCGGATCGTCCTGCGAAAGATCGGCCCGTGCGGCGCGCGCACGGACAAAGGACGCGGTCGGTGGATGTGATGCGGCTCGATGGAAGTCGAGCGCACTCGACTCCTTCGACGGGCGGTACGCCGTCGTCTCCATGGTGATGCTCCCCATTACTAACGCAACGCAGGGGCATTCCCGGCTTCAGTCTTTTTATTGTTGTCCAGAAGTACCCCGCAAACTGGAGCCGGTAAATCGCCGTCTGAATCAGCCCAAAAAACGACGACGATTTGCGCGAATCGGGAGAGATTTGGGTTTGATTGCGGCGAGGCCGGGGAATGCACCGCAATTTTGGCGGGCATGGTTGAGGGAGCTTTACCAGGCGACGGCGCACGAAAAAGCTGGCGCAGCTTCAGCGACGCCAGCGATTCGAGCGGTGACGGTTGTGTATGTGGCGATGGCGATGCCTACATCCTCACGGATGCAAAATCACCTTGCCCATGGCCTGACGTCCCGCGAGCACCTTTAGTGCATCCGCCGTCTGCGCCAGCGGGAAAGTGCGGTCGACATGCGACGAGATCTTTCCTTCCGCGGTCCACTTCACGAGCTTCTCGAGATTGGCGCGGTTCTTCTCCGGATTCTGCCGCGTCCATGCGCCCCAGAACACGCCGCGGATGTCGCAGCCTTTCAAGAGTGCGAGGTTCAGCGGCATCTTCGGAATGTCGCCCGCGGCGAAACCGATCACGAGGAAGCGGCCTTCCCACGCGATCGAGCGCAGCGCCTGCTCGGCATAGGCACCACCAACCGGATCGAAGATGATGTCGACGCCCTTGCCGCCCGTGAGTTTTCGCAAGCCCTCCTTCAGATCCTCCTTGGCGTAGTTCAAGGTCAGCTCGGCGCCATGCGCCTTCGCGAATTCGAGCTTCTCGTCCGACGAAGCGCAGGCGATCACCTTCAATCCCATCAGCTTGCCGAGCTCGCAGGCGGCAAGGCCGGTGCCGCCGGCCGCGCCTAACACGGCAAGCGTCTCGCCCGGCTTCGGGCTGGCGCGATCTTCCAGCGCATGCAGCGCCGTCCCGTAGATGATGATGATGCCGGCCGCGCGGTCGTAGTCGAGATTGTCGGGGATCTTCACGATCGACGCCGCCGGCAGCGCGATCTTCTCGCGCGCGCCGTTGTGGCCGCAGGAAGCGACGACGCGATCGCCGACCTTCAGATCGGTCACGCCGGCGCCGATGCTCTCGATCACGCCCGCGACTTCCGCGGCCGGCGAGAACGGGAATGGCGGCTTGATCTGGTACTTGCCCTGAATCATCAGGATGTCGAAGAAGTTCAGCGCCGCCGCCTTGATCGCGATCACCGCTTCGCCGTGACCGGCCACCGGATCCGGCACTTCAGCCAGCACGAGATCGTCAGGCTGGCAATATTGCGAGCAGAGGATGGCTTTCATGGCGGCACCTTGGGCGTTTCGAGTGGAATTATAGTTTGGCCGTTTCTGCCGGATTTAGGCACGGGCGACAATCCGGTTTCTTTGCTGGATGCCATGTTCGGCCTATCCTCGTCATTGCGAGCGGAGCGAAGCAATCCAGACTATTTCCGCGGGACGGATTCCGGATTGCTTCGCTGCGCTCGCAACGACGGAGCAAGAAGAAAGGGGAGGATTCAAACGATGTTTGAAACAGGCCTGCTGAGGGACAAGCGCATCCTCGTCACCGGCGGCGGCTCGGGCCTCGGCGCCGCGATGGGGCGCCGTTTCCTTGCACTCGGCGCCGAGCTCGTGATCTGCGGCCGCAAGCTCGACCGGCTGGACGCAACCGCGAGCGAGATGCGCGACGAGACAGGTGGCAAGGTCACGACGATCGCCTGCGACATCCGCGACGGCGTGGCCGTCGACAGCATGATGGAGCAGATCTGGCGCGAGGCGCCGCTCGATATCCTCGTCAACAACGCCGCTGCGACGTTCATCGCACAGAGCGAGCATCTATCGTTCCGAGCAGCCGATGCGATCCTCGCGCCGACGCTGCATGGCGCGATGTATTGCACGCTCGCTGCCGGAAGGCGCTGGATCGAGGACAAGCATGGCGGTGTCGTGCTCTCGATCCTCTCGACCTCGACCATCACCGGCCGCGCCTTCACCGTGCCGTCGGCGATGGCAAAGTCGGCGCTGCTGGCGATGACCAGAAGCCTCGCGGTGGAATGGGGGCCGAAAGCCATCCGCACCGTCGCCATCGCCCCGGGTCCGTTCCCGACCGCGGGCGCGTCGGGGCAGCTCCGCCCCGAAGGCCGTGACGAAGGCTGGACCGCGCGCAATCCGCTCGGCCGGACCGGGGAGCACAGCGAGCTTGCCGATCTCGCCAGCTTCCTGGTCTCGGACCGCGCCGGCTACATCAATGGCGAGATGGTCGTCATCGACGGTGGCGCGCATCTGCGCAGTTCCGGCGCCGAGGATTTATTGCGTTGGACCGAGACGCAATGGGCCGACCAGCGCGCCGCGCGATCCAAACCTTAAGGCGCCGCTGATACCGCTAACTGCCTTCCCAAATTGGACTTTCCCGGCTATCCCTGCCGGGGGACAAAGCGCGGCCGGGCCATCTTCCAGTCACAATATTGAGGGAACCACTCCAGCATGTGGCGGGTGCTATCTTTAGCTTTGATGATCGGCATGATGACGTGCGGGATCGCCGATCTTGCGCGGGCGCAGACGGCGCAACCGGCGCCGAAGGCCGCACCGAAGTCGGCGGCTCCGCCGGCCAATACGACTGCAAAGAGCGCGGCAAAGCCCGAGAGCAAGCCTGCGGCGCCGCCCGCGGCGGTTGCGGGTGGCGCGGAGCCGACCCTGATCGGCCAGTTCGGCACCTGGGGCGCTTATTCGGCGACGCCCAACGGCAAGAAGGTCTGCTTCGCGCTGGCCAAACCCTCGTCGTCGAAGACAAATCCGCCGAATCGGCCGCGCGATCCCGCTTATGCCTTCGTCTCGACCCGTCCGGCCGAGAAGGTGAACAACGAAGTCTCGGTCATGATCGGCTACGCGCTGAAGCCGGGCTCGGAATCGTCGGTCGAGGTCGGCGGCGCCGCCTTCGCCATGTACACGCAGGGCGACGGCCTCTGGATCAAGAACGCGGCCGAGGAGGAGCGGATGGTCGAAGCCATGCGCAAATCCGCCGAGCTGGTCGTCAAGGGGGTGTCGGCCAAGGGCACCGAGACGACCGACACGTTCTCGCTGAAAGGCCTCGCCCAGGCGCTGGACAAGATCGCCCAGGATTGCCGGCGGTAAGCCTCTCGGCTTAGTCCTTTAAGGCTAAGCGACAGCCACGGTCGCAATCGGCTGTTCCGGTTGCTATATAGGGCCGGTTCCAAGTTTTTCCGTCTTTCCGGGATGGTCCGAAGGACCAGACCCGGAATCTCGAGGTTCCGGGTTCGACGCTTCGCGCCGCCCCGGAACGACCACCTAGTCAGGTCCATTCAATGCAACCGACGACGACCGAGCCGCATAACGCAATCCTGGTGGAGAAGACGCCACTCGAGACCTATGTGCCGCCGGCGAGGCCCTCGCTGATCGGTCTGTCGCGCACGGAGCTTGCCGATCGCCTCGGCGAGATCGGCGTCACGCCGGCGCAGCGCAAGATGCGCGTGCAGCAGCTCTGGCACTGGCTCTATTTCCGCGGCGCTCAGAGCTTCGACGACATGACCTCGATCTCGAAGGGCATTCGCGCCGAACTCGCGCAGCATTTTACGGTCGACCGGCCCGAAGTCGTGGCCGAGCAGATCTCCAACGATGGCACCCGCAAATGGCTGCTGCGTCTGCCGAGCGGCGACAATGTCGAGCGCGCCCATGAAGTCGAGTGCGTCTACATTCCCGAGACCGATCGCGGCACGCTCTGCGTCTCCTCGCAGGTCGGCTGCACGCTGAACTGCTCGTTCTGCCACACCGGCACCCAGCGGCTGGTGCGCAATCTCACCGCGGGTGAGATTGTCGGACAGATCATGGTGGCGCGGGATCGATTGAATGATTGGGCCGATCGCGAGGACGGCACGCGCCGCGTCACCAACATCGTGATGATGGGGATGGGCGAGCCGCTCTACAATTTCGACGCGGTGCGCGATGCGCTTCTGATCGTCGGCGACAATGAAGGCATCGGCATCTCCCGCCGGCGCATCACGCTGTCGACCTCGGGCGTGGTGCCGAACATCGTGCGCGCCGGCGAGGAGATCGGCGTCATGCTCGCGATCTCGCTGCACGCGGTGCGCGACGAGCTGCGCAACGAGCTGGTGCCGCTCAACCGCAAATATCCGATCAAGGAGCTGCTGCAGGCCTGTCGCGATTATCCCGGCGCCTCGAATGCGCGCCGCATCACCTTCGAATATGTTATGCTCAAGGGCGTCAACGACTCGCTCGACGATGCAAAATTGCTGGTGAAGCTGCTCAAGGGCATTCACGCCAAGATCAACCTGATCCCGTTCAATCCCTGGCCCGGCACCGCGTACGAGTGTTCGGACTGGGACCAGATCGAAAAATTCTCCGAATACATCTTCAACGCCGGCTATTCCTCGCCGGTGCGCACGCCGCGCGGCCGCGACATCCTCGCCGCCTGCGGCCAGCTCAAGTCGGAGACCGAGAAGCTCAGCGCACGCGAACGCCAGGCGCTGCGCGCCATGGCGATGACGGATTGAGGATGACACCGTACTCGACGTTCGTCATGGCCGGGCTTGACCCGGCCATCTGCGTTTATGAGCTGTCATTCCGGGGCGCGCGTAGCGCGAACCCGGAATCTGGAGATTCCGGATTCGGCGCTGCGCACCGCTCCGGAATGACGATGATACGCAACAGGTCCATCAGATGTCCCTGATCGGCCGCCTCATCGTCATCTTCATCGGCTTCCTTGCCGCCTGCTTCGTCGGCGGCATGATCGTCGTCGTCGCGCTGCTGTTTCCGGAGTTCGCCGATCTCGGTGCCGGCCCCGTCGATCAGGGCACGATCGACATTTTGCTGGGCTTCGGCTTCATCTTCGTCTCCGGCTTTGCGCTGGTGCCGGCGGCGGTGATCGTGGCGATCACTGAGGCGCTCTACATCCGCAGCGTGCTCGCTTATGCCGTTGGCGGCGGCCTCGTCGGGCTTGGCTGCTATCTCGGCCTCGTTCCCTTTCACTCCGACACATTTCAGTTCGAAGGCATCGTGCGGCGCCATCTGGAGATCATGACCGGCGCCGGCATCGTCGCCGGCGTGGTCTACTGGCTGATCGCCGGCCGCAACGCCGGCGCCTGGCGCATCCCGCCGCCCCCGCGCCAGCCACCTCCGCCGCTGCCGTCGAATTCAAGGCCGGACGCGCGATGAGTCGTGCCGCTTCCGGGGTTTCCATCCCCGTCCCACTCCGCTAAACCGCGCGCCATGAACCGGACTGGACTCTTCATCGCCCTGGCGCTGTGGCTCGTGATCGGCGTTGTTTTCGGCCTCTATCCCGAGCTCGATCTCAAGCTCGCGTCGCTGTTCTTCGACCCCCAAACCAAAACCTTTCCGCTCAAGCTGAACGACTGGGCGGGCTTTGCGCGGGACGCCGCGATGTGGGTCGCCTGGGCCTTCGTGCTGCCGTCGCTTGTGGCGCTCGTTGTCAAGATGATCCGGCCCGACCGTCCCTTGATGGTGTCGGGACGCGCGATCGTATTTCTGCTGGTCACCATCATCATGTCGGCCGGCATCCTCACCAACCTCACCTTCAAGACCTATTGGGGCCGCCCGCGCCCGGTGGTGGTGACGCAGTTCGCCGGCGACCAGCAGTTCGTGGCGTGGTGGGATCCGCGGGGCGATTGCGTGCGCAACTGCTCGTTCTTCTCGGGCGAGGGCGCGACCGCGTTCTGGACGCTGGCGCCGGCTGCGCTGGCGCCGCCGGCATGGCGCCCGCTCGCCTATGCCGGCGCGGTGGTGTTCGGCGCCGTCACCAGCGGGCTGCGCATGGCGTTTGGTGGCCATTTCTTCACGGATGTGGCGATCGCCGGTCTCGTCAGTTTCGTCGTGATCTGGTTTGCCTACGCGCTGATTTACCGCTGGCCACGGACCCGGTTTTCGGACGAGGCGGTCGACGCCGCCCTGACCCGGCTGAACATGCCCGCCTACCGGCTCCGCCGGCGCCTGTTCAGCGGCAAGACCGGTCCCGAACCCTCGGTTTAAGCCATTAAATGGGTGCCGAGCCCCGCGAAATTTGATATTCGCGCGGTCAACCCGTCCATGACATCAGCCCCTTGAGACCCGATTGGAAGCGCCATGACCACGATCCTGAAAAGCCTGCCCAAGGGTGAGAAAGTCGGCATCGCTTTTTCGGGCGGCCTCGATACCTCTGCGGCGCTGCTCTGGATGAAGCAGAAGGGCGCGCGCTGCTACGCCTACACCGCCAATCTCGGCCAGCCCGACGAGGCCGACTACAACGAGATCCCGCGCAAGGCGATGGAGTTCGGTGCCGAGAAGGCCCGGCTCGTCGATTGCCGCACGCAGTTGGTCCATGAAGGTATCGCCGCGATCCAGTCGGGCGCCTTCCATATCTCGACCGGCGGCATCACCTATTTCAATACCACCCCGCTCGGCCGCGCCGTCACCGGCACGATGCTGGTCGCGGCGATGAAGGAAGACGGCGTCAACATCTGGGGCGACGGCTCGACCTTCAAGGGCAACGACATCGAGCGCTTCTATCGCTACGGCCTGCTCACCAATCCCGGCCTGAAGATCTACAAGCCCTGGCTCGACCAGCAGTTCATCGACGAGCTCGGCGGTCGCGCCGAGATGTCGGCGTTCATGACCGCCCAGGGCTTTGCCTACAAGATGAGCGCCGAGAAAGCGTATTCGACCGACAGCAATCTGCTCGGCGCCACGCACGAAGCCAAGGACCTCGAGAGCCTCGACAGCGGCATCAAGATCGTCAACCCGATCATGGGCGTGCCGTTCTGGCGCGACGACTGCAACGTCAAGGCCGAGAAGGTCGTGGTGCGTTTCGAGGAAGGGCAGCCGACCGCGCTCAACGGCCAGACCTTCGCTGATCCCGTCGCGCTGTTCCTGGAGGCCAACGTCATCGGCGGCCGCCACGGCCTCGGCATGAGCGACCAGATCGAGAACCGCATCATCGAGGCCAAGAGCCGCGGCATCTATGAAGCGCCGGGCATGGCGCTCTTGCACATCGCCTATGAGCGCCTCGTCACCGGCATCCACAACGAGGACACCATCGAGCAGTACCGCATCAGCGGCATGCGTCTCGGTCGTCTGCTCTATCAGGGCCGCTGGTTCGACTCGCAAGCGTTGATGCTGCGTGAGACCGCGCAGCGCTGGGTCGCGCGCGCCGTCACCGGCGAGGTGACGCTGGAGCTGCGCCGCGGCAACGATTATTCGATCCTCAACACCGAGAGCCCGAACCTCACTTATGCGCCTGAAAGGCTCAGCATGGAGAAGGTCGAGGATGCCGCGTTCTCGCCCGCCGACCGGATCGGCCAGCTGACCATGCGCAATCTCGACATCGCCGATACCCGGACCAAGCTCGGTCTCTATTCGAAGACCGGTTTGCTGTCGGGCAGCGAAGGCTCGCAGATATTCAAGCTCGAGAACGACAAGGGCTAATGCCCTCGCTGCCGCAGGGTGGGCAAAGCGAAAGCGTGCCCACCATCTTTCCGCGACCGAGATAGTGGTGGGCACGGCGCTCACGCGCCTTTGCCCACCGGACGATTGCGCGTAGCCCGGATGGAGCTACGCGCTTAATGACGATGTCATGCTCGACCGTTACGATTCCGCTCCTGTTGGAAACGGAATCGCGGAGCATCGCGTATGGTCAAGAGATCGGCACTCGCCTCTCTCATCGTCCTCGTTGGGACATCGTCATTGTCGGCTCAGACGATCTATCCGATCGATCGTGCCGAGATCCTGACCGGCGCGCAGTTCGACTTCAAGGTCGAGTTTCCCGGGCCGGTCGATCCGGCCAAGTTGAAGGTGACGGTGAACGGCGCGGATTATGCGACCGCGTTCGGCCGTTCGGCGACCTTCATCGAGCGCGAGGACGGCAAGGAGCAGTCGGCGCTGATTCTGCGCGACGTCACGCTGACCACGCCGGGCAGCATTGCCGTGGATGTGAGCGACGGCACGCGCCAGCGCAGCGTCACGTGGACGGTCTACGACACGGGTCCGCGCAAGGCGAAGAACGTCATCCTGTTCATCGGTGATGGCATGTCGCCGGCGCATCGGGTCGCGGCCCGAATCCTGTCCAAGGGCATTGCGGAGGGCAAGAGCCGCGGGAAGCTCGCCATCGACGACATGCCTCATATGGCCCTGGTGGCGACCGCGGGCTCGGACTCGATCATCACGGACTCCGCGAACTCGGCCAGCGCCTATGCGACCGGGCACAAGAGTGCCGTCAACGCTCTCGGCGTCTATGCGGACCGCACTGCAAGCCCGTTCGACGATCCCCGGGTCGAAACCATCACGAGCCTCGCCAGGAGGCGGCTCGGCATGGCGATCGGCATCGTCACCAACACCGAGATCGAAGACGCAACGCCGGCGGCGATGGTCGCGCATACGCGCCGGCGCGCGGCCTATGACGAGATCGTCGAGCAGTTGTTCGCGGCCAGGCCGGATGTGGTGATGGGCGGCGGCAGCGCGAATTTCCTGCCGAAATCTGCCGCCGGCTCCAAGCGCAAGGACGAGACCGACTACATCGCGAAGTTTCGTGACGCAGGCTACCAGGTGGCGACCACCGCGAGCGAGCTCAGCGCTTCTGCCGCAAAGCCGGAGACGGGCAAGCTGCTCGGCCTGTTCGCCACGGGCAACATGGACGGTGCGCTTGACCGCAAATTCCTGAGAGGTGGCGGCGTGAAGAAGTTTCCCGAGCAGCCTGACTTGACCGAGCAGGTGCAGGCAGCGCTGGACATCCTTGCGAAGAGCGAGGCCGGCTTCTTCCTGATGGTCGAATCCGGACTGATCGACAAATATGCGCATGTCCTCGACATGGAACGGGCCGTCTACGACACGATCATGCTCGACAATGCGGTGCGCCAGACCCGCGAATGGGCGCGTGCGCGGGGCGATGATACCCTCATCCTGGTGCTCGCGGACCACAATCATCCCAACGGCCTTGTCGGCACGATCAACGACGACATGAGCGCCACGCCTAACGTTTCCCTGCGCGAGCGCGTCGGCGTCTACGAGCAGGCCGGATTTCCCAATTATCCGGCGCCCGATGCGGATGGCTATCCGTCACGCGTCGATGTCAGCCGCCGGCTCGCGATCTTCTCGGCCAGCCTGCCGGACCACTACGAGACGTTCCGCCCGAAGCTCGATAATCCCAACGAGCCCACCGTCAAGGCGGGCGACGACGGGACCTTCAAGGCCAACGACAAATACAAGGACGTCCCAGGCGCGGTGCTGCGCCCGGGCAATCTGTCGGCAATGATCGGCGCCAGCGTGCATTCGGGTGAGGACGTCATCCTCACCGCGACCGGGCCGGGCAGCGATGGTGTGCGCGGCTCGATGGACAATACCGAAGTCTTTCGCCTCATGGTCGACGCGTTGGGGCTGGCCGCTCGGCGGTAGCGGCGATGCTGTCCAAACAAAAATGGCCGGAATTGCTCCCGGCCATTTGCGTTTGTGCTTGCCGTTACCGCGGCGGCGCGGTGCCGGCCGGAGGCGGCGGCAGCGAGGCTTGGCCGCCGTTGAGCAGCGGCGTGATGTTGCGGATGGTTACCCGACGGTTGATCGCGCTCGGCCCCTGCGTCTGCTCCTTCAGGTACTGCTCGCCGTAGCCCTGCGACGTCAGGTTCTCGGCGGGCACACCAAACTGCTGCGTCAGCAATTCGGCCGCGGACTGCGCACGGCGGTCCGACAATGAGAGATTGTCGACCTCGTTGCCGACCGCGTCGGTGTGTCCCTCGATCAGGAACACCTCGCGCGGATTGCGCTGGATCGCCTGGTTGAGGCCGTCGGCGATCACCTGCAGCCGGGCCGCCTGGTCCGGCGGGATGGTCCACGATCCCGTCTCGAAGATGATCGTGTTGACGTCGATGCTCGGCATCTGCATGCGAACATTGGGGCTGTAGCGGATCTCGTCGAGCGAGTAACGCCGATCGATCCGCTGCACCGGCGGTGCAACCATCGTCTGGTAGATCACGTCCGGCGACGCTTCCTGGGCGTCGACGATGTAGCGATCATAGGGAATGTTCACGACCGGCGGCGGCGCGTCGACATAGAAGCCGCCGACTGCCCGCGGATCGCGGTAGGTGTTGTCGATGATGACGAGTTCGCCCCCGCGGGGGTCCCTGCGGATTCGCCGCCGCAGCGAACCGTCCGCACCGACCACGGTGATGATCTCGCTGCCGTCGGGACGGACCACGACGGTGCGGGTTTCACCGCCGACAGTGTCGGTGCGGATGTCACGGGCGCCATAGCGGAAGCGATAGAGGTCGTTGCCGCGGACGTAAGCCTGCCCGCCCGGATCGCGGATGATGATGCGGTCCGGCTCGGTGTAGACGGTGCGGCCGCCTTCGACGACCTCGCGTCGCTGGCTGTGCATGTCGGCAATGGTGGCGCCGACCACGGCGCCGGCCACCACGCCTGCACCGATCGCGAGCGGGGTCAGGTCGCGCTGCTGCGGGCGCGGCGGAGGTGGCAAGGGCGCGGCGATCGTCGGCGCGGCCCGGAAGGCGGGCGCGACCGTCGGCGGAGCATTCCGCACCCTGTCGGGTGGCGGCGTGGCGGCCGCCGAGCCCGGTACGGTGCTCGGTGCCGCGACGCCGGCGGGAGGCGCCGGCGGCCGTGGCGGGGCACCAGCCTGCGGACCTGCAGCGGGGGTTCCGGCTGCGGGCGGCGTTCCACCCTGCTGGCCAGGAGTCGGCGTCGCAGTCGGGGCTGGAGTCGCGCCGGG
>NZ_LBJA01000041.1:0-255000 GCF_028128695.1 Bradyrhizobium sp. CCBAU 25360
ACGACCTCGGTCGGTTCGGTGACCACGGGAGCCGACGGCAAGTGGAGCTTCCAGACCTCCGACCTGTCGGGCAAGAGCCACGCCTTTACCGCCGAGCAGGTCGACACCACGGGCCACGTGGTCGGCACCAGCTCGGGCGCGGCGATGGTCGGCTCGGGCCGCAGCGATACGCTGACCGGCACCACCGGCGGGGGGGGGGGGGGGGGGGGGGGGGGGGGGGGGGGGGGGGGGGGGGGGGGGGGGGGGGGGGGGGGGGGGGGGGGGGGGGGGGGGGGGGGGGGGGGGGGGGGGGGGGGGGGGGGGGGGGGGGGGGGGGGGGGGGGGGGGGGGGGGGGGGGGGGGGGGGGGGGGGGGGGGGGGGGGGGGGGGGGGGGGGGGGGGGGGGGGGGGGGGGGGGGGGGGGGGGGGGGGGGGGGGGGGGGGGGGGGGGGGGGGGGGGGGTGCCCGTGGACCCACGCACGACACGATCGAGTTCAGCAAGAGCGTGTTCGACAGCTTTGCGAGCGTTCTCTCCCACGCGGCCCAGTCAGGCCACGACGTCGTGATCGCGACGGGGAGTGACACCCTCACGCTGAAGAACACGCAGCTCGACAAGCTGAACAGCCACGACTTCCACTTCGCGTAGGAGACGGGTCAGCCAGCACAAGCTGGTACTCGACAAACTGCCTCGGAGGATCCTTTGGGGGATCCTCCGACAAGGCCACGACTGAAGCTCGACGGCGGGGTGATCCCCCGCCTACGGCTTCCTAAACCGTAGGTCGGAAGTTCGAATCTTCCCGGGATCCCCATTTTTCATGGGCCACCGTTACGGTTTGCCGCGCCATTCGGCGTGAATATTGCTAGAACCGAACGGCTTCCTTCCTCGCTGGCCCGGCTGCCATGCCGCCGCACCTCACTGCCTCATCCGGAGACGACGATGCCTTTCGACTTGATCCTGCGCGGGGGGCGGGTGATCGACCCCTCCCAGAAGCTCGATGCCGTGACCGATGTCGCCTTTGCCGGCGGCAAGGTGGCGGCGGTCGGCGGCGCCCTCAAGGCCGACCCGGGCACCGAGGTGCGCGACGTCTCGCAGCTCATCGTGACGCCGGGGCTGATCGATCTCCACACCCATGTCTATTGGGGCGGCACCTCGCTCGGCATCGATGCCGAGGAGTTCTGCCGCCTCTCCGGCGTCACCACGGCGGTCGACACTGGCAGCGCCGGACCCGGCAATTTCGCCGGCTTCCGCAAGCATGTGATCGAGCCGAGCGAGGTCCGCATCCTTGCTTATCTGCACGTGTCGCATGCCGGCATCTTCGGCTTCTCGCACCGGATCATGGTCGGCGAGAGCGAGGAATTGCGGCTGATGAATCCGATCGAGGCGGCCAAGGTGGCCGATGCCAACCGCGATGTCATCGTCGGCATCAAGGTGCGCGTCGGCCTGCATTCCTCGGGCACGTCGGGGGTGGTGCCGCTCGACATTGCGCTCGAGGTTGCCAACGAGGTCGGCATGCCCCTGATGGCGCATATCGACCATCCGCCGCCGAGCTATGAGGAGGTGCTGGCACGTCTGCGTCCCGGCGACGTGCTGACCCATGCGTTCCGCCCCTTTCCCAACACGCCGGCGACCGCGCAAGGCACGGTGAAGAAGGCGGTGCTGGACGCGCGCGAGCGCGGCGTGCTGTTCGATATCGGCCACGGCAAGGGCTCATTCGCGTTCAAGACCGCGCGCGCGATGCTCGCCAACGGCTTTTATCCGGACACCATCTCCTCCGACATCCACCAGCTCTGCATCGACGGCCCCGCCTTCGACCAGGTCACGACCATGTCGAAGTTCCTGTGCATGGGCATGGAGCTGTCCGACGTGATCGCGGCCTCGACGGTGAATGCGGCAATGGCGCTGCGTCGCCCCGAGCTCGGCAGCCTCAAGCCGGGCTGCGTCGGCGACGCCACGCTGATCTCGGTCAAACAGGGCCAGTTCGACTACGAGGACGTCGTCGGCGAGCACCTGATCGGCAACCGCAAGATCGTGTCCGAAGGCGTCGTCATCGGCGGCCGCTGGTGGCATCCGAATTGAGTCGGCGCTAGCTCTGCTCGCGATAGTATTGCAGCAGGCGCGTGCCCGCCGGCGACAGCCAGTCCGGCGCACCGGTGATGTAGCCTTCGACGCGCCCGCCCGTTCCGACGAGATAGGTGATGGGCATGCCGACGATCGAGAACATCTCGGTCGAGGCCTGGGCCGCCGCGCCATGAGCATCGACATAGCAGGCGAGGTTCTGCAACGAGAGGCCGCCGAGAAATGTGCGGGCCTTGCGCAGGTCTTTGGTGTCAGTGCAGATCGCGACCACGTCAAGCCGCTCGGGTCGCGAGGCCGCAAGGCTTGCCAGCATGGGCAGGTCGAGCTTGCAGGCCGCGCACCAGGTGGCCCAGAAGTTCACCAGGGTGATACTGCCCGGCTTGGCAGCCACGACAACGTCCTTGCCGTGCGGGTCCTGAAGCCGCAGTTGTGGCATCAACGCGTGCGGCCGCACCACTGTGAACTGGCTGCGGCCGGCTTCGAACACCGGCGGCCAGCTGTCCTGCGCGCCGGCGGTGCGCAGGACAGTGAGATAGGCCGGCGCGGCGATCAGGAGCGATCGCCGCGACAACGCGCGAGGCTTCTCACGCATGAATATAGGCCCAGCCTTTGAGTTGCAGGTCGACCACGCGTCCGATGCCGAACGGGACGAGGTTCGCGCCCGCAATCAGCGGGATCGAGACTTGCTCCTTGGCTTCCGCGATCACCTTGGATGAGGCGCACATGCTGTAACTGAGGCTCGGCAGCGATTGCCGCAGCGTCACCAGCGGCTCGATCAGTGGCGTCTTGTCGGCGCGGAAGATGTCGATGCCCTTGCCGTTGGCCACGACCTCGATCAGCATTTTCGCGCCCTTGTCGGCAAAGTGCTTGGCGAGATTGGCCGAGTAACTGATCGCGTGGCCCATGACATAGGGCTCGTTGCTGTCGATCAGGATCACGACGCCCTCGGTGAGGCGATCCTCCTTGGCCGCGGCGGTGCCGGCGGCCGTGAGGATCGATGCGCCCGCCAGCAGCCCCCTGCGAGACCATCCATTGGCAGAGATCATGGTGCGGCGTTCCCGTCGATCAGAACTGACGCGGCGCGATCGGCGCCTTGCCGTTGCGTCCCCACAGCACGAACAGGCTGAGCGCAAGCAACACGACGTTGAGCGGTGCAACGTCAGCTTCGCCGCGCGAGAGGTGGAAGACCAGCGCAATGACCTGCAACACCGCGCAGCCGAGCGCGGCCAGCACCGTCAGCCGCGGCAGGATCCGCGTCAGGGCCGGCAGCAGGATGCCGATGCCGCCGGCGAGGTCGACCAAGGCAATGGAGCGGACGAAGGTCTCCGAATACTGGCCGGCCCAGGGCATCATCGCGGCCAGCTGGGGAATCGGCGTGGTCAGCTTTACCAGCCCCGCCGAGATGAAGACGAAGGCGAGGAGGACCTGCGCGGCCCAGAGGCCGATGCGGAGGGCGCGGCCGGGGGCGGGGGTCTCGAAGGTGGCGGTGGACATGGTGGTTCTCCGGAATGTGAGGGTTGCCACCATTTGATAGTTTCACCGTTTTTGATCATTATCGGCTCTGGGATTAGTTCATTTCCTGGATGTTGATGATCTCATGGATTCTCTGGTCAGCATGAGGGTGTTTTGCCTGGTCGCCGAGCTGAAGAGCTTCGCGACCGCGGCACAGCGCCTGCGCATCTCCCCGGCCATGGCGAGCAAGCATGTGATGCAGCTCGAGAAGCGCCTGGGCACGCGGCTGCTGAACCGGACCAGCCGGCGCGTCAGCCTGAGCGAAAGCGGCGCGCTCTATTTCGAGCAGGCGCGGCAGATGCTGGATTCGCTCGACGAGGTCGAGGCCGCCGTCAGCAATGCCACCGTCGTTCCGCACGGCACGCTGCGCCTGACCGCACCGGTGTGGATGGCGAACGCGATTTTTGCGGGCGTGCTGGCGGACTACCAGGCGCGCTATCCCGAGGTCCGTCTCGACGTCGATCTCAGTGGCCGCCTGGTCAACCTCGTCGAGGAGGGTTTTGATCTTGCACTTCGCGCGACCGGCACGCCGGACGAGGCGCTGATCGCGCGTCCGATCACCAGCGTCCCGTTCTACATGGTGGCGGCTCCCGCCTTCCTCAAACGCGCGGGCCGTCCATCGGCCTTCGCCGATCTCGCCGGCCAGCCGCTGCTGCACTACGCGCTTTACCCGGGCGAGAGCTTCTCCTTCACGGGCGAGCACGGCCCCGAGACCGTCAAGCTCAACCCGGTGCTGCGCAGCGGCAACGAAACGCTGCTGCACATGGCAGCAATCGAAGGCATGGGCCTCGCCTTTCTGCCGAAATGGCTAGTCGCCGAGGACATCGCCAGCGGTCGTCTGGAGCACGTCATGCCTGGCCACATCATCTTCGCCGGAAAGCTGTTTGCGGTCTATCCGAGCCGCAAATATCTCTCCGCGAAGGTCAGGACCTTCATCGACTTCATCGCCGCCGACAGGCGGATGAAGTAGCTGCTCACAGCAACCGGATCACAGCGACCTCGCGATCAGCAGCTTCATGATCTCGTTGGTGCCGCCGTAGATTTTCTGGATGCGGGAATCGATGAAGATGCGCGAGATCGGGTATTCCTGCATGTAGCCGTAGCCGCCGAACAGCTGGAGGCATTCGTCGGCAGTCTCGACCTGCTTCTCCGAACACCAGTATTTCGCCATCGACGCGGTGACGGTGTCGAGATCCCCGGCGACCAGGCGCTCGATGCACCAGTCGACGAAGACGCGCGCGATCATCGCTTCGGTCTTGCGCTCGGCCAGCTTGAAGGCGGTGTTCTGGAAATCCATCAGCGGCTTGCCGAAGGCTTTGCGCTCCTTGGTGTAGTCGGTGGTGAGCTTGACCGCGCGCTCCATCGCGGCGACGGCGCCGACCGCGAGCGCAAGCCGCTCCTGCGGCAATTGCTGCATCAGTTGCACAAAACCCTGGCCTTCCTCCTTGCCGAGCAGGTTTTCCGGCGGCACGGTCACGTTGTCGAAGAACAGTTCCGAGGTGTCGGAGGCATGCAGGCCGATCTTGTCGAGGTTGCGCCCGCGCTTGTAGCCGTCCGCGCCCGTGGTTTCGACCACGAGCAGCGAGATGCCCTTGGCACCAGCATCGCCGGTGCGCGCGACCACGATGACGAGATCGGCGGCCTGGCCGTTGGTGATGAACGTCTTCTGGCCGTTGATGACGTAGGAATTGCCCTGTTTCTTGGCCGTGGTCTTGACGGCCTGCAGATCCGAGCCGGTGCCGGGCTCGGTCATGGCGATGGCGCCGACCATCTCGCCCGAGGCCATCTTCGGCAGCCAGCGCTTCTTCTGCTCCTCCGAGCCGTAGTTGAGGATGTAATGCGCGACGATGGCGCTGTGCACGGAGACGCCGGTCGTCAGCTCCGGCACCGTGCTTTCGAGGTCGTCCAGCACCGCCGCGTCATAGGCGAAGGTCGCGCCCAGCCCGCCATATTCCTCCGGCACGCTCGCCAGCAGCGCGCCCATCTCGCCGAGCCCGCGCCAGGCGAAGCGGTCGACCATCTTCTGCTCGCGCCATTTTTCGGCATGCGGCGCCAGATCCTTGGTGAGATATTTCCGGAACTGGTCGCGGAAGACGTCGAGCTCTTCGGTCATCCAGGAGGAGCGATAGGACATGGTTACCTCGGTTGATGCGGCTTTCCGGCTAGGTAGGCCAGTCAGCCGCGGCAATTATTGTGTTTTCAGGCTGCTCCGGTGACGCTACCAAGGCGGCCGGGGCGGCGTCTGTCGGGATGTCTGATTTTGGCGACCAAAACACAAGAGCTCAAGCTCGACATCGAGCGCATCGGCACGGTCTCGGCGATTCTGACGCAGCCTGACAATGCGCGTGCCTGTTACGTGCTGGCGCATGGCGCGGGCGCCGATATGCGGCATGCTTTCATGGACAAGGTCGCGGCCGGCCTTACCGATCGCGGCATCGCGACCTTTCGCTTCAATTTCCCCTACATGGAAGAGAAGAAGGGACGTCCCGACCAGCCGGCGGTCGCGCACGCTGCGATCCGCGCGGCAGTCGCGGAGGCGGCGCGGCTGTGCCCCGGGGTGACGCTCGTCGCAGGCGGCAAATCATTCGGCGGACGCATGACCTCGCAGGCGCAGTCCAAGGGGCCGTTGCCTGATGTCAAAGGGCTCGCCTTCCTCGGCTTTCCCCTGCACGCCGACAAGAAGCCGTCGTCCGAGCGCGCCGAGCACCTCGCCGGCGTCACCATCCCCATGCTGTTCCTGCAAGGCACGCGCGATGGGCTTGCCGATCTGAGCTACCTCAAGCCTGTCGTCGAGAAACTCGGTCCGAAGAAGGCGACGCTGCATGAGATCGAAGGCGGCGATCACTCGTTCGCGGTGCTGAAGAAATCCGGCCGTAGCAATGACGAGGCGCTTACAGAGGTACTGAACGCGCTCGTAGCCTGGATCGACACGCTCGCCTGAGGCTCACGCCGAATAAAGCCCCTTGTCGCGGGCCTTCTGGATCGCGAGCGCGGCAATGAGATCGAGCGTCGGTGTCGACAGGCCTGCCGTGCGCGCGAAGGCGGCGGGCGCCTTCACCAGAACGTCGATCTCCATGGCGCGGCCAAGCTCGTAGTCCTGCAGCAGCGATGGCTTGTGATTGGGGGCGGGTCCGCTCCGCGTCACGCGCTTGACCTCGGGGATGAAATGCTGCGCGATGTCGTTGGCCTCGTTCAGCATGCGCGGGATGACGTCCGCAAAGGCGGCGTCGTCGCGCACGCCGCGTGCGGTCTGGCCGGTCAGCAGGCACAGCACCGACAGCGACATGTTGGTCAGCAGTTTCGACCAGATCGCCTCGCGGATTTCCGCGACCGGCGGGGACTCCAGCCGCGCGTCGTTGAAGACGCCGCGCAGCTTGGTGATGCGCTCGCAATTGCGGTCGTCGCATTCGCCGATCAGCAGGCGGTTGCGGTCCGGGGTGAGGTTGTGCACCACGCCGGGCGCGGTCACCTCGTTGGAGGAGAAGACGACGCCGCCGATGATCCGCTCCTTCGGGATGCAGGCGCGCAAGCGTCCGCCGGGGTCGAGGAAGGAAATGTCCGGCGGTGTCGGGTGCCGCGGCGGCAGGCCGATCCCGTACCACCAGGGAATACCGTTCTGGGCAAAGACGATGGCGGTGTCGTCCCGAAGCAGCGGCTTGATGCTGGCGACCAGCCCCGGGAGCGCAGTGGCCTTCAACGTCGAGATCACGACGTCCTGCGGACCGAGCTGGGCTGGGTCGCCCGAGGCGTTCACCTTGGCGGAGACCTCGGAATCGCCGACGCGCAGTTTGAGGCCGCCCGCCCGGACCGCCTCCAGATGCGCCCCCCGCATCACGCACGAAACGTCATGACCAGCGCGCGCCAGCCGGACCGCGATATGGCTGCCGACGGCGCCCGCGCCGAAAATGCAGATGCGCATGATGATTCCGTCCCTGGTCCCAAACTGTCGCCCGGCGCCACCATGACACATGCCGCCATGCGATGGGCGCGACCGCCCCACGCTGGAAAGATATGGATCGCGATGCGTTGCCTCGGCCATAGTGCAGGGCCAACAATG
The DNA here is from genome assembly GCF_028128695.1 of Bradyrhizobium sp. CCBAU 25360. NCBI lineage: Bacteria > Pseudomonadati > Pseudomonadota > Alphaproteobacteria > Hyphomicrobiales > Nitrobacteraceae > Bradyrhizobium > Bradyrhizobium sp. CCBAU 25360. The sequence continues at coordinate 7,626 of NZ_LBJA01000041.1, forward strand.
ACCCGGAGGACCGCCGATGACCGCCAGCCCCGTGCTGTGGACCCTCGATGAGCGTGGGGTTGCGACCGTCACGTTGAACCGGCCCGAGGTCAACAACGCCTACGACGGCGCGCTGATCGCGGGCGTGCTCGCGGCAATGGACGATCTCGGCAAAAAGTCGAATCTTCGCGTCGTCGTGCTGAGGGGCAATGGCAAGCATTTCCAGGCCGGCGCCGACCTGAAATGGATCAACGGCGTGCGGCCGCAATCGACTGATGCGAACGAGGCGGCCTCGCGCGCGACCTTCGAGGCCGTGCAGCGGCTCAACACGCTGCCGATCCCGACGGTCGCACTGGTGCAGGGCGGCTGCTTCGGTGGGGGCACCGGCGTGATCGCAGGCTGCGACGTCGTGATCGCCGCGGACAACGCCCTGTTCTCGATCACCGAAGTGCGTTGGGGCCTGACCGCGGCGATCATCATCCCGCAGCTTTGCGACGCCATCGGCGTCCGGCAAGTGCGGCGTTACGCGCTGACCGGCGAGCGTTTCGGCGCTGAGGACGCCCGCCGCATCGGCCTCGTCCACGAGGTGGTGCCGCTCGCCGATCTCGAAGCCGCAGGCGCGAAGGTCGTCGAGCAGTTGCTCGCCAACGGGCCGGAGGCGATGGCCGAGACCAAGAAGCTCGCGCTGGAAAGCTCGTTCGGCGGCATGGCGGTGGACGATGCCGCGTATGCGCGGCTCGTCCACCTGCATTCGCTCAAGCGCCAGAGCGCGGAAGCGGCGGAAGGGCTGGCGTCGTTCGCCGAGAAGCGGGCGGGGAATTGGGGCGGTGGGAAAGGTTGAGTGTCAGCAGCCGCGGCAGATGTTGTTGATGCTGCGATAGACGGCGTCGTCGTCCTGCCGCATCTGGCGCAGCGTTTCGAGTGTCTGACCGTCGTTGGCGGGTGCAACGGGCCTGCGCTTCGCGGCGAGTTCGTCCTCCTGCCGCTTGTAGCAGGCCTCGCGCTCGGGCTTGGCCTGAATGAAGCGGCAGTTTTGCTCCACGGCTGCGGCGGGAGCGGCGGAGATCGCGAGAGCGATCACGGCGGGCAGGGCGAATTTCAAGAGCGTCGAATCCATGCGGCCACTTCTGTCAGGTCCGCCATTCCCGGGCAACCGTCTTTTGGCGGGCTACGGCACCGCACTTCACAGCGACGGCGCCAGTGACGTTTTCAGCAGCGTCAGCAGCGCCTGCACCGCGGCGGCATTGCGCCGCCGCTCGGGGATCGTGGCTTTCACCCACAGCTCCGGAATTGGAAAGTCGCGCAGCACCGGCTTGAGCGTGCCGTCGCGCAAGGCGTCCGCGACGAGATAATGCGAGATCAGCGCGATGCCGTTGCCGGCGATCGCGCTGCGCGCCAGCACGTGTCCCTCATTGGTGGAGAGCAGCGGGCTGACCTGGATGCTGATGCGGCCGCGTGGTCCGTCGAAGATCCATTCCGGGCCGGTCGGCATGAAGCTGAGGCAGCGATGCTCGACGAGGTCGCGCGGATGTTTTGGCGTGCCATGTTTCTTCAAATAAGCGGGCGAGGCGCAGAGCAGCCGCCTCAGCGCGCACAGCGGCTCGTCGACCACGCCGCCGAAGGAATGCGGGAAAGCGCCGATGGCGATGTCGAAACCTTCGGTGACGGGATCGACCGGGCGGTCGATCAGTACGATATCGAGCTTCAGCTTCGGGTTCTGGGTCTGGAATGCGCTGAAGGCATCCGCGAGCCGCGCCACCGTCAGCGACGTCGGAGCCTTGATGCGCAGATGATCGACGAGGTCGTGGCCCTTCTCGCCCATGCGCGAGAGCAGATCGGTCGCATCGGTCACCACGCCGCGTGCGCGATGCACATAGCGCTGTCCGGCTTCGGTCAGCCGCAATTGCCGGGTCGAGCGGTGAAACAGCGCCGTGCCGATCCGCGCCTCCAGCTGCGTGACGCGCTTGGCCACCACCGAGGTCGAGACGCCGAGCTTTCGCGCTGCGGCCGAGAAGCCGGTGGCGTCGGCGGTCGCCAGGAACGCTTGCAGGTTCACCAGGATGTCCATGTCGACCTTTCTCGATTCGCGAAAGCTGATCGCGTATTTTGGTAGATTGTAGCCCGCCTCGCGTTAATTCATAGTCGAACCCAAGCAAGAGATTTGGGAAGGGACGCGCCATGCGGGCCATGACGATCGAAGAACCGGCACGACAGGTGCCGCTCTATGGCGAATATGAAGTCGTCGTGCTTGGCGGCGGCCCGGCCGGCATCGTTGCCGCGGCCTCAGCCGCGCGCGCGGGGCGAAAGACGCTTCTGATCGAGCGCTACGGCTTTCTCGGCGGCATGGGCACCGCTGCCGGTGTCACAAATTTTTGCGGTCTGCATGGCAATGTCTACGGCCAGGCCCATCGCCTCGTGCAGGGCATGGCGTCCGAACTGCTGGCGCGGATCGATCGGCTCAACGGCCTGAACACGCCGCATCTGATCCTCGACAAGGTCTTTGCGCAGGCCTACGACACCGCGGCCTACAAGATCGCGGCCGATCAGTTGCTCGCGAGCCACAAGGTGCACATCCTCTTCCACGCGCTCGGCGCCGGCGTCGTGATGGGTGACGACAGCCGCATCGACGCGCTGATGGTCGAGACCAAGGCCGGGCGGCAGGCGGTGCGATCAGAGATCTTCATCGATTGCTCCGGCGACGGTGATCTCGCCGTCTGGGCCGGCGCGCCGTTCGAGATCGGTGACGAGCATGGCCATCCGATGTACCCCTCGATGATGCTCCGCCTCAACGGCATCGATCCCGCAAAGGCGGGCGAAGCCTGGCGCACCATTCCGCAATTGATGGAGAAGGCGCTCGCCGCCGGTACCCACACATTTCCGCGCAAGAGCGCCATCGTGCGGCCGCAGAAATCCGGCATCGAATGGCGGGTGAACTTCACGCAAGTGGCGCGCGAGGACGGCCATGCCATCAACGGCGTCGAGCCTGACGATCTAACCCGCGGCGAGATCGAGGGCCGCAAGCAGGCGCTCGCCGCCTACGAGTTCCTGCGCAGCACCGTGCCGGGCTTTGAAAAATCCTACATCGTCGATTTGCCGCCGCAGCTCGGCATCCGCGAGACCCGCCGCATCAAGGGCGGCTACCAGCTCAGCGGCGAGGACGTGCTCGGCTGCGCCTCCTTCGAGGATTCGATCGGCGTCAATGGCTGGCCGATCGAGGCCCACGTGCCCGGCGACGTGATCTTCACTTTTCCGCCGATCCCGGAATCGCGCGGCTATAACGAGTTGCCCTACCGCATGCTGGTGCCTGAAGGCGTCGACAACCTCCTGGTCGCCGGCCGCTGTGCCTCCATGACCCATGAGGGCCAGTCCGCGGCGCGGGTGTCGGGGGCCTGTTTCGTGATGGGCGAGGCGGCCGGTTCCGCCGCCGCGCTGGCGCTGTCCGGAAACCGCATCCCCCGTGATATCCCCATTGAAAAATTGCAGGAAACGTTGAAACAACAGGGCGCCTTCATCGGCCGGGACCAGATGGTGCCCGAAGGCCTGTAACGCACTGCAAGACAACGACGGCGGAGGAAACGGGATGATCGGGATAATGCGGCTCGCGCTTGCGGGGCTGGTGGCGATCACGGCGATGGGCACGGCGCGGGCCGAGGACGCGCTGAAGGCCAGGATCGGCGTGCTCCGTCTGTCCTCCTCCGCGCCGGTCTTCATCGCGCAGGACAAGGGCTATTTCCGCGAGGCCGGCCTCGAGGTCGAGCTGAAATTCTTCGACGCGGCCCAGCCGATCGCGGTCGCGACGACCTCGGGCGACGTCGATTTCGGCATCACCGCCTTCACCGCCGGTCTCTACAATCTCGCCGGCAAGGGCGTGCTGAAGGTGATTGGCGGGATGAGCCGCGAAAAGGCCGGCTATCCCCTGATCGGCTATTTCGCCAGCAACAACGCCTACGCGGCCGGATTGAAGACGCCGAAGGACCTCGCCGGCAAACGCGTGGCGATGACGCAGGTCGGATCGAGCTTTCATTATTCGCTCGGCCTGCTCGCCGACAAATACGGCTTCAAGCTCTCTGAGGTGAAGATCGTGCCGCTGCAATCGCTGTCGAACGCCGCTGCCGCGCTGAAGGGCGAGACCGTCGATGCGGCGCTGCTGCCGATCTCGACCGCGCGAAAGCTCACGGACGAAGGCGGCGCGAAATTCTTAGGGTGGGTCGGCGACGAGACGCCGTGGCAGCTGGGCGCCGTGTTCGCCTCGCCGAAGACGCTGACCAACAAGGCGCTGGTGACGAAGCTGCTCGGCGCACTCGCCAAGGCCGACCGCGAATATCACGACGTCATCCTCGCCTCGATGAAGGACGGCGTCGCCCCGATCAACGACAAGACCAAGCCATTGCTGGAGATCATCGCCAAATACACCAACCTGCCGGTCGAGCAGGTGGTCGGCAATTGCGCCTATATCGATCCCGACGGCAAGCTCGACGTGAAGAACGTCGACAACCAGATCAAATGGCTGCAGGAGCAGGGCTTTGCCGACAAGGGCTTCGACGCCAACGCGATCATCGCCAAGGAATTTGTGAAGGCGGATTGATTGATGCGAGTCCTACTCTCTCCCCGTCATCCTGAGGTGCTCGCGAAGCGAGCCTCGAAGGATGCGCGGCCCGGATGCAGCGGGGCCGTCGCCCTTCGAGGCCTCCGCTTCGCTCCAGCACCTCAGGGTGACGGATTGAAGAGCGGAGTTTGAGATGGACCTGATCGCCAACCACATCAGCCACCGCTTCGGAGACCTCGCCGTGCTCGACGACGTCTCCTTCACGGTCAGCGCCGGGGAGGTGGTGGCGATCGTCGGGCCCTCCGGCTGCGGCAAGAGCACGCTGCTGTCCATCCTCGGCGGGCTGTTGCAGCCGACCTCAGGCGAGCCCGAGCTGCGCGGCGCGCCGCCGGCGGACAGCCTCAATCCGCTGACCTTCGTATTCCAGGATTTTGCGCTGCTGCCCTGGGCGAGCGTGGAGGAGAACGTCGAATTCCCGTTGCTGCACACTCAGCTCTCGGCCACTCAGTGCCGTGAGCTGGTCGAGGATGCCTTGCGCCGCACGGGGCTGACTGATTTTCGCAAAACCTATCCCAAGCAGCTCTCCGGCGGCATGCGCCAGCGTGTCGGCATCTCGCGCGCGCTCGCGGTGAAGCCCGCGATCCTCTTGATGGACGAGCCGCTCTCCGCGCTGGATTCGCAGACCCGCGAACTCCTGATGGAGGATTTCGTCCGCCTGCTCGCCGATGGCGGCATGGGCGCGGTCTATGTCACCCATAATCTCGAAGAGGCTGCGCGGCTGGCCGATCGCATAGTGGTGTTGTCGCGGCGGCCCGGCCGCATCCGCGAGGTCGTGACCGTGCCGATGACGCGCACTGAACGCGGCGAAGCGGCGGCGGGCGAAAAACTGCTGGCGCTGCAGAACCAGATCTGGTCGCTGATCCGCAACGAAGCCATCGATGCCGAGCGCGAGGTCCAGCATGCTTGATCGCGCGGCGACTGACACTGCGAAGGACAGCGCGACGCGGCGCGTCCGCTTTCGTGGCGCCGGCTTCGTGCCCGCGTCGAGCCGTTTCGGCGGCTGGATCGCTCTCGCACTGGTCATCGCGATCTGGCAGGCGGCGGGCAGCACCGGCCTCGTCAATCCCCTGTTTCTGCCTGCGCCGTCGGCGATCGCGCGCGCGATCTATCAGCTCGCGATCTCAGGCGCGCTCTGGCAGCATTTGTCGGCATCGCTGCTGCGCATCGGCGTCGGCTGGCTGTTGGGGACGGCGGCTGGCGTCGCCGTCGGCTTTGCCATCGGCCTGTCGCGGCTCGCGCGCAGCGTCGGCATCACCTTCATCTCGGCGCTGTTCCCGATCCCGAAGATCGCGCTGCTGCCGCTGTTGATCCTCTGGCTCGGCATCGGCGAAGAGCCGAAGATCGCGACCATTGCACTGGGGGTGTTCTTCTCCACCGCGATCTCGGTCTATAGCGGCGTCGATGCGGTACCGCGCAACCTCATCCGCATGGCGCAGAGCTTCAACGTTCCCTTCGCCACCATCGTGCGCAAGGTGGTCTGGCCGGGCGCGCTGCCCGCGATCCTCGCCGGCTTCCGGATCACGGCGTCAGTGGCGCTGTTGCTCGTCGTCAGTGCCGAGATGATCGGCGCCCAATACGGCATCGGCGCCTTCGTGCTCCAGGCCGGCAATCTGATGCAGACCGATCAGCTGCTCGCGGGCGTGGTGATCCTGTCGGTGTTCGGGCTGGCGGTGGGGAAGGTGATCGGCTGGCTGGAGATAAGGCTGCTGCACTGGCGGTAGCTGCAATCCGCAATGTGGCTGGAAGCGCGCGCTACAACCTCCGTCGTCGTCCCGGCGAAGGCCGGGACCCATAACCCCAGGGAGGAGTTTGGCGAAGATCAGGCGTTCGGTACGTCTACCTTCCGCAATTGATAGATCACGCGGTATGGGTCCCGGCCTTCGCCGGGACGACACCGAATGTATGGCCAGCAGAGCCCCTCACGCATTCCCGCGATCTTCCCGGAACAGATCCAGCTTCTGCTGCACGGGACGATCCGAGAAGCTGAACAGCACGGCATCGTCCTCCGCCTCGTGGGTGACCCATTGCCAGCTCGGCACCACGAACAGATCGCGCGGGCCCCATTCGAAGACGGCATCGCCGATCCGGCTGCGGCCGCGGCCTTCGATCGGGCAGAACACGGTCGCATCGGTCGACCGGTAGCGCGCGGTCTTGAAACCCTTTGGCAGCAGCTGGATGAAGGTGCCGATGGTCGGCATCGCGAAATCGCCGGTCTCGGGGTTGCTGAACTTCAGCTTGAGGCCGTGGCAGGCGTCCCACTCCTGGCTCGTTCTGGCTTTCTCCAGCGCCTCGCGCGTGTAGGCGTAGGGATAGCTGAAGATCGGCGAGGTCTTCGAGCTCCGCTTGACGTCGACCGGCAGCAGGTTGTGGCCGTAGCGGGCAAAGCTGTCGCCGGCCGGCTTTGTGATCCTCTGCTGATCTTCCTTGGAGCCTTCCGCAAAGGAGCAGTCGAAGAACTGCACCAGCGGAATGTCGAGGCCATCGAGCCAGAACATCGGCTGATCGGTCTCGTTGGAATGATCGTGCCAGGTCATCGACGGCGTGATGATGAAATCGCCGGGCTCCATCGCGGTGCGCTCGCCGTCAACGGCGGTATGGGCGCCCTTGCCTTCGAGCACGAAGCGCAGCGCCGACTGGCTGTGCCGGTGCGCTGGCGCGACATCGCCGGGCACCACCATCTGCACGCCGGCATACAGCGAGGTCGTGATCTTGGATTGCCCGCGCAGGCCGGGGTTCTCCAGCACCAGCACGCGCCGCTCGGCTTCCTTGGCGGTGATCAGCTTGCCGGCTTCCGTCATGTAGTCGCGGATGACGTCAAATTTCCAGAGGTGCGGCCGACAGGCGCTCTTCGGCTCCGGCGTGATCAGATCGCTCATCACCGTCCACAGCGCGGTGAGGTTTTCGCCGTCGATCTTCTTGTAGAACGCCTCGCGTTCCGGCGTCTTGGTCACGGCTTCCATGGCGGCGCTCCCGTTCGTTTTGTTGATTGACAGTATACTGACGATCTAGGTAGCGTCAATGCGAGGGGTGACGTGTAAGGTCGTCGTCATTCCGGGGCGACGCGCCAGCGTCGAGCCCGGAATCCATAACCCCGATCGGGAGTATGGATTCCGGGCGCTCGCTTCGCGAGCCCCGGAATGACGGAGAAAAACTAACAGGGAGGGTCCCAATGAAGCTGCACGGCTATTTCCGCTCCAGCGCCGCCTATCGGGTACGGATCGCGCTGAACCTGAAGGGCCTCAAGGCTGCGCATCTCCCGCATCACTTACGCAAAGGCGAGCAATGCGCGCCCGCTTATCTTGCCATCAACCCGCAGGGGCTCGTGCCGGCGCTGGAGGATGATGCGGGGGCAGTGCTGACCCAATCGGTCGCCATCATCGAATGGCTCGATGAGACGCACCCCAATCCGCCGCTGCTGCCGAAGGATCCGTTGCGGCGCGCCAAGGTGAGGGCGTTCGCGCTGGCGATCGCCTGTGATACCCATCCGGTGCAGAATTTGAAGGTGCTGGCGCGGCTGCGCGAGCTCGGCCTGCCCGAGGAGAAGGTCCAGGACTGGGCGGCGTGGGTCAACCGCGAGGGGCTGTCGGCTTGCGAGGCTCTGATCAGGGACGAGCCCGGCCCGTTCTGCTTCGGCGATGCACCGACGCTCGCCGATCTCTGCCTGGTGCCGCAGCTCGCCAACGCCCGCCGTTTCGGCGTCGACGTGTCGGCCTATCCGCGTCTGCTCGCGGCAGAGGCGGCCGCAAAGGCGCTCGCCGCGTTTGCCAACGCTGCGCCGGAGAAGCAGCCCGATGCCGAGTAAGCCTCCTCCTCCGATCACGATCGACGCGGTTTATGCCGCGCCGGGCTATCTGTTCCGGCGCATGCAGCAGATCGCGGTCTCGATCTTCATGGAGGAGTGCAAGACGTTCGACCTGACCCCGGTGCAATATGCGGCGCTGATCGCGATCCACACCCATCCCGGCATCGACGCGACGCGGCTGTCGGCGGTGATCGCCTTCGACCGCTCCACGCTCGGCAGCGTGATCGAGCGGCTGCAGGCCAAGGACTATGTCGAGCGCAAGCCGGCCCCTGAGGACAAGCGGATCAAGCTGCTCTATCTGACCAAATCTGGCGCCGCGATCCTGCGCGAGATCATTCCCGCCGTCGAGCGCGCCCAGGCGAGGATGCTGGAGCCGCTGAAGCCCGCCGATCGCAAGACGCTGATGGGGCTCCTGGTGCAGCTCGTCGATCTCAACAACGAGGCCTCACGCGTGCCGCTGCGTGCCGAGGATGCGCTGGAGCATCTGGGGAAGGCGGGGTGAGGGTGGTGTGAGGCGATACTCACGCCTCATCCCCGCTGTCGTCCCGGGGCGCGCGTAGCGCGAGCCCGGGACCCATAACCCCAGGGAGAAATTTGGCGAAGACTCGCGGTTACCAGTCGCGCACCAAACCACTCCCTGTGGTTATGGGTCCCCGCCTGCGCGGGGACGACACCTGTGGTGTGGCGACGTCTCGTCTTCACATCCGCAGCAACGCCTGCCGATCGATCTTCCCCGTGCCGGTCTTCGGCAGCTCGTCGGTGAAGATCACCTCGCGCGGATATTTGTAAGGAAGCAGCTTGCCCTTGACGTAATCCTGCAGCCGCCGCGTCGCGTCACCCCGGTCGACCGTGCGGCTGTTCATCACCACCACCGCCTTCAGCGTCATGCGCTGGTCCGGCAGTTCGGCGGCGAACACCGCGCATTCGCGGATATCGGGATGGTCGGCGAGGCACAGCTCGACCTCGAGCGGGTAGACCCACTGTCCCGAGATCTTGATGAGATCGTCGGCGCGGCCGCGGAAGAAGTGGAAGCCGTCGGCATCGCGCACGAAGCGGTCGCCGGTGTAGATCCAGCCACCCTGCCGAATCGTCTCCGCGGATTTGTCCGGCCGGTTCCAGTACAGCGGCGTGTTGGAATCGCCGCGCACCCACAAGATACCTTCCTCGTTGTCGGCGACATCGCGTCCGTCCTTGTCGCGCAGCGCGACCTCGTAGCCGGGCACGCGCAGGCCTGCGGCCCCTAACTTCTTCTGCTCGGGCCTGTTGGAGAGATAGATGTGCAGCACCTCGGTCGAGCCGAGCCCTTCGACGATCTCCAGGCCCGTGAGCGTCTTCCAGCCGTTGAAGACCTCGGCCGACAGCACCTCGGCCGCGGAGAGCGACATGCGCAGCGACGAGAAGTTGGTCTGTTGCGCGCCCTCGGCCTTGGTCAGGGACGTGTAGAGCGTCGGCAGGCCGAAGAAGACCGTCGGCTTGTGCTGCTCGATCGCCGCGAAGATCGTGGCCGGCTTCGGCTGGCCCGGCAGCAGCAGCGTTGCCGCGCCCGCCGAGAACGGGAAGGTGACGGAATTGCCGAAGCCATAGGCGAAGAAGATCTTTGGCACCGAGAAGCAGATGTCGTCGGGCGTCAGCTTCAGCACGTTCTGCGCAAAGGCGAGCTCGCTATAGGCCATGTCGTGCTGGAGATGCACGATGCCCTTGGGCCGGCCGGTCGAGCCGGACGAATACATCCAGAACGCCATCTCGTTGCGATGCGTCTCCGCTTCCGCCAGCTCGGCCGGGAATTGCCTGAGCCAGTCCGTCGCCGCGAGCGCGCTCGGCGCGGCGTGATCGCCCCCCTCGCCATTGGCGACAATCAGCGTGCGCAGGCGCGTGTCCTTGCAGGCCTCGGCATTGAAGCGTGGCGCGAATTCGGCATCCGCCACCGCAACCCTGGCGCCGGAATCGGCGAGGTAGAATTGCAGCAAATCCGGCGGCGTCAGCGTGTTGATCAGGAGCGGCACGAAGCCGGCCCGCACCGCGCCGAAGAACGCGGCCGGGTAGGCCGGGGTGTCGTCGAGAAACAGCAGCACGCGGTCGCCGCGCTTCAGGCCGAGCGATGCAAAGCCGTTGCCCCAGCGGCAAGTCTCGTCGCATAGCTCGGCGTAAGTCCGCGTGCCTGCCGGACCCATGAGCGCGACCCTGTCGCCACGGCCCTTGGCGAGATTGTCGAACAGCACGCGGCTGGCGTTGTAGATTTCAGGAACGGCAAAGCCGATCTCGCGCGCCCCCTCGCTATCGGCGGGAACCTGGTCGAAGATCTCGTTGCTCATGCCTCGTCCCCGCCGTTCTTGGCAGCCTCGTAACGCGCCATGAAGCCCGGCGACATGTGGCGCAGGCGTGCATCGTCGATGCGGCCGGAGCGGGTGATGTAGCTGTAGGCGAAGTCCATCAGACCCTGCTGCATGTGCTGGGCAAAATGCTCGTACCAGAAGGCGCTGGTGCGCGCCGCGTTGACGAGCTTTTGTACCACCGGTTTTCGCGCGGCCTGGTACCGGTGCAGCGCGGTTGCAAGATGCGCATCCGATTCCAGCGCCTTGACCAGCGCGATGGCGTCCTCGATCGCGAGCCGCGTGCCCGAGCCGATCGAGAAGTGCGCCGAATGCAGGGCGTCGCCGATCAGCACCATGTTCTTGAACGACCAGTGCTCGTTCCAGACCCAGGGAAAGTTGCGCCAGACCGATTTGTTGGAGACGAGGCAATGGCCGCCAAGCGTGTCCGCGAACACCTCTTCGCAGACGCCCTTGGACTGCTCGACGTCCTTGTAGGCGAAGCCATAGGCCTGCCATGTCGCGTGGTCACATTCGACCAGGAAGGTGCTCATGGCGGGCGAGTAGCGGTAGTGATGGGCGTTGAAGGCACCGCGATCGGTCTTCACGAAGGTCTGCGACAGCGTGTCGAAGCGCTTCGAGGTGCCGTACCAGACGAACTTGTTGGAGGAGTAGGACAGCGAGGTGCCGAAATCTCCCTCGAAGGCGCGGCGCACCTGCGAGTTCAAACCGTCGGCGGCGACGATCAGATCGTGGCCGTTGAGCTGGTCGATCGCATTTATCTGCGTGTCGAAGCGCGGGGTGACGCCAGCGTCGAGCGCGCGCTGCTGCAGGAACCGCAGCAGCTCGAGCCGCCCGATCGAGGAGAAGCCGACCCCGTCGATGGCGACGCTGTCGCTGCCGAGGTTCAGCGTGATGTTCTGCCAGCTCTCCATGTGCGGCGCGATCGCATCGACCGTCTCGGGGTCGTCGGCACGCAGAAATTCCAGCGCCTGGTCGGAGAACACGACGCCAAAGCCCCAGGTCGCGTCGGCCGGGTTCTGTTCGAACAGGTCGACTTGATCCTCGGGGTGACGCTTCTTCCAGAGATAGGCGAAGTAGAGCCCACCGGGCCCTCCGCCAATCACGGCGATCCGCAACGTCTGCCTCCCTAATTGACAGTATACTTACTATCTAGGGGTAGACTAATGTGCTCCGGCGTCCCGCGCCAGCGGAATTATCGGCCAGCGCAGGCGCGCCAAAGCGCACCTCGGCCACACGTTTTACGCGTGTCCGAAACCTCAGGTCCGAATCATAGCCAAACCGCGCCGGCTTGGCCATCCGCACCGTCAGACGCAGCGCTTCACGTAAACCCCGTTCACCAGCACCCGGGTACAGCGCACGGCTGGAACCGGCTTGCGGACCACGACGGCCGCGTTCGGCCCGGCGCAGCCGGCGCGATAGACCCCGCGTGCGCAGACCACCGCATTGGCGTCGGTGGCCTCGAACGTCATCGTCGCTCCGAAGGCGAGGAGCGCAGAAGCAACGAGCAGCAATGAACGCATGTTGTCCTCCCGGTCTTGCCGTGATCGAAATCGGATATCTGCAAAAGATCTGTCGTTGCAGGCGTGCGGAAATTCATGCGCACGCCGTTCGTCGTTGCGGCTTTGGCGCCTGCGCCGTGTTACCTCGCCGCGAATGGGGCGAGCACGTCCTTGCACGCCGGCGACAGCGAGGCAGCCCTGTTGGAAATGCATTGAATGATGCGGCCGCCTCCGGGCGCGACGCCGGCGCAGAGCGTGCGGATGTCGGCGCCGCAGGCCGAGCGCGCGATGAACAGCTCTTCGCGCGGCAGCAAGGGACGCAACACGATCACGGCTGGCGGTGCCGCCGGCGCGGCTCCCGCCGCGGGGGCTGCTGCTGCGGGAGCCGCACCCGCGGGCGCCGCCGTTGCGGCCGCGCCACCGCCGGCTGCGGCGCTCACGGCCTTCTCGCAGGCCGGTGAAACTCTGGCCTTGTTCTTTTCAAGGCATTCGAGCGCTGCCGCGCCGCCCGGCGGCACGCTGGCGCACACCTTGGGATAGTCGGCGCGGCACGCGCTCTTGACCGCCGCAACCTGCGCGCTGCTCGGCTGCTTGGCGGCCGCGGCCTTCTGCGCGGGTGCGGCAGCCGGCTTTGCCGCGGGGGCGGCATCTGCTTTCGGTGCGCCTGGCGCCGTTTCCGCCTTGGGCGCGGCCTCGCTCTTCGGCGCGGCGGGGGCAGCTTCGGTTTTCGCCGGTTCGACAGCGCGAACCGCGGTCTGGCATCCCGCCGACAGGCTGGACATGTTCTTCGCCAGGCATTGATACGCTTCCACGCCGCCGGGCGTCACGCTCGAGCAATGCGCCATGAAATCCGAACGGCATGCGGAGCGGATGGCGCTCTTCTGAGCTTCGGTCGGTGCTTGCGCGAACGCGCCTGTTGCAGTTGCGAAGAGCGCGGCCGCCAGCAACGCCTTGCGCGTCGATGCCTGTTTCAACGTGTTGAACATCTGGTGATTTCCTGCCCCGTCGGTCACGCCGACGACTTTCAAAATGTGATGTAATCGCAATCTTCGCGAGTGACGCCTCGCAAGCAGCATCATTCGCCGCTTTGACGTCACCCGCAAGTCAATTATGCCGGTGCAATTGCGCCGTCAGAGCCTGACCATGCGCTTGCCGCGGTTCTCGCCCGCAAGCAATCCGATCAGCGCCTTCGGCGTGTTCTTGAGGCCATCGATGATGTCCTCCTGCACCTTCAGCTTGCCGGATTTGACCCAGCCCTGGAGCTCGGCGAGCGCGCGCTGGCTCTCCTTCATGTAATCCATCACGATGAAGCCCTGCATGACCAGCCGCTTCACCACGATCAGCCCGGGCACGCCGCGCGGGCCGTGCGCGGAGGGCGCACCGTCATATTGCGAGATCGCGCCGCAGCAGGCGATGCGGCCGTAATTGTTCATCTGCGGCAGGCAGGCTTCCAGAATGTCGCCGCCGACATTGTCGAAATAGACGTCGATGCCCTTGGGTGCAGCTGCGCGCAACGCCTTGAAGACCGCGCCGTCCTTGTAGTCCACGGCGGCATCGAAGCCGAGCTCGGAGGTCAGCCAGCTGCACTTGTCCGCGCCGCCGGCGATGCCGATCACGCGGCATCCTTTGATCTTGGCGATCTGTCCGACGATCGAGCCGACCGAGCCCGCGGCCGCGGAGACCACGACGGTCTCGCCCTCTTTGGGCTTACCGATCTCCAGCAGGCCGAAATAGGCGGTGAGACCGGCGATGCCGAACACGCTGAGCAGATGCGTCATCGGCTCGAGCTTCGGCATCTTGGTGAGATGCCTTGCGGGCACCGCGGCAAACTCCTGCCAGCCGGTGTCACCGAACACGATGTCGCCCGCCGCAAGCCCATCGGCCTTCGAGCTGACGACCTCGGCAATGGCACCGCCAGCCATCACGCTGTTCGCTTCGACGGCGGAGCGATAGGTCGCGCCGTGCATCCAGGCGCGGTTGGCGGCGTCGAGCGAAATGTATCGCACGCGCAGCAGGACCTCGCCGTCCTTCGGCTCCGGCACCGTGCTCTCCACCATCTTGAAATGTTCGGGGCCGAGCTTGCCGCTGGGTTTTTCGACCAGCAGAATCTGGTGATTGATGTTGCCGCTCATGGCGTTTCCCTCTTTGATTGTCTTGACGATTATTGATGCAACCGCCGCAAACAAAACGTGCAGGCCGCATACGTTGTGCGCTGCATGAAGGCTAGATCGCGGCGTTCCATTTCACAACGGGAACATCCTGAAAACGCGATCACACGCAAAGCGTGTTGCGTCGTTGTGATAACTGCGACATCATGAAGCGCCGGTGTACGTGGGGGTAAGCGATGTCGAACAGGTTTACGCAATACATTCTGGCCGCGATGGTGCTCGGCATCATCATGGGGTCGGCAATCTACAACTTCCTGCCCGACACGCGCGCCGACTGGGCGTCCTCCATCAACCTGATCGCCATGATGTTCCTGCGCCTGATCAAGATGATCATCGCGCCGCTGGTGTTCGCGACCCTGGTCGGCGGCATCGCCCATATGGGCTCGGGCTCCAAGCTCGGCCGCATCTTCGCCAAGACCATGGGCTGGTTCATCAGCGCCTCCTTCGTCTCGCTGCTGCTCGGCCTCGTGATGGTGAACCTGCTGCAGCCCGGTGCGAACTTCCCGGGGACGCTGCCCCAGGCGGGGCAATCGACCGGCCTGCCGGTGTCGGCATTCTCGATCGAGAAATTCCTGACCCATCTGATCCCGACCTCGATCGCGGACGCTATGGCGCAGAACGAGATCCTGCAGATCGTGATCTTCGCGGTGTTCTTTTCGGTGGCGATGGGCTCCATGCCCGAACGTTCGAAGCCGATCCTCGCGATGATCGACGACGTCGGCCACATCATGCTCAAGGTCACGAGCTACGTGATGCTGTTCGCGCCGCTCGCGGTGTGGGCCGCGATCACCGCAACCGTCGCCAAGAACGGCCTCGCGGTGCTCTGGAAGCTCGTCGTGTTCATGGGCGGCTTCTATCTCTCGCTGGCGATCCTGTGGACCATCCTGGTCATCGTCGGCTTCATCGTGATCGGCCCGCGCTACAGCCATCTGTTGAAGCTGGTCCGTGAGCCGCTGATGATCGCTTTCTCGACCGCGAGCTCGGAGGCGGCCTATCCAAAGACGCTCGAGGCGCTCAACCGCTTCGGCGCGTCGTCGCGGATCTCGAGCTTCGTGCTGCCGCTCGGCTATTCCTTCAATCTCGACGGCACGATGATGTACTGCACCTTCGCGGCCGTCTTTATCGCGCAGAGCTATCACATCGACATGCCGCTCGGCACCCAGCTTGCGATGCTGGCGACGCTGATGATCACCTCGAAAGGCGTCGCCGGCGTGCCGCGCGCCTCGCTCGTGGTGATCGCCTCGACGCTGGCGCAGTTCAACATCCCCGAAGCGGGCCTGTTGATGATCATGGGCATCGACACCTTCCTCGACATGGGTCGCAGCGCCACCAACGTGATCGGCAACACGCTCGCGACCTCGGTCGTGGCCAAATGGGAAGGCGAGCTCGGGCCCGAGCACGAGCTCGGACCCGGCGACGTCGTGCCTGAGGACATGGTGCCGGGCGAAGTGCCCGCGATGGCCGGCCATGGATAGGAGCGAACCATGGGCCAGACACTGGCGAGGTCACTGACCTCAAGCGGCTTGTTGCTCGCGGCATCGTTGCTCGCGACCTCCTTGTTCGCGACCTCGGCATCCGCGCAGACCGGCGGCGAAGGGCTCAGCCCGACGCTGTCAGCCATCAAGACGGCGCACACCGTGCGGCTCGGCTATCGCGAGAGCTCGCCGCCGTTCTCGTTCCTCGACCAGTCGGGCCGTCCAATCGGCTACAGCCTCGAGCTCTGCGAGGCCATCGTCGAGGAGATCGGCGTCGAGGTCGACGATCCCAATCTCAGAATCGACTACGTCAAGGTCACCTCGGACGACCGCATCGACGCCGTGCTGCAGAACAAGATCGACCTGGAATGCGGCTCGACCACGGCCAATGCCGAGCGCGGCAAGCGCGTCGCCTTCTCGCCGCTGATGTTCGTCGCCGGGACCAAGCTGATGGTGCCGAAGACATCCAGCGCCCAGTCGCTCACCGATCTGAAGGGCAAGACCATCGTGGTGACGAAGGGCACCACCAACGAGCAGGCGATCCAGGCCGCGGACAAGAAATTTTCGTTGGGATTGAACATCGCCGTCGGCGCCGATCACGAGCAATCCTACCAGATGCTCGCCGATGGCAAGGCCGATGCCTTCGCAACCGACGACATCCTGCTCTTCGGCCTGATCGCGCGCCACAAGGCGCAGGACAAGTTCCGCGTCACCGGCGATTATCTGTCCTACGACCCCTACGGCATCATGTTCAGGAAGGGCGAGCCGCAGCTATCGGCCGTGGTCGAGCGCGCCTTCCGCAAGCTCGGCTCCAACCGCGACCTCGTCCCGCTCTACAACAAATGGTTCACCGCAAGGCTTCCCACCGGCGAACGTCTGAACGTGCCGATCTCGCTGCAGCTGGAAGAGGCGTTCAAGGCGATGGACGATTCAGCGAGCGCGAACAATTAGACGGCGGTTCGCTCTCTCTCCGTCATCCTGAGGCGCGCGCTCGGCGGTGCAAGCGCACCGCCGAGCAGGCCTCGAGGGATGAACGGCCGAGCTGGCAGCCGGGCCGTCACCCTTCGAGGGCCGCTGAAGAAGCTGCCACCTCCAGCGCAACGGCCTTGCCGTTGCGCTGGGGGTGACGGTGATGGGTCATCGCTCGCTGTGCACTCGACCGAACACCCGATCCAGCGTCGCATCATACGCCGCTTGCACCAGTTGCGGATGCAGCTTGCCGAGCGCTTCCATCATCACGCCGGAATTGATCTCGAGCACTTTCCATTCGCCGTCGACGCGGACCACGTCGATCGACGCAAAAGCGATGCCGATCGCGCGCGCGGCATCGATTGCCAGCTCCACGCAGGCCGTTCGAACCTCGCTGTCCCCCAGCAACACCGGCTTTGCGCCGGCATCGAGATTATGTCGCCAATCCGTGCCGCGCTGCTTGCTGTAGACGACGAGGGGCGCCTCATCGAGCAGCACCACGCGGACCTCGTCCTCGATCGCGACATAGGGTGAGATCACGAGCCCGGCGCTCATCGAAAACACCTCGCTGGCCGCGTGGTCGAGTTCCGCCTCCGTCGTCACCTTGAACACCGAGCGCCCCGATGTCCCCTCGTTCGGCTTCACCACTACGCCTTGCGGATTCTGAGCGAGCAGCGCGAGCATCCGCTGGCGCCAATCGGCACCGGCGACGTGCACGCCCAGCTTCGGGTTGAGGAAGAGGTGATGGGAAATGCAGGGCACGCCCTCCAGCGCCAGCGCCTCTGATGTCGCCGATTTGTCGTTGGCGAGGCGATGGGCGATGGCGCTGTTGAGGCCGATGTCGTAGCCGAAGGCGAAGCGCCGCTCATCGCCCCGGCGCATCGCGATCAGCCAGCCACCGGCGCGGACATCGACCGCAATGCCATGCTCCGCGCAATAGCGCCTGATGGCCTGGACGAAGATTCGCTCGTCGCTTGCCGCCATGTGTTTCCGTCGCGCTTCAGACGTTCCTGGCGCCAAAAGCCGCAAAAATGCGGGAAACGGCGCCGAACCAGGGTGAAAGTCAGAGCTATTCTTAATGAAATTCTCGCGAGCGCGATGGAAATTAAGTGCTGCATTCGAACGCTGCAGGGAAAAGAAATTGCCCGCCGCGCGCGCCCGGCAGCAGATTCATTAACAATATGGCCAATTCCGCCGCAAATGCCGGTTTGACCGGCATCAATTGCATCCGGAACGAGGTTGATTATTGGTCTCAATGGCGTAGATCACACACGCGAAATCCTCCGCCATGGCAATGGTGACCGCCCCGCTTTCAGGGCCGGGCAACGCTTTTGCCCTAAAACCGCAATTATTCGGAATATCGAAAATCATGAGCGCGTTTTACCGAGAGAAGGTTCTTTCCGTCCAGCACTGGACCGACACGCTGTTCAGCTTCCGCGCCACGCGCGATACCGGCTTCCGTTTCCAGAACGGCCAGTTCGCGATGATCGGCCTCGAGATCGACGGCCGTCCGCTGCTGCGCGCCTACAGCATGGCGAGCGCCAATCACGAGGAAGAGCTCGAGTTCTTCTCGATCAAGGTTCAGGACGGCCCGCTGACCTCGCGCCTGCAGAAGATCAAAGAGGGCGACACCATCCTGGTCGGCCGCAAGGCGACCGGCACGCTGATCACCGATAACCTCCTTCCCGGCAAGCGGCTGATGCTGCTCTCGACCGGAACGGGCCTCGCGCCGTTCGCGAGCCTGATCAAGGACCCCGAGGTCTATGACCAGTTCGAGTCGATCGTGCTGGTGCATGGCTGCCGCCAGGTCTCCGAGCTCGCCTATGGCGAGAAGCTGGTCGCTTCCTTGCGCGAGGACGAGCTGTTCGGCGAGCTGCTCGCGGACAAGCTGATCTACTACCCGACCGTGACCCGCGAGCCGTTCAAGAACCGCGGCCGCATCACCGACCTCATCAACTCCGAGCAGATCTTCAACGATATCGGGCAATCGCCCCTCGACATCGCCACGGACCGCATCATGATGTGCGGCAGCCCGGGGATGCTCGAAGAGCTGAAGGTGATGTTCGAAGGCCGTGATTTCATCGAAGGAAGCGGCAACAAGCCTGGCCATTTCGTGATCGAGAAGGCATTCGTCGAGCGCTAAGCTCTTTTGAAGAGGCGGCGTAATCGCGCGCCACACTCAACTCGTCGTCCCGGACAAGCGGAGCGCCGATCCGGGACCCATAACCACAGGCCGTGGTTATGCGTAGGGTCGGAGTGACAGTCTTCTCTCACCACGACATCCTGTGGTTATGGGTCCCGGGTCTGCGCTTACGCTTGCCCGGGACGACAGCTGAGATTGGGGAATCCAGTGTGACCCCACGCGCGGCCATTAAGGGCCCAGCGTCCGCCGCCCCTCCACCACCCCTCTGCTGCACTGCAAAACCCGCCCATCGGGCTGGTTGATCTGTCTCGGCCGAATTCGCTAGCCTGAAACAAGGGCCGCGTCATATCCGTATGACAGGCAAGGGCGTATCGTACCGCCTCATTGCTGGCGAGAGGATGGGAATCGTGGCCGACGACACCAAGACGCAGGACTTCTCCCAACACTCATCCCACAAACGCCTGCCGCTGGCGGAGGAGGGGATCATGGAGACCCTGCTGCTGCCATTCTCGCCGCGCTTCATCGTGCTGACGATCTGCGCAGTCGTCACCGCGCTCCTGATCGGTATCGGTATCGCCGACCGCAAGATCTTCGACATCCTGCTGGTGCCGATCCTGATCTTCGGCGCGCTGACGCTGCTCGGCGTCCGCGATCTCCTGCAGAAGAGCCACGCGGTGCTGCGCAACTATCCGATTTCGGCGCATATCCGCTTCCTGCTCGAAGAGATCCGCCCGGAGATGCGGCAGTATTTCTTCGAGAGCGAGAAGGACGGCATGCCGTTCTCGCGCGACACCCGCGCGGTGGTCTATCAGCGCGCCAAGATGGAACTCGACAAGCGTCCGTTCGGCACCCAGGAGGACGTCTACCGCCAGGGCTACGAGTGGATGCACCACTCGGTGTCGCCGAAGGCGCATGCCGAGGAGAAATTCCGCATCAGCATCGGCGGCCCCGACTGCAAGAAGCCCTATTCGGCCTCGGTGTTCAACATTTCCGCGATGAGCTTTGGCGCCCTCAGCCCCAACGCAGTGCGCGCGCTCAATGCCGGCGCCAGGAAGGGCGGCTTCGCGCACGACACCGGCGAGGGCGGCGTCAGCCCCTATCACCGCGAGATGGGCGGCGACATCATCTGGGAGATCGGCTCCGGCTATTTCGGCTGCCGTCATCTCGACGGCACCTTCGATCCCGAAGCGTTCGCGCGCGTCGCCGGTGACGACCAGATCAAGATGGTCGAGCTCAAGGTCAGCCAGGGCGCCAAGCCCGGCCATGGCGGCGTGCTGCCGGCGGCAAAGGTCTCGGAGGAGATCTCCAAGATCCGCGGCGTCGCGATGGGCGAGGACTGCATCTCGCCGGCCTCGCATCGCGCCTTCTCCACCCCGGCCGGCATGATGCAGTTCATCGCCGAGATGCGCCGCCTGTCGGGCGGCAAGCCCGCCGGCTTCAAGCTGTGCATCGGCCATCCCTGGGAATTCCTGGCGATCTGCAAGGCGATGCTTCAGACCGGCATCTATCCGGATTTCATCGTCGTCGACGGCAACGAAGGCGGCACCGGGGCGGCGCCGCTGGAATTCATGGACCATCTGGGCATGCCGATGCGCGAGGGCGTCAACTTCGTCCACAACGCGCTGATCGGCATCAATGCGCGCGACCGCATCAAGATCGGCGCGTCCGGCAAGATCGCCACCGCCTTCGACATGGCGCGCGCGATGGCGATCGGCGCCGACTATTGCAATTCGGCGCGCGGCTTCATGTTCTCGCTCGGCTGCATCCAGTCGCTGAGCTGCCACACCGACCGCTGCCCGACCGGGGTGGCGACGCAGGATCCGACGCGCGCGCGTGCGCTCTACGTGCCGCTCAAGATCGACCGCGTGCACAATTATCACCACGCGACGCTGCATTCGCTGACCGAGCTGATCGCCGCGGCAGGCCTCGAGCATCCGCAGCAGCTGCGCCCGATTCACTTCACCCAGCGCACCTCGACCACCGATGTGAGATCCTTTGCGCAGCTCTATCCGGCGCTGCGTCCTGGCGAGCTGCTCGAAGGCACCGAAGACCCGCGCTTCCGCGACGCCTGGCGGATGGCGCAGGCGGAAACGTTCCAGCCGGCGCCATAGGGCATCGCTCGGCCGGTGGCGGCACCGGCCCGGCCCGCGCATATTCGTCGCGAGCGGAGCTGGCATTCAAGATTTTGTTCAACTTTGGGTGTAGATTGTGCCCATGGACGAACGGCGCGACAAGGCGAGACATCGCGTGCTGAAGGCCGGAACGATCGAGTTCGGCGGCGGCGCGATCGACTGCACCGTCCGCAACCTGTCCGACACCGGCGCTGCGCTCGACGTCACCAGCCCGGTCGGCATTCCCGAGCATTTCACCCTGTTCGTCCAAGCGGACGGAACGCATCTGTCGTGCACCGTGATCTGGCGCAAGGAGAAGCGGATCGGCGTGAGGTTCGGGTGAGGTGAGTTGGCGCGAGGTGAGTTCGCGCTGCAAACACCGCTGTCGTCCCGGGGCGCGACAAAGTCGCGAACCCGGGACCCATAACCACAGGGAGAAGTCGCCGCGCGAGCTGGCAACTCCGAATCTTCGCCAAACGGCCTTCCGGGAGTATGGGTCCCGGATCGGCGCGCGCTTGAAGCGCGCTTGTCCGGGACGACAGCTGTGGTTGAGGCTCGCTCTATCAACTACCCCGTCTCGACCTCACTCAACCGGCTCGCCAGGATCTTGTCGATCCGCCGCCCGTCGAGATCGACCACCTCGATGTGCCAGCCGCCGAAGTCGAAGGCATCGCCGGTGTCGGGCAGCACGTTGAACTGTTGCAGCACCAGGCCGGCCACCGTGTTGTAGCGGTGCGGCGGCAATTCGACGCCGAGCAATTCGCCGAATTCGTCCACCGGCATCCAGCCTGAGATCAGCAGCGAATCGTCGGCGCGCCTGACAAAGGCGGGCTCCGGCGGTCCGGCCTCCGAATGGAAGGCGCCGACGATCGATTCGAGGATGTCGGCGGCCGTCACCATGCCTTCGAAGCCGCCATATTCGTCGTAGACGAAACCGACGTGGACCGGCGCAGCCTTCAGGATGGTCAGCACGTCGCGCGCGTCTGCCGACGCCGGGATGCCGGGCGCTTCGCGCACCAGCGCGCGCAGGTCCGGCGTGCGTTCGTTCATATAGGCGATCAGCAGGTCCTTGGCCTGGAGCACGCCGATCGGCTTGTCGCGGTCGCCGTCGGAGACGGGAAAGCGCGAATGCGGGCTCTTGGCGATGATCTCCCGGATGGCCGCCGGATCGTCGTTGAGGTCGATCTCGTCGACCTCCGTGCGCGGCGTCATCACTGCGCCGACCGGCCGGTCGCCGAGCCGCATCACGCCGGCGATCATCTCCTTCTCACCGGGCTCGAGCACGCCCGCGCTCTCGGCCTCGCTGACGAGGTGGTGGATCTCGTCCTCCGAGACCTTCTCCTCGGCCTTGCCGCCGCGACCGAGCAGCGTGAGGATCAGCCTGCCCGAGAGATCGAGCAGAAAGACCAGCGGCAGCGAGACCTTCGCAAGCACGTGCATGGCGGGCGCGACTCTGACCGCGATGCTTTCGGGGTCGCGCAGCGCCACCTGTTTCGGCACCAGCTCACCGACGATCAGGGTGGCGTAGGTGATCAGCGTCACGACGATGCCGACGCCGACGATGTCGGCAATTCCCGCGGATAGACCGAGCTCGAGCAGCCATTGCGTCAGCCGCTGTCCGAGCGTCGCGCCGGAGAACGCGCCGGAGAGCACGCCGACCAGCGTGATGCCGATCTGCACCGTCGAGAGGAACTTGCCGGGATTGGCTGCCAGCGTCAGCGCCCGCTCGGCGCCGCGCACGCCCTTGGCGGCGAGCATCGACAACCGGGCCGGGCGGGACGAGACCACGGCCAGCTCCGACATGGACAAGAGGCCGTTGATGACGATCAGGACGACGACGATGACGAGTTCGACCGAGAGCATTGACGTTCCGAGGTAAGGGAGTGTGGCCGAATAGGACGGCACACGCCTTGATATAGGTATTCGGCGAAGAAATGCCGGCAATTTTGCCGCATTTGGCGCCCCGAGGGAACCGTGTCGCCGCTGACTTGGACTCGCTTGCGCGAGCTCCCGTGGAACTACGAGAATGCCGATGCTTAACGGGCTCTTAGTGGCCGCCCGGCTAGGTTTTCGACATTGCAGAAGTGTATTCGGGGGACCCAGGGATGCGGATCGGGAAGCTTTTCGCGCTGTCTATGCTGACGGTGACGGTATTTGCAGTCATCCTCGGCGCCGAGGTGCTGATACCCCAGACGCGCATCTTCACGAACCGCTCCGACGCGATCAAGACTGTCGATGCCTTTGGTGCGACCCTGATGGTCAGTCAGCACGTCGCCGGCCTTCGCGCCCCCTATATCGGTCCGATCTTCCAGGAAGCGGCGGCGACGCCAGCCCAGATCGAAGCGGCCGGGAAGGCCGCGAAAGCCGCCGAGGCCGGCTTCGAGGCTGCAAGGCGCGCGATCCTGGTGCTGGATGACGGCGGAGCGATTGTCGAGAATCTCGACCGTGCCGCACGGCGGCTGAAGGAGGTCACCGCGGCGGCAGATCGCGCGATGAGCGTCCCGCTGGCGGCGCGCGATGGTGCTGTGATCAAGGGCTTTCTCCCCGGTGTTGCCGAGGTCATCGGCAACATCGAGCCGGTCATGAACCGGCTCGAAGCGAAAGTCATCAACGCCGATTCCTCGCTCGCGGCGCTGTTGAGCCTGGCGCGGACGGCCCAGGACCTGCGTGTCGCGGCCGGCAGCCGAGCGGCCACGCTGTCCCCGGCGCTGTCCGCGAGCCGCCCGCTCACGGCGACCGAATTGTCGCTGATGGATCGCATGCAAGGCCGCGTGGAGGCCGACCGCGAGCGCATCGAGGCAGGCATCGACCAACTCGGAAATCCCCCCCGCATCGCGACCGCGCTGAAGGCGGCAACGGAATCGTATTTCGGAAAAGCTGCGGCCGCCGTCGACAAGGAGATTCCCGCAGCCCGGAGTGACGGCAAGTACAGCAGCAACGCCGACGAACTGGCGAAGGTCATCGTGCCGGCCATCCAGATGTTCTACGGCGTGCGCGATGCCGCATTAGCCGAAGCTTCCGAGCGTGCCTCGGCCTCGCGCGATGGCGCACTGGCGATGCTCGCGCTCGCAGGCGTGGTGGTTCTGGCGCTGCTCGGGACTCTCGGTGGCGTGACCATGATGCTGCGCAGGCGCGTGGTGACGCCGCTCAGCCGGCTCGCAGACGTGATCGCAACGCTCGCTGCCGGACAACACGACGTCGAGATTCCCGCGACGGGCCGCAATGACGAGATCGGCCAGATGGCGGGCTCGCTGCAGCACTTCAAGGATTCACTGCTCGCCAAGAAGGCCGCCGATGAGGCGGCCGCGGTCGAGGCCGACGCGAAGCTCCGGCGCAGCCAGCGTATGGACCAGATCGCGCGCGATTTCGAAGCCATGATCGGCGACGTGATCAACACGGTGTCGTCGGCTTCCTCGGAGCTGGAAGTGTCCGCGGGAACGCTGACGAGCACGGCCGATCAATCGGAAAAGGTCACCGCGACCGTCGCGGCCGCTTCCGAACAGGCCTCCACCAACGTGCAGACCGTTGCCGCGGCGGCCGAGGAGATGGCCTCGTCGGTCGACGAGATCAGCCGGCAGGTGCAGGATTCCGCGCGCATCGCCGGCGAAGCGGTGCAGCAGGCGGGCCGGACCAACGATTATGTCGGCGAGCTCGCCAAGGCCGCGGGGCGGATCGGCGACGTCGTCGAGCTCATCAGCCAGATCGCAGGCCAGACCAATCTTCTGGCTCTCAACGCCACCATCGAGGCGGCGCGCGCCGGCGAGGCCGGCCGCGGCTTTGCGGTGGTCGCCTCCGAGGTCAAGGCGCTGGCCGAGCAGACCGCCAAGGCCACCGGCGAGATCAGCCAGCAGATCACGGGAATCCAGACCGCGACGGAGGACTCCGTCGGCGCCATCAGGTCGATCAGTGACACCATCTCCCGCATGTCCGAGATTGCATCCGCAATCGCCGCGGCGGTGGAGGAGCAGGGCGCAGCGACGCGGGAGATTTCCCGCAACGTGCAGCAGGCGGCCCGCGGCACCCAGCAGGTCTCCGCCAGCATCGTCGACGTGCAGCGCGGCGCGAGCCAGACCGGATCTGCCTCCTCCAACGTGCTCGCCTCGGCCAGATCGCTGTCCGGCGAGAGCAGCCGTCTCAAGGTCGAGGTCGGCAAGTTCCTGGACGCGATCCGCGCTGCGTAGAACTTCTGCGCCTCTGCTGCAGGGAGAAGCAATCGCATTCGAAGAGCGACGTGCCCGCGGCCCATCCTTCGAGACGCGCGCAAGTGCGCGCTCCTCAGGATGGAGTGTGCGGAGCGCTTCGATGAGCTCCGGTGTCGCTTGCCTCATCCTGAGGAACCCGCGAAGCGGGCGTCTCGAAGGACGAGGCGCGCGCATCATCCGGGCCGTACTGCGCTCAGAACTCCCCGTGCAGCCGCCCGGAAATGACCGACACCGGTCCGCGATCTGCGTTGTAGGCGGGGTTGACGATGAGCTGGTAGTCGGCGGTGAGGGTGAGATTCTTGTTCAGCGCATAGGCGTAATAGGTTTCGAGGATGCGCTCCTTGCGGTAGTTGAGCGCACCGTCGCCGACCAGCACGCCAAGGCCGCCTGCGGCGAGGAAGTCCCGGTAGTCCTGCGAAATCGCGTTGATCGCGCCGCCAACGCCGACCACGTCGTCAGGCCGGCCCCATTTCGTGCCCTTGATCGAAAGGCCAGCCGACAGGCTGCGGTTGATGTCGGTGAAGGCGAGCGTTTCGCTCTTGCCGTCGTTCCAGCTCCAGCGGCCGAACAGTCCGACATCTTCGGTGATCGCCTGCTCGAGGTTGACGACATAGCCGACCTTGGTGCGGCCGCGCCGGGTCTGCGCGATGTCGAGATTGAGCGCCGGATTGTTCAGCGTCTCGCGGAAGCTGCCCATGTTGGCGCTGTCGAGCCAGCCCATGGTCCTGAGCTTGCCGGGTTGGCCGAACAGCGAGAAGCGCGTCTCGAGCTCGATCACGTACTGGCCGCGCTCCCCGACCTTGGTGTCGAAATGATTTGAATTGGGCTCCGCGACCATCAGGAAATAGCCGCCGCGCAGGGCCCATTGCTTCTGATTGAGCTCGGCGGTGACGCCGTAGGTAAGGCCGACCTTGTCGGCGGAATAGTCGAAGGCGCCCGGGGCCCAGATCGACCAGTTCATGAAATCCCTGCGGGTGTCCTTGGCGTAGGCATTGCCGTCGAACACGTCGACCACTGCGAACTTGCCGGCCTGCACGGTGAGGCGGGACACGTCGACCTTTTGCCCCAGCTGCAACTGGCCGCTGGCGAGTTCTTCCTGCTCGCCGCCGAAGCCGAAGGTCTGGCGCACGAACAGGCGCGAGGTGTTGTAATGCGGATAGGGGAAGTTCGACTTCTGCGCTTCGCCGTTCGGGAAGCCGGCCGCGCCGACCGTGTCGTTCAGGCCAAATCCCTGGAGCAGCTCGGGATTGTAATAGACCTCGCCGCCGTCCCACAGCCGCGCGTTCAGGAACAGGCTGTTGCTCCAGGTCGCCTTGGCCTGCCTCGTCGGCGAGAGAGAGTTCGTTCCGCTGTAGAGCGCGGGGAACGACGGATAGCCTTGCGGCAGATAGGTGCTCTGGCCGTGAATCTCCCAGCGATCCGATTCGGTGTCGATGAGCGAGCTGTTCGGATTGTAGCTCGGCATGCCCGGCCAATCGACCTTGCGGTTGAGGCCGAGCCTGACCTGCTGGAAGTCGAGCGACGAAGAGCTGTATTGGGCCCCCGTGGAGAAGGCGACATTGGCGCCGTCGAAGCGGCTGTAGAGATATTCGAGCCGTGCGCTCCAATGCGGCGCGAAGCCGTATTCGACGCCGGCACCCGCGATCCAGCCGGGCCGCGTGTTCAGGATTTTCGGGACTTCGGCGCCGGAGGCCGGCGTGTCGAAATAGCGCTCGCCCATCCAGGCAAAGCCGCCGGTGGCGTAAACCAGCCACGGACCGCTGGTGTAGCCGACGCGGCCGCGCAGGCTGGCGGTGTAGTCCCATTGCTGCGTGACAGTGTTGGCGGGTGTCGTCAGGAAGGAGACGATCGAATTCGAGGTGATGTAGTTGGGGAACGTGAAATCGCCTTCGACGCCGACCAGCCAGCCGGAGTTGAGGCGGTAGTTGTAGCCCGCCTGCACGCCGCCGATCATGCCGCTGAAGACGCCGCTGTCGTTGATCCCTGTGCCGTCGTTCAGCGCAAACTGCGACGAGCCGCGGCCATAGCCGGCATGCGCACCGATATAGAGGCCGGTCCAGTCATAGACCGCTCTCGGCGCCGGCGCCTTCAGCGGCAGATCGGCCGCGCGCCCCGCGGCGGGAAAAGCCAGCACGCCCGAGGCAATCGCCGCGGCCGTTCGCAAGTATCTGTAACGGTGACTTCTCAACGTCAAAACGCACGCCCCCAAAACGCGAATGTGTCCCACCCGTCGCGATATCCCTGCCGATTCGCGGCGGCCCTGTCATCAGGTCTTGGTTGCTCGCGTCGTCGAGATGATCTCGATTCGACGCGATTTCGTCCCAAGTTCCCGAGCCTGTCTCGAACCTTATTGCGATTAATTCGCAATAGCAACTGGTGAAGATTGGCGCACGGAATGGTTCGCACCGCTGTGTGACGGGACGGCAACAAATTCCCGGCCCAAACAGAATGACCCCGCCCGGGGGGACAGCCGGGCGGGGTCGGGGCACGACACGGGGTGGATGAGGCGCCCGTGTCGGACGCAGGATCCACGTAAGATCGGCCTCAGGTACTCAGATCAGTAGCAGCTACGAACGCGGCCAACGTACTGGCCAAAGGCGTTGTACTGGGCGACCCAGCCGCAGCGGTGATAGCCGTAGTAATAGGGGTCGTTGTTGGCGGCGATCGCGGAGCCGACGACAGCGGCGGTGGCGATGCCGGCACCGACACCCCAGACCCAACCGGGCTGCTTGGCTTCGGCCGAGGAGGTGGTGGACACGATGCTGCCGGTGACGGCGAGGGTCGCGAGAGCGAGAGCTGCAATCTTGGTCTTGATCGACATGTGAAACTCCATCCGGGGTTGAGGCGGTCCGCTGTGGCCCGCGTGCCCAGTTTGACGGAGGCTCCCCGCGTCCGGTTCGAATGCGGCGAATCCGCTCCCGGAGCGAGGAGTTTTCGTAAATGATTGCAATAGGATATTGGTTAGCCGAGGGGCCCCTTGGCGAGCCTGTTCACGTCGAAGTTATCGACCTCGCCCAGGAGTTCGCAAAAAGCACGGGCGCCTTGATCGATGAGCTGCTCGCCCTTCGCGGCGACGGCCAATGTCGCATTGCCGACGGCGCCGCTGGCGTTGAGATCCTGCGCCTGCCAGGCGAACGGCGCGGGCCGCTGCGTCGACAGCCAGCGGTACTGCTGCTCCAGTGCGATGCTGCTCGCAGGAAAATCCGCGATGGCATCCTTGCGCACCTGATCGGGATAGCGCGCCAGCATGATCGAGGTCTCGACCGCGCCGCCATGAATGCCGTGGCGCACTTCGTCGGCCGGGAACAATGTGTCGGCGCCTGATAGCCGCGACCATGACGTGGTCACCACGAACATTTTTTGATGCGCCCGCAGATCCTGCGCCACCAGCATCATGGCCGCGCTGTTGCCACCATGGCTGGTGATGATGACGAGCTTCTTCACGCCGCGCCGCGCGACCTCCTCGCCGATCCCGGTCCATCGCTTCAGCGCGGTTTCAGTCGGCAGCGTCTGCGTGCCGGGATAGTCGATATGCTCGGTGGAAATCCCGACCGGTTCGACGGGAAGAAAACTGGCCGGAACGTTGTCGGGCAGAAGCTCCCGCACGCGCGCAAGATACGCCTCCGCGATCAGCACGTCGGTGGTGAGCGGCAAATGCGGGCCGTGCTGCTCGGTCGCCGCCAGCGGCAGCACCGCGATCCATCGCGACGTCTCCGCGGGGGGCGCATCGACCCAGCGGATCTCGGTCCAGTCGCGGGATGGCATCATTGAGTTTTCTTTGGAGGTTTCATTGCCCGAATTTGTCACGTAATTTGGGTTATCAGGGGACGCGGGCCCGGCCGGCTCGTGTCCCCTGACGTCATGCGGTTTTATCGCGTTGGCCTGCCACGAGCTAGACGCGATTATGCTGGAAGCGATCGACGGAGTGCCATTATGACCCCCTCTCATCTGCGCAGAGCGCTAACTGCGGGCCTGATGGCCGCTCTGGTCTGGAGCGTCCCGGCGCGGGCCGAAACGCTGGACAAGGTCACCTTCGGCACCAACTGGGTCGCCGAGGCCGAGCACGGCGGCTTCTTCCAGGCGGTCGCCGACGGCACCTACAAGAAATACGGCCTCGACGTCACCATCGTTCCCGGCGGTCCGAACGAGAACAACCGGATGCTGCTGATCGCCGGCAAGATCGATTTCTTCATGGCCGCGAACACGCTGATGTCGTTCGACGCGGTCGCCAACAACGTTCCCGTCGTGACCATCGCCGCGATCTTCCAGAAGGATCCGCAGGTGATGCTGACGCAGCCGGATGCCAAGGTCAGCAAGATCGAGGATCTCAAGCCGCTGACGCTGTTCGTCTCCAAGGAGGGCATGGGCAGCTATTTCCAGTGGCTGAAGTCCGAATACGGCTTCAGCGAGAAGAACGTCCGGCCCTATAATTTCAATCCGCAACCCTTCATCGCCAATCCCAAGAGCGCGATGCAGGGCTACGTCACCTCCGAGCCGTTCGCGGTGGAGAAGGCCGCCGGCTTCAAGCCCAACGTGCTGCTGCTCGCCGATTACGGCTTCAACACCTATTCGACCTTGATCGAGACCCGCCGCGACGTGGTCGAGAAGAAGCCCGACCTGGTGCAGCGTTTCGTCGATGCCTCCATGATCGGCTGGTACAATTACATCTACCGCGACAATTCCGCCGGCAACGCCATGATCAAGAAGCTCAATCCGGAAATGACCGACGACCTGCTCGCCTATTCCGTCGCCAAGATGAAGGAGCATGGCATCGTCGATTCCGGCGACAGCCTGAAGAACGGCATCGGCGCGATGAGCGACGAGCGCTACACCTCCTTCTTCAACAAGATGGTCAAGGCCGGCGTCTTGAGGCCCGAACTCGACTTCCGCAAATCCTACACGCTGCGCTTCGTCAACAAGGGCGTCGGCGTCGAGCTGCGCCCGAGCAAGCCGTAGCGCAAGCTCGATGTCATCAGGCAAAATCTCGTCCGCGGCCGACGCCGGCCTGACGCATCTCGCCGTCAGCCTGCGCGGCGTGACGAAGACCTATGACAATGGCGTCATGGCGCTCGGCCCGTTCGACCTCACTGTCCGCAAGGGCGAGTTCATCTCGCTGCTGGGCCCGTCCGGTTGCGGCAAGTCGACGGTGCTGCGGTTGATCGCGGAGCTCAGCGCGCCGTCGTCAGGCATCGTGCGGGTGGCCCATCACGAGGGCGTGGTACAGCCGGGTCACGGTATCGGCTTCGTGTTTCAGGAGCCCACCTTGATGCCCTGGACCAGCGTGCGCGAGAATGTGCGGCTGCCGCTGAAGCTGGCGGGCGTGCCGAAGGCGGAGGCGCGCGGGCGTGCCGACGCGGCGCTGGCCAGCGTCGGGCTCGCCGATTTCGCCGATGCCTTTCCGCGTGAGCTCTCCGGCGGCATGAAGATGCGGGTGTCGCTGGCGCGCGCGCTCGTCACCGATCCGGATATCCTTTTGATGGACGAGCCGTTCGCCGCGCTCGACGAGATCACGCGCTTCCGCCTCAACAATGATCTGCTCGCGCTGTGGCGCAGCCTCGGCAAGACCGTCATCTTCGTCACCCATTCGGTGTTCGAATCCGTCTATCTGTCGCAGCGCGTAGTGGTCATGACGGCGCGGCCCGGCCGCATCCAGGCCGACATCCGCATCGAGACGGTCGAGCCGCGCGGCGAGGCGTTTCGCACCTCCGCGGCCTATTCGGATTATTGCCGGAAGGTGTCGGCTGCGCTGGCTCCGTCTTATTCGGGGCAGTCGACCTTATGAGCGCGCAGGCGGCCGTCACTGCAAAACCGCGAGGCGCACAACGCGCGATGCGTTTCGTGCTTCCCGTCATCGTGTTCGCGGCCGGCATGCTCGCCTGGGAACTCTTGGTTCGCATCAAGGACATCCCGCCTTACGTGCTGCCGGCGCCCTCCGTCATCGTCCTGACGCTGATCAAGGACTGGGCAGTGCTGTCACAATCGCTCGCCACCACGCTTCTGACCACGCTCGAAGGTTTTGCCGCGGCCAGCATCGGCGGCATCGCGCTGGCGCTGTTGTTCAACCAGTCGAAATGGGTGGAATATTCGCTATTCCCCTACGCCATCGTCCTGCAGGTCACCCCGGTGATCGCGGTCGCGCCGCTGCTCCTGATCTACCTGGAGCAGCAGACCGCGGTGGTGGTTTGTGCCTTCATCGTCGCCTTTTTCCCGGTGCTGTCCAACACCACCCTTGGGCTCAATTCGGTCGATCGCAACCTTGCCGGCCTGTTCCAGCTCTATGGCGCCTCAAAGCCGCAGACGCTGCGCTTTCTCAAGCTGCCCGCGGCGTTGCCCTACATTCTCGGCGGCTTGCGCATCGCCGGCGGCCTGTCGCTGATCGGCGCGGTCGTGGCGGAGATCGCGGCGGGAACAGCCGGTGCCGGCTCGGGGCTCGCCTACAGGATCGCCGAGTCCGGCTATCGATTGAACATACCCCGCATGTTCGCAGCGCTGCTTTTGTTATCGCTGGCCGGGATTGTCATCTATGGGGTGCTGGCGGTAGTTTCCCACCTCGTTTTACGGCGCTGGCACGAAAGCGCGCTTGGAAAGGAAAACTGATGGCTGCCGGTTCGATTTCGTCCGAGAAGATCGACCTTCTGATCTATGGGCCGGTGCGGCCGATCCTCGAGAACGGGTTTTCCGACCATTTCGTCGTGCACAAGGCCGAGACGCGCGGCGACCTCGAGCGGCTGACGCCGGCGATCCGCGAAAAAATCCGCGGCGTCGCCGTGACCTATCACACCGTCCGTGCCGACAAGGAGTCGCTGTCGCAACTGCCCAAGATCGAGATGGTGGCGAGCTTCGGCGTCGGCTACGACCATATCGACGCCAAATACGCGGCCGAGCACAACATCATCGTCACCAACACGCCCGACGTGCTGACCGAGGAGGTCGCCGACGTCGCGATGGGCCTGCTGATCTCCACCTTGCGCGAGTTCATCAAGGCCGATCGGTATGTGCGTTCCGGCCTCTGGCAGACGCAGAACTATCCGCTCAGCGTCGGCTCGCTGCGCGACCGCAAGGTCGGCATCGTCGGCATGGGCCGGATCGGCCAGGCCATCGCGCGCCGGCTCGACGCCTCGCTGGTGCCGGTGGTCTACCACTCGCGCAATCCGTCCAAGGACGTCTCCTACAAGCACTATCCCGATCTGATCGAGATGGCGAAGGCGGTGGATACGCTGATGGTGATCGTGCCCGGCGGCGCCTCGACCAACAAGATGATCAATGCCGAGGTGTTCAAGGCGCTCGGCCCGCGCGGCGTGCTGGTCAACGTCGCGCGCGGCTCGGTGGTCGACGAGCCGGCGCTTGTGCAGGCCCTCAAGTCGGGCACCATCCTCGCCGCCGGCCTCGACGTGTTCGCGGCCGAGCCGACCGTGCCGGACGAGCTCAAGGCGATGCAGAACGTCGTGCTGCTGCCGCATATCGGCTCGGCCTCGGTGGTGACGCGCAACGCGATGGACCAGCTCGTGGTCGACAACCTCAAGTCATGGTTCTCGGGCAAGGCGCCGTTGACGCCGGTTGCCGAAACGCCATTCAAGGGGCGCTGATGCGAAGTCTTCGGGTCGTTGCATCCGCCGTCGCGGCCTATTTGGCCGCGATCGGCGCCGTCGCGGCCTCCTTGGCCGCGATCGGCGTTGCTCAGACGAGGCCGGCGCATGCGCAGGATACGACGACCCTGAAGAAAGAGATGCTCGGGCAGTGGGAGCTCTCGACCACCGAGCGCAGCAAGACCTGCGTCGTCACGATGAAGGGCGACGCCGCGGGGCAGGGCTTCAAGCTCGAACTGGAGCCGGCCTGCAAGGCGGCGCTGCCCTTCACCAAGGACATCGTCGCCTGGAGCGTCAGGGGCCTCGACATCGTCCGCCTGCAGGACGCGACCGGTGAAGCCGTGATCGACTTCACCGAGGTCGAGGCCGGCATCTTCGAAGGCCTGCGCCAGGGCGAGGGCGTCTACATCCTGCAGGATCTCGCCGCCGCCCGCTCGATGGCCAAGTCGATGGACCAGATGATCGGCGACTGGTCGATGGTGCGCGGCAACGGCCAGCCGGTCTGCGGGCTGACGCTGACCAACACGGAAGCCGGCCAGGACAATTTCCAGGTCTTCCTCAAGCCGAAATGCGACGCGGCCATCGCGCAGTTCAACCCGACGCAATGGCGGCTCGAGCGCGGCCAGATCATCCTGATGTCGAAGTCGGGCAACGTCTGGCAGTTCGAGGCCGACGACAATGCGCAGTGGCGGCGCGTCCCCGATACCGCCGATCCCCTGATCATGCTGCGTCAGTAGGCGGGCCCACATTCGCTGCCGCCGAATGGCGCCACGCGGAGGCGGAACCTGCAGACCGGGCATCTCGTTGACGGAAGAGGCGATTTCGTTGGGAGATCCGGCATGGCCAAACGCGTCCTCGCGATCGGCATCGAACCCGGCAGTGCCGACTACAGCGCATTCCCGCAGCTCACGCCGGAGCTCGTGCGAACCTACATCGAGGCGCAGCTGTTGCGCCTGCGCGATCTCGGCTTCGAGGTCACGAGCTGCCTGATCGATCTCGACGCCACCGCGGAAGCCGGCGTCACGGCGGCGCTGCGCGACGAGCGTTTCGACTGCATCGTGATCGGCGCCGGCCTGCGCGAGCCGAAGGAGCGCCTCGTGCTGTTCGAGAAGGTGCTCAACCTCGTCCATCGCCTCGCGCCGGACGCTGCGATCTGCTTCAACACCACGCCCGCCGATACCGTCGAGGCCGTGCAGCGCTGGGTCGATGCTTGACGTCCAATCGGCCGGCCGGTGCATCGTACGCGGCGCGGTTTGAGCCGTCTTCGCGCTGCGCCTCCGGCCATCGCGGGCCGCCGTGCCGGCAATTTGTCTGGCCCGAATCCTCGCCCGGGGCTATGACTCCCTCCACCACAGGGAGGGCGAGCATGCTTCGAGGTCTTCGCATTGGAAGTTTTGGAATCGCGGCCTGTTTGACGGTTGCGATGGCGGTGCCGGCGCATGAGGCGGCGGCCCAGGATGCCATCGGCGGCGCGATCATCGGCGGCGTCGGCGGGGCGATCCTCGGCGGTGCGCTCGGCGGAGGCAGGGGGGCTGCCATCGGTGCCGTCGTCGGTGCCGGCACGGGCGCCGCGATCGCCTCCGAAGGCGAGCGCCGCCGCTCCGGCTACTACGCCTATCAGCGCGGCTGCTACATGCAGAGGCCGGACGGCTACTACGTCCGGGTCGGTCACAGGTATTGCTACTGAGCCGGCCAGCGCGACTTATGTGATCGCTCTGTCGCGCACTTCGCCTGGTGTCGCATCGAAGTGGCGCCGGAAAATGCGATGAAAGTGCGATACTGTCGGGAATCCACACTCGTAGGCGACGTCCATGACCTTCATATGTGCGTAGTGCGGCGACGCCAGCATCTCGTGAGCCCGCATCAGGCGGCGAGTGGTCAGTTCACCGGTGAACGACGTTCCGGCTTCGGAGAAGAGCGCCTGCACATAGCGCGGCGAAACCAGAAGGCGGCGTGCGAGCGCCGTCAAGGAAAAGCCGGGCATCATGAAATTGCGATCAAGCTCGCGCCGGACGGTCTCAAACCGAGCCGCTCGCAAACTCGGCGCCTGTGTCTCCTGATGCAAGGTCTTGAGGGCCACTGCAGCCACGACGAGATCGGCGATGTGGTCGGCGGCAAAACGCGGGATATCGGCTTGCTCCGCGGCGCCGGATAGCTTCAGCAGCGTCTCGACGTAAGCGTATGCCAGCGCCGGCGCCGAAGCCGATGCCGGAATCGGCGTCATGAATCGATCTTCGACGTTGCACGTCTGGCCACGCAGCTGCTGGCGCGGCAATTGAATTGCCATGAAATTGCAGTGATGCTGCGCACTTACATTGATGGTCGACGGCACGCACTGTTCGATAAGCACCGCAGCACCGGCGGTGCAGGCAACGCTCTTGCCGCTTTGCTCAACGAGCATTTCGTCCGTTCCGCTATTGAGCAGAAGCACGGCATTGTCGGTGTTCTCGATGGCGATTTCCGCGGCTCCGCGCGAAATGGTCTTCACGGTCCCGCAAATGCGACCAATCGCGGCTTGGCCGAGCAGCATGATCTTGAGCTGGCCGTCGAAGGGCACGTTGGGCCTGGCGTCGGCGCGCAGACGCACGTAACCGGATGACAGTGAATCGACCCAGCGATCTTTGCGCAGCCGCTCGTCGCCGGGAAGATCGGCGGAGTCAAACGAGATTCTTTGCATTTACATTGGAGTCCGCAGTGAGGGCTGGCGACATCGAGCATATTGGAACTTGGTGCCGAGCGCTATTCGCGAAAAGCAATAATTCCGTTCGTAAAAGAGCACTTCAGTGCGGTGTCGCGCCGTTATGTTGCACGGAAGCCTCAACAGTGCAGCTCATGGATATTGCGGGGCGAGAATACGCAAACCGCTACAGCACCGTTCGTCATAAGCGACGACAGTCTCGCCGCACCTCACCTAGAATCTTGCCGAAATGATGCCTTGGCGTCGAAGGCATGTTCATCTGAGGGGTTTCAGTGCTTTATCGGCATATTCGGCTATCGATCATCGCAACCGGACTGGTGGCGGCAACTTCCGCGCCTGTACTTGCCGCAGATATCCCGATCAAGGCGCCGGGTGTGGCCACCGCGAGCACGGCTGGCGGGGGTCTACTTCTGGGCTGACGGCTCAGCGCAGTCGATCCGCCTGCCGACCTATGATATCGGCACTCGTCTGTTGCCGGTCGCCCCGGGATCGGGGATATCCGCGGCAAATACATATGACCCGCGGGCAACCGGATATGGCATCTCCGGCGGATTGGGCTTCGTTTTGCCTCCCGGTGTGTCTCTGTCGAATATCGGCACCAATGGGCGGATCGAGTTCAGCGGGTCCTATGTCAACGCGACCGCCTCGCAAGCCGCTACGGCTGTGTCGACATTGGGATCGGGATATTCGCTGCCGCAGGTTGGCGGGATCACAAACTTCGCGGGCTCGGTCGCTTGCGGCGCCGGCACATCATGTGTCGTTTCCAGCACGCTCGGTACCAGCTATTCGAGTTGGCAAGTCAGCGGGCGGTACGCGACAGATTTCAAAGTGAGCGGCGTCACCATTACGCCGTCGCTTGCGGTGTTTGGCGGCAAGTCCCGCAACTCTCAGACGTTGTCCGAAACCAATCTCGTTTTCGGCGGCACTGCGTCCGTCCGCTATGACGCGGACACCAAGCTCGATTGGACGGACTGGGGAGCCCGCGCCGGCCTGTCTGGTTCGGTACCTGTGACGGATTGGCTGACATTTGTGGCCGGTGGCAACGCCGGGCTCGCCATGCGGCGGGTATCGCTGACGGGCTCGGACTCCGTCAACGTCTTCGTGGGCGGGGTGCCCTTTTTCGCCCCGACCTTCTCTGCCACGACGTCCAGTGCAACGACCACCGCATTCGTTGCCAATGCCGAAGCCAGCGTCAACATCAAGCTGGCGCCGAGCTGGGCGTTGCGGGCCTTTGGCGGCCTCAACTACGATAACAAGGTCCCTGGCGTTTCAGCCCCGGCTGTCGTGCTCCCGTTCGGCTTTGGAGGCGCGAGCACGCCAGTGGGGGTCAAATACCAGGCCGAGACAAGCTATTACGCGGGTGGCGGATTAACGGTCAGGTTTTGAGAGCCGGTGCAAGGCTGGTCCGACACGCGTTGCCCTAGATCAACCGCATCCCGCGCAGGCTGGCATGCCCGCTCTTGCCGACGATGATGTGATCGTGCACGGCAATCCCCAGCGGCTTTGCGATGTCGATGATCGCTTTGGTCATCTGGATGTCGGCTTGCGAGGGCGAGGGATCGCCGGAGGGATGGTTGTGCACGAGGATCAGGGCGGTCGCCGATAATTCCAGCGCGCGCTTGATCACTTCGCGCGGATAGACCGGGGTGTGGTCCACGGTGCCGGTCTGCTGCACCTCGTCGGCGATGAGCTGGTTGCGCTTGTCGAGGAACAGCAGGCGAAACTGCTCCTTGTCGGCAAAAGCCATGCTGGAGCGGCAATAATCGATCACCTCGTTCCAGGACGACAGCGCGTTGCGGCTGTTGACCTCGCCCTTGGTCACGCGGCTCGCGGCGGCCGCAATCAGCTTGAGCTGGTTGATCGCGGCCTCGCCGATGCCGTCAACCTCGCGCAAGCGCGCCACCGGCGCGTGCACGACCTCGGCGAACGAGCCGAAGGACTTGATCAGCGCCTTGGCCAGAGGTTTCGTGTCGCGTCGCGGCAGTGCCGGAAACAGCGCCATCTCCAGGAGTTCGTAGTCGCTCAGCGCATCCGCGCCGGCATTGTAGAAGCGCTCGCGCAGCCGCTCGCGATGGCCGAGATAATGCGGCGCGTCCTCAAGCTTGCTCTTGTCCTGGTCCGGCTTGGCGGGCATCGGCCGCCAGCATCGCCGGGGACCTCCGTTTTTGCAACCGTCAATCGCGCGCCGGCGCGCCGATCGGTAATTGCCCAGCAGGCACGTCCCGAAAGCTCACCCGATCTGCTTCTCGCCGTGCCGCTCCGACAGCGTGAAGATCTCGACGCCATCAGCGTTGACGCCGACGGAGTGCTCGAACTGTGCCGACAGCGAGCGGTCGCGGGTGACGGCAGTCCAGCCGTCGGACAGGATCTTCACATGCGGCTTGCCGAGATTGATCATCGGCTCGATGGTGAAGAACATGCCAGGCTTGAGCTGCACGCCTTCGCCGGGCCGGCCGATATGAATGATGTTCGGCTCGTCGTGGAACATGCGGCCCAGACCGTGGCCGCAGAAATCGCGCACCACGCTCATGCCCTGCGGCTCGACGAAGCTCTGGATGGCGTAGCCGATGTCGCCGGTGGTGGCGCCGGGCTTCACGGCGGCGATGCCGCGCATCATCGCTTCATAGGTTACCTCGATCAGCCGCTCGGCCTTGCGGGCGATCGGGCCGACCGCATACATCCGGCTGGAATCGCCATACCAGCCGTCGACGATGAAGGTGACGTCGATGTTGACGATGTCGCCTTCCTTCAGCGGACGGTCGCCGGGCATGCCGTGGCAGACCACGTGGTTGAGCGAGGTGCAGGTCGAGTAGCGATAGCCGCGATACATCAGCGTCGCCGGATAGGCATTGTTGCTGAAGGCGAAGTCGCGGACGAATTCGTCGATGCGCTCGGTCGGCACGCCGGGCCCGACGATGTCGGTGAGCTCGTCGAGGCACTTCGCCACCAGCGCGCCCGCCTTGCGCATGCCGGCAAAGGCGCTCGGCCCATGCAGCTTGATCTGTCCGGTCTTGCGCAGGGAGGTATCGGAGGCTTCGACGTAGCTCATGCGGGCGCAATCTTCTGAGGTGGGCTCGATATCGGCGGAAAGTCTTGATTTCAGGCCCCAATTTAATGATTGCGGGCCTTCGTGCAAGCCAAGGGAGCGCGTTTTCGAGCGACGTGGCTACCGGTTCGTGTGAAGAAAACGCGTCAAAATAAGGATCTTGCCGCCTCTTGCGCCCGAAAGCGGGCCTAATTCGGGACTTCTACGGTGGTTTCCACCGGCAGCGCGCCGCCGCGGACGCGGATTTCGCGGACGGGGTAGGGAACCCGGATGCCCTCGCGCTTGAAAGCGTCCCACAGTGCCAGCATCACGTCGCTCTTGACGTTGTCCATGCCGTCGGGGTCCGCAATCCAGAAGGTCAGCGAGAATTTCATCCCGGCTTCCGCGAACTCGGTCAGGATGGAGTTCGGCGGCTTGCCCTTGGTCGCGCGCGGATGGGCCGCGGCGGTCTCGGTGGCGAGCTTGGTGACCAGGCGGGGGTCGGCGTCGTAATTGGTGCCGAAGGCGATCTTCACCAGCGTGTTCTTGTCGGTATAGGTCCAGTTGACGACCTTCTGCGTCACCAGATCCTCGTTCGGCACCAGGAACTCGCGGCCGTCGCCGGCGGCGACGGAAATATAACGCGTCTTCATCGCGCTGATGCGGCCGGTATTGTCGCCGATGGTGACGAGATCGCCGGGCTTCACCGACTTGTCGGCGAGCAGGATGATGCCCGAGATGAAGTTGGCCACGATCTTCTGCAGGCCGATACCGATGCCGACGCCGACCGCGCCGGAGAACACCGCGAGCGCCGACAGGTCGATGCCGACCGCGCCGAGCGCAATGACGATTGCGATGGCAAGAAGCCCGATGCGGATGATCTTGACCAGCAGCACCTGCACCGACGGCGTCAGGTCGGTGGTTGCGTTGATCCGGCTCTCGGCAAAATTGCTCGCGATGTTGGTGAGCCACAGCGCGATCAGCAGGAGCGCGCCGGCCTTGAGGACCAGCAGCGGGGTCAGCCTGAGACCACCGAGCACGATCGCGTAGGAATCGAGCAGGTCGACCGTCGTATCGAGCTGGCCGAGGATCGAGAGCGCGGCGAGAAGCCACGCCGTGATCGACACCAGGCGGACGATGAAGGCATTGCGCAGCACAGAGGTCACCAGCCGGATCACGAGCCAGGCGAAGCCCAGCTTGGCGGCGACCATCAGCAGATAGGAGCGGCTCGGCCAGGTCGCGTGGTACATCACCACGCGCGAGACGATCACGAGCAAAGTGAACACTGCCGTCGAGGCGCTGGAGAGCATCACCCGGGCGAAGTGCCGGAGCGGCAGCGGCCAGCGCATCGTTAGCGCGGTCATGTCGACCCGGTTGCGGACCGCGGTCTCCGCGGCATAGGCGATGCCGGCTGCGGCCAGGATGAGGCCGAATTGCAGGTAGAACCAGGGCGAGGAGATTTCCGCCCCGACGCTGCGCGCGGTGGTCTGCACGAACTCCATGAAGTCCTTGAGGTCCATGTCCATCGGTCTCGTCGGCAAGCGGGGAGGAATTGATTCGAGGGAGCCGCAGAATCCCACAAAGGGCGCGGCCGGGCCATCGATACACCGGCATGTGATGGGCGTTAAGGCCGTAAAATGCGGGCAGATTGCCGCGAGCGGGAGAAATGGGTTGGCGTGCCAGGGCCGCGACGATATGGATGCCCTTCCAGCTGTTTTGAACCGGAAGGTGGATGGCCTCTCTCGACTCCGTCAGCATCGCCATATTGCTCGGCTCCGTCCTCGTGATGGCCGGTATCCTGTCGAGCCTGCTTGCGCTGCGCTTCGGAGCGCCCTTGCTGCTCGTCTTCCTTGTGATCGGCATGCTCGCGGGCGATTCCGGCCCCGGCCGGCTCCAGTTCGACGACGTCCGCACCACCTATCTGGTCGGCTCTGTGGCGCTGGCCCTGATCCTGTTCGACGGTGGCCTGCGGACGCGCTTTGCCAGCATCCGTACCGTGCTCGCGCCGTCCGTGGTACTCGCGACCGTCGGCGTGCTCCTGACCGCGCTGATCACGGCGCCGTTCGCTAAATACGCGCTCGACCTCAACTGGACGGAGTCGCTGCTGGTCGGCGCCGTAGTCGCCTCGACCGACGCCGCCGCCGTCTTCCTGCTGGTGCACACCCAGGGCCTGCGTCTGCGCCCGCGCGTCGGCGCGACGCTGGAGGCCGAATCCGGCACCAACGACCCTTTCGCGATCTTCCTCACTTTGATGCTGGTCGAATACATCTCGCTGGGATCGAGCTCCGCAAGCCATGTGGCGATGGAGTTCATTCAGGAAGCGGTGCTGGGCGCCCTGGTCGGCGTCTTCGGCGGACGGCTCGTCGTCATCGCGCTCAACAAGGTCGCGCTGCCGCAGGGCCTGCACGCGCCGTTCGTGACCACGGCTGCGCTGGTGATCTTCGGCGGCTCGCAGATCATGCACGCCTCCGGCTTCCTCGCGGTCTATCTGGCCGGCATCATCATCGGCAACCGGCCGACCCGCGCGCACAATTCGGTAGTGGCTTTCCTCGATGCGGCGACCTGGC
Source organism: Bradyrhizobium sp. CCBAU 25360 (assembly GCF_028128695.1). Lineage (NCBI taxonomy): Bacteria > Pseudomonadati > Pseudomonadota > Alphaproteobacteria > Hyphomicrobiales > Nitrobacteraceae > Bradyrhizobium > Bradyrhizobium sp. CCBAU 25360. The sequence continues at coordinate 48,789 of NZ_LBJA01000041.1, forward strand.
TGGCGCAGATCGTGATGTTCGTGCTGCTCGGCCTCCTGGTCTCGCCGAGCCGGTTAGGGGCCAGCGTGCTGCCGGCGGTCGGGGTCGCCTTCGTGCTGATGCTGGTGGCGCGGCCGATCGCGGTATTCGTGTGCCTGGCGCCGTTCCGCTTCAACTGGCGCGAAAAGATCTTCATCGCCTGGACCGGCCTGCGCGGTGCCGTCGCGATCTTCCTGGCCTCGATCCCGATGCTGGTCGGCCTGTCCAAGGCCTATCTCTATTTCGACGTCGCCTTCGTCGTCGTCATCATCTCGCTGTTGCTGCAAGGCTGGACGTTGGCACCCGCCGCGCGCAAGCTGCATGTCGCTCTGCCGCGCGCCGAGCGCGGTCCGCGCCGTGTCGAGCTGGATCTGCCCGGGCAGCTCGAGCAGCAGCTGGTCGGCTATCCGGTGCGGCCCAAGAGCCTGTATTTCCGCCGCGGCCTGATCCCGTCCTGGTCCAAGCCGACGCTGGTGATCCGCAACGAGAACATTTTGACACCGACGGAAGCCGACCCGATCGCGCCCGGCGACTACATCTATTTGCTGGCGCCGCCGGAAAAGGCCGAGTCGCTCGACCGCTTCTTCGTCGACATGCAGCCGGGCTCGGCGCCCGATCCGCATCTGCTCGGCGACTTCATGGTCTCCGGCGAGCACACATTGGCCGAACTCGCCGAGATCTACGGCGTCAAGGTCGGCGAGGACGAGGGCAAGCTGACGCTGGCCGATTATTTCGACGTCCATCTCGACCGCGCCCCGAAAGAGGGCGCCGAGCTGCCGCTGGACGAGATCGTTCTGGTCGCGCGCAGCATCTCCGGCGGCCGCGTCAATGTCGTCGGCCTGCGCCTGCCGGAAGAAGACGAGACGCCACCGCCGCTGACGCGCGCACAGGCGCTGCGAAAGAAGCTCGCGGAGGTATGGACGTCGGTGGCAGGGGTCTAAGCGAGCTGCCGGCGGATCAACAATCTCCCGTGTCGTCCCGGCGAACGCCGGGACCCATAACCACAGGGAGGAATTTGGCGAAGGCTCGCAGTTACTCTTTCTTCGCCGGTATTTGCACCACAATCCTTCGGCAGATCACGCGGTATGGGTCCCGGCGTTCGCCGGGACGACGGCGGTGGGTGTTGCGCCAGCGTAGCCCAAACAAGCGCTGCATGCCCCTCATGCCAGCACCTTCACCCCGCCAAAACTCGTGACCCGCCCCTGTTTCAGCATCACGATCTGCGTCGCGAGCTGGCGCAGCTCGGCGGCGTCGTGGCTGACATAGACCATCGGCACGTTGGCCTCGTCGCGCAGCCGCACCAGATAGGGCAGGATCTCGAGCTTGCGGCCCTCGTCGAGCGCGCCGAGCGGCTCGTCGAGCAGCAGCAGGCGCGGCCTTGAGAGCAGCGCGCGTCCGAGCGCGACGCGCTGGCGCTCACCGCCGGAGAGCTTTCCAGGGCGGCGGCCGAGCAGGGTGCCGATATCGAGCAGGTCGATGACGCGCTTGTGCTGCGCCGGATCCGGCGCCAAGCGGTTCATCTGCCGTCCATAGTCGAGATTCTGCGCGACGTTGAGATGCGGGAACAGCCGCGCATCCTGGAACACATAGCCGATGCGGCGGCGCCAGGCCGGGACATGGATGCCGGCCGCGGTGTCGTCGACGGTTTCGCCGTCGAGCACGATGGTGCCGCGGTCGGGCCGCAGCAGCCCCGCGATCATGTTGACCAGTGACGTCTTGCCGGCGCCCGAGGCGCCGAACAGGCCGATGACGCGGCCTTCGCCGGTGAAGGATGCGGAGAGCGAGAATTCACCGAGTTGTTTTTCGACATCGACGCGCAGCATGGTCAATTCCCGTGCAGGCGCTGCGTAGCGCGGCGAGCGAACCATTCGGCGGCGATCAGTGCGCCCAGCGCCAGCACGATCGAGACGATCACGAGCCGGCCGGCCGCGGCGTCACCGTCCGGCGTCTGGATCAGCGAATAGATCGCCGAGGAAATCGTCTGGGTCTCGCCGGGAATGTTGGAGACGAAGGTGATGGTGGCGCCGAACTCGCCGATCGCCTTGGCAAAGCCGAGCACCATGCCGGCGAGCACGCCAGGCAGAGCCAGCGGCAGCGTCACCGTGAAGAACACTTTCCAGGGCGCGGCGCCGAGCGTCTCGGCGGCCTGCTCGAGCCGGCGGTCGATCGCCTCGATCGACAGCCGCATCGGCCGCACCAGCAGCGGAAACGACATCACGCCGCAGGCCAGCGCGGCGCCGGTCCAGCGGAACGAGAAGACGATGCCGAGATGCTCGGCGAGGAAGCCGCCGACGAGGCCGCGGCGGCCGAACGTCAGCAAGAGCAGATAGCCGGTGACGACAGGCGGCAGCACCAGCGGCAGGTGCACGACAGCGTCGAGCATCGACTTGCCCCAGAAGTCGCGCCGCGCCAGCAGCCACGCCAGCGCGACGCCGAATGGCGTCGCGACCAGCGTTGCGATGATCGCGACCCTGAGCGAGAGCAGGATCGCGGTCCATTCGGCGGGAGAGATGTCGAACATCAAATGGTGAATATCAGATTGTCGGGCTGACGAGGAACTTGAAGCCGTATTTTTCCAGAATGGTCTTGGCGGCCGAGGAGCGCAGGAAGGTGAGATAGCCGCTGGTCCCGTCCTTCGCCGTCATGGTCGCGGCGACCGGATAGATGATCGCGGGATGCGACTCCGCGGGGAAGGTGCCGACGATCTTGACGCCGGGCTCGACCTTGGCGTCGGTGGCATAGACGATGCCGAGGTTGGCCTCGCCGCGCGCCACCAGCGTCAGCGCGGCGCGCACGCTTTCGGCCATCGCGAATTTCGGCTCTGCGGCCTGCCATGCGCCGAGCTTCTCGAGCGCGGCCTTGGCGTATTTGCCTGCCGGCACCGACTTGACGTCGCCGGTCGCGATCCTGCCGTCGCCGGCGAGCTTGGCGAGGTCGAAACCTTGCGCGATGGTGACGTTGTCGATCTTGGAATCCTTCGGTGCGATCAGCACGATGCTGTTGCCGAGCAGATTGACTCTGGAGGGCTCGTTGATGGTCTTCCTGGAGATCGCGTAATCCATCCAGTCGGTGTCGGCGGAGACGAACACATCGGCCGGCGCGCCCTGCTCGATCTGCCGCGCCAGCACCGAGCTTGCGGCATAGCTGACCGAGAACTTGACGCCGGTCTTGGCGGTGTAGGCGGCGTCGATCTCGTCGAGCGCGTTCTTCATCGAGGCCGCGGCGAACACGGTGATGGTCTTGTCCTCGGCGGCGGCCGGCGAAAGGCTCGCGCTTGCGAGGATCACGAGGGCGGTGAAAAACCCCGAAATACGTAACATGGGGAGCGCTCCGTGCGAGGCCGCGCGCGCAAGATGCACGCACAGGTCTGGCGTTGGTGGGTCAGGTCGCGACGGGTGGAAGCGCTGCTCCACGGGGCCCGGCTGCGGCTTACGGCCGGCAGGGATATCGCAATTGCGAAGATAGCAGGCTGGCGCCGCAGGTCAAAGGGTGGCTGTTTGTCCGGCAAACAGCGCTATTGAACCGGGAGGATCGCGATCGCGACCGCATCCTCCTTGGCGCCGCTGATTTGGAGCACGAAAGGCTGCGCCGACAGCTCGTATTTCACGGTCTTGCGAATGCCGCCGCAATCGGTCGCGCCGCTGAAGGCCAAGGGCTTCAGGACATGCTCATCCTGGACCACGTCGATCCAGGCACCGGTGGACAGGCTGATCGTGTAGAGCCCGGGCTTGGCGGACTTGATGCTCGTGAAGCCGGCAAAAGTGCCGTCCTTGGGCGCTCGCTCCGGCGGCGTCGGCAGTTTTGCCTCGCTCGAGGCCGCCAGCCCCAGCGTGATGGCCGAGGACGGCAAGCTCGCCTGCTCGCTGCCCGATGCGAGCGTCGCGCGGTCCGGCGCGGTGAGCGCAGCGCGCTCCCGCTCGATCGGCCATTTGAACTTGTCGCAGCCGCTGGGCTCTTCAGCGGCGAGGGCGGAGGTTGCGCTGAACGAGAGCGCAGCGAGGAAGGCGAGGACGCGCATGTGAAATCCCATCATTGGCCCCGCGACCAGTGCGAGGCTTGCGGTCAGGTCTTGTTGATAAGGGAGGCGCGTCCCGGGATGCCGCGGCTTACGGCTGAGCGGCGAGGCGACCGTAGCGCATTGTCGCGACACGAACCAACCAACGAGTTCGTCATCCCGGGGCGCGCGTAGCGCGAGCCCGGGATCCATAGCCACAGGATTGCATTTGGCGAAGACTCGGAGTGACAATCTCCCGCTATAACCACGGCCTGTGGTTAATGGATCCCGGGCTCGCTTCGCGCCCCGGGACGACAGTGGTGGCTGGGGCGACAGCGTACCTTACGGCTTCGCATCCGCCGCGTGCAGCACCGCTTTGCACGCCGCCGGCATCTGCGCCAGCGTCATCGGCGGTTTCGGCTTTGGCGGCTCCGGCGGCGGCTTGGGGTGCAGCACCGCGTCGGAGAACCAATAAGCGAGATCAGCGGGCTTGCAGCCTTCGTCCTCGGCCTGTGACGGCTGGCCCTCGCATTCGCCGGCGCCTGGCGGGCAGTGCATGCGGATGTGGAAGTGGTAGTCGTGGCCCCACCAGGGCCGGATCTTCGACAGCCAGGCGCGGTCGCCCTTGGCCTCGCGGCACAGCGCCTTCTTGATCGCGGCGTTGACGAAGATGCGCTGCACCGCCGGCTCCCGCGCCGCGTCGCGCAGCACCAGCACATGGCCAGGTGTGAACACTTTTGGATCGACGTCGAGCCGGTCGTGGCGCACCATCATCACAGCCGACATGTCCTCGCGCTCCTCGCGCGAGAGGCGGCGGTCCGGCATCGGCGTCAGCCAGATGTCGGCATCGAGACCGATCTGGTGGCTGGCATGGCCCGACAGTGCCGGGCCGCCGCGCGGCTGGGCGATGTCGCCGACCAGGATGCCCGGCCATCCCGCGTCCTTGCGCGCTTTGGCCGCCAGCCGCTTGATCAGCGCGATCATCTCGGGGTGGCCATAGCTGCGGTTGCGCGACAGCCGCATCACCTGCCAATTGTCGCCGTTGAGCGGCATCTGCTCCGCGCCGCCGATGCAGCCCTTGGTGTAGGAGCCGATGACATGGGCCGCCCCCTTCGCCGGCAGCAGCTTGCGCGCGAACAGCTCCTTGGCGGCGAGATCGGGGTCGTTGGGATTGGCGAGCGGCGGCAGCGGCTTCGGGTTGACGCTGCCCTTGTCCTGGGCCAGCGCGCCGCCGGCGGCCAGGAGCGTCATGACGAGCAGGAGAGGGGCGAAGCGGCGGGGACTCATGCGCAGCCCTTATAACCCAACACGGCGTCGGGGGTAAGAATCGGGCTGTGCTGCGGCGGACGACCTCACGGCGTCTTGACGGCCGCAGCCCCCGCGCGAAGGCGCGTCCGGGCATGACGATGTCATATCCAACAAGGTTGTCCAAAAGTCGTAGTTTTTTCGCGGGGCCAGCCGGATTCTTAATGGTGCAATAACCGTATCCTGCATTGACCAAAATTCGTGCGCGGAACCGCGTTCGTTTCCATCCCGTATGCAATCGGACCCGCGCCCGGAATTGATTCATGGAGAGCGCGCGTTTTTGCACCACCGCTCTCTTCGATTGCGACCAAGACTCAGGTCTGGTGCGCCGCTCGGCCTGCTTGCGCCTCGTAAACAGGCACCAGAGCCGGGCTCTCGGTACTCGCAAGGCGGTGCCGTGGCTGGCGCGGGCACCCAAGATTACTTTTTTTTCAGACACTTGCCCCAAGACTTGTGTCCAAAGACTTGCGGCCACAGGGCGCGACTGGGACGAGTGAAGTTGGGTTTGGGGTCTCGAAAAACAAGGAAACGAAAGCAAAGCGTGCTTGCCCGGGCTGGCCAATCGCCGCGCAAGCGACGCTTCGCGCGCGCGCCGCGAGCTCTTTCGGAACGCGATGAAGTCCTGCGCAGCCGCGCCGAGGCGGAAGCTGCGATCGCGGACGCGCGCAAATCCCATGAGCGTCTGCGCCAGGCCGTCGACATCCTGCCGCAGGGCATCGTGTTTCTCGATGCCGAGGGCCGCTACGTCCTCTGGAACAAGAAATACGCCGAGATCTACAGCAAGACCGCCGATCTGTTCGAAGAGGGCGCGCGTCTCGAAGACACGCTGCGCATCGGCGTTGCCCGCGGCGATTACCCCGAGGCCATCGGCCATGAGGACGAGTGGATCGCCGAGCGGCTGCAAAGGCTCTATCAGCCCGGCGCGCGCCACGAGCAGAAGCTGTCGGACGGCCGCGTCATCCTGATCGACGAGCGCCTGACCGACGATGGCGGCGTCGTCGGCCTGCGCGTCGACATCACCGAGCTGAAGCAGCGCGAGGCCTCGTTCCGCCTGCTGTTCGACGGCAATCCCGTGCCCATGATCGTCTGCGCGCTGGACGACGAGTGCATCCTCGGCGTCAACGACGCAGCGGTCGCGCATTACGGCTACAGCCGCGCCGAGTTCGAGCGACTGAAGATCCGCTCCCTGCAGGCCTTCGACAGCGAGCCGCCCTGGACCGCCGACCCGACCGGCGAGGAGCAGGCCGGCCGCACCTGGAAGCACGTCAAGGCCGACGGTGCGCTGATCGACCTTGCGATCTATTCCCGGGAATTGACCTATGCCGAGCGCCCGGCGGTGCTGCTCGCGCTGATGGACATCACCGAACGCAAGCGCGCCGAGGCGCGACTCGCCTTCATGGCCCAGCACGACGGGTTGACCGGCCTGCCCAACCGCAGCCTGCTGCGCCAGCAGGTCGACGAGATGCTGCTGCATACGCGGCGCAGCACCGACAAGGTCGCGCTGCTGATGCTGGGGCTCGACAGTTTCAAGTCGGTCAACGACACGCTCGGACATGCGGTCGGCGACAAGCTCCTGCGCGGCGTCGCCAAGCGGCTGCGCTCGACGCTGCGCGAGGAAGACGCGCTGGCGCGGCTCAATTCCGACGAGTTCGCGATCGTGCAGAGCGGCCTGGCGCGTCCCGAGGACGCGGTGATGCTGGCAAAACGTCTGCTCGCGGCGATCGCCGATCCCTATCTGCTCGACGGCCATTCCGTGGTGATCGGCGCCTCGATCGGCATCGCGATGGCGCCGGGCGACGGCGATGACTCCGAAAAGCTGCTCAAGAGCGCCGACATGGCGCTGTCGCGCGCCAAGCTGGACGCGCGCGGCACCTTCGCCTTCTTCGAAGCCGCGCTCGACGCGAAAGCGCAGAGCCGCCGCAAGATCGAGGTCGAGCTGCGCGACGCGATCCAGAACGACGTGCTGCGCCCCTATTACCAGCCGCTGATCGACCTGCAGAGCGGCCGCATCACCGGCTTCGAGGCGCTGGTGCGCTGGCCGCATGCCGAGCGCGGCATGATCTCGCCGGCGGAATTCATTCCGGTTGCCGAGGACACCGGCCTGATCAATCCGCTCGGCGGGCTGATGCTGCGCCGGGCGTGCCTGGACGCCGCGACCTGGCCGGACGACGTCCGTGTCGCGGTCAATCTGTCGCCGCTGCAGTTCCGCAGCGGCAATCTGCTTTCGATCGTGACGGACGCGCTGAAGCATTCCGGCCTGCCGCCGCGCCGACTCGAGCTCGAGATCACCGAGACGCTGCTGCTGGAGAAGAGCGCGCAGGTGCTGGCGACGCTGCATGCCTTGCGCGCGCTCGGGGTGCGCATCTCGATGGATGATTTCGGTACCGGCTATTCCAGCCTCAGCTATCTGCGCAGCTTTCCGTTCGACAAGATCAAGATCGACCAGTCCTTCGTGCGCGATTTAGGGGCCAACCGCGAGGCCCAGGCGATCATCCGCTCCATCGTCAGCCTCGGCAAGGGCCTCGGGGTCATCATCACGGCCGAGGGCGTCGAGACCGAAGCCGAGCTCAGCTGCCTGCGCACCGAGGGCTGCGACGAAGGCCAGGGTTTTTTGTTCAGCAAGGCCCGGCCCAACGCCGAGATCATCAGCCTGCTGGCCGCGCAACGCGGCATCGATGGCGAGGACGCCGCGCTGGTGGCGTGAACTTAACCTCTCCCCGCGAAGGGTGGGGCGAGGGAGCTCACCGTCGTTGCGATTGGCCTTCAACCTCCCGCCACGATCGCCTTTCCCACATCCTCGTAATGGCTATCCCGCGCCTGGATCTGCTGGGCGATGGCGTGCATGTCGCGAAACCGGCGCTCGAACGGGTTGCTGCGAAACACCGCGGTCGCGCCGGCCATGTGATAGGCGGTGTCGACCACCTTTGTTGATTGATGGATGGTCCAGGTCGCGGCGAGCCGCACCGCGCTGCGGTGTGTTGCGCCGAACTCGCCGGTCGCACAGAGGTCGCGCCACATCGCAGTCGCGGTCGCATAGAGATAGGCGCGCGCGGCGCGCAAATCGCCCTCGGTGCGGCCGATCAGGCCCTGCACCGCCCCGTTGTCGCGCATCGCGCCGGCCGTCAGCGAGGGGCGCTTTTCGCGCGCCAGTGCGATCGCTGCATCCAGCGTCGCGCGTGCCACGCCGAGCGATACCGCGGCAAAGCCGAGGCTGAAGGCAGCGCCGGTGCCGATCCTGTAGAGCGGCCCCGTCTCGCGCAAGCCTGACGGCACGTCGCGGAACGCCGTGAAGCGCTCGGGGACGAAGAGGTCGCTCACCTCGTAGGAATCGGTGCCGGTGCCGGCGAGCCCGATCGCCTGCCAGACGTCGTGCAACGTCGCGCTTGCGGCAGGAAACAGAATGGTCCGCACCTCCGGCGAGCCATCGGCATTTTTGCGCGACGCCCCGTCAGCGCTGAGGATGCGCACATGCGCCCCCAGCCAGCTCGCCTGCCGGGAGCCGGAGGCAAAATCCCACCGCGCCGTGACGCGGTAACCGCCCGCGACTGCACGCGCCTCGTGCGCGATCGCGCCCCACGCCAGGATTCCAGGCGCGGTGTTGAAGATCTCCTGCGCGGCATCGCGGTCGAGCGAGGCCGCGATCATCGCGCAGACGCTGCACTGGCCGAGACACCATGCGGTGGAAGCATCGGCCTTGGCGATCTCCTCCAGCATCTGCATGAAGGCTTCGATGGAGACTTCCGCACCGCCCAGGCTCTGTGGCAGCAGGGCGCGATAGAATCCGTTCTCGATCAGCGCCGCGACCACGGAGGGCGTCAGCCGCCGTGTCCGCTCGATCTCGTCCGCTTCGCGCGCGATCAGCGGCGCGATGGCGCGGGCACGTTCGACGAGATCAGGTCCGGGAAGCTCCGACATTCGCGTTTCCTCGCCCCTTCTGTCGTGAGCGGTGAGGACGGGATGGTGGTCTATTTGACGGGGAGGATCAAGCTGCGGCCATCCCCGCGCGCCGCCGCAAGAAGGCCCGGCTGTGAACCTCAGCGGCGCGCCTCGCGACCAACAACCGCCATCGCCGCGAACGGCACCGCGTATCTTGCCGGATGAGGTTGCCCATGCCGATCGTCAGAATCCTCATCGTCCTGCTCGCGCTCGCTTCGCCGGCGTTGGCGCAGGATGGGGCCCGTGATGCCGCCGCCGCGGGCGTGGCCGCGCGGATGTTCCGGGTCTACGTCGAAGGCGTTGCGAAAAAAGGGGAGCGACCCGACCTGACCCGGCCGGAGACCACCGCGCTGCTCGGCCGCGTCTTCGATGTTGAGGCCCTGGGGGCGCTGCCGCCGGCGAAGGCGAGCGACATGAGCTGGCTGATGGACTGGATGGACGCCGCCAACGCGACCTACAAGCTGTTCGCGCTCTATGGCTCGAAGCCGGGGGCGCAGCCCGATCTTGCGACGCTTCAGCGCAACATGACCGACTATGGCGATCAGTACGCGGCGGCGATGAACTTCGTCATCCGCGGAATGGCGCGCGAGGCGGTTGCGGGCGAGCTGTTCATGGCGAGCCTTGCGCCGGGGCAGCGCACCCGCATCCGCCAGGAGGGATTTACGGGCTTCCGCCGGAGCGCCGCCGAATTCATCCTGGGCACCGTCTGCGCGGCGATCCAGGGCGCGGGCAAATCCGCCAACGCGCGTCTGGTCGCCGCCGCCGTCCGCGACACGCGCGAGGTCTGGGCGAGCTTCCTGCTGCCGCAGGATCGGGCCCGCGTGATCGAGCAGCTTGCTGACCTTCCGAGATGGGCTCCGGACGAGACGGCACGAACCGATCTCGCCGCCTTCACGGCCGCGCTGCGAGCGGTGAATTGATCGGTGATCCCGGGCCCGCGGCGGCAGCGGTGCGGCCTCGTCCGCCGGCGGCGCTCCGAAAGCGATCCGGACCATAAAGTGTCGCCTGTGTTAGCTCTCTGGCGGCGGCTGGTGTCGCAGCCAGCCTGAGACCATTACACGCCGGCGCTAGACAGATTCACTTTGTCTTGTCGCCCATGTGATGCGGCGACGAGGTGTTCGGTCCGCCCGTGTAATGATGACCGCCCGAACTGGTCTTCGCCGAGGAGCCGCTTGTTGTCTTCTTGCCCATGTGATGCGGTACTTCGGTCTTGGGGCCACCGCTGTAGTGATGACCGTTCTTTTCCTTGTCGGTGCTATCGGCCATTGCCGGAACAGCCAGCAGGGAAACCACGCCGACGGCGGCGAGAAGCTTCTTGGTGATCATGGTCGTTCTCCCTGGTTGCGGAAGCCTCACGATAAGCTGCTGCGAAAAGTCCATCTTGAGAAATCGCAAATCGGAACCCTGGCGCGGCCAGGGCCGCCCCTCAGGACCGATGAGCCGTTGATCTGCGTCAACAATGACGGCAGCGGTGCTCCTATGCTGTATCGATCGCTGGAGCGTATCATGACCGTCCAAAACCATTTCGGCTATGGCGAACGCCCGCAGGAGGGCATGTCCACCAAAGCCAAGGCCGGGCTGGTCCTGGCGGGGTTCCTGGTCATCGGCGGCGCGCTCCTGTTCACCGAGCATCGGGCCCATGTGCTCGGGCTCCTGGTCTGGCTGCCGCTCCTCGCCTGTCCGTTGATGCATATCTTCATGCATGGCGGACACGGGCACCATCATGGCGGCCGGCCGAATGATCGAGGGAGCGCGTGATGCACGACACCGCGCCAGCTTACGGTCTCTGGAGCCTCGTCATCGTCAATTCGGCGGTGTTCATCCTGTTCGCCTACAGCTTCTTCAAGCCGCAGACGCCGCGCGACTGGCGCTCCTTCGGCGCGTTCAGCGCGTTTCTGGTGGCGCTGTTCGTCGAGATGTACGGTTTCCCGCTCACCATCTATTTCCTGTCGGGCTGGCTGCAGTCGCGCTACCCGAATGTCGACTGGTTCTCGCATGATGCCGGCCACCTCCTCGAGATGATGTTCGGCTGGAAGACCAATCCGCACGCGGGACCGTTCCACGTCCTGAGCTTCATCTTCATCGGTGCGGGGTTCATCCTGATCTCTGCCGCCTGGCGGGTGCTGTACGACGCGCAGCAGACCCGAAGACTCGCGACGTCCGGCCCCTACAGCTACGTGCGGCATCCGCAATATGTCGGCTTCGTGCTGGTGATGTTCGGCTTCCTGTTGCAGTGGCCGACCATCCTCACGCTGGCGATGTTTCCCGTCCTGACCGTCATGTACGTCAAGCTCGCGCGAGACGAGGAGCGGGACGCCCGGGCCGAATTCGGCGAGGCCTACGCGAAGTACGCTTCGGAAGTCCCGGCCTTCATACCCCATCCCCGTCGGCTGTTCGGCCGCGGCTCTTCCGGCGGCTATCGTCTCGGCTGACTTTGGGGAGGAAGATTCGGTCGGATGACGATGGAGGCTCGAAAGGACGTCGATGAGCGAGCCTGTCTTCACCGCGAAAGCCCTGACCAAGACCTACGTCTCCGGCGAGGTGATGGTTCACGCCCTCAACGATGTCGGCCTCGAAATCGCCGAGAGGGAAGTGGTCGTGCTGCTCGGCCCCTCCGGCAGCGGCAAGACCACGTTGCTCAACATCATGGGTGGTCTCGACCGCCCGACCAGCGGCAGGCTGTTCTTCCGCGACCTCGACCTGACGGATCTCGGAGATCGCGAACTGACCAGGTATCGCCGGGACCATATCGGCTTCGTCTTCCAGTTCTACAATCTGGTGCCGAGCCTTACGGCCTATGAAAACGTTGCGCTGGTGACCGAAGTCGCCCAGGACCCGATGCGGCCCGACGAGGCCCTCGCACTGGTTGGACTGGAAGAGCGGATGCATCACTTCCCCGCCCAGCTCTCCGGCGGCGAGCAGCAGCGCGTCGCAATTGCCCGCGCCATCGCGAAGCGACCGGCCGTGCTGCTGTGCGACGAGCCGACCGGGGCGCTGGACTCGAAGACCGGCATTCGGGTCATCGAAGCGCTGCTCGGGGTGAACAGGCAGCTCGGCACCACCACTATCATCATCACGCACAACGCCAGCATTCAGGAGGTTGCCGACCGGGTGCTGTTCTTCGCTGACGGCCGGATCTCCCGGATTCAGAACAACGAGAGACGGCGGCAAGCCGCCGAGCTCACCTGGTGACGGCCATGACGGTGCTCGATATCAAGCTGTTTCGCGACGTCAGAAGGCTCTGGGCGCAGGTGCTCGCCGTCGCGCTGGTCGTCGGCGGCGGCGTTGCGACGCTGGTGCTCGCGGTCGGCTCCCATCGCTCGCTCGAGGAAACCCGGATCGCATACTACGAACGTTACGGCTTCGCCGACGTGTTCGCTCAAGCGAAGCGCGCGCCCAAGGCGCTCACCGGTAGGATCGGCGAGATCCCCGGCGTCGCCGCCGTCGATGCTCGTATCGCTAAGCCGGCGCTGCTGGACATTCCCGGCTTCTCGGAGCCGGCCAGCGCGCAGTTCGTCTCGCTGCCCGACAACGGCGAAGCGCATCTGAACCGGCTCTACATGCGGTCCGGACGGTTCCCGGAGTCGGGACGGACGGAGGAGGTGGTCGTCAACGAGCCGTTCGCCCGGGCTCACGGCTTCTCGGAAGGGGCGCGGTTCTCGGCCATCCTGAATGGCAAGAAGCGCGAACTCGTGATTGTCGGCACCGCGTTGTCACCCGAATTCGTCTACACCGTCGGCCCTGGCGATCTGATGCCGGACGATCGCCGCTACGCCATCGTCTGGATGTCGGAGAAGTCGCTCGCCAGTGTCTATGATCTCGATGGCGCATTCTCGGCGGTGTCAGTCAAGCTGCAGCCTGGGGCGTCGGAGCGCGACGTGATCGCGCGGGTCGACGCGTTGCTCGACCCGTATGGCGGGCAGGCGGCGCATGGCCGGAAGGACCAGACCTCGCACGCCTGGCTCGATCATGAACTCGACATGCTCAACAACATGAGCCGCACGTTGCCACCGATCTTTCTGCTGGTGGCCGCGTTCTTGGTCAACCTCACTTTGACCCGGCTGGTCGCGCTCGAGCGCGAACAGATCGGCCTCTTCAAGGCGCTCGGCTATTCGGACCGCAGCGTCGTGCTGCATTATCTGAAGTTCGTGGCATTGATCGTTGCGACCGGAATCCTCCTGGGCGGCGTCGCCGGCACCTGGCTCGGATTGCGCGTCACCGCCCTGTTCGGCGACTTCTTCCACTTTCCGTTCCTGGTATTCGCGAAGGCGCCGGATCTGTACGTCACCGCCGGCGCGCTCAGCGCGGCGGCCGCTGCCATCGGCGCGCTGCGGGCGCTGCGGGACGTGGTCAAGCTGCCGCCGGCCGTTGCAATGCAACCGCCCGCGCCGCCGGTCTATCGGCGGCTGTTGCCGGCAAGCATTCAGCTCGACCAGATCGTATCGCAGCCGACGCTCATGATGATACGTAACATCGCGCGGCATCCTGCGCGCGCCGTGTTCACGGCGCTTGGCATGGCGCTGGCCACGGCCATCCTGGTCGTCTCGTTGTTCACGCGCGACTCGATGGAGCACCTGATCGACGTAACCTACTTCCTCGCCGACCGGCAGGATGCGACCATCGGCTTTGCCGAGAAGCGCATCGCGAACGTGGTGGAGCAGGTGAGCCGACTGCCGGGCGTTCTCTCGGCCGAACCGTTCCGCGAGGTGCCCGTCCGGATTCGCCACGGCAACGTCGAACGCCGGATCATGATCAGCGGCCGGCCCGCCGATGCAGACTTGCGGCGTATCATCGGCGCCGACCTTCATCCGGTCGCGCTGCCAGAGACGGGCCTTGCGCTGTCCGGCATGCTAGCTCAGATCCTCGGCGTCCGCGCCGGTGACACCGTCGAACTCGATATGCTGGAGGGTACCCGTCGCACGGTCACGACGCCGGTCGTGGCGACGGTCGAGGATTATTTCGGCATCAGGGGGATGATGGAGATTGGGGCGCTCCGCAAGCTGATGCGTGAAGCGCCGGTCGTGAGCAGTGTGAACCTCAGCCTCGACGAGAGCCGGAGGGAGGATTTCTACGCGGCGGTGAAGTCCATGCCGACGGTTGGCGGCGTGGCGCTGCAGCGTCTCTCGCTCGCGAACTTCCGCAAGACGGTCGCACTGCTCATCACCACAATGGCGAGCATCTACACCGGTCTCGCCGCCGTGATCGCGTTTGGCGTGGTCTACAACAACGCCCGAATCTCACTGTCCGAACGGGCGCGCGAGCTGGCGAGCCTGCGCGTGCTTGGCTTCACGCGCGGCGAGGTGCTGCGCATCCTCCTGCTCGAACTCGCCATCCTCACCCTGATAGCGCAGCCGCCGGGCTGGGTGATGGGCTATGGGCTTGCATGGGTGATGAAGTCCAATCTGGCCGGCGAGCTGATGCGTGTCCGCCTCGTCGTCGAGCATTCCACCTACGTCATCGCGACTTCCGTCGTGGTGCTGGCTGCCGTCGCCTCCGCCGCGGTCATCCGCGAACGCATCGACAAACTGGACCTCGTCGCGGTCCTCAAGACGCGAGACTAGCCATGTCGGCCAACTGGACCAAACGTTTCATCGGCGCTGCGCTTCTAGCCGCCATCGCGAGCGGGCTGGCCTGGTTTGCTTGGCCGCGCCCGGTTCTGGTCGATCTCGCAACCCTGGCCAAGGGTCCGATCGAAGTTACCGCGGACGATGACGGCAAGACGCATGTTCGCCACGTCTACACGGTCTCGGCGCCCATCGCTGGAAAGGTCCTCAGGATTTCGCATCCGCTCGGCGAGCAGGGACCTTCGCTTCACGTCGGCGACGAGGTGACCGCCAACCAGACCGTCGTCGCTCTCATGCAGCCGACGCTGCCGGGATTCATCGACGTGCGCTCGCGCGACCAGCTTCAGGCCGAGGTGCTGGCTGCCGATGCGGCCATTCAGCAGCAGGAGGCCGAAGTGAAGCGGATCGAGGCCGCGCTGGACTTCTCCCGGACCGAGTTCCAGCGGGCGCAGACGCTGCTGCGGACGCAGTCCACCTCGGCTCAGGCCTTCGACAAGGCGAAATTCGAGGTCGCCACCAACGAAGCCGCCCTGGCTAGTGCGAAGGCTCAGATCGAGATGCGTCGCGCAGTGCGCACCAGTCTTGCGGCGCGGCTGATGGACCCTGCCAATGCCGCGCCGTCAGCGGAGCCGATGTGCTGCGTCCGCGTGCTCGCACCGGCGAGCGGACGGGTGCTGAAGATCATCCAGGACAGCGAGGCGACGGTTCTGCCCGGGACGTCGTTGATCGACATCGGCAACCCGCTCGATCTGGAGGTTGTGGCTGACCTGCTGTCGATCGATGCCGTGCAGATCAAGGTTGGCGCGCCCGTGCGGATCGACGGCTGGGGCGGGCAGCCGATCAGGGGCAAGGTGGTCCGTGTCGACCCCGCCGGCTTCCTGAAGGTTTCGGCGCTGGGTATCGAGGAACAGCGGGTCCGGGTCACCATCGATTTCAGCGACCCGCCAGAGAATTGGGCCTCGCTTGGCCACGACTACCGCGTCGTTGTGCATGTGACGACATGGAGCGCCCAGGACGCCCTGTCCGTGCCGGTAAGCGCTTTGTTCCGGAGAGGCGATCAGTGGGCCGTTTTTGTCGACCAGAACGGCCGGGCCCGGACGACTCTCGTCCAGATCGGCCACCGCAACAACCGCCTCGCGGAGGTTCTCTCGGGTCTCGTTGCCGGAGACCGCGTCGTGCTGCATCCAAGTGACCGGATCTCCGATGAAACTAGGATCGCGCAAAGAGAGTAGAGGGCCCGCGCCGGCACGCTACCGAGCAGAGCGATATGCAGGTGTCAGGCCGCAGCGCGGCCCAGGTCGAGCGATGGCCTGCGTTTCGTCGGGAAGCTCAGCGCCACCGCGACGGCGGCGAGCCCGATCGCGAAGGAGCCGGCGTGCAGCCATGTGTAGCGCTGGAAATTGTCGAACACGAGTCCGCCGGCCCACGGCCCGAGCGCCATGCCGAGGCTGGCGAAGGCCGACACCGCGCCGAACACGGTGCCCATGATGCGCGCGCCGAAGAATTCGCGGACCAGCACCGCATACAGCGGCATCACCCCGCCATAGGCGAGGCCGAACACCACCGAGAGCGCGTAGAATTCGCCGAGCTGCGCCACTGCGAGATAGGTCGCGATGCACATCGCCTGCACGAGCAGGCCGCCGACAAGCACGGGCTTCGCGCCGATGCGATCGGCCAGCGCGCCCAACAGCAGGCGGCCGCCGAGGCCCGAGACGCCGGCGACGCTGTAGACCGTCACCGCCGTGAGCGGTGCGATGCCGCACACCATCGCATAGGCCACCATGTGGAAGATCGGGCCGGAATGCGCCGCGCAGCAGGCGAAATGCGCCGCCGCGAGCGCGATGAATTGCGGCGTGCGCAGCGCCTGCGCCGCGGTCAGCTCGACCTCCGGTGTTGCGTCTGCCGTGGCGGCGCCCGCCGCCACCGGCGCCGGACGCACCAGGAAGCAGGCCGGGATCAGCAGCGCCCACGAAGCGATGCCGATCACCAGCATCGCGGTGCGCCAGTCATAGGCCGTGATCAGCCAGCTCGCAGTCGGCGCGATCGTCACCGGCGACACGCCCATGCCGGCGGAAACCAGCGCCACCGCAAGGCTGCGGTTTGTCTCGATCCAGGCGCTCGCGAGCGCCATCATCGGTGCGTAGAAGCTGCCGGCGGCAATGCCGATCAGCACGCCGAAGCAAAGCTGGAATTGCCACAGGCTTGTCGCCTGGCTCGCCGTGACGAGACCGAGCCCCAGCAGAACGCTTCCCGCGAGAACCACGATGCGCGTGCCGAACCGGTCCGACAGCGCGCCCCACAGGAACGCGGCAAATCCCATGCAGAGGAAATCCAGCGTTGCCGCCGCCGATACACCGGCGCGCGACCAGCCCATCGCTTCCGAAATCGGCTGCAGGAACACTGCCAGCGACAGCATCGTGCCGAAGCCCACACAGGTCATCAGCGCGCCTGCAGCGACCACGACCCAGCCATAGTCGAAGCGTGATGCCTTGCTCATGCGTTTCCTCAGCGCTGTTGGTTTTGTTGGTGAGGCGCGGGAGGGATGGTGGCCTATCAGACGGCGGAGGGCAAGGCTGGCGGCTGCGCGTTTTCGTAACCCGTCGTCATCCGGGGCGCGCCACTTGGCGCGAACCCGGAATCCATCTCTCCGTGTTGCCTGCTGTACGATGGATTCTCAGATGCGCAATTGCGCAATGCCATCGTGCCACTGTTTTGCCCGATGGGTCAAATTGATTTCTAAAAATCGAAAACTCCAATCCAGACAAGCCTTCGCCTAATGTGCATGGGGTTGTTTTCGATATTTTTGTTTCGCCGGGTCCCGGCCAAAACGCAAATGCCCGGGACGAGCCCGGGCATGACGGCGGCTGATGTGACTGTGAAAGCTTACCCCCGCCTCAGCTATCCACCTTCAGCGCGGCAATGAAGGCTTCCTGCGGGATGTCGACCTTGCCGAACTGCCGCATCTTCTTCTTGCCTTCCTTCTGCTTCTCCAGAAGTTTTCGTTTACGCGTGATGTCGCCGCCGTAGCATTTTGCGGTGACGTCCTTGCGCAGGGCGCGCACCGTCTCGCGGGCGATCACCTTGCCGCCGATCGCCGCCTGGATCGGGATCTGGAACATGTGCGGCGGGATCAGCTCCTTCATCTTCTCGACCATGGCGCGGCCGCGCCCCTCCGCGCGGGTGCGGTGGACCAGCATCGAGAGCGCGTCGACCGGCTCGTTGTTGACGAGGATCTGCATCTTGACGAGGTCGGCCGGCTTGTAGTCGGTGAGATGATAGTCGAACGAGGCGTAGCCCTTGGAGACCGACTTGAGGCGGTCGTAGAAGTCGAACACGACCTCGTTGAGCGGCAAATCGTATTTCACCATGGCGCGGGAGCCGACGTAAGTGAGCTCCTTCTGCGAGCCGCGGCGGTCCTGACACAGCTTCAGCACGCTGCCGAGATATTCGTCGGGTGTCATGATCGTGGCCTCGATCCAGGGCTCCTGGATCTCGGCGATCTTGACCACGTCGGGCATGTCGACGGGATTGTGGATCTCGATCTCTTGGCCGTCGGTGAGCTTCATCTTGTAGATGACGCTCGGCGCGGTCGCGATCAGATTGAGATCGAACTCGCGCGACAACCGCTCCTGAATGATCTCGAGATGCAGAAGTCCGAGGAAGCCGCAGCGGAAGCCGAAGCCGAGTGCGGCCGAGGTCTCCATCTCGAACGAGAAGCTGGCGTCGTTGAGGCGCAGCTTGCCCATGGCGCCGCGCAGCGTTTCGAAATCGTCGGCGTCGACCGGGAACAGGCCGCAGAACACCACGGGGATTGCCGGCTTGAAGCCCGGCAGCATTTCGGTGACAGGCTTCCTGTCGTCGGTGATGGTGTCGCCGACGCGGGTGTCGGCGACTTCCTTGATCGCGGCGGTGATGAAGCCGATCTCGCCGGGGCCGAGCTCGTCGACCTGCTGCATCTTCGGCGTGAAGAAGCCGACGCGCTCGACGTCATAGGCGGCGCCCGTGCCCATCATGCGCACGCGGCTGCCCTTCTTCATGACGCCGTCGACGACACGGATGAGAACGACGACGCCGAGATAGACGTCGTACCAGCTGTCGACCAGCAGCGCCTTCAAGGTCGCACTCCGGTCGCCCTTCGGCGGCGGCAGGCGGGTGACGATGGCTTCCAGCACGTCGGGCACGCCGAGGCCGGTCTTGGCCGAGATCATCACCGCGTCGGAGGCGTCGATGCCGATGACGTCCTCGATCTGCTGCTTGATCTTCTCGGGCTCGGCCGCGGGCAGGTCGACCTTGTTCAGGACCGGGACGATCTCGTGATTGTTGTCGAGTGCCTGGTAGACGTTGGCGAGCGTCTGCGCCTCGACGCCCTGGCTGGCGTCGACCACCAGCAGGGAACCTTCGCAGGCCGCCAGCGACCGCGAGACTTCGTAGGCGAAGTCGACATGGCCGGGCGTGTCCATCAGGTTGAAGATGTAATCCTTGCCGTCCTTGGCGCGGTACGAAAGCCGCACCGTCTGCGCCTTGATGGTGATGCCGCGCTCGCGCTCGATGTCCATGGAATCGAGCACCTGCTCCTTGCCCGCCATTTCGCGGTCGGAGAGGCCGCCGGTCATCTGGATCAGACGGTCGGCCAGCGTCGATTTGCCATGGTCGATATGGGCGACGATGGAGAAATTGCGGATGTTGGAAATGGGGACGGTCGTCATGGGCGCGGGATACCACTCACATCCCCGTGCGGCAACCATATTGCTGTAATTTCAGGGCCTTTGTTCACGCCAAGCTGATTCCAAGATGGGCCAAAACGCGCTAGGCAAGCGCCCATGTCGACCACGTCTCTTCCCTCCCCTGAAGTGCGCACGAAGGCCCGCCTGAGCTTTGGCCGCTTCCGGGCCTGGCTGGTTGCCTGCGCGGTCCGCCCCGAGGCGAGATTGTGGCTGGTGATCCAGCTCGCCATCCTCCATGCGGTGCTCTGGACCTTCATCCTGATCAATCTGAAGGCCGCGCAGGACGTTCACATGGACGTCGCAGAGGCCTATGGCTGGGGCCAGAAATTCCTATGGGGCTATGGCAAGCATCCGCCGCTGTCGGGCTGGGTCGCCGGGCTCTGGTTCAAGGTGTTCCCGGCGGCGGACTGGGCGACCTATGCGCTGGCGATGGCGACGGTCAGCGCCGGCATGGTGATCTGCTGGCTGGTTGCCTTGCGCGTGGTGGACGCGCGGCGCGCGTTCCTGGTCGTGGTGATGGTCGCGCTCTACCCGATCTTCAATTTCAAGGGGTTCAAGTACAACCCGGATCTGCTCCAGCTCGTCACCCTGCCGCTGCTGGTGCTCGCCTATCTCAACGCGTTCGAGAAGCGGAGCTGGCGGTCCGGAGTCCTGCTCGGCCTTGCCGGCGCGCTGGCGCTGATGACCAAATACTGGGTGCTGACCATGATCGGCGCCATCGGGCTCGCCGCGCTGATCCATCCGGAGCGGATGAGATTTTTGGTATCGCCGGCGCCGTGGGTCGCGATCGTGACGATGGTCGTGGCGATGATCCCGCACGTGGTCTGGCTGGCCGAGGCGCATTTCGTGCCGCTGACCTATGCCGGCGACACCTACAGCCTCGCGGACAGCGGCCAGGTGCATCAGCTCGTCACCGGCTACATGCTGCATAATCTCGGGCTGCTGGCATTGCCGGTGGCGCTGGCCGGGCTCGCGATGGCGCTGGTGCCGCCGTCGTTCACATTGTTGCTGCGCGCGCCCTTGCGTATCGTCACGCGCGCCTGGGCGCGCGGCGCCAATCCGGGCGTCAATGTCTCGCAGGCGCTGAACGTGTGGATGATCCAGATCATCGTCGCATTCGGCCCGCCGCTCGGCGCGCTGGTCTTCGGCGTCTACCTGAAGACCGATTGGGGCATCTCGCTGTTCTTCCTGGTGCCGCTCGCGCTGGTCGCGATTCCCACGCTGCGGGTGCAGGGTGCGAGCCTGTTCAACATCGCCGCGATCTGGCTCGTGCTCAGCGTTGCCACGCTCGCCGCCTCGCCCTGGATCGCCGCGCGCGAGATGACGGCCAATGCCGGCAACACGGCGACCTATGGCGCGCGCTCCGAGCTCGCGCGCGAGCTGACCCAGGCCTGGCACGCGCGCTTCGCCTCGCGCTGGGCGGTCGTTGCGGGGACGATGGAGACGATCCAGCCGATGGTGTTCTACAGCCCCGATCACCCCAGCCCGTTCACGCCGAACGAGGCCTGGGCGTCCGGGCTGACCTCGCTCGACGACGTCAAGACATACGGCTTCATCGGCGTGTTCGATGCGACCGACGAACGCCTGCCCACGTTCGAGAAGTGGATTTCGGAGGTCGCGCCGACCGCCGAGCGCGTGGTGATGACCACGCGCCGCTTCACCCACGGCAAGGCCGGCCCGGCGATGAGCTGGAACGTCTACATCGCGCCACCGGCGAAGTGATTGCGACGTTCTCGGTCTCGTAGGGTGGGCAAAGGCGCGAAGCGCCGTGCCCACCATCTCGCGCTAATCGCAGAAAAGTCGTGGGCACGCTTCCGCCTTCGCCCTCCGGGCTTCGGCGGACAAGTCGCTTTGCCCACCCTACGGCACTGAGCGTGTAGCGCGAGAGGGGCCTAAACCCCTTCCTCGTTGAACTTGCTTTCAACGAGCTCGGTGATCGCCGCGAGCGCAGCTTCGGCATCCGTGCCGGCGGCGGCGACGGTGATCGTCGTGCCCGGTCCGGCGGCAAGCATCATCAGGCCCATGATCGAGGTGCCGCCAACCGTCTCGCCACCGCGCGTCACCCAGACCTGCGCATCGAAGCGCTCGACAGCCTGGACGAATTTCGCGGAGGCGCGGGCATGCAGGCCGCGCTTGTTGATGATCAGGAGGTCCTTGGAGATCGCGCCCGCGGGCACGCCTGTCCCCGCTTGTGGCGCCTCGTCGCTCATTTGCCGGCGAGCACGCGACTGGCGATGGTGACGTATTTGCGTCCCGCTTCCTGGGCCATCGCGATCGCGTCGGGCAGCGGACGCTCCTCGCGCACCTTGGCGAGCTTGACCAGCATGGGCAGGTTGATGCCCGCGAGCACTTCGACCTTGGGCCGGCTCATGCAGGATATTGCAAGGTTCGACGGCGTGCCGCCGAACATGTCGGTGAGGATCGCAACGCCGTCGCCGGAATCGACGCGGTTAACCGCCTCGATGATGTCACTTCGGCAGAGATCGGAATCATCTTCGGCACCGATCGTGATCGCTTCGATTTGCTTTTGTGGGCCCATGACATGTTCAAGCGCTGCCTTGAATTCGTCGGCAAGGCGCCCGTGGGTCACAAGTACTAGACCAATCATCGGAAAACTCCTCGCGGGCGCTTTTGGTGCACCGCACGAACGCGCCACTTTGACCATCCAGAGCCCCTGCGCAAGAGGGGATGTTGCGTATCTCCCTGAATCTAGACGGATGGATGAGGGGAGCTGCGCCGGTCTATTCGGTCGCGATAGTGGGGTTCATATGGTTACCATTTCCCTTCAAACAATCGCCTGAAGGGTTAACCGAAGATGAACTCTTGGTAGTGGTCAAGGCCGCGACAACCAGTGGGAGGGGTGAATATCCGCGGCTAACAGGGATTCGCGGTATTTCGACACCGGAAATGATGGTTTTCAGCGATTCCGTCGCAGGCAGGCGCTCGGCGTCCGCGGCATCCAGATCGACCACGAGACCGACGGTCGCATGCTCCACGAAGTCGCAGTGGCGGATCCCGAGGCCCCGGATCTCGATCAGGCCAGCCAATACCGGCGCGGGGCGGACTTCAATTTCATCGCCGACTGTCGCCAGATGGACACGGTCATCCCCGACCAGAACGGCCCTTTCGACCACGCCCGAGCGTCCGGCCATGATCAAATCAAAGGCAAGGCGCGACTTGCCGGAGCCCGAGGGACCGCGGATCAGCACCGCCCGATGTCCGACCTTGACTGCGGAGGCGTGAACGCTGGGCCCGCCGTCGTTCATAGCGCCGGCAGCCTCACCACGAAGCGCGCGCCTGCGACCGTCGGCACGCCCTCCTCATCCGGCGGGCCTGCGCGGTTCTCGGCCCAGATGCGCCCGCCATGGGCGTCGATGATCTGCTTGGAGATCGACAGGCCGAGGCCGGAGTTCTGGCCAAAACCCTGATGCGGACGGTCGGTGTAGAAGCGCTCGAAGATGCGTTCCAGCGCGTCGTCGCGAATGCCGGGGCCGTCGTCGTCGACCACGATCTCGATCTCGGAGCGCGCGCGGCGGCAGGTGAGGCGCACCTTGCTGCCGGGTTCGGAGAACGACTGCGCGTTGGACAGCAGGTTGGAGACCACTTGTCCGAGCCGTGAATCGTGGCCGGACACGGCGAAGGTGTCGGTCGGGCTGCGGCCCTCGAAGCGCGTCTCGACCGCGACGTCGTGGCCGAGCTTGGTCTCGTTGGCGACGGACACCAGCGTCGTCAGCAGGCGGCGCAAATCGACGGGGATCGCGTCCTGGCGCTGCAATTCGGCATCGAGGCGGCTGGCGTCGGAGATGTCGGAGATCAGGCGGTCGAGCCGCTTGACGTCGTGCTCGATCACCTCGAGCAGGCGCGCACGGCTGTTCTCGTTGCGCGCCAGCGGCAGCGTCTCGACCGCCGAGCGCAGCGAGGTCAGCGGGTTCTTCAATTCGTGGGCGACGTCGGCGGCGAACATCTCGATCGCCTCGATGCGGCTGTAGAGCGCGCTCGTCATGTCGCGCAGGGCGCCGGAGAGATGACCGATCTCGTCGCGGCGGCGGGTGAAATCGGGGATCTCGATGCGGGCCTTGATGCGGCGGCGGACGCGCTCGGCGCTGTCGGCAAGCCGGCGCACGGGCCCGGCGATCGTGCTCGCAAGCAGCAGCGACAGCATGATCATGACGGCGGCCGCGACGCCGCCGACTTTCAGGATGGCGAGGCGTTCGGCAGTGACCATCTGGTCGATGTCGTCGCCTTGCGTCGACAGCATCAGCGCGCCGTGGATCGCGCGCGAGCGCAGCACCGGGACAGCGACCGAGACGATCACCTCGCCGCGGGCATTGACCCGCACCATCGAGCGTTTCTGGCCCTGGAGCGCATCGCCCACTTCGGCATAGCCGTTGCCGTTCTCGGGGCCGAGCTCGCGATAGAGCGGCAGGTCGCCGCGGTTCAGCCAGGTGCGCACCGCGACCATGCCGCGCTCGACGAAGCCGGGCTTCTCCGCCGGCGGCGGCAGGTCGAGGCGCAGCACGTTTTCGAGGTTGCGGCTGTCGAGCAGCAGGCTGCCGTTCGGATCGTAGATGCGGGCGCGCGTCTTGGTCGGCGAGATCAGCGTGCGCAGCACCGGCGCCACGCGCTCCGGATTGATCGGGAAGTCCAGCGGCGAGTACTCGTCCGAGCCGCCATAGGTCTCGCCCGGCTTGAGGTCGAGCAGCCGGTCGGGATCGATGGTGATGGCGTTGGTCTGCACCGTGGCGGAGGCCGCGATCGCGCCGGCGATGATCTCGGCCTGCACCAGGAGGCTCTGCGCCCGCGCGTCGATCAGTCCGGCGCGGAATTGCGACAGATACAGGATGCTCGCCACCAGCGCGACGAGGCCGGCGAGATTGAGCGAGACGATGCGGCGGGTCAGGCTGGAGAAGGACAGCGCGAAGAAGAATTGCCCGGCGCGCTTGAGCCAGTTCAGCGGTCGGAAGCCCTGCGGCTTGTCTTCGGCAAATTGCTCCGGAACGCCGTCGGATGTGATCTCCCCGGCGCTCTGGTTCTCGTCAGGCTGCGTTCGGTCAAGCAATGCTTACGCCCGCGTTAGGACAGCTCGTGGCAATGGTCCCCGCATCCTAGAGCCATCCCGGTCCCGATGAAATCAGAACCGGCGATGCTCTCAGTCTTTCGTGAAGGCGCCTCGCGCCTCAGGCTTCCTTGAAGCGGTAGCCGACGCCGTACAGCGTCTCGATCATCTCGAACTCGTTGTCGACCACCTTGAACTTCTTGCGCAGCCGCTTGATGTGGCTGTCGATGGTGCGGTCGTCGACATAGACCTGGTCGTCATAGGCGGCGTCCATCAGCGCGTTGCGGCTCTTCACCACGCCGGGCCGGGTCGCGAGCGCCTGCAGGATCAGGAATTCCGTGACGGTCAGCGTCACCGGCTCGTTCTTCCAGGTGCAGGTATGCCGTTCCGGATCCATGCGCAGCAGGCCGCGGTCGAGCGCCTTGGCGTCGTTCTCCTTCGGCGCGACGGTCGGGTCCTTCGGCGCCGAGCGGCGCAGCACCGCCTTGACGCGCTCGACCAGGAGGCGCTGCGAGAACGGTTTGCGGATGAAATCGTCGGCGCCCATCTTGAGGCCGAACAGCTCGTCGATCTCCTCGTCCTTGGAGGTCAGGAAGATCACCGGCAGGTCGGACTTCTGCCTGAGCCGGCGCAGCGTCTCCATGCCGTCCATGCGCGGCATCTTGATGTCGAGGATGGCGAGATCGGGCTGGGTGGTGCGGAAACCGTCAAGCGCGGAAGCGCCGTCGGTGTAGGTCATGATGCGGTAGCCTTCGGCTTCCAGCGCGATCGAGACGGATGTGAGAATGTTGCGGTCGTCGTCGACCAAAGCGATTGTGGGCATGAGCCTCTGCTTTCTGCTTTCCGTTTGGGTCGTGGCTTGAAACGGCGAGCAATCCAGTGATGCGCCGCATACATGGGTGCCGATGTCGGCGTTCGAACCTTGTCACCGAGCAATGCAAGCTGGGCTGAAGTGTGACCAAGTTCCACGAAACGCGGCAGATTCGCCGCATGTCGACCCATAACCAGGCCCCCGTTTACCCGAAAAAAGGCCTCCCTTGCAACCACCTGAGCCGAGAAAGCCGATGCAACCGACCCCTGATTTCGACCCCGCAAAGCTCGCCAAATCCCTGCTGCGGCGATCGCGGCAGGGGGCGCTGGCAACTCTCATGGCCGGCAGCGGCGACCCCTATTGTTCCCTGGTCAATCTGGCCAGCCATCCCGACGGTTCCCCCATCCTGCTGATCTCGGGCCTCGCCGTGCATACAAGGAACCTTCTCGCCGACAGCAGGGTCTCCCTGATGCTGGACGAGCGGGCGGCGGGCGATCCGCTGGAAGGCGCCCGGATCATGCTGTCCGGCCGGGCGGAGCAGGCTGATGCCGAGAGGGATTTGCTCCAGCGACGTTATCTCAATGCGCATCCGTCGGCGGAAGGCTTTGTTTCCTTTAAGGATTTCTCTTTTTTTCGGATCCGCCCCACGGGAACTCATCTGGTCGCCGGCTTCGGCCGGATCGTCGATCTCAAGCCCGCCCAGTTCCTCACGGACCTCTCCGGCGCCGAAGATCTGCTGGCAGCGGAGGAGGGGGCGGTCGCGCATATGAATGCCGATCATCGCGACGCCATGGGCCTCTATGCGACAAAGCTCCTTGGCGCTGCCGCGGGGGACTGGCGTTGCACCGGCTGCGATCCGGAAGGCCTCGATATGCAGGACGGCCAGACCGCGCTGCGGCTGGACTTCCCGGAGCGGGTGACGGACGGCACGTCGCTGCGCAAGATGCTGGTCCGCCTTGCTGGCGAAGCGCGCATGAAGATGGACTAGAACGCAACAATTTGAACGCCGCGACCCATCGCTGCGACCCAAGACGGTCAGGTCTTAAGGCTCGCAGCGAGAGGGTTCATGGCGCGTCGTCGTTTGGCATTGGCTGCGGGTCTGGCGCTCGCGATCACCACGTCGCTTGCCACGCCCGGCCTTGCCCAGAAGAGCGATCTGTCGGCGCAGAGCGGGCGCATCAATGCGCTCCGGAGCGCCGGCAAATATTCGGAGGCGCTGCCGCTGGCGCAGGCCATGGTGGCCTCGCTCGAGAAGACCAGCAACAACCGCGACCTCGCCGCGGCGCTCAACAATCTCGGGCAGATTTACGCCGACCAGGGCCACGACGATCAGGCCGAGCCGCTCTACAAACGCGCCATCGCGCTGATGGAGAAGGGGACCGGTCAGGGCAGCGTCGAGATTGCGCCGCTCCTGAACAATCTCGCCGCGCTCTATCAGCGGCAGAGCCGCTTCACCGAAGCCGAACCGCTGTTCAAGCGTGCGCTGGCCGTTCGCGAAAAGGCGCTGTCGCGCGAGCATCCCGATGTCGGCCAGGCCCTGAACAATCTCGCCACGCTCTACGTGAAGCAGGAGCATTTTGCCGACGCCGAGCCGCTGTTTCAGCGGGCCCTCGCGATCTATCAGAAGGCCGCCGGGCCCGAGCATCCCGCGGTTGCCACCGTCCTGAACAATCTCGGCCAGGTCGATCGCGACCTCAACCGCGATGCCGATGCCGAAGCGCCGATCAAGCGCTCGCTCGCGATCCGCGAAAAGGTGCTGGGCCCGGATCATCCCGACGTGGCGCGCTCGCTCAACAATCTCGCCGGGCTCTACGAGCACCAGCAGCGCTATGCCGAGGCCGAGCCGCTCTATCGCCGCGCGCTTGCCATCCGCGAGCGGGCGCTCGGGGCGGATCATCCCGATGTCGTGACTTCGACCAGCAATCTCGCTTATTTCCTTCAGGTGTCGGGCCGCAACGCCGAGGCCTTGCCGTTTGCGCAGAAGACGCTTGCCGCCAACCGCGCGCAGCTGCGCACCGTGCTGCCGGTTCTGTTCGCTGCGCGCCAGCAAACGCTCCTGGCGAGCGACAAGGCGCTTGATGACGCGCTCGGCGCGATCCAGCGCGGCACGCAATCTTCCGCCGCCTCTGCCGTGAACAAGCTCGCGGTGCGATTGGCCGCCGGCAGCGATCGGCTCGCCGAGCTGGTGCGTCGGGATCAGGATCTCGCGGCCGAGGCCGAGGCGCTCGACAAGGCGATCATCACCGCGGTGTCGAAGCAATCGGCGCAGCGGGACGTCGCGGCCGAGCAGCGCAGCCGCGCGCGGATCGTTGCGATTGCAAGCGAACGCGCGGGGCTGCAAAAGTCGCTCACGCTCGAGTTTCCCGACTACGCCTCGCTCTCCAACCCGCTGCCGCTGGCGGTGAAGGACATCCAGCCGCTGCTGTCGGCCGATGAGGCGATGGTGATCTATTCCGTCGTCGACAAGCGGAGCTACGTCATCGCGATCACGCGCGATGGCGCCGACTGGAAGGAGATCTCGCTCGGCGCGGACGCAATGGCGCGGAAAGTCTCGGCCTTCCGCAGGGGGCTGGATGTCGGCAAGGCGCGCGATGCCTCCGGCAAATCGGGCCTGTTCGATCTCGCGCTCGCCAACGAGCTCTATGTCGCGCTGCTCGGCCCGGTCGAGGCGTTGACGAAGGACAAGCGCAATCTGCTGGTCGTGCCATCGGCGGCGCTGACCGCATTGCCGTTCCATCTGCTGGTCACCGAGAAGCCGCAGGCTGCGATTCCGGACAGGCTCGACGGCTATCGCGACGCCGCCTGGCTGCTCAGGCGTCAGGCCGTCTCGGTGCTGCCGTCGGTGATCAGCCTGAAATCGCTGCGTGCCTTCGCGCGCAGGGATCAGGGCGCAAAGCCGATGACCGGCTTCGGCGATCCCGTCTTCAATCCCGCAGCCGAAGGGCCCGCCGACCGTCGCGCCGCAGGCGGCAAGGTCGCGGCGCGCAGCATTGCGACGATTGCCTATACCGATTTCTGGCGCGGCGCCGGGGTCGATCGCGCGCGGCTGGCGCAGGCGTTGCCGCAACTGCCCGATACCGCCGACGAGCTGAACGCGGTGGCAAGGGACGTCGGCGCCAATGATGCCGACATCCATCTCGGACGCGATGCCAGTGAAACGACGCTGAAGCGTGCAGCGCTTGCCCAATACGGCATCATCTATTTTGCCACCCACGGCCTCGTTGCCGGCGACGTCAAGGGACTGGGCGAGCCCTCGCTTGCATTGTCCATTCCCGATCAGCCGTCTGAGCTCGACGACGGCCTTCTGACCGCGAGCGAAGTGGCCCAGCTCAAGCTCAACGCCGATTGGGTGGTTCTGTCCGCCTGCAACACCATCGCCGGCGACAAGCCCGGGGCCGAAGCGCTGTCGGGATTGGCGCGCTCTTTCTTCTATGCCGGTGCCCGTGCGCTTCTGGTCTCGCATTGGGCCGTGGATTCGGAAGCCGCCACCCGCCTCACCACATCGACGTTCGAGTTGCTGAAGAACGAACCGAAAATCGGTCGCGCCGAAGCCTTGCGCCGCGCGATGTTAACGTTTGTCGACGACACCTCGTCACCGCGCAACGCCTACCCGGCGATGTGGGGACCATTCGCGCTCATTGGCGAAGGCGAGGTACGATAAGCCGGCAGCCGGAATTGTGCGTCGCAAAAACCATCATCAACGCCGAATTCCGCATTTGGTTGCGCGATCATTCGTGATTTTTTGATGCAGCTGCTCAGAGCTGACATGCGCGACGTTTGGCGCGGTCCTTGAATAAACCAAATCCTGCGGGATCAGCTTGGCAACGCCAGCGTTCATCATTATTAGGTCGCCCAGCCGAGGCCGGTTGGCCTATAAATCACGGTGACCGCGATGGTGCTGAAGTTCTGGTCGCGCTGAATGTCGCGGGTTCTAGGAGGATTTTTCGTGCAAGAGACGGGCGTGCGCAACGGTGCCTACGGCGCCGACAAGTTCGGTTTAAAGAATCTCAAGCAGGTTCACTGGAACCTCGGTGCGCCGCAACTCTATCAATACTCGCTCACTGCGGGCGAGGCGGTGCTGTCCGCTGACGGCGCACTCTGCGCCGACACCGGCGAGTTCACCGGGCGCAGCCCGAAGGACAAGTTCACGGTGCGTGACGCCACCACCGACAAGAAGATGTGGTGGGCCGGCAACCAGTCGATCACCGCAGAGCAGTTCGAGACGCTCTATCAGGACTTCCTCAAGCACGCCGAAGGCAAGAAGCTGTTCGCGCAGGATCTCTATGGTGGTGCCGACCCGGCCTACCGGATCAAGACCCGTGTCTTCACCGAGCTCGCCTGGCACTCGCTGTTCATCCGCACGCTGCTGATTCGCCCCGAGGCGATCGAGCTGCCGACCTTCGTGCCGGAGCTCACCATCATCGACATGCCGAGCTTCCGCGCCGATCCCAAACGTCACGGCTGCAAGTCGGAGAACGTCGTCGCGATCGATTTCACCCGCAAGATTGTCCTGATCGGCGGCTCTTATTATGCCGGCGAGATGAAGAAGTCGGTCTTCACCACGCTGAACTATTATCTGCCCGAGCGCGGCGTGATGCCGATGCATTGCTCGGCCAATGTCGGCGCCAAGGGCGACGCGGCGATCTTCTTCGGCCTGTCCGGCACCGGCAAGACCACGCTGTCGGCGGATCCCAACCGCACGCTGATCGGTGACGACGAGCACGGCTGGGGCCCGAACG
This sequence comes from Bradyrhizobium sp. CCBAU 25360, assembly GCF_028128695.1. Lineage (NCBI taxonomy): Bacteria > Pseudomonadati > Pseudomonadota > Alphaproteobacteria > Hyphomicrobiales > Nitrobacteraceae > Bradyrhizobium > Bradyrhizobium sp. CCBAU 25360. Next base: position 78,936 of record NZ_LBJA01000041.1, read on the forward strand.
GCGTCTTCAACTTCGAAGGCGGCTGCTACGCCAAGTGCATCAAGCTGTCGCAGGAAGCCGAGCCCGAGATCTTCGCGGCCTCGACCCGCTTCGGCGCGGTGCTCGAGAACTGCGTGCTCGACGAAGACACCCGCGTGGTGGATTTCGACGACGGCTCCAAGACCGAGAACACGCGCTCGGCCTATCCGCTCGACTTCATCCCGAACGCCTCGCGCACCGGCCGCGCGCCGCAGCCGAAGAACGTGGTGATGCTCGCCGCCGACGCCTTCGGCGTGCTGCCGCCGATCGCCAAGCTCTCGCCGGCGCAGGCGATGTATCACTTCCTGTCCGGCTACACCGCCAAGGTCGCGGGCACCGAGCGCGGTCTCGGCAACGAGCCGCAGCCGGAATTCTCGACCTGCTTCGGCTCGCCCTTCCTGCCGCTCGACCCCAGCGTCTACGGCAACATGCTGCGCGACCTCATCGCCCAGCACAATGTCGATTGCTGGCTGGTCAATACGGGCTGGACCGGCGGCAAGTATGGTGTCGGCTCGCGCATGCCGATCAAGGTGACGCGTGCGCTGCTCACCGCCGCGCTCGACGGCTCGCTTCGCAACGTCGAATTCCGCACCGACAAGTATTTCGGCTTCGCGGTCCCGACCGCGCTGCCCGGCGTGCCGGCCGAGATCCTCAACCCGGTCAACACCTGGAAGGACAAGGACGAGTTCGACAAGACCGCCCGCGCGCTGGTCGGCATGTTCCAGAAGAACTTTGCCAAGTTCGAAGCCCAGGTGGATGCCGAGGTGCGCGCCGCCGCGCCGGACGTGAAGCTCGCGGCGGAGTAAGTTCTCGCAAGATGTGATTGACGAGAAAGGGCGGCTTGATCAGCCGCCCTTTCTTTTGCGGCCTGAGCATCGTCAGGCTGCCTAGCCTGTGCATTGCTTGCGATATTCTGCGGGAGTCGCACTCATATGCCTGCGAAAGATCCGGTTGAGATGGCTCTGGTCGGAGAATCCGCTCAACAGGGCGATCTCCTTCAGTGCAAGCCGGTCCTTGCGCAGATGTTCGCAGGCGCGCTTCACCTTGCGGGTGAGGACGTAGGCGTGCGGGCGCATGCCATAATGCACCTGAAACTTGCGGGTGAACTGCACTGGCGTGCAGTTGCAGATGTTGGCCAGTTCGTCGAGCGTGATATTCCGGAAGATGTTCTGCTCGATATAGTCCTCGATCATCCGCGCATGCGCCGGCCTGAAGCGCCCTTGCGCACAGGGCAGCTTGAACTGCACTGAGGCATATTTTCGCAGGATGTGGACGCTCGCCTGAAGTGCCATGGCGTCGTAGCAGAGCCGGCCGCCCGGACCTCCTGCGGAAACCTCCTGCACCATCTGGTCAGCAATCCAGGCCAGGACCGGATCCTCGATCCTGAGCAGATCATGAAGCTCGACGCTTTCGGTATCCCGGTCAAAAGCCTCGCTTGCGGTCTTCGCCATGAGACTAGGCGAGATGTAGAAATGACTGACTTCGAGGTCATGGCACCATCGCCAGTTCGAAGCTTCCGCGCGCGTCAGCAGCGTCGTGACGCCGCGGCCGACATGATCCTGCTTCCAGGATCCGGTCACGCGGCGTTTCATCGCCGTGGTGCCTTCGCGATAAATTACGATCAGAAAGTTATCGGACGGCGGCACCCAGATATCGGATGGCGCATAGCGGAACACGCGCAGCCGAAAATCGGCTTTTCCCACCGCCGAACTGTCCAGCATCATTTCGCCGGGAGCATAGCGTGGCAGCTCCTCGACCGTGATGAACTGCCCCATCGCGCGAGCCTCCTCCCTGGAGTTTTGGCGGGTCGACTGCTTGTTGTTCTCATTGGCCGATCGGCAAGGCAGCAGCATAGGCCGGATTTGCCATTTGCCAAGCGAGCTCGGGCGAGGTCGGCGCCGGCCTCCGGCTTCATTCAAAGGATTGTCGGTTTTGTTCAAGCCGGGAACGCAGCCCGCCTCATAGCCTCCCTCGCGTTCCGGGCAAGTGCGGAAGAACGGTGAAAAGCCGCAAGCGCTCGCGGGACCGACAAATGACGCGATGCACGACCATCCCATCACACGGCGGGTGAGGAAGGCCGCGCGCTCTGGGAAGAGCTAGGAGGGAAAAATGGCAGAAACGGCGACCAAACCCAATGGAAGCAATGGCGCGCATGTAACGGCGAAATTCGACGCGGTGGTTGTTGGAGCCGGCGTCGCCGGGCTCTATCAGCTCTACCGTTTGCGCGAACAGGGATTGAACGTCAGGGCCATTGACGCGGGCGCAGGCGTGGGCGGCACCTGGTATTGGAATCGCTATCCCGGCGCCCGCTTCGATTCAGAGAGCCACATCTACCAGTACCTGTTCTCCGAGGAGCTCTACAAGGGATGGAGCTGGAGCGAGAAATTCCCCGGCCAGCCGGAAATCGAGCGCTGGCTCAACTACATCGCCGACCGCCTCGATCTGCGCAAGGACATCCAGTTCGGGACGATCGTCAAAAGCGCCCATTTCAACGAAGCCACACAGCGCTGGCTGGTCACGACCGACAGGGGTGACGTGATCGACACCCAGTTTCTGATCACCTGTTGCGGCATGCTCTCCGCCCCGCACGTATCGTTTCCGGGACAGGAGACGTTCAAGGGGCAGCTGTTCCACACGGCGCGCTGGCCCAAGGAGCCGGTCGAATTCGGCGGCAAGCGCGTCGGCGTTATCGGCAACGGCGCAACCGGCATCCAGGTCATCCAGACGATCGCCGGCGAGGTCGGTCATCTGAAAGTCTTTGTTCGCACGCCGCAATACATGATTCCGATGAAGAATCCCAAGTACAGCGAGAAAGATGCGGAGGCCTACAAGTCGAGATTCCAGCACCTCACGGAGCGCCTGCCGCTTACCTTCACCGGATTCGAATATGATTTCGAGCACGCCTGGGCCGGCCTGACGCCGGAGCGGCGCCGGGAGGTGATCGAGGATTGCTGGAACGACGGCTCCCTGAAGCTATGGATATCGTCCTTCGCCGAGTTGTTCTTCGACGCCGAGGTCAACGCCGAAATCTCGGGCTTCGTGCGCGAGAAGATGCGCGAGCGACTGAAGGATCCAAAGCTGTGCGATGCCTTGATTCCGGCCGACTACGGTTTCGGGACGCATCGGGTGCCACTGGAGCAGAACTTCCTCGAAGCCTTCCATCGCCCCAATGTCGAGATCGTCAGCGTCAAGGCCAGTCCGATCGAACGCGTGACACCCACGGGTATTCAGACCGCGGACGGGACGATCCACGAGCTCGACGTCATCGTTCTGGCGACTGGATTCGACGCCGGAACCGGCGCGTTGACGCGCATCGATATCAGGGGCCGCGGTGGGCGGTCGCTGAAGGAGGATTGGAGCAAGGATATCCGCACCACGATGGGCCTGCAGGTTCACGGCTATCCGAACCTGTTCACGACTGCGGTGCCGCTGGCTCCGTCGGCTGCGCTCTGCAACATGACCACCTGTCTCCAGCAGCAGGTCGAATGGATCGACGATTGCATCAGGTTCGTGCGTACGAAGAACCTGAAGGTGGTTGAGCCGACCAAGGATGCCGAAGACGGATGGGTGGCGCATCACGATGAGATCGCCAATGCGACGCTGATCGCGAAGACCAATTCCTGGTACCTGGGCTCGAACGTCGAAGGCAAACCGCGCCGCGTTCTGTCCTATTGCGGGGGCGTCGGCGCCTATCGGCAGAAATGCAACGAGGTCGCTGCCAGCGGCTACCAGGGTTTTACCATGAATTGAGTGCTCGCGAGGCGCTGCATCGACGGAATTCATCCAATACAAACGGGAGGACAACCATGAGCACGAATTTCGGTGCCGCCGCAGACGCCGTTCTCGGCGGCGTCGTCACATCCACGCCGCGTGTGCCCGGCGTCGTCGCGATGGTGACGAACCGCGATCGCAACATCTACGAAGGCGCAGCGGGGAAAAGGCGTGTCGACCAGCCAGCCGAGATGACGACCGACAGCATCTTCGCCATCTTCTCCACGACCAAGGCAGTCACCGGCACGGCCGTGCTGCAACTCGTCGAAGAGGGCAAGCTCGATCTCGACGCACCGGCCAAGCGCTACGCTCCGGACATCGGCAAGCTCCAGGTCATCGAGGGCTTTGATGCCGCGGGTGAGCCGATGCTGCGGGCGCCCAAGCGGGACATCACCACGCGGATGCTGATGACGCATACCGCCGGTCTCAGCTACGACTTCATCAACCACACCTACAACCGCCTGGCCGAGGAGAAGGGCCAGCCCAGCGTCATCACCGCTTCCAAAGCCTGCCTGATGACGCCGCTGCTGTTCGATCCGGGCGAGCGTTGGGACTACGGCACCAATCTCGACTGGTGCGGCCAAATCGTCGAGGCCATCGCCGGGCGCCCGCTTGGAGAGGTTTTCAATACGCGCATCTTCGAGCCGCTCGGAATCAAGAGCATGACCTTCGAGCTGACCGACGCCATGCGCAGCAAACTGGCGGGGATCCACGCGCGCGGCGCCGACGGCTCGTTGACGCCGATGGATTTCGAGCTCCCCGCCAAGCCTGAAGTGCATATGGGTGGCCACGGCCTTTACGGCACGGTCGGCGACTACATGCGTTTCATCCGGATGTGGTTGAATGACGGTGCCGGCGAGCATGGCCGCGTGCTGAAGGCGGAGACCGTGCGCATGGCGGAGAAGAATCATCTCGGAGACAAGAAGGTGACACCGATCACCGGCGTCATCCCGGCGCTGTGCAATGATGCCGAGTTCTTCCCGGGCCAGTCAAAGTCCTGGGCGCTCTCGTTCATGATCAACGACCAGGAAGCACCCACCGGGCGTCCGGCCGGCGCCCTCGGCTGGGCGGGCCTTGCCAATCTGTTCTATTGGATCGACCGGCAGAACGGGTTCGGCGGGTTCTGGGCCACGCAGATTCTTCCGTTCGGCGATCCAACGTCGTTCATCGGTTACATGAATTTCGAGACGGCGTTTTATCAGAGCCTGAGGCAGCGAATGGCGGGTTAGGAACCCCGGCAAGAACGGGACGAGGGGTGGCGAGAGCTCACGCCTTGAAATACGCGATCTGTGTCGAGGTCGCGAGCAGCCTTCCGTTCGGCGACCACAGCTCGGCGTTCTGGTCGGCGTAGCTCTTGTGCATGATCTTCGAATCGGCGGTGGCCAGCACGCGCGTGATGTCCTCAGCCGCGAGCTCGTCGCTGTCGGTGTGGAAATAGGTCGTCAGCGACACCGTGCCGAACGGCACCAGTTCGCGCCGAGCGTGGAAGATGCGGCCGAAGAAGGCGTCCGACATCGACATCAGCGACAGCATGTCGAGCTTGCGCGGCGTGCGGTCGCTGATCCAGATCTTCGAATAGGTGCTGGCGGGCTCGGCCTGCTGCGGGCCGATCCGCATCTGGCCCTCGACGAAGCGGAATTCATACTGGTTGGCCCAGGACGCCGCGATCTTCGGGAACGGCAGCGTCGCTTCGAACGGCTTTGCATCGGGATATTGCGCCACCCGGTGCTCCCAGGACGGCCGGCGCTCGGCGAACACCGCGGTGGCGAGTGTCGCGACCTCGCCGCCACCTTGCGACAGTTCGACGCTCCAGTGCTGGCTGGAGCGGTTGGCCTTCACCAGCCGCACGTCGAGATCGAACGGCCCCTTGGCGATCGGCGCGCAATAATTGACCGTGAGGGCGAGCGGATCGCCGGCGCGTTCCGGATGGTCGATCAGCGCGCGCAAAATGGTCGCGGCGGTGGCGCCGCCGAACGGGCCGACGAAGGCCCAATAATCGTCGCTGGTGTGCCCCTGCCAGCTGGAGTCGCCGGCGGTGACGCGGGTGGCGTCGTCGAAGGGGTGCGGGAGCTTGGCGTGCATGTGTGTTTCCGTCTGTCATCCCGGGGCGATGCGACGGGACCGCGTAGCGCGGCCCAGAGCATCGAACCCGGAAGCTCGAGATTCCGGGTTCGGCTCTGCGAGCCGCCCCGGAATGACGGTCGTCATATCACAGCCATTGCCCGGATGCGCAATTACGTATCGAGTAACCGCGCTTCCACGTCGCGGAAAATCAGCCCGCGGCGTCGCGCAGGTTCGGCAGCAGCGGCGTGGTCGGGTTCACCGGCACGTTCCAGATCTCCTCGGCGTATTCGCGGATGGTGCGATCCGAGGAGAACCAGGCCATGCGCGCGACGTTGAGGATGGAGGCACGGGTCCAGGCCGGCGAGACCAGCCAGCGCGCATCGACGCTGCGCTGCGCCTCGTAATAGGAATCGAAATCGGCGCTGACCATGTAATGGTCGAGATAGCGCAGCGCGTGCGCGATCGACTCGAAACGTCCGGGGTCGCCGGGCGAGAACTCGCCGGTGCCGATCGCATTGATGGCGCGCTGCAGTTTCGGCGAATTGAGGATCAGGTCGGAGGCGTCCAGCCCCTGCTTGCGCCGGATCATGACGTCGCCGGCCTCCATGCCGAAGATCGCGATGTTCTCGGCGCCGACATGGTCGCGGATCTCGATATTGGCGCCGTCGAGCGTGCCGATGGTGATGGCGCCGTTCAGCGCCAGCTTCATGTTGCCGGTGCCGGACGCTTCCATGCCCGCGGTCGAGATCTGCTCGGACAGGTCGGCCGCGGGAATGATCACTTCGGCGAGGCTGACATTGTAATCGGGCAGGAACACCACCTTGAGCTTGCCGCCGATCGTGGGGTCGTTGTTCACGACCTCCGCGACGTCGTTGATCAGCTTGATGATCAGTTTTGCGTAGCGGTAGCTCGCGGCAGCCTTGCCGGCGAAGATCTTCACCCGCGGCACCCAATTGCCGGTGGGATCGTCCTTGATCGCCTGGTACAGCGCGACGGTCTCGATGACATTGAGGAGCTGGCGCTTGTATTCGTGGATGCGCTTGATCTGCACGTCGAACAGCGCGGTCGGGTCGACCTTGATGCCGAGCCGTTCGCCGATCAGGCGCGCCAGCGCGGTCTTGTTGTGAAGCTTGACGCTGCGGAACTTCTTCTGGAATTCGACGTCGCTGGCGCGCGCTTCGATCAGCGAGAGCTGGGTCGGATCGTCGAGCACCGCCTCGCCGCAGGTCTCGCGCAACAGATCGGTCAGCTTCGGGTTCGCCAGCATCAGCCAGCGGCGGAAGGTGATGCCGTTGGTCTTGTTGGTGATGCGGCCGGGATAGAGATGGTTGAGGTCGTGGAACACGGTCTCACGCATCAGGTCCGAATGCATGCCCGAGACGCCGTTGATGCGGTGCGAGCCGACGAAGGCGAGCTGGCCCATGCGCACGCGGCGCCCGCTCTTCTCGTCGATCAGCGAGACCGAGGCGCGGAAGTCGATGTCGCCGGGGCAGCGCGCTTCGGCCAGCGCCAGATGCTGCACGTTGATGCGGTAGATGATCTCGAGATGCCGCGGCAGCAGCCGCTCGAACAGCTCGACCGGCCAGGTCTCCAGCGCCTCGGGCAGCAGCGTGTGGTTGGTGTAGGAGAGGGTGGCGACCGTGATCTTCCAGGCCTCGTCCCAGCGGAAATTGTGCAGATCGACGAGGATCCGCATCAGCTCGGTGACGGCGAGGCTCGGATGGGTGTCGTTGAGCTGCACCGCGACCTTGGACGACAGGCTGCGCAGCTGGCCGTCGGACGCAAGGTGTCGCTTGACGAGATCCTGGAGCGAGGCCGAGACGAAGAAATATTCCTGGCGCAGGCGCAGCTCGCGGCCTGCCGGGCTCTCGTCGTTCGGATAGAGGAATTTGCAGATCGCTTCCGCGCGCGACTGCTCGGCGGTGGCGCTGACATAGTCGCCCTTGTTGAAGGCATCTAACTTCAACGGATCGGGCGAACGCGCCGACCACAGGCGCAGCGCGTTGACGTGCTGGCCCCGCCAGCCGACGATCGGCGTGTCATAGGCGATCGCCTGAACGGTCTCGCCCGGATGCCAGATCGCGCGGTCGCGGCCCTTGTCGTCGACATGCTCGACGCCGCCGCCGAAATTGATGTCGTAGATCACTTCGGGCCGCTGCAATTCCCAGGGATTGCCGAAGCTCAGCCATTCGTCGGGATATTCCTGCTGCCAGCCCTGGTTGATGATCTGGCGGAACAGGCCGTAATCATAGCGGATGCCGTAGCCGATCGCGGGGATCGACAGCGTCGCCATGCTCTCCATGAAGCAGGCGGCGAGGCGCCCGAGGCCGCCATTGCCGAGCGCGGCGTCCGGCTCGCATTTGCGCAGCTCTGGCAGCGAGACACCGAGATCGCCGAGCGCGACCTCGAAGATCTTGAGCAGGCCCATGTTGTTGAGCGCATCGGTGAAGAGACGGCCGATCAGGAATTCGAGTGAGAGATAATAGACGCGCTTGCGGCCCGCGTCGTAGCTGTGCTTCTCGGCCGTGAGCCAGCGATGCACGACGCGGTCGCGCAGCGCCAGCGCCGCGGCCTGGTACCAGTCGTGCCTGGTCGCCATGCCCGCATCCTTGCCGATGGCAAGGCGCAGCTTCGCCAGGATCGCGCCCTTGATCTCAGCCAGCGCGAGCTCGTCGATCGGCTGGCCGGGGGCGGGAAAACTGGGCTGGAACGATTGATCTTGCAAAGCCGTCACTTCCTGGTCGAACACACTACTAACCCTACGCGTCTTGCCCCTGCACCGGAACTGTCGCCGATGCGGCCTTGCACTGCGCTGGCGTAAATTTATGCAAGGAACGGGCCGATTTGGGAACCCGGGCGAGCACGGAGAAACCGGGATTCAGTGCTAGATTGCGGATCAATTCAGCCATCAGTGTGGAGAACATTCCCATGAGACTGCTGACGCGACTGCTGATCGAAATCGCCGCGGCTGCCCTGCTCGTCGTCTGCATCAGCACCCTCAGTGCCGCGTTTGCCGCCGGCAAGCCCGGTCGCAGCGCCGACGGCCTGACCTGCGGTTTCACGGTCCCGCAGAATGCCTCGCCCGCGGCCCGCTGCGCCGCCATCAAGCGCCAATGCGGCGGCAAGTTTTACGCGAATGCGTGCGGCGACAGGCTGATGTCCGCGGTGAATTGAGAGGCGGGCCGCAACGCTCGCGAATCTGGGCCGCCTTCAAGCCGCTTTGGCCTGCACCGCATCGCAAAACTCGGCAAGACGATCCGCAAGCCGCAGCGTTGCCGGGCTCGCATCGGGCGAGGCCATCAGTGCGACCTCGGTCTTGTTGATCGGCGCAAAACCGTCTTTCGCCGTCAGCACGCGGTGGTCGGACTGGATCGACATTTCCGACAAGATGCTGAGGCCCATGCCGGCGGCGACCGCGGCCTGGATGCCGGAGAGGCTCGACGAGGAATAGGCCATGTGCCAGGCGCGGCCGACGCTTTCCAGCGCGTGGATGGCGCCGGCACGATAGAGGCAGCCGGTCGGAAAACCGATCAGCGGCACGGATGCGGCATGGACATCGACCGGATGGCCCTTGCTGGTGACCCAGTGCACGCGCTCCGGCCAAACCGCGATGGCGCCTTTCTCGCCGGCCGCACGCTTGAATAGCGCTACGTCTAGCTCGCCGCGTTCGAGATCGCGCGCCAGATGCTTGCTCTGGTCGGCGCGCACGTCGAGCCGCAGGCCCGGATGCGAGCGCGAGAACGCGCCCAGTAATTTGGTCAGCCGGTACGCCGCGAAATCTTCGGGGATGCCGAGCCGGATCGCGCCTTCGCCGTCCGGCTGGCGCAGCACGTCGCGCGCCTCCTCGGCGAGCGAGAGCAAACGCCGCGCGTAAGAGAGCAGCCGCTCGCCGGCCTCGGTCGGGCGCACATTCTTGCCGTCGCGGTGCAGCAGCACCTGGCCGATATCGTCCTCCAGCCGCTTGATCTGCTGGCTGACGGTCGACTGCGTGCGATGGACGCGCTCGCCGGCGCGGGTGAAGCCGCCGGCCTCGACCACCGAGACGAAGCTGCGCAGCAGCTCGAGATCGAGCATGGCCGCCTCCATTCGAAAATCCACTGATAGCGAGTTAATCATTTAATTTCCAAATGACAAGCGGGCTCCCTAGATCGAGGCTCAGGAGAATGCCCCCATGTCGCTCGCCCCCTCGATTCCCGTTCCGCGCAGCCGCTTCAACACGCTGCCGCTGGCCATCGGCCTGTTCTGCCTGCTCTGGAGCTACGCCTTCGTCGCCGGCAAGATCGGCGTCACCCATTGCCCGCCGCTGATCCTGCTCGCCGCGCGCTTCTCGCTCGCCGGCATTTTGATCCTGGGCGCCACGCTGATCCGCGGCGACAGCTGGTCGTTAACCTGGCGCGATGCGGCGATCTTCGCCGTACTTGGGATTGCCAACAACGCGCTCTATCTCGGGCTCGGCTACACCGGCCTGCAATCGGTCTCCGCCGGCCTCGGCGGCCTGATCGTCTCGGCCAATCCGGTCTTCACCGCGGCGCTCGCTGCCCTGCTGCTCGGGGAAGGCATGACCTGGCGCAAGGCCGGCGGCCTGCTGCTCGGCATCACCGGCGTGACCCTGATCGTCTGGCATCGCCTGTCGGTCGGCACGGATTCCCTGCATGGCATCGTCTTCACGCTGGCTTCGCTCGCCTCGCTCGTTGCCGGCACCATCCTGTTCAAGCTGCTCGCGCCGAAGGGATCCTTGTGGATCGGCAACGGCGTGCAGAACCTTGCCGCCGGCATCGTGCTGACGCCGGTCGCGTTCACCTTCGCCGACGTGCATGCGATCGATGTCACGCCGAGCCTGCTCGGCGCCTTCGCCTTCCTCGTGCTGGGGGGCTCCATCCTCGCCTATTGGCTCTGGTTTCATCTCCTGAAAGTGTGCGGCGCCACCGCCGCCAGCGCCTATCATTTCCTGATGCCGCCGCTCGGCATGCTGTTCGCGTATCTCGTGCTCGGCGAGCACGTCGAGGCGCGCGATCTGCTCGGGATCATTCCAGTCGCGCTCGGCATCTATCTGGTGACGCGGCCGGCGAAGGCGGCCGCCTAGAAGCTGTCATTCCGGGGCGAGGCGAAGCCTCGAGCCCGGAATCCATCGGGCACCAACTCCGCGGATGAATGGATTCTCAGGTGCGCAATTGCGCACCGGAGCTCGCGCTGCGCGCGCCCCGGAATGACAGCGGCTAATCCTTCCGAAACACGATCGACGCCATCCATCCCGTCATCAGCGCCATCGCGGCGGTGACGAGGCCATAGATCAGCCCATTCTGCCTGGCGGTGGTGGCGACGAACTGCTCGAAGCCGACCTTGACGATCTCGAACGCGGTCTCGGTCTTGCCGATGAACGCGCCGTTCGCAAACAGTCTGATCTCGACCTCGTAGGTGCCGATCGGCACCTCCGCCGGCAGCGGAATGCCGGTGCGAAACAGGGTCGGCGTCAGGAACGTGACGGCGCTCGGATCCTCGCGATAGAGTCCGCGCTGGGTGCGCAGGCGGATGAAGGCCGAGCGGAACGCGTCGTTCGGCACCACGTCGGCATAATCGCCGCCGACCCGCTGCGTCAGCAGCACGTTGTTCAGCCCGATCTGCTGCCGCCGCGCGATCTCGGGCGAGGTGATCGCCTCAAAGGGACGGTTGGCGAACAGCGCCAGATAGCTCGGCACCTGCAGGAACTGCCGGTAGTCGGTGTTGATCCAGATGCCGAAGGTGCGCTCCTTGCGCCGCGTCATCATGTCGGCGCGCGGGCCCATCACGGTGACGACGAGATCATAGGCGGTGCGATCGGCGGGCGTCGTCGCGTCCTTCTCCACCGAGCCGAACAGCACCAGCTCCTCGCCGGAATAGTTCGGTGTCACCGTGACGCGGTGGTTGGACACCGAGACGATCAGCCGCTCGGCGCGCGCGGCTGATCCGAGCAGCAGGGCGAGCAGGAGTGCGAGAGCTGCGCGCATCATCCGCTCACCCCCAGCTCGCGGATGGTGAAGAGATCCTCCGGCCGGATCACCAGCTCGATCGCGAAGCGGATTCCGACCGAGAGGATCAGGAGGCCGAGCAGCAGCCGCAGCTGCTCGCCGCGGATCTTCTGCCCGGCGCGGACGCCGAATTGCGCGCCGGTGACGCCGCCGACCATCAGGATCAGCGCCAGCACGGCGTCGACGAGGTGATTGGTCACCGCATGCAGCATGGTCGCGAACAGCATCGTGACGAGCGTCAGGACCATCGAGGTCCCGATCACCGTCGAGGTCGGCACCCTCAGCAGATAGATCATGATCGGCACCAGGATGAAGCCGCCGCCGATGCCCATGATGGCGCCGATGAAGCCGATCATGATGCCGACGATCACCACGGGGATGACCGAGAGATAGATCTTCGAGCGCTTGAAGCGCATCTTCAGCGGCAGGCCGTGGATCCAGTTGTGGGTGCGGCGTGGCGGCAGCGCGCCGCGCCGGGTTCGCATCAGCGCGCGCAGGCCTTCCGAGAACATCAGGCTGCCGACGGTGCTGAGCAGCACCACGTAAGAGAGCGCGATCATCAGATCGAGCTGGCCGAGCGCGCGAAGCTGCGTGAAGGTCCACACGCCGAGCGCCGTGCCGGTCACGCCGCCGCAGAGCAGGACGCTCGCCAGCGCCGGATCGATCGCGCGCCGCCGCCAGTAAGACAGCGCGCCGGAAAACGAGGAGGCTGCAATGTGGCTCGTGACGGAGGCGACCGCGACCGCCGGCGTGATGCCGATGAAGATCAGCAGCGGCGTCATCAGGAAGCCGCCGCCGATTCCGAACATCCCCGAGACGAAGCCGACCGCGGCGCCCATGGCGAGCACCAGGAAGACGTTGACGGGAAGATCGGCGATCGGAAGATAGAGCTGCATCGAAGAACCATACGCCGGCGAGACGGATCGATTGTCGCGGAATGCTCGCGGGAAGGTCGGAACGGTTGCCGCGCCCCTCAATAGCGGAATTTGCGGTTGGGAGGGACCGGGAATTTCGGGCGTGGTGAATGGGCTAAGAGGGATCAGATCGCTGCTTCGCTGTGAGGCGAGGATTCCGCCACATTCGCCGCTGTCATGCCCCGGCTTGACCGGGGCATCCAGTACGCCGCAGCTTCTCCGTATCCAACCGACGTCGCTGGAATACCGGGTCGCCCGGTCAAGCCGGGCGACGACAGTGAAAGCGTACCAAACCGCCCTTAATGTGCTGCGGAGGCCGAGCGCTTGGTCGCGACTTGCTTCGGCGCCGGCTTTGCATTCGCCTGCGGCGCGCTGTCCCAGCCGCCATTCGGGGCCGGAACGTTGACGGCGTCGTCGGGCTGCGGCTCGGCGCTGAAGGTCTGGATCGCGAGCTTGGCGGCCGCGAGCGATTGCGGGTCGAGACGCTTGGCGACGTCGTCGCGCTTGCCGGAGGCGTCCGCATCACCCTGGGCAGCTGCGAGGCTGAACCATTTGTAGGATTCGGCGAGGTTCTGTTCGACGCCGATGCCGCGGGCATAGAGGATGCCGAGGTTGAACTGGCTGTCGGCAACGCCGCGATCGGCGGCCTTGCGGAACCATTGCGCCGCGCTCTTGTAGTTGGCGCCGCGTCCGCCGCCGTCGGCGTCGAGCACCGCGAGATTGTGCATCGCCTTGGCGTTGCCGCGCTCGGCGGCCTGGGTGTAGTAGCGGCGGGCGATGTCGGCGTCCTTCTTCACGCCGAGCCCCTTTTCGTAGAGCGTGCCGAGGCGGAAGGTCGCGGGCACCACGCCGGCCTGCGCCGCGCGGTCGTACCATTTGGCCGCTTCGTCGTAATTGGTGGCGACACCCTTGCCTTCGGCAAAGCGCAAGCCGATCTCGTAGGCCGCGGTCGCATCGCCCTTCATCGCGGCGGTGCGCAGCACCGGGCCGCCGATGCCGTCAGGCAGCTTTTCGCTCGGCGGCACCTGGATCATGCTGAGCTTGGCGCGGCTCGTGCCCGACAGCGCGCCGGTGACGTCGCTGCTCGCGGCAGGCGGCGGCACAGAGGCGGCGGGCGCCGGCGGAATTTCAACCGAGGCCGAGTTGCCCGAATTGGCGGCGGGAGCCGGCGCGGCGTTGTTCTGGGACTGCCGTCCGATCGGCGTCGGCGAGGTCATCGATGGCGTGACCTGCTCGGGCGTGGCCGGCTTGTTCTCGATCACCGACGGTGGCGGTGCGGCCTGCGGCGCGGGCTGGCTCAACGTATTGTCCATGGCCTGCGGCGCGGGCGGCGGGCTGCCCTCGAGCAGGTTCATCGCCATCTTGAAGGTGCCGAGCACGATGACGACCACGCTCGCGCCGACCAGCAGCGAGCGGATCTTCGAGGTGATGGTCGAGCTGCCGTCCTTGCCCTTGTCCTTGCCGCGATCGGAGCCGGCCTTCGCACCACCCTTGGCACCGCGCGCCGGCTTTTCCGGCTGCGCGGCGGCGGCCTGGGCGGCGCGGCGGGCGGCCGCGATGAAGCTCGACGACGACACCGGCTCTTTCGGCGCAGCGGGAATGTCGCTGATCGCGCTCTCGGAGGCGGCGATGCGCTCCGATGGCGTGGCGAGGCGTCCGCCCGGCCGTGTGCCCGGCTCGAGCGGATGATCCGGCGGTAATTCCGGCGCGAGCGCGGTGCGCGCGGGGACCGTGTGCGGCTCCAGGATCTCGCTGATCGCGCGCGGCGGCACCGGTGGTGCCGATGGCACCGGCGGCGGCGCGGCAGGGGCGGCGGCATGGAATTCACGCGGCGCGGCGGAGAAAGCGGCTTGGGCGAAGGCGCCTTGGGCCTGTTGCGGCGCGTGGGCCTGCTGCTGCGCGGCGGGGTTGGGCAGCTCCGGCTTCGGATCGTATTTCGGCTGCTGCTGGGCTTGCGGCCGCGGCTCGCGCGCCATCGGCGGCGCGGGCTCCATGGGAGCGGCCATCGGCATGGGCATTGGCGCGGGGGCCGGCGGCGCGGTGCGCACCGCGCGCAGATCGCCCTCGATCATGGAGAGGCGGTCGACGACATGGCCGAGCGCGCTATGGACGGCGTCGAGCGAATCCTGCGTGCTGCGGTTGGTCTCGGCCTGGCTGAAGCGGATGTCGGACAGCTCGCGCTTGACCAGATCGACCATTCCGGAATCGGCCGGGGCTGCGGAGCTGCGGCTCTCGGCCAGCGCGGAATAGGTCGCCTGCTGCCGCTCGAGGTGACGCAGGATGTCGTGCAGCCCGTCCTCGACGCGGCTCAAATTGCCGTTGCGCGGATCGGCGGCGGCTTCGATCCGCTCCAGCAAATACGAGACGCGCTGTTCGAGATGCGCAAAGGTCGAGGCCGAATCGTTGCCGACCTGCATGCGGTCGAAGCGGTCCGACAGCGCGCGGATTGCGGATTCCAGGTGCTCGGTGCTCTCGGCCGGCTGCGGCCGCTCGCGCGTTTCCAGCGCCGCGGTGAGCGCCGCAATGCGCTGCTCCAGCACCGCGAAGCTGTCGCCCTGGCCGGAGGCGCGGGTGACCTGGTCGACCTTGGACGACAGCAGCTGCACGTCTTCGGACAGGCGTGCCAGCGCTTCGTTGGACGCGACGTTGGAGACGATGCCGCGCAGTGCCGTGATCGCGCCTTCGAGCTGGCGCACCGTCGAGGGATCGTCATTGGCGCGCAGGATCAGGTCGAGCTTGGCGCCGAGATTGCGGATCGCCTCGTCATAGCCGGTGAGCTGCTCGGCCGGCGTCAGCGTGCGCAGCACCTGCTTGATGTCGGACAGCGCGTGCTCGATGCCCGACAGGACCTGGCCGTCGGTGCCGTTGGAACGCGTCTCGTCGATCCGGCGGTGCAGCGAGCGGATCTCGTTCTCGATCGATTCGATCGCGCGCCGCGGCATCGCCTCGGTGATGGCGGCGCGGATCTCGGCAAGCTCGCTGCGGAAGGCGTTGATCGCCTGCTCGGTATTGTCGGGCCGCTGCAGCGACTCGATCTGGCTCGTGATCTTGAGCAGATGGCGCTCGAGCGCGGAAAAATCCGGCCCCGGCTGCGGTGGCGGCGGAGCATAGGCAGGCGCGGGTGGCGCCATCGGAGGTGCGACAGGAGCGGCCCAGGGAGCAGCATTGGGCGCGATCGAGGGCGCGGCGCGCGGCGGCATTTGCCGCGGCGTGAAGCCGTCGAGCTCGCTCTGCCGCGCGGTGATCTCGGCGACGGCGACGTCAAACGAGGCGGGGCTGAGGGGCGGGGAGTTGCGATAGACCTGCGCTGCCGCACGCTCGACCGCATCGGCCTGGCGCTGGCGCGTGTCGGCCGGCGCCGGGCGCTGAGCCGGGGGCTGCTGCGGTTGAGGCTGCTGCGGCCGGGAGATTTGCGACAGCCGCGCATCGAGCCGCGAGATCGCATCGTTGAGCTGGCGCGCGACGCCTTGCTCGCGCGAGGCGCCTGGCCGCGAAGGGTCCTGTCGCGACGAATCCTGTCGGGACGAATCCTGTCGTGAAGAGTCTTGGCGCTGCGCGGGCTTGGAGATCCGTTCAATCTGCTGGGTGATCGCGTCGAGCCGCTGGTGGATGTCGGCGACTTCGCGGCTTTCCTGGCTCGGTCCCCGGGTTTGAACGTGCGGGGCTTGCGGACGCTGGTCGTAAGATTCGCGAAAGTTAGGGGGAGCAGTCTCGCCGAGGGTGGAGTTCAGCCAATCGTTGAGTGACATGCCGGCGCGACGCGCAGCAGCTTCGGCCCGCTCCCGGACGGATGGATCGATGCCGTCAACACTCCACGATACGCGCGAATTCATGACTCTGTCCGGTTCCGACTCCGGCGCCCCACCCGGCGCCTCCAGCCTTCCCTCGCGTGCCGGTTGCAAAGACAATCGGATTTGGCGCGGGTCGTCTGCCTCGAAAACCGACTTTTTCCTGTTACGGTAAATAACGGGTTAAGGAACGCGTCGCCGGTGTCTTAAAGTTGGGCGGGGGGAACCAACGATGCTCGTCATGCCCGGGCTTGTCCCGGGCATCCACGTTCTTCGGTGTCGCGCGATAGGTCGTGGATGGCCGGGACAAGCCCGGCCATGACGGTGAGGAGGCGGCTACTAGCCTCCGCCCTTCTCGCGCTTGCCCTCGTCGAGCGGCACCACCGTGGCCTTGCCGGTCATCGCCGACAGCGCATCGAGCGCCTCTTCGCAGAAGTCGGCGACCATCTGTTCGTGACGGGCGCCGAGCCGGAGCAGGAGCAGGTTGCCGAGATCGAGCCGGCCTTCCGCCGTTCCCTCCGGGAAGCGCTTCTTCAGGATGCGTTCGTAATTGGCGTGGCGGTCGCGGTGGTGCTCCAGGCGGGCCATCAGGTCGGTGCGCAGCGGCTCGATGTCGATGCTGTCGAGCGCATGGAGGCGGACCAGGAGATCGTCCTTGGTCGAGGCTGGCGTGCTTGGTCGCGCGGCCCAGTGCCGCAGCGCTGTTCGCCCCTCCGGAGTGAGCGTATAAACCAGCTTGTTGGGCTTGCCCGATTGCACGACCTCGCGGCCCTGGATGTGGCCGCGGTCGCGCAGCTTGGAGAGCTCGCGGTAGATCTGCTGGTGGTCGGCTTTCCAGAAGAAGCCGATCGAGGAGTCGAATGTCTTGGCGAGCTCGTAGCCCGTCATGGGGCGTTCCGTCAGGCATGCGAGGATTGCGTCGCCCAGTGCCATGACCGGCCTCCTTCTTCTCTTCGACCCGAACCAATCGGCTTGACTTTATGCGCATTGGCGCATATGCGTCAATGTGCATATGAGGCGATCAGGGACGGGCTGAAGATCCGACCCGAAAAACCCAGCGGAATCAATCAGCACGCTACTGTGCATGGGGTTGTTTTCGAGATTTTTGCCAAGGCCTTTAGGGAGGCACCCGAGAATGACCGGCCTCGACTCCTGGTACGGCTACATGAAGTCCCACGACCGCACCGCGCTTTGGGACTTGCTTCATCCCGACGCTGTCTTCGAAAGTCCCGTCGTGCATTCGCCGCAGCGCGGGCGCGACATCACATTCAAATACCTTTCCAGCGCCGAGAAGGTGCTCGGCGGCCCCGGCTTCACCTATGTCGGTGAGTGGACGCGCGAGCGCGGCGCCGTGCTCGAATTCAAGACCATGATCGACGGCATCGAGATCAACGGCGTCGACATCATCAGCTTCGATGCCGAGGGACGCATCACGCATTTCAAGGTGATGGTGCGTCCGCTCAAGGCGATCAACATGCTGCACCGTCTGATGGCGGAGCAGTTGGCCGCCCAATCATGACCCTGCCCTGAGGTTGCAGAACCCGCTAAGCTCGCGGGCAAAGCTGCGCCGCAGGACCGTTCAGAGAATTCCACCACTTCAAGCCCATGCCGGGAGACCGCAATGCCGATCTACAAAGCCCCCGTCGAAGACGTGAACTTCCTGCTCAACGACGTCTTCCAGATCGACCGCTACGACAATCTCGCCGGCTTCTCCGATGCGTCGAGCGATGTGCGCGAAGCCATTTTGGGTGAAGCCGCCAAGCTCGCCGAAGAGGTGCTGCAGCCGCTCAATCGCGTCGGCGATCTCGAAGGCTGCAAGCGCACTGATGACGGCAACGTCACCACGCCCAAGGGCTTCAAGGACGCGTTCAAGCAGGTCGCCGAAGGCGGCTGGCTCGGTCTGTCGGCGCCGACCGAGTTCGGCGGGCAGGGCCTGCCGGTGACGCTGAGCCAGGCCGTCAACGAATTCCAGATCTCTGCCAACATGGCGTTCTCGATGTATGGCGGCCTCACCATGGGCGCGACCGCGGCGCTGATCGTTCATGGTTCGCCCGAGCAGAAGAAGACCTACGTGCCGAAGATGGTCGCCGGCGAATGGACCGGCACCATGAACCTGACCGAGCCGCATTGCGGCACCGATCTCGGCATGCTCCGCACCAAGGCGGTGCGCCAGGCCGACGGCAGCTTCAAGATCACGGGCACCAAGATCTTCATCTCGGCCGGTGAGCATGATCTTGCCTCCAACATCATCCACCTCGTGCTCGCCCGCATCGAGGGCGCACCCGCCGGCATCAAGGGCGTGTCGCTGTTCGTGGTGCCCAAGTTCCTTGTGAATCCGGATGGCTCAGTCGGTGCCCGCAACGGCGTCGTCTGCGGCTCGATCGAGCACAAGATGGGCATCCACGGCAATTCGACCTGCGTGATGAACTACGACAGCGCCACCGGCTGGCTGATCGGCGAAGAGAACAAGGGCATGCAGGGCATGTTCGTGATGATGAACGAGGCGAGGCTCGGCGTCGCCGTGCAGGGCCTCGCGCAGTCCGAGGTCGCCTACCAGAACGCGGTCGCCTATGCCCGCGAGCGCATCCAGGGCCGCTCGCTCACCGGCGTCAAGGCGCCGGACAAGCAGGCCGACCCGATCATCGTGCATCCCGACGTGCGCCGCACGCTGCTCTCGATCCGCGCCTTCAACGAAGCCGCGCGTGCCTTCGTGATGTGGACCGCGCTGAAGAGCGACGTCGCCCATCGCTCCGAAGACCCGAAGGACCGCCAGGCCGCCGACGACCACATGGGCCTGATGACGCCGGTGCTGAAGGGCTTCCTCACCGATTACGGTTTTGCCAACGCGGTGCAGGCGCAGCAGATGTATGGCGGCCACGGCTACATCGCCGAGCAGGGCATGGAGCAGTTCGTGCGCGATGCCCGCATCGCCATGATCTATGAAGGCGCCAACGGTATCCAGGCGCTCGACCTCGTCGGCCGCAAGCTGCCGCGCGACGGTGGCCGCGCCATCATGGCCTTCTTCGGCGAGGTCATGGCCTTTGCCAAGGAGAACGGCGGCGACGAGGCGCTCAAGCCCTTCATCGCGCCGCTCTCGGCCTCGCTCGGCCATCTCCAGCAGGCCACGACCTGGCTGATGCAGAACGCGATGGCGAAGCCTGACAATGCCGGCGCCGCCGCAACTGATTACCTGCATCTGTTCGGGTTCGTCGCGCTCGGCTACATGTGGGCGAAGATGGCGAAGGTGACGAATGCCAAGATTGCCGAGAGCGGGGCCACGCCCTATCTCTCCACCAAGCTCGTCACCGGTCGTTTCTTCATGGAGCGGATGCTGCCGGAGACCGCCGCCAATCTCGCGCGCATCCAGGCCGGCTGCGCCACCATCATGGAATTGCCGGCGGAAGCGTTCTGAGGCTTCCCGCTTCACCAATGATTGCGACCGCGCCGCGGTCGCCACCAACATAACTGCAATCAGGAGGCTCCCATGGCAGATGCCTATATCTACGATCACGTCCGCACCCCCCGCGGCCGCGGCAAGGCTGACGGTTCGTTGCACGAAGTGACCGCGCTCGCGCTCGCCACCGTGCCGCTGAAGGCGCTGAAGGACCGCAACAACCTGCCGCAGGATTCCGTCGACGACGTCATCCTCGGCGTGGTCGATCCGGTCGGCGAAGCCGGCTCCGACATCGCGCGCTTTGCCGCACTGAAGGCAGGTCTCGGCGAAGCCGTGCCCGGCGTGCAGATCAGCCGCTTCTGCGCCTCCGGCCTCGATGCCGTGAACTTCGCCGCCGCGCAGGTGATGAGTGGCCAGCATGAGCTGGTGATCGGCGGCGGCGCGGAATCGATGAGCCGCGTCGGCATCGGCGCCTCCGGCGGTGCGTGGCCGATGGATCCCTCGATGGCGGTGCCGGCCTATTTCATGCCGCAGGGCGTCTCGGCCGATCTGATCGCGACCAAATACGGCTTCTCGCGCGACGACGTCGATGCCTATGCCGTGCAGAGCCAGCAGCGTGCCGCGAAGTCGTGGGAGGAAGGCCGCTTCGACAAATCGATCGTCCCGGTGAAGGACATCAACGGCCTCACCATCCTGGCCAAGGACGAGCATATGCGTCCCTCGACGACGATGCAGTCGCTGGCGCAGCTGCAGCCGTCGTTCACGATGATGGCGCAGATGGGCGGCTTCGACGGTGTCGCGCTGCAGTCGCACCCCGAGATCGAACGCGTCAATTACGTGCACCACGCCGGCAACTCGTCGGGCATCGTCGACGGCGCCGGCGCCGTGCTGCTCGGCAGCAAGGAGGCGGGAGCGAAATACGGCCTGAAGCCGCGTGCAAAAATCCGTGCGTTCGCCAACATTGGCTCCGAGCCCGCGATGATGCTGACCGGCCCGGTCGACGTCACCGAAAAGCTGTTCGCGCGCTCCGGCATGAAGAAGTCGGACATCGATCTGTTCGAGCTCAACGAGGCCTTCGCCTCGGTCGTGCTGCGCTACATCCAGGCCTTCGACATCGACAACGCCAAGATCAACGTCAATGGCGGCGCCATCGCGCTCGGCCATCCGCTCGGCGCGACCGGTGCGATGATCCTCGGCACCGTGCTCGACGAGCTCGAGCGCACCAACAAGTCCACCGCCCTCGTCACGCTGTGCATCGGCGGCGGCATGGGCACCGCGACCATCATCGAGCGGGTGTAGGTCCGTAGGGTGGGTTAGCCGAAGGCGTAACCCACCTCTTCTGTCTCCGCAGCGAAAGACCGTGGTGGGTTACGCTTCGCTAACCCACCCTACGAGATCTCAAGTCAACCGCCGCGCCTGAGATCGGCTGCGGCACCGAGGAGCAACCAACATGACTTACAAGAATTTCAAGGTTGAGACCGATTCCGACGGCATCGCGCTCGTTACCTGGGACATCCCGGGCCGCTCGATGAACGTGCTCGACGAGACCTCGACCAACGAGCTCGACGCGATCGTCAAGGCGACCACCGCGGATGCCGCGGTGAAGGGCGTCGTCATTACCTCCGCCAAGGAGGCATTCTGCGCCGGCGCCGACCTGTCGATGCTCGAAGGCATGAACCAGGCTTACGCCAAGGTGTTCAAGGAGCAGGGCGAGACCGCCGCGAACCAGATGCTGTTCGACCAGAGCCGCCGCTTCTCGCTGGTGCTGCGCTCGATCGAGACGTCAGGCAAGCCGTGGGCGGCCGCGATCAACGGGCTCGCGCTCGGCGGTGGCTTCGAAATCACGCTGTGCTGCCACTATCGCGTCGCCGCGGAGAATCCCAAGACCCGCCTCGGCCTGCCCGAGGTCAAGGTCGGCCTGTTCCCCGGTGCCGGCGGTACGCAGCGCGTGCCGCGCCTGGTGCCGCCACAGGACGCGATGACGATCCTGCTCAAGGGCGATCCGGTCACGATCGAGAAGGCGAAGGCGCTGAACCTGATCCACGCCATCGTTCCCGCCGCCGACCTCATCAAGGCCGCGAAGGACTGGATCAAGGGCGGCGGCAAGGCGGTCGCGCCCTGGGACGAGAAGGGCTTCAAGCTGCCCGGCGGCCCGGTGTTCTCCAAGGCCGGCATGATGATGTTCCCGGCGGGAAACGCGATCTATCGCCGCGAGACCTACGACAATTATCCGGCCGCGCGCGCCATCATGAGCTGCGTCTATGAGGGCCTGCAGTTGCCGATCGACGCCGCGCTGCGGGTGGAGTCGCGCTACTTCACCTCGGTGCTGCGCTCGAAGGAAGCGGCCGCGATGATCCGCAGCCTGTTCCTGTCGATGCAGGAGCTCAACAAGGGCGCGCGCCGCCCGAAGGACGTGCCTGCGACCAAGGTGAAGAAGATCGCCGTGATCGGCGCCGGCTTCATGGGCGCGAGCGTCGGCTACGTCTCGGCCCGCGCCGGCCTCGACGTCGTCCTGATCGACCGCGACCAGGAGAGCGCCGACAAGGGCAAGGCCCATGCGCAGAAGGTGATCGAGGATCAGATCAAGAAGGGCCGGGCCAAGCCCGCGGATGCCGAAGCGCTGCTCGCGCGCATCACGCCCACCGCGGACTATGCGGCGCTGAAGGACGTCGACCTCGTCATCGAGGCCGTGTTCGAGGACCGCAAGGTCAAGGCTGATACCTTCGCCAAGGCGCAGGAGCACATGAAGCCGGACGTGATCTTCGCGTCGAACACCTCGACGCTGCCGATCACCTCCCTGGCCGAGAGCTTCAAGGACCAAGGCAAGTTCGTCGGCATCCACTTCTTCTCGCCGGTCGAGAAGATGATGCTGGTCGAGATCATCAAGGGCAAGAACACCGGCGACCTCGCGCTCGCGACCGCGCTCGACTACGTCCGGCAGATCGGCAAGACGCCGATCGTCGTTAACGACTCCAGAGGGTTCTTCGCCAATCGCTGCGTCGGCCGCTACGTCGCCGAAGGCAACGAGATGTTCCTCGAGGGCGTGCCGCCCGCGATGATCGAGAACTGCGCCAAGATGGCCGGCATGCCGGTCGGCCCGCTCTCGCTCTCCGACGAGGTCGCGCTCGATCTCGGCCTCAAGATCATGAAGGCGACGGAGGCCGATCTCGGCCCCAACGCCATCAATCCAGATCAGAAGAAGCTGATGGTGGAGATGGTCGAGAAGCAGGGCCGCTTGGGGCGCAAGAACAGCAAGGGCTTTTACGACTATCCCGAGAAGGGCAAGGGTCAGAAGAGCCTGTGGCCGGGCCTCTCGGCCTTGCAGCCGAAGCAGCTCGACCCTGATACGCTCGATATCGAGGAGCTGAAGCAGCGCTTCCTGGTGGTGCAGGCGGTGGAAGCCGCGCGCACGGTCGAGGACCACGTCATCACCGATCCGCGCGAGGCCGATGTCGGCTCCATCCTCGGCTTCGGCTTCGCGCCGTTCACCGGCGGCACGCTGTCCTATATCGACTTCATGGGCACCAAGAAGTTCGTCGAGCTCTGCCACAAGCTGGAAGCGAAGTACGGCTCGCGCTTCACGCCGCCGAAGCTGCTGGAGGAGATGGCGGCGAAGGGCGAGACCTTCTACGGCCGCTTCGCGCCGAAGAAGGCGGCGGCCTGACGGGGGCCGGGCCACGCAGAAACAAAAGGCCGGATCATCGATCCGGCCTTTCTGTTTGCTGTCGCCGAATGGCGAGAAAACGCCGCTCCAAATCCCGCCCGGCGCGCTCGCTCCGCCCTGGCACCGCTCTTGCTGACGATGCATCGGATGGCTCGTTAGCATTGAAGGTGTCCCGCAATGATCCCCACGGTGTTTCAAGACAGCGCAGCCGGCGTTGCCGCGAGATACGCCCCCTTCTTGCGGCTGGGGCAGCCGTGGCCGCGCCGCAGGCTCCTCCGGCGGCGCAGAAAAATCCCCTCCTGGGTCGGCCTGGCGCTACTCGTTCTCTTCATCGACATGGCGATGGCCGTGCTTGCCTGGGTCGCCGTCGACGTCGTCCTGCATTGAGAGCTCGCCTCTGTGCACAAAGCGCGTCGCCGCCAAATAGGCGACCTGGCCGGCAATCAGGCAGCCGACAACGATGGGAATGCCCGTCCAAAATCCGAATCCCGAGGTCTGAAGGACCGTTGCGACGAGGATCGCGGTCGCCGGCGAGACCAGCAACAGACTCCAGACTCGGAAGAAGAGTCCCGCCGCCACGCCGGTGATCGTGCTCGCGAGCAAGAGGAGGAGTACGGTTGTCACGAGAGCTTCCCAGTTCAGGCCGCATCGCGGTACATGGCTGAAGTTGAGCCAACTGGATTGCTCTCACAACGATGGTGATCTCTGCCGCACACACAAGGCGGAGTTATTGTTAACTCCGACAATGCTCGTAAAATTGATGCCCAGGACCTCGCGAACGTCCGGGCTTCGGCAACTGGTTCAAGCAAAAGAGCCGGATCGCCGATCCGGCTCTTCGTCGTCTCGAACGTCGTGCGCTGGTCTTACTTCGCCTGCGCGAGGCCTTCCTTCTTCAGCGCTTCCTGCACTTGCGGCCGCGCCTCGACGCGGGCCTTGTAGGCGGCAAGGTTCGGCATCGCGGAGAGGTCGAACTTCATCCGCTCGCCCCAGGTCAGCATCGTGAACAGATAGCCGTCGGCGACCGTGAACTGCTTGCCCATGAGGTAGTCGCGGCCGGCGAACTGGCTGTCGATATATTTCAGCTTGCCCATGACGCGATCCCTGAAGAAAGCCTTGGCTTCGTCGTTCAGGGCCGGCGCGAACATCGGACCGAAGCTCTTGTGCACCTCCGAGGTGAGGAAATTCAGCCACTCCAGCAGCTTGTAGCGCTCGGAACTGCCATGGGCGGGCGCCAGTGCCTTGCTTGATGCCTGATCGGCGATCATCTGGACAATCACCGGGCCTTCGGTCACGATCTCACCGCTGTCGAGGCCCAGCGCAGGGACCTGGCCCTTTGGGTTCAGCTTCAGATAGTCCTCACCATTTTCGAGCTTCTTGGCCCGGATATCGACCTTGACCAGCTCATAGGGCAGGCCGGCTTCGAGGAGCGCGATGTGGGGGGACAGCGAGCAGGCACCGGGCGAATAGTACAGTTTCATGGAATTTCCTCCTCTTGACGCTTGGTTCGGCCGAAAGAACGACTACATGCAACTGCTTGAAATAGTCAAGATTGATGCAGCTGCATCAAATGGGGTAAGAGACGGACGACGAGCTTGAGCGGGACCATGAAACGCAAACCATCGACCGAGGCGACTTCCGCCTGGATCCGCCTGATGCGGGTACAGAGCCGCGTGCTCGATTGCGTCGAGCAGGATCTGAAGAAGGCAGGCTTCCCGCCGTTGGCATGGTATGACGCGCTGCTCGAATTGTCGCGGGCTCCCTCGGGCGAGCTGAGGCCGGTGGAACTCGAACGGCAGATGCTGATCCCGCAATATTCCACCTCGCGCCTGATCGACCGCCTGGTCGACGAGGGCCTCGCCTCGCGGCGCGAATGCAAGATCGACAAGCGCGGCCAGTTCGTCGAGATCACGGAAGCCGGCCGCGAGCTGCAGAAGCGGATGTGGAGCGCCTATTCGGCTGCGATCGAGAAATATGTCGGTTCGAAACTGTCCGATGCCGATGCCGTCAAGCTCAGCGGCCTGCTCGACCGCCTGGGCTGCTCGTGCGGCGAGATGAAACTGCCGCCCGTCGCCAACGTCAACGAAACCTCGCCGTCGCGATGATCGCGCGGCACACCAGCTCGTCCGTGCGCCCGGTGGGTTCGCGGACCATCCCGTCACCCGCGCGCGTTCGATCGAAGCGCCTTTTGATTAGAGTTTGATATGGCGCGAGACCAGATCGATATGACGCCGCTGCAATCGCGCGACGAGCTCGTTTCGTGGTTCGAGGAAGGCTGCAAGGACCCGTCCGAATTCCGCATGGGCACCGAGCACGAGAAGACGCCGTTCACGCTCGAGGGCCACCGTCCGGTGCCTTACGAGGGTGCGCGCGGCATCGGTGCGTTGCTCGAAGGCATGAAGCTCCTGCTCGGCTGGGAGCCGATCATGGAGAAGGGCAACATCATCGGCCTCTACGACGTCACCGGCGGCGGTGCGATATCGCTCGAGCCCGGCGGACAGTTCGAGCTCTCCGGCGCGCCGGTCGAGAACGTGCACCAGACCCAGAGCGAGCTGATGGCGCATCTTGCACAGGTGCGCGAGATCGCAACGCCGCTCGGCATCGGCTTCCTCGGTCTCGGCATGACGCCATCCTGGTCGCGCGCCGATATCCCGGTGATGCCCAAGGGCCGCTACAAGATCATGACCAACTACATGCCGAAGGTCGGCCAATACGGCCTCGACATGATGTACCGGACCTGCACGGTGCAGACCAATCTCGACTTCTCCTCCGAAGCCGACATGGTCAAGAAGCTGCGCGTTTCGCTCGCGCTGCAGCCGGTCGCAACCGCCTTGTTCGCCAATTCGCCGTTCACCGAAGGCAAGCCGAACGGCTTCCTGTCCTTCCGCTCCGAGATCTGGCGCGACACCGACAATGCGCGGTCGGGCATGATGCCGTGGGCATTCGAGGACGGCATGGGGTTCGAGCGCTATGTCGACTACGCGCTCGACGTGCCCATGTATTTCGTCAAGCGCGGCGAGGAATACATCGACGTGTCGGGCTCCTCGTTCCGCGCGTTCTTCGACGGCCGCAACAACAACCTTCCCGGCGAGCGTCCGACGCTGTCGGACTGGGCCAACCATCTCTCGACGATCTTCCCGGAGGTGCGGCTCAAGCGCTATCTCGAGATGCGCGGCTCCGACGGCGGCCCGTGGGGCCGGTTGCCGGCGCTGCCGGCGTTCTGGGTCGGGCTGCTCTATGACGACGTCGCGCTCGATGCGGCGTGGGAGATCGTCAAGCACTGGAGCGCGCCCGAGCGTCAGGCCCTGCGCGACGACGTGACGCGCTTCGGCTTCAAGGCGCGGATCAAGAACCGTTATCTGTTCGAGATCGCCAAGGAATGCCTCGTTCTGGCCCATGCCGGCCTGCGCCGGCGCGGCCGCATCGACCAGCTCGGCCGCGACGAAACGCGGCATCTGGAGCCGCTCGACCGCATCATCGATTCCGGCCGGACGCCGGCCGAGGAAATGTTGGACAAGTTCAACGGTCCCTGGAAGGGCTCGGTGGAACCGGCCTACGCGGAATACGCGTTCTAAAGCCTGATCCGGAAAAGCGCGCAGCGGTTTTCCGAAAAGATCATGCTTAAACAACAACCTGAAGCGCGATGACGATTCATCCTCATCGCATCGCGCTTTAGGCCGGTCGGCCCCCGGTCGGGATTCAGCCGTTCATCGCCCATACAGGTTTGCGGCGATCAAATGACCGGCTGAAAAAACCCGAGCGTCGTCAATAACTCGAAAGCTGTTCCGATGGGGAAGGGCCGCCTGTCCGGCGCCGTCATGGCAAAGGTCTTGGCAAAAGTCGTGGTATGCGCCGCGCTGCTTTCGCTCGCATGCGCGAGTGTGCCGGCGCGCGCCCAGACTGCGTTCGACCGGCCCGGCGGCGACTATTTCAGCACGCCGGTCGCTTCAGGCGATCCTGAGGATTGCGCGCTGCTGTGCGAGCGCGACCGCCGCTGCCGCTCGTGGAGCTTCAGCTATCCCGACGTCGAAGGCGGTGCGGCGGTGTGCTGGCTGAAGAACACGGTGCCGGCGCGGGTGCCGGGAAGTTGCTGCATCTCGGGTGTGCGCGGCGCCGGCGTGATCGAACCGCGGGTCGAGGGCGTGGAGACGTCGATCGACCGCCCCGGCGGCGATCTGCGCAATTTCGAGCTCAAGGACGGCGAGGGCGAAGAGGCCTGCAAGGCCGCCTGCACCGCCGACAACAAATGCCGCGCCTTCACCTATGCCCGCCCCGGCTACACCGGGCGCGAAGCGCGTTGCTTCCTGAAAAAGGAAATCAAGCCGCCGCGAAGGAAGGCGGGCTTCACGTCGGGCGTGGTGCGGTAGCGTTGGTGCTCGTGCCCCGGACGCAGGTGCCGTAGGGTGGGCAAAGGCGCCCTTGCGCCGTGCCCACGATCTCTGAGACGCGGCGACAGACGCGTGGGCACGCTCCGCTTTGCCTACCCTACGAGACCTCACTCCGCCGCGTTCACCGTGAGCTCGGGCCATAGCGCCTTCCAGCGTGCGGCCTTCGCCTCGTAATTCGTCGCGGAAAAATTCGGGCCCGGATTCGGCCGCGCGATCAGCCCTGCGACATCGTCAAACCCGTGCGGCGCGTAGACCTCGTAGCCACCGCCTGTGCGCCTGACCCCGACCTGCGTGTTCTGCGTGAGGAAGCGGTCGATGCCTTCCCTCGAGCTTCTCAGCGGCGGATAGGGCAGGCCGTGCTTGGCCGGGTACCACAGATGCACACGCGCCTGGTTGCGGATCTCGACCTTGGCGCCGAGATGCGCGAGCCGCTCATGCAGGGCGCGGATCACCGAATCCTCCGCCTCCCACGATGTATCGGGATCGAAATAGAACGCATCGTAGTCGGCGATGCCGTGATCGACGGGGCGGCCGGTGAGCACGTTCCATACGGTCTGCACCAGGCATCCCGAGACCAGCCATGCATCCGGCAGATCGAGCTGCGCCAGCACGTCGATGATCGTGACGTTGACGGGATTTCTCAGCGCGAGCGCGAGGAATTCGTCACGGTTCATCGTGCGATGAGGCGGCTCAATGCACGGCGGTGAAGAACCGGCCGAGCCGGAAGCCGGAGAGCCAGGTGTAAACCGGCTGGCCGCGTATGCCGAGATCCCAGGAGCCGAGCACCGCATCGGCACGGCCGATCAGATTGTCGATCGGCAACAGGCCGACGCCGCCGGACCGCAGCGGCACGCGGCTGTCGGCGGAATTGTCGCGGTTGTCGCCGAGCACGAAGAGGTGGCCGGCCGGCACCGTCACTTCCGGCGAGTTGTCGAGCGGACCGTTGTCGCGCATCTTGAAGATCAAATGCGAGACGCCGTTCGGCAGCGTCTCGACATAGCGATAGGCGGGCTCGCTGCCGCCATTGTCGTCCTCGGCGGCGCCAACGCCGTCGGGCTTGAGCTCGGCGGGGCGGTCGTTGATGAAGAGCTGGCCTTGCCGCATCTGGATGCGATCGCCCGGCAATCCCACGACGCGCTTGACCCAGGCCTGCGAGCGATCGCCGGGCCAGCGGAACACGACGACGTCACCCTGCTTCGGCGTCTCCGCGAAGACGCGGCCGCTCTCGGGCAGGCTGATCTGGATCGGCAGCGACGAGGTGCCGTAGCCGTAGGGGAATTTCGAGGCGAGCAGCGCATCGCCGATCAGCAGCGTCGGTTCCATCGAGCCCGACGGCACGTAGAACGGCTCGGCAAGCGCGCCCTTGGCGATGAAGACGGCGGCGACGATGCCGGCGAGTTGAACGATCTGCCCGCCCCAGCCGCTGCTCTTCCGCTTGGGGGTGACGGTGACCTTTTCTTCCACGCTCATGCGCCCGTTCCACCCACGGTGATGCGCTCCATCAGCAGCGACGGCTGGCCGACGCCGACAGGCACGCCCTGTCCATTCTTGCCGCAGGTGCCGATGCCGGTATCGAGCGCAAGGTCGTTGCCGATCATGCGGATGCGATGCAGGTCGGTCGGCCCGTTGCCGATCAGCATGGCGCCCTTCAGCGGCGCGCCCAGCTTGCCGTTCTCGATCTTGTAGGCCTCGGTGCACTGGAACACGTACTTGCCTGAGGTGATGTCCACCTGGCCGCCGCCGAAATTCGCAGCGAAGACGCCGTTCTTCACCGAAGCGAGGATCTCGGCCGGATCGCGGTCGCCCGCGAGCATGTAGGTGTTGGTCATGCGCGGCATCGGCACATGGGCATAGCCCTGGCGGCGGCCGTTGCCGGTCGGCTTCATGTTCATCAGCCGCGCGTTCTGGCGGTCCTGCATGTAGCCGACCAGGACGCCGTCCTCGATCAGCACGGTGCGATTGGTCGGCGTGCCCTCGTCGTCGATCGACAGCGAGCCGCGGCGCGAGGCCATGGTGCCGTCGTCCACCACGGTGACGCCCTTGGCCGCGACCTGCTGGCCCATCAGGCCGGCAAATGCCGACGTCTTCTTGCGGTTGAAGTCGCCTTCGAGGCCGTGGCCGACCGCTTCATGCAGCATCACGCCGGGCCAACCGGCCCCTAACACGACGTCCATTTCGCCGGCGGGGGCGGGGATCGATTCCAGATTGACCAGGGCCTCGCGCAATGCGCCGTCGGCGGCATCGCGCCAGTTCTTGCTCTCGATGAATTCGGCATAGCCGGCGCGGCCGCCATAACCCTTGCTGCCGCTCTCCTGGCGGTCGCCCTGGCCGGCAACCACGGAAATGTTCACGCGCACCAGCGGACGGATGTCGCGATAGCTCTCGCCGTCGGGCCGCAGGATCTCGACGACCTGCCAGGTCGCACCCAGGCTGACGCTGACCTGTCGCACCCGCGGATCCTTGTCGCGCAGGTAAGCGTCGATCTCGGCGAGCAGTTTTACTTTTGTCTCGAAGCCCGGGGCATCCAGCGGGTTGTCATCGCCGTAAAGGCGCACATTGGTGTGCGCGGGCGGCGCGGCGAAGCTGCCGGAATAGCCGCCGCGTACGGCTGCGACTGCATCGGCGGCGCGAATCAGCGCCGGCAGCGAGACGTCGGAGGAGTGAGCGTAGCCCACGGCATCATCCTTGACCGCGCGTAAGCCAAAACCTTGCGAGGTGTCGTAGGTCGCCTGCTTCAGCCGCCCATTGTCGAACATCAGCGCTTCGGTCTGGCTGTACTCCAGGAACAGCTCACCGTCGTCGGCGCCGGAAAGCCCGCGTGCGACCTCGTGGCGAACCTGGTCGCGATCGAGATTGGCGCGGTCGAGCAGGGAGGTCGTGGCAGGGTTTGTCATGCGTCCGTCCATTATCGGAAGATGTGGGGCAAGATAATGGTTTCGGACCGGTTCCGCGAGGGGGCGGGGCGTCACATTACGGAAACGATAGGATTGCCGACGGTGTTGTCGAAAATGTTGGCCGCGAGCATCAATCCATCACCATCACCCCCGCGCAACGGCGAAGCCGTTGTCGCTGGAGGCGGCCGCTTCTTCAGCTGCCCTCGAAGGATGAACGGGATTAAGAACGTGCGATCGGATTGCCGCCCCTAAGGCAGCTTGTCATAGCCTTCGCCGAGCCCGTTCAGGCTGAGCGGGAAGCCGATGCCTTCTTCCGGGGTCTCGAAGATGATGAAGGTGGCGGTCTTGGCGGTGCGGAGCTGGCCGAGCAGCTTGTCGTCCATGACGACCTCGGCGACGCAGCCATTGGGCAGGCAGCGGACGAAGCCGGCGCGGCCGACGTCCTGGTTGTCGAGCTTCAACCCGAGACCGGAGGGCAGCAGGACCCCGAGCGGCGCGACCACGCGCATCAGGCGGCTCTTCTGGTCGGCGGTCTTCAGCACGATGACGGTCAGGCCGGCATTGGAGCGGTCTTCGGCGACCACGCTCTGGATCAGGGCGCATTGCTCGGTTTGGGCGCCAGGCGGCGTGTCGCAGCGAATCTGCCAGTCGCCATGCACGGAGCGGACTGCGCCCTGCGCATGGGCGAGGCCGGGGAGTGCCAGAACGACGAGCGCAGCCAGCAGGCTGGCCAGCGCCGGGAGGCGGGTCATCTGCCTTCTCGCCAGCCTTGCCATCGATTTCGAAAGCCCCATCGGGTCGGTCCCTCTGCTCGCCTGGGTCGCTCGCGCTTGGCGGACTAATCTGGCGGACTGATACGGGAATGACGGCGTCTTGAAGGCGATTCCCAAGCAAATTCCACGCCGCCTCGCGCCGCCGCCGCCCGCACGAATCAGGTTCCTGCGCGGCCATCTGTCAGTGCCTACCGCGGGCAATTCCGCTGTCAAGCGGCAGCATCCCGGCAAACGGTATTTTTGTCTGATCTTACTAGGAAATATCTTGCGGGTGATCGCTGGCAGACGGGGCTCAAGACTGCATTGCGATAGATCAAAAATTATGGTTTGAGAGGCTTGATTTCGGCGTTCTAGCGATCTGGCCCCAATTCCTCTTAGAGGTATTCTTGCGCGGCGGTTTGTCAGGCGGGCGGATCGAATAAGCGTTTCCCGCAAACAGGGGGGAGCGCACTTGGGGTGATTTCGTAAGGGGAGCGCGAACGGCATGAGGATGTCGATGGGCCCGGTGGGCCGGCACTTGCTGGGATTGGCCGTGGCGGGTCTGACGCTGGCGACGGGCGGTGCGGCATTTGCCGAGCTCGGGCAGCCGAAGCCCTGGGAATGGACGCTTCAGGAGTCCGGCTCCCCGGTGATGGACAACATCATCTGGTTCCACAACTTCCTGTTCGTGCTGATCACGCTGATCACGCTGTTCGTCCTGGCGCTGCTCGTGGTCGTGGTCATCAAGTTCAACGCGCGGGCCAATCCGGTGCCGTCGCGGACCACCCACAACACGCTGATCGAGGTGGCTTGGACGCTGGTTCCGGTGCTGATCCTGGTCGGCATCTCGGTGCCGTCGTTCCGGCTTCTGTTCCTCGAGCTCGATGTGCCGAAGGCGGATATCACCATCAAGGCGACCGGCAAGCAGTGGTACTGGTCCTATGCCTATCCCGATAACGGCAAGTTCGAGTTCGATTCGCTGATGGCGCAGGACAAGCAGCCCCGCCTGCTCGGCGTCGACAACGAGATGGTGGTGCCCGTCAACAAGGTGATTCGTGTCCAGGTCACCGGCGCCGACGTCATCCACGCCTTCGCGCTGCCGGCTTTCGGCGTCAAGATCGACGCCATTCCGGGCCGGCTGAACGAGACCTGGTTCAAGGCGACCAAGACCGGCATGTTCTACGGCCAGTGCTCGGAGCTCTGCGGCAAGGACCACGCCTTCATGCCGATCGCGATTCGCGTCGTGAATGACCAGGAGTTCGCCTCCTGGGTCGAGACGGCAAAGAAGAAATTTGCGAGCGGCGGCACCAGCACCTACGCCTCCGCGGCCGGCCCGACGCAGTAGGCGTCGGGTGACGGCTTGAGGGACTGAAAGCGACATAAGGGCGGGACCTCCAGAGGTCCGATTGGGACGCAAGGCAGGATTTGAAAATGGCAACGAGCGCAGCGGCACACGGCGATCACGCCCACGGACATGACGAGCATGCCCATCCGACCGGATGGCGCCGCTACGTCTATTCGACCAACCACAAGGACATCGGCACGATGTACCTGATCTTCGCGGTCATCGCCGGCGTCATCGGCGCCGCGATGTCGATCGCGATCCGTGCCGAGCTGATGTATCCGGGCGTGCAGATCTTCCACGAGACGCACACCTATAACGTGTTCGTGACCTCTCACGGCCTGATCATGATCTTCTTCATGGTCATGCCCGCGATGATCGGCGGTTTCGGCAACTGGTTCGTGCCGCTGATGATCGGCGCGCCCGACATGGCGTTCCCGCGCATGAACAACATCTCGTTCTGGCTGCTGCCGGCCTCCTTCGCCCTGCTGCTGATGTCGACCTTCGTCGAGGGCGAGCCGGGTGCCAACGGCGTCGGCGCCGGCTGGACCATGTACGTGCCGCTGTCGAGCTCGGGCCATCCGGGCCCGGCCGTCGACTTCGCGATCCTGTCGCTGCATCTGGCGGGCGCCTCGTCGATCCTCGGCGCCATCAACTTCATCACCACGATCTTCAACATGCGCGCGCCGGGCATGACCCTGCACAAGATGCCGCTGTTCGTGTGGTCGATCCTGGTGACGGTGTTCCTGCTGCTGCTGTCGCTGCCGGTGCTTGCCGGTGCGATCACCATGCTGCTCACCGACCGCAACTTCCACACGACGTTCTTCGCGCCTGACGGCGGCGGTGACCCCGTGCTGTTCCAGCATCTGTTCTGGTTCTTCGGTCACCCCGAGGTGTACATCCTGATCCTGCCCGGCTTCGGCATGGTCAGCCAGATCATCTCCACCTTCTCGCGCAAGCCCGTGTTCGGCTATCTCGGCATGGCCTACGCCATGGTCGCGATCGGCGGCATCGGCTTCGTGGTGTGGGCGCACCACATGTACACGGTCGGCATGTCGTCGGCGACGCAGGCCTATTTCGTCGCTGCGACGATGGTGATCGCGGTTCCGACCGGCGTGAAGATCTTCTCGTGGATCGCCACGATGTGGGGCGGCTCGATCGAATTCCGGGCCCCGATGATCTGGGCCGTGGGCTTCATCTTCCTGTTCACGGTCGGCGGCGTCACCGGCGTCGTGCTGGCGAACGCCGGCGTCGACCGCGTGCTGCAGGAGACCTACTACGTCGTCGCCCACTTCCACTACGTGCTGTCGCTCGGTGCGGTGTTCGCGATCTTCGCCGGCTGGTACTACTGGTTCCCGAAGATGTCGGGCTACATGTACAACGAGACGCTCGCGAAGGCGCACTTCTGGGTCACCTTCATCGGCGTCAATCTGGTGTTCTTCCCGCAGCACTTCCTCGGCCTGTCGGGCATGCCGCGCCGTTACGTCGACTATCCCGACGCGTTCGCGGGCTGGAACCTGGTCTCGTCGGTCGGCTCCTACATCTCCGGCTTCGGCGTGCTGATCTTCCTCTACTGCGTGCTCGACGCCTTCATGAAGAAGGTGCCGGCCGGCGACAATCCGTGGGGTGCAGGTGCGACCACGCTGGAGTGGACCTTGCCCTCGCCGCCGCCCTTCCATCAGTTCGAAGTGCTGCCCCGCGTGCAGTGATCGATCTCCCGCGGCGCCCGTGACGGGCGCCGCGGCTCTATAACGAAGCGAGTTGAATTAAGTGTCCGTCCTCGACCACAACGTCATCGACATCAATCCCCGCATCTCCGAAGCGGAGGTCGGCGACTACATCGCGCTCTTGAAGCCGCGGGTGATGTCGCTGGTGATCTTCACCGCGCTGGTCGGGATGGCGATGGCGCCCGGGCATTTCCACTGGGTGCTGGCGATCACCTCGCTGCTCTGCATCGCCGTCGGCGCGGGCGCCTCGGGCGCGCTTAACATGGCGCTGGAAGGCGATATCGACTCCAAGATGTCGCGCACGGCGAACCGGCCGATTCCGCGCGGCCGCATCACCCGCCCTGAAGCCATGGCGTTCGGCCTGACGCTGTCCTTCTTCTCGGTGATGACGCTCGGCATCCTCGTCAACTGGATCGCGGGCGCGCTGCTCGCCTTCACCATCTTCTTCTACGTCGTGATCTACACCATGTGGCTGAAGCGCTGGACCGCGCAGAACATTGTGATCGGCGGTGCCGCCGGTGCGCTGCCGCCGGTGGTGGCCTGGGCCGCGGTCACAGGCACGGTCGACGTCGAGCCGCTGCTGCTGTTCGCCATCATCTTCTTCTGGACCCCGCCGCACTTCTGGGCGCTGGCGCTGTTCCGCTCCGACGATTACGCGCGCGCCGGCATTCCGATGCTGCCCAATGTCGCCGGTCCCGACGCGACGCGGCTCCAGATCCTGCTCTACACCATCGTGCTGATCGCGGTCGCCGCCGCGCCCTGGGCGCTCGGCTATTTCGACGCCGTTTACGGCATCGTCTCGCTGATCCTCGGCGCCGGCATGCTGGTGCTCGCGATCAACGTCTATCTGCGCCGCGAGCGAGCTGCGTCGCTGCGTGCGACCCGCAAGCTATTCGCCTTTTCGATCCTCTATCTGTTCGTGCTGTTCGCGACCCTGCTGGCCGAGGTCGTGTTCCGGGCACTTGCTCCGCTGGTAGGGGGCGCATGATCGCAGGGATGGTCGACAAACCCGAGCCAGATGGAATCGTCCTCACCGAGGCGCAGAAGAAGAGCCGTCGTCAGCGATCGATCGCGATCGCGCTCGCGCTCGGCGTGCTCGTGGTGCTGTTCTTCGCCGTCACCATGGTCAAGGGGCCGGCAGTCCTCGTGCGGCCGATGTAGGAAACATGGATCACGAGCCGACCATATCGCAGGATGTCAGCGCCAAGCCGGCCAAGCGTGAGCCGACCAAGGGCCGCGGGCTGGGCCGCGATGTGGTGGTTGCTTCCATCTGCGGCGGCGTGGTCGCGCTGATGGTGGGTGCCTCCTACGCGGCGGTGCCGTTCTACAACTGGTTCTGCCGCGCCACCGGCTTCAACGGCACGACCCAGGTTGCGACCTCCGCGCCGGCCACCGGCCCGATCGCGCGGAAAATCTCGGTACGCTTCGATTCCAACGTCGCGCCCGGCCTGCCCTGGAAGTTCGAGCCGGAGCAGAGCGAGATCGAGGTCAATATCGGCCAGGTCGTGACCGTCTTCTACACCGTGACCAACCAGGCCGCGCGCACCACTGCCGCGCAGGCCGCCTACAATGTCGCGCCGCTGACGGTCGGCTCCTATTTCCAGAAGATCAACTGCTTCTGCTTCACCGAGCAGACCATGGCACCCGGCGAGAAGCGCGAGATGCCGGTCGTGTTCTACGTCGATCCGTCGATCGCCGACGATCACGAGAACGACGGGCTGAACACGATCACGCTGTCCTACACCTTCTATCCGGTGAAGGATCCCGTGGTGAAGCCGCTGGCATCGGGCGAAGGCGACAAGCGCAAGGGAAATCTTTGATCGCCGGGCTCACGCTCAGGCGGTTGGAAACAAGGGGATAAGTGCCTGACAGGCACGGGATTGAGGAGAGAGACCGAAATGGCTACGGCGCACACCAAGCATCACGACTATCACCTGGTCGACCCCTCGCCATGGCCGGCCGTCGGTTCGCTCTCGGCCTTCATCATGGCGGTCGGCGCGATCACCTGGATGCATCACATGTTCTCGGCCGCGCCGATCGTGTTCGGCGTCGGCACCGTGGGCGTGCTCTACACCATGGCGAGCTGGTGGGGCGACGTGATCAAGGAAGCCCAGTACAAGGGCGACCACACCCGCGTCGTGCAGCTGCATCACCGCTATGGCATGATCCTGTTCATCGCCTCCGAGGTGATGTTCTTCGTCGCCTGGTTCTGGGCCTATTTCAACGCCGCGCTGTTTCCGGCCGACGCCGTTCACGCCACCCGCGATGCCGTATTCGGCTGCGGCCTCGGCACCCAGGCCGGCGCCTGCGCCGTCCCCGGCACCTGGCCGCCGAAGGGCATCGAGACCTTCGATCCCTGGCATCTGCCGCTCCTCAACACGCTGATCCTGCTCACGTCGGGCACCACCGTGACCTGGGCGCACCATGCGTTGCTGGAGAACGACCGCCAGGGCCTGAAATACGGCCTGATCCTGACCGTCGTGCTCGGTGCGCTCTTCACCTGCGTGCAGGCCTACGAGTACAGCCATGCGGCGTTCTCGTTCGGCGGCAACGTCTATGGCGCGACCTTCTTCATGGCGACCGGCTTCCACGGCTTCCACGTGCTGGTCGGCACCATCTTCCTGCTGGTGTGCCTGTTCCGCGCTTACGCCGGCCACTTCACGCCGAAGCAGCATCTCGGTTTCGAGTTCGCCGCCTGGTACTGGCACTTCGTCGACGTGGTCTGGCTGTTCCTGTTCCTCTGCATCTACGTCTGGGGACACGGCGCCGAGACCATGGCCCACGGCGCGCACTGAGCCGCGACAACGAGATCAGAAAGGGCGGCCGCCGGGCCGCCCTTTCGCTTTTGGGCCGCCGGAAGCTCCCGCGAAAACTGTGATAGAGTCTGCCATCATGAACGACACCGCCGGCAAGCCCGAGCCTGAAACCACCGTCCTGCAAAGCGCGCTGCGCGGGCTTGCCTGCCGATGCCCGCGCTGCGGCCAGGGCAAGCTCTATGCGGGCTTCCTCACCCTCGCACCCGCCTGCGACCGCTGCGGTCTCGACTACGCCTTCATCGATACCGGCGACGGGCCGGCGATCTTCATCATCATGCTGGCCGGTGGGATCGTGGTAGCGGCTGCGCTCATCGTCGAGGTCAAATACCAGCCGCCTTACTGGCTGCATGCGGCGCTGTGGTTGCCGCTGATCCTGGCCACCACGCTGCTGCCGCTGCGCGCGATGAAGTCGCTGCTGATCGCGCTGCAATTCCACCACAAGGCGGCGCCGGGCCGGTTGGTCGACCGCGCGAAATGAACCAGCCTGCGCGCAAGCCCCGCGTGGCCGGCTTCGCGCTGTTCACGCTGTTCCTGACGGCCGTCTTCGTCGCGCTCGGTGTCTGGCAATTGCAGCGCCGGACCGCCAAGCACGCGCTGGTCGCGGCGCTCACCGAGCGCCTTGCAGAGGCGCCCGTCGCGCTGCCGCCATCTTCGCAATGGGCTGCACTCAATCCCGCGCGCGACGAATTCCGCCGCGTCAGCTTCACCGCGACCTACGCAGCCCTGCCGGATGCGATGGTCTATTCCTCGGGCTCGGCGGTGCGCAAGGACGCCTCCGGCCCCGGCACCTGGGCGTTCCTGCCGGCGCGACTTCCCAGCGGCGAGACGGTCGTGATCGATGCGGGCTTCGTCGAGAACACCATGCAGGACCGCAGCGTCGAGGATCGCGCGGTGAAGAAGCTCGTTACCGGGCAGCCGGTCGCGCTCACCGGTTATCTGCGCTTTCCCGAGCCGTCCGGCTGGCTGACGCCGGCGGAGAACCGCGACAAGCGGCTCTGGTTCGTGCGCGATCATCCGGCCATCGCAAGCGCGCTCGGCTGGGGCGCGGTTGCGCCGTTCTATGTCGACCTCGAGCAACCGGTGCCCGAGAACGGCATCCCGCGCCCGGGGCCGCTCGACGTGCATTTGAAGGACGACCACCTGCAATACGCCGTCACCTGGTTCATGCTGGCAGGCGCCGTGCTG
Source organism: Bradyrhizobium sp. CCBAU 25360 (assembly GCF_028128695.1). Lineage (NCBI taxonomy): Bacteria > Pseudomonadati > Pseudomonadota > Alphaproteobacteria > Hyphomicrobiales > Nitrobacteraceae > Bradyrhizobium > Bradyrhizobium sp. CCBAU 25360. The sequence continues at coordinate 117,655 of NZ_LBJA01000041.1, forward strand.
ATCGCCTTCGCCGTGTGGGCAAGAGGCCGGCGGCAGAGCTGGGCTCGACCGTAGATACCCCGTGGGAACCCGGTATCGCCCGGGGTTTATTATTCAGCGCACATTCACGAGTGTGGTTCTAAGCCGCCGGTGAGTTTCCGCGGCAGACAGGATTGCGGCGTGAGCGATTTCGACCAGATGGGAATTGTCGTCGATTGGGTGGACGCCTGCCGGAAGGGCGACCTCACGTCGTTGCTCGACCTCTATGCGGACGACGCCCAGGTCGAATGCACGTGCAACGGTGCGCAGCGCTATCGCGGCCGCAGCGAGCTCGAGGCCTATTGGCAGCCGCGACTCAGTGCCTTCTCCTTGGCCGGCTTCGGGCTGGAGGAGATCCATCCCGCGCCCCATGGCGTCGATCTCGAATATTCCGTCGCCGGCGCGCTACGGATTCACGCCTCGTTTCGCTTCAGCCCCGAAGGCAAGATCCGCAGCACGCTGTGCGAGCCGGCGCAACAGAACGCGCATCATGGCTGCGCCTGTTAGGGCATGATCCGGACCCGAAGGGCCGCGTGGGCGTAAAGTGTGCGGCGGTTTTCCGACAAGGTCAGCTCAACCAATTGGCTGGACCGGCGCCTCGCGTGCCGGCTCGGCCGGAAGGCGGCAGCGTACATGGGTTCGCCCATCCACGCGCAACAGTGACAGCGATCCGCTGAGCGCGCGCACGCGCTCATGCATGCCGGTCAGGCCGCGGCCGAAAACGTTGCCGTCGGGAAAGCCGCCGCCGTCGTCGGAGATCTCGACGACGAGCGCCTTATCGGTGACGGTTGCCTGGACATGGGCGTTGCTGGCCTTGGCGTGGCGCAGCACGTTGGTCAGCGCCTCCTGGATCACGCGATAGACGGTCTGGGCCAGCGGCCCGGCGATGCCGTCGAGACCCGGATCGATCGTGTCAGTCAGGACGATGTGCGGCGCCTGCTTGCGAAAGTTCTGGAGCAGCGTCTGCACGCTGGTCGAAAGGCCAAGCTCCTGAATGTAGAGTGGCCGCAACCGATCGAGGATACGGCGGTTGGTCTGCTGGAGCGCCTCGACCGATTGCAGCACATCCTGGGCCGACTTGCCGAGATTTCCCGCCTGCGGCGAGGCGTCGACCAGCGCGATCGTGCCGGCGCGGATGCTGAACAGCAGCGGTCCGAGCTCGTCGTGCAATTCGCGGGCGAGATCGCGCCGCTCGTCGTCCTGGAGCGACACCAGGCGGTGCATCAGATCGCGATTGTCCTGGCTCAATTGCGCCAGCGTCGCGGCCAGCGCGTTTGCTTCCGCACAGCTCTGCCGGATCTCCGGCGGCCCTCCGATCGGGATCGGCTTTGCGTAGTCGCCGCGCCGCATCCGTGTGAGGCCTTCACCGAGATGCTGCAGGGGACGCAGTGCCGATCCCGCGAAGACGTAAGCGATGATTCCGGTGAGCACGGTCAGCATGGCGACGAGGCCGGTCAGCGCCAGGAAGCCGATCCACTTCTCGAACAGGTCGGCCGACAGGTCCGGCAGGAACACGATATCGCCGACACGCTTGCCATCGATCAGCACCGGGGTCGCAGCGTCCATGTCCGGTACCATGAGCAGGTTGACAAACCACTGCGGAACCCCTTGCAGGTTGTGCCGGCCGTCCTTTCTCGGCTCCGCGGCAGGGCCTTCCGCGGAACGGAACTGGATGTCCGAGGAGGTGGTCAAGGATTGGACAAAGGCGTCGAGCGTCTTCCGCGGGTCGTCCGACGCGCGCAGAGTGTTGTTGAGTGCGGTCGCGATCGTCCGGGTCGAACGTCGAGCGGGCTCGTTTTCGTCGGCGAGCTGGCCGGCCGCGAAGATCTGGAGCAGAACGCCGCCCAGGATCAGCGTTGCGAGAAAGCTCGCGCCAAGTGGAAGAAACAGTTGCGTTCTGAACGAGAGCCGTTGCCACATTAGGTCAATTCTAACGCGCATCGGCGGGATTTACTCTTTCCATTTGTTCCCGCCGGTCTATGAGTCGAACAACAAGAGAGTGCGCGATGCAAGATACCGCCAAGCCGGCGACCAGGGTCCTGATTGTCGATGACCACCCCGTGGTGCTGTCCGGTTGCCGCACCCTGTTCGCTTCGGACCATTCGATCCGTATCGACGAGGCGACCGACGCCAAATCCGGCCATCGCGCCTATGTCAGCAAGCGGCCCGACGTGACCGTGATCGACATCAGCCTGCCCGATGTCTCCGGCTTCGAGCTGATGCGACGCATCCGCAAGGACGACCCCGACGCCAAGATCATCATGTTCAGCATGAACGACGATCCCGCCTTCGTGGTGCGGGCGGTCGAGCTTGGGGCGCAGGGCTATGTCTCCAAGGGCGATGATCCCAGGATCCTGCTGAAAGCGGTGCGCAAGGTGGTCGCGGGCGACAACTACATCTCGCCGCAACTCGCGGAAGCCGTGACGTTTTCCGGCGCGGCGATCAAGGCCAACCCGGCCTCGCAGATGACGCCGCGGGAGCTCGAAATTCTCCGCCTGCTCGGACGCGGCGACAAGATCGTGGAAGTCGCCGAGGCGCTCGGCATCTCCTACAAGACCGTCGCCAACACCACGTCCCTGCTCAAGCAGAAGCTGGGAGCCAAGAACCATTCCGACCTGATCAGGATCGCGGTTGAAATCGGGCTGAATTGACGGCCCGGGGGACTGGCGGCCCGGCACCGAACCGGCTGCTCCAGGATGCAGCCGGTTCGGCGAGACGGATTGGTGTCGGCGTGCAGCCGGGCAATGCATGGACACCGCCGACACCCATCCGCGGACACAATGGGTCGAGGTGGCATTCGTTCCGGACCCCCGCAATTGTCGGGATAAAATGGCAATCCTTGGCGGCGGTTCGCTGGAATGCGCTCGCAAAAGCTTGGGCATGTCGGGAAAAATAGGAACACCTTCCCGCGCTCGTCGTTTTCGCCCTTGACGATTTCGTGACTGACGGCGAAAGGTTGCCGGAGAAGTTTCAGCGGGGGCGGCGACCCCCAGAGACAAACCGGTCTGCACATATCAACGACAGACCTTCCAAGAGAGGGCTGCGGCACCGCCGCAGCCCTTTTTGCTGGGCAGGGGTGAAGGCGGGAAGCGGTTTCCTGATGCCGCAAAACACTTTATGGTGGCCCAAAGCCTCTGGCTGTTAACAAGTAATTTCGTAAAATCAAAGGCTTAACGAGCGGGCGCAGGCCCGGTCGGCCTTTGGAGGGCAGTTTGACTCGTTATATCTCGACCCGGGGCGAGGCCCCCGAACTCGGCTTCTGCGACGTGATGCTGACCGGGCTTGCGCGCGACGGCGGCCTGTATGTGCCGACGATCTGGCCGCAGCTCTCTGCCGAGACCATCGCCGGCTTCTTCGGCCGCCCCTATTGGGAGGTCGCGGTCGACGTGATCCGTCCCTTCGCCGGCGGCGAGATTTCGGACGCCGAGCTTGGCCGCATGGCGAACGAGGCCTACGCGACCTTCCGCCATCCGGCGGTGGTGCCGCTGCGTCAGATGTCGCCGCACCAGTTCGTGCTGGAGCTGTTCCACGGTCCGACGCTCGCCTTCAAGGACGTGGCGATGCAGCTGATCTCGCGGCTGATGGACCACGTGCTCGCCAAGCGCGGCCAGCGCACGACCATCGTGGTCGCCACCTCAGGCGACACCGGCGGCGCTGCGGTCGAAGCCTTCGCCGGCCTCGAGAACGTGGATCTCATCGTGCTGTTCCCGCACGGCCGCATCTCCGAGGTGCAGCGGCGGATGATGACGTCGACGGGCGCGGCCAATGTCCATGCCCTCGCCATCGAGGGCAATTTCGACGACTGCCAGGCGCTGGTGAAGGGGATGTTTAACAACCATCGCTTCCGCGATGCGACCTCGCTCTCCGGCGTCAATTCCATCAACTGGGCGCGCATCGTCGCCCAGGTCGTCTACTATTTCACCTCCGCCGTTGCAGTCGGCGCGCCGGCGCGCGCGGTGGATTTCGTCGTGCCGACCGGCAATTTCGGCGACATCTTCGCCGGCTACGTCGCCAAGCGGATGGGCCTGCCGGTGCGGACCCTGCGCATCGCCGCCAACGTCAACGACATCCTGGCGCGCACGCTGAAGACCGGGATCTACGAGGTGCGCGAGGTGCACGCGACGGCGTCGCCGTCGATGGACATCCAGATCTCGTCCAATTTCGAACGGCTGCTGTTCGAAGCCGGCCGGCGCGATGCCGCCGGCGTGCGCCGTCTGATGGATTCGCTGAAGCAGTCAGGACGTTTCGTGCTGCCAGATGCGACGCTGGCCGCGATCCGCGAGGAGTTCGACGCAGGGCGCGCCGACGAGACCGAGACCGCGGCTGCGATCCGCGCCGGCTGGCGCGAGGCCGGCGAGCTGGTCGATCCCCATACGGCGGTGGCGCTCGCCGTCGCCGACCGCGACACCACCGACACTGGGGTGCCGAGCATCGTGCTCTCCACCGCGCATCCGGCCAAATTCCCCGACGCTGTCGAAGCGGCCTGCGGCCAGCGGCCGCAACTGCCGGCCTGGCTCGACGGATTGATGACCAAATCCGAACACATGAAGGTGATGAAGAACGATCAGGCCGAGGTCGAGCGGTTCGTGCTGTCGGTCAGCCGCGCCGCAAAGCAGGGAGTTGCCGGATGAGCGTCGAGATTTCCAAGCTTGCCTCCGGCCTGACCGTCGTCACCGACAAGATGCCCCATCTCGAGACCGCGGCGCTCGGCGTGTGGGCCGGCGTCGGCGGACGCGACGAGAAGCCGAACGAGCACGGCATCTCGCATCTGCTCGAGCACATGGCGTTCAAGGGCACGACGAAACGCTCCTCGCGCGAGATCGTCGAGGAGATCGAGGCGGTCGGCGGCGACCTCAATGCCGGCACCTCGACCGAGACCACGTCCTATTATGCGCGGGTGCTCAAGGCCGACGTGCCGCTCGCGCTCGACGTGCTCGCCGACATCCTCGCCAATCCCGCCTTCGAGCCGGACGAGCTGGAGCGCGAGAAGAACGTCATCGTGCAGGAGATCGGTGCCGCGCAGGATACGCCCGATGACGTCGTGTTCGAGCATCTCAACGAGCTCTGCTACCCCGACCAGCCGATGGGCCGCTCGCTGCTCGGCACGGCCAAGACGCTGCGCGCCTTCAATCGCGATTCGCTGCGCGACTATCTCTCGACGCATTATCGCGGGCCCGACATGGTGGTGGCCGCGGCCGGTGCGGTCGATCACAAGCAAGTGGTCGCTGAGGTCGAGAAGCGCTTCGCAAGTTTTGAGGCGACGCCGGGTCCCAAACCGCAGGCGGCCATGTTCGGCAAGGGCGGCGCCAAGGTGGTGCATCGCGAGCTGGAGCAGGCGCATCTGACGCTGGCGCTGGAAGGCGTGCCGCAGAGCGATCTGTCGCTGTTCTCGCTCCAGGTCTTCACCAACATCCTCGGCGGCGGAATGTCGTCGCGCCTGTTCCAGGAGGTGCGCGAGAAGCGCGGTCTCTGCTACTCGATCTATTCGTTCCACGCGCCCTATACCGACACCGGCTTCTTCGGCCTCTACACCGGCACCGATCCGGCCGACGCGCCGGAGATGATGGAGGTCGTGGTCGACATCATGAACGATTCGGTCGAGACCCTGACCGAAGCCGAGATCGCGCGGGCCAAGGCGCAGATGAAGGCGGGCCTCCTGATGGCGCTGGAGAGCTGCTCTTCCCGCGCCGAGCAGCTGGCGCGCCACGTGCTGGCCTATGGCCGGCCGCAGACGGTCGAGGAGCTGGTGGGCCGGATCGACGCCGTCAGCGTCGAATCGACCCGGGATGCCGCGCGTGCGCTGCTGTCGCGGAGCCGGCCTGCCGTTGTCGCATTAGGCAGTGGCAGGGGTCTGGACACGGCGGTGTCTTTTGCGGAAGGATTGACGCGGGCACGTGCCAAGGCGCGGCTGCATTAGGAGCCGCGCGCGGGCTGAGCTGCCCCGGGAAGCATCACCATGGCCCTCTTTCGCCTGCCGTCCAGTGGACCCGCCGCCCTCGCGCCGCGCGGTAACGGGCTGTTGCTGCGCGCGCCGCAGATGTCGGACTTCCTGCAATGGGCGCATTTGCGCGAGACCAGCCGCGATTACCTGACGCCCTGGGAGCCGATCTGGCCGTCTGACGATCTCACCCGCTCCGGCTTCCGCCGCCGCCTGCGCCGCTATTCCGAGGACATTGCCGCGGACCGTTCCTATCCCTTTCTGATCTTCCGGGAGCTCGACGGCGCCATGGTCGGCGGCATCACGCTGGCCAATGTCCGGCGCGGCATCGTGCAGGCCGGCACCATCGGCTATTGGGTCGGCCAACCCCATGCCCATCGCGGCTACATGACGGCTGCACTGCGGGTGCTGCTGCCGACGCTGTTCGGCGAGCTCAATCTGCACCGGGTCGAGGCCGCCTGCATCCCCACCAATGCGCCGTCGATCCGGGTGCTGGAGAAGTGCGGTTTCTCCCGTGAGGGCCTGGCGCGCCGCTATCTCTGCATCAACGGGGTCTGGCAGGACCATTTGCTGTTCGGCCTGCTGCATGAGGATTTCCGCGGCTGAGCGGCTCGCTTCATTGGGCCAAGTCTCCTGGTCAAGTCCCCTGGTCAAGTCCCTGGTCAAGTCCCTGGCCAAGTCCCTGGCCAAGTCCCCCCTTTTGCTGCCTTGGGTTCGCCGATTTTGGCGATATAACCCGCATGCCCCGGCCGGCGATCGGCCGGATAATTGTCATTGGAGTACGGGCTTTGATGGTGAAGCAGCTTCGGTCATCGCGGAATGTGCTGCGGCGGATGCCGGCGATCGCGCTGGCATTGTCGATGTCGTTCGCGACGGTTTCGCCGGTGGCCGCCCAGTCCTTGACCGACCGCTTCAAGAGCCTGTTCGGCGGCAAGTCGGATGAGCCGGCCCCGCCCAAGCCCGCGCCTGCGCCTGGCCAGCCGGCGGAAGACGACGTCGATTGCCCGCAGGTGACGGTGCGTGCGGGTGCATCGACCTACGCGGTGGGGGCGGCCGGAAAGCCCGCCGTCGGCAACGAGATCCGCTTCCAGGCCTCGATCACCAAGATGGCGCGCGAATGTGCCCGCAGCAGTGCCGGCATCACGGCCCGGATCGGAATCCAGGGCCGCGTGATCGCCGGTCCCGCCGGCGCGCCCGCCACCGTCGAGGTCCCCTTGCGTGTCGCGGTGGTGCAGGGCGGCGTCGGCGAGAAAGTGATCGCCTCGAAGGCTTACCGGACCACGGTCGAGATGTCGGAAGGGGGCAGCGTGCCCTTCACCTTCATCGTCGAGGATCTGGCTTATCCGACGCCCTCCGCCTCGACCGCCGATTCCTATGTCTTCTATGTCGGCTTCGACCCGCAGGCGCTGTCCCCCGAGCCGAAGGGACGGAAGAAGAAGTAGGGTTCTCGTTGCCCCGGACGCAGCGCAGCGCTTCTTCAGCGGTGCGCTGCAGAGCCGGGGCCCATGCCGCCGGCACACTGGGTCCCGGCTCTGCGTCCGGGACACGAGAGTCTTTCGACAAAAAAGCCGGCGCTCATTGCGCCGGCTTTTTGATTGGTGAAGGCAGAACCCTCAGTTCAGCTTTTGCCGGACCTCGGTGATGCCCTTGGCGATCAGATCGTCGGCAACCGAGCCCTTGACCGACTGCGACAGGATCGTCGAGGCGGCCTGGACGGCGGCTTCCGCCGCTGCGGCACGGACATCGGCGAGCGCCTGGGCTTCGGCGAGCGCGATCTTGCTCTCCGCGGTCTTGGTCCGGCGGGCGACGAAGTCTTCCATCTTCGCCTTGGCCTCAGTCGCGATGCGCTCGGCTTCGCTCCTGGCGTTGGCGATGATGTCGGCGGCCTCGCGTTCGGCCGAGGCGGTGCGCGCCTTGTAGTCGGCGAGCACCTTGGCGGCTTCCTGCTTGAGACGCGTCGCGTCGTCGAGCTCGGCCTTGATGCGGTCGGCGCGATGGTCGAGCGCAACCATCGCTTTCTTGAAGACCCCGAGATAGCCGAACAGGACCATCAGGATCACGAAAGCGATGGCGACCCACGTTTCAGGATCGAAGAACATATCGACTAACCCTTCAAGGACGCATCAACGGCGGCATTGACCGACGCCGCGTCCGGAACCACGCCGGTGAGCTGCTGCACGATCTGGCCTGCCGCATCGGCGGCGATGCCGCGAACGTTGCTCATGGCGGTTGCGCGGGTCGAGGCGATGGTCTTCTCCGCCCCGGCGAGCTTGGCCGCCAATTGCTCTTCCAGCGTCTTGCGCTCGGCGTCCGCCTGCGCATTCGCCTTGTCGCGGGATTCGTTGCCGATCGCCTGCGCGCGCGAGCGTGCCGAAGCAAGCTCGTTCTCATAGGCCTTCAGCGCCGCGTCGGACTGGTCCTTCAGCTTCTGCGCTTCGGCGAGGTCGCCCTCGATCTTGTTCTGACGGGCCTCGATCGCACCGCCGACACGCGGCAGAGCAAGCTTGGACACGATCACGTAAAGCAGGACGAAGAAGATCGCGAGCGACACCAGCTGTGAAGCGTAGTTGCTGCTCTCGAACGGCGGAAAACCGCCACCGTGGTGACCACCGTCAGCCCCGGTGTGAGCGCCCGCCGCCGGACCTTTTGCGCCGCCATGACTTTCAGCCACGGAGTTCTCCTGTTGCTGTCACACGCGCCGTCCCAATGGGATGGAACGGCGCGAAAAACGTCGTCCTCAGAGCGGAACGAACAGCAGCAGCAGCGCGATCAGCAGCGAGAAAATGCCGAGCGCTTCGGTCACGGCGAAGCCGAAGATCAGGTTGCCGAACTGGCCCTGAGCGGCCGACGGGTTGCGAACGGCTGCGGCGAGGTAGTTGCCGAAGATCACGCCGACGCCGACGCCTGCGCCGCCCATGCCGATGCATGCGATGCCCGCGCCGATAAGTTTTGCTGCTGCCGGATCCATTTTAGACTCCTTGGAAGAAAGATTGGGTTTTGGGTGGAAATTCCCCGGACCGCTCAGTGTCCCGGATGAATGGCGTCGTTGAGGTAGATGCAGGTCAGGATCGCAAACACATAGGCTTGCAGGAACGCGACCAGAATCTCGAGCGCGTAGAGCGCGACCGTGAGAGCCAGCGGCAGCACGCCGCCAACCCAGCCCAGCGCCCCGAGCGAGAAGCCGAGCATGGCGACGAAGCCCGCGAACACCTTCAGCGCGATGTGGCCGGCCAGCATGTTGGCGAACAGACGGACGCTGTGGGAGACCGGCCGCAGGAAGAACGACAGGACCTCGATGAACATCACCAGCGGCAGGATGTAGCCGGGGACGCCGTGGGGCACGAAGATAGAGAAGAATTTCAGGCCGTTCTTGGCGACGCCGTAGATCAGCACGGTGAAGAAGACCAGAAGCGCCAGCGCCGCGGTGACGATCAGATGGCTCGACACCGTGAAGGTGTAGGGGATGATGCCGACCAGGTTCGAGACGCAGATGAACATGAACAGCGAGAAGATCAGCGGGAAGAACTTCATGCCTTCCGCGCCGGCCGTCGAACGGATGGTCGAGGCGACGAATTCGTAGGAGATTTCGGCAACCGACTGCAGGCGCCCGGGAACCAGCTGCGTGCCGCTGGCGAGCATCAGGATCGAGATCACCGCCACCGCCACCAGCATGTAGAGCGACGAATTGGTGAAGGCGATCGTGTGATTGCCGATATGGCCCAGGGTGAAGAGAGGCTCGATGTTGAACTGGTGGATCGGGTCGATTTTCATCAGCGCGGCATCTCTTGGTCTGCCGGGCAATGCCGGCGGGTCTCGGTCTGCCGGCCGGGCCGGCCCGTACCGGCAAGGCCGGCACGATCATTCCTCTGGTGCGGATCGGCTAAGACCCACCGCGCCTGTCTTGACCCGCACCCGCCGTTCTCACCACATTCACCACGCCGGCGACGAAGCCCAGCAACAGGAACACGATAAATCCGAAAGGCGACGTCGACAGCAAGCGGTCGAAACCCCAGCCAATCCCCGCTCCGACGACGACCCCGGCGACCAACTCGGAGGATAACCGGAAACCAAGCGCCATCGCCGAAGCTCTGGCCGCTCTGTCTTCACCGTCACCTGCGGGTTGCTCGGTCTTGATTCGTTGGTCCCGGAGTTCGGACAACCGCTGATCAAGTTTTCCGAGCCGTTCGGAAAGCGCAGCTTCCTCGGACGATCTATCGCGATCCCCATTCTCGCCGTGTCCCGTGCCCTGTGTCATGCAACGAAGACCCGAAACGCCGCGGCTGAATGGAAATTGCGCCCGCCACCCTCAAAAGCCGCGCGGACCATACTGATGGCCCATAATCAAGTCAAGCCAAGTCACGATTGCGTCGCTTTCGGTTATGTAGCTGATTTGTTTGATGATATTGGCGCACACGGCAGCGCTGCACACAGCGTGACGCCGCACCGCAGCAGCAGGCCTCAGGATCGGCGGATGCGGCCGCCCTTACGCCACGCTGCCGGGATCGAAGACGCCGCCGCGATCGTTGATGCGGGTGCGTGTTTTGGGCGGCGGATCGCCTCACCGGGGTGTAGAATTTGCGAGAGGGCCACCTGCACGTCGTGGCGGAGAGCGCGATGAGACCAGTGACGTCATCCACAACATCATGGCTTGCGCTGGCGGCGTTCGCCGCCGCGATGGCGATCGGCGGCGACCTCGAGGCCGCGCAATCCACGCCCGACAGCGAGAACGGCCGCTACAGCATGGCGCCGATCCCCGAGGGCGTGCTGCGGCTCGACACGCGCACCGGCACGGTATCGACCTGCACCAAGAACGGCATCGGCTGGGCCTGCTACGCGGTGCCCGACGAACGGACCGCGCTCGACGCCGAGATCGGCCGACTCCAGGCCGAGGTCGAGAGGCTGAAGGGACAGCTCGCAGCCGGGCCGACGGTGTCCGGCAAGATCGACGAGGCGCTGCCGAAATCCGACCCGCTGAAGAAAGCGGAGCCCAAGGGCGCCGAGGGCGAGCGCAAGATCGAGATCCCGCTGCCGAGCGATCAGGACGTCGACCGCGTGATGTCGTTTCTGGAAAGGGCCTGGCGGCGGCTGATCGACATGGCCAACCGCGTCCAGAAGGACGTGTCGGGGAAGATTTGAGGACCTCTTCGCGCCATCCATGCGTTGAGGTGCCGTAGGTGGGCAAAGGCGTTCTTACGCCGTGCCCATCATGTTTCCACGATGCTGAGAAAGGACGTGGGCACGTCGCTTCGCGCCTTTGCCCACCCTACGGCAGTGTTCGATCAATCGAGATATTTGATGACATCAGCCAAATCCATCACGCGCTCGGCGCCATCGTCGGTGCAAGCCACCACCATCGCATCGTCATTGCTGACCGTGCAGACATCGGGCCACGGCTTCACCGATCTGACCAGCGAGGCTGCAAAATTCATCGCCGAGGTTCACGCGCGCGACGGCGCGCTGACGCTGTTCATCCGCCATACCTCGGCCTCGCTGACGATCCAGGAGAATGCCGATCCGTCCGTGCTCGTCGATCTCACCACGGCATTATCCCGGCTCGCGCCGGAGAATGCCGGGTGGACCCACGACACCGAAGGACCCGACGACATGCCGGCACATATCAAGACGATGCTGACCGGGGCCTCGCTTCAGGTTCCAGTCCTGAACGGCCGGCTTGCCCTCGGCACCTGGCAGGCGATCTACTTGATCGAGCACCGCAAGCGCCCGCACCGGCGCGAGGTGGTGCTGCAATTCGTCGGCAGCAATCAGTAAAGCAATTTTAGCGCTCAAAACAAAACCGGCCGCGGATCGCTCCGCGGCCGGTTCGTTGTGCTTATCGCTGCTTTCGATCAGGTCGCCTTGATGTCGACGTCCTTGGTCTCGGGCAGGAAGAAGAAGCCGATCACGACGGTAATCGAGGCGAAGATGATCGGATACCAGAGGCCGGCATAGATGTCGCCCGTCGAGGCCACGATGGCAAAGGCGGTCGCCGGCAGCAGGCCGCCGAACCAGCCGTTGCCGATGTGGTAGGGCAGCGACATCGAGGTGTAGCGGATGCGGGTCGGGAACAGTTCGACCAGCATCGCCGCGATCGGGCCGTACACCATGGTGACGTAGACCACGAGCACGAACAGCAGGCCGATGATCGCCGCCACCTGCGGACGGAAGATGTCGAACGGATGCGCCATCTTCACGATTCCGGCGTCGCCGCCCTTCGGATAACCGGCCGCCTGCACCGCGGCGAGCACCGCCGGGTTGCCGTCCTTGGCGTTGGCGTAGGCGATGTCCTTGCCGTTGACCACCACCTTCACGCCCGAGCCGGCTGCGCCCGGCGTGGTCGTGTACCTGACCGACGACTGCGACAGATAAGCGCGTGCGGTGTCGCAAGGTGCGGTGAAGACACGGGTGCCGACCGGGTTGAACAGGTCGCCGCAACCCGCGGGATCCGCCACCACGTCGACCTTGACCGATTCGATCGCCTTTTCCAGTGCCGGGTTGGCATTGGTGGTGATCATCTTGAAGATCGGGAAGAAGGTCAGCGCCGCGATCAGACAGCCGCCGAGGATGATCGGCTTGCGGCCGATCTTGTCGGACAGCATGCCGAACACGATGAAGAAGCCGGTGCCGAGCAGCAGCGACCAGGCGATCAGCAGGTTGGCGGTGTAACCGTCGACCTTCAGGATCGATTGCAGGAAGAACAGCGCGTAGAACTGGCCGGTGTACCAGACGACGCCCTGGCCCATCACGCCGCCGAGCAGCGCGAGCAGCACGAGCTTGCCGTTCTGCCAGTTGCCGAAGGCTTCGGTCAGCGGCGCCTTCGAGCTCTTGCCCTCGTCCTTCATCTTCTGGAAGATCGGGGATTCATTGAGGCGAAGCCGGATCCAGACCGAGATGCCGAGCAGCAGCACCGAGACCAGGAACGGGATGCGCCAGCCCCACGCCGCGAAGTCGGTCTCGCCGAGGGCGCTACGGGTGAACAGGATCACCAGCAGCGACAGGAACAGGCCGAGCGTCGCGGTGGTTTGAATGAAGGAGGTGTAGTAGCCGCGCTTGCCGTTCGGAGCATGTTCCGCGACGTAGGTCGCCGCGCCGCCATACTCACCGCCGAGCGCCAGGCCCTGGGCGAGGCGCAGCGCGATCAGGATGATCGGAGCCGCGATGCCGATGGTGGCCGCGTTCGGCAGCAGGCCGACGATGAAGGTCGACAGACCCATGATCAGGATGGTGACGAGGAAGGTATATTTGCGGCCGACGATGTCGCCGATGCGGCCGAACACGATCGCGCCGAACGGACGCACCAGGAAGCCGGCTGCGAACGCCAGCAGCGCGAAGATGTCGCGGGTTGCCGGCGGATAGGCCGAGAAGAACTGCGCGCCGATGATGCCGGCCAGCGAACCGTAGAGGTAGAAATCGTACCACTCGAAGACGGTACCGAGCGAGGAGGCGAGAATGACGAACCGTTCGTCCTTCGTCATCCCTCCCGCGCCTGCTTGAGATACGGCCATTGTCGACATGTTGAGTCGCTCCCCGAATTGCGTTTCCTCGCGCCCCAGACGTCCGGACATGCCGGATCAACCCAGGTCTTGCCCGCAAGGTAACATCGGCGTGAAACCCGCCCCAATACGACTTTCGGCCTTGCGCACTGACGCGTAGCTGACGCCCGGTATCGGGCACCGGCGCGCCGCCACGTAGGCTTCCGGATTAACCCCTTTGCAGCAAAGGGATAATGTGCACTTGCATGCCACGGCCGCTCGGGGAAGAATTGACATACCCGGGATTGGTCCGCCGGCCCGCGAACGACAGCAAGAGAACGATGAACGCTCCCTCGACCCATCTCGTCATCGCCGATGACCATCCTCTTTTCCGCGACGCGCTGCGACAGGCGGTGGCCGGCGTCCTGACCTCGGCCAGGATCGACGAGGCCGGATCGTTCGAGGATCTGACCAAGCTCCTGGAACAGACCTCGGATGTCGACCTGATCCTGCTCGACCTCTCGATGCCCGGGATCTCAGGCTTTTCCGGCCTGATCTATCTGCGCGCGCAATATCCGGCGATCCCGGTGGTGATCGTCTCGGCGTCCGATGACAGCGCCACGATCCGCCGTTCGCTCGATTTCGGCGCCTCCGGCTTCATTCCCAAGCGATTCGGCGTCGAGACCCTGCGCGACGCCATCCTCAAGGTGATGGAGGGCGACGTCTGGGTTCCCGCCGATACCGATTTGTCGGCTGCGGCCGATCCCGACATGACGCGCCTGCGCGACCGCCTGGTGACCCTGACGCCGCAGCAGGTCCGGGTCCTGATGATGCTGTCGGAGGGCCTGCTCAACAAGCAGATCGCCTATGAACTCGGGGTCTCCGAGGCCACCATCAAGGCACATGTCTCGGCGATCCTGCAAAAGCTCGGCGTCGAGAGCCGCACCCAGGCGGTGATCGCGGCCGCCAAGATCGCCGGCGGCCAGTGGAAGCAGGGCACGCCGACGGGGTGAGCGCCAAGCCATCAAACCCGTCATCCCGAGGCGCCCCATGGAGCGCGTTGCGTCCCATGCCTCGCACCTCATCAGGATGGCGGGGTTGATAACCTCCGCAGCAGTTCGTTGCCGATCCTGATGTCCTCCGTTTCGGCACCTTCAGCAAAGCCCTTCAGAACCGATTGAAGCAACCGTTTTGCTTCGTCACGCCGGCCGCGTTCGGCAATTAGCCGGGCGAGGTCGATCGCGGCCCGCAGCTCCCAGGCTTTCGCGCCCTTGCCGCGGCTGAGCTCCAGCGACTGCACCAGGCAGGCCTCCGCGCCCTCGACCTGCGGTTCCGGCAGGTACGATAGGACCTTGCCTTTCATGCGCAACAGCTCGGGCATGTAGAGGTGATCGCCGCTCTGCGCGACGAGGCGGATGGCGTCGTCGATCAGCTGTGCGCTCTGCTCGATCTGGCCGAGCGCCAACAATCCCTGAACCAGCGCGATGTTGAACGTCGTGGTCAGCAGCTCGTAGCCGGCATCGTGGAGCTCGCGCAGGCAAGTCCTGATCGTCTCGACGCCGCCGGCCGCATCGCCGCGCCGGATCGCCAGCTCGCCTTTGACGCCGCGGCCGACGGCGAGATAAGGCCCCATCGAGCGCGACGTCGCATGCGCGATGAAGCGGTCGATATTCGCGTCCGCACCGTCGAGGTCTCCGCTCCACAGATCAATCGCGACCGTCCAGATCAGCGCAATGCAGAGCGTGATCGGGTGATCCATCTGCGCGGCCTCGGTGACCGTCTGCCGCGCCAGCTGCAGCGCATCCGCGGGCCGGCCCTGCAACCAGAGCTCGCGAGCCAGCGTGATGCCGGCCCGGTTGCGATGATCGAAGCCGTGGACGGTGCTGATTCGCTCCGTGCCCGGTCCCCGCCAGGCGACCTCCAGCATCTCGAGCGCGTCGCGATGCTCGCCTGCCAGATGCAAGGAGACGCCGAGGAGGGAATGGGCGAGGGCGATCGAGGCGGGATCGCCCAGCGACCTCGCGACCGCGAGGCTCTGCTGCGCATAGCCGAGCGCGGCGTCGAACTCTCCCATCCGCTCGTGAAAGATATGCATCCGGCCGAGCAGCTGGAGCTGGTTGATGTCGTCGCCGCGCGCTTGCGCGATCGCAAGGCTCCGGCTCAGGGCGCTGCGCGCCGCTTCGCTGCCGCCGCGGGTGAACATCAGGGTCAGTCCGAGGGCGGCCTGGATGTGCATTTCCTCGGCGCTGCCGCGCGAGGAGGGGTCCATCGCCAGCAGCGCCCGTTCCGACCAGCGCCGGCATTCGATCAACAGGGACATCGCCAGGAAGATCGGCGCCGCGGCGGCGGTGAGCGCAATGCCGATGCCGAGATCACCGCCCGCCCCGAAGCACCAGTCGAGCGCGGCGCGCACATTGTGAAGTGCGGAGAAGTGAGCAGCTCGTTCGTCCGCGCTCGGCACGGCGGCCCATGTCATGCCGGCCTGTTCCAGCCATCGCCGGTAGTAAGTCGCGTGGCGCGCGGCGAGAGCCGCGCCGTCGGGCTCGATCTCGAGCAGATAGGCGCGCGTCGTGTCGAGCAGGCGGTAGCGCATCATGGCGCCGATGGGGCGCGGCGCGACCATCGATTTGGCCACGAGACTGTCGACGGCGTCGAACAGGCGGGCCTGGTCGACGCGCTCGTCCGGCACGACCTCGAGCGCCGCGTCGATGGTGAAATGCCCGGCGAAGACCGCAAGCCTGCGCAGTACGAGGCGTTCGAGATCCGACAGCAGTCCGTAGCTCCAGTCGAGCGTGGCCTGCAATGTCTTCTGCCGGGGCGGCGCCGTTCGCTGGCCCTGCCAGAGCAGATTGAGGCGCTCGTCGAGCAGTGCGGCCGTCTGCTCCAGGCCGTAGGCTTCGACCCGGCCGGCGGCGAGTTCGATCGCCAGCGCCATGCCGTCGAGCTTGCGGCAGATCCTCGCGATGATCGCGGCATTGGCGTCGTCGAGACTGATCTGCGCGCCGCTGGCCGTGGCACGTTCGAGGAACAGTTGCAGCGCCGGATAGGTCTGCGCTGCGGCGACCGTCAGTCCGGAGCCGTCGGGCGGAACGGCAAGCGGCGCCAATCGATAGACCTGCTCGCCCTCGACGCGCAGGGCCTCGCGGCTGGTCGCGAGGATATGGACATGTGGCGCCGCCTGGAAGATGTCCGCCGCCAGCGGTGCGGCCGTCGCGATGACGTGCTCGCAATTGTCGAGAACCAGCAGCATCCGCTTGTCCCTGACATGCGCGAGCAGCGCGGGCAGGGGATCGTCGGTCTCGGCCGGCAAGCCCAGCATCAGCAGGATCGAGGTGATCACGAGATCGGGATCGCTGAGCGCGGCGAGATCAACAAAGTGCGCGGCATCGGAGAAGGTCTCGAGCAGGTCGTGAGCGATCGCCACTGCGACCGCCGTCTTGCCGACGCCGCCCGGGCCGGCGATCGTCACAAAGCGCGAGGCGATGAGCCTGTCGGAGACGGCGGCGATCTCATCGTCGCGCCCGACCATCCGCTGTAACCGGTTCGGCAGTTTCACCGGCGGCAATTCCAGCCGCGGCGCGGGGCGCTGGGCTGCCGCAATGCCTGTTTGCGAAATCGGCGCTGCGAGTTGCGAAATCGGCGCCACGAAGCAATAGCCGCGGCCGGACAGCGTCGTGATGTAGCGGGCGCCGTCCTTGCCGTCGCCGAGCGCCTTGCGCAGCGCTGCGACGTGAAAGCGCAGATTGGCCTCCTCGACGGTGATGCCGGGCCACACCAGCGCCATCAGGTCCCATTTGCCGACGACCTGGTTCGGCCGCGACATCAGCGCCATCAGCGTGTCGAACGCTTTCGCGCCGAGCGGCAACGCGACGCCGTCGCGCATCACGAGCCGTTCATGTGGCGTCACGGAGAATGGCCCGAACGATAAAGTTCCCGTTGCGGTGCCGGCCGGCTCTGTCATGGCAAATCTCGGGTCCCTTCGACAGGCCCCGATAGCCAGATGATCGCGATCCGGCAAGGCCGTCGCTGCATCGGCATCAGACCGCGGATGCAGGCCTTGTTAAGCGCGCGAGGTCTGGCCTCACAACTTCTCACAACTCCCAACGGGTGTCCTGCACCAGCCACTGCTAGTCAGTTGCGCAACGGAAAGGACAGCTTCATGACGCAGGCGGCAAAAACACTCTACACGGCCAAGACCCACACCAGCGGCGGCCGAGGCGACGGCATATCGCGCAGCTCCGACGGCCGCCTCGACGTCAAGCTGTCGCCGCCGGGCGCCGCAGGCATCGGCACCAATCCCGAGCAATTGTTCGCCGCCGGCTGGTCGGCCTGCTTCGAAGGCGCGATGGAGATCGCGGCGCGCCAGCGGAAGATCGAGCTTCCCAGGAAATGCGCGATCGATGCGGAAATCGATCTCGTGCTCGACGAGGGCGCCTATTCGCTCCGGGCGCGCCTCAATGTCAGCCTGCCGGGCCTCGACCCCGAGATCGCGCGCGGCATCATCGATGATGCGCATCGGACCTGCCCCTATTCCAAGGCCGTTCGCGGCAACATCGACGTCACGGTCGCGCTGATCTGACGCGCCATCACCAACCATCAAGAAAGGTAGCTCCACCATGAAGCAGATCATCGACCAGCATCGCCGCCAGTTCTTTGGCGTCGCCGCAGGAACCGTCGCCGTCGGTCTTGGCGTGATCGACCTCGCGCGCGCCGAGACCGAAGCGCCGAAATCGTCCGCATCGATTGCGTCCTTCGGGGCGATCAAGCAAATCGATGCCGGCGTCCTCAATGTCGGCTATGCCGAGGCGGGTCCTTCGAACGGTCCCGTGGCGATCCTGCTGCACGGCTGGCCCTACGACATTCACGCCTTCGTCGACGTCGCGCCGATCCTGGCCAAGGCCGGCTATCGCGTGATCATCCCTCACTTGCGCGGCTACGGCACGACGCATTTCCTTTCGAGCGAGACGCCGCGCAACGGCGAGCCTGCCGCGATGGCGGCCGACGTCATCGCGCTGATGGACAAGCTCGATATCAAGAAGGCGGTCGTCGCCGGCTTCGATTGGGGCGCGCGCACCGCCGACATCATCGCCGCGCTGTGGCCGGAGCGCTGCCGCGCGCTGGTGTCGGTCAGCGGCTATCTGATCTCGAGCCAGGCCGCCGGCAACGCGCCGTTGCCGCCGTCTGCCGAGCTGCAATGGTGGTACCAGTTCTATTTCGCCACCGAGCGCGGCCGTGCCGGATACGAGAAGTACACGCATGATTTCGCCAAGCTGATCTGGAAGCTCGCCTCACCGCAATGGAAGTTCGACGACGCCACCTTCAATCGAAGTGCGGCGGCGCTGGACAACAAGGATCATGTCGCGATCACGATCCATAACTACCGCTGGCGGCTCGGGCTCGCCCAGGGCGAAGCGAAATACGAGCATCTCGAAAAGAAGCTGGCAGCGGCTCCCGTCATCGACGTGCCGACGATCACGATGGAGGGCGACGCCAACGGCGCGCCGCATCCCGACCCGAGCGCCTATGCCAGGAAGTTCTCGGGTCGATACGAGTTTCGCCTGATCACCGGCGGCATCGGCCACAATTTGCCGCAAGAAGCACCGCAAGCCTTCGCCAAGGCCGTCATCGACGCCGACGGCGCCTGAGCATCTACGACACCTCGGTCCAGCCATGGGCCGGACCGGGGATCGCCCATTGAACCCAGCTTGATGAATGGTCATGACGCCAGCCGAACCTGAAAAGAACAAATCTCCTTACGCCACGATGATCGTGCTCGCCGTGGTCCTGCTCGTCGTGCTCCTGACCTGCGTGCCGTATCTCGTCACGATCGCTTCGGCGGAGGGGCCGGCGGCACGCGACACGGCCGACGCCTCGCCGATCTTCGGCGTCACGATTCCGCCGGGCTACAAGCAGTGGGAGCTGATCGCGCCGGCCGAAGAGGCCGCGCCGCTCGACGAGTTCCGCGCTGTCGTCGGCAACCGGACCGCAATCGACGCGTATCAGGCCGGCAAGCTGCCGTTCCCCGACGGCACCATTCTGGTCAAGCGCGCCTGGAAGCGCAAACAGTCACCGGAGTTTGCGTCCGCGACCATCCCCGGCGCCGCCACCACGGTCCAGGTGATGGTCAAGGATTCCAAGAAATATGCCTCCACCGGCGGCTGGGGCTTTGGCCGCTTCATCGGCGGCAAGCCGGTCGACGAGGCCCAGCACCGCACCTGCTGGGGCTGTCACGAAGCCCGCGCCAGCAGCCGCGACTACGTCTTCACACGGCTTGCGCCCTGAAGCGGACCTCGGCCGGCAATCATTCCGCCGCCATCCGCAAGGCGCACATCTGCGCGATCCTGCAAAAGCCCGGCATCGAGAGCCGGACGCAAGACGCGATGGTTGCCACCAGGGCAGGCAGGGCATGCCGACGGGCTGAGGCGCTTCCTCGCTAACTCGCGGATGTCCGGTCTTGAGGCAGAGCGAAGTCATTCGGCTCGTTCAGAACATTGCCGGTTTTGACCCATTGCGGACGTTCAAGCGATGCCGCTCAATGACCGAGCGACAGAGGGCCTTGACCACCGAGTTTGCTTATCGCAGCCCGAGGCTGCCGCTGGCTATCAAGTCACTCTCGGTCAATAAAAACGACCGAAGGCTCGATCTCGATGAGGAACGCCTCATTCGCGAGGCTCGACACCCCGATCCAAGTTGCGCAAGGCGGATTCTCGCCGAAGGCCGCCTTGAGAGCTCCGGTGATGGCGCTGCTCTCATGCATATGACTTTGCCTGATATAGAGCCGAAGTGCACCGACGTCGCATAGTTTTGCACCGACGGACGCCAGGGCGGCCGCAAGATTCTCCAGACTTTTCTCGAGTTGGAGCCGAATATCACCGGCACCAACGACGTTTCGATCTGCGTCCCAAGCCACTTGGCCAGAGACATGGACGGCGTCGCCGAGGCGCGTTGGGACGATTGCTACCTGCGCAAAGCCGTAGTGCCGGCTATCAAAGAGTCCAGTGGGAGCGTGTACCGTTCGGCTCATTGCGAAACCTTGGTTATATGCCGACGATCGGCGGTGATCCTACGAGGATAATACCCATGATTCCGGCAAGCCGCACTTCCGGTTATGAAGTTGGACAATATCCGCGTTTGCGCTGCTGGAGGAGATCAGCGGACATTCAAGTGCGTTCTTCAAGGCATGATTTTGCGGGCGACGTGCCCGGGTCACCCCAAGGGCTTGGGTGATCGTCAGGCAAAACAGCAACGGCTGGGTCAATCGGCTTGATCGAAAATATTCGTATTTACAGAAATTCGGCTTTGTCGTAGGTATTGCTCACCCTGATCCGGCGAAAAGGGGCGGTCGTACGTCGTCACGAGCCGCGGATCGGGCTGCGGTGGACGCATTGGCGCCGTCGCGGATGTGAGACGCGGGGCGGGGTGATGGATTGAGCCGATCCCCGTGAGCTTCTCGCAAGCCGCGTTGTACGAACGGCGCTGTGTGCGTACGGCAAAACCGTGTGGTCCTGGCCGTCGTTGCTACGGTCAAGTCTTACGGAGGCGACATGGCGCCAACCGGCGCCATGCCGGCGAATTCCGTGAGGCAAGGGAGGCCAGAGGGAAAGTTCGGCTCCCGGGAGAGCACGGCATAAGCCGTCCGACCATCGCGCAGGGAAGGCCGTGTGTTCGGCGTCACCTGTATGCTGCTGTGCGGTTCTTCCTGCGTGTGCATTTCGCGCAGCGGACCGCGGGTGCCAGCCGGCACCCGGCCTTCCCTGCGCCCTTTTCTCCAGGAGGGCGTGACGAGAAGCGCAAACCTCGGGCGAAACACGCCGCGAGAAGGCGAAGGCGTATCTGCGAAACGAGATGCCGATTTGAGGACGACAACATTTCACCTTGCTCCGTCATTGCGAGGAGCGAAGCGACGAAGCAATCCAGAATCTTTCCACGGGAGGATTCTGGATTGCTTCGCTTGCGCTCGCAATGACGATGTGGAGGTCGCGGTGCACCCTTCCGTCACCGTACCCGGCTCAATGGCCAAGCCGTTGTCCCTGGAGGCGCTCTTCATGAGCGCGGGCGCTGGCAGTGCGTCTCACTCCGCAGCCACCATCTGCTGCGTGCGCCACTGGCCGAGGAGCGCGCGGAGCGAGGCCGGCTTGACCGGCTTGTTGAGCACTGCGACCTTCTCGTCGCGCGCAGCGACCTGCACGGCGGGGCTGCGGTCGGCGGTGATCAGGATCGCGGGAATGGCGTCGCCGAAGCGACGGCGGATGTCGCGGATGGCGGCGATGCCGTTGCCGCGGTCGAGATGATAGTCGACCAGGAGGCCGGTGACGCGCCGTCCCGCCGTCTCGATGGCGGCGATCGCGCCCTCGGGATCGGCGACCGCGATCACCTCGGCGTCCCAGGCCTTCAGCAGCGTGCGCATGCCGTCGAGGATCGCCGCGTCATTCTCGATACAGACGATCAGGGCACCCGAGATCGGCGTCCGCGCCAGCGGCGTCGCGCTGGTCACCGCGGCGGTGTGGGTGATCGCTTTCGCCGTCGGCACGGTCACGGAGAAGACCGAGCCGCCGCTTCTGTTGCCGTCGATGGCGATGCCGTGCTTGAGCACCCGCGCCAGCCGTTCGACGATCGACAGGCCGAGCCCCAGCCCGCGCGCGATCCGCGCGCCCTGCTCGAGGCGGTGGAATTCCTTGAAGATCTCGCCGCGCTTGACCGGCGGAATGCCGACCCCGGTGTCGTAGACGCAGATCTTGAGCGAAGGGCCTTGTCGGCGACAGCCGACCAGCACGCGGCCGCGCGGGGTGTATTTGATCGCATTCGAGATCAGGTTCTGCAGCAGGCGCCGCAGCAGGAGCCGGTCCGATTCGACCGGCAGCGAGCACGGCACGAAGGTGAGCTCCAGGTTCTTGGCGCGCGCGATCGGCGCGAACTCGATCTCCAGCGAGCGCATCAGATCGGCCATCTTGAAGCTCGAGATCGAGGTCGTCATCGCGCCGGCGTCCAGTCGCGAGATGTCCAGCAGCGCGCCGAGGATCTCTTCGATCGCCTGCAGGGATTCGTCGATGTTCTCGACCAGCCGCGTCTCCTCGCCGCTGTGCTGGCGCTCGACCAGGCTCGTGACATAGAGCCGCGCCGCGTTCAGCGGCTGGAGGATGTCGTGGCTGGCGGCGGCGAGGAAGCGTGTCTTGGAGATGCTGGCGTCTTCCGCGGCGCTCTTGGCCAGCGCCAGCTCGGAATTCAGCCGCGTCAGCTCCTCGGTGCGGTCGCGCACGCGCTTTTCCAGTGTCGCGTTGGCGCGCTCCAGTGCTTCCGCCGCCTCGAAGGTGGGTGTGACATCGGTGAAGGTGATGACGAAGCCGCCGCCGGGCATGCGGTTGGTAAGCACCTCGATCACCATGTGGCGTTCCGGCAGACGTTCGAGATATGGCTCGCTGTCGGTGGTGTAGGCGGCAAGGCGCCGCTCCAGCATGGCCTCGCGCTCGACCGGGTCGTCCGGATCGCTCACGCCGATGAATTCCAGGATCTCGCGCAGCGGCTCGCCGAACTGGACGATATGCGGGGGGACGTTGAGGAGATCGCCGAACTGCCGGTTGGAGCAGATCAGCTGCAGATCGGCGTCGAACACGGCGATGCCCTGACGCACGTGGTTGAGCGCGGTCTGCAGGATCTCGCGGTTGAAATGCAGGGCTGCGTGCGAGTCGTCGAGCAGCTTGAGTGCGGCTTTGGCCGAGACCGTGCGCTTGCGCAGCAGCAGTGACATCACGAGGCGCGAGGAGGCCGCGCCGATCGAGGAGGCGATCAGGTGCTCGGCGTGCTGCAACAGCTCGAAATCGGCGGGCGCTCCAGCCTCCAGGCGAACGTTGCGCCGTGCGGAGAATGCCTCGAAGGAATGCCGGGCGCGGTCGGGTCCGAGATATTGCGCCACCGTGGTCTGGATGTCCTGCACGGTGACGGTGGTGCGCCAGCGGCGGAAACTAGGCGAGATCGGCGCAAGCGTATTGGGCACGAACAGATCGGCCTGCAGCAGCTCGATGGACGAGGGCCTTCGCGCCAGCGACAGCAGCACATAGGTCAGGATGTTGAGCGACAGCGACCAGATCACGCCGTGCATCAGGGGAGGCAGATCGGCGCCGAACAGCGCCTGCGGCCGCAGCGCCTCGATGCCGAACGGACCGTGCTGAAGCAGCAGGATGCCCGATGTCGAGGAATCCATGAAACTCGGAATGAACAGCGTGTAGAGCCACACCGCGAAGCCGACCAGCATGCCGCCGATGGCGCCGCGCGCGGTCGCGCGCCGCCACAGCAGCCCGCCGAAGAAGCTCGGCGCAAGCTGCGCGATGGCGGCAAAGGAGAGCAGGCCGATCGCCACGAGCTGGGTATTGCCGAGCGCGCGATAGTAGAAATAGGCCATCACCATGATGGCGAAGATCGCGAGCCGGCGCGAGCGCAGCAGGAAGTCGCTGAAATCCGCGCCGCCGGCGCGTCCTTCCGGCCGTCGTTGCAGCACCAGCGGCACCACGAGGTCGTTCGAGACCATGATGGAGAGTGCGACGCATTCGACGATCACCATCGCGGTCGCCGCCGACAGGCCGCCGACGAAAATGGCGACGCTGAGAAGCCCCGCACCGCCCTCCATCGGCAGCGCCAGCACGTACATGTCAGGGTCGGCCGCGCCGAACGGGAAGGTGACGAGGCCGGCGAGCGCGATCGGGATCACGAACAGATTGATGGCGACGAGATAGAGCGGGAACAGCCAGCGCGCGCGGCCGACCTCGGCATCCGAGGAGTTCTCGACCACGCTGACGTGGAACTGGCGCGGCAGCAGCATGATCGCGCAGAGCGACAGCAGCGTCATGGTGAGGAAGTTGCCGATCGACGGCGAATAGTTGATGGCGCGCACCGCCTCCGGCGTCTTCATGGCGCGCTCGATCAGTTCGTGCGGCGAGAACATCCAGAAGGTGACGAAGATGCCGGCGGCGAGGAAGGCGATCAGCTTGATGATGGATTCGGTCGCGACCGCCAGCATCAGGCCGTGCTGATGCTCGGTCGCGTCGGTCTGACGCGTCCCGAACAGCACCGCGAAGGCCGCCATTGCCAGCGTCACCATCAGCGCGACGTCGCCGACGATCGGGATGTGGGAGAAGGCCTGGTCTTCGCTCAGGATCGTTTCGAGCGAGGAGGCGACCGCCTTGAGCTGGAGCGCGATGTAGGGCACCGAGCCGATGATCGCGATCAGCGCCACGGTCGCCGCCACCGCCTGGCTCTTGCCGTAGCGCGCCCCGATGAAGTCGGCGATCGAGGTGATGTTGTGGGCTTTCGCCAGCTGGATCACGCGGCGCAACACGCCGGCCCCTAACCCGATCATCAGGATCGGGCCGACATAGATGGCGAGGAAGTCGGTCGAGGCGCGGGTGGCGAAGCCGACCGAGCCGAAGAAGGTCCAGGAGGTGCAGTAGATCGCCAGCGAGAGCGGATAGATCAGCCCGGAGGCACGGCCGCGCCCGGCCGGCGAGCGGCGGTCGCCATGGCTCGCCACCAGGAACAGGAAGCCGATATAGCCGAAGGCGGCGGCGATCACGCCCCAATCGTGCAGCATGGCGAGCGCGCTTCTCCCAGGGCGCTGGCCGCGCCCGAGCTCATTTTCGCTGCAAATCTATCGCGTTAGGCGGGGGGAGGCGACAGCGAAATGCTCGGAAGGGCGGGAACTGGGGTTGTCGTTAAGGTGCGCAGCTTGGGGTTTCCCGAGAGAATCCCCGCGTGGCACCCCCTCCCTGACCCTCCCCCACAAGGGGGGAGGGAACGGAGAGAGCCTTGCTCCTCGCGACAAAGATGCGACTGGCGTTGCTCGACTTATTGGGCTGGATGACGTGAGGTGGGCACACCTGTCTCGCTCCTTCCCCGTGTGGGGGAGGGTTGGGGAGGGGGGTAGCTCCGGGAACGGTGGGAGTTGGGAGAGGCGAAACGCCTATTCCGCCGCGAGCGACTTCTCGCGCAGTGGCAGGCCGAGACAGTCCCACACCTGAAGCAGGGCCTCGGCGAGCTGATCGATCAGGCCGTCGTCATGATAGGGCGAGGGCGTGATGCGCAGCCGCTCGCTGCCCTTGGCGACCGTCGGATAGTTGATCGGCTGGATGTAGATGCCGTGCTCCTCGAGCAGCAGGTCGGACGCTTGCTTGCACTTCTCGGGATCGCCGACGAACAGCGGCACGATGTGGGTGTCGCTCGACATCACCGGCAGGCCGGCGGCGTTGAGGATCGCCTTGACGCGGGCGGCACGGTCCTGGTGGCGCTCGCGCTCCCAGTTCGAGGTTTTCAGATGCTTGATCGCGGCAGTCGCGGCCGAGCAGATCGCCGGCGGCAGCGCGGTGGTGAAGATGAAGCCCGGCGCATAGGAGCGCACGGCATCGATGATCTGGCCGTTGGCGGCGATGTAGCCGCCGAGGCAGCCGAACGCTTTCGCCAGCGTGCCTTCGAGGATGTCGATGCGATGCATGACGCCGTCACGCTCGGCGATGCCGCCGCCGCGCGGGCCGTACATGCCGACCGCGTGGACTTCGTCGACATAGGTCATCGCGTCGTACTTCTCGGCGAGATCGCAGATCCTGGCGAGCGGGGCGACGTCGCCGTCCATGGAATAGAGGCTCTCGCAGACGATCAGCTTCGGCCGGTTCGGGCCGGCTGCTTTCAACAGCTCCTCGAGATGCGCAAGATCGTTGTGGCGGAACACGACCCGCTCGCAGCCGGACTGGCGGATGCCCTCGATCATCGAATTGTGGTTGAGCTCGTCCGACAGGATCAGGCAGTTCGGAATGAGTTTTGCGATGGTCGGGATGCCGGTCTGGTTCGAGACATAGCCCGAAGTGAACAGCAGCGCGGCTTCCTTGCCGTGGAGATCGGCGAGCTCGGCCTCGAGCTGGACCAGCGGATGATGCGTGCCGGCGATGTTGCGGGTGCCGCCGGCACCGGTGCCGACGCGCGTCGCGGTCTCGACCATGGCGCCGACCACTTTCGGGTGCTGGCCCATGCCGAGATAATCGTTGGAGCACCAGATCACGACGTCGCGCTTGCCCTTGGGCGAGTGCCAGACCGCGTGCGGGAATCGGCCGGCCGTGCGCTCCAGGTCGGCGAACACGCGGTAGCGCCGCTCGGAATGGAGACGATCGAGGGCGGAATCGAAGAACTGGTTGTAATCCATCGGCAAAACCTGCAACGGAACCCGGCCAAGGCGGCCGCTCATTTTTAGAGCTTTTCCAGCTCCAATGTCCATGCGCCCGCACACATTTGTGACGAGGCGCGCGGGTCCATTGATAGCGGCGTATCGCCGGCGATAGTTGATGTGGATCAAACGCCTAACGCTGGTCCGCCCGCGCGGGCCGAGGCTCCCGGGAAAGTCCGGGACCGTTGTCGCTGGCTTGGACATTTTGTCCATGGGGCGCGCGCCGTCCATGATTGCTGAGCCGGTCGCGCCGATGTCGTAGCCTTTGCCTTGGCGAGGCGCGGATCGGCGCCCGGCAAGCGCACGCGAAAGGACGCCCCGATGAAGCGTGTCATGGTTCTGAACGGTCCCAACCTCAATATGCTCGGCATCCGCGAGCCGCACATCTACGGCACCACGACGCTCGCAGAGGTCAACGCGAGCTGCGAGGCGGCTGCCGCAACCCTCGGGCTCAAGCTCGCCTTCCACCAATCCAACCATGAAGGCGTGCTGGTCGACCTGATCCAGTCGGCGCGGCAGGACGCCGATGCAATCATCATCAATCCGGCCGGCTTTTCCTTCACCTCGGTCGCGATCATGGACGCGATCAAGACGTTCGAAGGGCCGGTGCTGGAAGTCCACATCTCCAACATCCTCGCCCGCGACGAATATCACCGCCACTCCAAGATCTCGTTCGTGGCGAGCGGGGTGATCTGCGGCCTGGGTCCGTTCGGCTACATCGCCGCGCTGCACGCGATCGCGAATATGAAGTGACATGCCGCCACAAGCCCGGGCATGACGAAGCGACTCACGTCGTCCTGAACTGCAGCACGCCGTCCTTCGTCTCCGCCGTCAGCCGGCCCTCGACGATCATGTAGTTGACGTGGGCGACGAGCTCTCCGGCGGCAAAGCCCATCTGGTGTTCGTCGAGCACATGCTTGTTGAACACGACGGGTACCAAGGCGCGCGAGGTCTGCGGCACCTCGCGGCAGGCTTCCGCGATCAGGCGGCAGCGCTCTTCATGGTGGTCGGCGAGCTGCTTGATCCGGGTCTTCAGCCCGTAGAACGGCACGCCATGGCCGGGCAGCACCAGGACGTCATAGGGCAGCGTCGTGGTGAGGCTGGCGAGCGAGGCCAGATATTCGCCGAGCGAGTTCTGGTCGGGCTCGACCGCCCAGACGCTGACATTGGGCGAGATCTTGCTCAGCACCTGGTCGGCGGAGAGGAACAGCTTGTCGTCGGCGCAATACAGCATCACCTGGTCGAGCGCGTGGCCGCCGCCGGTGATCACCTTGAAGCGGCGCGTGCCGATCACGACGTCGTCGCCATGGGAGATGCGGCGGTAGGAGGGCGGCAGCACCGAAACGCGCTTGAGATAATCCTGGCCGCGGCCGAGCAGCTTTTCGGTGAGCGACTCGTCCATGCCATGGCGACGGAAGAACAGCCGCTGCGCCTCCTGCCGCTCCGCGGTGCCGCGGTTCTGGTGATAGACCGATTGCAGATATTCGACCTGCGACATCACCAGCGGGCAGTTGAACCGCTCGACGACCCAGCCTGCGAGCCCGACATGGTCGGGGTGGGAGTGGGTGACGATCAGGCGCGTGATGTGGACGCCCTTCAGCGGTCCGTCGAACAGCTTGGTCCAGGCCTCGATCGTCTCCTCGTTGCCGAAGCCGGTATCCACCATCGCATAGCCGTCGCCGTCGGCGAGCAGGTAGATGTTCACGTGGTTGAGGCGGAACGGCAATTTCAGCCGCGCCCACAGCACGCCGGGCCTGACCTCGACGATCTCGTCGTGGCCAGGGTGCTGCTCCCAGGGGTAGCGCAGGGCTTCGGCTGAGGACTGTGCGGTGTCGGTTTTCGCGTTCATGCTACCGGCTTAAACCCAGCGCGCGCGGGGCGCCAGCCGAAAAAGGCTGGCCCGTGGTCTCCGCATGGCGGTCATACCGGGCGTGTTTTTCCGTAGCCCGGACGAAGCGCCGTCCGGGCTACGGGCCGGCGCTGTTACGCCGCCCGCATGTTGTTGAGGAACGCGTCGATCTCTCCGCGCAGCATGTCGGCTTCGCGGCGGAGCGCGTCGGAGGCGCCCAGCACTTCGTTTGCCGCGGCGCCGGCTTCGGCCGAGGCGGTGGAGACGCCGACGATGTTGCTGGAGACTTCGCTGGTGCCGCCGGCGGCATGCTGGATGTTGCGCGCGATCTCGCGGGTGGCGGCGCCCTGCTCCTCGACAGCGGCTGCGATCGTCGTGGTCACGTTGTCGATCTCTCCGATGATCCGGCCGATGCCCTGGATGGCGCCGACCGCCGAGGTCGTGATCTCCTGCATGCTGGCGATCTGGGTGCGGATTTCCTCCGTGGCCTTGGCGGTCTGGCTCGCGAGGCTCTTCACCTCGGAGGCAACCACCGCAAAGCCGCGGCCGGCCTCGCCCGCACGCGCCGCCTCGATGGTGGCGTTGAGCGCGAGCAGATTGGTCTGCGAGGCGATGGTCTGGATCAGGTCGACCACGACGCTGATGCGGCTCGCGCTGTCGGCAAGGCTCTGCACCGTGGTGTCGGTGGCGCCGGCCTCGTCGACCGCCTTCTTGGCGATCGCGGCCGAGGTCACGACCTGCTTGCTGATCTCCTCGATCGAGGACGACAGCTGCTCGGTGCCTGACGACACGGTCTGCACGTTGACCGAGGTCTCCTCGGCGGCGGAGGCGACCGCGTTGACCAGCGCGTTGGACTGGTCGGCGGTGGTCGACATGCTCTGCGCGGTCGATTGCATCGAATTGGCCGACTGCGCCAGATTGTCGAGCGCGGAGCGCACCGTGCTTTCGAATTCGGCGATCTTGGCTTCCATGCGCGCGGCCCGCTCGGCCTTGGCGATCCGGTCCTTGTCCTGCTCGCCGGCGAGCGCCCGGGCTTCGATCATGCTGTCGCGGAACACGGTCAGCGTTTCCTTCATCACGCCGATCTCGTCGTTCTGCCGGGAGCGGACGATCTCGGTGTCGAGGTCGCCGGCCGACAGCAGCTGCATGGCGCGCTGAAGCTCGCGGATGCGGCGCAGGATGTTGCGGCCGACATAGAGCCAGACGAACAGCGCCGAGCCGACCAGCATCAAGGCCCCAAGCGCCAGCATCACGGTCGTCGCGAGCGAGGTCTCCTGCTGCGCCTGCGAGGTCGAGGCGTTGGTCTCTTTCTGCACGCCGTCGACGAGCTGCTGCACGCTGATGCCGAGGCCGACATTGAGCTTGCGGGTCTCGTCGAGGATGGTCTGGCCGTAGTCGACGGAGTCGAGCTCCTTCTCACGCAGGTTGAAGACGCCGGTCTTGCCGGTGCCGAGCGCCAGCAGCTTCTCCGCCGTTTCGCGCAGCATCTTGTTGCCCTGATTGTCCGGCAACAGATCGAGGTTGGACCGCAGGCGTCCCTGCGCCGTCTTGAATTCCTTCTGGATGTCGTCGAGCTTGTCGCTGGTGTTCGCCGACAGTGCCGCACTCATGTCGGCGGCTGCGAGATTGCCGCTGGCGACGACGTTGCCGAGCTGGCCGACGGTCTGCGCGGCATCGCTGGCATCCGCGGCAGACAAGTCGGCCGAGCCGAGAATGGCGTTGACCCGGGTCTGCGCGTCGAGCATCGCCGGGCTGGCCGCGCCGACGAAGGCGCCCTGGGCGCTGCGCAGCGCGTCATATTGCTTGTCATGGAGGGCGGCGATATCCAGCCGTTCGCGCGCGGCCTTGGCCAGGCTCTGGGCCGCCTCGTTGATGCTCTTCATCGTCTCGCTGAGTCCGGAGACGACGGCCTTGTCGCCGCCGAGCTGGATGATCTCGTTGAGCTTCTGCTGTGTTTGCTCCTGCAACTCCTTGAGCTTCTTGGTGCGCTCGTTCAGCGCTTCCTCGCTTTGTGCCGCGAGCAGGGCAGGTCCCTGTGCCGCAAGGCTCGCGCTCAATGCCGACAATTGCAGGCTGGCGGCAAGGCGCGGAATGTCCCGCCCGCTCAGTTCGGTCATGCGTCCGCCGAGATTCTGCAGCGCCAGGCCGGCGCCGGCCGCGATCACGAGGCCCATGCCGGCGATCACTGCGAAGGCGGCGAACAGGCTGCCGCGTACGCCCCAGGTCGGCATTTTGAAACGCGGCCGCATTCGGCCAAGTGGGCCGCCAAGTGAGCCGCCAAGGCTGAAACGGATCGCCATCGAAATTCCCCCAACGTTCTTGCTTCTGTTTGCGGCCGGCAGTATCCGCACGGCGGGTTAAAAATTCGCAATCTCCGCAAACGGTTGCATGTGTTCCGCAGGGCGAAAAAAGAAGGGCCGGCGAAATCGCCGGCCCCCCGTCATGGTAAGGTTGTGGTAACCGATCAGTAGCGCGCGACGGCCGGGCTTGCCCAGTTGAAGCGGTAGTTGACGCCCGCCTTGATGGTGTGGTCGTCGGTGGTGAAGCTGCCGGTGCCCGCGAGCGGGCCGCCGGTGAAGCTCGAGTCGCCGAAATTGTAGTACTGGTACTCGGCCTTGGCCGACCAGTTCGGGGCGAACATGTATTCGAGGCCGGCGCCGACGGTATAGCCGTTGCGGTGATCGCCGGTGATGACGAACGCGGTCGGCACGCCGCCGACGGTCACCTTCTCGTTGTTGTCCGAATAGGCGTAGCCGCCCTTCACATAGACGAGGCCGGGGCCCCAGGTGTAGCCGACGCGGCCGGTGATCGAGCCGAGGCCACGCTGGTCGTTGGTGTAGGCGATGCCGCCCGGAAACACGGCGCCGACGCTGCCGGAGAGCCAGGAATACTGGCCCTCGACGCCGACCACGAAGTTCGGGTGGAACTGCCAGTCGCCACCGACCTGCACGCCGCCGAGGAAGCGGCCGTTGCCGTTGTTGCCGGTGGAAAGGCCGTTGAAATTGTTGTCGCTGGAGAACGCGCCACCGACATGGCCGCCGATATAGAAGCCGGTCCAGTTGTAGATCGGCGCGGCATAGGCCGGCGCGGGCGACTTGTAATAGTTGCGGTTGCCGAGATCGGCACCGACGGCCGGTGCAGCAGCGCCCACCACGAGCAGCGCAACGGTCGCAAACAGAATCTTCTTCATCGTCTTGAACTCCGACACTTAAGGTCCCCGGCAGGCGCGCTTTCCGCGCCGCGTTGGTTTTGCAGATAGCTTCCTTTTGACGAAAATGCTGTCACATGCATGGCACAACGAGACCCAACCTAACTTATTGGGCTGCAAATGATTTTCGTGCTTAATGCCGGCTTAAGAAGTGGTGAAGGAAGGCTTAACTTCGCAGGGCTTCGGTAACCTCTGCGCGTCCTTCGTTAACCAAGACGCCGTCGCGCCTCATCGCGCATCTGCTCGCGGAACGCCGCGCGCTTTGCGGGGCGGTCCTCCTCGCGCACGTCATGTCGATCGAAGATGTCGAACTTCTCCAGGATGGGATAGCGCTCGCTCGCCATCGCAAGCACGCGCAGCACCTTGGTCACCGCCGGCGTCGGGCCGCTCACCTCCCAGCGCCGGATGGTGTCGCCGCCGCCTTTCTCCGGCAATCCGCAGAGCTTTGCCATGTCGGCCGCGGTGAGCTTCCGTTCGAGGGCGTCGGAGAGGTCGGCGCGGAGTTGCTTCAGTTCGGGCCCGGTCATGTCGCCTCAATACGCGAAGTCGCTGAGGGCAATGCACTAGCGCTGATTCGGGTCCATCCGAAGGCGGGGATGATCCGTCCGAAGCGGAGGTGACGAACGCATTGCTTCGCCACCTTCGCCAGCACACGGAGTTATGAACTTGTGCCTATGGACATCGTGCGATCAATGAACACATGCCACAAGGGCCCCAGCGATCGAGGGATCAGCCATGACAAGCATCAAACTCGCCATTGCCGCGCTCATCACGACCGGGCTGCTGGCCGCGCCCTTTGCGGCCGAAGCGAAGAAGGCGCGGTCGAGCCGACACTACAGCACGGGCGTGGTGGCCCCGACCTATGGCGGCGCCGGAGCGCCGGCAGCGCAGCCGCGGGCGTCCTACGGCTCGTCCGGCCAGACGGTCGGAACGGTCACGGCACCGTCGGTCGGATCTTACAATTGGCCCTCGGTCGGCGTGACCAACTCGGCGCCCACCTGGAGCAACACCACGAGATAAGTGCGGCCGTGCGGGTTAGCGCGTGCCGGTCGCCAGACCCGAGAGAAGGTATAGCGCGACCAGCAATGTCGCTACCGACAGCATCGTCGTGACCGAGACCGTGGCCGCGACCAGTTTCTCCTCGACCTTGTGCTCGTGCGCCAGCACGTACACCGTCTTCGCCGTGGGCACGGCGGCGCATATCACGGCGGCGACGGTGTAGAGCGCGTTGAGGCCGGTGACCACACAAAGTCCGTAGACGATCAGCGGCATGATCACGAGCTTCACGAGCGCGAGCGCGAACGTTGCCTTCAGGTTGGAGCGCAGGCCCTCGACCGACAGGCCGAGCCCGATGGCGAACAGTGCGCAGGGCGTGAGCGCGGCGGCGATCATGTTGAGATAGGCCGCGACCGGCGCCGGAATCGGCAGGCCCGTGATCGCCCAGACGAGACCGCTAAGCGTCGACAGCACCATCGGATTGAGCAGGATCTGCTTCGCGAGGCCGGCGGGCTGCGCGGACGATCCGCGCGCGTCCCTTTCCAGCAGGATGACCGTGATCGGAAACATCACGGCCGCGACGAATACCGTCGCTACCGCAGCAGGCAGGACGGCGGGCTGGCCGTAGATCGCGTGCAGGATCGGCAGCGCCACGAAGCCGGTATTGGTCATCGCCGCCGCCATGCCTTGAATCGTGCTGCTGGCGAGATCATGCTTTCCGCCGGCGCGGACCACCAGGAAGACCAGCGCAAAGCAGACGAGGGAGCCGCCGCCGAACGCGAGCAGGAAACGCCATTCCAGCAGATTGCCCGCGGGCTCCTGCGCGATGGTGACGATCAATAGCGCAGGCATTGCCACGTTGTAGGCGAAATGCACCAGCGCGTCGGCGAGCGAGCGGGAGAGATAGCCGAGCTCGCCGGCCAGCCAGCCGGTGACGATGATCGCGAATACGGGAAGAACGAGGCTCGCGACTTCAATCCGGCTTCCCCCTTGCTGCCAATGGCCGCAACGAGAGGTTACCCCGGCAATGGAGTGTCGTCACTGCTTTGGTCGAGCCGTGGCCCTGGCTCAAGAGCTCCCTTCAGTCGAGACCGTCATGGCTGGGCGTGGCGGGCCGATCGAACGCGGCCGTCAGAGGCTAGATGCCCCGGCCGGCCTGTCGACCGATCACGCAGCGCCACGCAGCCAGTCGCTCCGCTGGATGCTGGTTCATCCAGTCGGCGAGCTGCGGTGCGCCCATCAGGCAGGACTGCACCGAGACCTCGGCGAAATCCGAGGTGGTGACGACCTGCTCGTGACAATTGGTCGGGGAGGCAAGGCTGCAAAGCACGGCGATGATCTTGATCACGACAGGTTACCCCCGTCGCGGCCGATATATGTACGACCCATCGCGGCCTTATCCTGGCCTTCGCTGGCCGGGTCGGTCGGCGGGAAGATACTGTCGTAGATGGCGCGCGCCTCCTGGATGAGACGTGCTCGCTCGCGCTCGGACTTGGAGACAAATCGAATGACTTCGCCCATGTTGGCTCCGAATATCAGTTGGCAAATCCCGTCATCAGATGACGCTTATCATTTCATCGTCATCTATGACGCCGTCTTCGGCTTTGAAGCGGTGTCGCCGATCACGAAGGAGTAAAAAGCGCGTGAGCGCACTCCGGAATCCCAACGTCTCCCGTGCCTTTGATGCGCCGGGTTGAGATACCGCTCACCAGCTCACATCCGTTGCGGGGCTTCGGGAGCCGCGCGAGCGAATGCTGGTGTCGACTTGCTCCTTGCGCTCATCGGCAAGGATATTTTCGTCAAGAAAA
Organism: Bradyrhizobium sp. CCBAU 25360; assembly: GCF_028128695.1. Taxonomy (NCBI): domain Bacteria; kingdom Pseudomonadati; phylum Pseudomonadota; class Alphaproteobacteria; order Hyphomicrobiales; family Nitrobacteraceae; genus Bradyrhizobium; species Bradyrhizobium sp. CCBAU 25360. The sequence goes on from NZ_LBJA01000041.1 coordinate 152,142, forward strand.
TTCTTCTGGACCGAATTTGTTTCACCTCGGGCCGCGTGCAAGTTTTTGGAACCATCCCGGAATTCGGCAACTCGATACGATCGATCGTCACGCCGCCGGCGCGCGCTCTTTCCGTCCCGGCACCGCCGCCAGCAGCTCGCGCGTATAGGCATGCTCCGGCGCGGCGAACAGCTGCGCGGTCGGCTTCAGCTCGACGATGGCGCCGCGCTGCATCACCGCGATGCGGTCGCAGATCTGGGCGGCGACGCGTAGATCGTGGGTGATGAACAGCATCGAGAGACCGAGGCGCGTCTTGAGGTCTTCGAGCAGCCGCAAGACTTGCGCCTGGACGGAGACGTCGAGCGCGGAGACGGCCTCGTCCGCGACGATGATCTCGGGTTCGAGTGCGAGCGCGCGCGCAATGCCGATGCGCTGGCGCTGGCCGCCGGAGAATTCATGCGGATAGCGCTCGAGCGCGCCGGCATCCAGGCCCACCATCTTGAGGAGATCGCGGGCCCGGTCGAACGCGACCTTGGGATCAAGGCCGGCCGCGATCGGACCGTCGGCGATGATGTGGCCGATCTTGCGGCGCGGATTGAGCGAAGCGAACGGATCCTGAAAGATCATCTGGATGCGATGGCGCTCGGCACGCAGCGCCTTGCCTGAGAGCTGGGTGAGATCGGTCTCGCCGATCCGCACCGTGCCGCGGTCGGCCTCGATCAGCCGCATCACCAGGCGCGCCACCGACGATTTGCCGGAGCCGGATTCGCCGACGAGGCCGAGCGTCTCGCCCCTGAGGATGTTGAAATTGACCGCGCGCGCGGCATCGACGCGGCGGTCTTCGCGAAACCAGCCGCCCGAGGTGACATAGGTCTTGTCGAGCCCGATCACCTCGACGGCCCTGGCCTGGTCGTCGAGCGGCTCGCGCGCCGGCGGGTCCATCGAGGGCACGGCGGCGAGCAGCGCCTTGGTGTAGTCGTGCTGCGGCGCGTTGAAGACGGTTGCGGCCGGACCTTCCTCGACGACCTTGCCGTGCCGGAGCACGACGACCTGGTCGGCGATATCGGCGACCACGCCGAAATCGTGGGTGATGAACATCACCGCCATGTTGCGATTGCGCTGGAGGTTGCGGATCAGCTTGAGGATCTGCGCCTGCGTGGTGACATCGAGCGCGGTGGTCGGCTCGTCCGCGACCAGCACGGCCGGCTCGAGCGCGAGCGCCATCGCGATCATGGCGCGCTGGCGCTGACCGCCGGAGAGCTGGTGCGGATAGGCGCGGACGATGCGCTCGGGGTCGGGCAGGCCGACCTCCCGTGCCAAAGCGAGCGCTCGCGCGCGCCGCTCCCTCGGCGTCAGCAGGCCGTGCGCCTCGAACATCTCCGCCATCTGGTCGCCGATCCGCATCAACGGATTGAGCGCGGTCATCGGCTCCTGGAAGATCATCGCGAGACGGCGGCCGCGCAGATCGCGCCAACCGTCGTCGTCGAGCTTGAGCAGGTCGCGTCCCTCGAACTGGATCTCGCCGGAGGCGACCGAGACCGTATCCGGCAACAGGCCCATCAGCGCATGCGCGCACATCGACTTGCCGGAGCCGGACTCGCCGACGACGCAGACGATCTTGCCGGGCCGCAAGTCGAGCGAGACGCCGTCGACCGCGAAGGGACGCTCGGCGCCTTTGGGCAGGGCAATTCGCAGGTTCTTGATGGAGACGGCGGGCGGGGCGGTCATTGTCAGCGTCCCTCCCGCGACAGGCGCGGATTGAGCGCGTCGTTGAGGCCTTCGCCGATCAAATTGAGCCCGAGCACGGAGATCAGGATGGCGACACCGGGAAACACCGTGATCCACCAGGCCTGGCGGATCACGGTGCGGCCGGCGCCGACCATGTAGCCCCAGGAGATCAGATTGGGGTCGCCGAGGCCGAGGAACGACAGCGAGGATTCCAGGAGGATCGCGGTCGCCACCATCAGTGAGGCCAGCACGATCACGGGCGACAGTGCGTTCGGCAGGATCTCGCGCATGATGATCCAGGTGTTGCTCTGGCCTGTGACCACCGCCGCCTGGACATATTCGCGCGTGCGCAGCGACAGCACCTCGCCGCGCACGAGGCGGGCGACCGGCGGCCAGCTCACCAGCGCGATCGAGGTCACGATCGAATAGATCGAGGGCTGCAGGATCGCGACCAGCACGATCGCAAGCGCGAAGCTCGGAATGGTCTGGAAGAACTCGGTGAAGCGCATCAGGGCGTCATCGACCCTGCCGCCGAAATAGCCGGCCATGGCGCCGATGGGAACGCCGACGATCAGCGCGACCAGCGTGGAGACGAGGCCGACAAGCAGCGAGACGCGCGCGCCAAAAATCATACCGGCGAACACGTCGCGGCCGAGCGCGTCGGTGCCGAGCGGCACGGCGGAGAGCGTAAACGGCGGCAGGAACGGCCGCTGCACCATCCGCCATGGCGAGTTCGGGAACAGCATCGGTCCGAACAATGCGACCGAGATCGCGAGAACCAGAATGATGAGCCCGATGACGCCGCTCGGGCTACGCAGCATCGATTTCCAGAACTGTTTCATGAGGCGAATTCGATGCGCGGATCGACCAGGCGATAGACGAGGTCGGTGATGAGGTTGAAGATCAGGACCATGGCGGAGCAGATCACGAAGACGCCGAGCAGCAGATTGTAGTCCCGCTGCAACAGCGCGTCGTACATCAGCCGTCCGATGCCGGGCCAGGCGAACACGGTCTCGGTGATGACGGCGCCGCCGATCAGCGTGCCGGAATGCACGCCGGCCAGCGTCACGACGGGGAGCAGCGCGTTGCGCAGCACGTGGCGGCGCTGGATCACGGCGTCCGAGAGGCCCTTGGCGCGCGCGGTCTTGACGAAGTCGAGCCGCTTCACCTCCAGCATCGAGGCGCGCGTCATGCGGGTATAGGTCGCCATGAAGAACAGGCCGAGCGTCATCGCCGGCATGATCAGGTGTTTTGCGACGTCGACCGCGTGGGCGAAGCCGGTGAGGTTCGCACCGACCGTCTCGTAACCAAAACTCGGCAGCCAATCCATGGTGACCGAGAACAGCAGGATGCCCATCAACGCCACCCAGAAGATCGGCATGGCGTAGAAGATCAGCGCGAAAACGGTGATGGCGGTGTCGAGGAAGGTTCCGGCAAAGCGCGCGGCGAAGGTGCCGAAGAGAATGCCGAGCATGAGCGAGATCGCGAATGCCGTCAGCGTCAACAGCAGCGTCGCCGGCAGCCGCTCGCCGATCAGCTTTGCGACCGGCGCCTGCTGGCGGAAGGAGAAGCCGAGGTCGAGGGTGACGACGCCCTTGACGTAGAGGAAGAGCTGCTCCGGCAGCGGCTTGTCGAGGCCGAATTTCTCCCTGAGCTGCTTGACGAAGATCTGGTCACTGGCCCCGGCCTCGCCCGCCATCACCACCGCGGGGTCGCCCGGCGCAAGCCGGATCAGGAAGAAATTGAGGACGACGATCGCAAGCAGGACGATCACGCCCTTGAGGACACGCTGAGCGACGAAGGAGAGCATCTAGTGAGTCATATTGGTGATGTGACCTGAAGCCACGGAGACGGAGCGACTCCCTCGCCCCGCTTGCGGGGAGAGGGTTGGGGTGAGGGGGACTCTCCGCGAGCGTATCAGCAGTTGGACTCGTGGAGACTCCCCCTCACCCGAATGTGCGCTATGCGCACATTCGACCTCTCCCCGCAGGCGGGGAGAGGTGAAGAAGGAAGGGCTCACTTGTCGAGCCATGCGTCCTTGAAGCCGTCATTGACCCCGATCCCCGTGGTGATCAGGTTCTTGACCTTGCAGCGCATGATGGTCGGGAATTGCAGCTCGAGCATCCAGGCCACCGGCACGTCTTCGACCAGGATCTTCTGCGCCTTCTCGTAGATCTCCTTGCGCTTGGAGTCCGGCGTTGCGACGGCGCCGTCGGCGAACAGCTTGTCGATCTCGGGGTTGGAGTAGCCCTCGACGTTGTTGAAGACCTGGCCCTTGGCGATGGCGCTGGAGACGTAGTTTCGGCCGACGCCGAGCGCGGGATCGCCATACTGGTAGAGATAGGTGAAGGCGATGTCGTAGTCCCAGTCGCCGATCTTCTGGTTGCCGCCAGCGACGTCTGTGGCGATGGTCTCGATGTTGATGCCGACGTCCTGGAGGTTCTGCTTCACCGCTTCACCCCAGCGCTGCCAGGTCTCGCCATAAGCGAGCGGCAGCAGGCGGATCTTCTCGCCCTTGTAGCCGGCTTCCTTCAAGAGGGCCTTGGCCTTGGCCGGGTCGTACGGATATTTCGGCACGTCGTCAGTATAGTATTTGATGGTCGAGGCGGAGGGGCCGGTCGCGACCTTGCCGAGCCCGTTCCAGATCACGTCCTTGGCGAATTCGCGGTCGATCGCATACATGACCGCCTGCCGCACCCGCTTGTCGGCGAGCGGGCCCTGGCGGTTGTTGAGCCACAGCCAGGCCAGCGGCGAGAAGAACTCCCAGCCGGCGCCGGTGACGCAGGTGTCCTTCAACTTGGACAGCCTGGGCACGTCGAAGTTCTCGACCGAGCCGCCGGGCAGCACGTCGACCTTGCCAGTCTCGTAGGCCACCGAGCGAGCGGCGGCGTCGGGAATGATCTGCCAGTAGATCTCGTCGAGATAGGGTTTGCCCTTCTCGTGATAGTTCGGGTTCTTGGCCAGGCGAATGAACGAGCCCTTCTGCCATTCCTTGAACATGAAGGGGCCGGTGCCGACCGGGGCGTTGTTGTAGGGATTGGTCTTCCAGTCGGTGCCGTCATAGAGATGCTTCGGCACCATCGGCATCGAGCCGACCTCGAAGATGCCGAGGAACGGGCCGAACGGCTGCTTGAGCGTGAAGACGACCGTGTAGTCGTCGGGCGCCTCGACCTTGTCGACCTGCGCGAGGTTGTTGCGGGCGCGCGCGTGGGTCTGCTTCAGCATCTCGACCGAGAACAAGACGTCGGCGGCGGTGAAAGGCTTGCCGTCATGCCAGGTGACGCCCTTCCGGAGCTTGAAGGTGTAGGTCTTGGCGTCCTCGCTGACGCTCCAGCTTTCGGCGAGCTCCGGCTGCGGTTCGAGCTTTGGGCTGTAGCGCAGCAGCCCTTCGAAGATGTTGCCCGACACCATCTGCACCGGGCCGTTCTGGACCATCGCCAGCATCAGGCCGGGCGGCTCAGGCTGGATCACCGCATTGATCACACCTCCCGTCTTCGGCTCTTGCGCCAGTGTCGGGGCCGTGAGGCCGCACGCCAGGAGGAGACCAAGCAACACTCGTTTCGGCATGTCGTATCTTTCTCAAGCGAGACCAGCCGTCAACGCTTCGCACGTCATGGCGCGCAAAGCTACGGCCGGCCCATCCCAGTCCCCATCCGGTATCGAGGCTCACACAGTCCCGTTCGGCGCCGCAAGATGAAAGTCGCGACAGTGTTCGCACAAAAAATGTACAGCGCGTCCTGTTTTCACTTGATTCATCGTCGTGCCGCGGAGACAAGTCGGCGATGGACAATGCCACGCGCTCCGAACGGTCCCGCAATGCTGCGCTCGAAGCAGCCATCGCGATCATCGCGCGCGACGGGCCGGGCCGGTTGACGCTCGATGCGATTGCGCGCGAGAGCGGGCTGAGCAAGGGCGGCGTGATGCATCAGTTCCGCACCAAGGAGGCGGTGCTGAAGGCACTCCTCGAGCGGCAGATGGCGCATTTCGAGGAGTTCTCGACGCGTTATATGGCGAAGGCGGGCGAGACCTCCGCGAATCCCAATCTGGCGACCCAGCTGGCCACGGTGCGCGAAGCGGCGACGTCGCCGAATTCCGCCGCGCTGGCGCTGGTTGCGGCCATGGTGGAGAATCCGCGTCTGATGGCGCTGCCGCGCGAGCGCGAGATGGAGCGGATGGCCGCGATCAGGGAAGAGGCCACGGACCCCGATCTCGCGATGCTGCGCTGGGCCGGAGCGATGGGACTGCTATTGAGTTCGCTGTTCGGCATGTCGCCGCTCAGCAAGGACGAGCACCAGCGACTGTTCGCCCGCCTGCTCGACGATGCGCAGTGGACCAGCCTCGAACAACCGGCCGCAAAACGTGCCGCCAAATCCGGAACGGCAGCGGTCGCGAAGGCTGCAACCCGGCGCAAACGCGCCTGATTCATCGTTAACGAATTCGAACCGGGCCTGCCCAAAGCCGCGCCTGCGGCCAAATGCGTCAGGACGTGACTTTCGAACTTTACAAACCGGCTGGTCGGTTTTATGACTCCGAGCACTGAGGCAGCCCAACGCTTCCGAAACGCCCCGGACGAAGCCGAGGGTTGGCAATGGTGAGCCCCGCAGCCGCGTCCAGTCCTTGACGTGGCTGCGGTCGCCATCGCCAGAACAGTGCCAAGAGGAGTCTGGAATGAATCGCTCGATCGCGGTGCGCGGTCTGGGAACGCTGGTGCTTTGCGTGGCCGTGGCCGGCTGCGCGTCGATCGCGCCGGTACCCTATTCGGAGATGGCGTCCTCGGCCTACATGGCGCCGGACAAATCGGACGTCTCCGGCCGCGTGCCCTACCGCTATTCCACGCCGGTCGACTGGCGCATCTATAACAAAGTGATCCTCGATCCCGTCGTGATCTATCGTGGCCGGGATCATCAGTTCGGCGACATGTCCGGCAGGGACAAGGCGACGCTCGCTGCCTACATGCAGAACTGTTTCGCCGACCGGCTGCGCGGCCGCTTCGTGCTGGCGCGCGAGCCCGGGCCGAACACGCTGCGGATCAGGCTGACACTCACCGGCGCCGTCGCCAACACGCCGGTGCTCGGCACGCTCTCGCGCTTCGACCTTGCCGGCGCCGTCTACAACGGCGTGCAGGCGGCGCGCGACGGCGAGGGGACGATGACCGGCTCGGTCGTCTACGGCGTCGAGATCTTCGACGCAACGACCTCGCGGCTGCTCTCCGCCTACGTCACCAAGCAATACCCCGCTGCCTACGACATCAAGGCCACCGCCGGCGCGCTCGCGGCCGCCACGGCGGGCCTCGACAAGGGCGCCGACGCGCTGATGGCGCAGCTGAACTGACGCCGCGATCCATTCAACGAAAGGTGTTGCTGATGAACATTCTCCTTCGCTTCGTGCTGCGCATCGCGATCACGATCGTGATGCTGGCGTTTGGCGGCCGCGCCGGCGCCGTCATGCCGACAGATCCGAGCGGCACCTGGCTGGTCGAGGACGGCCGCGCCCGAATCCGCCTCGAGCGCTGCGGGCCCTCACGCGATCGCCTCTGCGGCTTCATTGTCTGGATGAAGGAGCCGGCCGACAAGCGCGGCCAGCCTTACCGCGACAGCCAGAATCCGGATCCGGACAAGCGCGCCCGCACATTGCTCGGCCACCAGCTCATCATGGGTCTGCAGGCGACGCCCGAGGGGCGCTTCGCCGGCGACATCTACAACGCCGAGGACGGCAAGTCCTACTCGGTGTCGATCTGGCGCGAGTCGCCTGATCGCCTCAAGCTCAAGGGCTGCCTCATCAAATTCCTGTGCCAGACCCAGACCTGGCAGCAGACCCTCGACGTTCTGCCCGGCCAGCTCGTCGGCCTGACCGGCGATCTCAACGGCCCGCGCGCCGACAAGGAATGGGCGGCGGTGCCGGCCCCGAGGCCGATCCAGGCCAAAGCGAAGTAGTCTTCAGGAGGTCCGCAGCGCCCGGCGCAATTCGTCGAGCGCGTCCGCGAGCTGCTCGCGGTGTGCGATGTCGTCCTTGGGGAGGGCGGCGACGCTGACGGCGAGCTCACGCAGGATGCCGGCGAGGAGGCCGAAATTGAGGTGCAGGTGCACCGATTTGCGTTCGTCGGCGGCGCCGGGATGCTGCAGCACCAGCGCAACACCGCTGCCATCGAGCCGCGCCTCGAACCGCGACGAATGCTCGAAGGTGCCGACATAGAACTTGTCGGGATATTCGAGCGCGACCTCTGCTTTGTCGGGAACCGGCCTGGACATCTGAACCTCGTCGATATCAGCCATTTCTGGCCGGGAATAAACCCGGCTGCCTTGCGATAGGTCAGAGACGGCTTTCGAATTTGATCCGGATCAAAGCCAGGCCGCCGCTTTTGCGATCGAATAGCAACTGGCGGGACTTGGCGCTGTGCGTCCTGCCCCCCCTGAGCCGTGAGACGCGTGAGACGATCGATGGACATCCAGGCCACGAATATCCCTGCGGTCGACGATAGCGGACCTGATGTCGCCAACATCGAGCTGCCGCCCGATGCGGGCGTGCAGCATTGTCTGCAATTGCTCGGCAATGCCGGCCTGCGCCCGACGCGCCAGCGCCTGGCGCTCGGCCAGTTGCTGTTCCTGCGCGGTCATCGTCATGTCACCGCCGAGAGCCTGTTCGAAGAAGCGATGGCGGCGAGCGCCGATCTGTCGCTCGCGACCGTCTACAACACGCTGAACCAGTTCACCGAGGCCGGCCTCTTGCGCCGGATCGCGGCCGACGGCATCAAGTCGTTCTTCGACACCGACACATCGGTGCACCCGCACTTCTATCTCGAAGGCGAGGATGTCCTGGTCGACGTCGCCGAAGGTCTCGCCTTCACCAAGATTCCCGAGGCGCTTCCCGGCCACGAGATCGCGCGGCTCGACGTCATCGTCCATTTGCGCCGCAAGCGCGCGTAGCGCCGGGGTAAGAGAAGCCGCCTAGCGCAGCCCTGCGCGCCGGAATCCTTCCAGATAGTGTTCGCGATCCCCGTCATTGGCCCACGGCAGTTGCGTCGCGATCCAGTGCAGGGAGATGTCGGGCTGGGTGCGGCGGAGCTCGCCCAGCGCCGTCTCCGCAAGCGTTCCGTCACCGGTCATGCCGGCGGAGACCGCGAGCACGCGGTAGGCGCCGGTGAGATCGCCGCGATGGCGGATCGCCTCGCGCGCCAGCGCGATGGCCTCGTCATAACGGCGTTCGGTGAAGCGCGCATAGCCCGCGATGCCGTGATAAATCGCCAGCGACGGATCGCGCGGTGACAGCCGGATCGCCCGTTGGGCGGCCTCGAACGAATCCTTCGAGCGCCCGGCATAGGACAGCGCCAGTGCGTAATAGCCCTGCGCCAACGAGAAGTTCGGATTGAGTGCGAGCGCCTGCTCGAACTCGGACAGCGCGTCCGCAAGCCTGCGTGTCGAGAAGCAGACGCTGCCGAGGCCGACATGCGCCCAGGCATCCTCATGGTCGCAGCGCACCGCGGCCAGCGCGGCGGCTTCCGCCACCGGCGCCACGGTGGCGAGCTCGGCCCAGCCGAGATGCACGCCGAGCATGTAATTCGCCGCCAGCACCGACAGCGCCTGACCGTAATTCGGATCGATCCCGATCGCGCGTTCCAGCAGCGTCCGTGCGGCCTCGTGATCGCGCCGGGTCACGCGCCAATAATGCGACAACGCCCGCATCAGGAAATCCCAAGCGTCCAGGCTCGCAGGCCCCTTGCGGTGGGCGCGAAAACTCTCGGCCGCGTGAATCTGCGGCTCGATCGCCGCGGCGATCGCGTTGGTGATCTCGTCCTGGACGGCGAAGACGTCGACCAGCTCGCGGTCGTAGCGCTCGGCCCACAGATGGCTGCCTGACGTGGCATCGTTGAGCTGTGCGGTGATGCGCACCCGGTTGTTCGCCTTGCGCACGCTGCCTTCGACGACGTAGCGGACGCCGAGCTCCTCCGCGATCTGCCGGAGGTGGACTGCGCGCCCCTTGTAGGTGAAGGACGAGTTGCGGGCGATCACCATGAACCAGCGCTGCTTCGACAGCGCCGTGAGGATGTCCTCGCTGATCCCGTCGCCGAAATAGTCCTGCGCGGGATCGCCGCTCATGTTCTCGAAGGCGAGCACCGCGATCGCCGGGCGGTCCCCCGCGCGCGAGGGGGCGGGCCGGGCTTCGGCCGGCACGATCGACGCTGCCACATCTTCCCGGACATCGCCGACGAAACGAAAGCCCTTGCGTGGGATGGTCTTGATCAGCCGCTGCGTCGCGCCATCGTCGCCGAGCGCCTTGCGCGCGGCGTTGATGCGGCTGTTCAGCGCCGAATCCGAGATGATGCGATCGCTCCAGATCTGGCTGATCAGGTCATCCTTGCTGACCACACGCGCGCGTTGCGCGACGAGATAGAGCAAGAGATCGAACACCTGCGGCTGCAACGGCACGGCTGCCCCGCCGCAGGTGAGTTCCCGCAGGTCGCCGTCGAGCACGTTGTTTTCAAAGCGAAATCGCACGTTTCTGTCGTCTCAAGCAAAAATCAAAGTCGTCTCAGGCGAAAATCAACCGTCCGCGAAAGTCTGGGGGCGTCCGATCCGGCATGGTGCGAAGACCAAACAGTGCCGATGCCTCGGCACAACGGAGCGTTCTATGACCCAACTTGATCACCAGGTTCATTCTATCAGCCCGGAGGTTGCGGGCTCACGCATTTTCAAGTTCATCGCCTTTCTGTACGGAATTGCGGCATATCTCGTGTTTTTCGTCACCATTCTCTACGCCATCGGCTTCGTCATGGGGCTGGTGGTGCCCAAGACCATCGATACCGGAACCGACACGCCGACGGCCGAAGCCGTCATCGTCAATCTCCTCCTGATGTCGCTGTTCGCCCTTCAGCACAGCGTGATGGCACGCAAGCAGTTCAAGGCGTGGTGGACGCAGTTCGTCCCCAAGCCGGTCGAGCGCTCGACATATGTGCTGTTCGCGAGTCTGTCATTGCTGCTCCTGTTCTGGCAGTGGCGTCCGCTGCCTGCGATCGTATGGAATGTCGAGAATCCGGATCTCGCCGTGACGTTGGTCACGCTGTCCTTCGCCGGGTGGATCCTGGTGTTCGCCAGCACCTACCTGATCAATCATTTCGAATTGTTCGGATTGCATCAGGTGACCAACCATCTGGTCGGCAAGGAGATGACGCCGCCGCGCTTCAGGACGCCGCTGCTCTACAATTTCGTCCGCCATCCGATCTATCTCGGCTTCATCATTGCGTTCTGGGCGGCGCCGACCATGACCGCGGGGCATCTGCTGTTTGCGGTCGTCACTACGCTCTACATCTTCGTCGGCATCGCGCTGGAGGAGCACGACCTCGTCGCTCTCTTCGGCGACGAGTACCGGCAGTACAAACAACGGGTGTCGATGCTTATTCCCTGGCGCCGGTCACTCTAGCCTCGGCGCGGCACCGCGCGCGTCCGCCGAACGGAGGACGCTTGGCCGCGCCAACTGGGGTATGCGAGCATCTCGCACGCCCGTCCCCTCAACGTCCCCCGGGGTGATGTCCCCCTTCACCCCGACACCTCTCCCCGCATTCCCATCGGTCCCGACATATTGTGGACGAGGAGCGGGGAGAGGATTTCTTCCTCTTCATCAAACGGAGACGACCAAATGAAACATGTCGGAAATTGCTTCTGTGGCGCGGTCACGATCGAGGTCACGGGCGCACCGGAGGCGATGGGCTATTGCCATTGCCGTTCCTGCCGCTCCTGGTCGGGCGGCCCGGTCAACGCCTTCAGCCTGTGGAAGCCCGAAGCCGTGCGCGTCACCGAAGGCGCCCAGAATGTCGAGACGTTTGCCAAGACGCCGCTCAGCGAGCGCAAATTTTGCAAGAAGTGCGGCGGCCATCTCATGACCAACCATCCGCCGCTCGGACTGGTCGACGTCTTCACCGCCACCATCCCGACGCTCGCATTCGCGCCCGGCGTTCACGTCAACTATGCCGAGACCGTGCTGCCGATGCGCGACGGCCTGCCCAAGCTGAAGGATTTTCCGGCCGAGTTCGGCGGCAGCGGCGAGATGATGCAGGAGTAGCGGCGCCGGTGTCGAGAGGGCGGCAACGCGCCGCCCTCTTTGTAGAGAAGGATAACGGATCAGCCGCCGCGCGATTCGACGACCTTGCGGCAGCTGTCCGAGAGCTTCGACTTGTTCTCGCGCAGGCAGGCATTCATCTGCGGCGGCTTGCCGATATGTTCGGCGCAGAATTTGCTGGCATCGCCACGGCAGGCCATTTGCTCCTGGACCGATGGACCGGATTGCGCAGCAGCGGGCAGGGCGGAAGCGGCGAGCAGCAGCGCGGCAACAGCTGAAATCTTCATAAAGCACCTCTCTGGAATCGACGTTGTCCCGACCGGGATCAATCGGGCCGGACCATCTCGCGAAGGCCGTGCACGGGTCCATGCCATGTTCATGGCGTCGGCCCGGTGTCCCGGCCGCAGCGACCCCCATCTTCATGGCATGTATCCGCGCGCCGTCTTTTGTCATTCAGGCTGCACCTCGGCTGCGAAACCCGGTGATTGCATCGGGACGCCGAACGGGAAGCAGGAGAGCAAGGGATGTCGAAGAGAGCTGGAGCGCTGAGTGCGGGGCTGACGGTCATGGCGCTGGCCGGCGCGGCGATGGTGTCGCTGGGCACGAGCCCGGCACAGGCGGTGGTCTATTGCAAGACGGTCGGCGTGCCCAAGGGCTGCGTGGTGCGGCCGACGGCGGCGGTGGTGGTCGCGCCGGGAGCGCCGGTCGCAAGGGCCGCGGTCGCAACACCCGGCGTCGGCGCGCCCGGGGTCGGCGTGCGCGCGGGAACGCCGATGAATCGCGGCGGCCCGGTCAATCGTGCCGGCGTGCGCTGATATTTCCATTCGATTGAATTGATTGCATCGCCTCGGGCCCAGGGCGCCCTGCGGACGAACCCCCCGTCCTCCGCCGGCAAATCACCCGGCCCGTTCCCTCTCTCCGCGCGTCCCACACGTTCGGAGAGGGGGCTTTTCAGCCCGCAGCCGCGTCGCTGTCGGGAAAACGCTGCGGCAATTGCAGCCGCACGCGCGTCCCGGAAGCATCGGAACTCAGGTCGAGCAGCGCGCCGCAGCGCGCGGCGCGATTTCTCATGTTGCGCAAGCCGCGCGCGGTCTGGCCGGTGCGCCCGGCTTCGCCATGGCCGGCCAGCGCAAAGCCTTGGCCGTCGTCGGTCACGCTGATCAGGCCGTACGGCCCCTCGCTTGCATCGAGCGTCTCGATGGTGACCGCGATGCGATGTGCCTGTGCGTGCTTGACCGCATTGGTCACGGCCTCGTCGAGGATGCGCACGATCTGGATGACGTGCCATGGCCTGAGTTCAGGGTGCAGCGGCAGGCCCTGCGGGGTCGCCACGCGCCAGTCGAGCGTGATGTCGTGCGGCCGCAATTGTGCGCTCGCGCGCTCGCGCCAGGAGCCGAGCGCGAGCATCAGGTCGCCGCCGATGTCGTCCATGGAATCGATGACGAGGCGCAGATCCTTCAGCGCGGCCCGGGCAGCGTCGGTGATGGTCGCGCCCTCATGGCCGCGCTCGGAGAGCGCGACGATGCTGACCAGCTGGCCGCCGAGGCCGTCATGCAGGTCGCGCATCAGGCGCGTGCGCTCATTGGCGAGCGCGGCGGCGCGCGCGCGCTCCTCCTCGCGGACGAAGCTCGCCTTCAGCCGCTCCTCGGCCTCGCGCACGCGCGTCACCAACTGGCCGGCGAAGCTGTCGACCTGGTTCAGCGCGCGGGCGAAGCGCCAGGTCAGTCCCGCGCCGATCGCGACCAGCATCGCCGAATAGGACAGGCGCGAGACGAAGATGCGATCGTTGCTCACGATCTCGAGCACCGTGAGCATGTCCTGGATCCAGCAGACCAGCACGATGGTGACGGCGCAGCCGATCGTGAAGCTCGCCGCATCCTGCCGCCGGACGACCGCGGTCGCGGTCACCCAGGCCATCAGAACCAGGCAAAGCCCGACCGTGGGGATGCCGAGCACCAGAAAAAGAATGCGCGGCAGCGGCGGGCCTCCGATCAGCCCGACCACGAACACGACCAGGCCCGGCACGAACAGCAGCATGCCGTAGCGCGGCCAGCGCCAGCCGAAGAACAGCACGCCGAACATGACGACCAACGCGCTCTCGATCGGCGCGGACGCCAGCAGCACCGCGGCAAGCCGCGACGTGGCGGCCGGCGGCACCGGCGGCGGGACGTAGGCCTGCACCACGCCGAGCACCATCGCAGCCGCCAACACGCCATAGACCGGCTCGCGGCGCCGCATCAGCCACATGATCGCGAGGATGACGGCGAGGATCGACTGCCAGGCCGAAAACACCACCGGGAGGGTGACGAACAGCAGCGTCCGCGTCTCATAGGCTGGCCGCAAGGCGGCGTCGGGTCCGACATACACCGTGTCGAGAAAGCCCTTCAACGGTCCCCACACGAACAGGCGCACCGTGATCTCGTTGGCGCCCTCGCGCAGCAGTGAGGCGGGGATCGCTGCGATCTGCGGCGTGTTGCGGTCGGGCCGGTTGGCGTTGGCGTCGCGCCGGGAATCGAGCACGACGACGCCGTCGACGGCGACCCCCACCGCGTTGCTGAAGCGCGGCAGGTAGACCGACCATCCCGATGCCGCTTCGCCGCGCCGGAACGTGAAGCTGCCGGTGTAGATCGGCGGGTCGTCCAGGGAATAGCGCGACGCCGTGAAATGCGGCAGGTTCACGGGCAGCGTCACGCCGTCCTGCCGCAGCGAAAATCCGCTCAGCGCAAAATCGTCGGGGTCGTTCGGCTGCAGCAGCCGCAGCCCGAGAATGGTGGCGATCACGATCAGCGCCTGCAGCAGCAGATAGGGCACGAGGCGCGAGGCGATCAGCCGGCGCCGCGGCCGCGTGGGCGCCTTCGGAGCTGCCTTTGTAGGTGCCTTGGCCGCGATCTCGCTCACAGCTTGATCAGGCCCTGCTGCACCGCTTCGAACACCGCTTCGCTGCGCGTGTGCACCTCGAGCTTGCGATAGATGTTCTTGATATGGCCGGGCACGGTCTGCTTGGACAGGCCGAGATGGCTGGCGATCTCGGCATAGCTGAAGCCTTTTGCGATGCCCCAGAGGATGTCGATCTCGCGCGGGGTCAGCCTCGCCGTATTGAGCACGGGTCCCGGCGGTGGCTCCGCCGAATTTGGCACGGCACCTTGGGTTCTGCGCACGATGAAGCGCGCGATCGAGGCCGAGATCGGCGAATGGCCGGCGACCAGATCGCGCACGGTGGTGGCGATGTCGGTGGGGAAGGCGTCCTTGAGCAGATAGCCGGTGGCGCCGACCGTGATCGCCGAGATCACGCTCTCCTCGTCGCCGAGGGCCGAGATCACCATGATCTCGGTGTCGGGGAAGCGCTGCCTCATCTCGCGGATCAGCTCGATGCCGTGGCCGTCGGGCAGGCGCAGATCGGTCAGCAGCACGCGGGGCGCGCCGCCGGCAAGCGCGGAACGGGCTTCGCCGAGCGTGCCGGCGCTGCGCACCTCGTAGCCGGCCTTGACCAGCGCATCCTGCAGCCGCCAGCAGGTCGGCGCGTCGTCCTCGACGAGGAGGATGGTGATGGGTTCACCCGTCTCGCCCTGTTCGGTCATGATCATGGTCCCGCGACCCGCGTGTCCCCCGCGGCGCAAGGGCAAGTTTAACCGCCGGACGCGGGCAGCGACACCCATAATCATGGGGGCGGGAATGCCCCGTGTCCAAGTCGCGGCGCTGAGCGCTCCGACGCTGCGTCCCCACTGGACCTCAGTTGCTCGCCAGCGGTAATGCCGGCTTGTCCGGCGGCATCGGTGGGGCCGGCAGGCGCTGGACCTTGATCTTCGCAGTGCCGCTGTTGTTTCGGTAGAAGAGATCGTGCGGCCCCTGGATCGCATCGAGCCAGGACGGGACCAACGACTCCGGAAGCAGCCGCGGGAATATCTGGACGGCGTCATTGACGTAGAAGAACAGCTCGCCGGACTCGGGCGCCACGAATTCGGCGACGACGCGGCCGGTCAACAGCTGCTTCGTCCAGGCCTGGCCTGCCTCGGCGAGCATGACCGGCGGAATCGGTTCGAATTTGCCGAGGCCGTCGAGCCTGCCCTTGAACTCGGCAGTGTCGTCGAGCCGCACGGGGTACCTGTTGCGGCTCCTGCTGATGTCGTCCTCCGCGGGCAGGGTGGGCTTCATGCGGCGGGGAAATTCGTCGGCCGGCATCACGTTGACTGCCTTGAGCGGCAGGTCGTTGATGCCTTTGCTGCCGACGCGCACCACGGGCTGGAACCAGTCCGCCGCGAACAGACGACGCTCCGGCAGCGCCACGTAGTGGT
Source organism: Bradyrhizobium sp. CCBAU 25360 (assembly GCF_028128695.1). NCBI lineage: Bacteria > Pseudomonadati > Pseudomonadota > Alphaproteobacteria > Hyphomicrobiales > Nitrobacteraceae > Bradyrhizobium > Bradyrhizobium sp. CCBAU 25360. The sequence goes on from NZ_LBJA01000041.1 coordinate 168,191, forward strand.
GCGGCTCGTAGGTCGCAAATCCGTTCGCGCCGCTCATGATGGTGCGGTCGAACCATGGTTCTTTGATCTCGAGAAAGACGCGGTATTTGCGGCCCTTCTCGACGGCGAGCCCGCTCCACCAGCAAAAGTCCCTGGTGTCGAACAGCGCGCGCGCGTCGACCGGCTCGTCCGTCACCGGCGTGCCGGTCTGGAACGCGGCAGAGCCCTTGACCGTAGGCGGCGAGCAGACCGAGCCGAGGGCGAGACGACCGGTGAACAGGCTGCTCGACACGATCAGCGCGGCCGAGCCGAAGATCGCGATCAGGAAGACCGCCGGCACCAGTCCCCTGGTGATGACGCGTTGCGCCGGGCTGGCATTCAGGCGCATCCAGTGTCCGAACCGCATCAACGGCCCCGGCTTGTCGATGTGCTTCATGCTCGCCCTGCGGCGCGACGTGTTCCAGGCAAGACGCGCCCGCTCCTCGATGTCGTCACGCAACGTTCCGTTCTTGTGCCAGATCCACCAGGTGACGATCACCACGATCGACGTCAGGAAGGGATAGTAGGTCGCGATGTTGAGCCAGGGGGCCGCATAGGACGGCAGCACGTCTCGCAGCAGATTGGTCAGCGGCGCCACCACTGCGCCCATCACCCAGTCGATATTGGTGATGAAGGACAGTGCGCTGGTGCCCTCCAGGGCGCGGTCTTCGGACCACTGCACCAGCGCGTGCGCGATCCACGGCCAGGCGGCGATGACGCCGGCCATGAACAAAAGCGAGAAATAGGCGACGCGCCGCCACCACACGGTGTCGCGCGTGAGGCTCGACATGGTGGCGTCAGGCGTGCTCATCGCGGTAAAGGCTTTCGCCTCCTGCTCGCGTCGAGGGCCCGTCGCCTTTGCCAGATAGGCCGCTTTCAGAGCCTCGCGCGCATGCTGCTCGTCGAGATCCTTGGTCTCTCCCTCGGATCGCAGCGGCAACCTCGTTCCGTCCGGCAGCAGCACCAGGCAGTTCGCCGGAAGCATGATGGGCGCGTAATCGTCGCAGCCGAGCAGCATGCGCTCGATGACGGCGAAGTGCACCACCGGCAGCCCGCCATTCACGTCGCCGCCGAGGATCGGACGCGGCCCGTAGCGGTACAGCACTGCTGCGCCGCTGCGGGAATCATGCCGCGGTCCGAGCGCCGATTGATATTCCCTGAAATGCTCGATCTCGCCGTCCTGGAAGCGCAACCGGTCGCCGAGCTGCTCGACCATCCAGACCAGCGGCACGAAGGACAGCGTGGATTCCGGATAGCCGCCGCCGATATCGGAATGGACGCCCGTGAACCACACTTCCTTGACGATCTGCCCCTGCGCCAGATGGCTCTGGTCGATCCGCAGGGGATGGAAGGTGGTGCGTTCGTCGTCGAGCGCGAGCGCGTGACAGGCGTGCCTGACCTTGTGCGACAGCCGGTGATTGCGGAACGAGATCGGCCAGATCGCCCAGTCGACGGCGAGGCGGAGCTCCTCGACCGGAACGCCGAAGGCCTCGACGGTGTCGAACAGGCCGAGGAATGCGATCTCGACCTCGCTGCGCCCGTTCATCTTGCCCCGCACCTCGGCGTAGCTGCGGTGCCGGCAAAGCCAGTGATAGACGAACAGCAGGAAGTCGCGGATCCAGCGCGTGACCCAGATCGTCGGCAGGCTCTTGGTCCAGGGCACGGTCTCGCGCCGGTACTCGCGCCAGGCGGCTTTGACGTTGCGCCCCATCTCCGCATGCGACACCGGCGTGTCGTCGATCTCCGCCGGCACCAGGCCCTGGCTCGAGATCAGCGCCGCCAGCGTGCGCGCGGTGAAGGCGCCGCGGCTGAAGCCGAAGATGTAGATGTCGTCGCCGGGTCGCCAGTTCCAGCACAGGAAGCGATAGAGTTTGCGGACGTTGCCGGGGACGCCGATGCCGGTGGCGCCGTCGAGCGCGGCAAGCGGTGCCCAGCCGGCGGTGCCGACACCCTTGATGTAATGCGCGATCTGATCAGGCTGGGTATGGTCCAGGGCTTCATAGAGACGCCAGACGCTGGATTCCTGCGTGGTGAACGCATTGCCGGTGCCGTCGGCGAACAGCACCAGCTTGCGTCTTGGCAGGGCCGAGCTCGCGCTCACGCCGGCATTCCCATCCCTGTCGCTGGGCGCGCGTTCCGGCCTCGGAGAATCGGCGTTCCCCCCGACATCATGATGCGTCATGGGCCCCTCCGGCAATTCGACAAGGAAAGCGTCAGGCCAAACCGGGCATCATTCCCCGGAATCAATCAGTGGTTGAAATCTCTGACTCATGAAAATACAGGTGCATTCTGCGCACAGTCGCGCTGAGGTAGCAAGCGGGATCATGCGGCGTCGCCGTGCCGGGTCGTCGCTGGCTGGCAGCGGCGATCCGGCGGGGCTGTTTCCAGCGGTCGCTGTCTCCGTGGCGACAGACTTGTGCTGGATGGGCTGATGCCGTTACGAGAGATCCATCCGCGGCGGCGGGTAGCGCCGCGCCAACAGCGACAGCGACAGATCGCGCTCGTCCGCCGGCAGCTCCAGATAGGCCAGCACCAGCGGCCGCTTCCAGTCGCCGACGCCGAAATCCATCGCCATCCATTTCTGCGGCTCGGGGCCTTCGAGCCCCCGAACCCAGACGAAATAGCGGGGGAGATCGTCGGCGTCCGTCCTGCGTGTCCTGGCCATCAAACTGTCCGCTGCATCAGATCCGTTGCCACAGGATATAGGAACTGGCGCGGCGAAGTCGAACGCCTCCAGACGCGTAATCTCTCCTCCTCGTCATTGCGAGGAGCTCTTGCGACGAAGCAATCCAGACTGCTTCCGCGGATGCATTCCTGGATTGCTTCGCTTCCGCCTTCGCTCTTCGAGCTTCGGCGGACGAGGCGCTCGCAGTGACGGGAGAGAGCGTGCCTCTCTCTCTCTCTCTCTCTCTCTCGTGCCCCGGACGCAGCGCAGCGCTACTTCAGCGGTGCGCTGCAGAGCCGGGGCCCATGTCGCGGCGTTGGAATGTGTCACCTCTGGGTCCCGGGCCGCGATCCAAAAATTCTGCTTGACCGAAATTCGGAAATATCGTATGTGTTCCTCATCCTGGCCCAAGGATAAGGGGCGTTTCGCGATCGTCACGATGCGCGGGCCGGGTGGCGGTGGACGGGGAGCGCATCGGCGCGCCAGCAATCGCAGGGCGGGTTTGGCCCGTGAGCGGTTGAGCAGCGCGCACACGACCGGTGCGGTCCGCGTACGGCAAAAGCGTGTCGTCCTGACGCCCGGGGTCTGTGCGTCAAGGCTTGCGGTGATGTGAGCTGCCCGACCGGGCGTGCGCATCAGCCATCCGCAAGGCGACGGGGGCAATAGTGCATCGCTCCCCGGGGAGAGCGCGCCATAAGCCGTCAACCACTGCGCAGGGAAAGGCCGGGATGTCCTGGGCTGCCCTGTATGCCGCTGTGCATTTGTCTTCGCAATTTGCGCGCAGCGGACCGCGGGTGCCAGCCGGCGCTCGGCCTTCCCTGCGCCCTTTCTTCAGGAAGGGGCGTCGAGAGAAGCACAGGACTCGGGCGTCATGCGTCGCGAGGGCGAAGAGGCGTGTCCTGCTATTTGAAAATTGAGGTGGGTCCGCTCGTCCTGCCGATCACCGCCACAACTCGCAGGTCGCCACGCGGTTGATGTCGGCGAGCCGGCGGGCGGCATTTCCGTGCAGATCGAGGCTTTCGACCAGCGTCAGCAGGCGCCGATAGGCGATTTCGGCAGTGTCGACCGGCAGCGGGGCCTCGTCAAAGGCCTCGACATAGCTGCCGACGACACCGCTGAGCAGGCGGCACAGGCCGCGCTGGGCGGGATCGTGCTGGCCGAGCGTTTCGAGCTTCTGCTGAAAGGTCTGGAAGGTCCGCAAACCGTGGTGTTGCTGCGAAAGCCACGCGTGCAGGTCGTTCATATGAGCTCCTTCGAGTGACGGAAGAAGCTACCGGTTTATACAGTGGAGATGCGGGGATGGCTAGGGTGGGGGGAGCGGAGCTTGGACTCGTTGACCCAGTCCGCCTTCGCCAAGGCTTCGGCGGGACAGCCTTCACTGCTTCGCTTCGATGGTTCGGAGGTCGGCTCGCCCAGCCGTAGCTGCGAAGCAGCGAAGGCTGGTGCCCCTGGCCGGAATCGAACCAGCACTCCTTGCGGAACTCGATTTTGAGTCGAGCGCGTCTACCAGTTCCGCCACAGGGGCCCTCGGTCGGCCCTTGAAGGGAGCGTCGCGAAGCCGGCGGACTATAGCCATGGACAAAGCGGGGTCAACCCGCGCCAAAGTGATGTCAGCCGTTCTCGACAGCCGCATGGACCGGGGCTAGAGGCTTAAGGGCGCGACCTATCGGAAAGAGGCTGCCGTGACGACCCAGAGTGCCGCCATACCTGCGTTCAAGCCGGCTGCCAGCGGCTCTGCGCTGACGGCTTCGCTGCTCATCACGCTGATTGCCGCGGCGACCATCGCGGGTGCCTGGTTCTTCCAGCTCGTGCTGGAGATCCTGCCCTGTCCGCTCTGCCTGGAGCAGCGCTACGCCTATTACCTCGCGATTCCGCTCGGTGCGCTCACGGCGCTGGCGGCGCGGAGTGGAGCGTCGCGGCCGCTGCTGCTGGCGGGGCTCGCGATCCTCGCGCTGGCGACGCTCGCCAATGCCGGCCTCGGCACCTACCATTCCGGCGTCGAATGGGGTTTTTGGAAAGGGCCGACCGATTGCTCCGGTCCCGTCGTCAATCTCGGCAATGCCGGCGATCTCTTTTCAAAGCTCGACACCGTGAAGGTGGTGCGCTGCGACGAGGTGCAGTGGCGCTTCCTCGGCCTCTCGCTCGCCGGCTACAACGTGCTGATCTCGCTCGTGATGGCCGCGATTGCCGCGTGGGGATTTGCGAAGACGGCGAGAGGCTAGGCAAGCTGCCGTAGGGTGGGCAAAGGCGCGCACTTCGCGCGCCGTGCCCACGCCTTTCAATAACGGGCAAATGGTGGGCACGGCGCTCACGCGCCTTTGCCCACCCTACGAGAGCGGAGCCCGTTACGCGCACCGCGCTCCGTCAATCGTCCACATCGTCCTGCGTGCGTCCGAACAGATGCACGATGCCCGGCGTTGCGATCGTCACGAACACGAAACGCGACAGGTGGTGGGCCCCGACGAAGATCGGGTCGATGTGCAAGGTCAGCGCCAGCGCCAGCATGGCGTCCATCGCGCCCGGCGCGAAGGCGACCACGACATCGGAGAACTTGACCTGCGTGGTCAGCGCGACGATGCCGACGAAAACGGCGGAGACAGCGATCGCGACCGTGAACGAGCCCAGTGCCGCGTTGATGTGACCGGCGAGCGTCTTGATGCGCATCCGCGCGAAACGGCTGCCGATCAGCGCGCCGATGCCAACCAGCGCCACACCGCGCACCCAGTCCGGCAGGCCGCCCTCGACCCAGCCGGCGCCATGCAGCACGCTGGAGGCGATCATGGCGCCGAACATCCAGCTCGCCGGAAACCTGATCAGGCGCAGGACCAGCGCCATGGCCAGCGAGGCCGCGACCAGCTCCACGAGATCGAGCGGCGAGGCGATCGTCGTCGCCAGCGACGGCGCGGCGGAGGGGGCGACGCCCGCAAATGCAAGCACCATCGGCAAGGCCGCGGTGAGGATGATGACGCGCATGGTCTGCACCACCGCGATGCCCGGCAGGTCGGCGCCGCGCTCGACCGCCAGGATCGTGATCTGCGACAGCGCGCCGGGGCTGCCGGCCAGGAAGGCCGAGGTGCGGTCCCAGCCATGGATGCGCTGGAGGTAATAGCTCGAGCCGAAGGTCGAGCAGAACGTCGCCAGTGCAAGCAGCCCGATGGTGAGGGGGTATGTGCCGACCTGCTGAAGCAGATGGCGCGAGACCACCGAGCCCAGCGAAATCCCGAGCAGCACCAGCACGGTCTGGGTCAGGAGCGGCGGCAGCGCGAGCTGGCGCCCGGCGATCGCGGCAATCCCGACCGCGATCATCGAGCCGGAGATCAGCCCGCCGGGAAGGCCGGCGAGGAGAAACACAAGGCCGCCGGCGGTGCCGATGACGAGCGTCTCCGCCGTGCTCAAGATCTTGGCACGGCTCGGCCATTCAAACGACAGGGAGGCGGCGATTTGCTTCACGCCACCTTATCGCAAATCAGCGAGAGGCGCACAATTGCAGGCTCGTCATGCCGCAATGCGCGCGCCTCTCGCGAGAAGCTCGCGGAAGATCGTGTCGGAGGCCTACTTCTTGTCGGCAGCCGGCGCGGCGGTGCCCGCCTTGGCGGTCTTGATGCATTCGGAGCGGAATTTCTTGCGCTCCTTGCCGTGCAGGCCCTTGGCGTCGGCCTGCTTGGAGCATTCGAGCGACTCGGCCGAACGCTCCTTCGGGGCTTTCTTGTCGGCCGTGGCGGCGGCGTCGATCTTGGTATCGGTCTTGGCCGCCGGCGCGGCGGTCTGCGCGAAGGCGGTGCCGCCGGCGAGCAGGGAGGCGAGGGCGACGGCGGCGAGGCGAGAGGCGAGGGTCATGGTGTTGCACTCTTCTGGCGAGAATTGCGAAGGGTTGCGAACGTCGGCTCGCATTGCTGAACGCGACATGAATAATCTGAACGGCGCCGCTACTATATTTTGGCGGCCGGGAGCCATCGCTTCCTTGTCGCAAATGGCCGGCACGCTAGGATAGCAAGTCTTGTTTCACTTCCCCTCGGGGGAAGACCAAGGAGGAGACCTGAGGATGACCATTCAATCAAAAATGCTGTGCGCGATTGCGTTGTCGGGATTTGCTGCGTTGGCGGTATCGGCGCCAGCGCAGGCGCTGACGTCGCAGGAGTGCAGCGCCAAATACCAGGCGGCCAAGAAGGACGGCTCGCTCGGCACCATGAAGTGGAATGACTTCCGCAAGGCCCAGTGCGGCGCGGATGCAACGCCGGCTGCTGCAGCACCGGCTGCTCCCGCACCGACCGCGGCTGCGCCCGCCGCTCCCGCCGAGCCGAAGCAGGCCAAGAAGGAGGCGGCCCCGGCCGCCGCGCCGACCCTGCCGGCGGGACCCGCGATCTATCCGAACGCGATCGATCCGAAATATGCCAAGGAGACCCCGGGCAAGGGGCGCCTGCACACCTGCGTCGACCAGTACAACGCCAACAAGACCACCAACGGCAACGGCGGCATGAAGTGGATCCAGAAGGGCGGCGGCTACTACAGCGAATGCAACAAGAAGCTGAAGGGCGCCGCCTGAGCTTCGAGCTGATGCGAAGGCCGGAGCAACGCTCCGGCCTTTCTGCTTAAATTTTAGTTTGAGCATGAACTTTCGGAAAACCGCTGCACACTTTTCCGGATCATGCTCTAGTTGAGCAGCTTCTCGGCCGATTTCGCCACCAGTTGGGACCGCTTGCGCGGCCCGCGCTCGACGAACAACAGGCTCTGGCCGAAGATGAAGCAGTAGAACAGGAAGGCCTGCGCCTCGGCCTCCTCGGGCGCAAGCCCGGTCGCGCGATAAAGCTCGGCCACGTGCTTGAGCCGCGCTGCGTCCACGCTCGCCACGGCGGCCGCGGCGTTCTCGTCGGAGCGGGCCCATTGCCGGATCGCGAGCTCGATCGCCATGGCTTCCGGATTAAGCCGCTCGGAGTAGAGCTGGATCACCGCCTTCAGCCGTTCGCGGGGTTGTTGGCCATCGAGGCGCGTCTGCTGCGCGATCGACGCGGCCCGCCCCTCGCGCCAGCGCTGCAGCATGGCTTCGAGCAGCGCGGCGCGGTCGGCGAAGCGGCGGTAGAAGCCGCCCTTGGTGACGCCAAGATTCTTGGCGAGCACCTCGACCCTGACACCCTCGACCCCCGAGCGGGCGAGCTCGGCAAACCCCGCCTCGACCCAGACATCGCCCTTGCCGTCGCTCATGAAAGAAGCCTCTCGAACTCTTGATACGGTGCCGTATTGCTAACGCGTCTCGTGCCTGATACGCTACCGTATCAAGATCAATAAACAACGAGGGCGGAATGGCGATGGAGCAGGAGGCGACCTATCGCGGCACGGTCTATCCGTGGCAATGCGACCATGTCGGCCACATGAACATCATGTGGTATGTCGGCAAATTCGACGAAGCCAACTGGAATCTGTTCGCCCGCCTCGGCCTGACGCCGAGCTATTTGCGCTCCTCCGGCCGCGGCATGGCCGCCGTGCAGCAGAACATCGCCTATAGGCGCGAGCTGCTCGCCGGCGACATCGTCGAGGTCCGCAGCCATCTGCTCGAGGTCCGCGACAAGTCGATCCGCTTCCGGCACGACATGACGAATGCCGAGACCGGCGAGATCGCCGCAACTTGCGAGATCACCGGCGTGCACATGGATCGGAGCCAGCGCAAATCGGCGCCGTTCGCCGATGCCATCCGGGAGATCGCTCTGCGCCATCTCGCCGATCCGGCCGAGGCCTGAACCATGGCCGCGTTCGAGCCGAAGAACCCGGGCTATCGCGCGGCGGCGATCGCAATGTTCGACGGTCAGCCGGCGATGCACACGCTCGGCATCGTGATCGTCCGCCTTGCACCGGGCGAGGCCGAGCTGGCGATGCTGCATTCGCCTGATCTCACGCAGCAGAACGGTTTTGTCCATGCCGGCATCATCACGGCAGGGCTCGACAACGCCTGCGGCGTTGCCGCCTTTACCCTGATGCCAAGGGAGGCTGACATCCTCACCGTCGAGTTCAAGACGACCCTGCTGGCACCCGCTCGCGGCGAACGGTTCGTGTTCAGGGCGGAGGTGGTCAAGCCCGGCCGCACGCTCACGTTCTGCGAGGCCAGGGCGTTTGCCGAGCACGAGGGCAACACCACGCTGATCGCCACGATGACCGGGACGTTGATGGCGATGCTGCCGCGCATTGCTGCTTCGCACGAGCCGCGCACGTCTCATGCATAGCTGCGATTGACAAGCCTGTCGGCGCATCTCTTGATGCGACGGTCATGCTTGCGAGTCTCGGCCTCATCCTGCTGTGCCAATTGATCGGCGAAGCCGTCGTACGCGGCCTCGGGCTACCCTTGCCGGGACCTGTGCTCGGCCTGTTGCTGCTCCTGATCCTGCTGCTCGCCCGCGATCGCTTCGCAGCGCTTGCATACGGGCCGCTGCGCAACGACGGCGTGGAAACGGCAAGCAAGGGCCTGCTGGCACATCTGTCGCTGTTGTTCGTGCCGGCCGGCGTCGGCGTGGTGCAGAAGCTCGACCTGCTCGCCTCCCATGGCATCGCCATCGTCCTCGTGCTTGCGCTCTCCGTGGTCGTCACGCTGCTCGCGACGGTGCTGACCTTCCGCCTCGTCAGCCGCCTGTTGAAGCAGCAGGACGCGCGATGAGCGACAATCCGTTCTCGCTCTGGGTCTATCTCTCGCAGTCGCCGCTGCTGTGGCTGACCGTGACGCTGCTGGTCTATGCCGCGACGGATGCGGTGTCGCTGGCGACGCGGCGCCATCCGCTCGCCAATCCCGTGCTGCACGCGATGTGGATCATCGGCGCGTTCCTGCTCGCAACCGGCACGTCCTATACGAGCTATTTCGCCGGCGCGCAGTTCGTGCACTTCCTGCTGGGGCCCGCCACCGTCGCGCTCGCGGTGCCGCTCTATGAGAACCGCAGGCGCGTCGTGTCATCCATCGTGCCGATGCTGGTGGCGCTGCTCGCGGGATCGGTCACGGCGGTGGTGTCGGTGGTGCTGCTGGCCGAGCTTGCCGGCCTGCCGCGCGACGTGGTGCTGTCGCTGGCGCCGAAATCGGTCACCGCCGGGGTCGCCATGGGCATCGCCGAATCCCTGCACGCAGATCCCTCGCTGGCCGCGGTGGCGGTGATCCTCACCGGCATCATGGGCGCGATCATCGTGACGCCGCTGATGAACCGCACCGGCGTCACCGATTACCGGGCGCGCGGCTTCGCCGCCGGCCTTGCCGCGCATGGCATCGGCACCGCGCGTGCGTTCCAGGTCGACGAGCTTGCCGGCGTCTTCTCCGGCATCGCCATGAGTCTCAACGCCTTGGTGACCTCGTTCCTGGTCCCCCTGGCGGTCACGCTGCTGGTGCGATGACATCGCCGCCGCGACACTCTATATGACGAGTAACAATTCCCGGTCCCGAACCGTATTCAGGGAGATGGGACCGAAACGGGACGAGATATGGCTGGATTTGGGACTAAGGGCCTCGCGCCGACGCGACGCGCGGCGCTGACGCTGATCGGGGCGGGAGCCCTTGCAATGAGCAGGATCGCCTCGGCGCGTGCGGCGACCGACGACAACGAGGTGCTGACCGAAGCCAAGGTGCTGCGCGATCCCGACACGCCCGTCGCCGGCAATCCCAACGGCAACGTCACCATCGTCGAATGGTCCGACTACAATTGCCCCTATTGCCGCAAGCTCGAGCCTGAGCTGCGCCAGGTCGTCCAGGACGACGGCAAGGTGCGGCTGGTGATGAAGGATTGGCCGATCCTCGGGCCGGTCTCGGTGACGGCGGCGCGGACCGCTCTCGCGGCAAAATTCCAGGACAAATACCATCAGGCCCATGACGCCTTGATGGGCGTCTCTTCGCGCCTGACCGAGCCGCGCATCAACGAGCTGCTGGCGGCCGCCGGCGTCGACATGGACCGCCTGAAGCGCGATCTCGCCGGCCATGGCAGCGACATCGACGCGCTGCTCAAGCGCAACAACGAGCAGGCCGAAGCCTTCGGTTTCAGCGGCACCCCGTCCTTCATCGTCGGCAAGTATCGCGTCCCCGGCGTGCTCAGCATGACCGAGTTCGAGCAGGTCATCGCCGATGCGCGCAAGGCCAAGATGAACTGAGGCGCGCAGCGTCGGTCGCAGCCAAAGCAAAGGCGCCGCCGCGGAGCTCGCGACGGCGCCTTGTTCATGTTTAGGCGTCGTTACTTCGACGAGATCCGGACCCAGTCCTTGTGCGCGCGGTCGCGCAGCGCGTCCCAATCGGCCTTCGCGACATCCCAGTTCACGATGGTGCGATTGCTCGTCGCGACCTCGCCATTGGCGACGGATGAGGTCTGCATGGAGTCGTAGACGTAGACGCCGCCGGCAAGCAGCAGGGCGCCCAAAATCATTCCAAAAAACGTCCTCATAGCGAACCTCCGGTGACGCGCCGATAACGTCGGCACGGCGCGATGGTTCCGCGGCCATGCGGCGCATCTAAGGACAGGTTGTTCATTTTCCATTCAGCCACTGCACCAGCTCCGCGTTGATCTCGCGCGGATAGGTGTGGCTGAGGTCGTCGATCTCGCGATAGGTGACATCAGCGCCAGCCGCTGCGAGCGCTGCCTGGGTCTGGCGCGCGGTCTGCACCGGAAACATCCAGTCGAGCTTGCCGTGGGTGATGAAGATGGGCAGACCTTGCAAGCGCGCGGCGTCCGCCATCTCCGCCATCAGCGGATGGAAGGTTGCGGAGACCGGCGCCAGATGGGTGAAGGGCGAGGCGCCCTCGAGGCCGCTGACGTAGCTGAAGGTGCCGCCGTCGCTCATGCCGGTCAGCAGCATGCGCGAGGTGTCGATGCTCCAGCGGCTGCGCACGGTTTCGAGGATACGCATGAGATTGGGCGTATCGGCATCGTCGCCCATCAGCGCCCAGGTCGGACCGGTCGCGGTGGGCGCCACCAGGATCGCGCCAAGGCTGCGGGCGTCGCGCAGCCAGCTCCACAGGAAACCGCGTCCGTTGCCGCTGCCGCCATGCAGCGCCATCACCAGCGGCATGGCGCGTTCGGGCGTATAGTACTCAGGCACATAGACCGAGAAGCCGCCGCGACTGCCGGGTTCGTTGTGATCGTGGAAGATGCCAGTATTTTCGTTCGAGCCGACTTCGAGCCGCGACAACAGATCCGCATTTTCGCGATTGGCGGTGTTGAGGAAGAAGCTGCTTACGGGAGGAAACTGCATCGCCAGGGGATAAAGCGCCTCCTGCGCGCGCGGCACGTGGCGCAGCGCGCGGAAGACAGCGACGAGATCGCCATTGCCGCGCTCCACCTCGCGGATCCCGGCAAAGGCGGCGAGCGTCTCGCCGCAGGCGCGATCGAGCCGCTCGCGGAGGCCCGCGAACTGCTCTGGCCACTCTCCATTAGCCGCGTGTGCCGCTTGCAGCGCCTCATCCGGTGCGCCGATCGCGTTCATCACGGTAGCGAACGCCGGCGGATGCAGATGGCGTTGGAAGAAGCCGAGCGCTTCCAGCGCATTGAGCAGCGGCGGCAGCACGGCCACGATGTCGTCGATCACGGCCTCGCTCATCGCGGCTTCCTTCAGCGTGGGATCAATGCAGCTTCGGCGCCTTCAAGAGCTTGAAGCGATCGGTGGAGGTCACCGTGACGTCGAAGGTGACGCCTTGGTGGTGCACGGTCAGCGGCACGTCGACGCCGGCGGCGCCGAGTGCCCACATCTTCTTGTAGAAGGCGGTCTGGCTCGTGACCTTGTCCCCGTTCACGGCGAGGATGATATCGTCGGTCTTGAGCTCGGCGCGCGCGGCAGGACCGTTGGGGGAGATCCCGATCACGACCACGCGGTTGTCGATCTCGGTCGAGTAGAGCCCGAGCCAGGGCCGCGCCGGCTTGTTGACCCGACCGAACTTGCGCAGATCGTCCAGGATCGGCTTCAAGAGGTCGATCGGCACGACCATGTTGACGTGCTCGGCCTTGCCGTCGCGCTCGCGTTCCAGCTGAAGCGAACCGATGCCGATCAGCTCGCCGCGCTCGTTGAGCAGCGCCGTGCCGCCCCAGTTCGGATGCGCAGGATAGGTGAAGACGGCTTCGTCCAGCAGATATTCCCAATAGCCGGCGAATTCCTGCTTGGCCACGATCTGGCTCGCGACCGAGCGCGTGCGACCGCCGGCGCCCCCGACCACGACGCGGTCGCCGATCCGGGTGTCCGCCGAGCTGCCGAGCGGCAACGGTTCGACGTCGAGCTCACCGAGGGCTTGCACCAGGCCGAAGCCGGTTTCGGAATCGAAACCGAGCGCGTGGCCTTCGACCACCCGCCCATCGCTGAGGTGCAGCCACACCGATTCCGCTTCGGTGATGAGATAGCCGATGGTGAGCACCAGTCCGTGATCGATCACGACGCCGTTGCCGGCGCGTTCGGTGCCCAGCGTCTCGGCGCTGAAGGCGTCCGGCGGGACGATAGCGTGCAGGCCGACGACGGACGCGAGCGCGCGGTCGAGATCGAAACCGTAGTCGCTCGCACGCGGCTGATTGGCCGGCGGCACTCTCCATTCGGTCAAAGCGGGCATGGAGTTCTCCTGGTCTTTCCTTGGCGCTTTGACACACCTCTCGCGCACGAGAAGCGCCGCGCTAAATCAAAGACAATCTATGCCGCAAACGCCCGCCTTTAAAGACCGCCATGCCTCAGTCGGTCGGGAAATGCAGAAATTCTGGACCGATCGTGCCCTGTAGGTCCTGGTGTCCGTGCGAAAAGACGTTGTCGACCCAGAGTGGCAAGCGTATCGTTCGCCGTCTGTGGAACAAGCCATGAGCGATGACAAGAATTTCGATCGGCTAACTTTGGAAAATGCACTGGCCGAGCTGGGCCGCAGGGCCTTCGCCGCAGGCCGCACCGTCGAAATCGTCGTCTACGGCGGATCGGCCCTCCTGCTGACCTTGAATCGTCAGATCAACACCGGAGACGTCGATGCGGTGTTTGAAGGAAACAAGGATTTCATCAAGCGACTTGCGACCGAGATGGCGGAGGAGTTCGGCTGGGACGAAAACTGGTTGAACGACGGTGTGAAGGGGTGGTTGAGCAAGAGAGACGCGGATCCTGACGTGAAGGCTCTATTCAAGACCTACCCCACCGAGGATCAGCCGGGCCTGCGCGTCTATACCGCCAGACCGGAATACTTGTTTGCCATGAAGTGCCGCGCGATGCGTGTCGGCGGTGTCGAAACGAACTCGGACATTGACGACATTAAGCTCCTCGCCCACGCGATAGGTATCAAGACTAGCCAGGATGCACTCACGTTGGTCGAAAAATTCTATCCGCAGAATGCGCTTCAGCCCAAGACCCGATTGGGTCTCGAGGAGATTTTCTCAAATCTCGAGACTGGGCCCGAAGGTGATCGCATGCCTCCGTCGAGCCAACCATGAACCTGTTCGGCAAGAAGCCCGCAACGCTGAGTGACGTCGTTCGCCGCGTACAGGCTGGCGAGCAGAAGTTCGATCCGTCGCTCCGCGAATTTCTCGATTGGTTCTACATGAACCCGAACGCACGACAGCAGGCGATCGAAGAACGACCCGCTTCCATCGACGCTGTGCACGACGCCTATACGGCGGCCGTGGCGGAGCACCTTGCGCGCGTTTACGGATTACAGATACCGGAATGGACCGAGGTTCACGGTAATGGGCTTCGCGAGCCCTTCTTCGCGGGCGGTCTACAATCTCTGAAGGGGGTGCTGGTTGCCGAGAGTCCGACGGCCTTCCGGCGACGCCTCCTGTTCGTAAGCAAAGACGCGCTCTCGAGGCCGAGAATGTAGCGCCGTAGGGGCGGCCGCCTTGGGCCGCACTGTCTTGGGCCCCACTGTGAGACCCTGCCGGGCCGCATGGCTGGTGTCCCTACCGCTGCTAGGCGGCCCCTGCCTAAGCTGCTAACCATTGCCGCTTCGTTTGACCAAGGGATCACGGACCGAAGCAATGGACAACCGCAGCGACATCTGGCGTGGCGTCGACACAATCAAGGGGCGTTTCATCGACCTCAGCGACAAGGTGTGGGGCATGCCCGAGGTGTGCTACACCGAGGCGCGGTCCGCCGCCGAGCATCTCCTCGAGCTGCGTCATCAGGGCTTCCGCATCACCGAGAACGTCGCCGGCATTCCGACCGCGGTGATGGGCGAGTGGGGCGAGGGCGGTCCGATGATCGCCTTCATGGGCGAATATGACGCGCTGCCCGGTCTCAGCCAGGAAGCGGGTGTCGCCGAGCATCGTCCGATCGAAGCCGGCGGGCACGGCCATGGCTGTGGTCACAATCTGCTCGGTTCCGCCGCGCTGCTCGCCGCGACCGCGGTGAAGGACTGGCTTGCCGAAAACAAGATGCCCGGCCGCGTGCGTTATTATGGCTGCCCGGCCGAAGAAGGCGGCGCGGCAAAGGCCTTCATGGTGCGCTCCGGCGCGTTCGAGGACGCCGACATCGCCATCACCTGGCATCCGCACAGCTTCTGGGAGGTCGCGGTAACGCCGTCGCTCGCCAACACCCGCGCGGACTTCATCTTCACCGGCCGCACCTCGCATGCCGCGGCCTCGCCGCATCTCGGCCGCTCCGCGCTCGATGCGGTGGAGTTGATGAATGTCGGCGTGAACTACATGCGCGAGCACATGCCGAGCGATGCGCGGGTGCACTACGCGCTGCTCGACACCGGCGGCATCGCGCCCAACGTGGTCCAGGCCCATGCGCGGGTGCGCTATTCGATCCGCGCCCGTGACCTTCCCGGCATGAACGAACTGGTCGGACGCGTGAGCAAGATCGCCGAGGGCGCGGCGCTGATGACCGAGACCAAGGTCGAGATGAAGATCATCTCCGCGGTCTCCAACATCCTGCCGAACACCCCGCTGGAGCAGGCGCTGCACCGGGTCATGGAAGAGCTCGGACCGCCGCATTTCGACGATGCGGACAAGGGTTTTGCCAGCCAGATCCGCGCGACGTTGAGCGACAAGGATATCGCGTCGGTCTATTACGCGATCGGCATGGAGCAGACCGATCGGCCGCTGGCCGACTTCCTGGTGCCGCTCGATGCCAAGCGCAATCCGCTGGTCGGCTCGACCGACGTCGGCGACGTCAGCTGGGTGGTGCCGACCGTGCAGGTTCACGCCCCCACGGTTGCAATCGGCACGCCGTTCCACACCTGGCAGGTGGTGGCGCAAGGCAAGAGCCCGCATGCCCACAAGGCCATGGTGCAAGCCGCCAAGGCGATGGCCGGTCTCGGCATCAAGGCGCTGACAGATCCGGAACTGATCAAGGCGGCCAAGGCCGACCTGAAGAAGCGGACGGCCAAGACGCCGTATGTCTGCCCGCTGCCGGATCACGTCGAGCCACCGCTCGACATGTCCGTCGCATAGAATTTCGCCTCCACACTTCGTCTGATGCTGCGAACAAATTTTCCGCAGTGCAGCGTGCAATCCAGCATGTTTTGATGCTGGATTGCCGAACGGATGGGCTGCAGAACGCAGTTTTGCCCAACAGACAGCCAGAAGACCGTTTGCATACACACGGTCCCAGTTGACGCGCCCCCCATTCGGTGTGCCATCTACTGCCAGCCAATTGGGCGGCCAGCTTTCACGGCCGTCCTCATCACTATGGGAACCAGACGGGGGACAACCATGCTGGATAAAGAACTGCGTTCGATGATCGGCGAGGTGAAGGATGGGCGGATGGATCGCCGCGCTTTCATCACGCGCATGGCCGCGGTCGGTCTCACCGCCCCGCTGGCCAATCAGATCCTCGCGCTCGGCGGCGTCGCCATGGCCGAGGGTGCCTCGACCTACAAGCCGACCAAGCGTGGCGGCGGTGGTGCGCTGAAGCTGCTGTGGTGGCAGGGCCCGACCTTGCTCAATCCGCATTTCGCCACCGGCACCAAGGATCAGGACGGCTCGCGCCTGTTCTACGAACCGCTCGCCTGCTGGGATCCGGACGGCAACATGAAGCTGGTGCTGGCGACCGAAATTCCCTCGATCCAGAACGGCCTGCTCGCCGCCGACGGCAAGTCGGTGACGTGGAAGCTGAAGCCCGGCGTGAAGTGGCATGACGGCAAGCCGTTCACGGCCGACGACATTGTCTTCACTTGGCAGTATATCAAGGATCCCGCGACGGCGGCCGTGACCATCGCAAGCTATCGCGACATCACTGTCGAGAAGATCGACGATCTCACGGTCAAGATCACTTTCCCGAAGCCGACCCCGTTCTGGGCGGACGCCTTTGTCGGAGCCCCGAACACCATTCTCCCCAAGCACCTGTTTGCCGACTACACGGGCAGCAAGTCACGGGAAGCGCCGACCAACCTCTCTCCAGTCGGGACCGGTCCCTACAAATTCGTCGAGTTCAAGCCGGGCGATCTCATCCGCGGCGTGATCAATCCCGACTATCACATGGCCAACCGGCCCTACTTCGATACGATCGAGATGAAGGGCGGCGGTGACGCCGTCTCGGCCGCGCGTGCGGTGATCCAGACCGGCGAATATGATTTCGGCTGGAACATCCAGGTCGAGGATGACGTGCTGCTGCGTCTGGAGAAAGGCGGCAAGGGCAAGACAGTGTATGCCGTGGGCGGCGACACCGAATTCATCGCGCTCAATTTCACCGACCCGAACGTCGAGGTCGACGGCGAGCGTTCGTCGATGAAGACCAAGCATCCGCTGTTCTCGGACCCTGTCGTGCGCAAGGCGCTGTCCCTGCTGGTCGACCGCGAGTCCGTCAAGAAGGCGATCTACGGCCGCGCCGGCCGCACCACCTCCAACTTCCTCAACGGCCCGGAGAAGTTTGTTTCCAAGAACACATCCTGGGAATTCAACATCGAGAAGGCCGCCAAGATGCTCGACGACGCCGGCTGGAAGCCCGGTGCCGACGGCATCCGCGAGAAGGACGGCAAGAAGCTGAAGATCCTGTACCAGACCTCGATCAATGGTCCGCGCCAGAAGACCCAGGCCATCGTCAAGCAGGCCTGTCAGAAGGCCGGCATCGAGGTCGAGCTGAAGTCGGTGGTGGCATCGGTGTTCTTCTCCTCCGACGTCGCCAACCCCGACACCTATCCGAAGTTCTACGCCGACATCGAGATGTTCCAGATCCCGCTCAGCCAGCCGGATCCGTCGCAGCACATGCGCCGCTACCTCTCCACCAGCGCCGCGACCAAGGAGAACAAGTGGCAGGGCACGAACTTCCCGCGCTGGGTCAACAAGGACTATGACGCCGCGATCAACGCGGCCGACATGGAAATGGACCCGGTCAAGCGCGCGGCGCTCTACATCAAGGCCAACGATCTGATGTGGGAAGACACGGTGTTCATTCCGGTGCAGCATCGTCTCAAGGTCGAGGCGGCGGCCAACAATCTGCGCCCGGTCGTGTCCGGCTGGGCCAACGAAACCGACAATCTGTTCGACTGGTACCGCGAGGAATGATCCCCCAACTCTAGACGGGGCCTTCCCTCATGAGCCAATACGTCCTGCGTCGCCTGATGATCGCGATTCCGAGCCTGCTCGGAATCTCGGTCGTGCTGTTCGTCGTGCTCGCGCTCGCGCCCGGCGATCCGTTCTCCGAGTTGGCGACCAACCCGAACGTGCCGCCCGAGGTGCAGGCGGCGCTCCGGGCCAAGTTCGGCCTCGACGACCCGATCCACCTTCGCTACCTGCACTGGCTCAACGCCATGCTGCACGGCGACTGGGGCTTCTCCTTCGTCAGCCGGATGAACGTCGACACGCTCATCCTGCAGCGCCTGCCGGCCACGCTCTACGTGATCGGCTCGGCGCAGATCCTCGCGCTGCTGATCGCGATTCCCGTCGGCGTCTATGCGGCGACGAAGCCCTATTCGCTGTTCGACCAGATCGCCAACACGCTCGCCTTCGTCGGCTTCTCGCTGCCGACGTTCTTCACAGGCATCCTGTTCATCCTGATCTTCTCGGTCACGCTGGACTGGCTGCCGTTCGTCTACACCACCGACATCAAGGGCACCGGCATCCACTGGGTGCTGGAGATGATCCGTCAGGCGATCATGCCGGTGGCGGTGCTCGGCCTGTTCCAGGCGGCGTCGATGACGCGTTTCGTGCGCTCGGCGATGCTCGATGTGATCCGGCTCGACTATGTCACCACCGCCCGCGCCAAGGGGCTCGGGCAGGCCAAGGTCATCGTCAAGCATGTCATGCGCAACGCCATGATTCCGGTCGTGACGTTGATCGCGCTGCAGATGCCCGCGGTGTTCGGCGGAGCCATCGTCACCGAGCAGATCTTCCGCATTCCCGGCATCGGCTCGCTGCTGATCTCCTCCATCCTTTCCAACGACACGCCGGTGGTGATGGCCGTCACCTTCGTCTTTGCGTGTCTCGTCGTGCTGTTCAATCTCATCGCGGACGTGCTTTATGGCTGGCTTGACCCTCGCATCTCCCTCCGCTGAGCGGCGCGTCTACTCGCCCTGGCGCGAGACGTGGCGGCGCTACAGCCGCCACAAGCTTGCCGTGGTCAGCGCGTTCCTGCTGCTCGTTCTGATCCTGGCAGTGGTGCTCGGCCCCTTCGTCTGGCGCGTCAAGATCGACGACATCGACATCGTCGCAGGCATGCAGGGGCCCTCGCCGGCCCATCCCTTCGGTACCGACGATCTCGGGCAGGACATCCTCGCCCGCATGATCTATGGCGGGCGCATCTCGCTCGCGGTCGGCCTCGCCGCGATGCTGGTCTCGGTCTTCGTCGGTGTGCTGATCGGCGCGCTCGCCGGCATGTCGCGCGGTGCGCTCGGTCACGGGCTGATGTGGCTTACCGATCTGTTCCTGTCGCTGCCGCAATTGCCGCTGCTGCTGCTGCTGATCTATCTCTTCCGCGACGGCCTGAAGGCCGCGTTCGGTCCGGAGGGCGGCATCTTCATCCTGATCGTGCTCGTGATCGGGGGGCTGCGCTGGATGCCGGTGGCGCGGCTCGTGCGCGCCCAGTTCCTGTCGATCCGCGAGAAGGAGTTCGTCGAGGCCGCGCGGGCGCTCGGGGCCAGCCCGGTGCGGCAGGTGGTGAAGCACATCCTGCCCAATGCGCTCGGTCCGGTGATCATCGCCGGCACCATCGACGTCGCCGCCGCCATCATCGCGGAATCGACGCTGTCCTTCCTCGGCCTCGGCTTCCCACCCGACACGCCGACCTGGGGCCGGCTGCTGTATGACGCCAAGGACTTTCTCGACATCGGCCCGCACTGGGCGCTGTTTCCGGGCGGCGCGATCTTCATCGCGGTGGTCGCCATCAACTTCATCGGCGACGGTCTGCGCGACGCGCTCGATGCGCGACGGGTGATCTGATGGCGCCGCTGCTCGAAATCAAAGGGCTGAAAACCCACTTCTCCACGGACGACGGCATCCTCCAGGCTGTCGACGGCGTCGACATCTCCATCAACCGGGGCGAGACGCTCTGCGTCGTCGGCGAATCCGGCTGTGGCAAGACCGTCACCGCGATGTCGATCCTGAAGCTGATCGCGATGCCGCCGGGCCGCATCGCGGCGGGTCAGATCATCTTCGAGGGTCGCGACCTCGTGCCGCTGACCAGCAACGAACTCGACGAGATCAGGGCCAAGGAGATCGGCTTCATCTTCCAGGAGCCCATGACCTCGCTCAACCCGGTGCTCACCGTCGGCGAGCAGATCGCCGAAAGCCTGCGCCGCCACGAGGCCGTGACCAGGAAGCAGGCGCTCGATCGCACCATCGAGATGCTGAAGCTGGTGCAGATCCCCAACGCCGAAGGTCGCGTGCACAACTACCCGCACCAGTTCTCCGGCGGCATGCGCCAGCGCGTGATGATCGCGATGGCACTCGCCTGCAAGCCGAAGCTGATCATAGCCGACGAGCCGACTACCGCGCTCGACGTCACCATCCAGGCCCAGATCCTGGATCTGCTCCAGGACATGAAGGAGCGCTTCGGCATGGCGGTGATGCTGATCACCCATGCCATGGGCGTCGTCGCCGAAACCGCGCAGCGCGTCGTCGTGATGTATGCCGGCAAGGTGGTCGAGGAAGCGCTCGTCGACGATCTGTTCGGCAATCCCGGTCACCCCTATACGCAAGGGCTGATCCGCTCGATCCCGCGCATCGATCTCGACAGCGAGCACAAGACGCGGCTCGAGGCGATCGGCGGTTCGGTGCCGATCCTGATCAATCCGCCGGTCGGCTGCCGCTTTGCGCCGCGCTGCAAGTTCGCCATGAACGTCTGCACCGAGAAGGAGCCGTTGCTGCGCGAGATCGCACCCGGCCATCGCATGGCCTGTCATCTCGGCGATACAAATCTGGGAGGCGCGGCATGAGCGAACCCTTGCTGCAAGTCTCCAACCTGAAGAAGCACTTCCCCGTGCTCGGCGGCCTGCTGTCGCGCCAGGTCGGCACCGTCTATGCGGTCGATGGCGTGTCGTTCTCGGTCAATCGCGGCGAGACGCTTGGTCTCGTCGGCGAATCCGGCTGCGGCAAGTCGACGACGGGGCGCTGCGTGCTGCGCCTGATCGAGCCGACCGACGGCGAGGTCACTTTCGACGGCCAGGACGTGCGCAGCCTCGGCGGCAACGATCTGCGCGCGATGCGGCGCAACATGCAGCTGGTGTTCCAGGATCCGTTCGCCTCGCTCAATCCGCGCATGACGGTCGGCGCGATCCTCGGCGAAGCCTTCACCATCCATAATCTGGCGACCTCCGCCAAGGAGCGAGAGGAGCGCGTGGCGGGCCTGCTGGTCAAGGTCGGGCTCAAGGCCGAGCATATGCGGCGCTATCCGCACGAGTTCTCCGGCGGCCAGCGCCAGCGCATCGTGATCGCGCGCGCGCTGGCGGTCGAGCCAAAGCTGATCGTCTGCGACGAGCCGGTCTCGGCACTCGACGTGTCGATCCAGGCCCAGGTCATCAATCTGCTGGAAGACCTCCAGGCCGAGCTGAACCTCACTTATCTCTTCGTCGCGCACGACCTCTCGGTGGTCGAGCACATTTCCGACCGCGTCGCGGTGATGTATCTCGGCCGCATCGTCGAGCTGGCGAAAGCGAGCGATCTCTACCGCAACCCGCAGCATCCCTACACCAGGGCGCTGCTGTCGGCGGTGCCGGTGCCCGATCCGAAGCTCAAGCGTGAGCGCATCCGGCTCAAGGGCGACGTGCCGAGCCCGATGAAGCCGCCGTCGGGTTGCCACTTCCACACCCGCTGTCCGATCGCCCAGCCGCGCTGCGCGGAAAGCGCGCCCGTGCTGAAGGAAGGGGCGGGCGGGCATTTCGTGGCGTGTCATCTGGCCTGAGGCTCCGAAAGCGAAGGCGGAAGCGTGCCCACGATTCTGAAGACGTGGGCACGGCGCTGTCGCGCCTTTGCCCACCCTACGCACTTCCATCTTAGTCGAGAGGCACGCCATATTCCGACAGGGCCTGCCTGAACGTCGCCACGGACGTGTGCCGATGCGCGAACAGGCCCGCGTCTCGCGCGCCGGCGACGTTGGCTGCGAGATCGTCGACGAACAGGACGGACTGCGGCCTCACGCCGAGCTCGGAGAGGCAGAGGCGATAGCAGTGCGGGTCCGGCTTGGCCGTCTTGAATTGCGCCGAGGTGTAGATCCGGGAGCCGAACAGCGGGCGCAACTCCGGCAGCAGCGTGTCGATGTGGTCGGCGACCAGCGTGGTATTGTTGGTCAGGACGGCGATATCGACGGTTCTTCGCAAGCTGCCGGCGATGTCCAGCATCGCGCGATTCGCCTGCATTGAACGGCGCCGGGCCTCCACCCACTCGTCGAGCGAGAGCGGATAGCCGATGCGTTCGCCAAAACCTCGCAGATAGTCGGCAGCCTCGAGCGCGCCGGAATCGCCGAGCAGCTCGAATCCGCTGTCCCAGATCGCGTTGTGGACGGCTTCGCTGCTGGTCCCCGCAAGCTGCGCCAGATAGGCGACGCGGGTCGCCCTGTCGTAGTCGCAGAGGACATTGTCCATGTCGAAGAGGACGAGCTTGATGGCATCAGTCACGGCGACGCTCGCGCATTGGCCGAACATCCGGCGTCATCGAAGTCATATCCCGCCCGAATGCGGGCGACAAATCCGCTCGTTGGCCTCCCTCACGGCTGTGAGGTACGACGCCGGGCCAGTTGATGCAGCACGGTGTCGATCGCCGGGACCGATCCGGTTTCGCGCAGCCAATTGTCGGCCAGCTCCCTCAACTCGCCCGGTGTCAGCCCGAATTTGCGGCGGAAGGCGCGGATGAAGGTCGAGTCGCTGCTGAAGCGCATGCCGACGGCGAGGTCGATCAGCCGCTTGTCCTGTGCGGACGGGGAGATCAGTTGCCGAAAGGCGAGATTGAGCCGCTGCTCCCGGACGTAATGCGCAAGCCCGCCCTCGGCCTCGAACAGCCGGTAGAGCGTCGCGCGCGAGATCTGGAAGTGGCGGCAGAGCTCTTCGCTGGTGAGCGCATCGGTTTCGAGATTGTTCGCGATGCGACGCTTGATCATCGTGAGATAAAGATGTCGCTCGGCGCGCTCGAGGCCCGCGACGATCTCGGCCGTCCCGCCCGCGGCGGCGGCCACGAGATCGGCGATCGCCTCGACCGTGGCTTCGGCATGGCCGGTGCCGGTATCCGTCCCGGGCTCGGACGACAGGGCAAGCGCGCCATAATGGCTGGCGAGCAGGCGTGCATGGGGGTGGTCCGACGGCAGCAGGGTTGCCGTCGCCGCATCCGGATGGGCGAGCCGCGGCGCCAGCATCGCGCGTTGCAGCACGATCGTCATCAGATGGGTGCGGCCGCCCGCGGCGCGCAACGCGGTCCGGTTCGGTTGCGCCATGTCGATGAGAACGATGTCGCCGGGCCGCAGCGTAACCTCGCGGCGGCCTGAGCTGAACTGCATCTCGCCCTCGACGCAGAGGGTGATCTGAAAATGATCCATGATGCCACGGGCGACGTGCGCGGGCGTGCGGTCATAGTCCTGGTCGGTGGCACGCGTGTCGATCAGCAAAGCGTTGCGGGTCATCCTCGTCACCGTGGTGACATGGAAATCGTCCTCCGCGGTGCGCGGAATGACCTCACAAATGTCGACCGTCATGGCCCGCAAGTGCGCGAGCGCCTCCGGACCGCGCCCGGGATTGTCCGCCGCCGTGCTTTCGTTCAAGGCAGTCCCGTCCACGTCCCCTCGCGATGCGGAAAGACCGCATGCAACTAAGCAAGCCAATGTCGGGTCTGGATGTAGCCATTCGGAAATCGGGGCGCAAGCGAGGCCGAGGTAGAATGTGCGTTCGTGTATTTGCAACCATCGAGAGATTCAGTTGGATTTTGTCCCGCTGAGACGCCGGGCACATCGTCCGTCCTGCCGTCCTGTTAGAGATTCTCCAGTCTCTGGAATGCGAGCGCGCCAAGCGGGGCCGCGCCGTCGGAATGGGGTTGCCGCGTGGGGTCAATGGGAATTTTGGGTGCTGGCCGTCGGCAACGACGTCCGCGCAGCTGCCGTCGTCGCCGGACAATGAGAAGCTGCGGGATGCTTGTCATCCTGGTCCTGCCGTATCTCGCCTCGACCTCCGCCAGCAGGGCGCAGATCGACAATTACGGCATCTGGACCGCACTCAACAGCACGCCGGGGCAGGTGATCGAGTTCGGCACGCTGAGCAACGCTCCGATCGGCTCCCCGATCGGAACGAGCACATATCAGCGCGGTGTTTTCGGCCGATGGCCGCTTCGCCTATGTCGTTGCCATGTCCGGCGCGGTGGAGGTCATCGACGTCGTCGGCCGGACGGTCGTCGCGACCATACCCGTCGCCGGACAGACGGCGGGATTGGCGCTCAGCCCGGATGGCTCGAGCCTCTACGTGACCTCCTCCTCGGCCCATTCGGTCACGGTGATTTCCACCGCGACCAATGTCGTGGTCGGCTCCCCCATCGCGGTGGGGGCAGCCCCTTACGGCGTCGTCGTTTCGCCGGACGGGACCCGGGCCTATGTCGCCAACCAGGGCTCCGCGAACATTTCGATCATCGACGCCGCGTCGAAAACCGTCATCGGCACGGTCGCGGCGGGAAGCTCCCCCTCCGGCATCACAACGTCTCCGGACGGAAGCCGGATCTACGTGACCAATCAAAGCGATGGCAGCGTCACGGTGATCGATGCAGCGTCGCAATCGGTGGTGACGACGGTTTCGGTCTCCGGACTGCCCCTGAGCGTCGCGGCCAGCCCGGACGGGTCGCGGATCTATGTGACGACGCAGTCCAACCAACTCGTGGTGATCAATGCCCTGACGAACACCATCACGGCAAGCGTGACCCTGTCCGGCGGCCCGTCCAGCAACGGCATCGGAGTGACCGTGACGCCCGACGGCAGCCGGGCCTACATCACGACTGGCTTCGGGTTTTACGTGATGGATACGGCCACCAACACGATCCTGTCCTTCGTCACCATGCCGATCGTTGACAACGGCAATGCCGGGACCGCCTTCATCGGGCCGAACGTCATCGTTGCGGCGGGCGGGGCCGTCGCGGCGGGCAGCGATGCCGCGCTCACGGCGCTGGCCTTCGGGCAATATGTCAATTTCAACGGCGGCGCGCTGCGATTTACCAGTGCTTTCAGCACCGCGCGGACGATCTCGCTGCTGGCCGGCGGCGGCACGATCGACACCAACGGCGTCAATGCGACGTTGTCAGGGCAGATCATCAACACGGGATCCCTGACCAAGACGGGGCTGGGCACGCTGACGCTGACCGGCGCCAACACCTACAGCGGCGGGACCTTCGTCAATGGCGGCACGCTGGCCTTGAGCGGCGCCGGCACGCTGGGCGACGTCGGCGGGACGACCGCGGTCAACAGCGGTGCCACGCTCGATCTGGGCGGCACGACGCAGACCCAGGGCGCGGTCGGCCTTAACGGCGGCACGATCCGCAACGGCAATCTGAACGCGCCCATTACCTCCATCGGAGGTGTCCTCAACGGCATCGGCGGGACCGCGAGCCTGACGACGACGGCCGGCTTCACCATGTTGCTCGGCAACAACGGCTACACCGGAGCCACGGCCGTGAATGGCGGTGTGCTCGACGTCGAAGGAACGATCACCGGCACCTCTTCGGTCACCGTGAATGCCGGTGGCGTGCTGATGGGATCGGGCACGATCGATCCGCTGTTGGTAGCGATTGCCGGCGGCGGCACGTTCGCGCCCGGCAACGGCACGCCCGGCAGCGTCACGAGCATCGTCGGCGATCTCGCCCTGCAATCGGGCGCGATCTATCAGGTCCAGGTCAATCCGTCGACGGCGTCCCATGCGAACGTCACGGGCAGCGCGACGCTGGGCGGCGCTAGTGTGAGCGCGGTGTTTGCGGCCGGCAGCTATATCGAGAAGAAATACACCATCCTCAGCGCGGGCGGCGGCCTCTCCGGCAGCTTTGCCTCGACCGTTGCCAGCAGCAATCTCCCGGCGAACTTCAAGACCGATCTCAGCTACGACGCAAACAATGCCTATCTCAACCTGTCGCTCGCCTTCGTGCCGCCGCCGAATTCCGGCCTGAACGGCAATCAGCAGGCGGTAGCGAACGCATTGGTCAATTCCTTCGATGTCAACGGCGGTATTCCGCTGATCTATGGCCGCATGACGGCGGCCGGCTTGACGCAAGCCTCGGGCGAACAAGGCACGGCAGCGCAGCAGACCACGTTCAACGCCATGAGCCAGTTCATGGGCCTGCTCACCGATCCCTTCGCGCAGCGCGAGGGTGGGCCGGATCCCGCGAACGGTGCGGCTGGACTTGCCGAAGACGTTCAGGCCAGCGCCTATGCCGCACGCAAGCGCGCCGACGCGTTCGCCATGTTCGCCAAGGCGCCGGCGCAGGGATTTGCGCAGCGCTGGAGCGTGTGGGTCGCCGGCTTCGGCGGATCGCAATCGACCGACGGCAATGCTGCGGACGGCTCGAATGACACCACGAGCCGCATCGCCGGCACGGCGGTCGGCGCGGACTATTGGCTCGCGCCGAACACGAAGCTCGGCTTCGCGCTTGCCGGCGGTGGCACCAGCTTCGGCGTGAACGGTCTCGGCTCCGATCGCTCCGACCTGTTCCAGGCCGGCGCCTATCTTTACCACGCCAACGGCGCGGCCTACGTCTCCGCCGCGCCGGCCTATGGCTGGCAGAACATCACCACCGATCGCACCGTGACGGTCGCCGGCGCAGACCGCCTGCGCGCCGCATTCGACGCCAATGCGTATTCCGGTCGTGTCGAAGGCGGCTACCGCCTGGTCGGGTCATGGATCGGCGGGATCGGCCTCACGCCTTATGGGGCGATGCAGTTCACGACGCTCGACCTGCCAGCCTATGCCGAACACGTCGTCTCCGGCTCATCGGCATTCGCCTTGAACTACGCCGCGAAGAGCGTGACCGACAGCCGCAGCGAGCTCGGCCTGCGTACCGACAAGTCGTTCGCCACGCCGGCCGGCGTGTTGGCGCTGCGCGGCCCTGTCGCCTGGGCGCATGATTTCAATCCCGATCGTGCGGCCGCCGCAACCTTTCAGGCCTTGCCGGTCGCAAGCTTCGTCGTCAACGGCGCAGCGCAGGCCCGCGACGCCGTGCTCACGACGGCTTCGGTCGAGATGAAATGGCTGAACGGCTGGTCGGCGGCGGCCACGTTCGAAGGCGAGTTCTCCAGCGTCACCCGCAGCTACGCCGGCAAGGGCAGCGTTCGCTACGGCTGGTGAGCGTTGGATCCCGTCACGCGGTCTTCGCGGGCCAGGGCACGACCTGTCCGGACATCACCAGCCGATCGCGGCCGCTGTCCTTCGCGGCATAGAGCGCGCGGTCGGCCGCAGCGACCAGCGTGCTGAAGTCCGTGGAGGTCAGGGACGGAAGTCCGGTTGCCGCGCCGACGCTCACCGTGACCAACCGGGAGGGCGGATTCTGCGCATGCAGCATGGCAAGATCGTGCAGCGCCTGGCGAACCGCTTCCGCGACCTCCACGCAGCCATCCGGACCTGTGTTCGGCAACAACACGGCGAATTCCTCGCCGCCGTAGCGCGCCGCGAGGTCGGCGGGACGCCTGGCCTGGGTGGACAGGATCCGGCCCAGCGCGCGCAGGCACCCGTCGCCCGCCAGATGTCCGTAATGGTCGTTGAACTTCTTGAAATGATCGACGTCGATCAGCAGGAGCGAAAGCTGCGTGCCGTCGCGCCGGGCGCGCGCCCATTCGTCGGCAAGGCGTTCGTCGAATGCGCGCCGGTTGGCAAGGCCGGTGAGGCCGTCGGTCCTCGCAAGCGAAGCGAGCTTGTCCTGGAGATCCTTCTGCTCGGTCATGTCGCGCACGACCGCGACGACGCCGTCGATCGCGCCGCTGTCCGATGCCACCGTCACGTGCAGCGCCGCCTCCGCCCAGATCTCCCCTTTTTCGCGATGACGCTGGCGATAGACGAACCGCGCTTCCTCGGCCTCGCCGTTCTTCAGTGCCGTGATGGCCTGAGCGACCCGTTCCATGTCGTCGGCGTGAATGCCGGCCAGGGCCGACGTGTTCAGCAGTTCCTCGGCGGTCCAGCCGGTGATGCGCACGCATGACGGAGAGACATAGAGCAGCCGGTTATCCAGCCCGATCCGGGTTACCATGTCGCTGGATTGCTCGGCCAGCAGGCGGAAATTTGCCTCCTTGGCGACCAGGGCCTGCGCCATGCGCTGTCGCTGCCAGAGCTGACGGACCAGGTAGGAGCCGATCACCGCGATCAGCAGGACGAGGCCGACGACGAAAGTTATGCGTGTGGCGGCGGCGCGTCGCCAGGGAGCCAGCACGTCATCTTGGGACTTACTCGCCAGCACCATCAGGGGATAGCGGCTGCTGCGCTGGTAGTAGCTCAGGCGCTGCACGCCATCGAGCGGCGACTTGAAATAATAGACCGCTTCGGCGGGGCGGCTTTTCCAGCCTTTGAACAAGGGCGCATTGGACAGGTCGCGTCCGATGAAGGCGTCGCTCTCATCTCGGCTGCGTGCCAGCATGATGCCGCCATTGTTGAGCAGCGATGCCGAGCCGTTCGGCCCTAGGTCGAACCGCTCGTAGAATTTGACGAAATAGCTGACGTCGATCGTGAGCAGGGCAACGCCGGCGAAGCCGCCGTCGGGATCATTGATCCGCCGGGACGCCGTGATGATCCACTGGCCCCCGGAGCGGCTCTTGATGGGCGGTCCGATCAGCGTGCCCGTCTCCGTGGAGTCGCGGTGGCGCTGGAAATATTCCCGGTCGCTGTTGTTGAGCTTGGAAAAGTCGAGGCGCTCGGTCGTGGCAAGCCACCGGCCCGTCGCGTCATAGACGAAGATGCCGCGGATGCGGTCCGATGATTTGCGCGTCGGCAGATAGGCCTGGAGCTTCGTGATCGTGTCGGGGCCAGTCCCGTCGAGTTCGAGCCGGTGGACCAGTCCTACCAGGAGCGTATCGACCAGCTCGAACGTATCATCCGCGTGCTGGATCAGTGAATGTGCGAGGTTGGTGACGTCGATCTCGGCGTTCCTGAGGTCGACATTGCGAGCTTCCCATTCGCGCCAGGCGCTGAGGCCCAGGATCGTCACGCAGATCAGCCCAACGAAGCCCGCCGCCCAGAGCGGAAGGCGCGTCTTGCCGAATTCGCGGCTCGTGACCATCAGGCTTGCTCCAAATCGGGGCAAACCTCTCACTTTCGTCTTAACGGCCTCTTGCAAAATCTGCAATGATTGTGCGGGGTCCGTAATCAACCGGAAGGATTGCCGACATCGTTGGGGCAGATCGGCGGAGCCACGCTACCGCAGTGCGACAATTCCGCCTGCCGCCTCATCCCTCCAGGGTGAAGCCGACGCGCAGCGTCACCTGATAGTGCCGCACGGCGCCGTTCTCGATGTGGCCGCGCGTCTGCACCACCTCGAACCATTTCATCTCGCGGATGGTCTTGGACGCGCGGCTGATCGCGTTCTTGATCGCGTCCTCGATCGAGGTTTCGGACGATCCGACGAGGTCCAGGATCTTGTAGACATGATCACTCTCGGTTGCGGCCATGGGTCTTCCCTTGTTTCATCTTGCAGCGGACAAACGCGCTCGATGGAACGTGCATGCGAGCGCATGGCGTTGACTCTGAACGGGCGTGGGCGCCTCGGGTTCCCAGTGCCCGCTGGCCCCGGAGCGGAGGCGAGAGGAATGGTTTTCAAATCGCCCGCCGGCGTCGGATGCCGCGGTTGCCCGCGCGAAGACGGATGAGCTAACCTCCGCGCATGTCGTGGCATCTTCGAGTGCGGTGATGATCGGCCGTTGGACGAGGGGCACTCTGGTTGCGATCGGCCTCGGCGTGCTGCCTGCGCCTTGTATCGCGCAGGATGAGCTCGATCGCGCGCCGGCGAGCATGGCTCTGCAGGTGACGACCGATCCCTCCACCATCGTGTGTCGCCGGCTGGACACGGTCAGTTTAGCCTCGCTGGTGTTCCTGCCGCTGCGCCGGACCTTCAGCGAGGATTTTGACGAGCATCCGCTGTCGAACGGACGCTGGATCCCGCATTATGCCGGCGGCGCGGCCTGGCCGGAGGCACGCTATTGGGGCGGCGACGGCTCCGACTTCAAGCGCAAGACCAGCGCCAATGGCGAGCAGCAGATCTACGTCGATCCGCGCTATGCCGGCCGCGCGGCCGCGCCGCTCGGGCTCGATCCGTTCAGGGTGAAGGACGGCGTGCTGTCGATCATCGCCAGCCGAACGCCGCCGGAATTGAAACAGCTGCTGTTCAACAACGAGTACATCTCGGGCATCCTGACGACCCAGGGCACGTTCGCCCAGAAGCACGGCTATTTCGAAATTCGCGCCAAGGTGCCGGTCGGCCACGCAGTGTGGCCGGCGTTCTGGATGCTGGCGGACGACGGCGGCTGGCCGCCGGAGGTCGATGTGCTGGAAGGCCGCGGCGAACGGCCGGGAGATCTGGTGATGACGACCCATTGGCGGATCCCTTCGACCCAGAAGATCCAGTCCTGCGGCTTCGATTTCGCGGTCGGCGACGCCTCGAGCGTATTCCACAATTACGGTGTGTTGTGGCAGGAGGATCGACTGGTCTATTTCATCGACCGCAGGCCGGTCTCCGACATCAAGGTGCCGATCGGCTTCGACGATCCCATGTACATGATCGTCAATCTCGCGATCGGGTCGAAGTTTTTTCCGGGCGTCAGTCAGGTCGATGCCGAATCGCCAGCGAGCGTCGCATTCGAGATCGACCGGATTTCCGTCTATCAGATCGATCTGGAGCTGGCACGGAGATAACGATGTCAGCCGATGTCTCGCGGCGCCGTTTTGCCAAGCTCACGGGCCTCGCCGCGCTGGGCGTAGCAGCAGGTGCCGGGGCCGCGGAGAATGAAAAGTCCGCTTCGACCGACCGCCACCTGCCGGCGCCGCTCCCGAAGGATTTTCTGTGGGGCACGGCGACCTCGTCCTACCAGATCGAAGGCGCGGTCGATGAGGACGGTCGCGGCAAGTCGATCTGGGATATTTTCAGCCACACGCCCGGCAAGATCGAGGACGGCTCGACCGGCGACCGCGCCAACGAGCACTATCACCGCTACAAGGAGGACGTCGCGCTGATCAAGGCGCTCGGCGTCAAGGCCTACCGTTTCTCGATCGCATGGCCGCGCGTGTTTCCGGAAGGTTTTGGCCAGCCCAATCCTGAGGGCCTCGACTTCTACGACCGCCTCGTCGACGAACTGCTCGCGAACGGCATCGAGCCTTACGCGACGCTCTACCATTGGGACTTGCCGCAGGCACTCCAGGACCGCGTCGGGGGCTGGTCGTCGAGCGACACGTCGAAGGCTTTTGCTGACTACGCTGCGCATGTCGCCGCTCGCCTGACCGATCGCGTGAAGAACGTCTTCACCGTGAACGAGGTCGGGCGTTTCGTGAATTTCGGCTATGGCTGGGGCATCGATGCGCCCGGTCTCAAGCTGCCGACCGCGCAGCTCAACCAGGCGCGCCATCACGTCGCCTTGGCGCACGGGCTTGCCGTGCAGGCGATCCGCGCCGCGGGCCGCGTCGGCACCCGCGTCGGCCCGGCCGAGAACATCGCCGCCTGTGTGCCGGCGATTCCGACGCCGGAAAACATCCGCGCCGCCGAGATCGCGACGCGCGAGCTCAACGCCGGCTTCCTCGGCGTGGTGCTGGAGGGCAAATACACCGAGGGCTTTTTGGCCTATGCCGGCGCGGACGCGCCGAAATTCACCGCCGAGGAATTGAAGATCATCGGCGCGCCGAACGATTTCGTCGGCCTCAACATCTACGCGCCGCAATATTACGTCACGGCTTCCGACCGCGCGCCCGGCTTCCACGTGCTGCCGTTCCCCACCTCGTTCCCGCACATGAATTCGGATTGGCTGCGGGTCGGCCCGGAAGTGATCTACTGGGCGCCGCGCCTTGCGGCAAAGATCTGGAACATCGAGAATATCTACATCAGCGAGAACGGCACCTCGTCCGAGGACAAGATCTCTGCCGACGGCCAGGTCTACGACCTCGACCGCATCATGTTCCTGCGCAATTACCTGTCCCAGATGCAGCGCGCGACCGCCGAGGGCGTGCCGATCCGCGGCTACTTCCTCTGGAGCCTGATGGACAATTTCGAATGGATCTTCGGCTACGGCAAGCGCTTCGGCCTGTACCGGGTCGATTTCGAGACCCAGGCAAGGGTGCCGAAGCTGAGCGCGGCGTTCTATCGCGACGTGGTGGCACGGAACGCGATCGGGGGGTGAGACCACACCCTACGGATCCAGCTCCGTATCCCAGTACAGATAGTCCAGCCAACTATCATGCAGATAGTTCGGCGGGAACAGGCGGCCGTTGCGGTGGAGCTGGTGCACGGTCGGGGCGAAGGCATGCTGGCGCGGAAACATTTTTGCCTGCACCGGCGTGAGATTGCCCTTGCGCAGGTTACACGGCGAGCATGCCGCGACCACGTTCTCCCAGGTGGTCTGGCCGCCCTTGCTGCGCGGGATGATGTGATCGAAGGTCAGGTCTTCGGGCGAGCCGCAATATTGGCAGGCGAAACGGTCGCGCAGGAAGACGTTGAACCGGGTGAAGGCCGGATGGGTGGTCGGCTTGACGAAGGATTTGAGCGAGACGACGCTCGGCAGCTGCATTTGCAGCGTGGGGCTATGAACCGCCTGATCGTAATGTGCGACGATGTTGACGCGATCGAGGAACACTGCCTTGATCGCGTCCTGCCACGACCAAAGAGACAGCGGGTAGTAACTCAGCGGCCGGAAGTCCGCATTCAGCACCAACACCGGCCAACTGCCTTGCGAGACATGTGCGTTCAAGTAACGCTCCCGGCCTCCAATATACGCTGCGAAGCAGCATGTACTGACATACTACATGCAGCGTGACGGGATTGTGAAGCCCGCTGAGCGACTTATTCAAGTGCAAGCAATGCGGCGCCGGGGTGGCGAAGGTGCTCAAAAAGCCGCGATTTGGGGAGGTACGCGGCTGGTGCGGAACTGCCGTGACCAGCGCGTCGTGGTCTGCCGCGGCAGCTACTCCCGTACCCGCTCCAGCTTCTGCAAGCACCGGGTCGCGCGCACTGCGGCCGGCATCTCCTCATCGGGAAAGCTGGTGTCCCAGTTGGTGACGCCGACCTCGCCGACATAGATGTCGCCCCTGGAATCCAGCGCGATGCCGTGGGGCGCCAGGAACTTTCCGCTCGCAGCACCCGGCCCTTCCTCGCCGCCGAGGCGCGCGATGCGCTTGCCCTTGGCGTCCACGATCGACAGCCGCGGCCCGAGCTTGGGCACCTTGCGGTTGATGGCAAGGCCCGGGCCGAGCTCGCCGATCACGAAGGTCGGGCTCCTGGCCCCGCCGCAACGGCACAGCGCGCAGGGCCGATGCAAATTGTTCCACTGCGTCTCGTATTTGCCCTCGCCATTGAACACCTGGACGCGGTGGTTCTCGCGGTCGGCGACATAGACCCAGCCATCTGCATCGGTGGCAATATTGTGCACGATGTTGAACTGGCCGGGATCGGTGCCGGGCTCGCCCCAGCTCTTGAGCAGCTTGCCGTCCGGCGTGAATTTGTGCACGCGCGCATTGCCATAGCCGTCGGAGACGTAGATCTCGCCCTTCGGCGACAGCGCGGTGTGGGTGCAGCGGTGGAAGGGCTCGCCGCTCATGAACGGCGCCGGCTTCTCGGGGATGCCGATCGTCAGCAGCACCTTGCCGTCCGTGGTGCATTTGCGCACGGTGTGGTCGCCGTCATCGGTGCAGTAGAGATTGTCGTCGGCGTCGATGTGAAGGCCGTGCGCGCGCGAGAACAGCCCTTCGCCCCAGCTGCGCAGGAAATTGCCCTCGCGGTCGAGCACCACCATCGGGTGGGCACCGCGGTTGAAGACGTAGACACGATCCTTGCTGTCGACCGCGACCGCGGCGACGTCGGTGAGCTGCCAGCCTTCGGGCAGTTTCGCGAAATTGTCGACGACGCGGTAGCGGTGCTCGCCGCTGCCGAGAATGGCTGGCATGAATCTGTCCTCCTGTCATTCCGGGGCACGCGAAGCGTGAGCCCCGGACTCCATTGTGCTGCATATTCCGCGGATAGATGGATTCTCAGATGCTCAATTGCGCATCATAGTTCGCGTTGACGCGCGCCCCGGAATGACGATTGTCGTTATGCCCGTCCCAAAATCCCTTCCTCGATCGCTTTGATCTGGAGCGCGAGGTATTTCGAGTTGATCCGGCACTGCGCGAGGCTGCCGGCGATGAACCAGAGCCCCGGCTGCCTGGTGCGCGCATACATGTTGCGCAGCTCAAGACCGTCGCCAAAGCCCCAGATCGGGCCGACGCGGTCGGCGATGGCCTCGCCAAACAGCTTTCGCACCAGATATTCCTGCGGCTTGTAGCCGGTGGAGAGCACGATGAGATCGGCGGGAAGCAGCGTGCCGTCCTTCATCCGCGCCCCCTCGGGTACAAAGCCCTCGATGTCGGCAAACTGCCTGAGCTTGATCGCGCCCTCGACGATCAGGTTGGAGCAGCCGACGTTGAAATAATAGCCGCCGCCGCGGGTGAGGTATTTGAACTGCCAGCCGGTGCCGGCCTCGCCGAAGTCGAGCTTGAAGCCAACGCGCGAGAGGCCGTCGAGCAGCTCCTTGTCGAGCTGCTTCGACTGCTCCGTCAGCATCACATGCGTCTTCTTCGCCAGCGGCGTCGGCATCGAGGCCGCGATCAGGTCGTTGTCCTCGAGCGTGCCTTCGTTGTAGGTGGCATAAGCGAGCTGCGCCGACGGTTCGATATTGGTGACCAGCGTGGCTGCGCGCTGCACCAGCGTCACCTCGGCGCCGCTGGAATACAGATCCTGCGCGATGTCGTGGCCGCTGTTGCCGGTGCCGATGACGATCGCGCGCTTGCCTGTCCAGGTCTCGCCGTCCTCATAGCGGCTGGAATGCAGCAGCGTTCCCTTGAAATTGTCGAGGGTCGGAATGTCTGGAATATTGGCGATGCCGCTGACGCCGGTCGCCATGATCACGTGGCGCGGATGCATGGTGCGCCTGCTGCCGTCGGCACGGCGCAGCGTGACGGTCCAGTGGCCCTCGACCTCATCATAGGCGCCGCTTTCGAACTCGGTGCCGGCCCAGAAGTTCAGCTCCATCGCATCGACGTAAGCCTCGAACCAGTTGGCGAGCTTGTCCTTGGGGATATAGACCGGCCAGTTCGGCGGAAACGGCATGTAGGGGAGGTGATTGACCTGCACCTGGTTGTGCAGGGTGAGCGCATGATAGCGCTTGCGCCAATTGTCGCCGATCCGCATCTCGCGATCGACGATCAGCGCGTCGACCTTCAACTGCTTCAGCCGGGCTGCTATCGCGAGCCCGGCTTGGCCGCCGCCGACCACCAGCACGGCCGGATCGCGATCGGCATAGTCGCGCGAGGCGCTGCGCAAATCCAGCCAGTTCGGCCTGCGGAAATCGCGGGAATAGGCCTGGCCGCGCGGTCGCGACGTGCCGAGCTGCTCCTCGAATCCCTTGAGCTCGTCGAGCGCGGTGAGCAGCGTCCAGGCCTTCAGGCGGTCGCCGTCGGTCTTGTCGGGAATGAGCCGCAGGATGCCGCTGCCACGGCCGGTCGCGGTTTCGAACGTGAAGATCGCTTCGATGGTGTTGGTGCCGGCACGCGTCACCCAGCGCGGCGGCGCGCGGTTCGGCGCGATTCTGAAGCTGGTCGGTGCCGCCTCGGGCGCGAGCGCGGCCAGCGCTTGCGCAATCATCTCGCGGCCGGCGATCGTTTGCAGGTTCCAGCTCAGCGCCAGCACGTCGCGCCAGAAGCTGTCGGCGAGGAGGAGGCGGTCCAGCGTGGCGGGATCGGGCCTGCCCAGCGCGCGCTCGAATTCATCGAGCCAGGCCTGGGCGCAGGCGGATAGATCCTTGGTCTTGTCGAGCATGCGCGACCTCTTGGCCGTCTTTCGCGGCGTTTCCTCTGAGATCGGACGCTATACGGTTTCCTTGCCCGCCAAAAGCTGCGGACCCGAGCGAGGCAGACATGCAGCCCTGCTCGGGTGGAATATGGCCTGGTATTCCGCTCGCACGGACGCCGGCCGGAGAAGGTTTAAGCGCCGCCCGGACCCCGGCCGGTCCAATAGGGATCGCGCAGCTTGCGTTTGAAGATCTTTCCGGTCGCCTCCCGGGGCAGCGCATCCAGGAACCGGATCTCCTTCGGCACCTTGAAGTTCGCCAGCCGCTCGCGCAGAAAAGCCTGCACTGCGGCGGCGGAGAGCTGGTCGCCGGTGTCGGGCTCGATGCAGGCACATAGCCGCTCGCCATATTCCGGGTCGGGAATGCCGAACACGGCGCAATCGCGCACTCCGGGCATGCCGATCAGCGCGTTCTCGATCTCGGCGGGATAGATGTTGACGCCGCCTGATATCACCATGTCGCGCTTGCGGTCGCACAGAAACAGATAGCCGTCCTCGTCGAGATAGCCGACGTCGCCGACGCTGACGAGGCCGTCGCGCCCCGCCTCGGCGCGCGCCTGCGCCTTGCCGTGATAATCGAAATCGGGCACCGCCGTCTGGCGCATGTAGATTTCGCCGACCTCGTTGGCGTTGCACGCGCTGCCGTCGTCGCGGAAGATACTGACGATGCCGCCTTCGATGGCGCGGCCGACGGTGCCGGGCTTCTTCAGCGCCTCCTCGGCAGAGTGCCACACCGGGATCCCGGTCTCGGTCGAGCCGAAATACTCGTTGATGACCGGCCCCCACCAATCGATCATCGCCTTCTTCACCTCGGGCGGGCAGGGCGCAGCCCCGTGCACGACGAAGCGCAGCGACGACAGGTCGTAGCGCCGCCTGACCGTCTCGGGGAGCCGCAGCAGCCGCACGAACATCGTCGGAACCATGTGGATGTGCGTCACGCGGTGACGCTCGATCAGTGCCAGCAGCTCCTCCGCATCGAACCGCGGCTGGAGGACGATGGTGCAGCCGTTGCGGAACGCCATCATGCCGTAGGAATGCGGCGCCGAGTGATACATCGGCCCGTTGATCAGCACGATTTGGTTGTCCCGCGGCTTGATGCCATAGGCGATCGCGCCGACACGTTCGGAAGCGGCCGCCTGCTCGGGCTGCATCGGCATGCGCCGCACGCCCTTCGGCATCCCGGTCGTGCCCGAGGTGTAGATCATTGCCGCGGCCCGGCGCGGCGGTTCCTGGGTTTCGGTATGGCCCTCGCGCCAGCGCTCCCAATCGGTCAGTTCGGCCGGGACCGCGGTCAGCTCCGGGGCAATGGCGAAGGTCGCCGCCAGCTCGGGTGGCGTCGCGACGACGAGAAGGCGGACATCCGGCGCCACGCCGTCACGAATCTGCGGCAGCAGGTCGGCGTGGCAGACCAGGATCTTCGCGCCGCTGTCGGTCAGGATGTAGCGGACCTCCTCGGCCTTGAGATGCCAGTTGATCGGCACCACCGGGCTGCCGAGGGCGGCGGAGGCCGCAACCACCTCGAACAGGGCGAAGTCGTTGCGCAGCATCATCGCAACCGGCGCGGCCTCGGCAAGGCCCAGGGCGCGAAACCCGCTTGCCGCCCGCCTGATGCGTGACTGGATCTCGTCATAGCTGATCCGGCGCTCGCCGCTGATGATCATGGCGTGTCCTTGTCCCGCACGAGCCTAGCGATCGTCCAGCACGTCGCCGAAGCCGACCCAGCTCTTGCCGTTGAAGCGGCGGAGCTGAAGCTGCTGGAACGGCAGATAATCGTCGGCACCGGTCGTAACCGAGATTCCCGGCAGCAGCAGCGGCAGCTTCACCTCCTTCAGCGAGGCCGCCTGGCGCATGATGTTGTCGCGGCTGACGTCTTCCTTGCACGCCCTCAGCACCGTCATCAGCAGCGTCGCATAGTGGTAGCCGGCCGCGTAGTTGGAGTTGGAAAGGTCGGCGTTTGGCAGGTATTGCTTCATGAAGGCAAAATACTCCTTCACGCCGGGATCGTCGGCCCATTGCGGGTCCATCGTGTCCTTCTGGTTGCTCGACGAGATCAGGCCGACCGCGTTGTCGAGCCCGGCCGGCTCCAGGAACGAAATCGACGAAGCCGAGGTCGGCACGAAGAACAGTTCGGGCTTCCAGCCGATCTCGGCCACGCCCTTGACCATCTGCGAGGTGAATTTTCCGAGTACGACGCCGAACAGCACGTTGGCGCCCGAGGCCTTCAGGGTCGAGAGCTGCGAGCTGATCGTCGGCGCGCTGGTCTCGTAGGTCTGTTCGGCGATGATCATGCCGGCCGCCTTGGCCCCGAGGGCGCGCTTGAAGCCTGCGACATAGTCGCGACCGAAATCGTCGTTCTGTGCCAGGATCGCGATCCTGGCGTCGGGCTTGGTCTGCAAGATGTATTTGGCATAGACCACGCCCTCGGATTCGTAGGCCGCCATCCCCGGCATCGTCCACGGATTCTTCTGCGGCTCGGCCCATTTGGTGGCGCCCGAGAGCACGAACAGCTGCGGCACCTTCTTGGCGTTGAGATAACGCTGCACCGCGCTGTTGGTAGCGGTGCCGAGCGAGCCGAACATCATCAGCACCTCGTCCTGCTCGACCAGCTTGCGGGTCTGCTCGACCGTCTTCGGCGGCGAATAGGCGTCGTCCAGCGTGATGAACTTGACCTTGCGGCCGTTGATGCCGCCATCGGCATTGATCTTGTCGAAGAACGCTTCCTGCGTCCGCCCGATCGCGCCGAAGCCGGAGGCCGGGCCGCTATAGGGCAGGGTCTGCCCGATGCGGATCTCGGCGCTGCCTTCGGCGCGGGCGCTGCCGGCGCCGAGCGTCAGCAACGACATGCCGATCAATGCGGCTGCGAGCTTCATGGTGTCCTCCCGTTTTTTTCTTGTAGTCCGAGACGTCAGGCGCTGGCGCGGAGCAGGAAATCCTGCCGGGCCTGATCGAACTCCGCCTTCATCCGGTCGACCAGGTCGGCGACGGCAGGCGCATCGGTGATCTGGCCGATGCCCTGGCCCGAACCCCAGATGTCGCGCCACGCCTTTGATTTCGTGTTGCCGCCTGAGCCGAAATTCATCTTCGTCTTGTCGGCCATCGGCAGATTGTCCGGATCTAACCCCGCGGCGGCGATGGAGGGGCCGAGATAGTTGCCGTGCACGCCGGTAAAGAGGTTGGTGTAGACGATGTCGTGCGCGGCATGCTGCGTCAGCGCGGACTTGTAGGCTTCGTCGGCGTTGGCTTCCCTGGTCGCGATGAAACGCGTGCCCATATAAGCGAGGTCGGCGCCAAGCGTCAGCGCGGAGGCGATGCCGAAGCCGTCGCTGATCGCGCCCGACAGCAGGATCGTGCCCTTGAACCATTGCTTGACCTCGCGCACCAGCGCGAAGGGCGAGAGCGTTCCGGCATGCCCGCCGGCGCCCGCGCAGACCAGGATCAGGCCGTCGACGCCGTGCTCGGCCGCTTTCCGCGCATGCTTGACGTTGATGACGTCGTGGAACACCAGCCCGCCATAGGAATGCGCGGCCTCGACGATCTCCGCCGGCGGCCGCAGCGAGGTGATGATGATGGGGACGCGATGTTTCACGCAGGTCTCCATGTCCTTCATCAGGCGGTCGTTGGAGGCGTGGCAGATCTGGTTGACCGCGTAGGGCGCGACCTTTTTGCCCGGATTGAGCGATTTGTATTGCCCGAGCTCGTCCTCGATGCGGCTCAACCACGCGTCCAGCTTCTCGACCGGACGGGCGTTGAGCGCCGGAAACGAGCCGACGACGCCCGCCTTGCACTGGGCGATCACCAGCTCCGGTCCGGAGACGATGAAGAGCGGCGAGCCCACCACCGGCAGCGCGAGCGAATCCTTCAAGAGAGCGGGCAGCGCCATCATGTCCTCCCTGAAAACGCGGCCCCGCCGGCGGGCGGATGACGAGGCGTTTCCGTGTTGATTGTCGCGCGGGCGATTGCCGCCCGTGTCGCGGATTTGAACCCACTATAAGGTTGGACGGCGCCCTCCGGTCGTTCAATAATGAACGGATAGCCTTTCAGATATGAACGGGGGGAGCCGATTGGACTGGGATCTCTGCAAGACCTTCGTCGCGGTCGCCGATACCGGAAGCTTCACCGCGGCCGCCCGCCGGCTGCACACCAGCCATCCGACCGTCAGTCGCAAGATCGCGGCGCTGGAAGCCCAGCTCGGCACCAGGTTGCTGGCGCGCGCCGCCGACGGCCTGGCACTGACCGCGGATGGACGGACATTGCGCGAGCACGCCGAGGCCATGGCGGCGGCGGCGCTGCGGGCCGAGACCGCGGTCGCGGCCGGGGGACATAAGGCGCGCGGCATCGTCAAGCTTTCGATCGGCGCGACGCTGGCCTCGCATTGGCTGATGCCGCGCCTGCCCGCCTTCCTGCGTGCGCATGACCATGTCCAGCTCGAGATCATCACCCACCCGTTTCCGGCGAGCGTGCGCCGGCGTGAGGCGGACGTGGTGCTGCGGCCTTTCGACAGCGGCGAGGAAAACCTGGTCGGCCGCAAGATCGGCCGCCTTGGCACCGGGTTCTATGCCTCGCGCGATTATGCCGCGGGGCGGTCCTTGCCTGAACGGCGCGGCGAGTGGAAGGAGCATAGCGTCGTCGGCTTCGCCGACCAGGCGTCGAATGCACAGCTTGCGCGCTGGAGCGACGTCGTCACCCGGCAGGCCAGGGTGGTGATGCGCTGCTCTTCGCAGGGGGACATGCTGGCCGCGGTCCGCGCCGGGATTGGCATCTCGGCGCTCTCCTGCTTCGTCGCAGAAAGCTATCCCGACCTCGTACGCGTCGCCCCGCAAAAGCTCGCCAGCGTGGCGGACCTGTGGCTGCTGGCCCATCCCGACCTCGTCGAGCTTCCGGCGGTGCGTGCTGTCGTGGATTTCGTCGCCGAATGCGCCCGGGCCGACCGCGCGAGGCTGCGGGGCTAAAGCATGATCCGGGAAAGTGCGCAGCGGTTTTCCGAAAAGCGCGATGACGTTTCATCCTAATCGCGTCGCGCTTTAGCCCGAGCCGGCGAGCACGCCCTCGCGCTTCTTCACCGCGCGATAATAGCTCCACCACAGATGCGCCGCCGCGCCGCGCAGCGGACGCCAGGGCTCGGCGAGCGGCGCCATCTGCTTCTCCGTCGGCCGCGCCTGAAGGCCGAGGCCGACCTTGATGGCCTCCTGCACGGCGAGATCGCCGGCGGGCCAGGCATCGCCATGGCCGAGGCAGAACAGGAGGTAGACGTCCGCGGTCCAGGGGCCGATGCCGGGCAGCGCGATCAGCGTGTGATGCGCGGCGTCGGCATCCTCCTCGGCGAGCACGTCGAGGTTCAGTCGCTGCGCGCCGATCTCGCGGGCGAGATGCTTCAGCGTCTTGATCTTGGCAGCCGACAGGCCGAGCCGCCCGAGCCGGTCAGTGCGGGCCCGGCGCACCGCGTCGTGGTCGAACGGATCGAAGGCGGCCGACAACCGTCCCCAGATTGCCGCCGCGCTCGCGGTCGAGAGTTGCTGGCCGCAGACGATGTGGGCAAGGCCCGCAAAACCCGGCTCGCGCCGCCGCAGCGCCGGCATGCCCGCGATCTCGAACACGGGTTTGAGGCGCGGGTCACGCTTGATCAGCGCGTGGACGGCCTCTTCGAGATCGGACTGGGATTCGAGATGGATGGTCATTGCAGTTTGGCAAACTCTTTCGGACGTCATGTGGCCGGGCTTGACCCGCTTATCTATTATC
The DNA here is from genome assembly GCF_028128695.1 of Bradyrhizobium sp. CCBAU 25360. Lineage (NCBI taxonomy): Bacteria > Pseudomonadati > Pseudomonadota > Alphaproteobacteria > Hyphomicrobiales > Nitrobacteraceae > Bradyrhizobium > Bradyrhizobium sp. CCBAU 25360. The sequence goes on from NZ_LBJA01000041.1 coordinate 209,957, forward strand.
CTACTCCGTCATTCCGGGGCGATGCGAAGTCGAACCCGGAATCTCGAGATTCCGGGTTCGGTCCTGCGGACCGCCCCGGAATGACAGCCGAGGCGGTCAAGCCCGGCCATGACGAGTTCTTTCTCATGACACCACCCGTTTTCCGATTCGCTCCGAGCCCGAACGGCTACCTCCATCTTGGCCACGCCTATTCGGCGCTGCTGAATTTCGACCGCGCGCGCGAGTCGGGCGGCCGGCTGTTGCTGCGGATCGAGGACATCGACACGACGCGCTGCCGGCCGGAATTCGAGGCGGCGGTCTACGAGGATCTGGCCTGGCTCGGAATTGATTGGGAGACACCGGTGCGGCGACAGTCGGAGCATCTCGCCGATTATCGTGCCGCGCTGGACAAGCTGTCGGCGCTTGGGCTCGTCTATCCCGCCTTCGAAAGCCGCGCCGAGATCGCAAAGCTCGTTTCCGCGCGCGAGGCGGATGGCCCGTGGCCGCGTGATCCCGACGGCGCGCCGCTTTATCCCGGCGAGTCCAAATCGCTGCCTGCTGACGCGCGGGCGCGCCTGATCGACAGCGGCGCGCCCTACGCGCTGCGGCTCGACATGGCGGTCGCCTGTCGGCGCGTCGGCGGCCTGACCTGGAATGAGCTGGGCGAGGGGCCCGATGGCGAGCACGGCACCGTCCCGGCGCGGCCCGAGGCCTGGGGTGACGTTATCCTGGCGCGCAAGGAGACACCGACCAGCTACCACCTGTCCGTCGTCGTCGACGATGCGCTTCAGGGCGTCAGCGAGATCGTGCGCGGCCAGGACTTGTTTCACGCCACCGCCGTCCACCGCCTGCTCCAGGTCCTGCTCAGCCTGCCCGAACCCGCCTACCGTCATCACCGGCTGATTTGCGACAGCGAGGGGCAGAAGCTGTCGAAATCGAGCGGCTCGACCGGTCTTCACGCCTTGCGTGCGGCCGGCATCACGCCTGCCGGCATCCGTCGGCTGGTGGGATTAGGTTAAGTTTCTCTGGGGGTTAGCGAAACGCCGCCGTGACTCCGGGGGTTCCGCCGTGCCATGCTTGGCCGACAGCCCGGGGTTCGAAGGGGACACTTCGAAGGGGATTTATGGCGGCGAAAAAGCGCCCAGCGCGCACCACGCGGACGTCCAGGCGACCGCCTCGGAAGCGGTCCGGGACGACCGGCGGGTTGCGCAAGCGCAGCACCAAGACGGTCGCGCCGGATGTCGTCCAGGCGGCGCTCGCCGCCTTTGCCCATGAGGTCCGCACCCCCCTGACCGGCATCCTGGCGATCAGCGACCTGCTGGCGACCTCCGATCTCGGCGAGCGGGAACGGCGCTGGGCCGACACCATCAAGGCCGGTGCCGAGCATCTGGCGAGCCTTGCCACGCTGTTCGTGGATGCCGCCAGAACCGGCAAGGGCGCCAGCAAGGCCGGAAGTACGCTGCGGCAGGACCTGTTCGATCTCCGCACGCTCGCCCGCAGCGCCGGCGATTCACTGGCCGGGCGTGCCGCGGCCAAGGGTCTCCAGGCCCAGGTCGAGATCTCCGACAAGCTCCCCGGCCTCGTGGTCGGCGATCCCGTCCGCCTGCGCGCCGCGCTCGAGAACCTGATCGACAATGCCGTGAAGTTCACCGACCAGGGCGGCGTGGCGCTCGAGGTCGCGCCCTGGCGTCCTGCCAAAGGCAAGGCAAAGGGCAAGTCAAAAGAGAAGGGCAGGGTCGGCGTCGCCTTCGCGGTGTCCGACAGCGGCATCGGTCTGACCATGGCCGAGATCAAGCGGCTGTTCCGCCCGTTCACCCAGGCCAATGTCACCATTGCCTCGCGCTTCGGCGGCGCCGGCTTAGGGCTGTCCTCGGTCAAGCAATTGGCGCGCGCGATGGGCGGCGACATCACCGTCGCACCGCGCCGCGGCGGCGGCGCCACCTTTACGCTGACGGTGTCGCTCGATGCGGCGGGCCCCAGCAAATCCCGCAAGGCGAAGGGCGAGACCGAGGCGGATGCGGTCGCGGCGCTGCGCGTCCTCAGCGTCGAGGACAATCCGTTCGGCCGCGTCGTGCTCAACACGATTCTGACCGAGCTCGGCCATCATGCCGAGTTCATCGGGCGCGGCGAGGATGCAGTCGGCCGGCTGGCGCAAGGGGCGTTCGATGCGGTGCTGATGGATATGGTGCTGCCCGGCATCGACGGCGTCGAGGCCATCAGGCGGATCCGCACCATGCAGGCGCCGCTGGCTCGGATCCCGATCATCGGGGTGTCCGGTCGCGGCGAGGACGAGGCGGCCTCGCGCGAGGCCGGCGCCGACGCCTTCCTGGTCAAGCCTGTGTCTCCGCGGGCTTTAGCGACTGCGCTGCTTGAAGCGACACGCCGTGAGGAAGCCGTGACTTGATGATCGCGGCATTGAGCTCGCCGCCGTAAACGAAGATCGCCGCGATGAAATACAGGAACACCAGCGCGATGATCACCGAGGCGAGCCCCGCATACATCGTCACGTAATTGTTGGCGAAGCGCGCCAGATATTGTCCGAACACGATGCCGGAGATCAGCGACGCCACGATGGTGAAGACGATGCCGGGCAGGATCTGGAGGAAGCCGCGCCGTCCCGCCGGCAGCCAGACGTGCAGGATGATCAGCGCCACCACCAGTGCACCGATCGTGATGCCGTAGCGCAGCCAGGTGAGGATGCTTTCGTTGGACTCGACGAACAGCGGGATGTGGCGCCGCGCCGCCTCGATCAAGAGCGGTCCGAGCACGATCAGGAACGCCATGGCGAGCGCGGTGAAGGCCGCAATCAGCGTGTAGACAATCGATTCCAGACGCAGCCAGTACCAGCGCCGCATCTCCACCACCGCATAGGCGCGATTGAGTGCGACCCGGAGGGCCTCGACGCCGTTGGAGGCGAAATAGACCGACAGCGCCGCGCCAATCGTCAGAATGCCGGTGCGGGTCGTGGTCAGCACGTCATGCACCTCGCCCGAGATCGAATCGGCGACCTGCTTCGGCCAGATCTGCAGCATCAGGCTGGCGGCCTGGTCGGCGAGTTCCTTGGAGCCGAAGAAGCCCGCGAGTGAGGTCAGCACGATCAGGAACGGGAACAACGCCATCAGCGTCGACAGGGCGATGTGGCTCGCGATCGCCCAGCCGTCGTCGGCCAGGAACGTGTAGAACGCATCCTCCAAGACGCAGTAAATGTAGCGGATGGCTTTCACGTGGCACCTACACCGCTGCTCGCTCTCCCTGCACGTAGGGAGAGATCAGGAGAATAGGCAATGGGCGCAAATCGGAAATCATCGCGCTACCATCTGATATTCTTGCCCCAAAAGCCAGTTCGCGAAGCGCCTCGCTGTCATTCCGGGGCGCGCGCAGCGCGAGCTATGATGCGCAATTGCGCATCTGAGAATCCATTTCGCCGCAGTAGGGGTGGCCCGACGGATTCCTGGCTCGACGCTTCGCATCGCCCGGAAGGACGCCGGAGGCTGCCGCGGCACCATGGCGGACCGGCGCGCACGGTGTTATCACCCCCCAATGGCATCTCTCCTGACGACTTTCATCCTGCCGGCGGCAGCCGGCGCCGTGGCGTTGGTGCTGCTGCTCGGGCTCATCAACATGATGCGCGGCGGCTCGCCCAATACCTCGCAGAAGCTGATGCGCTGGCGCGTGCTGCTTCAGTTCGTGGCGATCGTCATCGCAATGCTCGCGGTCTGGGCGATGGGGCGGTAAGGCATGATCCGGACCCGAAGGGCCGCGTTAGCGCAAAGTGTGAAGCGGTTTTCCGACGAGATCATGCCCAAAATTAAGAGGCCTCTATGGTCGTACTGAATCGCATCTACACGAAGACCGGTGACGACGGCACGACGGCCCTCGGCTCGGGCGAGCGCCGCCCAAAATACGATCTGCGTATCGAGGCCTATGGCACGGTCGACGAAACCAATGCTGCGATCGGCGTGGTGCGGCTCCATACCCAGGATGCGCCCGAGCTCCACGCGATGCTGGGCCGCATCCAGAACGATCTGTTCGATCTCGGCGCCGACCTTGCGGTTCCGGAACGTGACGGCAAAGCCGAGCGCCTGCGGGTGGTGGCGAGCCAGGTCGAACGGCTCGAGCGCGACATCGATGCGCTCAACGACAAGCTCGCGCCGCTGACCTCCTTCGTGCTTCCCGGCGGCACTCCGGCTGCTGCTCATCTCCATGTGGCGCGCACGATATGCCGCAGGGCGGAACGGGTGATCGTGGAACTGGCGGCCCGACCCGGGGAGCAGGTCAGTGCAGCTGGCATCCAATATATGAACCGCCTGTCGGACTTCCTGTTCGTGGCCAGCCGAGCCGCCAACGGGAATGGCGCCGGCGACGTGCTCTGGGTTCCGGGCCAGAACCGCTGACCCATCGAGCTCTCGCATTTCAGAGGGCTAAAATTAGGCCCGTTCGCGCGTTGACCGGGGCAGATCGGGCCTTTAGGTTCCGCGCCAGTTGATAACCCCCCTCCTAAATTGAGTGAAAGAGGATCGATGAAGGTCTTAGTGCCGGTAAAGCGGGTGGTCGATTACAACGTCAAGGTCCGCGTCAAGGGCGATGGATCGGGCGTTGAACTCGCCAACGTCAAGATGTCGATGAACCCGTTCGACGAAATCGCGGTCGAAGAAGCGCTGCGCCTGAAGGAAGCCGGCAAGGCGACCGAAGTCGTGGTGGTTTCGATTGGACCTGCGCAGGCGTCGGAGACGATCCGCACGGGTCTTGCCATGGGCGCCGATCGCGGCATCCTGGTGAAGGCCGAGGGCACCGTCGAGCCGCTCGCGGTCGCCAAGATCCTGAAGAAGGTTGCCGAAGAAGAGCAGCCGGGCCTGATCATTCTCGGCAAGCAGGCGATCGACGACGACAGCAACCAGACCGGCCAGATGCTGGCTGCGCTGCTCGGCTGGTCGCAGGCGACCTTCGCCTCGAAGCTCGAGGTCGAAGGTTCTGACTTCAAGGTCACCCGCGAAGTCGACGGCGGTCTCCAGACCGTGAAGCTGAAGGGACCGACGATCGTCACCACCGATCTGCGTCTCAACGAGCCGCGCTATGCCTCGCTGCCGAACATCATGAAGGCCAAGAAGAAGCCGATCGCGGACAAGACCGTGGCCGATTACGGCGTCGACGTCGCTCCGCGTCTCGAGGTCGTCAAGACGACGGAGCCGGCCGGCCGCAAGGCGGGCGTCAAGGTCAAGGACGTCGCCGAGCTGGTGTCGAAACTCAAGAACGAAGCCGGGGTGCTCTGATGACGACGCTGCTGATTGCCGAACACGACAATGCGTCGCTCAAGGATGCGACCAACAAGGCCCTGACCGCGGCTGCCGCGCTCGGCGCGGACGTCGAGGTCCTCGTTGCCGGCCAGAACGCCAAGGCCGCGGCGGATGCCGCTGCCAAGCTTGCCGGCGTCAAGAAGGTGCTGCTCGCCGATGGCGAACTCTACGCGCACGATCTCGCCGAGCCGCTGGCCGCGCTGATCGTTTCGCTGGCCTCCGGCTATGATGCCATCGTCGCGCCCGCGACCTCGCGCTTCAAGAACGTGATGCCGCGCGTCGCCGCCCTGCTCGACGTCATGCAGGTCTCGGAAATCATCAAGGTGGTCGCCCCCGACACCTATGAGCGCCCGATCTATGCCGGCAACGCCATCCAGACCGTGAAGTCCAAGGACGCCAAGAAGGTCATCACGGTGCGGACCTCGACCTTCGCCGCAGCCGGCGAGGGTGGCAGCGCACCGGTCGAGACCGTCGCGGCGGCGGCCGATCCGGCCCTGTCGTCCTTCGTCGGCGAGGAGGTCGCCAAGAGCGATCGTCCCGAACTGACCTCGGCCAAGATCATCGTCTCCGGTGGCCGCGCCATGCAGAGCCGCGAGAATTTTGCCAAGTACATCGAGCCGCTCGCCGACAAGCTTGGGGCCGGTGTCGGTGCCTCGCGTGCGGCGGTGGACGCCGGCTATGCGCCGAACGACTGGCAGGTCGGCCAGACCGGCAAGGTCGTGGCGCCCGAGCTCTATGTCGCCGTCGGCATTTCCGGCGCGATCCAGCATCTGGCCGGCATGAAGGACTCCAAGGTGATCGTCGCGATCAACAAGGACGAGGACGCGCCGATCTTCCAGGTTGCCGATTACGGCCTGGTCGCCGATCTCTACCAGGCGGTTCCGGAATTGACGGCCGAACTTGGCAAGCTTGGCAAGTAAAAGACGCCAAAAACACCGGCCGGAGGCATAAACTCCGGCCGGTGTTTCATTTCTGAAGCGTTTTCTTTGGCGTGGGGCACGCCGGGGAAGCGATCCAATCTAGGTTTCGAGCCCGGGTTCTGATTAAATCAAGCTTCTGATCAAATCAGACCTCCCGGCTCGGGGGATAGCAGGCGCGCTCGTCGCGCGCCGTTCCGGTGGATGACATTATGGCGGCAGTGATCAAGAAGGTCGGCGTGATCGGCGCGGGTCAGATGGGCAACGGCATCGCGCATGTCGCGGCGCTGGCCGGCTTCGACGTGGTGCTCAACGACGTTTCGCCTGATCGCCTCAAGTCGGGCATGGCCACCATCAATGGCAATCTGGCGCGCCAGGTCTCCAAGAAGGCCGTCTCCGAGGACGACAAGGCCAAGGCGATGGCGCGCATCACGTCCGCCGAGAAGCTGGACGACCTCGCCGACTGCGACCTCGTGATCGAGACCGCGGTCGAGAAGGAAGAGGTCAAGCGCAAGATCTTCCACGAGCTCTGCGCGGTGCTGAAGCCCGAGGCAATCGTCGCCTCCGATACCTCCTCGATCTCGATCACCCGGCTTGCCGCCGCCACCGACCGGCCCGAGCGCTTCATCGGCATTCACTTCATGAATCCGGTGCCGCTGATGGAGCTGGTGGAGCTGATCCGCGGCATCGCCACCGACGACCAGACCTTCGAGGCGTCCAAGGAATTCGTTGCCAAGCTTGGCAAGCAGGTCGCGGTCTCCGAGGATTTCCCGGCCTTCATCGTCAACCGCATCCTGCTGCCGATGATCAACGAGGCGATCTACACGCTGTATGAAGGCGTCGGCAACGTGGAGGCGATCGACGCGGCCATGAAGCTCGGCGCCCACCATCCGATGGGCCCGCTGGAGCTGGCTGATTTCATCGGCCTCGATACCTGCCTCTCCATCATGCAGGTGCTGCATGAGGGGCTGGCCGATTCCAAGTACCGCCCGTGCCCGCTGCTGGTGAAATATGTCGAGGCCGGCTGGCTCGGCCGCAAGACCCAGCGCGGCTTCTACGATTACCGCGGCGCCAAGCCGGTTCCGACGCGCTAAGGCGGTTTCGTGCCCCGGACGCTGCGCAGCGCGTCAGCGATGCGCTGCAGAGCCGGGGCCCAGAAGCCTCGTGCACGCTGAAGCATGGGTCCCGGCTCTGCGGTGCGTCACTTCGTGCCGCGCCGCGTCCGGGACACAGACAAGAGGCCACACCACGGTCCTGTGACAATTCATGTCTCATTAACCCCTCGCGCCTAGGCTGCAGCCGGTAAGAGGGTTCGCGTAATGGACATGATGGCAATGGTCAGCACCATGCTGGCCGCTCAGCAAGGCGCGCTGCAGTCGAATATCTCGGCGACGCTGACCAAGCAGAACATGGACATGGAGAAATCCACCGTCCTGACGCTGATGGGTGCCGGGCAGCCTTCGCTGGCCAATGTCGGTGCCGGCGTCGGCGCCAATCTCAACGTCACCGCCTAAAAATCCCTAGAGCGCCGCGGCGGCCTTGCCCGTCGCCGCCCGGATCAGCTTGAGCGCGTCCTCGCTCGCCCATTCCGCCGGTCCCGCAATCGTCGCAATCTCGCAGCCTTGCGGATCGACCAGCACGGAGGTGGGCATGCCAAGCGCCCGGCCTATCGCCTTAAGATCTTGAAAAACCTTTGCTTTTTGGTCGCTGAAATAGCCGATCCTGGTCAGATTGGCCTCTTTCAGGAACGTCTTCGGCTTCTCGGGGTCGCGGGTGTCGATATTGATCGCCACCACCTCGAAATTCGGGCCCGACAGCTTGCTGTGGAGCTCGTCCAGCGCCGGCATTTCCTTCCGGCATGGCACGCACCAGGTGGCCCAGAGGTTCACCAGCAGCGTCTTGCCGCGGAAATCGGACAGCTTCTTCGGCTTGCCGTCGGCGTCCTCGAAGGCGAGGTCGGGCAGCTTCAGGGGGGCGCTCGCCATGGTCAGCGCCGCCAGCTCGCCGTGGGCGAGGGGGGCGATTTTCTGCGCCGTCGCAACCGCCGGCTTGCAGGCCGGATCGCCGCCAGGCGACCGGCCCAGGCCCAGTCCGTACAGCGCGGCGAAGCCGGCCAGCCCTCCGACCGCCACGGTGGCGATGACGAGGGGGACCCGGCGCGTGGCGGAGGGCGTCTTGTCGAGCATATCGTTTGTCATCCGGTCGCAGATATGGCTATCAGGGGCCTCTTAATACGGCTGGCGGCGGCCAGCAAACGTGCGGCAAATCAAGGCGTGAGCAGGGGATCATGAGCAACAAGATGTGGGGCGGCCGGTTCTCGGAACGTCCCGACGAGATCATGGAAGAGATCAACGTCTCCATCGACGTCGATCGTCACCTCTTCGCCCAGGACATTGCCGCGTCCAAGGCCCACGCTGCGATGCTTGCCAGCCAGGGCATCATCACGGGCTCTGATGCGAAAAATATCGGCAAGGGTCTAGACACGATTTTGTCAGAGATCGGCAAGGGCGGCTTCGAGTTCAAGCGCGCGCTTGAGGACATCCATATGAATGTCGAGAGCCGCTTGTCCGAGCTGATCGGCCCCGCCGCCGGCCGCCTGCACACCGCGCGCTCGCGCAACGACCAGGTCGCGACCGATTTCCGTCTCTATGTCCGCGATGTTCTCGACGAGACCGACGCGGCGCTCGCCGCGTTCCAGGCCGCGCTGGTCAATCGCGCGCTGGAGCATGCCGCCACCGTGATGCCCGGCTTCACCCATCTGCAGACCGCGCAGCCCGTGACCTTCGGCCATCATCTGCTCGCCTATGTCGAGATGGCCGCGCGCGATCGCGGCCGTTTCCAGGATGCGCGCAAGCGGCTCAATGAATCCCCGCTCGGCGCCGCCGCGCTGGCCGGCACCTCGTTCCCGATCGACCGCCACGCCACCGCGAAGGCGCTTGGCTTCGACCGTCCGATGGCGAACTCGCTCGATGCCGTCTCCGACCGCGACTTCGTGCTGGAGACATTGTCGGCCGCCTCGATCTGTGCCGTCCACATGTCGCGCTTTGCCGAGGAGATCGTGATCTGGACCTCGCCGCTGGTCGGCATGATCCGGCTCAGCGACAAGTTCACCACTGGGTCCTCGATCATGCCGCAGAAGCGCAATCCGGATGCCGCCGAGCTGGTGCGCGCCAAGACCGGCCGCGTCATCGGCGCGCTCAACGGTCTCCTGATCGTGATGAAGGGCCTGCCGCTCGCCTATCAAAAGGACATGCAGGAGGACAAGCAGGGCGCCATGGAGGGCTTTGCCGCGCTGTCGCTGGCGATCCGCGCCATGACCGGCATGGTCCGCGACCTCGTGCCTGACGAAGCCAAGATGAAGCTTGCTGCGGGCGAGGGCTATGCCACCGCGACCGACCTTGCCGACTGGCTGGTGCGGACGCTGAAAATGCCGTTCCGTGAAGCCCATCACGTCACCGGCCGCATCGTCGCCAAGGCCGCCGAGGGCGGCGTCGCGCTGCACGAGCTGCCGCTGAAGGAGATGCAGGCGATCGAGCCGAAAATCACCAAGGACGTGCTCGGCGTGCTCTCGGTCGAATCGTCGGTGAAGAGCCGCACCAGCTTCGGCGGCACCGCGCCGAAGAACGTGGCGTCGCAGGCCAAGGCCTGGGCGAAGCGGCTGGAAAAAGAGCGAAAATTGGGCTGAGGGGCAAAATTTCGCTTATGTTTCATGGTCATCCGGCTCTCGCCAGAGCGCGCCAATCTCTGTATGGTGCGCCCCGCGTAGTGGGGATTTCGTCGTGACGTCAAAGTTTCGCCCGGCCGGCTCGGGGTGGGCCATCATTGTCTTGAGCCTGACGGCGCTTGCGCTTGCCGGCTGCGGCCGCAAGGGCCCGCTGGATTTGCCGCCGACCGCCAACGCGCCCATGGCCAACGGTGCTGCGCCAACCGACACCGAGACCGAGGCCCAGAGGACGCCGAGCGTGTTCAATCCCACCTACGGTGCGGATGCCGCGCCCGCGGCGGCCAAGGGCAGGAAGAAACCGTTCATTCTCGATCCGCTCCTGGACGAACCTCCCGGCAAGAAATAAGCCGGGACAACCGAGCCTGCGTCATGAACCATTTCGACTATCGCAACGGCGTGCTGCACGCCGAGGCGGTGAACCTGTCCGAGCTGGCCGCAACCGTCGGCACGCCGTTCTATTGCTATTCGACCGCGACGCTGGAGCGGCACTATCGCGTCTTCACCGAGGCCTTCGCCGGCGAGAAGGTGCTGGTCTGCTACGCCATGAAGGCGAACTCGAACCAGTCGGTGCTGCGCACGCTGGCCAAGCTGGGCGCCGGCGCCGACGTTGTCTCCGGTGGTGAATTGAAGCGCGCGCTGGCCGCCGGCATTCCGCCGAATAAGATCCTGTTCTCCGGTGTCGGCAAGACCGAACAAGAGCTGCGCGCCGCGCTCGCCGCCGACATCCTCTGTCTCAACGTCGAATCCGAGCCCGAGCTCGAGCTGCTGTCGCGCCTGGCGACCGAGACGGGCAAGACCGCGCGCATCTCGCTCCGCGTCAATCCCGATGTCGACGCCGGCACCCACGCCAAGATTTCCACCGGCAAGTCCGAGAACAAGTTCGGCATCCCGATCGTGCATGCGCGAGAGGTCTATGCCCGCGCCGCCAAGCTCCCGGGCATCGAGGTAACAGGCACCGACGTGCACATCGGCAGCCAGATCACCGACCTCTCCGGCATGGAGACCGCCTTCCGCATCCTCTCCGAATTCGTGCAGACGCTGCGCGCCGACGGCCACAACATCTCCCATGTCGATTTCGGCGGCGGCCTCGGCATTCCCTATTACATGGACCGCGAGGCGCCGCCGGCGCCGGCGGCCTATGCCGCCATGGTCAAGCGCGTCAGCCACAATCTCGGCTGCACGCTGATGTTCGAGCCGGGCCGCATGATCGTCGGCAATGCCGGCATCCTGGTCGCCAAGGTGATCTATGTGAAGCATGGCGACGGCAAGAATTTCGTCATCATCGACGCCGCCATGAACGACCTCATTCGCCCGACGCTGTACGAGGCACATCACGACATCCTGCCGGTGAAGCAGCCCGCCAAGGGCGCGGCCACCATCATGGCCGATGTCGTCGGCCCGGTCTGCGAGACCGGCGACTATCTCGCACTCGACCGCACGCTGCCGACGCCCGCGCCCGGCGATCTCATCGCCATCATGACCGCGGGCGCCTATGGCGCGGTGCAGGCCGGCACCTACAACACGCGGCCGCTGGTGCCGGAGGTGCTGGTGAAGGACGATCAGTACGCCGTGGTCCGTCCGCGCATCGAGGTCGAGCAGCTGATCGCGATGGACACGCCGGCGCCGTGGCTGTGAGACGACGCCGGCTCAACAGCCGCGGTGTCGTCGCCGCGTAGGCGGGGAGTCATAACCACAGGAAGTGGTTATGACTCGAAGCTGGTGACTCCGAGCCTTCGCCAAACACCCTCCTGTGGCTATGGGTCCCGGATCTGCGCTTCGCTTGTCCGGGACGACGAGCGGAGATTGGGATCGCTACTTCCCCGTCACCCCACCCTTCGCTCCACCCACCACAACGCCCGCCTTCTTCTCGATCGGCTTGATCGCCGCGGTGAAATCGGACTCGGCGCCTTCCGCGCTGATCACGGTCTCCCACAACCGCCCGACCGCGTCGGCGACCTCCATCGACAGGCCGAGCTGCTTCATCTCCTCGAGCGCCAGCCGCACGTCCTTCACCATCAACCCCGTGGCGAAGCCGAAGTCGAAGCTGCGCGGCAGCACGGCGCGCGGAAACTTGTCTCGGCTCGCGGTGTTCATGCCGGAGCCGGCATTGATGACGTCGATCATGACGGCGGGATCAAGCCCGGCCTTCACGCCCATCACGACCGCTTCCGAGGTCGCCGCGATCGCGGTGGCCGACAGGAAATTGTTGGCGAGCTTCATGGTCTGCGCCGCGCCGGGCTTCTCGCCGATGAAGAACACTTTCCCGATCACGTCGAGGGCGGGCCTGAGCAGCTCGAACTCCGCCTTCGGCCCTGACACCATCACCGCCAGCGTGCCCTTCTCGGCACCGCCGACGCCGCCGGAGACGGGGCAGTCGATCTGCACGATGTTGCGCTTGGCGAGGAGGCCGTGAATTTTCACGGCCATCGCGGATCCGACGGTGGAGAGATCAATGAAGCGCTTTGCGCGGCTGCCCTCGATGACGCCGTTCGCTCCCGTTGCAACCTCGAGCGAAGCCTGCAGCGAGGGCAGGCTCGCCATCACGGTCTCGACCTGGTCGGCGACGTCCTTCGGCGATGTCGCTGGCTTAGCGCCGAGCGCTTCGAGCTTGCCCGTCACCTCCTTGCGCGTGTCGAACACGACGAGCCCGTGTCCCGCCTCGATCAGCCGCCGCGCCATCGGGAAACCCATGTTTCCGAGCCCGATGAATCCGATGTCCATAGTGTTTCCTTCTTTTTTCGTTGTCGTTTTGAAATACGCGCACTCCAGCCTCGATGTCGTCCCGGACAAGCGCGCCTTAGCGCGCGCAGATCCGGGATCCATAACCCCAGGGAGGAGTCGTGCTCAAAAGCGGTCACTCCGAGTCCCCGCAACCACATCTTCCTGTGGTTATGGGTCCCGGATCTGCGCTTCGCTTGTCCGGGACGACGGAGGTGAGGGCGTTGCGTCCCTGACCCCGCGTGCCCTCACGCCTTGCCGTCGATCTCCGCGAACACCTCGCGCGCGATGCGGAAGCTGTCGACGGCGGCGGGCATGCCGCCATAGATCGCGACCTGCATCAGGATCTCGCGGATCTCCTCGCGGCTGACGCCATTGGTCAGCGCGCCCTTCAGATGCGCGCGAAACTCGTGCTGGCGGTTGAGGATCGCGATCATGGCGATGTTGAGCATGCTGCGGGTCTTGCGCGGCAGCTCCTCGCGGCCCCACACCGTGCCCCAGCAATATTCGTTCAGCATCTCCTGGAACGGGCGGTTGAAATCGTCGACGTTCTTCAGTGCGTTGTTGACATAGGCCTCGCCCAGCACCGCTTTGCGGACTTCCAGGCCCTTGTCGTGCATCTTCTTGTCCATGGCGTTTCCTCTCTTGTCCCTCGGGGCGGCGCGGAAATTACGGGGTTGCCGCGGGCCAGTCACGTCCTCGTGTTATGCGGGAAAAGGGGTGTCTCCCGTGCCGGAACGGATGCCTCAGTGCTGCCGTTGTGATAGGCTTCTCTACCGGGCAACCTGGAGAGTTGATTGAACGGCGTCACCCCCGACCCGTCAGACCCGATCCGCAACAGCGATGCTCTGTCGCGGCTGAAGCTGGCGCAGGCCCTCGATCGGGCCATTTATGCCATCGCGTGGGAGCGTGCCTGGCCGAATTTGGCGCGGCTTCTGACCGTCGTCGGGCTGTTCCTGGTGGTGTCCTGGGCCGGCCTCTGGCTGGCGCTGCCGTTCATTGCCCGTGCCATCGGTCTCGTCGTTTTCGCCGGCATCGCCATTGCCGTCCTGTTTCCCTTGATTCGCTTCCGCTGGCCGAGCCGCGAGGAGGCACTCAGCCGGCTCGATCGTGGCTCCGGCATCCGTCATCGCCCGGCCACGACGCTGACGGACACGCTGTCCTCGCAGGACCCGGTCGCACAGGCGCTGTGGCAGGCGCAGCGCGAGCGTACGCTGGCCTCGCTCAAGCGCATCCGCGCCGGTCTGCCGCATCCGCGGCTCGCGCTGCATGATCCCTGGGCGCTGCGCGCGCTGGTCATGGTGATGCTGGTCGCGACCTTCTTCGCCGCCGGCGATGAGCGCGCGATGCGGCTCGGGGCCGCTTTCGACTGGAACGGCGTGCTGGCGCCGGCCAATGTTCGCGTCGATGCCTGGGTCACTCCGCCGCTTTACACCGGCAAGCCGCCGGTCATCCTGTCGGCCGCCAACAAGGAGGCCGCGGCGGTGCCCGCCGCCGGCCCGCTTGCCGTTCCCGCCGGCTCAACCCTGATCGTACGCTCCTCCGGCGGCAGCCTGGATGTCGTCGTCTCCGGCGGCCTCAAGGAGGCCGCTCCCGCGGAAGCCGCGCCCAAGGGCACCAACGAGAAGCATTTCACCATCACCGCAGACGGCACCGCGCATGTCCGCGCGCCCTCCGGCCAGCCGCAATGGGCGTTTGCGGCAACGCCGGACCGTGCACCGACGATCGCGCTCGCCAAGGATCCCGAGCGCCAGGCGCGCGGCGGGCTCCAGCTCTCCTACAAGATCGAGGACGATTACGGCGTCACCGGCGCGGATGCGCAGATTGCCTTGCGCCCCGCCGACGCCAAAGATGCCGTCAAGGATGGCAGCAAGGATTCCGACGGCAAGGCCGCGGCGCGTCCGCTGTTCCAGCCGCCGCAATTCCCGCTCGTGCTGCCGAACGCGCGCACCCGCAACGGCGTCGGCCAGACCGTGAAGGATCTCAGCGAGGACCCCTATGCCGGCGCCGACGTCACGCTGACGCTCACCGCCAAGGACGAGGCCGGCAACGAGGCCAGGAGCGAACCCTTCAACATGCGCCTGCCCGAGCGTCTGTTCACCAACTCGCTCGCGCGCGCGCTGATCGAGCAGCGCCGCATCCTCGCGCTCGACGCCAACAGGAATTCCGACGTCTACACCGCGCTCGACGCGCTCATGATCGCACCCGAATTGTTCACGCCGGATGCCGGCTGCTATCTCGGCCTCCGGAGTCTGGCGAGCCAGCTCGAGGCCGCCCGCACCGACGATGCGCTGCGCAACGTGGTGGCGAGCATGTGGGCCTTCGCGACGACCATCGAGGATGACGGCGTCGCCGGCAGTGTCAACGCCGCGCTGCGCTCGGCGCAGGATGCGCTCAAGGCGGCGCTGGACCGCGGAGCCAGCGAGGACGAGCTCAGGGTGCTGACGCAGAAGCTGCGTGAGGCCATGGCCGGCAAGGTGCGCGATCTCGCCCGCCGCGCCGAGCAGAATCCGCTCGGCGCCCGGCAGCCGTTCCCGGCGGAGGTCCAGCTCATCCTCGACAAGGCAGTCGAGCTGCGACAAAAGACCCAGCATGCGACGCCCGAGCAGCTCGCCGAGCTGGCGCAGCAGCAGGACGTCTTGCGCGAGCAGCTTCAGGCCTATCGCAAATCGGCGAACAGCCGTGCCAACAAGGCGGGGGACGACAAGACCAACCAGTTTACGCGGGACCGGAAATGCGGAAGCTAGCACCCGTGCCAGTCTTGAAGGCGATGTCGATCGCCTGCCTCGCCATGCTGTTGGGCGGCGTCTCGCCGGCCGCGGCTCAGCTGGATCAGGATCCCGATGCGCTGCTCGACAGCGCGGAAAAGGCGATGCAGGAATCCGGCGACAGCCTCAGGCAGAAGGAATCCGGGAAGAGCCTGAACAACCAGTCCGACGCCATTCAGAAGCTCGAGGAGTACAAGCGCGCCACGGAAAGAAGCCAGTCGTCCAATCGCGATCGTTCCGTCATCACGCAGCGCGATCTGGATGACCTGCTGCGGCAGATCGAGAAGGCGGCGCGTGAGGGCAATAAAGAGGCGGCCCAGCGCATGCTCGAGCAGCTCGCGCAGATCATGGAAAATCTCCAGATGGCGCAGCCCGGGCAGTCCGGCGAGAGCGACATGGAGCAGGCGCTGAACGAGCTCAGCGACATGATCCGCAAGCAGCAGCAATTGCGCGACAAGACTTTCAAGCAGGGCCAGGATTCCCGGCGTGACCGCTCGCGCGGCAAGCCGCAGGGCGACCAGTCGATGTCGGACCTGCAGCAGGATCAGCAGTCGCTGCGCGACCGCCTGAAGAAGCTGCAGGACGAGCTCGCCAAGCGCGGCCTCGCGCAGAAGGGACAGAAAGGCCAGAAGGGTCAGCAGGGTCAGAAAGGGCAGCAGGGCGATCCGGGCCAGAGCGGCGATCAGGACGGCGACCAGGGTGATGATGACGGCAGCCTCGATGCCGCCGACGGCGCCATGGGCGATGCCGGCTCGAAGCTCGGCGAAGGCAATGCCGATGGCGCCGTGGACTCGCAGGGCAAGGCCCTCGACGCGATGCGCAAGGGCGCGCAGAAGATGGCCGAGGCGATGCAGCAGGGCGATGGCGACGGGCAGGGCGATGGTCCCGGCAATCGGGCCGGCCGGCAGCAAAGCGGCGGCAATCAGACCGATCCGCTGGGCCGCCCGCTTCACGGCCGCGATCTCAGCGACGACTACACCGTCAAGATCCCGGGCGAGATCGACGCCCAGCGCGTCCGCCGCATCCTCGAAGAGCTCCGCCGCCGCCTCGGCGACAGCTCGCGCCCGCAGATCGAGCTCGATTACATCGAGCGGCTGCTGAAGGATTTCTGAGGCGAAGTCGCCACAAGCTCACTGTCATCGCCCGGCTTGCCGCCTTCGCTGAAGCTTCGGCGTGCCAGCGCCGTGTGGGCCTTGGCGGAGCCGGGACCGGGCGATCCAGTATTCCAGAGACAGCAGTGACTAAGTCGATAGGCCGCGGCGTACTGGATGCCCCGGTCCCGGCTCCGCGATGCTACGCCGGGCCCACGCGGGTACTCGGCCGGCGAAGCGTCAGCGAAGACGGCAAGCCGGGGCATGACAGCGGTATGTGTGGTTAAGGTTGCCCGCCACTACCCCTTTTTCGCCGCCAGCGCGTCCGCCACCGCGGTGCGGATGTCGGCGACCGAGAACGGTTTTGTCACGACGTCGTGCACCAGCGCATTGAGGTTCGAGGCGCGCTCGCGCTGGTCGGCAAAGCCGGTCATCAGCAAGATGGTCAAATCGGGAAAATCGCGCGCGGCGGAGAGCGCCAGCGCGATGCCGTCCATGATAGGCATCTGGATGTCGGTGAGCAGCAGGTCGAAGGCGCCGTCCTCGCGGGTCAGGATCTCCAGCGCCTCGGCGCCGTCCTGCGCGGTGACCGTTTCGTGCCCGTCCATGGCGATGGCGCGCGCCACCAGCGTGCGCATCGAATCTTCGTCATCGGCGATCAAGATCTTCGGCATGAGACCAACTTTCGGACCAACCTCGGTACCGGGCGGCGCGATTATACGCTGCCGCCGGCAATGTCGCGCCGGTTGAAGAAGCGAACGTCGATATTGCGGCCTTCCGGCGGCGGCGAGGCCAGGCGGGAGCGGAAGAAGGCGCGCTCGCCGGGCCGCAGCACGGTCTGCTCCAGCACCGTATTCCAGGCGTAGATCTCGGCGCCTTGCCCGTCGCGCACGGCAAAGCGCAGCCGCGGAATGTCGAGCGGCTTCTTGCCCTCGCCGACGATCACACCCTCGATCACCAGCACCTGCTTACCGTCCACGGTCTCGCTGGACAGCTTCACGTCCTTGAAGGCGAGGCCCCGCAGGTTCACCTCGAGCCCGACCATCTTGTAGAAGGCGGCGGTCTGCGGCAGCAGCCGCACCATGTCGCCGCGCCAGATCACCAGCGCCAGAACCAGCGCGCCCATGGCGGCGCAGGCGGTCGGCAGGCCGAAATGGGATTTTTTGGGCGACGCGGTGGCGACTGGACGGCTCACCCGCGCGCCGCGGCGGCCGAACAAGCCGCGGAACCAGGACTGGTGCTGCGCGCCGACGACCTCCTCCTCGGCTTCCCGGGCGGCCGCGGACCACTCGTCTTCGGTTTCCTTGGCCTCTTCGTCGGGCCAGTCGCTGGCAATCGAGGGGCTGTCGACGACGGGCGCATCAGTGGCGCCGTCGTCCTTGGCATAGGAGTTCCATTGCTCGGCAAGATCGGTCTGGTCGTCGGCCTGGCTGGCCGCGGCCATGGCCGGGACGGATGCCTCCTCGATGGCATCCTCGGCATGGGCGATCCAGGTCTCCTTGCAGCGGGAACAGCGGACCGCCCGTCCGTTCGCCCCAAGGCTCGCAAGCTTGATGGCGTAGGATGTCATACAATGGGGGCAGACGATATGCATGGACGAGCCTTGACGATGACCGCGTCGGGGAGAGCCGCGCGGCAAGGATGCTACGATGTATGCTACAGCGCGACCGTTAACGAACCGGAAACCATAACGGCGGCAAAACCCGTTGGTCGCGTATGGCGGAGCGCAGCAGTGCGACCCGCGTCCCCTCTCGAACGGAGCTGAGCTTGGTTCGGTTCGAAAATGTCGGATTGCGTTACGGTCTGGGGCCGGAGATCCTGCGCGACCTCAGCTTCCAGATCCCGGCGCATTCGTTCCAGTTTCTTACCGGCCCCTCCGGTGCCGGCAAGACCTCGCTGCTGCGC
Organism: Bradyrhizobium sp. CCBAU 25360; assembly: GCF_028128695.1. Classification (NCBI taxonomy): domain Bacteria; kingdom Pseudomonadati; phylum Pseudomonadota; class Alphaproteobacteria; order Hyphomicrobiales; family Nitrobacteraceae; genus Bradyrhizobium; species Bradyrhizobium sp. CCBAU 25360. The sequence goes on from NZ_LBJA01000041.1 coordinate 228,353, forward strand.
CTGTTGTTCCTGTCGCACCGGCCGACGCGGGGACTCGTCAATCTGTTCGGCCACGACATCTCGCGTCTCGGCAAGGACGAGATCGCCGATTTGCGCAAGCGCATCGGCATCGTGCTGCAGGATTTCCGCCTGCTCGATCACATGACGACCTATGAGAACGTGGCGCTGCCGTTCCGCGTCATGGGCCGCAGCGAGTCGAGCTATCGCAAGGAGGTGATCGACCTGCTGCGCTGGGTCGGGCTCGGCGACCGCATGGACGCGCTGCCGCCGATCCTGTCGGGCGGCGAGAAGCAGCGCGCGGCGATCGCGCGCGCCGTCATCTCGCGGCCGCAACTGCTGCTCGCGGACGAGCCGACCGGCAGCGTCGATCCGACGCTCGGACGCCGCCTGCTGCGGCTCTTCATCGAGCTCAACAAATCGGGCACCGCCGTCATCATCGCGACCCACGACATCGGCCTGATGGACCAGTACGAGGCCCGGCGGCTGGTGCTGCACCAGGGACGGTTGCACGTCTATGAGTAGGACCGACGAGCGCGGCGTGTTGGTCGACCTCGGACAGGAGCGTCCGCAGCTTCCGGCCAACGCGCGCAACATGTCGCCGATCGTGCCGCGGGCCTCGATCCAGGGCCGCGCGCTGGTCGCCGTCGTCGCCATCATGACCTTCCTCGCATCGATGACCACGGGCACGGTGCTATTGGTGAGCGCATCCGCCGCGGAATGGCAGTCGGACGTCGCCAGCGAAATCACCATCCAGGTTCGCCCGCAGGCCGGCCGCGATCTCGAACGCGACACCGCGGCGGTGACGGAGGCGATGCGTGCGCAAGCCGGCGTCGTCGAGGTCAAGCCGTTCACCCGGGAGGAGAGCGGCAAGCTGCTCGAGCCCTGGCTCGGCACCGGGCTGTCGATGGACGACCTGCCGGTGCCGCGCATGATCATCGCGCGCGTGCAACCCGGCACGCTGCTCGATCTCGGCGTCTTGCGCGCGCGCGTGACCCAGGTCGCGCCAAGTGCCAGCGTCGACGATCACCGCGCCTGGATCGAGCGGATGCGCTCGATGACCAACGCCACCGTGCTCGCCGGCCTCGGCATCCTCGCGCTGGTCATCATCGCCACCATCATCTCGGTCTCGTTCGCGACCCGTGGCGCCATGGCGGCGAACCGTCCGATCGTCGAGGTGCTGCATTTCGTCGGCGCCGGCGACCGCTACATCGCCAATCACTTCCTGCGTCATTTCCTGAGGCTGGGCCTCGAGGGCGGCGTGATCGGCGGCGGCGCCGCCATGCTGGTGTTCGGCTTCTCCGAGTCGATCGCCGGCTGGTTTTCCGGTACCCCCGTCGGCGACCAGTTCGCGGCGCTGCTCGGCACCTTCTCGCTGCGGCCATCCGGCTACATCGTGCTCGCGGCCCAGGCCGTGCTGATCGGCGCCATCACCGCGGTGGCCTCACGCCAGACCCTGTTTGCGACGTTGAACGATGTGGATTGAGTTCTTTCTTCCGTTCTCCCGCAGGAGAGGGCGAAGAAACCGGACTCCACTTCGCCTCAAAACCTTTTAAAATCACCTCAGGGAAGGGATCACCGACATCATATGACCTCGCCGACCGATGATCGATCGCCGAACCTGCCGCGCGGCTGGCTGCGCGCGGCATTGGTGTCGACGATTGCGCTCGCCTTCGTCGGCGCGGCGGCGGGCTTCATCGCGTTCCTGTCGCAATTGCGCGGCGCCGAGATCGCCCCAAGCCGCAAGGCAGACGGCATCGTGGTCCTGACCGGCGGCTCCTCGCGGGTGTCGGACGCGATGGAGCTGCTCGCTGCCGGCTACGGCAGGCGGCTCCTGATCTCCGGCGTGCACCCGACGTCGACGGCGAGCGACATCTCCCGGACGTTGCCGGAGAACCAGTCCTTCATGACCTGTTGTGTCGATCTCGACCGCACCGCGCTCTCGACCCGCGGCAATGCGGCGGAGGCGCGGCGCTGGGCCGACGGCCGTCGGTTCAAATCGCTGATCGTGGTCACCTCGAACTATCACATGCCGCGCGCGCTGGTGGAATTCTCGCATGCGATGCCGCAGACGACGTTGATCCCATTCGCGGTGGTCGGCGACAAATGGCGCGAGGAGCCGTGGTGGACCTCGGCGTCCACCTTGCGGCTGCTGCTGTCGGAATATGTCAAGTACGTCGCGGCCGAGCTCAGGGTGCGGCTGGAGGATTTCGGGATTGACCTTTCGCCCGAGATGTCGGAGCAGCCTGCAGGTCATCAGCCAAAGCGGCCCGCCACCGCCCAAGCCAATTAACAAGCCAAATTGATCGGCAAATTAATCGGCAAAATAATCGGATCGTCGATGTTCCTGATCTTCCTGCGCTCGCTCGTGTTCAACGTGCTGTTCTACGCCGTGCTGGTCTGCCTCGCGATCGTGGCGCTGCCGACCTTCGCATTGCCGCCGCGCGCCATGCTGACGGTTGCGGAATGGTGGGCCAAGGCGACGCTGGTCCTGATGCGCGTGGTCTGCAACATCAAGGTCGAATTCCGCGGGGTCGAGAAGATACCGCAGGGGCCGCTGGTGATCGTGGCAAAGCACCAGTCGTTCTGGGAGACGTTCGTGCTGCCCGGATTCTTCAATCGTCCGATCTTCATCCTCAAGCGTCAGCTCATGCAGATTCCGGTGTTCGGCCAGTTCCTGGTCAAGACCGGGATGATCGCGATCGATCGCAAGGCCGGCGTGAAGGCGCTCTTGGACATGACGCGGCGGGCGCGCGAGGCGGTGCGCTCGGGCCGGCAGCTCGTGATCTTTCCGGAAGGCACGCGCCGCGCGCCGGGCGCGCCGCCCGACTACAAGACCGGCTTCGCGCAGATCTATTCGTCCTGCGGCGTGCCGTGCCTGCCGATCGCGCTCAACTCCGGCCTGTTCTGGCCCCGCCGCACCTTCATGCGCTATCCCGGTACGCTCGTGGTGGAATTCCTCGATCCGTTGCCGTCAGGTCTGCCGAAGGATGAGTTTCTCTCCCGTGTGCAAACGGCCATCGAAGAGGCAACCAACCGCCTCGTCGAAGCCGGCCGCAAGGAGCAGGAGCAATTGATCGGCGCCTCGCCGAGTTACGCCCCGTCGGAGAGCTAGCGGCTCTCTCGATCGTCGGGAGCCGGCGGGTGCAGGGAATGGGCATCGCCATGCAGCATGGTCGCGAGCTGATGCAGCTGGGCGTCGCGAAAGCCTTCGGCCTCGATCGCCTTCACCGTCGCGGTGACATAGTCGCGATTGGCGCCGGACTGGCCGTGGCCCTGGACGACATGGCGGTGCTGCTCGGCGAGCGAGAGGCGGCCGGCATATTGCACATGGCCGCGGTCGACGACATAGGCGAGCGCGGAGACGCGCTGGCGCGCATCGTTCTCCAGCCACACCGAGCGCATCACCTCGCGATAGACCGAGGTGACCTGCTCGCGCGCCCGCAAATACGCGACGACCTCAGTGCGGTTCTTTTCAGCGACACGGAAGGCGATGCCGCGGCAGGCGCCGCCGCGGTCGAGCCCGAGCACCAGGCCTGGCTTCTCCGGCGTGCCGCGATGGACGAAGGAATAGACGCAGAGCGCCCGGTGCTCGCCGACCAGCCGCGCCGGGACGCGCTCCTCGAAGTCGAAGCCCGGTCGCCACATCAGCGAACCGTAGCCGAACACCCAGAGGTCGCCCGTGGCTGTCGTGACGGAGGGGAGGGTGATTTCGGACATTTCGGGCACGGCTACCAGAACCGCGCCCCCAAGCGAAGTGAATTCTCCGCCTTTCGTCGGGGGCTGGCCTCGCTTACATTTGCCAAAATCTGGGGCCAAAGGGTCGCCGCATGTCCAATATGACCGTTGCCGCAGGCCGCCGTTCCCGTTGGGGCCTTTTCATCGCCCCCCTCCTCGTCCTGATCCTCGCCGTCGCCTGGAGCTGCTTCTGGTTCTATGCGGCCTCGCAGGCCGAAGTGGCCGCAGATGCCTGGCGGGCGCAGGAGGCCAAGTCCGGCCGCATCTATGATTGCGCCAAGCGCTCGATCGCCGGATTCCCGTTCCGCTTCGAGGTCCAGTGCTCCGGCGCCAGCGTCGCCCTGGTCTCGCAGAACGCGAGCAAGACGCCGTTCACGGCCAAGCTCGACAACATCCTGGTCGTTGCGCAGGTGTACGATCCCAAGCTCGTCATCGCCGAATTCTCCGCGCCCGCGACGCTGACCGACGGTGTCACGCAAAACACCTTCGTGGTGAACTGGAGCAAGGGCCGCAGCAGCGTGGTCGGCCTGCCGGCGGTGCCGGACCGCGCCTCGATCGTGTTCGACGATCCCAACATCAATCGTCTCGACGGCAGCATGCAGGTGCCGCTCGCGCGTGCCAAGCAGGTCGAACTGCACGGGCGCCTCGCGGACGGATCGCCAGCCGATCATCCCGTGATCGAGACCGTGCTCCATGTCGCGCAGGGCAGCATCCAGGGCGTTCATCCCTTGCTCGCCGAGCCGTTCGAGGCGGACACGCGCGCCAAGATCACGGGCCTCTCCGACCTGACGCCAAAGCCCTGGCCGCAGCGCTTCCGCGAGATCCAGGCCGCCGGCGGTCATATCGAGATCGTGCAGTCGCGGATCCAGCAGGGCGAGATGATCGCGGTTGCGGCCGGCACGCTTGGCCTCTCCGCCAATGGCCGGCTCGACGGCGAACTGCAGATGACCGTCACGGGCCTCGAGCGCGTGATCCCGGCGCTCGGCATCGAGAAGATGCTCGAGGAGGGCGTGCCGCAGGCAACGCTCGATCGCGTCGCGCCCGGCGTGAAATCGCAGGACCTCAACAATCTGTTCGGCGCGCTCGACCGAGCCGTGCCCGGCCTCGGCAAGGTGATCAAGCAGAACGCCAATGCCGGCGTCGCCGCCGGCATCAACTCGATCGGCACCGAGAGCACGCTGGAAGGCAAGAAGGCGAGAAGCTTCCCGCTGAAATTCGTCGACGGCGCCGTGCTGCTCGGCCCGGTCAAGGTCGGCCAGATCCCGCCGCTGTATTAGAGCGTGGGCTGAGTTCACCACGTGATCAACGGCGCACGATGCAGCCAGGCATCGGCGCGCAGTTGATCCAGGACGAAGGTCGCAACGTCCTGTCGCGATATGCTTCCTCCACGGAAGTCGGAGAGGTCCGTCAGGGCTCGGACCGAGCCGCGGCCGGGCTTGTCGTTCAGGACTGAGGGCCGAACGAGAACCCAGTCGAGCCCGCTGTTTCTGACGATGGCCTCCTGGCGGTTTTTGTCGGCGTACACCTTGCGCAAGAGCAGCGGGAAAATCAGATTGTCGAAAACAAACCCGCCATGGCCGGCGCTATCACCTGCGCCAATTCCGGTGATGCAGACGAGGCGCGAGACTTGTTGCGCCTTCATCGTATTCACAAGCATGCGTGTCGCCGCCGAGAGCAGCGTCACCTCGCGGAACGGGCTCGCCGGTGTGCCGAGTGCGCTGACAACGGCATCACGGCCCTTGAGTGCCTGACGCAAGGCGATCTCGTCGCGGGCATCGCCGATGATGAGATTGGCACCCTTCAGATCACGCGCTTTCTCGCCAGAACGCACGAGCGCCGCGACGTCGTACCCTCGCGCCACCGCCTGGTTGACGATCAGGCGGCCGGTGGCGCCGGTCGCGCCAAGGATCAGTATCTTCGGTGGGACAGTCCGGATGTTATCGGTTTCGGAGTCTTGCATGGTCGTGACCTCGGAATGCGGGACGTCTCCGTGGAGGCCGCCCCCTGGTTCATGTTCGTTGTGACGATCAGAGCTTGCCTTCCGCGAGCAGCTCGCGGGCCCTTGGGCTGATGCCGCTGCCGTCAGGCCGAAGCCGTGATCTCAGAGACGAAGTCGCGATAGGAGCGCAGCGGACGGCCGAGGAGAGTGTTCAAACGCTCGACGTCGCCGGCATTGGGGATCATTCCGTCGGTGAGGAAGCGCTCGCTCATCAGCCGCATGTCGAAGGCCATCCAGCTCGGCATGAACTGCCTGAGGTTCTTTTCGAAGCCGGCAGGATCGTCACCCGGATATGCGATCGTGCGACCCAGCACCTCCGACCAGATGGCGGCAGCCTTCGCGCCGGTCAGTGTGTCCGGACCGACGAGATTGATCCGGTCGGGCGGAAGTGATGCGCCGGACTTGTCGCGGCGGACGAGCTCGATGGCCGCGATTTCACCGATGTCGCGGGCGTCGATCATCGCCAGTCCTTTGCCGCCGATCGGCATGGGGTAGACGCCGTATCCGCTCACCACGTCCTTGATCGTGAGATCGTTGTTCATGAAGTAGGCGGGGCGCAGGATGGTGGCGTTGAAGCCCATCTGCTCGATCATCCGCTCGACGCCGAACTTGCCCGCGAAGTGCGGCACGTTCACGTACAGATCGCTGTGGATCACCGACAGATAGACGAGCCGCTCGACGCCAGCTTCTCGCGCAATGTTGAGGGCGATCAGCGCCTGGGTGAATTCGTCCGCTACCACGGCGTTGAGCAGGAACAGGGTGGAGACGCCTGAGAACGCACTGCGCAGCGAGTCAACGTCCAGGAGGTCGCCCTGCACGACGTTCACGCCCGGCGGCAGGTTGGCCTTTGCAGGATCGCGGACGAGGGCGCGAACATCGGCGCCGCGCTTGACGAGCTGTTCAACGACTTGGCGGCCGACATTGCCGGTGGCGCCGGTCACGAGGATGGTCATGGGTTCACTCTCCGGGGTGGGTTGCTGGACACCCCCGCAAATTAGTGACCCACGTGCGGGCCGATAGACGCTATATTTGTCCAGACCGTCTCATTGGTGGAACATATGGATCTGCTCGCACTCGCCGATTTCAACCTTGTCGCCCGTCACGGCGGGTTCGGACGGGCCGCCCGGGCTGCCGGCCGCCCGAAGGCGACGCTCTCGCGCCGGGTCTCCGAGCTGGAGGGCAGCCTTGGCTTGCGCCTCTTCGAGCGCGGAAGCCGCACGCTGAAGCTCACCGAGGAAGGGCGGGCGCTCTATGAGCGGACGGGAACATTGCTCGCCGAACTCGACGAGACGGCGGCGGCGATCGCTTCAGGCGGTGCCAAGCCGCGAGGCAGCTTGCGGATCAGCGCGCCTCTGCTTTTCTCGCAAACTGCGATGGGAAAGCTGGCCGCTGCGTTCGCTCTGAAATATCCGGAGGTGCGGCTCGAGGTCACGACGGAAGACCGCGCCGTCGACATGATCGAGGAAGGCTATGACCTCGTGATCCGCGTCAATCCCGACCCCGACGAAACCCTTGTCGGACGAATCCTGATGCGCGATCGGCTGGTCGTGGTCGCGAGCCCCGACCTCAGTCGCCCTGCGTACGATCTTGCCGTTCCGACCGTGGCGAGCGATCTGACATCGGCGTGGGAGGTGAAGTCTTCGATCGGAAACTCACGGATCTCGACCGATCCGGTGCTTCGCCTGTCCTCGATCGTTATGGTTCGCGATGCGGTCCGCGCAGGCGTGGGCGCCGCTCGCCTTCCTGTGTCGCTTGTGAGTCACGACCTGGCGGCCGGCAAGCTCGTCCACTGGGGTGATGTCGACGGACCGGAGATCGTCCTCTGGGCGCTGTACCCTTCGCGCCGGCTGCTCAGCGCTCGCGTATCCGCGTTCCTCGACTTTCTCAAGGAAGCCTTTCCCTCGGGGACGCCGGGTGAGCTCGCGGCCTTCATCGACTAGGTCAAGGGAGCAGATCGAGATCGCTCCCGCGCTGGCGCCATCCGAGCTACGAACTCACGGCTTGTTGCCGAGCTGCCCGTGCTGCCGGCCGAAATCCGCGGCCGCCGAATCCTGGCCGATCTCGACGATGCCGCGGCGGATGGCGCGGGTGCGGGTGAAATGGTCGAACAGGGCTTCGCCGTCGCCGCGGCGGATCGCGCGGGTGAGCTTTGCGAGATCCTCGGTGAAGGTGCCGAGCATCTCCAGCACGGCCTCCTTGTTGGCGAGGAAGACGTCGCGCCACATCGTCGGGTCGGAGGCCGCGATGCGGGTGAAATCGCGGAAACCGCCGGCGGAGAACTTGATCACCTCGGACTCCGTCACCTGCGCCAGCTCGTCGGCGGTGCCGACGATGGTGTAGGCGATCAGATGCGGCAGATGGCTGGTGATCGCGAGCACGAGATCGTGATGGTCCGGCGTCATCACCTCGACCTTGGCGCCCATCGCCGCCCAGAAGGCGCGCAGGCGATCAGTCGCGGCCGCGTCGACGCCTTCCGGCGGGGTGAGGATGCACCAGCGGTTGATGAAGAGCTCGGCGAAACCTGAATCCGGCCCCGAATGCTCGGTGCCCGCCACCGGATGCGCCGGCACGAAATGAACGGTCTTCGGCAGATGCGGCGCCATATCCCTGACGATGGCGCCCTTGACCGAGCCGACGTCGGAGACAACAGCGCCGGGCTTCAGATGCGCGGCGATCTCCTGCGCGACCTCGCCGCAGGCGCCGACGGGAATGCAGAGGATGACGAGATCGGCATCCTTCACTGCTTCCGCATTGGTCGCCACGACCTGATCGACGATCCCGAGCTCCATCACCCGCGCGCGGGTCTTCTCCGAGCGCGCGGTGGTGACGATTTCGCCCGCCAGGCCCTGGAGCTTCGCAGCGCGCGCGATCGAGCCGCCGATCAGGCCGAAGCCGATCAGCGCGACGCGCTGGAAGTGCGGTGCGCTGCTCATTTGCCGGCCATGAAGTCGCGCAAGCCGTCGACCACGAGGCGGTTGGCCTCCTCGGTGCCGATGGTCATGCGCAGCGAATGCGGCAGGCCGTAATTCTTCAAGCCGCGCAGCACGAGGCCCCGCTTGGTCAGGAAGGCGTCGGCGTCATCCGCGGTCTTGCCCTTGTCGGCCGGGAAGTGGATCAGCACGAAATTGGCGACGCTCGGCGTCACCTTCAGCCCAAGCTTGCCGATCTCCTCGGTCAGCCAGTTGCGCCAGGTCTCGGTGAATTGCTTCGACATCGCCTGGTGCGCAGTGTCCTCGATCGCGGCGACCGCGGCATACATCGCCGGCGTCGACACGTTGAACGGGCCGCGGATGCGGTTGACCGCGTCGATGATGTGCTCGGGGCCGAACATCCAGCCGATGCGCAGTGCGGCGAGGCCGTGGATCTTGGAGAAGGTGTGCGTCACCACCGTATTCTCGGTGGTAGCGACCAGTTCGATCCCCATCTCGTAGTCGTTGCGCGAGACGTAGTCGCAATAGGCGGCATCGAGCACCAGCAGCACGTGCGACGGCAGGCCGGCGCGCAGGCGCTTGACCTCGTCGAACGGCACATAGGTGCCGGTCGGATTGTTGGGATTGGCGAGCCAGACCAGCTTTGTCTTCGGCGTCACCGCCTTGAGGATGGCGTCGACGTCGCAGGTGAGGTTGGTCTCCTGCGCAACGACGTTCTTGGCGCCCACCGCCATGGTCGCGATCGGGTAGACCAGGAAGCCGTGCGTGGTGGAGATCGCCTCGTCACCCTGGCTGAGATAGGTGTGGGCGAGCAGATTGAGGATCTCGTCCGAGCCAGCGCCGCAGATGATGCGGTTCGGGTCGAGCCCGAAGGAGCGGCCGATCGCCTCGCGCAGCACGCGCGAGGTTCCTTCCGGATAGTCTTCCAGGTGATCCGCCACGTGCTTGAACGCCTCGATCGCCTTGGGCGAGGGCCCGAACGGCGTCTCGTTGGCCGACAGCTTGAACACCTTGCGGCCCGGCTCGGCGACCGGGCTCTTGCCGGGCGTGTAGGGCGCAATATCGAGAATGCCGGGATTCGGCACGGGGCGGGACATCTTGAACTCCGAAAATGGCGGGGCGCGGCGCGTGGTTTACGATTTCGCCCCGGTCGGGGGCACCGTATAGCGCGTTGCGTGGCTGCCGACGAGGGCTGTAGAGCGCACCGAGGCCCCCGCCTCGATCAGGGCAGCCCTGATTTTGTCGATGCTGGTCGCGCTCGTGACCGAGACCAGCAGCGCCGCGCCGTCGAAGGCGGTATCAGGCACCGCCACGATCTCGGCGAGCGGCGACAGGGCGCGCGCGACCTCGGCGTTCCACCCGGACACGCGGACGCTGAAGGTTTCGACCTCCGTCACCAGGGCGCTGTCGGCGACGCGCGAGATCGCGAACACCGGCAGTGCGGCCGGATGATCGGCGCGCTCGACGAAGGGCATCCGCGCGATGATTTTTGGCGCGCCTTCCGTTTCGAGCAAGAGCCACCATGGCGTGCGGCTGGACGTCGCCGAGACCAGCGCCAGATCCCCCTTGGATTTCGCCACCGCCTCGACTGCGGCCTGTGCGCTGAAATGCGCGACGTAAGGCACCGTGAAGCCGAAATGGAAGCGCGCGGAATCGCGCATCGCCGGCTCACTCGCCGAGATGTCGGCATGCACCGAGAACGGTGCCTGCACGTAAGTGAACGTCGAGATGATGACGCGCCAGATGCTCTCGACCGTGTCGAGCGGCAGGATGCCGCGATGGCGCTGCACGATCTCGCGCATCATGGCGGCCTCGCGCGCCGGGCGGAACGCCGAGCCGACCTCCTGGGTCTGCTTCACCTGGATCAGGCGGTCGATGATGTCGCCGCGCTGCATCAACAGGCGATGCATGCCCTCGTCGATCGCGTCGATCTCCTTGCGCAGTTCCTGGAGCGATGGTGGCGCGGGCGGACGTTGGGACATGTCTGGCTGTCGATGGTTTCGATGGGGGATGTCCTGATTAGGCAGTCAGGGCATCGAAAGCAAAGAGAAATCACGTCCTTTTCGGACGACGCGTGAGAGACGAATTGGGCCGATCCGGGCCGCGACTTGACGAAAACCGCCCAAGACGGTAGCTTTTGCCCGTTCCGTGGTCATTTGAGCCGGCCGGCTTGCAGCCACGTTAAAAAACTCGCTAAACAGGCCGGGGACGCTTCCGATCCCGGCCGAACCTATCGTTCAGGCCGGGTTTTTCATGGCCTGATGCAAGTGGCGATCACGCGTTTGATCGCAAACGAGGTCGATGGTCAGATGGGTGGCGTCAAGTCGATACCGAGTCCTGCGATCAGCGCCGACGAGCGGTCGCACGAGGTGGATCATCCAAGCTCGCAGATCGCGCATTTCGGCGCCGAGCAGCCGCTGCGGCTCGATTGCGGCGTCGATCTCACCCCGTTCCAGATCGCCTACCAGACCTATGGCGAGCTCAACGCCGATCGCTCCAACGCGGTGCTGATCTGCCATGCGCTGACCGGCGACCAGCATGTCGCCAATGTGCATCCCGTCACCGGCAAGCCCGGCTGGTGGGAGACGCTGGTCGGCCCCGGCCGACCGATAGATCCCAAGCACTACTTCATCATCTGCTCCAACGTGATCGGCGGCTGCATGGGCTCGACCGGGCCGGCCTCGATCAATCCTTCCACCGGCAAGGTCTGGGGTCTCGATTTCCCCGTCATCACCATCCCCGACATGGTGCGTGCGCAGGCGATGCTGGTCGACCGGCTCGGCGTCGACACGCTGTTTGCGGTCGTCGGTGGCTCGATGGGCGGCATGCAGGTGCTGCAATGGACCGCCGCCTATCCGGGCCGCGTGTTCTCCGCGCTGGCGATTGCCTGCGCGACGCGGCACTCGGCGCAGAACATCGCCTTCCACGAGCTCGGCCGCCAGGCCGTGATGGCCGATCCCGACTGGCACGGCGGCGGCTATGCCGATCACGGCATCCATCCGCATCGCGGGCTCGCGGTGGCGCGGATGGCGGCGCACATCACCTACCTCTCCGATGCCGCGCTGCATCGCAAGTTCGGCCGGCGCATGCAGGACCGCGAGCTGCCGACCTTCTCGTTCGACGCCGACTTCCAGGTCGAGTCCTATCTGCGCTACCAGGGCTCGTCCTTCGTCGAGCGCTTCGACGCCAATTCCTATCTCTATCTGACGCGCGCGATGGACTATTTCGACATCGCCGCCGACCATGGCGGCGTGCTCGCAAGGGCGTTCGCGGAAATTGCGACCCGCTTCTGCGTGGTCTCCTTCACCAGCGACTGGCTGTTCCCGACCTCGGAATCGCGCGCGCTGGTGCACGCGCTGAATGCGTCGAGCGCACGGGTGTCGTTCGCCGAGATCGAGACCGATCGCGGCCACGACGCCTTCCTGCTCGACGTTCCCGAATTCTTCGACATTTCCCGCGCCTTCCTGCAATCGGCGGGCAAGGCGCGTGGACTGAAGGATGGCTAGCATGTCTGTGCAGGAAGTATTGCCGCTGGGCGGCCTTGCGACCGGATCGTCCGGCCAGTTTCGCGCCGATCATCTGCTGGTCGCCGAGATGGTCAAGCCGGGCTCGAAAGTGCTCGACGTCGGCTGCGGCGAGGGCGACCTGCTTCAGCTGCTGGAGACCCGCGGCATCGACGGCCGCGGCATCGAGCTGTCGCGCGAGGGTGTCAATCGCTGCGTCGCCAAGGGCCTTGCGGTGGTGCAGGGCGATGCCGACACTGACCTCGTCAATTATCCGGATGACGCCTTCGACTACGTGATCCTGTCGCAGACGCTGCAGGCGACGCGGCAGCCGCGCGTGGTGCTGGAGAATCTGCTGCGCATCGGCCGCCGCGCCATCGTCTCGTTCCCGAATTTCGGTTTCTGGAGGATGCGGCTCCAGCTCCTGGTCGGCGGCCACATGCCGCGCACCGAGAATTTGCCGGCGACCTGGTACGACACCGCCAACATCCATTTCTGCACCATCAAGGATTTCGTGCAGCTCTGCGACGAGATCAACGTCAAGATGGAGCGCTCGGTCGCGCTCGATCTCTACGGCCGCCCGGTGCCGCTGAATCTGCCCTGGTGGGTGTGGAACATGTTCGGGGAGCAGGCGGTGTTCCTGCTCAGCCGGGGCGGGGGGAAGTGACGCCGTAGGCGTCATTCCGGGGCGCGCGTAGCGCGAGCCCGGAATCCATCGTGCAACAACGCCCGCAGCCCGATGGATTCCGGGTCTGCGCCTTCGGCGCATCCCGGAATGACAGCTAGTGTGGAGCCAGCGACCTCAGGTCGCGCGCCGGCCATCGTCCCGCTTCCACCAGCGTCACGAACCGCTCCACGCTTTCGTTGAACAGCGCGGGCTCTTCGAGATTGAGCACGTGGCCTGACTTCGGAAACATCGTCAGCCCTGCCGCGGGCAGATGCTTCTTCAGGAACAGGCTCGGTCCGACGCATAGATCGTCCTCGTCGCCGCAGATGATCAGCGCCGGCGTCGATGCGCGCTTGATCGCATCCGTCATCGTGTAGATAGAGGGGCGGCCGCCCTGGAAGCCGCGCATCGTGCGCGCCGATCCCTTGGCGTCATGCCGTGCCAGCGCGGCGTAGAAATCGGTGTGGCCGCGCGGGTCCTTCACCAGGAAGGGAATCCGGCTCGGCGCCTCGCGCGTGACCTTTGCGACCTCGGCGGAGCCCAGTGTCTCGAACTGCTCGGCGTTGGCGCGGCACTGCTTGCGCCAGGCCTCCAGGTTCTCGATCTCCGAACCGGAGCCGACGCCGGCCAGCGTCATCGACAGCGCGCGCTGCGGCGCGTTCAGCCCGATCTGGAGCGACGAGTAGGCGCCCATCGACAGGCCGACCAGATGCGCGCGCTCGATCCTGAGATGATCGAGCACCGCGAGCGCATCGGTGTAGAAATGCGTGTAGCTGTAGACCTCACCCTCAGGCACGTCCGACGGCGTGTAGCCGCGCGCCGAATAGGTGATGCAGCGGTGGCCGCGCGAGAAGTAGCGCATCTGCGGCTCCCAATTGGTGTGGTCGGCCGCGAACTCGTGCAGAAAAATGATTGGCGTTCCCTGACCCGCTTCTTCGAAATAGATGCGGACGTCGTCCCTGGTCGTGGCGTGGGGCATTAACCGTTTCCCTCTCTTAAAGCCGCCTTTGCAGGATTGCAGTTAATGCTGTTGTCGGCAATGCGGCAGCCTCAAGCCAGTATCGGCACAAAATCATCGCAGCTATTCGCAGGCAGCCCGCGTCTTTTTCTCGCCACATCGGACGGCTTAACGGCCAGACCGATGTCGGCCGTTGCACGGGCCGATTGGGAAGTGGGGTGTCAACGAAGGATGAAGAATGTTCGAGTTGTTTGCGTCTCGCCTGTCGCGTTGTGTTGTCGCGCTGGCGATCTTCTTCGCGGCGGTTGCCGCGTTCGTTTCTCCAGCCTCAGCGCGGCCGCATCATCGTCATAGCGCAGAGCGGCACGCACACGTGCACCACGCCAGACATCATCACTACCGCCACCATGCACGCAGCTCGCGCTTCGAGCGCAGCGCGGCGCAGCTGCGGGCGAGCGGATTCGCCGACACCCAGGCGAGCTATGATCCGAACGCCAATAGCGGCGGCATGGCCCACAAGGCCATGGTGAACACCGCAACGGCCAATAGCGGCGGCTTCGGCGGCGGATCGAACCTCGTATCCGAGGCGCGCCGCTATGTCGGCGGCAATCCGACCGGGCGCGGCAGCCTGTGGTGCGCGCGTTTCATGAACATGGTGCTGGAGCACACCGGCCATAAGGGTTCGGGCTCCGACATGGCGAGCTCGTTCGCGCGTTACGGCACCCGTGTCTCCGGTCCGCAGGTCGGCGCCATCGCGGTGATGTCGCGCGGCCGCCGCGGCGGTCATGTCGGCATCATCACCGGCATCGACGCGCAGGGCAATCCGATCATGATCTCCGGCAACAACGGCAACCGCGTCCGCGAAGCCCCGGTTTCGCGCGGCCGGATTTATGCCTATGTGATGCCGAACTAACGGTGCCATAGCGACGGTGCCGTAGGGTGGGCAAAGCGCAAGCGTGCCCACCACTTCCATCCGCTCGATAAAGATGGTGGGCACGGCGCAAGAGCGCCTTTGCCCACCCTACGGCAGCGATGCCAGCTCAAACCAATCTCGGCTCTTCCAACGCGATCGCATCGCCCATGCCGATGTCGCCACCTTCGATTACCTCGGCGTAGATGCCGCAGTCCATGTGGCCGAGGTTGCGCGAGAGCGTCGGCGGAATCTCGAGATCGCGCTTGGCCGTCAACGGGTCGACATTGGTGGCCGGGCAGCGGACGATGCGCTTGACCACTTTCAGGCGCGCCGCGCCGATCGCCAGCGTCTGGCCGACGAGATCGAGCTCGGACCAGGCCGGCCAACCCTTCACATAGAGATTGGCGCGGAAACGCAGGGGATTCACGGGGGTGCCGCCCAGCATTGTCTCGATGGCGCGGACGCTGCCGAGATTGATGATGGAGACCACCTTGCGGGCGACGTCGGAGAAGCTGTGGTCGCGGCCTGACAGGACCTTTGGCGGCCCCTTCAGCTCCGGCTGAAAATTCTCCGCGAAGTAGCGCTCGATGGCGGCACGCCCGGCCGCGGTCTCGAGATCGCCGCTGGCGACGGTCTGGCCGTCCTTGCGGATGGTCAAGACATTGGTAGCGTCGTCGAACCGGCTGTCGAGCTCGGCAAGCCGCTCATTGCGCGCGAGCATCAGAAACTGGATTTTCGGCCTCCACTCGGGCCGTTCGGGATCAAAGCCGCTCGGACCGTTCTCGATGGCGTAGCGGCGGTCGGCGGGCAGGGTCTGGCCCGTCCGCAAGGGGGCGCGGTGCAGGAGCTCCGGTGTCAGGCCCTTGATCGGATAGCGGTAAAGGCCGGTGATCTCGGCGGTCTGGCTAGCTGTCATGCCGCTACTTAAGGGATTCGACCCGGCCCCGCCAAGCCGGCGGATCAGCGCACGAAATTGTGAACTGGCCTCTTTCGCATCTGCAGCCTGCTTCCCACATCTGCCTCAGGCCGGCGGCGACGTCGGCAAAACACGACCGTTACCGGTTGAGAAACGTCAATGCGGTAATCGGAAACCCAATGAAGATGCCGTTTGGAGTGCCTTAGAGGGCTCCAGGGGCAGGCCGAGGGACAGAAAAGATGAATATCGACAAATACACCGAACGCTCCAGGGGCTTCGTCCAGTCAGCGCAGTCGCTCGCGGTGCGCGAGGGGCACCAGCAGTTTTCCACCCTGCATGTGCTCAAGGTCCTCCTGGACGACAATGAGGGGCTGGCTGCCGGTCTGATCGACCGCGCCGGCGGCAATTCCCGTGCAATTCTGAAGGCGACCGAGGATGCCCTCGGCAAGGTGCCGAAGGTCAGTGGCGGTGGCGCCGGGCAGATCTATCTGGCGCCCGAGCTCGCCCGTACTTTTGATGCCGCCGAAAAGGCCGGCGAGAAGGCCGGCGACAGCTTCGTCACCGTCGAGCGGCTGCTGCTCGGCCTGACGCTGGAGAAGACCAGCGAGGCCGGCACCATCCTGGCCAAGGGCGGCGTCACCCCGCAAAACCTCAATGCGGCGATCGAGGCCCTGCGCAAGGGCCGCACGGCCGATTCGGCCACTGCCGAGAACGCGTACGACGCGCTGAAGAAATATGCCCGTGACCTCACCCAGGCCGCGCGCGACGGCAAGCTCGATCCGGTCATCGGCCGCGACGAGGAGATCCGCCGCACCATCCAGGTGCTGTCGCGCCGGACCAAGAACAATCCCGTCCTGATCGGCGAGCCCGGCGTCGGCAAGACCGCCATCGCCGAGGGCCTGGCGCTGCGCATCGTCAACGGCGACGTGCCGGAGAGCCTGAAGGACAAGAAGCTGCTCTCGCTCGACCTCGGCGCGCTGATCGCCGGTGCGAAATACCGCGGTGAGTTCGAGGAGCGGCTGAAGGCCGTGCTCCAGGAAGTGACCGCGAGCGAGGGAAATTTCGTCCTGTTCATCGACGAGATGCACACCCTGATCGGCGCCGGCAAGGGCGACGGCGCGATGGACGCCTCCAACCTGCTCAAGCCCGCGCTCGCCCGCGGCGAGCTGCACTGCATCGGCGCGACCACGCTCGACGAATACCAGAAGCATGTCGAAAAGGACGCCGCGCTGGCGCGGCGCTTCCAGCCGATCTTCGTCAGCGAGCCCTCGGTCGAGGACACCATCTCGATCCTGCGCGGCCTCAAGGACAAGTACGAGCAGCACCACGGCGTGCGGATCACCGATTCCGCGCTTGTCGCGGCGACGACGCTGTCCAACCGTTACATCACTGACCGCTTCCTGCCCGACAAGGCGATCGACCTGATGGACGAGGCCGCGGCGCGGCTGAAGATGCAGGTCGATTCCAAGCCGGAAGAGCTGGATTCGCTCGACCGCGAGATCATCCGGCTCAAGATCGAGCAGGAAGCTCTGAAGAAGGAAAGCGACCCCGGCTCCAAATCCCGTCTCGAGGCGCTCCAGAAGGAGCTGGCCGAGCTCGAGGAGAAGTCCGCGGCGCTGACGGCACGCTGGAGCGCGGAGAAGAACAAGCTCTCCAACGCCCAGAAGCTGAAATCGGAGCTGGACGCCCTGCGTGTCGATCTCGCCGACGCCCAGCGTCGCGGCGAATTCCAGAAGGCCGGTGAGCTGGCCTATGGCCGGATCCCGCAGCTCGAGAAGCAGCTTGCGGATATCGAGGCGCGTGAAGGCTCCGGCGAGATGATGGAGGAGGCGGTCACCGCCAACCACATCGCCCAGGTGGTCTCGCGCTGGACCGGCGTGCCCGTCGACAAGATGCTGGAGGGCGAAAAGGAAAAGCTCCTGAAGATGGAGGAGCAGCTCGGCACCCGCGTCGTCGGCCAGGCCGAGGCCGTGCGCGCGGTCGCAACTGCCGTGCGCCGCTCGCGCGCGGGCCTGCAGGACCCGAACCGCCCCACGGGCTCGTTCATGTTCTTAGGGCCCACCGGCGTCGGCAAGACCGAGCTGACCAAGGCGCTCGCGGAGTATCTGTTCAACGACGAGACCGCGATGGTCCGCCTCGACATGTCCGAATACATGGAGAAGCATTCGGTCTCGCGGCTGATCGGCGCGCCTCCGGGCTATGTCGGCTATGACGAGGGCGGCGCGCTCACCGAAGCGGTGCGGCGCCGGCCCTATCAGGT
This sequence comes from Bradyrhizobium sp. CCBAU 25360, assembly GCF_028128695.1. NCBI lineage: Bacteria > Pseudomonadati > Pseudomonadota > Alphaproteobacteria > Hyphomicrobiales > Nitrobacteraceae > Bradyrhizobium > Bradyrhizobium sp. CCBAU 25360. The sequence goes on from NZ_LBJA01000041.1 coordinate 246,234, forward strand.
GGTGCTGTTCGACGAGATCGAGAAAGCGCATCCCGACGTCTTCAACGTCCTGTTGCAGGTGCTCGACGACGGCCGCCTGACCGACGGCCAGGGCCGCACCGTCGACTTCCGCAACACGCTGATCATCATGACCTCGAACCTCGGTTCGGAATTCCTGGTGAATCAGCCGGAGGGCGAGGACACCTCGGCCGTGCGCGAGCAGGTGATGGGAATGGTGCGCGGGCATTTCCGCCCCGAATTCCTCAACCGCGTTGACGAGATCATCCTGTTCCACCGCTTGCAGCGGAGCGAGATGGGCCGGATCGTCGAGATCCAGTTCGCGCGGCTGCAGAAGCTGCTGACCGATCGCAAGATCGTGCTGACGCTCGACGCCGCTGGCCGCGACTGGCTCGCCGCCAAGGGCTGGGACCCCGCCTATGGCGCAAGGCCGCTGAAGCGTGTGATCCAGCGTCATGTCCAGGACCCGCTCGCCGAGATGATCCTGGCCGGCGACGTCAGGGACGGCGACAGTGTCGCGATCTCGTCCGAAGGCAACGTGCTGACCTTCAACGGCAAGGCACCGCAGACCGCCGAGATCACCCAGTTCGAGGCGCCAGTGGCGAAGCGGAAGCTGAACTGAACGCGGGCGATCAAAGCCTGAAACGACAAGCCGCCCCGGAGAGGCCAGCCCTCTCCGGGGCGTTTTGTTTTGGGGGGCGCTGGCAAAAGCGTGGTCCGAAAAGGTGCGCAGCATCCCGCTTTAGCTAACGCGGTGGGGATCAGACGCTATTTCTTCACCACCTTGTAGATGGCGTTCTCGATGTCGGACGAGAAATAGATCACGCTTGAAGCTCCGATGCCGACGCCCGTCGGAATGTTGGTCGGCAATCCGCCGGGAGCGCCCGCGAGGCCGATCGGGAGATTGGCGGCGATCTCGGTGATCTTGCCGCTTTCCGGCGCGATCTCGATCAGCCGTTTGGCGCCGACTTCCGCCACGATGAGCTTGCCGTCGTTCCCGCGCGCGATGCCTTCGGGCATTTTCAGCTCCTTGGCGACCACGGTCTTTTCGCCGTTGCTGTCGATCCGGGACACGGTGCCTGCAAAGGCTTCGGTGACGTAGACTTCGTCGGACTTGCCTCGGACGAGCCCGACCGGGCCCTCGAGGTCGCCGATCAGCGGGGTGCGATCCTTGCCGTGCTCGCCGCTCACCTTGACCAGCGACTTGGTGCCGAGCTCGGCTACCAAAATGCTGCCGTCGGCGAGCGTGATCGCATCGTGAGGCGCCTTGAAGCCGTGCAGCATGTCGCGCGTCGCGCCGGTCTTGGCGTCGATCACCTGCACCGTGCCGGTGAACCAGCTCGACAGCACCACGTCGTTGCCTTTCGCCGTCGCGCTCATCGGATATTCCAGCGTGGTGCCTGCGGCGTGCATGCGCGCCTTTTCGGTGACCTCGCCGGTTGCGCCGTCCACCGTGCGATAGGCGAACACGTCGGCAAGGTGGATCGTATCCTTGCCGTTCTCCGAGGTGACGCCGATGCCACCGGGCAAAGCGAGCTTGCCGATGATGATCTGCTTGGCCTGGCCGGTCGCGGGATCGACCTCCTGGATGCCGTTGTCGGCCATGTTGGAGACGTAGATGCGGTCCTTGTCGTCGATCGCGAGATTGTCCAGCGACGGCTTCAGTTGCGCGACCAGGGTCTTGGCGCCCGACTTGGGATCGACCCGGACGAGTTGACCGAGCGCGGTGTCGACCACGAAGAGATTGCCCTTGGAATCGAAGTTCACCGCGGCCGGGACCTTGAAGCCGTCGGCGACGACGGTCAGCTCGGCCTTGTCGACATCGACTTTCGCGACCTGGCCCTTGAACCAGAGCGGACCGTAGAGCTTGTCGTCGGGACCGAACTCGAAGCCGTTGAGGCCGCCCATCTTCTCCATGATCTGGCGCGGCGGCTTCACGCCCTCGACGTCGATCTCATAGAGCGTGTCGCCGAGGAAAACGGTGGTGGCATAGAGCCTGCCGTCCTTGCGGAAGGCGAGCGAGTTGATGCCGGGAAGGCCGCTCGCGAGCTTCTTGATCGGGCCGTCGCCCTTGCGCGCATAGAGATCGCCGGTGAGAAATCCGGTCCAGGCCATGGTGCCGTCGGGCGCAAACGCGATGTCGTCGGCCATTCCGATCGGCGAGGGGATTGCAACCTTGGCGGTACCGCCTGATACGTCCACCTCGTAGAGAGCGGCGCCGGCGACGCTGCCGGCGAACAGATGGCCGGCCTTGTCGATGCCGAGCCCATGCACGCCATGGAATGCCGAGCCCTGGACCAGCTTGGTGACCTCCCAAGTCTCGGCCGATACGCTCGTGGTGGCGAAAAGGGCAGCGACGATCGCTGCGCAGGCGACCCTGTTCTTCATGGCGAGACCTCCCGTTTTTTGGAAAGTATTCGCCCCTGGTGCCGCTTTGGCAAACGAAACTTGACGTTGAGACGCCGCCAAGCGGGGCCTCGCGCGAGAACGTCGAATTCGGATCGTGTTCTGGAGATATCCGGCCGATGCCGGCCGGTTGCAATTAGCGGTTGCTGACCTGCAACGGGCCGCCGGTCGCGTCCGACATGCGGGCGATGGCGCCGCCGCGGCCGCTCATCATGCCGTCGAGCCGGTCGCGCTCCTTCTCGAAGCCTGCGAGCATCGGGCCCTCGAGCGAACGGCCGCGCGGCAGCTTCACGCGCATCGGATCGACGAAGCGGCCGTTGACCAGGATCTCGTAGTGGACGTGCGGGCCGGTCGACAGGCCGGATGAGCCGACGAAGCCGATCACCTGGCCCTGCCGCACTTTCTTGCCGATCTCCATGCCTTTGGCGAAGGCGGACATGTGACCGTAGGCCGTCTCGTAGCCGTTGTTGTGCTTGATGCGGATATATTTGCCGTAGCCGCCTTCGGGGCCGGCCTTCTCGATCACGCCGTTACCGGAGGCGAAAATCGGCGTGCCGTAGGCCGTGGCCCAGTCGACGCCGGTGTGCATCTTCACATAGCCCAGGATCGGGTGGCGGCGGCCGCCGAAGCCGGAGCGCATGATGGCGTTGTTGACGGGCTTCCTGACCAGGAATTTCTTCGCGCTCTTGCCGGTCTCGTCATAGTAGTCGACGACGCCGTCGTCGGGGCTCTGGTAGCGGTAGTATTTCTTGGTCTCGCCGCCGACCGTGAGGGAGGCGAACAGCACGTCGTTCTTCTCCGTCGACGTCACGCCCTCGTCCTCGCCGGCGTAGAACACGTCGAAGGAATCGCCCGGCTGCACCTTGCGCTGGAAATCGACGTCGTAGGAGTAGATCTTGATCATGTCGTCGATGACGGGCATCGGCACTTTGTTGCGCATCGCGGTCTCGTAGATGCTCTGGTAGAGCCGCACGCCGGAGCCGTCGTCATCATCGTCGTCATCGCTGCTGGCGCTGGCCGCGGCATCGGCGACGGTGTTCATGCTGGAGACGTCGACCGCGACGTATTTGCCGAGATCGGACAGCGCAGCGATCGCCTCGACCATGGTCTCGTTGGCGACGACGACGCGGTAGGGCTGGAGGCGGGCACCGGGGCTCGCCGGCGCCATCAGGATGCGGAGCTTCTCGCCGTCCTTGAGGCCGCCGTCGCGGCCGCGAGGGCCGAGCGTTGCGGTGATCGCCTTGATCTCGTCGGCGTTCGCGCCGAGATCGCGCAGCACCGAGGCGACGCTGTCGCCCTTCTTGACCAGATGGACGCGTTCGCCGTTGGGATTGCCGCCGGTGATCTGCTCCTTGGTCTTGGGCAGCAGCGTGACGTTTTCCGGCACTACGCGCGTCTCGAAGCCGGCATAGGGATCGGACGGCGAGGCTTCCGCGGCGTAGGCGCTTCTGATGTCGGACGGGCCGGTCGCACCGGAGACGTCGGCTGCGGCATTGGCGAGCGAGGCGTAGCGCACCCCGCCATTGCCGCGCCAGTTGGCGGCATCGCGCACCCGCATCAGGATGTCGTCGAGCGCCACCACCGCGGAAATCTTGGCTTTCGGCAGCACCGGCGACAGGTCCTTGGTGACAAAGGACACTTCGGCGTCGGGCTCGACCGCTTCGGGATTGTTGGGATCGTCGGATGCGGTCTTCGGATCGGAGCCGACATCGGTGAGCAGGCGTTGGGCGTTGAACGGCGGGATCTTCGCCGACAGGTCGCTCGTCGTCATCGACAGATTGCCGGCGATCCGGACGAAGGGGCGCACCCGCATCACGTCGCGGTTGCCGACGCGGGCCACCGTGGAGACGCGCATGATGTTGCGGGACGCCGTGGATTCGCTCGGCGGCGGCAGGCGGTCGCTCTTGTGCAGCGTGGCGGCGCGATCGGCGGCGCCGAATGCACCGCGCAGCGCGCCCTCGACCCGCTCCGGCACCTTGGCGAAGGTCATCTCGCCGTCGAGCGATGCGAAAACGGCGCCGCCAATCAGGGCTGCGCCGCAGAGTCCGGTCAAGATTGTCCCGCTGAACCATTGCACCGAGACGCGGCGGCGGTCGATTACGGCGGCTTCAGAACCATCGACGGACAGCGGCGGCTCGTGGCCGAGATCGATGATCCCGGTCTCACGCCCGTAAGCGCCGCGTGATGTCCTGTGGTTCAACGCAAGTCCCCCAATCAACGACCCAAGATGCCCGCTTTCGAACCTTGTCCTGGTCGCCCTCTTGATGGGGGATCGCCGGAAAAGGCAAGCCGCGCAGGCGTCCGTGCTCAGAAGGCCCGCGATGGGGCCGGCCGAAATTACGAACAGCTGTACGGGTGAAGCTCTCTCGATGTCTCTCGAATGTCGGAGGAAGGCCGCGTCATCTGCAAGATCGCCTTCCTCTGACCCCATGAAAACCGCCGGCAGCCCCCACTGGCATCCCTGCGATTCAAGCTTGTCTCTTATCAGAACGCCGCGGGATTGTGGCTCAAGTACGGCGCCTGTCATCGAAAAAGTTTCCTGAACCGCCGGAGGGCGGGGGCCTCCCGAGAGGGGGCCGCCAGCTGCGTCCCACCGCGAAGGTACGGTAAGCCGCCCCTCAAGCTCTCCCCAAGTGCCCTTTGTCGATCCCGACCCGCGCGCCAATCCACTCGCCAAGCCGTTCCCCAGGTGGCTTGCCAGGTCGCTTGCCAGGTCGCTTCCCGGTCCCCTCCCACGACCCCTCCCAGGTCGGCTCCGGAGCCCCCTGGGGCCCAAACTTTTTTCAAGTTTTTTCACCGCCCCGATCGGATCGACGCATCCGCGATCCTTGTAACCATCTGGAAACGCGTTGTTTTTAGCGACAATCCACCGTGCGACGATTTGTTGACAATGGGCGTTGACAATCCCGAGTGCGGGGGCCTATAACCCGACCACTGAGCGCGGCGCCGCCGGGTCACTGACCAAGGCGAGCGAACGCGCCACTGATGCTCCTCACCTCGTTGAGTGACACAACAGTCGACGTAAGTCGATTGGAGTTCATCCATCGTCGGTAAGGGTGTCGGAACCCTTCCTCTCGGGAAGGTTGAGGCCTCCACGGTCTCGGGCTGTTTGACAAGTGAAGATGAAGAAAGAGAAACGTGGACGGCGGAGTCCTTGCGGGTCTCGCTCCTGAAAAGCTTCGGCTTTTCTGGTCGGGACCGGACGAAAGACTTCGGCGGTACACGTTTCAAAGGAAACACCATCGTTGCCAGCGATGTGAATCGCAGGCAGCACATCGACTTCGGTCGATAATGGTGGGACCTCGTCAAACGTTGTGATCAGCCGGTTCAAAGTTCAAGTCCAACTTGAGAGTTTGATCCTGGCTCAGAGCGAACGCTGGCGGCAGGCTTAACACATGCAAGTCGAGCGGGCGTAGCAATACGTCAGCGGCAGACGGGTGAGTAACGCGTGGGAACATACCTTTTGGTTCGGAACAACACAGGGAAACTTGTGCTAATACCGGATAAGCCCTTACGGGGAAAGATTTATCGCCGAAAGATTGGCCCGCGTCTGATTAGCTAGTTGGTGAGGTAATGGCTCACCAAGGCGACGATCAGTAGCTGGTCTGAGAGGATGATCAGCCACATTGGGACTGAGACACGGCCCAAACTCCTACGGGAGGCAGCAGTGGGGAATATTGGACAATGGGGGCAACCCTGATCCAGCCATGCCGCGTGAGTGATGAAGGCCCTAGGGTTGTAAAGCTCTTTTGTGCGGGAAGATAATGACGGTACCGCAAGAATAAGCCCCGGCTAACTTCGTGCCAGCAGCCGCGGTAATACGAAGGGGGCTAGCGTTGCTCGGAATCACTGGGCGTAAAGGGTGCGTAGGCGGGTCTTTAAGTCAGGGGTGAAATCCTGGAGCTCAACTCCAGAACTGCCTTTGATACTGAAGATCTTGAGTTCGGGAGAGGTGAGTGGAACTGCGAGTGTAGAGGTGAAATTCGTAGATATTCGCAAGAACACCAGTGGCGAAGGCGGCTCACTGGCCCGATACTGACGCTGAGGCACGAAAGCGTGGGGAGCAAACAGGATTAGATACCCTGGTAGTCCACGCCGTAAACGATGAATGCCAGCCGTTAGTGGGTTTACTCACTAGTGGCGCAGCTAACGCTTTAAGCATTCCGCCTGGGGAGTACGGTCGCAAGATTAAAACTCAAAGGAATTGACGGGGGCCCGCACAAGCGGTGGAGCATGTGGTTTAATTCGACGCAACGCGCAGAACCTTACCAGCCCTTGACATGTCCAGGACCGGTCGCAGAGATGTGACCTTCTCTTCGGAGCCTGGAACACAGGTGCTGCATGGCTGTCGTCAGCTCGTGTCGTGAGATGTTGGGTTAAGTCCCGCAACGAGCGCAACCCCCGTCCTTAGTTGCTACCATTTAGTTGAGCACTCTAAGGAGACTGCCGGTGATAAGCCGCGAGGAAGGTGGGGATGACGTCAAGTCCTCATGGCCCTTACGGGCTGGGCTACACACGTGCTACAATGGCGGTGACAATGGGATGCTAAGGGGCGACCCTTCGCAAATCTCAAAAAGCCGTCTCAGTTCGGATTGGGCTCTGCAACTCGAGCCCATGAAGTTGGAATCGCTAGTAATCGTGGATCAGCACGCCACGGTGAATACGTTCCCGGGCCTTGTACACACCGCCCGTCACACCATGGGAGTTGGTTTTACCTGAAGACGGTGCGCTAACCCGCAAGGGAGGCAGCCGGCCACGGTAGGGTCAGCGACTGGGGTGAAGTCGTAACAAGGTAGCCGTAGGGGAACCTGCGGCTGGATCACCTCCTTTCTAAGGATGATCCTTCAGCGAGCTTCGGCTCACTATCGGATCGTTTTAGAAACATCAGTGGCCAACAATCGTCAGGATTGTTGAGCTGCATTGGCGGGATTTCGCCGTCTTCGTTTCTCTTTCTTCGCGGACGAACACGCGCTGGGGCTGCAAGTTTGCAGAGTCCCTGGTCCTTGACTGGATATGCGTTAGGGGCTTGTAGCTCAGTTGGTTAGAGCGCGCGCTTGATAAGCGTGAGGTCGGAAGTTCAAGTCTTCCCAGGCCCACCACTTTCATCGAGTGAGCATTCGTCTTCTGGTTACGGGGCCATAGCTCAGCTGGGAGAGCGCGTGCTTTGCAAGCATGAGGTCGTCGGTTCGATCCCGTCTGGCTCCACCAGATGGTTTGATCATCGACTGATCGTGCACCTAAATCGTCCGCGAAACATCACTTCGCATCTTGCTAGTCTGGATAGACAGCAAGTTGCGTGATTTCTGACATCGTAAAGAGGAGATCGATCCGAGTTGGATCGTGCAGCAAGCAATTGCTACGCGAGACTTCATTATCTCCGGATCATTTCGGCGCTCGTGCGTCTTTCAAGGGCAGCTCACAAGGCTGCTTCTGGAGAGACAAGCGAGTTGTAAATGATCCTTTTAGCGAAGCTTGACCGCCTCGCTATCGGAACGATCTTACGAAGCAAGCTGGTCTTTCTAATCATTGTCCGGCTGCAGATAGCGTTCATCGAGGGCGCGTGCCGCAAGGTAATTCTGCAGACAACATTCTGCCGAGTGTGTGGACATTGATAATGAGAGCAATCAAGTGCCTTAAGGGTGTTCGGTGGATGCCTTGGCGCTGAGAGGCGATGAAGGACGTGCTACGCTGCGATAAGCCGTGGGGAGCTGCGAAGAAGCTTTGATCCATGGATTTCCGAATGGGGAAACCCACCTTCGATAGCCGGAACTCCAAGACCTTGGTCTTGGGGTTGTGAGAGATAATCAAACGATCCTTGACCGTGAGGTTTTGGATTTCCGGTTATCAAGAGAAGGTATGAGACTTCTGAATACATAGGAGGTTTCAAGCAAACCCAGGGAACTGAAACATCTAAGTACCTGGAGGAAAGGACATCAACAGAGACTCCGTTAGTAGTGGCGAGCGAACGCGGACCAGGCCAGTGATACATCAAAGACAATCGGAACCAGTCAGGAAAGCTGGGCCTCAGAGGGTGATAGCCCCGTACGAGTAATGCGATGATGTATCCACGAGTAAGGCGGGACACGTGAAATCCTGTCTGAACGCGGGGGGACCACCCTCCAAGCCTAAGTACTCCTCAGCGACCGATAGTGAACCAGTACCGTGAGGGAAAGGTGAAAAGCACCCCGACGAGGGGAGTGAAATAGACCTGAAACCGGACACCTACAAACAGATGGAGCCCAAGATACGTTCTGGGTGACATCGTACCTTTTGTATTATGGGCCAGCGACTTAATTTAACGAGCAAGCTTAAGCCGATAGGCGAAGGCGTAGCGAAAGCGAGTCTGAATAGGGCGTCAAGTTCG